>JAQSYI010000011.1 GCA_029256185.1 Paenibacillaceae bacterium
GGGGGAGCGCGGCGCGCCAACAGCTATCAAGCTGTTGAAGGAAAAGGGGGAGCATGGCGCGCCAGCAACTATCAAAGTGCAAGCTGTTGAAGGAAAAGGAGGAGGAGTGGAAGGTCACCGCACATGGATATGTGCGCCGCGAGGCGGCAGAGTGAACGGGAAACCCGAGCGAGGCGGGCTGAGCGGATGGCCGGAAGAAGCCAGAAACAAGGCGACTGGACCGGGCCGAAAACCAGAAACAAGGCGACTGGGCCGGGCCGAAGGCCAGAAACAAGGTGGACGTTGGACGGAAGTTTCGGAAGCGGGAGGTACCTGCTGCCCAAGGTCCAGAAAGGGGCGGTCTTCTGGCAGAAGAACAAAAACCGAGTACATTTCCACCAGCAGGAGTATACGTAATTCCATGTACCCTGATAGACCCGGAAGGTACAATGAAGCTGCAGCAAAGTTATCAAGGACATGGATCTGAGAGGGGACGGGAAAATGGCAGATGTAAAAAAAGCAGGCGCGGCGGTTGTGCTGGCAATATCCCTGTTAGCGGCAGGCTGTTCAGGGGGGGCCAAGGAAAATGAAAGCGGCAAGAGCTCTCCCGGAACGTCCGAGCCGGGCAAAAAGGTCGAGCTGAGGATGGCGTGGTGGGGGACGAAGGACCGTCACGAGATGACGGAAAAGGTTCTCCGTCTGTTTGAGGAGAAGAATCCTAATATCAAGGTAACGGCAGAATACTCCGGGTTCGACGGTTATTTCGAGAAGCTCAATGTACAATTGGCGGGAAAAACCGCCCCGGACCTGTTCCAGATGACCTTGCCCAATGTCAACGATTATTCCAGCCGGGGCGCCATTCAGGATCTTGCCGCTCTGGGAATTCAACTGGATGGGGTCAGCGACTCCATTAAGAGCATCGGTGTGATCAACGGGAAAATGTACGCTGTTCCCACGGGAATTAACAGCCCGACCTTGATGTACGACCCCGAGATGTATACGAAGGCCGGTGTGACCGCCCCGGAACGGTTCAATTGGGATGACTACGCAGCAGCTGCCAAGCAAATCACCCAAAAGCTGGGAAGCGGCTCATACGGCTCCCCCGATTTCAGCACTTACATCGACATGTTCTCCTATTTTACCCGGCAGAAGGGGCAAAGTCTGTACAAAGGAACCGAACTGGGCTTCACCAAGGAGACCGTTGCGGAGTACTGGCAATATTGGGACAAGCTGCGGAAGGAAGGCAGTGTTCCCCCGGCGGACGTGTCCGCTTCCACGCTCCAGCAGGAACTGGAGAAGCAATTGATCCATAAGGGCAAGATTCCCCTGATGGCCGCCCACTCCAACCAGTTCTCCAGTGTGGAGGGCATGGCTAAGCGCTCTCTGAAAATGATGATGTGGCCTTCCTTAACCGGGGGTGAGGAAGGGGCGTATGTCTCTGCCAGCGTATTCTGGTCCGTTAACGCGGAATCCAAGAATGCCAAGGAGACCACGCAGCTGCTTAACTTCATCATGAATGATCCGGAAGCTACCAAGATTCTCGGCTCCAACCGGGGAGTGCCCATCTCCCAAAAGGTGCGCGATGCCATTTCCTCCAGCCTGTCGGAGCAGGACAAGGCCCAATTCAGCTATATCGAGCAGGCTTCCAAGGTTGCCAAGCCGTTCGACCTGTCCACACCCAAGGGTGCAACGGAGGTGGATAAGCTGTTCTCGGTCAAGTCCCAGGAGGTTCAGTTTGCCAAGAAATCCGTGGAGGAGAACGCTGAGGCCTTTGTGAAGGAAGCCGCCGAGATCTTGAAAAAAGCGCAGTAACCCTTTTAGCCATGGCTGAAGCACCGGGTGGAACAGCGCAATGAGACAAAAGATATACAGGGAGCGGGTCCGGGCGGCAGTCCGGCCCTTGCTCTCCAGAGGAGTGGATGATGATGAATGCCTCAATTAGACGCAACCTGACTGCATATTTGTTTATGCTTCCTTGGCTTGTCGGCCTGTTCACCTTTATTATCGGCCCCATGTCCAGCTCGCTTTATTTCTCTTTTACCAAGTACGATCTGGTCTCCTCTCCAAAATGGCTGGGCCTGGATAATTACCGGGATATCCTGCTTAGGGACGACCGCTTCCTGAAATCATTGGGAATCACCTTTCAATTTGTGTTCATGGCTGTTCCGCTTAAGCTGGCATTTGCGCTTCTGGTTGCCGTTGTCATGAATCAGGCTCTGCGGTTCATCGGGGTATACCGGGCTATCTATTATATCCCTTCCCTGGTGGGGGGGAGCGTGGCGGTTGCGATTATGTGGCGGCAAATTTTTGATACGGATGGCATCGTCAATCAAGTATTGGGCTTATTCGGACTGGAGGGCAGGTCCTGGGTGTTCAGCCCCCAATATTCGCTATATACCTTGATTTTGCTGGCTGTATGGCAATTCGGCTCGTCCATGGTCATCTTTCTGGCCGGTCTCAAGCAGATTCCCGCCTACCTCTATGAGTCCTCGTCTCTGGACGGAGCCAACAAGTGGCAGCAGTTCTGGCGGATCACGCTGCCCATGCTGTCGCCGGTATTGTTCTTCAACCTGATCATGCAGCTGTTTTACGGCTTTCTGATGTTCACCCAGGCCTTCATTGTTACCAAGGGCGGTCCCATGGACAGTACGCTGGTTTATGCCATGTATCTGTACGAGAAGGGCTTCAACTTCTATCAGATGGGTTATGCTTCGGCTTTATCCTGGATCATTCTGGTAATTATTGGCATAATGACGGCTTTATTATTTGCATCATCTAAATACTGGGTACACTATGAAACGGGAGGGAAGTCCTGATGGCGGGAATTGGCGGTAAAGGCTTCTGGAAAAAGACACTCTCCCACACGGTCCTGATTGCAACCTGCTTCATTATGTTGTATCCGGTAATCTGGATGTTCTTCAGCTCCTTCAAGCCGGAGTCGGAGATCTTCACCTCCGCTTCCCTGCTCCCAAGCACGTGGCTTCCGGAAAACTACAGGGAAGGCTGGTTCGGCACTCCCAGATACAGCTTCGGCACCTTCCTGTCCAATTCCTTCTTCATCTCCATCTCGGTGGTCATCGGCAATGTGCTGTCGGCTTCACTGGTAGCGTTCGCCTTCGGGAGATTGAGATTCCGGCTCCAATCCTTCTGGTTTGGGGTCATGCTGGTTACGATGATGCTGCCCGCTCAGGTAATATTGATTCCCCAGTATGTTCTGTATAACAAGTTGCACTGGATAGACACCTACCTGCCTATGATCGTGCCCAATTTCCTTGGAGCAACTCCGTTTTTTATCTTCCTGATTGTCCAGTTTGTGCGGGGGCTGCCGAGAGAACTGGACGAGTCCGCCACTATTGACGGCTGCAACACCTTTCAATTATATTCAAGAATAATTATGCCGCTTTGTGTGCCGGCCCTGATTACCACGGCCATCTTCAGCTTCATCTGGACCTGGGATGATTTTTTCAGCCAACTGATCTACATCAGCACCTTGTCCAAATACACGGTTCCTCTTGGGCTGCGCCTGTTTCTGGATGCCACATCAGGAAGCCAATGGGGTCCCATGCTGGCTATGGCGACCGTATCCATCCTGCCCAGCTTTATCGTTTTCCTGTCTGCGCAGAAATATTTTGTGGAGGGCATTGCCACAACCGGTATGAAGAATTAGCCGCAGGAAAGGCGGGAGGAGCTTGCACAAGGAATGGCGGCTTGCACCTATCATATTTCTGGTTATGATGCTGTTTAACGGCTTCCTGCTGCTGTTAACCACCGGAACCATCTATTGGAGCGTCTCCCGCATTATTATTGAACAGACCAGTCAAGCCCGTCTGGACCTTCTTCACGAAACACACAACCAGCTAACGCAGAAAATCCGTGATGTGGAAGAGACGGCTCTTGGCATTGCCACGCATCCTGTCATTCAAAAAGCCCTTGAAGAGGAGCCGCAGGATGCCTATCATCTCCTGGAAATCAAGAAGAATGTGAATCAGACCATCAATCAGTCCTTGTATACCAAGCCCTCCATCCGGAGCATCAGGCTGTATGCCGTCCGGTTCACATCGGTTATTCCCACCTCCAATGACCGGTTGTTTCCTTATGCGGAAATGCCTTGGCCGGAAGAACAGATCAGGGCGGCGGATTCCTTCTGGATGAGAGCGTCCTCGGATGAAGAGACAGGCGGGAGCGTCATCTCCTATGTGCTGAAGGTATATGGAGGGGACGCAAGAATGTCCGGCGTTCTGGAGGTGGAGTTGTCCGGCGATATTCTGACCAGGCAGATCGGCGCCGGACAGAGGGGGGCAGACCGGGTGCTGCTGGAGCTAGACAGCGGTAATGGCGTGATCTCCAGAACCGGCGGAACGCTGTGGAGCGTCCGGGAGCTGGAGCAGCTGTCAGAGCAGACATGGGTGAAGGATATCTCCAGACAGCAGGAGGACGGCTACCGCAGAATAAGGCTGTCCGGGGAGGACTATGTCATGCTTTATTCCCAGCCCAATCACGCCCAATGGCGACTTTTGGAGGCAATCCGGATGCAGGAGCTGGAGAAGGGCATCAATACGCTGCGCTTGTTCCTGCTGACAATCGGGACAGCGGGTTGGCTGGTATCCATTCTGATCGGATACAGATTGTCCAGCAGAATTGTCAGCCAAATTACGGTGCTGCTCCAGTCCTTCAAGCGGATCGAGCAGGGGCGGTTCGACACCCGCATGAGAACGGAGGGACCGATTATGGAATTTGCCCAGCTGTCCCGCAGCTTCAATCAGATGGCAGGCAAGCTGGGCGATATGCTGGAGAAGCTGGAGGAAGGGCATCAGGCCTTGCGGAAGGCGGAATTCAAGGCGCTGCAAAGCCAGATAAACCCCCACTTTCTATATAACACGCTGGATATGATCAACTGGATGGCCGCCATGCGGGGAGCGCAGGATGTCAGTGAGGTGGTAGCCAAGCTCGCCAAGCTTTTCCGCATCAGTCTGAGCAAGGGCAATCCCTTTGTCCGGCTGTCCGAGGAGCTGGAGCATGCAAGCCTGTATGTGCAGTTATTGCAGCTCCGGTTCAAGGAGCCCTTCAGATATGAGCTCTTCATGAATCCGGGAACAGATGAAGGCTGGTATGTGCCCAAGCTGATTCTCCAGCCCTTCATCGAGAATGCCGTCATTCACGGGTTCCATGGCAAGCCGGACCAGACCTCGATGATAACGGTGACCTGCCAGGCAGAGGGCAAGCAGCTTATATTGGTCATAAGCAATAACGAAACGTACGCAGGGTCCGCCTTCAGAGAGACCCGAAGCAATAAAGGCAGCGGCGGCTATGGCATTGCCAATGTGAGGGAGAGGCTGCAATTGTATTTCGGAGCCGCTTACGGGGTGGAGCTGCGGCAGCCGGAGCAAGGAGGCATGGTGGTCATCCTTACACTGCCGATTCTGGAGGATGCGGAAGAATGGAACCGGAGAGGGTTGGGCCGATGAAAGTGCTCCTGGTGGATGATGAGTGGATTGTGACCGAAGGGATATCCCGGATGCTGGATTGGGAGGCGCTGGGGTTCGATGAAATTTTGTCGGCTCAGGATGGCATGGAGGCATGGGAGTGCTTCATGGAACACAAGCCTGATCTGGTGCTCACGGATATTTCCATGCCGGGGCTCAATGGCATTGAGTTTATCAAGCGGATACGGGAGCAGGGGTTCCGCACGCCTGTAATTATCCTGAGCGGATACGATGAGTTTGATTACGCCAAGGAAGCCATCGACCTGCAGGTGGTTCATTATTTGCTGAAGCCTGCGGTGGTAAGCGAGATTGAGGCTGCAGTAAAGGAGGTTGTCCACAAGCTGGGCCAGGAAACCAGCCATCTCCGGTTTGAGGAAAAGTTCCTGCGGGAGGTCAGGCAGAATATCTCCATGCTCAGAGGGCAATTCCTGCATGATGTGGTCATGCTGGGGAAGCCTGCCGGAGAATTCGACCAAGAACGTCTGGATTTCTATGGGGTAGCGGATAAGGTCCTGCATGGGGGGCTGCTGCTCCTGCTTAAGCCGGTCAGATTGAACCATCACAAGGTAAGCAGGGAACGGGACTGGCAGTTGTTCCGCTTCTCCCTCCACAATATTACAGAGGAGCTTCTCTCCGGCATGAGTGAGGGCGCGGGCTACACGCTGCCTTACCGGGAGGCGTATCTTCCCGTGCTGCTTACCGGCTCCCGCGAGAACGCTCTGGCAGCGGCCAGGCAGCTGGCAGAGGCGGTTATCGCCAACGCGGAGCACTTCCTGGAGCTGCCCGTCAGCGCGGCAATCGGCAGCTGGTATCCGGCCTCCCTCAATTATTGGCTGTCGTACAAGGAAGCGTTCGAGCTGCTCCAGCGGATGGAGGATGAGGGAGCCGCGCGGATTCTGTACGCTATGGAGGAGGAGCGGAAGCCTGACTACAGGCTTGACCGGACTTTCCAGTGGATCCGCAGTCTGGCGGAATCGATTCTGATGAAGGAGGTCCAGGAGCTGAAGCGGTCCTGGAGCCAAATTCGGGAATTCATCATCGGGGAGGACCTTTCCCGTGAGGACCTGCGGGCGGTCTGCAGCGCTCTGGTCAGCAGAGTGATGATCGAGGTGTATGAGAATAACCGGTCGTTGCTGCTGAAGGAGCAGGCCGCTTCCGGCCTGGACCCTATGGATGTGTTTGTCCTCATACAGAAGCACCAGACCCGCCGTGAGCTGCTTCAGGCTACATCCGACTTTATGGAGCAGCTGATCGGTTCGATTGAGGGCCAAATGGACGGCCGCGGCAGCAATCCCTATATTGACCGGGTGATTGAGCATATCCGGGAGCATTACCGGGAGCAGGTGACTCTGGAGGAGCTGTCGCGAAGCATGCATCTGTCCCGTACCTATCTGAGCAATTTGTTCAAGAAGGTGACCGGCCAGAGCTTTATTCAATATTTGACTGCGTATCGTCTGGACAAGGCGATTGTTTTGCTGTATACCAAAAAGTATATGATCTCTGAAATTGCCGAGCTGGTCGGTTATCCCGACCCGTCGTATTTCAGCAAGGTATTCAAGGCGGCAACAGGACATAGTCCCGCCGAGTATATCGTGATCTATGGATAGAAACATAACCGGCAAGAGCAAGTCAATTACAAAGACAAGGTGGAGATAAAATTGGCCGAAAAGGAGACTATGCTGGCCCATCCGGGACTGGTGGCTTTCTGGGACTTTCAGGAGGCTGAGGGAGAGCCGAGAATTTCTCAAGGACGGAACTCCTATGCCCTAAGGGAAATGGCCGGCTCCGTGAAGCGGGTGGAGGATGGAGTGTTCGGTCCGTACAGCGCGGAGCTTGAGAACGGTGAATGGTTTTCTCTTCCCCGCAAGGAAGCGCAGGAGCTGAATATCGGGGGACCGGACGCCAAATTGACAGTGGCCGCATGGGTGAAACGGGGGGCTAAGCCGCTGATGCAAAGAGCGGGTGAGTCGGATGGGGCCTGGTTCAAAGAATGCGAGTTTGTGGCGGGAATCTGGAATGAAACCGGGGAGAAGCGCCAATACGGATTGTTCCTGAATCTGTATATATGGGACAGCAAGGAGCAGGTATGCGGCCATGTGTCGGGAACAGGCGGGCCCACCGAGGGATACCGCTGGTGCATGGATGCTTCAATTGGCCAGACCCAGGTGCCGGAGGGACAGTGGCAGTTTATTGCCTTCACCTATGACGGTGAGCATGCAAGATCATTCTTAAACGGCAGGCTGGATGCCCGTCCCGGACGGAATCCTTACCACTATCCGGGGGGATTGTACGACGGAGGTCCGGACGGGGCCGATTTCACCGTTGGGGCCGTGGACCGGCTCCACTCTATCGGTAATTTTTTTGTCGGACGGCTTGGCGGTCTGGCGGTGTTCGATCAGGCGCTGCCGGAAGAGGAATTGCTCAAGCTCGCCCAAGTCTGAATTAGGGCGTGTCTGAAAACTCGCTTGAGGGCATCTTTCACCGCCTTTTCGCCCCTAGCTGGGTTCTTAAGAATGAGAGGAGCATGTTATCCATGAACTGGACCGAAGAAATAAACCGTCTGACTGCCAAGCTGTACCGGAACTGTCTGGCTTACGGAGACGATCTTCCCCATCCGGTCGGCAGCCCGGAAGGACAGTACCGCAGCAACGGCAAGGGACATTGGACGGACGGCTTTTGGCCGGGACTTATCCTGTTGGGCTATGCCCACAGCAAAGATGAGGTAATGTTGGCTGAGTATGAGAAGTATATCCCTTTTCTGGAAGAGCGTGTGAAGAATGATCCCGGTTATCTCCAAGCCACCGGTTATATCGGGCTGGATCATGATGTGGGCTTTCAGTTTCACTTGACTGCCGTGCATCACTATCTGCTCACCGGTTCCGAAGCGAGCCGGGCAGTGGGGCTGAAGGCGGCGGAGGTCCTGCTGGGCCGCTTCCGGAGGACGGAATACAGTACATATATCCGCGCCTGGAATGATTGGGATACCGACACGCCCGAGTTTCGCCGGGAGAAGGAGGGGAAGGCTATTGTCGACAGCCTGATTAACATTCCCCTCCTCTTCTGGGCGGCTCATGAAACCGGCGTTGCGGAATACCGCCAAGCAGCGGAGGCTCATGCGGGCCAACTGGAGCAGAGCATTATCCGCAGCGACGGCAGCACCTATCATACCTTCAATTTCGATCCTGATACCGGGCGCCCGCTTGGCGGAAGAACGGCCCAAGGCTATGATCATGAATCCACTTGGTCCAGAGGCCATTCTTGGGCCATCTACGGCTTTGCTCTTGCATTTCGCTACACAGGGAATATCGTTTTTCGCCAAGCAGCCCTTCGTTGTCTGGAATATTGGAACCGTTCCCTTCTGGCTCAGGGGGACGCGCCTTGGGATTTTGCAGCTCCCCGGGACGAATACCTGCCCATTGACACCTCCGCCATGAGCATTGTCTGCTGCGGTCTGCTGGAGCTGCACCGGCAAGCGCCGGAGGAGGGGGAATGGCTCGCGCAAGCGAAGCAACTGGCCGAACGCCTGCTTACTGCCCACCGCGCACCTGATCTGCCGCATGCGCACGCCTTCCTGCTTCACGGCAGCGTAGGACCTGCCTATCGGAAGGATAGCCGGGAAGAGGCGCTGAGGGAATACAGCAATGCCAATCAATGCGTGATTTACGGAGATTATTTCCTGTATGAAGCGCTGCTGCGGCTCCAAGAAGGGGACAAGGCGCTGCTGCCATGGGATTTTCCGGCGGGCAATGACAGAGAAGCAACAGGAGCTTCTTCTCTGTAGCATGATAAGGGGCGAACCTAAACCTGCGCCGCTTCCGTTTCCTTATGGGAATGGGGGCGGCGCTTTTTGCATTGCTTTTTTCGGAAATTTCAGGCGATCCTGCTGTCTCACAATAGTGTAAAAAATGCATCATATATAAATAAACGTATCTTTTCTCGCCGCGGTTAATGTCTTACAATCGAAATTACAGACAGCACGATTGTTGTGGGGGGTGACCGTATATGCTAAGAAAAAGTATGTTAAGCAGAAGCATCGTCATATACGCAGGCTTGTTCTCAGTCGTCATTGGAATGATTATGTGGTTCTCGTTCGTGAGCACGACCAGCCAATTAAAGGAGCAGCTTTCGGAAACGAATCTGATCATGCTCAACCAGCTGGACCAACGAATCGTCAGCATGTTGAAGGATGTGGACAAGCGGGTAATCGGGCTCGCAAACGAGCGGCCCCTAAGAGCCTTTATGGACAATCATTTCCAGGACGATACGGAAAAATATTCCTATTACGCCGATTTGTCCAAGCTCGTCTCGAATTTGGCGTTCTCGAACAGCTATACGTATTCGGTATACCTTTATTCGGAGGCAAGCAAACATTTCATAACGAATACCTCGTCCGAAACGGAAAACAACTTCTATGATAAATTGTGGAAGGAAGACTTTGATAGTCTGGGCGTCAATTATAAATGGCTGAGTACGCGTAAAGTGATCGAGAGCGAGTCTCAAAATTTTCCAATCTATCACAACTTGATTACGCTGGTGAGGTCCTATCCATTAAATGTGACCGAAGGATTTCGCAGAGGCGAAATTGTTGTCAACCTGGACGAAAATGCCTTTTATAAGCTGGTGACCCAGGTGAACGGGAACCGTCCCGGTTATACGTTAATCATAGATCGGGACGGGAAAATAATATCTCACAATGACAAGCAATATTTGTACGGAAACGTCAGCGAGGAAGAGTATGGAAAAATGATTTTGTCGAAGCAAGGCGGGGAGGGGCAATTTCAATCATCAGTGAATGGTGTGCCAAGCATGGTGTTCTACACCTCCTCGTCCTACACGGGCTGGAAGTATGTCAGCATTGTACCGGATGTGCAGCTTACGGGCGGGTCGGCCAAGTGGCGTCATTATTTGCTTATTGTCGCGGTCATGTTGTTTGCGTTCACCGTATTGGCTGTTATTATCGCGAGCACCTGGATTTATAAACCGATCGATCAAGGCTTGCAAAGGGTATTTCAGCGCTTAAAAAGCAGCGTCAAAGCAGATAAAAAGACGGTTATCACCGAGGAACTGTCCGGCATTGAGTATATGGTGGATCACATGCTGGTGGCGAACGAAAAGATGCAGCAGCAAATTCATCAAAGCATCCCCGTCCTCAAATGGCGGGTCTTATTCGACCTGCTGACGGGTAACAAGGTGGCGGACAAGCGGTTTTCTTTGCTTAACTTTCGGTTGGAATCCTCCCATTATATCGTCATGGTAGCGGATTTTGACCGGCGCTCCGAAATGGCGGGTTCCCGCGATCTTAGTCTGTATGCCTACGCCTTGTGCAACGTGGCGGAGGAAATGATTAATTCGGAGGGTAAGGGCGAAGCGATCGTTCTAACGGATAACCGGATCGTCATGATCCTGTCCTTTGCGGAGAACGAGCCGAGCAGCAATCAGATTCTTGCGCTTTCGCTCAGTGAACAAATCAAGAGCTACGTCGCTGGTCACTTCAAACAGACCATATCCATTGGCGTTGGCGGTTTTTATGTCCAAATGGAGGAGATCCATCAATCATTCAATGAAGCTTCCTCCTCCCTGCAATACCGCATGCTGATGGGCAACGATATCATTATTTCCTATGAGGAGGTTGCGGATATTCATACCGCCCCTTCGATACATGTTTATCGTATGTACGGATTGATCGATCAAATTGCCGACGCTGTCAAAGCTCAGGATATGAAAGCGGTGGAACGGCATCTTCGGCAATTTTTCGATGATATGACCCGGCATCTCTTGCCCGAGGAACTTATTCGCCAGCTATGCTTGCAGTTGATGATGAAGGCCATTCAGATTGTCGGGAGCTGCGGGATCGAAAAAACGGAATGGCAGCCTTTGACCGAACGGATTTACGATACTTTACAGAAAATCAGTCATGTGGAGAACATGCATACCTACATGGCCGAGCAGCTTCAAAAATTGATATCGCTTATCTCAGCCAAAAGGGCGACCTTCGGCAAGAATGAAATGATCCTGAAGGTGACCGCTTTTATCGAGGAGCGGTATATGATCAAAGAGTTATCGCTGAATATGCTGGCGAGTCATTTCCAAATCAGCGTTCCGTATTTAAGCAAATTATTCAAGGACCATACGGGACAAAACTTTCTTAATTATTTGATCGACATCCGGATGAGAGAAGCGAAGCGGCTATTGGAGGATACAACGAAAACAGTCTCTGAAATCGCGGATCGTATAGGCTATACGAATTACAGCAGCTTTATCCGGATATTTAAGAAATACACGGGAATCACTCCCGGCGAATACCGCGAAACTGTAATGTCGGAACGGCTGAACCGGGCAGCGGGGACAGCCTATTCCCCTCCCGGTGATGCGCAGTGAACCGGAATCCCCCACTCTGTAGAGCGCCTTGAGCGAAGCGAAAGGAATGGATACAAATGAGACAATCGAAGACACTCGAAGCATTGCGGGAGCAATTCCGGCATCCGCCCGCAGAATTTAGTCCAATGCCGTTCTGGTTCTGGAACGACGGGCTTACCCGCGAGGAACTGATCCGGCAGCTGCATGAGTTCCACGCCAAGGAGGTAGACGGCTTCGTCCTGCATCCCCGGATGGGACTCCCCCGGACGCTTCCTTACTTGTCCGAGCCGTTCATGGCACTCGTGGAGACGGCGGTCTCGGAAGCGGCGAAGCTGGGCATGACCGTTATTCTATATGATGAAGCCATGTATCCGTCTGGCTCCGCCTGCGGCATGGTCGTCCGGCAGAACCCCGATTATGCCAGCCGAGGCTTGCAGCTTCGGGAGTTCCCTTACCGGAAGGGTGAATCACCCGCGTTCCCGCTCATCGAGGAGGAATCGCTGGTCTCGCTGCAAGCGATGCGCGTGGGACGGGACGGCTCCCTGGAGCCGGAGAGCGCCATTGTCTTGCCGCATGGCGAGGACGGGCTTCCCATCGTGCTCCCCGACGAGAGCGATTGGCGCCTGCTGGCGTTCGTAGAGACGCCATCCCGCGGCACCATTCGCGGCGTTCATGAAGGCCAGGACGACGGGGAGGCAGATGCTCCGCCGTCCGCCGATCTGTTGAATCCGTCGGCCGTCCAAGCCTTTATCACGTTGACGCACGACGTTTATTATGCCAAGCTTGCTCCCTATTTCGGAACGACGGTTATCGCCATGTTCACGGATGAGCCCGACCTGCTGGGCCGGAATCACCGGACCGGATTGATGCCTTGGACGAGGGGGTTCCTGGAAGAATATATCGCTGCAGGCGGAGAGGAGAGGGAGCTGCCGCTGCTATGGCTGGAAGGCGGAGAACGCGTGGTCGAGAGCCGGGCCATCTATGATGCGGCCATTCGCTCCCGAATGACGCGTACGTATTACAAGCCGCTGGCGGATTGGTGCGAATCGCACGGCATCGGATTGACCGGCCACCCTGCCGAGAGCGACGATATGGGGTTATTGAGGTCCTTCCATATTCCAGGCCAGGATGTGGTCTGGAGGTATATCGCGCCGGAGAACGAGAAGGGGATCACAGGCGTGCATAGCACGATGGGCAAATGCTCGTCGGATTCCGCCCGCCACCGGGGCAAGCGGCGCAATCTGAACGAAGCGTTCGGCGTCTGCGGCAGCGAGGGCGGCTGGTCGTTGACCGCCGACAACATGAAGTGGTATCTCGACTGGCTGTTCGTCCGGGGAGTCAATATGATCTGCCCGCATGCCTTCTATTATTCCATTCGCGGAGCCCGCAGAGACGAGAGACCGCCGGATGTGGGGCCGAACAATATTTGGTGGCCTGAATACGCCATGTTCTCCCGGTATATCAAGCGTTTGAGCTGGCTGATGACGGATTCCATGAACGGGGCGAAGGTTGCGGTGATGGGAGGCGAAGCCCATCTGCCCTGGCGGATCGTCAGGCCGTTGTACGAATCCCAGATCGAATTCAATTACTTGGAGGAGAGTCTGCTTGCGGATTCATGCGAGCTTCGAGACGGCGCCATCCACATCGCGGGTTACCGCTATGAGGCTGTGATGGTTGAGGAGGGCTGGCGGCTGTCGCCGGCCAGCTGGCGCATCCTGCAGATATTTGCCCAGCAGGGCGGCTGTTTGATCGAACTGACTTCGAAAGTCGCAAGCAAAACCGGGGCAGGCCTGCTCCGGACGGAGCGGGAGACGGACATCCCGCAGCTGCTGACGGACTGCCTGGCAATGGACTACAGGCTTGAGCCGGCAGCTCCGTCCATTCGGATCAGCACTGTTGCAAAGGGCGGCGTGCTGTTCTATGTGATCGTCAATGAAGGCGAGGACAGCTACAGGGGAAAACTGGAGATGAACCAGGGCGGGTACGCGGAATGGTGGAATCCGTGGTCTGGCGAGTGCGGGGCCGCCGCGTGCGAGTTATCCGGAAGCGGTATGGCTGCAGCCTTTCAAGTGGAACGCAGAGAATGCTTGATCATGGCGATCGACAACAATCGAACCCCGGGGGTTAAGGTCTCCCGGCAGACGGAATCGGGAAAAACACTCGATCTTTCGGAAGGCTGGAGGGTGATCGAGGGCCCGTGGACTGGGGAATTGGCCAAGCTGTCTTCCTGGACGGAGTGGAAAGGTTTGGCCCACTATTCGGGAGAGATGGTCTACGAGATGGAGTTCTCTATCGATGCGATGTCTCCGGCTTCATCCTGGAGACTGGATCTGGGAGACATTCATGAGATTGCCCGCCTGCAGGTGAACGGGAAGGAGGCCGGCGTTGCCATGTGGAAGCCGTATGTGTTCCATATCGGACCGCTGGTGCAGCCCGGCGCGAACAAGCTTCGACTGTCCGTGCAGAACAGCCTGGCCAATCAATACGATGGCAAGTCCTTCCCGTCCGGTCTGATCGGGCCTGTGAGGCTGTCCTAGCTTCCACTTCAATGCTTCAGGAATCAGCGATTATCGCGGGGCGCTCAACAGTCAGCTGCATGGACTGTCTGAGCAGCCCTTTTTTTTACGTAAATGCCGGTTTGGCATTTTCATTCGGGGGCTCCCCCAAAAGTACCCGGATTTTGCTTCGGAGCATCTCGTCACTTTTGGGGGAATGTGCCTTTCCCAAACGGTTCCCGCCAATTTATGATGGATCTACAAAGACAAAGTCGAAGCGAATAAATCTAAGGAGTGCAAAAAAGCTATGGAGAGAACCTTCTTGCAAGCAGCCAGAAAATATGTTTACCGCGACAGGTATTTGTATCTGATGCTGATTCCGGTGGCCGCCTATTATATTCTGTTTAAATTTGCCCCGCTCTTTGGTGAAATTATTGCTTTCAAAAATTATCGGATTGTTGACGGCATTTGGGGGAGCGAATGGGTCGGGCTGCTGCAATTTGAACGCCTGTTTCAGAGCAGCGATTTCTTAATTGTGCTTCGGAATACCTTGCTTCTAAATGTCTATAGTCTTGTTTTTCAGTTTCCGATGCCCATTGTGCTGGCAGTATTGCTGAATGAAGTCAAGCATGAATGGTTCAAAAAAATCCTTCAGAATATGCTGTATGTCCCCTATTTTATCTCCTGGGTTGTTTTAGGCGGCATCATCACGGCTTTTCTGTCGCCCAGCACAGGGGTTGTCAACACCGTCCTGCACAATCTGTTTGGTATAGAGCCGATCTTCTTCTTGGCGAACTCCCACTGGTGGCCCTTCGCATATATCTTCTCGGGCGTATGGCAAAGTGTAGGATTCGGCACCATCCTATACATGGCGGCTATGTCCGGGATCGATCCGCAGCTGTACGAAGCGGCCAAGATGGACGGGGCAGGGAAGCTGAGGCAAATTTGGCATATAACATTACCCGGAATCCGCAGTACGATTGTGATCTTATTGATTTTGCGGATGGGGAATATGATGGACGTTGGGTTCGAGCAAATTAACGTTTTGCAAAACCCGGCCGTCTACAACGTCTCCGATGTAATCAGCACTTACGTATATCGAATCGGCATCATGGGAACGCAATACAGCTTGACGACTGCTCTTGGGCTGTTTCAATCAATAATCAGCATCATCCTTATCGTGAGTACGAACAAGATGATAAAAGCGTTTGGCGAACGCGGATTATTTTAGGGGGGAAGAACATGCTTGCTGGCAAGTGGAAAGCCGCAGTAACCTATACAATCTTGTATGTTTTCTTGGCAATCGTTGCATTCAGTACGTTGTATCCGTTCTTGCAAGTCATCGCAACATCGTTCAGCAGCAGCCGGGCCATCAATTCAGGAGATGTTTTTTTATGGCCGGTTGATTTTAATCTGCAATCCTACCGCTCCGTATTCACGGACGGCCAAATATTTGTTGCAATGAAAAATACAGTGATCGTTACAGCGGCTGGCCTGCTGTTCAACATGGTTTGTACCATTCTGGCGGCTTACCCTCTTTCGAAGAAGAGATTAAAAGGAAGAGCTCCTTTCTTGCTGGCGATCACCTTCTCCATGGTTGTAACAGTGGGGATCATTCCGAATTTCTTGCTGATCAAGCAACTGGGGATCATGAATACCTATTGGTCGCTATGGTTGCCGGGGCTGCTCAGCACTTATAATATGTTTGTTATGAAGTCTTTCTTTGAAGGCTTGCCTGAGGAGCTGGAAGAGTCGGCCTCCATCGAAGGCGGTAATGATATGACGATTTTAACGAGAATTATCTTACCGCTTTCCAAGCCCGTGTTGGCAGCGTTATCCCTGTTTTACGCTGTCGGATGGTGGAACTCGTACTTTAATGTGCTTCTTTATATCCGCAGCACCGATAAAGCTACATTAATGGTGAAATTGCTGCAAATGATTACGGAAGCGAATCCCAATATGTTGAGCTCCGGGGCGGCGAGCGAGGGTTTGCTCTTTACGCAATTGATTACACCGGAATCGATAAGGGCGACGTCCATCGTTGTCTCCATTGCGCCGATTTTTCTGGTATACCCCTTTTTGCAAAAGTATTTTGTCAAAGGCGTGCTGATCGGCTCTGTCAAAGGTTGATATCGACAAGGCCTAACGCCTTGTGATATAAAATCATCATCTCTAGGAGGAGAACAAATGAATAAAACGGGGAAAGGACGACGAATCATCCATAGCGGACTTGCTTTATCGCTGATGATCACCGTTGTACTTGCGGGCTGCAGTGATGGAAAGCCCAAGACGGGAGAGCCGGCGGCTTCGAGTCCGGCTGCGGGAGCAGCTGATCCATTTGACAAACTGCCCAAAGAAATCAGCATCACGACATTGGATCGTGGACAGGTCTCCAGTGACGAGGGAACCTATGAAAACAACAGGTGGACCAAATGGATCAACGAAAATTCCGGCGTCAAAGTGAATTGGGTGCCCGTTTCACGCAATCAATCTTTTACACGGTTCAATACCATGTTCGCATCGGGCGAAGCTCCGGATGTGGTGTGGGAGTATGACCGGAATTATGTGGTCAATCTCGCACAGCAAGGGCTGATTCAGCCCTTGGACGACTATCTCAAATACGCCCCCAATATCGCCAAATATTTAGAAGATCATGCGGTATTGAAGCCGTATCTCACGATTGACGGGAAGCTTTATGCGATCGCGGCGGAACGTGATCCGGATGCTTCTTTGAATCATGGCATTTGGATCCGGCAGGATTGGCTGGATAAGCTGGGATTGAAGATGCCAACGACGATTGATGAATTGATGGTTGTCGCCCATGCCTTTAAAGACAAAGACCCCGATGGAAACGGAAAAGCCGATACGGTGGGGTTTGCGTTTACAGGCAATGAGTTCAACTATACCAACGGGTCGGGCGGATTGTTCGCAGCACTGTATAATGCTTTCGGAAGCGATTTTTTTGTGGACAACGGAAAATTGGTGCTGGGCAGAATGCTGGATCGATACACGGATGTTCTGGCGCTAAGAAAAAATATATACGATAACGGACTCATTGATAAAGAATATGTTACGGATAAAAATAATGCGAAGGAAAGACAATTGTGGGTTACAGGAAAAGCGGGAATATATTTATCCTCCTGGACAATAGAAGCTGAATATGCAGACTTGATGGCGAACGATCCGAACGCCAAGCCAGTTCCACTCTCTCCGCCGTCCACCAAATACGGGCAGTTTGCTTATGGAGCGGGAGGGGGTCCTTCCCAATTCTACGTGATGAACAAATCGACCAAAAATCCGAAGGCTGTGATGGAATTTTTTGAATGGCTTTTCAACGAAGGCGCTTTTACGCTGGCATTCGGATTTGAGGGCACGCATTACAAATTGCTTGACGGTAAGGTTCCGCAGTCAATCGACGCGGAAAAAACGAAAAAAGAAGTGACATACAGCAAAAATTCCTATGCCCTCATGCTGACAAAACCGACCTTTAGCATTGACAATTTCAAGGCTACTGCCGCTTCTGATCCTATTTCACAAAGTTACGTTCCTCTGAAAACGGAATCATTCGTCGTCAACTCCAAAGTGCCATATAAACGAATCATTCCTTTTAATCCACCCTTGCCCGAACTGACCGATCTGTTAACTCAATTCAACTCGCTGGTAAGCGATAATGAAACAAAGGTGATTATGGGCGGCAGCCAGTACACCCCGCAATGGGGAGTGGACGAATTCCGCAAGGAATGGAAACGGCTGGGGGGAGACAATGTGGATAAGCTTGTTCAAGACTGGTATGAGAAAAATAAAGACAGCCTGAAATAGTCGCTAGGGCGAGTTTTCAGACACGCCCTAGTAAAGCGCCCTTCTCATTATACGGTTCAAGACCGAATGACGGAGGGCGGTTCAGTTTTTACAATCCAATTAAGGGGGTTATTGTGATGTCCGAAGGAATAACGCTTCATCATCGTTCGTTTATTCCGAGAATTGTTTTTTGTCTATTTACCGCTGTTGCGCTGTGGCTTTCCTTTTCTTTTCACCCGGTAAAGGCGGAAGGTCAATATGAGGTCGGCGCTTTCTATTTTTCAAATTGGAATCCGGAGCTAAATCCTTCTCAATTAAGAGAATACGAAAAATTGTATGGGCGAACAGGGGATTATTGGAGCGGCGTCAAGGACCATCTCTTGTCGCCGGGGCCGTGGGGAGACGGTCCGATTCCCTATCGGGAACCGCTGGCTGGCTGGTATGATGACAGGCAGCAGGAGGTCATGGATCGGCAAATCCTCCAGGCATCCAGCCGGGGGCTGGATCATTTTGCTTTTTATTACTACTGGAGGGAATCCGGCGGCGGAGAACGTCCCGGCCAGCAGGCTATTCATAATTTTACAACGTCGCCGCATAAGGATTTGATGAAATTTTATCCTTATTTCATTGCGGACGGACAGTGGCCGGCAAGCGACTGGGATGCTTTCATCGTCCCCAATCTGGTGAACTTCATGAAGGATCCGTCCTATAAGACAACGTCCGACGGCAGGCCTATTGTGGGCTTTTATGGCGATATGGCAGCCCGGCTTGGCGGAACGGCAAACTTGAATGCCGCGCTTCAGCGTTTGCGTACAGCCGTCCAAAACGAAGGGCTGCCGAATCCGCTGCTGGTCGTCAACGGCTATAGAACCTTGCAGTCGTATGTAAATATGGGCTATGACGGATTTTTGCCGCTAAATCTGGCGGGAATTGGACTTGACAGCCATCAATACGTTCCCGAGGATTATGCCACTTCGTATCCCCAAGCATGGGAAAACTTTGTTTATGCCTCCTATGCTCCCGGCAGCGGCTATGAAAATTACGAGAATTATTTTTTTATCCCCGGCGGCCTCAGCGCGTTTGATCCGAGACCATGGGGGAAAGGGCATGACCGGTATGTGTATGCCGATCCCAGTCCATTGAAATTCAGGGCTCAGCTGCAAAATATTAAGGATTATTTGGATACGCATCCCAGGTCAATGAACCTTTCCACCATCTATGCGTGGAATGAAAATGGGGAAGGCGGAGTCATGGAACCGACGACGATTGACGGTTTCGGATACTTGAATGCCATCCAGGAAACGTTCGGATTGAGCAACCAGGCATACAAGCAGCGCGTACAGGACTTGGGACTGCCTGACCTGGATCCGGATCTCAGGCTGGAGCTCTCCCCGGAATATGCTGTAATCACGGACGGGCAGACTGCAGCCGTTAAAGGCAAGGTGACAAACAGGTCTTCAAGTCCCATTGCAGCAGGAGCCATAACGCTGGATGCCGGGGGCTGGAGCATCATGACTTCTACAGGTACGGTACTGGACGGATTGGCTCCCGGCGGCTCCCAGGATGTTGAGTTCCAGATTCAAGCCGGAGCCGGGACGCTATGGACAAAGCATGAGCTGAATGCGACCGCATCCTATGTCATTGATGGGCAGAGCTCCAGTCAATCCGTATCGACTTTCGTTGTTAAGACGCCGGCTGTGAACGGTGTTATCGAACCGGTACAAGAATCGGTGCTCCCGGGAGACGTTGTTAATCTGCAGGTGAACATCACAAATTATTCGTTCGATCCGCAAACGGGCAGCTTCAGCGTTACCGTACCGCCAGGATGGTTTATTGCGGATAATGGGCAGGGCGCTTTTTCGCTATCGGGTTTCACAGGCAGTGTGCAAACTAATAAAAGAACGTCCAACGTATTCACGCTTAGCATACCGTACGGAACGCCTGAAGGATCTTATGCTCTTGCATTGGATGTAACCTCAGGTGGAATTACAAGACAATCCAGTATTACGGTGAACGTTGGAAACTATATGTTGAATGGAAGCTTTGAAGCTGACAGCAATGCGGACGGTTTGGCCGATTCCTGGATGAAAATGAAAGGCACGACAGCTGCCTCCCTCTCTGCGGATGCTGTGGAAGGGACAAAATCCCAACAGATCGCAGATACGGGTTATGGCGGCGGGATTCGTCAGGAGTGGTTCGCCGTTCAGCCCAACCGGATCTATACGGTGACGGCATGGGTCAAAGTCACTTCAGGGAAAGTACGAATTCAAGAAGATGAGGGTGATGCCAATTATATTTTCCTTGGCACCAATGCTTCGACAGTCATTACCGGCAGCACATGGCAAAAGCATACGCTTACGTTTACACCGAAGGCAAGTGCGGCAAAAATGAGCATTCGCTTCGTTACTTGGGATAACGGCATAACAAATGCGCTTATTGATCATGTGGAGTTTGTCAGCACACCGTCTGTTCCTGTAACGGGAGTAACGCTCGATAAAACCTCCGATGTGCTGAACATCGGTGATTCGGCTACGATTACAGCCACCGTGAGTCCCAACAATGCAATAAACAAGGCGGTGGCATTTGCCTCAAGCGACAGTTCAGTCATTTCGGTGACGAATACGGTCTATAATTCCGTAGACGGGACGACCGCTGTGACGATTAAGGCGACCGGCATCGGGACGGCAACCATAACGGCAACGACGCTGGAGGGCTTGAAGACGGCTGTCAGTACGATAGAGGTGCTCGATCCCGCCGAAAATTGACACACCGGTCTGGAGGCTGAACACAGTCCCACCATGTCCCACCGGGCCATTCCATGGTATGATGAACGGGAAGACGGTTTATATGGGAGGTCCAAGGGTGGAAAAGACAGTTCGTTGGGGAATTATCGGCTGCGGTGATGTGACAGAGGTAAAAAGCGGTCCTGCTCTGCAAAAGGCCGAAGGCTCAAGCTTGTCGGCAGTGATGAGGCGCAATGGGGAACTGGCCAGAGACTACGCTGTCAGACATGGAGTAGCCCGCTGGTATGATCAGGCGGATGCGCTGATCCGTGACCCGGAGGTGGACGCTGTGTATGTGGCAACACCGCCGTCCTCCCATAAGGAATACACTCTCGCTGCCGCCGCTGCAGGGAAGCCGGTGTATGTAGAGAAACCCATGGCGGCCAATGTCAGGGAATGTGAAGCAATGATTGCTGCGTGCAAGCAGGCGGGAGTCCCCCTGTATACGGCATTTTACCGCCGGGGTCTGCCACGGTTTCAGAGAGTGAAGGAATGGATCGACTCCGGAGCAATCGGAGAGGTCCGGCTGGTAAGAACCGTTCAAACGGCCAAGCCGCTCCAGGATGTGGCGGACAGCTTCTGGCGGGTGGACCCGGCCATTTCGGGAGGCGGCCTGTTTCTGGACGTGGGGAGCCATACACTCGATTTGCTCGATTATCTGCTCGGCCCCATCCGGGATGTCAGCGGGCACGCCTCCAATCTGGGCAGTCCGTATAAAGCGGAGGATACGGTATCAGGAGAATACGTCTTTGAATCAGGCGTCCACGGAACAGGAATCTGGTGCTTCAACGCTTATGCGAATGAGGATTACAGCGAGATCGTGGGGTCTAAAGGAAGTATTGTTTTCTCCAGCTTCGGGGAACAATCCATTGTATTGCGTACAGCCGACCGGGAGCAGCCCGAGTTCATTGCACATCCTCCGCATGTCCAGCAGCCTCTTATCCAAACCATCGTCAACGAGCTGCTTGGAGAGGGCAAGGCGCTTAGCACCGGAGAATCGGCCATGCGCACAAGCAAAGTAATGGAAGCGATGGTACGGAATTATTACGCTTGAACCGGGAGCGGCGACAGGGTTAATACGCTTCGATGGTGAACGGGGAAGGGTTTGTTTGGAACAGGATTACGCATCCGAAGCATGAATAGCCTCGGTAGGACATCCAGCCGGTGAAGCCGGCTTTTTGTCGTTGTCGTTGTGCCTAAACCATTGTCTACGGGCTTCCTTCTCCAAATTTGCCTGGCGCTCCAGCATGGATTTTTCCAGAGAATAGAGAGTGAGGTACATGGGTTATAGCTCCTTTCGCATTGGGATTCAGCATGGCATCACCTGCGGGAATGTTTTTCTGCTGCATCCATATTCTTGCATAAACAAAAGGGGATAAAAAGAGTATAATTGGTTATAATCATTTCCTCTTTTGGAGAAGGCGGGATCACATGCATCTTATTGAATACTATCACCGCTTGCAGAAAGAGTGGCCTGCAGTCCAACAGGCTGTTCCGGTAACGCTGGGGGAGCTTGCAGGCCTTTTCTTCTGTTCGGAACGCAACGTGAAATTCATTCTGAAGAAAATGGCGGAGCACCGCTGGATTGAGTGGAAGCCCGGCAGAGGGCGCGGCAACCGCTCGGAGCTGACGCTGCTTGTTTCCTCCGACGGCTTGGCGGCGGAAGAAGCGAGACGTCTTGTGAAGGATGGGCATATCAAGACGGCCATGGAGCTGATCAACCTTACGGAAATTCAGGACGGGGTGAAGGAGCAGTTCTTCGAATGGCTGACAAGCTACTTCGGCTATCAGGAGGTAGGAGAGAAGGAGAAGCGGCTGGATACTCTGCGGCTGCCCTATACCCCGGTGCTTACATTGGACCCTGCGGAGATTTTGTATTCCCGGGATTTGCATCTGGTGAAGCAAATCTTTGATACGCTGGTCCGGTATGACTCCAGGGAAGGTCGGATTAAACCTCATTTGGCCCACTATTGGGAGTCCAATTCCAACGGAACCCGCTGGACCTTCTATTTGCGCAAAGGCGTGCGGTTTCATCACGGCCGGGAGTTGACGGCAGATGATGCGGCATTTACCCTGGAGCGGTTAAAGTGCGCCGGAAGCACGGCAAGCGGCTGGCTGGCAGGGCCCATCCTTCAGGCCAGGGCAACCTCACCGTATGTCTTGCAGGTGGAGCTTCGCAGCACCAATTATATGTTTTTGCACTATGTCAGCTCAGCGGGAGCCTCGATTCTGCCAAGAGACATATACAGCCGGGAACAAAAGGATAACGTGCGCTTTCCTGTCGGAACCGGTCCGTTCCGGGTAAGCAAGCATGATGAGAGTGTATGCGTGCTGGACTCGTTCGGGGACTACTTTCTGGAGCGGGCCTTGCTCGACAGAGTGGAACTGTGGATGATCCCCGATGAATATTATTCGTCTGTTCAAGTGCAGGCGGACATGAATTTATCCTCCCTGATCTGCGGTGAATGGGAAGAGCCTGACGAAGCGAAGCGGGGGTTCAAATCCATTACGAAGCTGGAACAGGGCTGCACTCTCCTCTCTTTTAACATGAGAAAGGATGGACCCCAGCAAAGCCGCCTCTTCAGGGAGGCAGTGGGTCTGCTGATCGACCGGGAAGCTCTGGCAAGAGAGACGGGCAACGGGGACTTGTATCCTGCCCGCAGCTTTTTGCCGCAAGAACCGCTGCTTATGGAGGATAGGGGCTATGACCCGGAGAAGGCCGCCCGCCTGTTGCGGGAATCCGGCTATTCCGGTGAGCCGCTTATTATCCGGATGAATGAGAAGCATCTGTCAAAAGGCAAGTGGATCGCCAGGCAGCTGGGTCTTGCCGGTATTCGGACAGAACTGCTGACCCGGTCCCTTCATAATGAGGAAGACTTCCGGAAGGTGCATGAGGCTCACTGCTACCTGGGGGGAGCGGTAGCTGACGAGGATCTGGAGATATCCCTGTTGGAGATGTATCTCATTAACAATATGCCCCTGAGAATTTATTTCCATGAGGAGCTGCAGCGGGAGATTGATCAGGGGATAGCGGCAATTCTGGAGGAGCCGCGGGAAAGTGAACGGCCGATCCGTATCCGGGAACTGGAAACCGTATTGAAGCGGGAAAGTTATGTCCTGTTCTTGCTGCATCCCATCAGCAGGACGGTCTATAGTCCGGAAGTAAACGGAGTATCGCTTAATTCTCTGGGCCTGGTGGATTTCAAGAATCTGTGGTTTCAGCCATCTATTTTTCCAGCACCCTGAAACCTTTTGCCGGGGAGGCGCGTCTAGTACACGAAAGGCCGGGAGAGCCGCCGGTTCCATGCAGGTACGGACGACGGCATTTTCCCGGGACGCATTTTTTCGGTAAAAATAACAGGGAGGATGACTCATAATGAAAACGCCCCACAAAGCCGGCTTAATCGGCATCAGTGCAGCGCTTCTGCTTACAGGCGCTCTTCCGGCAGCCGCGAGTACACCAGCCATAAACGCAAAACCAAGCACGGCGGCTGTTTCCCCAGACCCTGCTTCTGCTGCTGCAGCAACGCAAGCGGGGACAGGAGCAAACCCTTCAAACGTGGATACAAAGGTCAAACGCGATGAAGCCATTGAGCTTGCCCGCCAATACGTGTCAGTACCCTCTGATTACACAGTGGACGGTGTATCTCTGCAAAGCTTGCCTTTGGGCGGCCAATCCAGCTGGTCCATCAATTTCTCCAAGCGGGTGGATAACCGCAGTTACGGCAGCTACAATGTATCGGTTGATGCCGAGACAGGCAAGCTGCTTCAATTGAGTCTGTACTCCAATGACCCTGATCTTAAGCCCTCTTATCCGCCCAAGACCAGCATCGCCCAAGCCCGGACCATTGCCGAGGACTTCGCCAAGAAGCTGTATCCGGGAGAGATGGCAGAGACGGTCTATAACGAGCTGAATGAAAAGAACTTCAAAACTCCCTTGAGCGGAAACGTGCGGTATTCCCTGCGCTTCGACCGCAAGGTCAACGGCATCCTCTATCCCAATAACGGCATTAGCGTCGGCGTGGACGGCAGCGGCCAAGTGGTGGACTTCCGGTTCTCATGGGATGCCAACACGGAATTCCCCAACCCAAGCGGGGTGATTGCCAAGGAAGAGGCTGCCGCAATCTGGAAGAAGCAATCCAAGCTCACTGCTACATATTTCAAGCCCTATGAGCGTCCGGACCAAAGCGGAGACTTCTCTGTTGCTTACTTCTTCCAACCTGCGCAGCTTGATGCGGCAACCGGCAAGGCATGGAGCACCAGCGGGGTGACCCGGGAGGAACAGCCCTTAAGCCAGTCGCCTCTTGGTACCGCTCCCCGGCCAGGTCAAGCGCTGAGCAAAGCCCAGGCGATTGAGGCCGTGTCGCGGCAATTCACCATTCCCGCCAATGCCAAGCTGGAAGATGCCACTTACAGCGAATATGCCCGCAACGATTCCAAGGAGCTTGAAGGCTCGTGGAATATCAGTTGGTCCTTAACCAAGGAGGATGAAGGCAAGGAGGACAAGGAGCCGGCTGATGGGAAGAAGAGTCTGATTTATCCTGTCGGAGACAACATCTACGCTACAGTCAAGGCTTCCACCGGTGAAGTAACCCAATACAATCAGAACAAATACCGGATTTATGCTTCCGATTCCTCTGATGCGAAGGAATATAAGGTGGCGCTTGCCGATGCCAAGAATCAGGCGGCAGAACTGGTGAAGAAGCTGGTTCCCCACCTGGCGCACCAGCTTGTTATGGAATATACGGACCCGGCCTCCTTGCCGTCGTACCAGAAACAGATTGATCCTGCGTATTCCTTCAGCTTCATTCGGATTGTAGACGGGATCGTGGCCGCTAATGAGAATTTGAATGTCAGAATCGACGGGATTACAGGAGAGATAACCAACTACTATAACAATACCAGCGCATATGCCTATCCTTCCCAAAAGCCGGCTCTGATCGGTGAGCAGCAGGCGCTTGAGCTGTGGGCGGGCCAATATTCCCTCGAGCTGCAGTATGTGGTGGATTGGGCGGCGGGAAGCGCTTCTCTGGGAATTCCCGTAGAGAAGTACAATCTGATGCTGGCCGCAGGCGATATTTCTCCTGCGCAGGCAGCGAAGCTGAATGTCAAGCTTGCCTATGTGCCTGTTATGCTGAGGCCGGAAACGACGCAAAATGTCTATCTGGATGCCGTAACCGGAGAATGGAAAAGCAACCGTACAGGAGAACCGGCAAGGATTGACCGGACGGCGGCCACGGATCTGGAGGGCCACTGGGCGGAGCGTCAGCTGCAGCTCATGGTGGAATACGACGCTCTTGATACCAAGGACGGCAAAGTGAATCCGGACCAGATTGCCACCAGGGGCGAGATGATCAAGATGCTGGTGGTTGCCATGAATGGAGGCGGCGGGTTCATGATGTACGACAGCACGCGGGCCGCCTCATTCTCTGATGTATCGGCGAAGAGCGCGTACTTTGCCTACGTAGAGAATGCGGTGGATATGAATCTGATCGAGCGCGATCCGCTGGGCAAGTTCAATCCCGATGAGCCCATGAACCGGGATCAGATGGCAGAGCTTATCGTGCGGGCGCTGGGTTATAACAGCCTGGCCAAGGTATCCGATCTGTTCAAGCTGGATGTATCCGATACAGGCGCGATTGTGAACAAGGGGCATGCGGCGATGGTGCTGGGGTTGGGAATCATGACCGCCCAGGATGGGCAGTTCCGTCCTCTGGAAGAAGTGAGCCGGGCTCAAGCAGCGGTGGCATTCTTCCGTTATCTGGAGCAGCGCAGCACTCTGCAGGGCCGTTATTAATCTGTTGGAAATAATTAGTAAGACCGGCACGCGTAAGACCGTTCACAAGCAAGAGGCTGTCCCCCAAAGGGGCAGCCTCTTGCTGTATGCGAAATTTCGCATGGAATGGCCCGGCCGGTGGCCGAGTTGGCCCTCTATAGCTTCAGGCGGAAATAGTCATTCACATAGGTCTCGCGGAAGCCGCACCGCTGATACAGCTCCAGCGCTTTGCGGTTGCCGCAGGCCACTTCCAGGGTTACACTGCGCAGGCCCTTGTTGGCCGCCAGACCGATGGCTTCCAGCAGAATCTGTTGCCCATACCCTTGCCGGCGGTGCTCGGGAAGTACGGAGAAGCCGAAGATATGGGCATTCCCGTCCCGGATGTGAATGTTGATGCGTCCTACCGGTTTAGCGTCCTTGCAGGCAATATAAGGCCAATCCTCATGGGGATTGCTAAGAATCATATCCACAATGCTGATGGAATCCTCCTCCGGCGATTCGAAGCCGAATGAATCCAATTGAATCATCAGCTGCCGGTCGGATTCCGTTCCTTTTCTTAATGCGATGCTAGAAGGTCCGCCGGTTGCTTGAGGCTGCTCGGAGAGCTTCATGCCGAACTCGGAGTAATCATACTGGGTGTGCTGCTCCTTAAGAAAGGCTTGCGCGCCGCGGGATTGTTGAGGGCATACAAACAGCAGCGAGGGAACCTGCTGCCGCTTGGCCGAGAGGACCGCCTCCCTTGTCAGTGCACTGAATATCCCTTGCCGGCGGTAATCGGGATGGACCATGCCCCCCACTTCCGCTTCCTTTGGAACAAAATGATACAACGCCAAGAAGCCTACAAGTTTCCCGTCCTTATACCACAGGAAATCGTTAGGTTCTCCCTCAGCGCGTTTCTCAAGCATGCCCTTGTTCAACTTCAGTTCAATATGGTCAGCGTCATTGCAAATTCTGGCCAGCTCCTGAATCTCGTTAAGCTGCCGTTCACTCATACGGTTTGGAATAACCAACCCTTTTTTACCCAAAAACAATTTCCCCTTTGCGTGTTTTTGCCTCTTTCAAAACGGGTATATACCAACGTGTAACCACCAGTTGAATTCCCTGGCCCAACTCTGGAAAAAATACCTTTCATAAACATTTGCGAGAAGGGAGTGCATCAACATGCGCTGGAAAAAACAGCTGACCTTTTTAGAAGACCTCTATTGCCGGTTTGAAGATGATGAAGTGACAGCCCTCGGGGCTCAGATGACTTATTATTTTATCCTGGCGTTCTTTCCGTTTCTGATCTTTCTACTGACGCTGATGGGGAATACCCCTTTGTCGGATGAAGAGGTATGGTCCAATCTGGCGCTGGTTCTGCCAATGGAAACTTATACCATCATCTCAGATATTATCCGTCAAATTATTGAAGAACGCAATGACGCGTTGCTTTCCTTTGGTATGATAGCCACGCTGTGGGCCGCCTCCAATGGCTTGTCCGCCATTATCAAGGGGCTGAATAAGGCCTATGATGAGCCTGAGACAAGACCATGGTGGAAGCTTAAAGGCCTGGCGGTGATTTTTACACTGGCCATTGCGCTGGTGATGATCATTTCCTTTGCGCTGCTGGTCTTCGGAAAGGTGATCGGGGAGCAGTTGTTCGAATACCTGGCATACCCCGCTTTTTTCGAGACAGTCTGGGGTGTGGTGAAGCTGTTTGTTCCCATTGGGGCCATGCTGCTAATCTTCATTCTGCTGTTCATGATCGTTCCAAACCGCAGGCTCCGGATGAAAAATGTGCTGCCCGGCGCAGCCTTCGTCACTATCGGCTGGATCGTGATTTCCTTCCTCTTTTCCTTCTATGTCAATAACTTCGGCAACTACGCCAAAAGCTACGGGAGTATCGGGGGCGTGATCGTTCTGTTAATCTGGTTGTACCTGAGCAGCATCATCATTCTGCTGGGCGGGGAAATCAACGCCACTCTGGCCTTCAGCAAGGACGGGCAAAAGAAGCCCGCCTGCAAATCCTTCAGTTCCCGGCTGGCATTCTTAAGAAGGAAGACAAAATAAGGATATTCCCCAAGGCCCGTACATATAGTGGTAACATTCCGGTGTTTTCCGGAAGTCTCAGAAAGTGTGAACGGAGAAGTTGTCCGGCTTCCTGACAAACACACGGCATCAAGGGACGCCGATAGGCGTTTATCCTCAATGAACGAAGGAGGTTGCCTGCCATGAATGGCCTGCCGGGAACAAATATGGCAAGCTGCCAACTATGCCGGGGAGGCCTCCCCTTATGATGAGGCTGGTTCTGATGTCCGTACTGTTGGGTTCAATCGGACAGATTATGATGAAATCCGGCTCCGACCGGGTAGGGCCGCTGTCGCTCACTCCCTCGACCTTGCTTCACGATATTGTGCGGATTCTGAGGGTTCCCGAATTCGCCATGGCGCTGCTGCTGTTTGGCATAAGCTCGCTGATCTGGGTGAAGGTGCTGGCCAGGTCCGAGCTCACTCATGCCTATCCCTTGGGAAGCATGGGCTACATATTCGTTTTTCTGCTGAGCGCGCTGCTGCTTCATGAACCCCTTACGGCACAAAAGATACTGGGGGCGCTGGTGATTATGCTGGGCATCTTCATCATCCAGAGATAGGCGGAGGAGAGGCTGTCAAGACTCTTGGGCAGGGATTGCGGCGCTCCCGGTCTTCTTGCATTCCGCTCCGGGCTTGTCCTCGTACCGCACCTTGTTATGGCGCAGGAAATACCAGACGCCGCAGATAATGATGAGGCCCGCGACCGCCTGGACTGAATTGAGACTCTCGTTGAGCAGCAAGTAAGCGAGAAGGGTGGCGCCCACAGGCTCTCCCAGCACACTCATGGAGACGGTAGCCGCATTGACGTATTGCAGCAGCCAGTTGAACAGGACATGCCCGAATACAGTGGGTACAATAGCCAGCAGCAGGAAAATTCCCCACTCCTGTGCGCTATAGCCGCCGAGAGGAACATGAGTGGCCAGGTTATAGAACAGAAAAGCAACGGCCGCGACGCTGAATACGGTTAGGCTGTAGAAAAGGGAGGGCACCCGCTTGGCCAGGCTTTGACCTGCAAGCATATGCGCGGCAACAGCTGCGGTCCCCAGGAAGGAGAGCAGATCGCCCTTCAGTGCCGTTCCGGAAATCCCTATATCACCCCAGCCGATCAGCGCCGCACCGGCAATAGCGGCGGACATGCCCAGCACCGCCTTGGCGGTGGTGCGTTCGCGGAACAGCCAATACGCCCCGGCCAGAATGAAGATAGGCTCCAGCGCCAGCAGGATGGTGGAGCTGGCCACTGATGTGAAGCGCAGGGACTCCATCCAGAACAGGAAGTGCAGGGCCAGGAACAGACCGGAAACAACCATCATGATCCAGTCAAATCTGGAAATCCGCTGTAGCTTGGGCCTGGTCCGGATCACAAACGGCAGCATGAACAGACTGGTCAACAACAACCGGTACATGGCAAGCACGGATGCAGGCGCCTGGGACCAGCGGATGAAGATGGAGGAGAAGGAAATGGCGATAATGCCAGTGAGCAGCAGCATGATCAGGACCCACCCGGGCAAGGGGGAGCGGTTATTGGACATAGTAAAGTTTCCTTCCAAGTAAAAGAATGCAACTCTCCCAGTATAACGTATTTTTACGGCTGGAGCTACGGATAGATTGGAATTTTTGATGGATCGGAACTTTTGGCCTTGCCAAACTTTTTATTTAACCTTTGCCCCGGTTTCCTTCCCGTCCGTGCCGTTCTCCGTTTCTTTTTCCTTCCCGTTTCCGTTAAATAGCGCCTCTGCCAAATGAGTCAGCTTCTCCATGAATTTGCCGTAGCCGAACCCTGCCAGAAAGGACAGGCCCATTCTGGCCGTCATGGAATCTTCCACCTGAAACAGCATAATCCCGCTGTCGAACAGCACGATGGTAATCATGGCCGTCCCGCCGCACAGATAAGGCCGCATGAGGTACCAGTAAATGAATCTTCCCTTCACCGGCTGGTCATAGAATTGGTGGAAGGTCCGCAGCGCGTACAGCGTTCCGCCGAGAGCTCCCGCCGAAATGTAGAACAGGTAAGGCCGGATCTGGCTCCAGTCCGCCGCAGCGGAGCTGTTCTCCGCAAGCCCTCCGCTCATCAGCCACAAGAGACAGACGACTGTGCTGATGAAGACGGCGGATAAATAGCCGAAAATAAACATTTTCCAGTGGTTGTCCGACAACTGCTTCACCCTCTGTCCCCTGTTGTATAGTGTATCGTATGCATGGCGATGGGGATTGGCAGGGACTATGGTCCAGAAGGTCAAGAAAAAACGCGGCTGCCTGAAAACCAGGCGCCGCGTTTTGCGCTATGTTTTGCGTTTTAAGCTCTTGTAGCATTTCCGGCATACGGGAATGTAGCTTTCATTGCCGCCGATCTGAATCTGCTCCCCGACAAATACCGGCTTGCCGTCCTTGCACCGCATATTCATGACCGCTTTGCGGTCACAGTACCAGCAGACGGTCTTGACCTCTTCGATCTTGTCGGCAATTGCAAACAGCTCCAGGCTTCCTTCGAACAGATTGCCCAGAAAGTCAGAGCGCAATCCATAGGCAATCACCGGAATGTTCAGATCATCACATATATCTGTCAGTTGCCCGATTTGTTCCTTGTTCAAAAATTGCGCCTCATCGATTAGCACGCAATGGGGCATCTTCTCCGAGACGATAGCGTACATATCGGTATTTCCTTCAACGACAATGGCTTCCTTCTTCATGCCAATGCGGGAGGTTACAATGCCTGTTCCGTAACGGTTATCGATGGAAGGAGTGAACAGCAGCACACTTTTGCCTTGTTCTTCGTAGTTGTGGGCAGTGCGCAGCACCTCGATTGATTTGCCGCTGTTCATGGTTCCATAACGAAAATACAATTTAGCCAATCCTCATATTCCTCTCTGCAACACATGCCTTCGTATGATGCTTTATTAAGGATAGCATGTTTTGCAGGGGTTTCCTATGAGGAATTCGCCATAGATATCAGATGCCCAGACCGTCTTCCAGCCCTCCCGGGAAGATGGCGGCAAGGGCGTCTTTCTCCTCGCGCAGCTCCAGCGGATGAAGGCCGAATTTGGCCAGTTGCGCCTTCAATATGCCTGCATCCTGCAGCGGGAAGTAACAGCGGGCTCCACTGCTTCCCAAGGCGCTTTGGGCCAATGCGGCTACTTGGCGGGCGGAGAAGGGTCTGCTTGTCTGCAGGAAATCCGGCCGCGAGGTCCGCTTGCTTCCTGTCTCCAGCGTCTCAAGGAAAATAAGCAGCGTGGGCTTGCCGGTATCTTGGGCAAGCAGCCTGGAGGCGAATTCCAGCCCGTTCATGAGGCCGCTTGCGATCAGGTTGGCAGCAATCATGCGCGGCCTGTGGGCCGGACCGCTTCCAATGGCATAAAGCGCCTCTTCGAACGAGCCCAACCGGAGGACGTTGTGGCCATGCTGCTCCATAGCCGCGGCTACAGTGTCGGCATAATGGTCGTTTCGTTCAATGAGCAGGCACATATCCGCGGTTTCGGGAGCGCGGTGCAGAGGCAGCCAGACAGTAAATACGCTGCCCTCCCCATGCTGGGAAGAGAAAGTGATCTGGCCTTGGTGGGCATCCACGATTTCCTTGACGATGGTCAAGCCCAAGCCGCTTCCGGGGATCTTGCGGCGGTCGGGATGCTCTACCCGGTAGAACTTGCGGAAAATCTTGTCCTTATCCGCCTCCGGAATGCCAAGTCCCCGGTCGTCCACTTCGATTCGAACCATTCCGTTGGACTGGGTGACCGACAGAATGACTTGGGTCTGCTCCGGCGAATACTTGAAGGCGTTGCCCACCAGATTATGCAGCACCTGCCGGATCCGGTCGGCATCGGCCATGACAATGGCAGGCTCCCCGGGGATTGCCAGCTGAAGCTCACGGGTGCTGTCCAGTCTCCATTGCTCGGCGACCTGCCCGGCTATCTCGCACAAATCAAGCGGCACCAGATAATAAGGCTGGTCTCCCGATTCCATTCTCTGCAGGTCAAGAAAATCATCTACCAGCCGGGATAAGCGGACAGCTTCATTATATATAGTGTTGGTATAGCTTCGCTGTCTGGCAGGGGATAGCTCCCTGTTGCACAGAATCTCCGAGAACCCCAGGATGGAGGTAAGCGGAGTCCGCAGTTCATGGGAGATCTGGCTGATCATCTCTTCCTTCAGCACCTCCCGCTCCTCCTCTTCCGTACGGTCGCGGAACACCAAGAGCCGCAAGCCTTCCGGGGAGTCCCCGGTTTTCTCGATAAAGGTGGCATAGACGGAGTAATGGAAGCGGTGGGAGCCTATGGTGTAGGCGAAGTTGCGCTGGAAGGCGGATTCCTGCCGCTCATCCTGCAGAAAAACCGTAATCTGCTCCCTCAGCTCACGGGCCAAGGCGGCCTCCAGCCCTTTCATGACAAGAAACAGCTTGTCCACCGTTCCGGCCTGAACCGATTCCTTGCCGAAGAAATAGCGGAGCCGGCTGTTGGTGAATAAGATGGTTCCATCCCTGGTGCACAGCAGCATGCCTTCCCGGGTGGATTCCAGAATACTGGTAAATTGACTATTCAGATCACTGGACATCCTGGCGAATGCATCAGTCAGAGTGTTGATCTCGGCGATAGGGCTCTCCGGCCACTGGGGCCGGAAGGAGCCGCCCATACTGGAGGCCATCTTGCCGGACAACTCGGAGAGCTCCGCGAGGGGGCGTGTCAGCCGCCAGCAGACAGGGGTAATCACGAATGATGCCAATGCGAGCAGGAAGAAGGCGATCCCCAGATCCTTGGATAAATCACTATAGATGGTGTTCCATATCTGGCCGGCCGGCAGCTCGGCTGTAATACGGAGCGTGTCTTGACCCTTCCATATCTTATCGATAAAAAACACAGATTCCATCCGCTGCTTGATCCTGGTGATAGAGGCAAGCGGCGGAGACCATAGATGTACATTTTGTTCGAGCAGCTTGATCTGGGAAGCTTCCGCCTCACCTGTCAGGTAGGGGGGGAGTGGATCGGTCTGCCCGGCTTCCTCCGGAATCACCCCGGTCCGGGGATCGATCAGGCGAAAGCGGAGATCGGGCATGTTGGCGATAAGACGGCTCATCATTTCCTCACGGGACAATGGAGCCTGGGAGCTGCCGGAGTAATAGTCCACCAAGCGGACTGCGCCAACCAAGCGGGAAACTGCGGCATCTTCTTCCTTGCTCATCATCTTCTTGCTGTGGAGGCTCATCTGCGTTACTGTCACCACTAATAGAACCGCAATCATAATATGGGAAAGATGCTCGGACATTTTCAATGGGGGCAATGGTTTGGCGGAGGGTCCCAATACCCGTTGGTACAGCGTGTTTTTATTCTGCTGCTTCAACAAGGTGACCAGCATGATAATCAGGGAAGCGGACACCGCATTGCCCATTCCGTTGATTCCCATCTTGAACATAACGAACCGGATGCTGGAGTCCGGCGCTGCCAGCACAAATTTATAACACAGCCATACCAGAGGCAGCCCGGCTGTAATCCAATACAGCAGCATGGCCGAGGTTATGCCAAACCGCCGCTTCCAGGTTATCAGGCATACTGCGGCAACCTCCAACACAAACAGCAGGGCTCCATAGGGGTGGCCCCAATATCCCAGGGTCGGCAGTGTGCCGACAGCCGCCGCGGCGATTGCCCAGCCCGGACCGTACAAGGCCAGCGCCACCAGCGCCCACATTCCTGCTGTTACATACTCTACTCCGAACAGGAGCTGAATCGGGAAGAATCCGCCTATTACCGCCAATATGCACAATGCCATAGGAGGCGCATAGGTGGATAAGGACCAGGATTTCATAGGAACCCTCCGTTTATGGTTGAAGATTGACCGCGTGCCGTCCTTGCCAACTGCAGACTGTTCAACGGACACGTGCATTAGCCAGAGCGGACAGCAGCCGCTTCTCGTCTACCGGCTTGACCACAAAATCATAGGCGCCGGAGTGGATGGCTTCCTTGACAATGACCGCCTGCCCCATTGCGGAAGTAACCAGAATTTGCGCAGCGGGATCATATTGCATGATGAGCTTTATCGCCTCCATGCCGTCCATACCGGGCAATGTAAGGTCCATTGTCACTACATCAGGCTTAAAGCGCTTGTACTCCCTGACGCCTTCCTCTCCGTTGTCTACCATTCCCACTATCTCATGGCCTGCATCCTCCATGATCTTTTTCAGTACCCGTCTCATGAATGGAACATCATCGACAATCAGTATTCTCATATTATAATGAACACTCCTCTCTTGCTCTAGCAGTCCTGACTGTCTTTTGCAAGAACGATCTTCGATTATGAGCATCCCGCCTCATGATTGGCAACAAATTCCGACGGGAAAGGCAGAAAATTGCTTCTTTATAAGCTATAATAAAAACATGTCGCCAAAAACCGGTGGTAGAGCCTTTTCTATTATTTTTCCATGTGGCGCTTCGAAAGCGTCATGGATGGCTATTCTCTCATTATCTGGTTTAGCTTTTAGAAAAGTACTAGAAAAGTGCTAGGGAACTGTTAGGAAACTATTATTTTCATACAAAGATAAATATCAGATGCGGGCAAAAGAGGAGTGCATAGAATGGCCAAGGTGCTCATTATTGAAGACGATCAGAGCATTGCGGATGTGATGACCATTTATTTGGAGGAAGAGGGATACACCGTGTTCTGCGGTTACGACGGCGCAGAGGGCAAGCAGCTGCTGCAGGCGAATGACCCCGATATCATCATCCTTGATGTAATGCTGCCTGATACAGACGGAATTACCCTGTGCGGAGAGCTTCGTGTGGACAAAAACCAGATTCCCATCCTGATGGTGTCGGCCAAGAAAGAAGTTTCGGACCGGGTGAACGCGCTGCTTGTCGGTGCGGATGATTTCCTGTGCAAGCCCTTCTCCATGAGGGAGCTGGCCGCGCGGCTGACGGCGCTTCTGAGACGTTCCTCCATGTCCTCTCCCGCTGTGGAAGCCCTTCCTCCCAAGGAACAGCGCCAGAGTGTTCATATGGACATGGACAGGCGCTGTCTGTATGTGCAGAACAGACTGGTGGAAACCACATATTCCGAATTTGAAATCATGAAGCTGTTCTGGCTGCATCCGGCCAAGGTATTCAGCAGGGAAGAACTGTTGAACAAGATCCGCGGCATCGACACCTACGTGACGGAACGCTCCGTTGACGTGCATATTACCAACCTGCGCAAGAAGATCGAGACCGATCCCAAGAATCCCCGCTTCGTCAAAACCGTATGGGGGGTTGGCTATAAATTTGTGCCGGAAGGAGATTAGAAATCGGTTACAACAATCTGTTTTTGAGATTGTTTTCCCGCTTTTTTTCAATTGATTCATCTGACATGAGATGTTAAAATTAAAAATTATAATCGACAACTCCCTGCTGAAACAATTATTTTTATCAGCAGGCCCAATAAAACAGATGGAAAGGTTGCACGATGATGACCCAAAATGGATTGCCTCCCAAGCAGGGGCTGTACGACCCGCAGTACGAGCATGACGCCTGCGGCATCGGTTTTGTCGCCGACATTAAAGGCCGCAAATCCCACGAGATTGTCCGCCAAGCGCTTCAGGTGCTATGCAATTTAGACCACCGGGGCGGCCAAGGCTGTGAAGTAAATACTGGAGACGGCGCCGGAATCCTAATGCAGATTCCCGACAGCTTCTTCCGCAAGGCTGCTCCCCAACATGGCTTCGAGCTTCCGCCTGCAGGCTTGTACGGCGTAGGGATGGTATTCTTGCCGCAGGACCCTGCCGCCCGCACAGCTTGTGAGCAAATGGTGGAGCAGATGGTCAGAGAAGAAGGCCAGACGGTGCTTGGCTGGCGCACTCTGCCGGTAGACAATTCCTCCCTGGGGAATTTTGCCGTTACGGCAGAACCTTTTGTCCGTCAGCTCTTCATAGGAGCGAATCCGGCCTTAAAGGATAACTTGAGCTTTGAACGCAAGCTCTATGTCATACGCAAACGCTCCGAGAATCTGGGGGCAACCTCGGATTTCGGCAAGCCCTTTTACTATTCCAGCTTATCCAGCAGGACGATTGTATATAAGGGGATGCTTACACCGGACCAGGTGGATGCGTATTATCTGGAGCTTCAGGACCCCGAGCTGACCAGCGCTCTCGCTTTAGTGCACTCCCGCTTTAGTACAAACACCTTCCCCAGTTGGGAACGGGCTCACCCGTACCGCTATATGATTCATAACGGGGAGATTAACACCCTCCGCGGCAATGTGAACTGGATGCATGCCCGCCAGGCCATGTGTGAATCCGAGCTGTTCGGCGATGACCTGCAGAAGATCCTGCCGATTATCGACAACGAAGGCTCTGATTCCCAGATGTTCGACAACTGTCTGGAGTTTATGATGCTGGCCGGGCGTTCCCTGCCTCACGCCGCCATGATGATGATCCCCGAGCCCTGGTCCAAGGATGAGAGCATGAGTCCGGAGAAGCGGGCCTTCTACGAATACCACAGCTGTCTGATGGAGCCATGGGACGGCCCTGCCGCCATCGCTTTCACTGACGGCTCGATTATCGGCGCAGTGTTGGACCGCAACGGTCTCCGTCCATCCCGTTACTATGTCACCACTGATGATATGATTGTGCTGGCATCCGAAGTGGGCGTGATGAACCTGGCTCCCGACAAGATTGTGAAGAAGGACCGCTTGCGTCCCGGCAGAATGCTGCTGGTGGACACGGTGGAAGGCCGGATCATCTCCGACGACGAAATCAAGAACCGGATCATTAACGAGCACCCGTACCAGGAATGGCTGGACCGGAATCTGGTCAACTTAAGCGACATTCCTGCCGCTCCCGAGCTTCCGGCTTCCGACGGCAAGACTCTGATTCAGCGGCAGCAGGCGTTTGCGTACACGTACGAAGGCATCCGCAAGTTTCTGGAGCCTATGGCCAAGACGGGGGTCGATCCTATCGGCTCCATGGGCAATGACGCTCCGCTGGCCGTATTGTCCGACAAGCCGCAGCTGCTGTACAGCTACTTCAAGCAGTTGTTCGCCCAAGTGACCAATCCGCCGATTGACTCCAACTTTGAGGAGATTATCACCTCCCAGGAAACGACGATCGGTCCTGAAGGCAACCTGATCAAGCCGACGCCCGAAAGCTGTCGTCAGATCCGCATTCCCAGCCCGATTATCGGCAATGAAGATTTGGCCAAATTCCGTCATATAAATAGAGAAGGCTTCAGCTCGGTGGATCTGCCGATCCTTTACCCTGCGGCTGGAGATGAGGATGCTCTTGAGAAAGCGATGGAACGTTTGTATGAAGCAGCCGATTCGGCCATTGCCAATGGCTCCAATCTGCTGATTCTGACCGACCGCGGAATCGACTCCGGTCTGGCTCCGATTCCTGCCCTGTTGGCTGTGTCAGGGCTTCATCACCATCTGATCCGCGTGGGTACCCGGACCAAGGTCAGCCTGCTGCTTGAATCGGGCGAACCCCGCGAGGTTCATCACTTTGCCCTGCTGCTGGGCTACGGAATCAGTGCTATCAACCCTTATCTGGCGCTGGAAACGCTGCAGGATCTGATCGCTGCCGGAATGATCGCGGACATCACTTATGAGAAAGCCGCTTACAATTATCTGAAGGCCTGCGTGAAGGGCGTAACCAAGGTGCTGGCCAAGATGGGCATCTCCACGGTGCAGAGCTACCGCGGCGCCCAAATCTTTGAGGCTGTAGGCATCAGCAAGGCCGTTATCGACAAGTATTTCACCTGGACCGCTTCCCGGATCGGCGGTATCGATCTGAATACCATCTCCAAGGAAGTGGAGCTGCGCCACCAGAAGGCCTACTCCAAGCAGGAGTCCGGCAGACGGGTGCTGGAGAGCGGCGGACAGCTGCAATGGCGCGCGGAAGGCGAAGAGCATATGTATAATCCGGAGACCATCTACATGCTGCAGACCGCCTGCCGCACAGGGGACTACGGGCTGTACAAGAAATACTCCAATCTGCTGAATAAAGATGAGGAAGTCAAATATACCCTCCGCAATCTGCTGGAATTCAAGAAGGACCGGCGTTCCATTCCTCTTGATGAAGTAGAACCGCTGGAGGCTATCTTCAAGCGCTTCAAGACCGGGGCCATGTCATTCGGCTCCATCTCCAAGGAAGCCCATGAAGCCATGGCCATCGCCATGAACCGCATTGGCGGACGGAGCAACACCGGCGAGGGCGGAGAGCATCCCGAGCGCTTCACGCCGGATGCCAACGGCGATTCCCGCCGCAGCTCCATCAAGCAGGTGGCATCCGGGCGCTTCGGCGTAACCAGCCACTACCTGGTCAACTCGGATGAAATCCAGATCAAGATGGCGCAAGGCGCCAAGCCCGGCGAGGGCGGACAGCTGCCCGGCCGCAAGGTGTATCCCTGGGTTGCCGAGGTGCGGGGCGTAACCGCAGGCGTAGGCCTGATCTCGCCGCCGCCTCACCATGACATCTATTCCATCGAGGATCTGGCAGAACTGATCCATGACCTGAAGAACGCCAATCCGCGGGCGCGGATCAGCGTGAAGCTGGTATCCGAAGTAGGCGTGGGCACCATCGCCGCAGGGGTTGCCAAGGGCAAGGCCGATCTGGTCCTGATCAGCGGTTATGACGGAGGCACCGGCGCATCGCCGCAGACTTCCATTCACAATGCGGGTCTGCCGTGGGAATTGGGTCTGGCCGAAACGCATCAAACGCTGATTCTGAATAATCTGCGCAGCCGGATTACGGTGGAAACCGACGGCAAGCTGATGACCGGCCGCGATGTGGTCGTGGCAGCACTGTTGGGCGCAGAGGAATACGGCTTCGCCACAACACCTCTGATTGCCTTGGGCTGTGTGATGATGCGCGTCTGCCATATGGACACCTGTCCGGTGGGGATCGCCACCCAGAATCCCGAGCTCCGTGCCAAATTTGCCGGAGATCCGCAATATGTGGTTAATTTCATGACGTTTATTGCCCAGGAGGCCCGCGAACTGATGGCGGAGCTTGGCTTCCGCAGCATGGAAGAGATGGTCGGCCGCACCGATGCCCTGGAAACCGTTCATGCCGTTAATCATTGGAAGGCTAAAGGATTGGATCTGAGCCCGCTGCTTCACCGTCCGGAGGTCCCCTCCGATTATGGCACCTACTGCCAGATGGAGCAGGATCACGGTCTGGAGAAATCCCTGGATATGAAGGAATTGCTCAGCGTCTGCAAGCCGGCCTTGGATCATCAGGAGCATGTGCATGCGATTATGCCGATCAAGAACGTGAACCGGGTAGTCGGGACCATTCTTGGCAGCGAAGTCACCCGCCGTTACGGCTTGGAGGGCCTGCCCAGCGATACCATCCGGCTGCACTTCAACGGCTCCGCCGGCCAGAGCTTCGGTGCGTTCGTGCCGAAGGGGATTACCTTGTCTCTGGAAGGCGATGCCAACGACTATGTAGGCAAGGGTCTTTCCGGCGGCAAAATCGTCATCTTCCCGCCTGAGCGCTCCTCTTTTGTACCGGAAGAGAATGTGATCATCGGCAATACGGCCTTCTACGGCGCTACCGAAGGGGATGCGTATATCCGCGGAGTGGCAGGGGAACGGTTTGCTGTCCGCAACTCCGGCGTGCGCGTCGTTGTCGAAGGCGTCGGGGATCACGGCTGTGAATATATGACCGGAGGACGGGTTGTGGTGCTCGGCAAGACAGGCCGCAACTTTGCCGCAGGGATGTCAGGCGGTATCGCCTTCGTCTACGACGCCGACGGTTCTTTCCAGAGCAGAATCAACAAGGAAATGGTTCATGTGGAAGGCCTGACTGAATCCTATGAAATCAACGAAGTCAAAACCATGATCCGCAATCATGTTAAATTTACCAGCAGTACGGTAGGCCAACGGATTCTGGAGAACTGGGAAGAGAATGTGTTCAGCTTCGTGAAGGTGATTCCGAAGGACTTCAAGCGGATGTTCGATTCGATTGAGAAAGCCAAGCAAACCGGCCTTACCCAGGATGAGGCTGTTATGGCGGCATTCAAGGAAAATATGAGCGACGCCGCGCGTGTAGCTGGAAACTGAGGAGGATTAAGATGGGAAAGCCAACCGGTTTTTTGGAGTTCAAGCGGGAAATTCCAGTAGATGAAGCGCCGCTCAGCAGAATTGGCCACTACAAGGAATTTCATGAGCATATGGAAGATGGAGCATTGCGGACTCAAGGGTCTCGCTGTATGGATTGCGGCATTCCTTATTGTCACACAGGCAAGCTCTTAAACGGCATGGCAGCCGGATGCCCGGTGCACAATCTTATTCCCGAGTGGAATGATCTTGTATACCGCGGCTTGTGGCGGGAAGCCTTGGACCGTCTGCACAAGACGAACAATTTCCCCGAATTCACCGGACGGGTGTGTCCGGCTCCTTGTGAGGGGTCCTGCACCGTCGGCCTGAACGGCAATTCGGTTACGATCAAGAACATCGAATGTTCCATTATTGATCATGGTTTTGAGGCAGGCTGGGTGAAGCCCCAGCTTCCCGAGAAACGTACCGGCAAGAAGGTGGCCGTAATCGGCTCAGGCCCCTCCGGTTTGGCTGCCGCGGCGCAGCTGAACAAGGCGGGACATACGGTAACGGTGTTCGAACGGGCGGACAGGGCCGGCGGGCTGCTGATGTACGGGATTCCCAACATGAAGCTGGATAAAGCCGTTGTTCAACGCCGCGTTGACCTGCTGGCGGAAGAAGGCGTGACCTTCGTCTTGGGAACGGAAGTGGGCAAGGACTACCCCGTCGACAAGCTGAAGGCTGAATTTGATGCTGTCGTGCTGTGCGGCGGCGCTACCAAGGGACGCGATCTTCCGGCGGAAGGGCGCGAGCTGAAGGGCATTCATCTGGCGATGGAATTCCTGCACAAGAATACCAAGAGTCTGCTGGATTCCAATCTGGAGGACGGGGAGTATATCTCGGCGGCGGGCAAGGATGTGATCGTGATTGGCGGCGGCGACACCGGTACGGACTGCGTAGGAACTTCCTTGCGCCATGGCTGCAACTCCGTGTACCAGTTCGAGATCATGCCCAAGGCTCCCGATGAGCGGGCCGGCAATAATCCTTGGCCGGAATGGCCCAAGACGTATAAGATGGACTATGGCCAGGAGGAGGCCGCTGCCAAGTTCGGCGGCGATCCCCGCCAGTATCTGATCTCCACCAAGCGCTTTGTCGGCGACGACAACGGCAACTTGAAGGAAGTCCATACGGTGTTGATCGATTGGAAAAAAGACAGCAACGGACGATTCGTTCCCGTTGAGGTTCCAGACAGTGAGAAGGTATTCCCGGCTCAGCTGGTGCTGCTGGCCCTGGGCTTCACCGGCCCCGAGGGCGGGCTGCTGGACCAGTTGGGCGTAGAGAAGGATGAACGCTCCAACGCCAAGGCCGTTTACGGCCAGTTTGCCACCAATGTGGAAGGTGTGTTCGCCGCAGGCGACATGCGCCGCGGGCAATCCCTCGTGGTATGGGCCATCAACGAAGGCCGCGAGGCCGCCCGCGAGGTGGACCGCTATCTGATGGGAGCAACGGAGCTGCCGTAATGGACCGGGCTCATATATAGCAGTAAGGTAGAGCAAATAGCCAAGGGAAACCTTGGCTATTTGTTCGCAATGCCACAGTGAGCTGTGCGCTGTGTACAGACGGTACAGTGTACAGCAAAACCGTGAAACTTCTGAAAATAAAGGAGAAGATGATCATGTCTCAACACGACGAAAACAAATATCCGGCAAAAGGCTGGGGCTCGAAGCAGCAACCGATCATTGTAAGGGTACAGACGCAAAAACGGGCGGAGCAGGTGGCGCGGGTATGCGACCATTTCGGGTGGTATTACATTTTGGGCATAGAAGCGATAGAGGACATCACCGATTTGAAGAAAGCGATAAAAGCTAACCTGACCCAAGCGAATGTGTATGATCCCTGCTTATGCGGCAGCGGGAAGAAATACAAGTTTTGCTGTGCCGGCAAGCTGAACAATTTGGATATGAACGCCTATCTGCAATAATTTTCTGTGGAGGGATAGAGGCCTTGATTCCCATTTTGTTGGATAAGTTCACAAAATTATATAAAGAGTAATCCCAAAGAGTCGTATGAAGAAGTCAAGAGCAGCATCAAATCAGCGGTTGAAGCGAAGGGGCGTTTGTTGCAGTCAGTGCGGTCAGCCTGTTTGGGCGGTCGGATCGGCAATAACCGGTTGGAATGCCTGCTTCACCTGCATAACGGGAGAGGCTGACGATTCCAAGGATTACGAAATCGATTAATCGCAGCTCCTTAATGGAGCAGGAGATAAAGGCGCATGGGACGACATAGCGGAAAAAATTTCCGTTATCAGCAGGTTTTTCGGTAATTACGAAAAGTTAACGGAAAAAATTTCCGTTAATTCCCTCAAACTCAGGTGATTATGCCTGTTTCGGGGAGTCTAGGAGAAGATAACGGAAAAAATTTCCGCTAAATGAGCGAGTAGGGAAGAATCTGACGAGATAACGGAAAAAATTTCCGTTACGAGCAAGCGGCAAGAAGGATGAACCCGTGCGAATGTTCATCAGAAAGCAGGAGAAATACTTTTTTGCATGGAAGAAATATGATGAACCGCCGATATATATAGATAGAATCATATCCCAAACATGCTGGAGGCTGAATATGCGGAGAAGAAGCAAGCTGAAAGGTTATGCGCTGGTATTATTATGCGTCATGATGGCCATTATGGCCGGCTGTCAGGCAGTCGGAAGTGTAGACTTGAACAAAGCATTGCTTAGCTCGATGGAGATTACCTCCATGGAAGGGAGCGGCGAGGTCGAAATTTCCTTCGAGCTTGACGATACTGCAGTGCTGACCGAAACCGAGAAGGAATCATTGGCACTCATCGAAGTGCTGAATCATACCAAGCTGCATATGGAGCAAATCAAGCAGGAGAGTCCGCAGGTGCTCTCCGTGAAGGGTAATCTGGAGGTAGGCCGCGGCAAGATACCGTTCCAGGCCAGTATAACTCCCGACTCCCTGGCCGTGTGGCCGGAAGGGGCGGATAAGCCATTTGTTCTGGATATAGCCGGTCTATCCGCAGGATTATCCGGGCTGGGCGGTGAGCTGCCTGTTGAAGCGGGCGCTACGGACCAGACTCAATTGCTGCTCTCCTTGCAGGAGCAGGTCAAGGACCCTGAATTTCTCAAACCGCTGTTTGCTTACTTAATCGGCAAGCTGCCTAACCCCGACAAGCTGTCCCTGGAATCGGGAAGCGAGACGATTAACGGACAATCCGTCTATCTTCACCACGTCAATGTAGAACTGAAGACAAAGGATATTATTCCTCTTCTCCGTTCCTTTGTGCTGAATCTGATGAAGGACGACCAAGCTTTAAAATCGGTGATTGCCCAGTATTATGATGTTTTGTCACCTCTATTCTCAGGCTTTGTGGGAGAAATCCTCGGAGAAGCCCTTGGTTTTACAGAAGGTGAAGCTCTCAACTCCGTATTGGAAGACAAGGAAGCCGGGCTGGAAATTTTCCATACGGAATTCAAGCAAGTGCTGGCGATCCTGCTGGTAATGCTCAATGGGGTGGGGCAGGACAGTGAATCGGAACTCCAGAACGTACTCGGGAAGGATTCCGTGCTGAAAGTGGATCTGTATGCCGATTCCGGCATGAAGCTGCGCAAAAGTGTCCTGGATCTGACGCTTGCGCCTACGGACGGACTGGTTCCCGGGGTGCGCTCCATCCATATTAAATCATCATCCGAAAATTGGAATGTGAATGAACCTGTCACAGCGGACATTATTCCGTCCGAAGACGGATTCCCGCTGGAAGATGCCTCCGATCCGGAGCAGCTGCTCCAAGCGCTTCCCCCCCAATCCGTTCTCTATCAATGGCTGAAGGACGATCTGCATATCACCCGCAAGGAAGCCAGCTTCTTCATGATGACCGAGCCAGAAGACTTTGAATACGGCTATGGCTGGGCGGCCTATCTGGAGGGGGAAACGGCTATGGTGCCGGCCCGTTCGCTGGCGGATGACCTGGGGCTGGAGTTGCTGTGGAATGAGCAGGAGCAGGCCATTACGCTGACTGTTCCCGGCAAGAAGAACAGCATTGTACTGACCAAGGACAGCGGGACTGCCTATGCCAACGGCAAGGAGATTGCCTTGGACCAGCCGGTTGCTCTGAAGGAGGAGTACTTGTATGTCCCTCTGCGGAATGTTGCGGACGCCATAGGGGCTAAGGTGGTCTGGGATGAGGAGTACGGAAGCGTTGACGTGAGTCTTGATTAGGATATAAAAAGAAGACCGGCTATTGGGCTGTAAGAGCTCAATAGCCGGTTTTTTTTACGTAAATGCAGGCAGTGCCGCATTTTCATTCGGGGGCTCCCCCAAAAGTACCCGGATTTTGCTTCGAAGCATCTCGTCACTTTTGGGGGATTGTTTTTTTGTTCCTTTATGTATACCCGTCCGCTAATGTATGTTGACCGGGCAGCCATATGCAAGGCTATAATGGGCGAAGATTAGATCATTACTTAGGTTAGGGGATGGATGAGTTGAGTATAACGCTAGACTTGCTGCAGAAGCTGATTCTGGTAGAAAAGGGCACTTGGACCATTCGGTTATGCGGTTCCGCCGCCACACAAATAAGAGTCATTGCTTGTCCGGAGGATATCTGGGTTAAGGAGCCGCCGGCACTTGCCGACCGGGGCTGGATGCTCACTGCAGCATGCGGGGAACGGAGAACGGCATACCGGAGCTTGACGGTTGAAATATTTTGTGGAGAGGAACGGGTAATCCAGGAGATCCCTACCAGGATTTTTGGAGAGAAGGAGCACTTTCTATGCATGGTCACTACCTCCAACTTCCATTGGGGATACAACCCAAGCCGGGTAAAGGAAATTGAGCGTACAGGGGCGCCGCGGCTCCATCATGTTTATGGAGATCCGGTCCTGTGTCATGGGCATGCTTATGATTCCTCTGTCTATATGGCGGAAGGGTGCCATCAGCATCTGGCTCCAGTAACGTGGTTGATTGACGCGGATGTGGCTCATACGGGCGCAGCGCAATTGTCTGAGTGGCATATGGAATACGGGGACGATGTGGGCGTATTGCCTTCCTCCTATTTTCACCATAACCCTGTCAATTACAATGTGGACTATACTGTGGAAGATACGGTCAGAATGCTTGATTATCACCGCGAATTTATCAAGCGGGCCATGGCGGGCCAAGGTTGGCTGATGCACCCTCAGGTTCTGGGAGTGGACCAATGGGTAGGGGGGATCGGCAGCCATTTCCTCCAAGCAGCCAAGCAATTGGATTTTGGCGCCTTCTGGGGAATTTGCTTTGACCATGAGACCTGCGACAGCAGCATGTACCACGAAGGGGCTCCATGGGATGCCTACAGGCTGAGCGGGTTGAATTTCCGCTATCCCTCCGTAGAGGAGGGCGGCCAGTGGGCTTTTGCCTGGACAGCACGGGATTTGGTTAACAGCTTCCTGGAATATCCGGGGGCATCCACCCGCTACAGCACGGACCCGGATGATATAGCGGGGGCGGGCATTATGGCGGGCCAGGCAGACTATTGGACCAGGATTCATCAAGGTTTTGTGAATAATGCGCATAATGATTTCTCCTGCTTCGTGATCCATAATGAAGATCATGATGCACACAAGCAGGCCTCCCAGGATTATATCGCAAACTATCTGGCTCACCTGCCTCAGGGGGTGGTTGCCTCCACCTTGGAGGAGGTGCGCCAATGGCTGGATCTTCGCTATCCGGCGGGGCAGCATCCGTCGCAGCTGCTGGAGCTGGCTGATCCTCTTACCTGCCACGAAGCGGTATCCACTATTCGCCACAAAGGAAATCCGCCCGCCCACTGGGGGCAATCGGAGGGGCATAATCCCTCGGTCCTCTGTTATTACGGCAAGGATGCCCGCTGGATGGCCCGCGAGGGGGAACGGGTTCCGGCTCAGTATATTGATTACGGATCTCCGAACGGCTTTCAGGAGACAGGCACAAGCCCCAAAAAGCCTGTTCCCGTTCTGCTGGATTGGCAGGAGGAGCGAAGATCCGTTGAAGGAAAAGAGGTTCTGACCGTAAGCTTCACATCGGATATCGGTTTTGAACGGTTGCCCGTCATCTGGTGGGACCGTCCGGAGCTTGTGGGCGACGAAGGAACGGCGCGTACGGCAATCTGCTATCTGGATGTACAGGCCGGCCGGAATCAATGGACGGTTGCTCTTCGGAAGGAGTAGGCAGGAGCAAAAAAGAATAAGCCGGCGTAGAAAGCGGACCTTTTTTAAGGGTCTGCTTTTTTTGCATAGCGGTCGTTAACATTCCGATTACGCGGTGTTAACATTCAGCGAACATTCAGTTGGCCTTAAACGTATATTCATAATGAACACTTATGATAGGGACATGAAACAAAGCAAGCAACCTACAAGGAGCAATAAAGAGGACCAAATAGTATAAACATACAGGAAATGGGGTGTTTTACAGATGAATCTGAAATACAGGCATGAGCTTAAGTACATGATCAACTTCCACCAATATTATATGATCCGCCAGCGCCTGAAGGTGCTGATGCAGCCGGACAGGCATGCGGGGCCATCGGGAGAGTATCATATCCGCAGCTTGTACTTTGATGATATCGGCAATAAGGCATTGGATGAGAAGCAAGCAGGTGTAAGCGACCGGAACAAATACCGGATCCGCATCTACAATCTGGAGGATAAGGTCATCCACTTTGAAAAGAAGATCAAGCGCAATGAGTTTATTGCCAAGATCAAGGAACCGTTGACGCGGCAGATGACCGACCAGATCGTGGCGGGGAATGCTGAAGTGCTGAATGTGCCTGAGAAGCCGCTTTTTGCCGAGCTGTATTATGAAATGAAGCATCGGCTGCTGCAGCCCAAGGTGATTGTGGATTATATCCGGGAGCCTTATGTTTGCCGCAATGGCAATGTGCGGATTACCTTCGACAAGGATCTGAAGAGCGGATTGAACCAAACGGACCTGTTTGACCCTCAATTGAGTGCAGTCAGGGCAATCGATGAGAACTTCATTATTCTTGAGGTGAAATATGATGAGTACCTGCCCGGCTACATTCGGGATGCGCTTCAACTTGAAGGTTTATTCCGCCAATCTGCTTCCAAATATGTGATATGCCGCAAGTTTATCAAAATGAATCAATGGGAGGACCAATAATATGAATTCTTCAACAATTGCAGCTACCTTCACCGATCTGTTCAAAAATTCCGTAATCGATAATTTTGTGGCCACAGTGGATATTACGAAGGTTTGCCTGACTATGTCCATATCTTTTCTGATCGGGTTCTTCATCTACCTGCTGTACAAGCGGATTTTCAGCGGAGTACTGTATTCCAAGAGCTTCAATATCTCTCTGATCGGCATGACGATGGTTACTTCCATGGTGATTATCGCGGTCAATTCCAATCTGGTGCTGTCCCTTGGGATGGTAGGGGCATTAAGCATTGTCCGGTTCAGAACTCCCATCAAAGACCCTACTGACCTGATCTTCCTGTTCTGGGCCGCAGCGGTAGGGATTGTGACAGGGGCCGGCTTTTATTCTCTGGCTCTGGTCAGCTCGGTTGTGATTGGTCTGGTAATGTTCATCTTTATTAAGAAAGCATCGTTCGAAACGCCTTATCTGCTGGTGGTCAACTGCGACGGGGATGATAGCGAGTCCCATGTGGTCAAAGCCGTACATGAGCAAGCCAAGCGCTATAATCTGAAGCAAAAGACCGTTTCCCAGGGGAATGTTGAATTGACCTTGGAGGTACGGGTCAAGGAGAAGGAAAGCGGCTTCGTCAACCGGATTTCCGCTATCAATGGGGTCAAAAACGCGGTTCTAATCAGCTATAGCGGCGATTACGTCTCGTGATGGGCGGTGCTTCCAAATGAAATCCAAGTCAGCTGTACCGGTTCTTGTGGGAATGTTCACGCTTATGCTGATTGCAGGGCTTATCGGCTATTCTCTCAGGAGCGGGACGACTGCCGCGGCAACCCTAAATCCGGCTGTTTCCGCTGCTCCAGAGACAATTGCGGAGAATGTCTTTCCCAAGGACAAGGTCATCGATGTGAAAATAACGATAGATGAAGCGGATTTTCAGGACATGCTGGACAATGCGTCGCTGGAGGAATATAAGACCGCATCCGTGGAATACAACGGAGTTAAGCTGAACAACATCGGCATCCGGACCAAAGGGAATCTCTCCTTGCGGAGTGTGGTGCAGATGCCCGACTCCGACCGGTACAGCTTCAAGCTGTCCTTCGATGAATATGTCTCCGATCAAACACTGAACGGAATCAGCAAAATCAATCTGAATAATAATTACAGTGACGCTTCATCCATGCGGGAGTTTATGACTTATGAGCTTGCCGAAAAGATGGGCTTGCCCACACCCGGTTACTCGTATGTGAATGTATATGTCAATGACAAGCTCTGGGGCTTCTACCTCAGTGTGGAGCAAGTGGATGCTGCATATCTGGAGCGGAACTTCGGCAATTCCTATGGCGCACTCTATAAGGGCGAGATGACAGGCACGGGCAGCGACCTGGCTTGGTTGGGAGAAGATATTACTGCCTATACCGGTCTGGCGCAAAAGTCCGAATCGTCCAATGAAGATATTCTCATCGATATGCTGAATGAGCTTAACAACGGCACTGACTATGAATCCGTGCTTGATGTAGATAATGTGCTTCAATATATTGCTTTGAATGCAGCGACTGCCAATATGGACAGCTATTTGGGCTCGAATAAGCAGAATTATTATTTATATGAGGATGAGGGAATCTTTTCGATACTGCCCTGGGATTACAATATGGCTTTTGGCGGCATGGGCGGTGGAATGGGCGGCATGGGCGGAGGTGGAAGCGGTACAAGCGTACTGATTGACGAGCCCACACAAGGAGCCGTGGCCGAGCGTCCGTTAATCGCCAAGCTGCTTGCAGTGGATACCTATAAAGAGCGGTATCATGAGATTCTTAAGGAAATCGTGGAAGGCTACATGTCGGATGAAAGCTTCGCGCGGCGGGCGGAGGAGATATCGGCAATGATCTCGCCTTATGTGGAGCAGGACCCGCGCCCCTTCTACTCGTACGAAGAGTATCAGCAAGGTGTCACCCAACTGGTTACTGTCGCCGCCAATCTAAAGGAGAGCATAACCGGTCAATTGGACGGAACCGTGGCTTCGACCAACAACGGCAATGGCTCCGGCGGAGGCATGGGCGGTGGCCGCGGCGGAATGGGAGCCGCAGGAGGAGGTAGGGAAGGCCGCGGTGGTATGGGGGCTGTAGACGGAGGCGTAGGTGCAGGGATTGGCGCACCCGGTGGTATGGGAGCGGGCGGAATGAGAGGAGGCATGGGAATGCCGGAAAACGGCCAGCAAACGGTGCAAACTCAGAGCAGCCAAGACGGTCAGCAAGCGGCTCCGGCGCAGAACGGCCAGGGAGCCCAGCAAACGGCCCCGGCGCAGAACGGCCAGGGAGCCCAGCAAGCGGCTCCGGCGCAGAACGGCCAGGGAGCCCAGCAAGCGGCCCCGGCCCAGAATGGCCAGGGAGCCCAGCAAGCGGCCCCGGCCCAGAATGGCCAGGGAGTCCAGCAAGCGGCCCCGGCGCAGAACGGCCAGGGAGCCCAGCAAGCGGCCCCGGCCCAGAATGGCCAGACTTTTCCTGCTAATGGGGAGATGCCTGCTTTTGGCGGGGACAGACAAGGCGGGTTCGGTGGAATGGGCGGAATGGGACAACCGGGTGAACAGCTTACGGCAGCCGCTGCCCAAGGAAGCACAAAAGAGGCTGCGACTTCTGCAATCTTATGTGCAGTCCTGTTACTTGCTTGCCTGTTTGTAGTATTCTACAAACGGCATCGATAACCATCACAAATGAAGGCTTCTTCTGCACACGCAGGGGAAGTCTTTTCGGTGAGCGGACTTAGATTAATCAATTTGATAGCTACAGAGGGCCGGCTGCTCCTGTTATTGGCCAACAGCTATCATTGTGATAGCTGTGGCTCCACCCCAGCTCCACATACCCGCCAACAGCTATCATTGTGACAGCTATAGCCCCACTCCGGCTTCTCATACCCGCCAACAGCAAGCATTGTGATAGCTATGCCGCGACTCCCAGTTAATGGAGGAGGGCTTCGAAATCTCCGCTATATCCTCCCGGTTTTATCTTCCTAAAAAATTAATAAAAAGTAAGCGGATAAAAATTTGAAATTTACTTTTATTAAGTTATAATAACATGTATGGAACACTAAATTGTATAAAGAAGGGATGTTTTCAGACATGGCAAGTGTATTGTATATTACGGCTCATCCATTTGATCATCAGGCATCGTACAGCATGGCGGTCGGCAAGGAATTTGTTGAAGCTTACAAGGAGTCTCATCCCCAAGACGAAGTCGTTCATCTGGATCTGTACAATCTGGTTATCCCCCATATTGATGCCGACGTATTCAGCGGTTGGGGGCAGCTGCGGTCTGGCGCGTCCTTCGATAAGCTGTCTCCCGGAGAACAGTCCAAGGTCACCCGTTTGAACGAAATCGTGGATCAATACGTAGCTGCAGACAAATATGTATTTGTATCCCCCATGTGGAACTTCTCGTTCCCGCCGGTGCTGAAGGCGTATATCGACGCCATATGCATCGCCGGTAAAACCTTCAAATATACTGCAGAAGGTCCCGTCGGGCTGCTGAGCGGCAAGAAGGCGCTGCACATCCAGGCCAGTGGCGGCATCTATTCGGAGGGTCCGGCTGCAGTTGTTGAAAGCGGCCATAGCTATCTGGGCAAGATCATGCAATTTCATGGCATAACCTCGTTTGAAGGGATTTTCATCGAAGGGATGGGAGCATTCCCGGATCAGGCGCAGGCCATCAAGGAAAAGGCGATTGCCCGTGCCAAGGAAGCAGCAGCAACCTTCTGATCAGATGAACCCTGCATAATCTGATGCACGGATGGAAGCTCTGGCAGTCTCTCCAAAAGGGACTTCTGGAGCTTGCTGTTATTTGCTGTCCTTCAACCGGCGGGAAGAAAGTTTTTTTTGCGCGGCAGTGATAATAGTTCTCAATTAAGGATATACTGAAAACTATACTGGAAAAAGAAAAGAGCAGCAAGACCCTGCTGCTCTCCTGCTCGGAATTAGACATTTGGCTCAAAGGTTTTGCAATCTGTTTCCCCGGAATTAGAAGCTTGCTTTTCGCGATGATTGGATACATAGATGGAGTTGGCTCTGCATTGATTGCCATTGGCCCAGTACTTGCAGGAGTTTACTTCGCACAATACGTCTTTTGCCATGGTATAGTCACCTCCTCTCCCTATTAGGATGGTCTAGGAGAGGGGTGGCTTATACATGCTTTTTGTTCCAGAAGGAATTTTTTCATTCGTGAATACTCCACCGTATTCCTAAAAAGCCCGCTCCGGCGGGTTTTTTGCTTGAAGACAGCACTACGCATTTTCATTTATCCGCGGAGTTTGTATAATGAACCCATTCGGCAAAATACACGGATTGCACTGACAAACATTCATTCATCCGTTCTTATGAACGGTTGTCCGATAACAGGAGGATTTATGGAGAAATTAAGGGAGTTGACCATGCAGTTATGCAGGGAAGGCAAGTTAATCCAGGCTATTCTGAGCAATCCGAGAACCAAATTGCCTGATATGCCGTCTAAGATAAAGGCTAAGCCTGTTCTGGTCAAAGGGGCGACGCTCATTCAATTAGAACAAACCATCGGCACTAAGGTATTTCACGAAAATGTACCGGCGGAGGAAGCGGGAATCAGGCTGGGGGATTGGATGGCCGGGCATTTCCGGCAGGGGCTGCTGCAAACCGCGGAAACCGATTTTCAGGTGCTGGTGGATAAGAAGGGGCATGCCTCCATCTTAACCCAAGCGGCTTCCCGTAAGCAGGCTGCTCCCGTCCACAACCGGAAAAAGCAGTACCTGCTCGAAGAAGGAGTTTCGGTCCCTTTTCTCGTCGAGCTAGGAGTGATGAATGCGCAAGGAAAGGTGCTTGCTCCCAAGTATGATAAATTCCGGCAGATCAACCGCTATCTTGAGATCATCGACGATATTGCAGAGTATCTGCCCCGGGACCGTGAGCTGACCATAATCGATTTTGGCTGCGGCAAATCCTACCTGACCTTTGCGCTGTATCACTATCTGGTTCATGTACGGGGCTTGGCAGTGAAGATTACCGGACTGGATTTGAAGGAAGATGTCATCACGCGCTGTTCTGCATTGGCTGAGCAATTCGGTTACGAGGGGCTTCGGTTCCGGACGGGGGATATCAGTCTTTATGACGGAGTGAAGCAGGCGGATATGGTGGTCACTCTTCATGCTTGCGATACAGCTACGGATGCGGCGCTGGAAAAGGCAGTACGCTGGGATGCCCGGGTTATTCTATCCGTTCCCTGCTGCCAGCACGAGTTGAACCGCCAGGTGAAGAATGAGATTTTATCGCCTATGCTGGACCATGGTTTGATCAAGGAGCGCTTCGCCGCGCTGGCTACGGATTCCATCCGGGCGAATCTTCTCGAGCTGGTGGGATACAAAACCCAGTTGCTTGAATTTATCGACATGGAACATACACCCAAGAATATTTTGATCCGGGCTGTCCGCCAAAACTCCGCCAATCCCAAGCAAAAAGAAAAACTGGCTGCATCCTATCTGGCCTTCAGGCAGTTCATTCAGGCCGAGCCTTATCTGGAGAATGCCTTGAAGGACATGCTGGAACCCCAGTTTCGGCATGTTCAGAACATGCCCTTGTCTTGAGTGCTGGAGCCCCTGTTTCAGCATGTTCATCAGACCATGCCTTTGTCCTGAGCTTTTCTGGCAGCCTGAATCCGGTCCCGGACGTCCATCTTGGAGTAAATATTCGAGATGTAATTCTTGATGGTGCCCTCGGACAGGTATAGCCGCTCGGCAATCTCCCGGTTGTTCAGTCCGTCGGCAATGCAGGCAAGCACTTGCAGTTCGCGCTCGCTTAAGCCGTAGTCCTCGCCCCTCGGATGCTCATCATGTCCCGTGCCGGGAACAGAGGGAGGTTCGGATTGTTTTCGCTCCTGCAGGCCGTTCACCATCATTTTGGCAATATCCTGGGGAATCAGCGTCCCGCCGCGGTGGACCCACTTGATGCCGGCAGCCAAATCCTTGGGGTGAATGGCTTTGAGAAGATAGCCCTCCGCTCCTGCACCGAGGGCGTCGACCACATAATGTATTTCCTGAAAGGTTGTAAGGATAATAATCCGGATGTCCGGATACTGCTGCTTGATCTGCCGCGTGGCGGCGACTCCGTCCATTTCGGGCATATGAATGTCCATCAATATAACATTGGGCCGGTGCTCGCGGCAAAGCTCGACTGCCACGCGGCCGTTGGGCGCAAGTCCGACTACTTCAATCTCCGGATCCATGTCCAATACGATGTGAAGACTCTCCCGGATCAAGTCCTGGTCATCGGCCAACAACAATCGGATCTCTTTCATGTGCTTTCCTCCTTCAATAATCCTGCCCTGATGCTCTACTTGAAGCGAAGGACCGGAATTGCGCATACCACCGTGACTCCCGAGCCGATGGAGGAAGTGAACTGAAGGCTGCCCTGAAGTGCGGCCAGCCGTTCCCTCATGGCGGTGAGGCCGAACCCGGACTCGATATTTTCTACCCCGACGCCATTATCCGTTATAGTCAGAGTTACTTGCTGGTCCCCGTATTCAATTCCAATGTCCACCATGCTGGCCTGGCCATGACGCTTGGCATTGGTCAGCGCTTCCTGGAGACAGCGGACCATGGTCAATTGAACCTGCATAGGCAATTGGCACTCCTCGCCCTTCGGCTTGAAGTTTACTTGGGTGCCGGTATGAGCGGAGAATTCATTGGCCAAAGCAGCCATTTGCTGCAGGAATGTCCCTTCACGGACCGGCTCGGCTATCTGGTGAATGTTCCGGCGTACTTCCTCCAGGCCGTCGCGGGCCACCTTGCGCAGCACATCCAGCTTCTCTCTGGCCTTGTCCGGTGCCGTCTCCATCAGGTAGGAAACAGCATCCATGCCCATGATGACTGAGGTGAAGGTATGTCCTACCGTGTCGTGAAGCTCCTTGGCCAAGCGGTTGCGCTCCTCGACCAGCGTCATCTTCTCAATCTGGGAGGCGTATTGCTCCAGCGCCTTGTTCTGCTCCTGAACCAGCCGGTATACCCTCAGATTCTCTTCATAGAGCTGCTTGACACTGTAATGGGATATATACATTTTCTGCAGCCCAAGACCAACGCCGAATACAATCGCTGCATTAACGATGCGGCTGAAAACAATGGGGAACAGATTGGGCGTTCCTTGAATGATCAGGGCTTCGACAACGGGAAAAAGCACAATGAAAACGATAATGTTAAACAGGATTTGTTGCTTTCTGGCGTGAAAGCCCAGTACAATCAACTGGATGGAGAGAACGCTGACGATCTCTTCTTGGCTTCTCCAGGTAAGATACAGCTCAAATGCTCCGCTGCTGATAAGGATGGCAAGCGGCAGGGCGGTCCGGTTCGTATAGCCCGGATGCCAGAAGAGCAGGCTGAACAGATAGCAAAAGACAGCGGCCAGAATCAGTGTCAGCCGGTACAGGATTCCGCCCAGTTGCGTCGCCGTGGCTATGTACATCAGGCCGATCCCCAGCCCCGAGGTGAGTATGCCGAACAAGACCCAATCTACCCATTGCCAGGCTCTGCGCTCAATTTGCATAAGCAGTTCCTTTCGCATTTCATTTGCCGTGAATTTTGCTCTTTCTTTGTTCTCTCATTGTACTAAAGAAAATGATTTATCAGAAGTGATGAAGGTCATGTGACTGTAAATGTGACTTCCGTTATGACGCCAGGGACTATGCAAATCCAACGGAAAGAGCTATGATGGGTGACAGGAAATGGAATTGTGCCCGTTTGCTCAAGCATAGCTTTCAGGAGGTACCCATGAACGAACCTATTGTACAGCTGCAGAATGTAACGAAGCGGATTGGCTCCAAGACGATCATAGACAAGCTGACTTTCAATGTGCCGCGGGGAGAGGTTTTTGGCTTTCTTGGACCCAATGGAGCAGGCAAGACGACAACCATCCGCATGATGGTAGGGTTAATGTCCATTAGCGAAGGCGATATTCTGATCGGCGGCCACAGCATCAGGACCCAGTTCGAGAAGGCGGTCAAGCAGGTGGGGGCCATTGTAGAGAATCCGGAGATGTATAAATATCTGTCGGGCTGGAACAATCTGGTCCACTATGCCAGAATGGTTCCCGGCATTACAAGGCACCGGATTCAGGAGATCGTCCATATGATGGGGCTGGAGAACCGGATTCACGATAAGGTAAAAACGTATTCCCTGGGTATGCGCCAGCGGCTGGGTGTAGCCCAGGCTGTGCTGCATAAGCCCGCACTGCTGATTCTCGACGAGCCGACCAACGGTCTTGACCCGGCAGGCATCCGGGAGCTGAGGGATTATCTCCGCCGGCTCTCCCAAGAAGAGGGAGTATCCGTGATTGTCTCAAGCCATCTGCTCTCGGAGATGGAATTGATGTGCGACCGAGTGGCCATTATTCAGAATGGCCGACTGGTGGATGTGCGGTTGACCAAGGATTTCATGGCCGACGGGGGCCGTAAATCGGTTGTATTCGAGGTGTCCGATGTTGTGCAAGCCCAACAGGTGCTGGCCAGCAATAACAGCGATTTCTCCACCGAACTGCAAAAAGAAGGGATTGTTCTGGAGCTTGACCGGGAGGAAGTGGCTGAGGTGACGGCCCTGCTGGTGCATGCGGGAGTGAAGATATACGGCATTAAGCTGATCACCAAATCTCTGGAGGATAAGTTCCTGGAGATGACAGGGAGTGATCAGATTGCTTAGTCTTCTTCAGAACGAGAACATGAAAATTTACCGCAGGCTGCATACCTGGATTCTGCTGGGCATCCTGATTGCACTGGTGTTTACCGTATCCATTATTATCAAAACCACATGGACAGGCTCCAATGAGGGCTGGGAACAGCGGCTCCGCACCAATATAGAGATCGACCGGGAATATTTGAACAGCGCCGACGGCCTGCCAGGCTTGGCGAAGGAGGAGATTGAGCAGAGCATTCTGCTTAACCAGTACCGGCTCGATCATAACATCCCCCCTTCAGATAAGAGCATGTGGGGAATGGTGCTGCAGATGTCCAGCCTGATCCAGATTGTCACCATCTTCACGGTAGTCATTGCTGCGGATATTGTGGCCGGGGAATTCGCTTCCGGTACGATCAAGCTGCTACTGATCCGTCCCGCGAGCCGTTCGAAGATATTGCTGTCCAAATACGTATCCACGATCCTGTTTTCCTTTCAGCTGCTGGTGATTTTATTCATAACCTCGCTGGTGCTGAACGGGCTGCTTTACGGCTTTTCCGATGTGGGCGCTCCATACCTTCATATTGACAATAACATGGTGGTGCAGGAGAGCAGCATGCTTCTCCATGCCCTGAGCACGTATGGTCTTAAATGCGTGGAACTGGTTATGGTGGTCACACTGGCCTTCATGATCTCCACGGTATTCCGCAGCAGCTCCCTGGCCATCAGCATCTCGCTGCTTCTGCTGTTCCTGGGACAGGTGGTGACCCTTTTCTTCAGCCAGTGGAGCTGGGGGAAGTTCTGGCTGTTCGCCAATACGGATCTGACGCAGTACATTGAGGGCAAGCCGCTGATCGAGGGGATGAATATGGCTTTCTCGGTCACTGTACTGATCGCCTATTTTATTTTATTCAATTATTTGTCATGGTCCATCTTCAACAAGCGGGATGTGGCGGCGTAGAGAGAAGGACTGTTCCGGCCGGATGAGGGAGCAGTCTTTTTTACGCTTTTGATTGCGTATGAATTGGGGAACAATAGAATTCTACCGCCCGGCATGTTAGGGATGTGAACGGTGCGCATGACGGGGTCATGATGAAGGAGGGGGAAGCTTGTTTTGGCTGGTCATCATTCTGGTGCTATTTATCTTCCAAATCGCAACGATCCTGGTATCTGAATTCCGCCGGCCCGAAAAAGCGGTGGCTTGGCTGTCCATCCTGTTCATATTGCCCGTAATCGGCTTTGTCATGTACTATTTCCTGGCCAAGAATTATACACAGCGGCGCAGAGTGAAGCGCAAGACCCACCGGGTGATGAAGGAGATGCGCCGCGACATGGCTCGGCTGGCCCGGAAGCTGAAGAAGGGCGGGCAGAGTCCCCGGGAAATCGAGAAGGATGAGCGCCTGTTCGGCTTGCTCAGCAACCTGCCGGGAGCCCCCATCACCATCTGCAATGAAGTGGAATTCTACCATTCCGGTGCGGAAACGTATGACGCCATTCTGCAGGCAATGGAAGAGGCCAAGGATCATATTCACGTTGAATACTATACGATCCGCGAGGACGGCATCGGGCTGCGCTTCCAGGATGTGATGATCCGTAAGGCCCGGGAAGGGGTAGCCGTCAGACTGCTGTACGACGGAGTAGGCAGTATGGATATGACGGAACGGTACATCAGGAAGCTGCAGGAGGCTGGAGTCCGCACGGGCTGCTTCCTGCCGCCGCTGATCGCTTTTATAGACAAGCGTTTGAATTACCGGAATCACCGCAAAATTGTGGTGGTCGACGGAATCGTCGGCTTTCTGGGCGGCATTAATGTGGGCGATGAATATCTGGGCAAGCATAAGCGCCTGGGGTATTGGCGGGATACGCATATGAAAATGACGGGGGATGCGGTCTATTATTTGCAGCATACGTTTATTAAGGACTGGTTTTTTGTCAAAGCGGAGTTGTTGAATGAAGGCCGCTATCTGCCGGAGCATGATTGCCAGGGCAGGGAGATGGTGCAGATTGTCAACGGAGGACCTGATGCCCAATGGGACGCCATTCTGGAGGTGTATTTTTCCGCCATTACAACAGCCCAGAACCGGGTTTATATCACCACTCCCTATTTCATACCCGATTCAGGGATTAATATGGCCTTGAAAACTGCGGCGATCAGCGGAGTGGATGTGAGAATCATTTTGCCGTCGGTCCCGGATACCAGAATCGTCTATCTGGCCTCCATGTCATTCCTGGAAGAATTGCTGCAGGCCGGAGTCCGCTTCTACTTGTATGAGAAGGGCTTCATCCATGCCAAGATGCTTATCGTGGACGAGAAGCTGGCGACAGTAGGAACGGCCAATATGGATATGCGCAGCTTCTTCAGCAATTTCGAGCAGAATGCGGTGTTATTCGACCGCCATCTCATCCGCAGGCTGGAGCTTCAGTTCCGGCATGACCTGAAGGAGAGCCGGGAAGTGATCCTGGCCGAGTTCGAACGCCGCTCCCGCTGGCAGAAGGGGAAGGAGATCGGCGCCAGGCTGCTGTCGCCATTGTTCTGATAATCCTAGCGCACGGAAGCTGAACCCAAAAATTGAAGCACCGGCTCCAGGGATTGGGGAGGTACCTGATCGATCAAGTCTCCCATCTGCTCCAGTCTTGCTCCGATTGTCAGCAGATTGAAGTCTCTGGGACTGCAGTTGGCCGCGACCTCAGACCACTTAAGCGGCGTGGACAAGGTAGCGTAAGGCCTGGCGCGGGGGGTATAAGGGGCGGACAAGGTTTTGCCTTGCCAGTGCTGCAGATAATCTACATAAATCAACTCGCCGCGGTGCTTCTTCAACCGTTCGATGGTGAAGAGGGAAGGATGGGTTTCGGTCAGATATTTGCCAATAAAATGCCCGACGGACCGCAGCTGCAAGAAGGTGTAGCGGTTCTTGGGGATAGGGATATAGAGCTGAACGCCGGTAGCTCCCGAGGTCTTGGCGATGGAGCTGATGCCGATCCGCTTCAGGGCGTCTCCCGCCAGCGCGGCGGCTTCCATAATCCGCGGCTCTTCCTCCCGGCTGGGATCAATATCGATCAGCCATTCCGCCGGATGCTCCTCCCCAATGTAATGGAGGGAGGGGTGAAACTCCAGGCAAGCCAGGTTGCCCAGCCAAACCAGAGTGGCGACGGAGTCCAGCACCACATAGTTGATGCCCTGATAAGCGGCCGTCCGGACAAAGGGAGGAAGAGGCTCCGGGGCGTTCTTCTGGTAAAAAAACTTCTCATCACCTGCTCCGTGGGGATAACGGATGGTGGTCAGATAACGGTTGGCCGTATACTTGAGCAGATAAGGGGCAAGCTCAATCAGCTTCTGGAGGTACATGAGCTTGGTAATCCCCATCTGGGGATACATAGGCTTGTCCGGGTTGGTTATGATCAGTTCATGCCCCTCGATTGACACAACTCCTTTGGACGGAGGTTTGGCGGGACTGCGGGTTGCTGGCATAATGAGGCCTCCTTGTGGATGATTATAAATGCGGCAGCCTGTTACAGTTCGGGCAGCGACAGCAGCTTGGAATGCCGGAGCAGACCGGCGTCAGTGACCTCCAGCCCGGTTACGGTACAGGTGAAGGCACGGTTCAGCCAGAGGATGGTAAGCCCCTTCAGATCCGGGGGCAGGCTGCTGAAAGGGCCACGGTCCTTAGGGCCGCTGCTGTAGGATGGAAGAGACCGGAGCTTGGCCTTCAGTTCCCCGTTCAGCCCAAGCGATACTCTGCCGAAGTACAGGCCGTCTGCAACCATGATCAGGCTGGCCAGGCGGTCTTCGTTCATGGTATATCCCACAATGCTCACGGTCTCCGTCAGCACGGTTTTCCGCTTCAGCCAGTCTTGATGCTTCTTCCCCTCCCGGTAGGGACTGGACAGCCGTTTGGCCACAATCCCCTCCCAGCCCCGCTCCTCCACCCAGTTCCACAAGGCTTGCCCGTTTGAGAACAGATCAGTGACGAACAGCCGTTCCTGCTTATCCGGGAACAGGCGCAAGAGCTCTTGGTGACGCTGTCTGTAAGGCTGGTCCCGCCAATCCTTGCCCTGATTGCCCAGCAGGTCGAAGATGGCGAACCGGACAGGCTCATGATCGCCCGCCTGCATAATTACGGAAGGATTGCGCATCCGCTCCCGCGTCAGCACCTTGCGGAAGACGGGGCGCTGTTTGGCATTGTCGAAGACGAAGGCCTCTCCGTCAAGCAGGCATGGCCCCTTGACCACGGACAGCTGCGCTGCCAGCTCGGGATAGGTGCTGTTCTTTACCTGCAGCTTCCGGGAAAACAGTTCCACGCCGCCGTCTGCTGCAATCCGGGCCAATAGCCGGACTCCGTCCCACTTGAGCTGGTAGCCCCAATCCGTGCCTTCCGGAATAATCGGATGGGCCACAGGAATCATGGGCTCTCTTGGCAGATGCATTCCTCCTGTTTCCGGTGAAGGCTCCATCTGCTATACCGTCTCCTTTTTGCGGCTGCGGCTGCGCTTGGGCTTGGCTTCTTCCGTTGGGGAAGAGGCAGCTGAGGTGCCTCCCGCGGCTTTCACTGCATCCAGGCTGGCCTGCAAGGCCGACATGAGGTCCACCACATTCGTGCGGTGCTGCTCGGGCGCAACCTGAATTTCCTCACCCGCTACCTTGTGGGCGATAGCGTCCAGGACTGCCGCGCGGTATTCATCGGCATATTTGTCCGGCTCGAAGGGGGTGGACAGCTGCTCGATCAGCATCTTGGCCATGGTCAGCTCCTTATCGTTGACATTGGCCTGTTCCGGCAGGTTGGGCACCTGGCTGATGGGACGGATCTCATCGGGGTAGAAGATCGTCTCCAAGGCCAGGCAGCGGTCAACCACCCGGATGGCGGCCAGGCTGCTCTTGGAGCGGATGGACACCTTGGCGATCCCGATCTTTCCTGTTTCGGTCAGGGAACGGAGCAGAAGATTATAGGCATTGGAGCCGGTATCCGCAGGGGCCAGGTAATAAGTTTTCTGGTAATAGACCGGATCGATCTCATTCAAGTTTACGAAGTCCAGAATTTTGATCTCCTTGCTGCTTTCTCCGCTTAATTGCTCCAACTCCTCCTTGCTGAAGATGACAAACCGCCCCGGCTCATATTCATACCCTTTGACAATATCCTCCCATTCCACCTGGGTATCGCAGGTCTGGCATTTGCGCACATAGGACAAGGGAGTGGAGCATTTCTTATGGATCATGCGCATGGAGATATCCTTATCTTCGGTAGCCGAGAACATCTTGACGGGAACATGGACCAAGCCGAAGCTGATGGCGCCTTTCCAGACTGTGTGCATCTATTATTGCCTCCTCTTGGCAGCAGTGCCGCTTAACAATATTCATGTATTAAGCAGTAGTGTTTGCCCTGAGGATATATTGCATACGCGGCGGGGAAGAGCAAAGATCGGCAATTGTTCGATGGTTACGCGGCAGGCGGGGAAAGCAGGAGAGAATGGAGGATGGAGGATGGAGGATGACGGATTATGGATGAAGTAGTGACTGACTGTCGAACGAAGCGCGCCGGCTGGGCACAGCGAAAAGTTTGCCGCTGCACGCTGCATGGAGCAAGGGCTGGCTTCTTCCTGGGCGGGATTTAATTCTGCTTTTGCAGCCGGTACGTACTGGGCAGGATGCCGGTATGGGACTTGAACAGCTTGGTGAAGTAATTCTTGTTATCGCAAGCTGGGCATAATCCTTCCAGGTGTGGAAGTAGGAGCCGTACATCTTGGAGGAGCCTTCGCCGCTGGTCATCTTCTTGGTATATTCGGCGTAATCGTTCCAGGTTCAGTCCGTCGGAACAGGAAGCTTGGCTTGATCCAGCTTATCCTTGTTCAGCAGAACCAGCCATTCGATCATTTTGCCGGGCAGTGCATAATACTTGCCGTTTACACTGGTGTCAATCTTGAATTCTGCCTTAGGATCAAGCCCGTCCATCTTCAGGTATTCATCCAGAGGCTCCAGCATGCCTGCGCCTACGCGCTGGGCGTAATCGGGAGCTGCGGAATACATGATGACATCCATCTGATCCCCTGAGGCAGCCAGCAGAACGGGCTGAATCCGTTTCGCTACCTGGCCTATCTGTTCGAACAGCTTCCGCTCCTGTCCGACCTTCAAGACCCCGCTATGCTAGCGGCCTATTTGCCCTAGTCTGCAGATCTCCCCGCTGATTGTCGTATGCCTTAACGCTTCCTTGTTTATACTCTACCAGTTCCTGTCTGTTCTTAACAGATGGGGGCTATTTGACGCTTACCGTTAAATGAGCAAAAGATATACGCAAAAGAGTTATACGCGGCCGATACTGCGATAATAGCGTCGCATATATAAAAGTCAAGTTTCATGCCAGGCTACGCGGAACGAGGATGAATCGGAATGGTTAAGAAAAAGCGAAAGAGTCTCTATGCTTTTGCCGCAAAAGGAGTTATTTTGGGGTAACAAAACAAAACAGCATATTGAGGAGGAGGAATGGGATGATCCGGTACATGTATCCAAACGGGCGCTTCAAAGCGTTTACCTTAAGCTATGATGACGGAGTTCAACAGGACAAGCGGCTAGTGTCCATGCTCAACCATTTCCACGTAAAGGCGACGTTTAATCTGAATTCAGGCCTTCAGAATCAGAACGGGTCATGGATGATGGACGGTTGCAGGATTGAACGAATTCCCAAGGAAGAGATTGAGGCCTTATATCGAGGTCATGAGGTGGCCGTACACGGATTCACTCATCCATTCCTGAAGGGAATGCCCAGGGAGGTGATGATGCAGGAAATCATGAAGGACCGGATCATGCTGGAGCAGTTGGTTGGATACCCTGTTCGGGGGATGGCTTATCCATACGGTGCATATGACGCGGCCGCGATTGAAGTACTAAGGAGGAGTGGGATTGAATATTCCCGGACTGTTGCTGGCCAAGAAGGGTTTCAACTGCCGGAATGTCCGCTGGAATGGAGGCCCACCTGCCATCATGGCAGCCCCCGGCTGCTGGATCTGGCCAAGTCGTATGTTGTACTGTCGGAAGAGAAGCTGTCGCTCTTCTATGTATGGGGACATAGCTACGAATTTGATTTGACAAATAATTGGGAAATAATGGAATATTTACTGGAGTGCATATCCCATAGGAATGATATATGGTATACGACAAATATGGGATTGATGGATTATGTGAATGCCATGCATGCCCTGAAATTTTCCGCAGCATGCTCACTGGTGTATAATCCGGGCGGCATATCCGTCTGGTTAAAAGTGAACGAAAGGATCATTGAGGTATTACCGGGAGCCACAACCAGGCTGCTTCAGGACGATTACGGCAAAGAATAATCAATTTGTTTAGCAAATAGCAGAAGTTACTCTAGAGTATGATGCGGAAGGGAAGCATAATAAAGCCATAAGCGCTGCAGCCCATATTGGTTCTTGGATGAAAACGCAAACATTTTGTACAGAAAGGAAGTACTGCTTAATGACTACCCAACCTTTGGATCTGAATCAGCCGCAGACAGTCCGTTCTGAACGGAAGCCAGTTAAGAAATTCTATAAAAAGCTGAAGACAATCCAACGCTTTTCCTCCTTATACCTTTTGTTTTTGCCGGTGTTTGTATTCTACATTGTTTTTTCTTATGCTCCCATGGGAGGTGTTGTTATTGCTTTCAAAAATTACACCTTCAACCGGGGAATCATCGGCAGTGAATGGGTGGGGCTCTCCCACTTTGAGCGTTTCATTTCCAACGGTGATTTTTGGGTTGTGTTCAAGAATACCTTTCTTCTGGCTCTCTACAGGATGCTTTTTGGATTTCCGGCGCCGATTATCTTTGCTATTCTGCTGTATGAGCTGCGCTTTGCAAAGCTTAAACGATTGTTGCAAACGGTTTCCTATCTTCCCCACTTCATATCCTGGGTCGTTGTCTATGGATTGATGTATAATTTCTTTTCTATTGAAGGAATTATTAATCAAGTTGCCCTTCTCTTCGGCAGCGATGCCACAAACTTTTTGGGGGAAACCAGATTTTTCCGACCGCTCTTTGTGGGAAGCTCCATCTGGAAGGAGGTAGGCTGGGGAGCCATTATTTATTTGGCCGCCTTGACCAATGTAAGCTCGGAATTGCTAGAGGCTGCATGGATGGACGGCGCTAACCGCTGGCAAAGACTTTGGCATATTACCCTGCCCTCTATTAGAAGCATAATCAGTATTATGTTCGTATTAAGCTTCGGCGGGATCTTAAGCGTAAGCTTCGAGCAGATTCTGGTCATGTATAATCCTATCGTCTCCTCTGTAGCAGACGTCATCGACTATTACATTTATCGCGTAGGCTTGCTTCAGGCCAATAATTACAGCTATGCAACAGCTGTGGGCTTGTTCCGCTCTGTGCTTGCCCTGATGATTGTGCTTACGACCAATTGGGTGGCCAAAAAGATTGAAGAGGAGGGTGCAATCTGGTGATTAGCAATAACAAACACAAAATCGGCGTATTCGATGTCCTGAATGTAATCTTTTTATCCCTGCTGACTCTGACCATGCTTTATCCATTCGTCAACCTGTTTGTGATTTCGGTCTCTAGCATGGATCAGGTGGTCAAAAGCGGAAGCTTAATGCTGTTTCCCACCTCCATTAATTTGGAGGGGTATGAATACGTCTTCAAGTACGGGAACCTGCTGAATGCTTTTAAAGCCACGCTGTTTATTACCTTTGTAGGAACACTGGTGAATTTAGTCATGACCTCATTGGGAGCCTATGTAATGTCCTGTAAGGAGCTTCCAGGAAGAAACTTTTTGATGTCAATGATTATCATCACCATGTTCTTCGGCGGCGGGCTGATTCCCAGCTATCTGGTAGTATCCCAGCTTCATCTGGTGGATTCCCTCTGGGCGCTGATTCTGCCCACGGCTATTCAAAGCTTTAATTTGATCCTGATGCGGAATTTTTTTCAGCAAATTCCGCAAAGCTTGAAGGAAGCGGCAAGAATCGACGGCAGCTCCGAATTAGCCATCCTTGCCAAAATCATGATTCCTCTGTCCCTGCCGATTCTGGCTACACTAGCCCTGTTTTATGGTGTCGGTCACTGGAATCAGTATTCCCAGGCCATCATTTATATCAATGACCCCAAGCTGTATCCGCTGCAGGTGGTCATAAAGGGAATGTATGAGAGTGCGGTAGGAGAGCTTGAAGCAGACCGCCTTCCTCCTCCTGTTGAAACTGTTCGAAGCGCAACGATTATGATTGCGACAGTACCCATCTTGTTTGTTTACCCGTTTTTACAAAAATATTTTGTTCAGGGTGTTTTGGTGGGGTCTGTCAAAGGTTGATGAGAATGCTTATAATACCTTTATGGGTAAATATAAGAATATAATTTATTTAGGGGAGAGTTGAATATGAACAAATCAATCCGCAAGATGACTGCCCTTACGGGAGCAACCGCAGTCGCCTGCACCCTTATCGCCGGCTGTGGAAAGGAGGAAGCTGCTGCTCCTTTCACTTCTGCCTCTGCATCTTCGCAGCCGACGGCGTCGGTGCCTGTATCCACCGAGCCCGTGAAGCTGTCGATTATTTCACCGGATTCAGGCAGAGTAGTCAAGGAGGGAAATCCTGTTTTTCAGGAAATCGAGAAGAAAACCAACACCAAGATTCAGCTGCAGTTGATTCCCAGCTCGGAATTTACCAGCAAGTATGGAGTCATTATCGCTTCCGGCGCATATCCGGATATCAGCCGCCTCAATTCCTTTGAATTCCAGAAGTATGCAGGACAAGGAGCCTTCCTTGATCTGGGACCTCTGCTTACTAAAGAAAACGCGCCCAATCTGTTGAAGAACATCAAGCAAGAAGAGTGGGATTTGGTTAAATATCAGGGTAAGCAATATGCCATTCCTTATTTGAATAAAGCAGGAAAATATGTGCATATTATCCGTCAGGACTGGTTGGATAATCTCGGATTGACGATTCCTACTAATCTGCAGGAATATGAGAATGTCGTTCGCCAGTTCACCAAGAACGACCCAGATAAGAACGGGAAGAATGACACTTACGGCATCGGCGGCTACGGCGGCTGGGGTGGTACCATTACCAATGACTTTTCCCCAATTTTCGGCGCATACGGAATGCAGCCCGGCTACAACTACATGAAGGACAACAAGGTCTTCCCGACCATGATTTCCGATGAGTATAAGGCTGTCGTCACCTATATTGCCAAGCTTTACAGTGAAAAGCTGATTGATCCGGAAATCTTCACCATTAAGGGGGATCAGGCAGCGCAGAAGCTGGCTCAAAGCAAGAGCGGTACAGCCACGACCTGGTGGTCCGTTCCCTCTCAGACATTGATCGGACAGTTAAAAATGAATACCCTTACGCCAGCGGTGAAGTGGAATCCGGTTCCCGGCCTTAAGGGTCCTGACGGAAAAAGCGGTATGCCATTCCTAGGCGTGATCGGCGGAACAGTCAGCATTTCTTCCAAGGTCAAGGATCCGGTAGCCGCCTTGAAATTTATTGACTATCTGAACTCGGATGAAGGCTTTGAAACATCGTTCTATGGCGTTAAGGGAGTCCACTATACAGAGGTGGGCAAGGACAGAACGGCAGCCGGCGATGCCGGATACAAGGAAAAGTGGCTGGATTCTTTGTCGCTTATGGTAGGCAGACCGGATCTGCAATTTGACAAATGGCCGGCTTTGACGACCAATGCTTCGGAAATGGAGGACAACCGTTGGAAGAATGCAGGATATAACTACAACCTGTATCAGGATTTCTTCTACGGCCTGCCTAAGACAGAGGAAGAGGTCACACTTGACCCTGATTTGAAGAAGTATGAGATGGAAGCCTTCATCCGCTTTGTAACCGGCGCTGCTCCACTCTCCCAATGGGATGAGTATGTGTCTGGCTGGAAGACCAAGGGTGGCCTGAAGGTGCTGGAATCCAAAATTAAGGCCTATAATGAACTGTTCTCGAAAAGTTATGCTTCCGGAATCAAATAGTTGACATAATCGTCTGTATTCTTAATAATGTTTAGTGAGCAAGCATCAAAACTGGAGTGCTCCGCACTCTGGTTTTGTGTTCTTGTATTAAGAAAACCCCCAGTTCGACTGGGAGTTCCCAAAAGCTTATAGCTATGAGTAGAAAATCCTTTGAACTCCATGATACCATGAGTGCTGGTCTGCCAACCGCACATATGAAATCAAAGGAGCCAAAGGATGGACAAGAGCAGTCTAGTGGAACTGCAAATACCACATTGTATTTACCTCGAAATATCGGAGACAAGTGATCTACGGAAAACTGAAGCGAGAAATCGGAAAGATTATCCGCCAACAATGTGAGCGAAAGGGAGTAGAAAGTCTGGAAGCGGAGGCGTGCCCGGACCATATTCACATGTTAGTGAGCATTCCTCCAAAGCTCAGTGTGTCAGAGTTCATGGGTTACCTGAAGGGAAAAAGTTCGCTGATGATCTTTGACCAATTTGCGAATATGAAGGATCGGTATGGAAACCGCCAATTCTGGTGCAGAGGATACTTCGTGGATACGGTAGGGCGAAACAAGAAAGTGATCGAAGAGTACATTCGCAATCCGCTAACGGAAGATAAGAATGACGAACAACTCACGATGAACGAACTGATCGACCCGTTCACGGGGGAGTCAACCCAAAAGGGCAGGTAACGTAGCCCCTTTAGGGGCCAGCCCGTGAGAGTCCCGAGGTTGGCAGACATTCAATGCGCCTTTGAGGCGCGTGCTAGTACCATGCCCTTATACGGCTGAAGGAAGCCACCGGCTAAGCCGGTGGTTAAGACTTATAGAGAGAAGGGGGGACAAGGCTTGAAAACCATGTTTGATTTATGGAGACGTAAAAACAGCAACCTGATTGAATACTTCTACTACTTTCTCCTGGTATCTCTTGGCATTATTTTTATTCTTGGCGGCTCGCTGTACTTTTATTTCTCTGCTGTGCTCCGCCAAGAGGTCACAGTCTCCAACAATAACACGCTGGAGCAGTTGAAAAACTCCCAGGAGCTGATTTTGGGAGAGATCGATAAAGCCTTTGCCAGCGTTGTGCTGGACTCCTCCTTTGATAAATTTATGGATTACTATAACCGCGATGATATTATCAATATCATGGATGTTCAGAGCAAGGCGTCCAATATACCGGTTTCCAATGAATATATTGATTCTGTCTATGCTGTTTACATGGATGCCGGAATAGTCGTTTCCTCGGATCAGGGAATTATGAAAATCGAGGAGTTTTATGACAGGGAATTTGTCCGGCAATTGAGGATGGATACCGTTAAGGGAGACGAAATGTTTACCCGGATCAAGACAGATTTCATGAACAATCAAGAGATTGCGGCGGTGTCCTTTCTGAAGCCGATTCCGCTGCAATCCTACGGCAAGCCCAAGGCCGTTGTTATTGTAAATATGAAGGGCATCTATTTGCAGAAAATGTTGGACACCATTCAAACGAATCAATTGTCCAATATTATGATATTCGATCAGGAAGGACGGATTGTCTCCCAGAAGAACACGGAAACCACGGCCTTGAACCAAAGAATTATCGATAATATAGCCGTCAATATGGAACGGAGATCAGGCTATTACGAGAAGGATATATTGGGGACGCGAATGCTGGTTTCCTACATGTTCTCGGATAAATACAAGTGGATGTATGTATACGCCACTCCTGTGTCCTCCGTTACCCAAAGCATCTACTTCCTTGGCGCTATGACTCTGCTGCTGTGCGTCTTGATGATTGTACTAAGCGTTCTGGGTTCCTTCTTTCTGTCGAAACGGATTTATTCACCCATTCATGCCTTGATCGGACTATTCGACCGTAATCTTAATAAAGAAAAAGAAACCGTTTTCATTCAAAAACAGATTCACCGGCTGATAGATTCTAACCGATCCTTAGCCATGAAGAATAAGGATTTGGAGATGCTGCTGTATGATTTTGAGATTTATCAAAAGAGCAACTTTTTGAAGCAACTGGTGGACGGTACGCGGACAGGGGACAAAAAGCTGGTGGAGAAGCTGGAGTATTACAGCATACACCTGCATGAGCATGGCTATTTTGTCGCCTTTGTCATCGTTATCGATCATTATGACGATTACCTCAACCACTTTTCGGAAAAGCAACAGAACATGCAGTTTGTGTACATCAGCGAATGTGCCAGCGCTCAAATCTTCAATACCCACGGCGGATTTGTGGTAGAGACAAACGCCAATGAAATCGTGGTCATGATTAATTTTGATCCAGCGTTGGGAGAAACGGCTGTAAGGAGCATCGCCTACGGACTGGCCACTCAATTTCATCAGGCAATCAATGACAATATGCAGTTTACCTTCACCATGGGCGTAAGCATGCTTTTCCTGAGCCTGGATGGGATCAACCAAAGCTATCTGAGCGGAGTCATGGCCGTCAACCAAAGAATGCTGCTGGGTCATAAAAGCGTCATCTTCTATGAGAATATCAACTTTGAGGGCGCCAGTAACAAGAGCTATCCCCATTCCATCGAACGAAGTCTGCTCAGCAGCCTGAAGACGGGCGATTTGAAGCATGCCATGGCCTGTATGGATGAATTCAATACCTATATGGTTCGAAGTCAAAGCGATGATATTGAATTTGTCAGGCATTACTTTTTGCTGATGGTATCTGCGATCTACAAATGTTTGTATGAAATCGACAAAAATTCCGCTGCGATCGCCAAGGAGAAAACTACTTATTCCACGATATTGAAGCTGGAAACGATCCAGAACATGGATCAGCACTTAAGACAGATTTGCACCGAGCTTATTCTCAATCAGGAGCAGCAGCGAAGTGAAAAGAATAACGAAATTGTACAAGCGGTGGCCGGGTACATCACCCAACATCTGACGGAGGATTTATCTATGGAGGTTCTGGCGGAAAAGTTCTATATCAGTTCATCCCACTTGCGAAAAATATTCAAGAATGAAACGGGAACGACGATTAAAGAATGCGTGGATGAGGCCCGCTTGCAAAAGGCCAAGGAGCTGCTTGAGTATACTTCGATTAAAATATATGATATCCCTGAAAAAGTGGGTTATCAGACTGTACAGGCCTTTACTCGAGCCTTCAAGCTCAATACAGGCAAAACTCCAGGTGATTACAGATTGGAATGTGGACTTAAATCACAGGACCTCAATGAGGAGTAATAGAATGGATGAAGGTTTATCGCGGCGGTACAGAAAAAATCCGCTTTGGGTAAAAATGAGCGGAAATTAGCTTTACAAAACGGGATGAAGCCATGCTACACTGAAGTTGCTTCAAGGCTGCTGGAAGTGGCGCAGGGAATATACAGCTTCTCTCAGCTAAAATTTTTTATAGAGAGGTAGTCAAAGTATGATGATGCAAAAATATCCGCCAATAAATTCCCGATACCCTCATCTTCTTCATGGAGGCGACTATAATCCGGAGCAGTGGAGGGATACGCCGGAGATCTGGGATGAAGATATGCGGCTTATGCAGTTGGCCCATTGCAATGCCATGTCCATCGGCATATTCTCCTGGGTGAGCCTGGAGCCCTCCGAGGGTGTGTTTAACTTTGAGTGGATGGACAGAATCATGGATAAGTTAGCTCAAAATAATGCGAATGCTGTATTTGCCACCCCTAGTGGAGCAAGACCGGCTTGGATGTCGCAGCAATACCCCGAGGTGTTGAGGGTTGCTCCGAACCGTCAGCGCAATCTGCATGGAGAGCGGCATAATCATTGTTACACTTCACCGGTTTACAGGCAAAAAACAAGGATCATCAATCAGAAGCTGGCGGAAAGATATAAGGACCATCCGGCATTGCTAATCTGGCATATATCCAACGAATATGGAGGGGAATGCCATTGCGAGCTGTGTCAGGAGGCTTTTCGCAGTTGGTTAAAGGAACAGTTCGATCATGATCTCGACAAGCTGAATCATGAATGGTGGACCGGTTTTTGGAGCCACACGTATACGGACTGGTCGCAAATCGAATCACCCGCTCCCCATGGAGAGATGTGCTTGCATGGCCTGACAATAAATTGGAAGCGCTTTATAACCCACCAAACCTTGGGATTTATGAAGAATGAGATTGCAGCGCTAAAAGAAATAACGCCGGATATCCCGGTTACCACCAATTTTATGGGCACTTACCCCCACCTGAATTACTGGAAGCTAGCGCCTGCCGTCGATGTGATTTCCTGGGATAATTACCCGTCCTGGCACGGGAATGAGCCGGATTGGAGGCTGGCCAGCCGAATCGGCTTTGTCCATGATATCAACCGCTCCCTAAAAGGCGGCAAGCCCTTTATGATGATGGAAAGCACGCCAAGCATGGTGAACTGGCAGAATATCAACAAGTTCAAGCGTCCGGGCATGCATCTGCTGTCCTCTATCCAGGCAATTGCCCACGGCTCCGATACGGTTCAATACTTCCAATGGCGTAAAAGCCGGGGCTCATCGGAGAAATTCCACGGGGCCGTCGTTGATCATTGCGGCCATGAGCATACAAGAGTATTCCAGGATGTGTCCGCCGTAGGCCGGGTTCTTGAGCAACTGGATGAGATCGTCGGAACTACGGTCAGGCCGGAGGTTGCCATCATCTATGACTGGGAAAACCGTTGGGGCATCGAGGAGCTTCAGGGACTGCGCAAGGACAAGCGAGACTACGAATTTACCTGTCAGAGGCATTATGAAGCATTTTGGAAAAAAGGGGTTCCTGTGGATGTGATTGATATGGACTCTGATTTTTCATCCTACAAGCTGTTGATTGCTCCCATGCTGTATATGATAAGGCCAGGGGTTGCCGAGCGGATGGAGCAGTTTGTGAAGGAAGGAGGAACCTTAGTTGCGACCTATTGGAGCGGAATTGTGAATGAACATGATTTATGTTTTCTGGGGGGCTTCCCGGGACCGCTCAGAGGAATATTGGGGATTTGGTCGGAGGAAATCGATTCGTTGTTCGACCATGATGTCAATTATGTCGTTCCCGCAGGGGAATGCCAATTGAAATTGAAGGATCAATATGAAGCCCGCATCTATTGCGATCTGATTCATGCTGAAGCAGCCAATGTCTTGGCAAGCTACGGGAGTGATTTTTACGCCGGAAGGCCGGCATTGACGGTGAACCCGTATGGAAGCGGCCAGGCGTATTATATCGCCTTCCGCAACGATGATGACTTTTTGCCCGATTTTTACAACAGTCTAATTTCTGATCTGCAGATAAAAAGGGCATTGGAGGTTGAGCTTCCCGAAGGCATGACCGCCCAGGTTCGGTCTGACGGCAAGGGGGAGTACATATTCCTGATGAACTTCACGGTTGAGGAACAGCAGCTGGATCTTGGCTCTGCAGTGCTTAACGATGTAGTGACAGGTGAGCAAGCGACGGGCATTATTGGCTTGGAAGGGCACGGGGTAAAGATTTATCGACAATAGGGGGAAACGAAATGGTACATGCACGAACAAATCCAAGCAGGATATTCCTGACTATGCTGCTCCTTGTAAGTTTACTGAGTATGCTCTTTGCTCCGGCAGGAGACCGTATCGCTTCAGCCGCGACTCCGCCTCCCGGCTACCTGGTGTATGAATCCCTCACTGATCCTGCTACCGGTCTTAATGGGTGGGATACGATCTCGACTCATCCCGGCAATCCTGGCACCACGGTGGGCAAAACCGTATACGGAATTGCTCCGGATCTAAGCGGAGCCGGAGGCTACGCCTTGATGATCGCCGATTCGGATTCGGCAGGCCAAGCCTCTGTGACCAAAGGCTTCGAGGCGCAAAACGGTCTTTTATCCGTTCAGTGGGATGTCCAGAGTAATACATCGTTAACCCAGTACGGAAGAGTGCTGCTCCGCAACGGCAGTACAGCGGCGCTCGAAATCTCCACCAGTGTGTCCAATGGCCAGCTTCGGCTGCATTATATCAACAGCGGGAATGCAGAGGTGGCGATTGCAGATATAAGTGATAATACGTGGTATACCGTACGCGTCATTGCGGATATGGTGAATAAGGCCATGGATGTGTACGTGAATGATGTCAAAAAGGTATCCGGGGTTCCCTTTAAGAGCTCCCAGGCTAAAGTGGACAGCTTCATGTTTGTAACTCCATGGGGGAGCTCAGGCGCAGGATATATCAAGAATGTAATCATGACAAATCAGAATGTCCCGCCAATCGGCCAGCTGCCGTCGCCGACACCAACGCCTACGCCTCTGCCGACACCAACGCCGATCAGTAAGCTGGAGGTGCAGGAGCCGGTTTCGGTGGACAACTGGAAGGGCGTCACATGGGACCCTGAGCCTCTGGGCAGCGGTATGTATGATGAATTTGGCCTCAACGGCGATATCAACAACATGAAGTATGCAGGGATACATTGGGTCAGGGTGTGGACCGGCTATTGGGAATCGGAAGCGGCTCTTGAGCAAAGACTGACTGCCCTGAAGAATGCAGGTCTCCAGGCCTTCCTGATCTATAAGGATGGGGACAGAATCATCAGTGATGCGGATGAAGCGATAAAGGTAGAGAAGCTGAAAAGCGTGGTTGCCAAGTATAAGGATTATATTAAGTATTGGGAAATTCATAACGAGCAAAATCTGGACAGCTATTGGTATCTGGGCAACCGGGAGGGAGAGGGGACAACAGACCCTGCCGCTCCCTTCAATGCAGCCGTTCACAATTATGTCCTCCGGCTGCAGAATTACTATCAAGCCATCAAGTCAGTGGACCCCGATGCAGTTGTCATATGCGGCGGGCTTAGCGATTACATGTACACAGCCTTTATTGAGCGTTTGCGAGTGGAGGAGGCTTACAAGTACTTCGATGAGTTTGCGTTCCATCCCTATGACAGCAACCCGGACATGGTGATTCAGCAGATGGATCAGCTGTACGCCATCATGGATACATGGCCTGCGCCTTACAAGGATATGCCGGTCTGGTATACCGAAATCGGCTTCAGCACCACGCCAGGCGGCTCCAGTGTGCCCAATGAAGCGACCAAGGCTGCCTATTTGACCGAATTAATGACCAAAATGCTGCAAAGAATGAAGGTGGTCCGTCCTATTATTTGGTATGGTCTGCACGAGACCAGCACGCAAGCCGGCTTTGGCCTGACCCAAAAGTTTTATAGCGGAGGCAAGATATATTACTCCCGCCTGCCTGCGCTGGATGCTTACAGAGCAATTGACGACCATGCCAATGCTCCTGTTGCGGCTCAGAGTGAAGTTGTCGTAAGTCTTGGCTTGATTGATGCGGTTCAGACTGCTTCAGTGAATACGTCAGTGTATTATGACTCCAGCCGGTTCGCTCTTGTCGACGTGCAGCTAACGGGACCTGCGGCTGTGTCCTCCATGATCTATGCGGATGAGGAACCAGGAAAAGTCCGGATTGCCGTGAACTATACGAATACCAATCCAGGGGGCAAGGTTGCAGATCTCCGGTTTACCACCAATCAAGCGGCAGGAACGAGAGCAAGCGTGTTTACAAGTAAAGCTGAGGTTGTACAAGCCGGGATCATGTATCAGGCATTGGACGGAAGCCTGAGTCTTACAGTTGTCGGCGCTCCAGTGGTAAACGCTGCACCGGTTCTGGATGCAATCGGATCGAAGCATACCAGCGAAGGGGCTGCTCTTGTTTTCCGCGTAAATGCGGTCGACCCGAATGAAGATACGCTTGCTTACAGTGCGGATTCTTTGCCTGCAGGGGCAGTCTTCGATAACAGCAACAAAACCTTCAGTTGGACCCCGGCCTTTAATCAGTCGGGCGCCTATACGGTAAGATTCGATGTCACTGATGGAACATTGTCGGCTTATGAAGAGGTAACCATCCTTGTGAATGACCAAGCGGAATTTGCGATAGGAACGCCTATTTTCAAGGATGCGGCAGGGAATACCCTTACTCATCTGAGGGCTTCAGCAGATTTGCGCAGCAGCGTGAGCATCACCAATCAAACGGTGGCCGAGCAGCATGCAGCATTCATTCTGGCCCTGTATGCACCTGATGGCACATTCCGGAATCTGTCCTTTGTTGAAGGCAGCATCCAGGCCAATGAAACCATGACCTTGAGCGCCGGCTTCCGGCTTCCGCCGGATGTAACGGGATACACGGTGAAAGCGTTCGTCTGGGACAGCATCGAAGGAATGCAGCCGCTTTCGAATGTGGTTACCTTTCAATAGACGGCATTTCCAGTATGTATTGGAGCGGCGAATAGCCGCTCCAATATCCAAAGGTGGAGGATACTATGAAAAAAATAATGAGTTTGTTGGTGATCGCATCCCTTCTGCTTGCCTTGCTTTCCTCCGCTGTCTATGCCTCTCCTTCCATAACAGTGGCGGCATCCGTTGATCAAACGGTGAAGAGGGTGTATCTATCCGGTACGATCTCCTCCGGCCAAGGGCAGCAGCTAAGCTTGATTGTTGTCAATCCTTCGGGAGGAACAGATTACATGGATCAGATCATCAGTGGTCCTGGCGGGTCATTCCAGTTTACCTATGTGCTTGATGAGCTTGTTGGGGGGACATACAGCGTTTATGTCGGCGGTACAGGAATAACCAGCCCGATAAGTACCCAATTTACTTATGCGCCTGAATCGGAGGGGACTGCTCTTGACTCAGAAGCGCCATCATGGCATGAAGGAGCAATTACGGCAACAAATGTCAGCCAGACCGGATTGACGTTCTCCTGGAGCGGAGCCGCGGATAACACCGCAGTAACACAGTATAGAGTGTATCAAGGCGAAGCATTGCTGGCTTCTGTGCCAGGAGCCGCATATGACGTAACCGGATTGACTGCCGGAACAGCCTATACGTTTCACATTCAAGCCGGAGATGCGTCTGGCAATTGGTCAGTAGATGGACCGTCAAAAACAATCAGAACTTCGGATTCCATCGAAATCAACGATATACCAACGCCAACGCCAACAACAGCACCGACACCAACGCCAGCATCGACACCGGCAGCAACTAATAAATTAATCCTCGATAAGCCTCTCCTGCATGCGGCAACAGGAGAGGCAACCGCCTCCGTAAAGGAAGGAGCAGTTATTAAAGCGCTTACTGAAGCCAAGACCGATTCGAACGGATTCAAAACGGCAGAGCTTGTCATACCCGCAGTAGAGGGAGCGACCGCTTATGTGCTGGAGCTGCCACCATCCGTCCTGTCATCTGGAAGCAAAGCAGAAGCGATCGAGGTAAAAACAGCCCACGGTACAGTAATCCTCCCCGCAAACATGCTGAATGCCAGTGAAGTTGAGGGGGCCCAAAAGGTGGCGCTCACAATAGCCAGGGTAGACGGAGTGAAGCTTGACGCCGCGCTAAGAGCTAAGACCGGCGGCAGGCCTGTTGTCGAGATCAGCTTGAAGCTGGACGGGTCAACAAAGGCATGGAGCAACCCCAATGCTCCGGTAACCGTATCCGTACCATACCGTCCATCTGCGGCGGAGCTTGCCGATTCCGAGCATCTTGTCGTATGGTATATCGACGGTTCGGGCCGTGTAACGTCAGTTCCTTCCGGCAGATATGCAGCTTCAGACGGGGCGGTAACCTTCACGACCACTCATCTCAGCCAATATGCCATTGCTTATGTGCACAGAACCTTTCAGGATTTGACAGACTATCCTTGGGCCCAAGCAGCAATTGAAGTCATGGCCTCCAAGGGAATTATCAACGGGGCCACCGCTGACTGCTACGCTCCTTCCGAAGCGATCAAGAGGGCGGATTTTATGCTTCTTCTCGTCAACGCATTGGGGCTGAACGCAGCAGCAGACACCAACTTTTCCGATGTTGATTCGACGTCATACTATTATGAGGCATTGGCCATTGCCAAGAAGCTGGGGATAGCAGACGGCGAAGGCGACAACAGGTTCAATCCTGAGGCGCAGATTTCCCGGCAGGATGTGATGACACTGGCCGATCGGGCAATGACATATGCCGGGAAAAACTTGAGCGTAGGCTCTGAAGCGGAGCTTGGCAAATTCGCTGACAAGTCCAGGGTTGCCGACTACGCAGTACGCAGCGTGGCCACTCTGGTCAAGGATGGATTCATTACCGGAGACGGAGCCAATCTCCATCCCCTGGATTATGCAACAAGAGCTGAGGCCGCAGTTATTATTTACCGGATTTACAACAAGTAGCATCTGCAGTCAAGCCCGCAAGGCAGCTGGAGCGGGATCCGCCCCGGCTGTTATAAGCAAATTCACAAGGAGGTTGTTTATGAGCAAAAGATTGGTATGGTTTCTTAGTGTACTGCTGCTGGTTATGATTCTTCCGGTTGGAGCGGCTGTGGCGGCTCCCGTCCTTGCTAACCAGGGCTTTGAAACCGGCAGCACAAGCGGATGGGCAAGCTGGGGGTCGGCCCAGGCAGGTACAGCCTATAAGTACAGCGGTTCTTATGGCTTGAGGCTGGGACCGTCCTCTGGGTTGGAACAGGTCATCACGGGGTTGTCTCCCAATACTTATTACAAGCTGTCGGCGATGATTAAGGTGGAGGCTTCCCCGAATATGATTATTTTGGGTGTGAAGGAATATGGGAATCCGGAGGTGAGTGTCTCTTCGCAGGGAATCTATTACGATTCTCTTAAGTCCGTTACCTTTAAGACCGGGCCCGGTAATACCACCGCCAAAATATATCTATTTAAAACCGGCTCCGCCAGTGGCAATGGTTACGCTGATTCTGTTGAGGTGGCTGAAATCTCTCCTCCATCGCCGCCGGTGCTGGACCCTGTTTCCCCGTATATGGATTCCAGCCATCCAACAACAGTGAATAATTGGAAAGGGGTGACGTGGGACCCGCTGCAGCTGGCCAACGGTATGTATGATTTGAATGGCATCAACAGCGATATTATCAATATGAAGTACGCCGGCGTGCATTGGGTCAGAGTATGGACGGGGCCGTCTGAGTCTGCAGCTGCACTGGATCAGAAGATAACTGCATTGAAAAATGCCGGAATTCAACCCTTTATTTTTTTCTCAAAGGGTAACAAAACCTATGGCACACCACAAGAGGAGGCGGAAACGGCAGCTTTATTAACGAATCTGGTAAATAGCTATAAGGATTCCATTAAGTATTGGGAGATTGGAAATGAACCCAACCTGGAAACCTACTGGGATCTTGGCGGTCGGGTTGGAGAGGGCACCAGCGATCCCAATGCGCCTTTTAATGTAGGCGTTCACAAGTATGTGCTACACCTGCAAAATTGCTATAACGCCATTAAGGCGGCCGATCCCACTGCGGTGGTGCTTTCGGCAGGCTTAAGCTCATACATGTATAAGGATTTTATGGATCGTATGACCGCAGAACAGGCGTATTTGTACTTTGATGAATTTGCCTTCCATCCTTATGAGAAGACTCCGGATCTGGCCGTCAGTGTCATGGATACGGTCAGAAGTAAAATGAGCGCCTGGCCTGCGCCTCATAACAACAAACCCATCTGGGTAACTGAAATCGGCTGGGATACTACACCGTACGATGAATCGTATAAGGCGGCCTTTCTGACTGAGGGCATGAAAAAAATCGTCCAGAATATGAAATCGGTGCGGCCTGTAATCTGGTATGCCTTGCACGAGAAAAGCAGCGCCTCGGGGTTCGGACTGACCCAAAGACGGTATATCGGCAGTGTGCTTCAATATGACAGGTTGCCTGCCATTGAAAGCTACCGGGCTTTGAATGACCATCTGTTCCTGGTTGAGAATGCCGGTTTTGAAACAGGGGATACCTTGAACTGGTCCACCTACGGGACAACGGTTGCTGACAGTGCAAACCCGATGTATGGAAGCTACGGCTTGAAGGTTGGCAAATCATCCGGAGCAGAGCAGGTCATCCGCAACCTATTTCCCAATACCACATACACATTGACTGTCATGGTGAAGGTATCGTCCGGCTCCGATACGGCTTCCATAACTGTAAAAAATTACGGGGGCCCGGATTTGATTGCCTCCACAACGAGCACCACCTACACATCCAGGTCCATTACCTTTACTACTGGAGCCAACAGTTATTCAGCCAGAATTGCTTTGTACAAAGGCTCCGCCTCCGGAAACGGCTATGGATATTTTGATTCGATTCAACTGGTCAAGCAGTAACATATATCAAGGGAGGCTTCTATTGATGACAAACAAAAAAATACGGGGAATGAGGAAGAGATTTGCGGCGCTTCTGATCTTGGCCATGCTTGCTTCCATGTTGGGCGGCTTGGCTTCGGTGTCGGCTGCTGGGGATATGACATTACTATCCGACATGAATACAGCGGGATATGCCATGAATGCGGCCAATGGCTGGACTGTGGTGAAGGACCCGGCAACGGTGACAAATGTGACTTACGGCATTGAGAAAGACCCCGCCGGTGAGGATTATTATCTAAAATTCAGCGATACCAGTGCAGGTGGGCAGATAAAGGGAACCTACGCCTTCCCGGAGCAAAGCAGCCTCTTTTCCGTGGAGTGGGATACAAAAGCCAGCTTGACGGAAATCGGCGGAAGATTCATTATCCGGAAGTTCGGCTCCCAAGCTATTGTGGTCGAGGTTTCTACCAGTGTGCTTGACGGTCAGCTGCGGCTCCATTATGTCAGAAGCGGCAATGTAACCATTGCCAACATTCAGGAGAATGTCTGGTACAAGGTGAAGGTCAATATTGATATGGCCAAGGACAAGATGGACATTTATGTGAACGGTCAGAAGGCAGTAAGCGATGTGGCAGTAACCAATTTGGGCAATAGCAGCGCCGGAGACTTTACTTTTATTACAAGTTGGGGAGGAAGTGGTATCGGATATATGAGAAATCTGAAGATAACCAATGTCGGAGTGGATCCTGTAGCGGGAGAAGTAGCTACACCGCCTCCAGCCCCTACGCCCGTTCCTCTGAAGCCCTTCAGCACACTGGAGGTGGATAAGCCGGTTGATGATCCCTTGGACTACACCGATTGGAAAGGGGTTACTTGGGACCCTTATCCGGTAAGCACGGCGATCGACAGCCTCTATGATGCGGAAGCGCTCAAGGATGACATCCGTCATATGAAGTATGCGGGAGTCCACTGGGTCAGAGTGTATACCGGCTGGCGCTCCAAGGACGACGGGAGCGAGGAGCTGTTTGAATCCAGAGCCGCCCTGGATCAGCGGATGACCCTGCTGAAGGAAGCCGGAATCAAGGTGCTGCTGCTGTACAAGGGCGGCAAGAAATACGGAACGCCGGAGCAGGCTGCTGCAAAAGCAGCATATCTGACGGAGCTGGTTCAAGCCTACAAGAATGATGTGAAGCATTGGGAACTGGGCAATGAGGCCAATCTGGATACATACTGGTATTCGGGAGCCATTGTGCCGGGCTCCACGGATTGGGATCGGGTTGGAGAGTATCTGGAGGATGGAGAAACCGTCAATTTGTCAACAGATACTCCGTTTCACGGCTATGTTCGTGATTACGTGGAGCAATTAAAGGATTATTCTACGGTCATCCGGGAATTATCACCGGAGGCCACGATATTGCTGGGTGGCTTAAGCGAATACAAGTACGAGCCATTCCTGTACCACTTGGGTATACTGGAGGCATACCGGTATTTTGATGAATTTGCGTTCCATCCGTATGCGCCCAACCCGGATAAGGTCATTGAGAGTATGGTGCGAATTGAGGCTATTATCAATCAATGGCCGGAGCCTTACAGCCACTTGCCTATCTGGGTGACGGAGATCGGCTGGCATGCGACGCCCTCCATGAATGATACGATGGAAGCCCCCAACGAGGCAGTGAAGGCCCAGTACCTGACCGAGGTTATGCCCCGCCTCCGGGATAACATGGAAGCGCATAGCGGCCAGGCCAGACCGATCATCTGGTATGCCATGCATGAGAAGGATCCCGGCGCCGGCTTCGGATTGGTGAAAAGGGTAAATGTTGGCAGCTCAGTCCGGTTCGATCAGCTGCCGGCCATTGAAGCCTACCGGGGTGTAATGGATCGGCAGGATACCGTTCAGATAGGTTCGGAATTTGATGTTAGCCTGGGGGTGTACGCCATTGAGGATGACCAGGCCACCTCTGTTACGGCCAGTGTGTATTATGACCAGACGAAGTTTGAGGTGAGCCGGGTGCAGCCTGCCGGTGCAGCCGCAGTCTCCTTCACCGCCGACACGGCAAGCCTTCCGGGGACGGTAACCATCCAGGCCGCCTACGCCGGCCATCTGGGCTCGGGTCCAATCGCCAAGCTCAGCTTCAAAGCGATATCGTCAGAGGGCAATGGCAGCATTACAACAGGCGCAGTCACCTTCGGCAACGGAACCGCTTCTCCCAAGGCAACAGGAAAGAACGGGTCTATCCATATTGAACTGCAAAGCGATCCACAAGCGCTTTATACGCTTGCTCACACGCCAGTATCCCTGACCGGAGGCTTGCAGACAACAACAATTACCGTTTCCCGCGGAAATGCGGAGCTACTCGCTGATGCAAGGCTGCTCTTTGCAGGAGATCGCGCCGAGGGAGGCCAGACCTGCTGGGTAATGGATTTGGCTGCTAACGACGGGGACGGGGAAGAGGCGGAGCTGGCCTTCACATCCGGCTCATTCACTACCCTCCAGGTGTATCTGCTGGATGGCGCGCCTGACTGGGAGAAGCCCTTCGGCGGTGTGAAAGCCAATGTCTTGACCATCGTTCCGTAAGAAAGGAGAGCAATATGAAAAAAAAGTTTTTTGCTATCATGCTTGCGTGTGCGCTGCTCTTCACCGGCTTACCTCATCTGTTGCTGGCCGCATCGAGAGACGTCACTTCCGTCCAAGTTCACTATAAAGGAGGAACAACAGCCGTCGTATCGGGAAGCGCTGTCTGCCAGGAGGTTATCATCATTGTGCTGGATGACTCCGGCATCCAGATCGCTTTGGATCATGCTGCCGTAGCCCATGGAAAGTTTGAGAAGGCGGTTCAAACAGGAACGCTTGTTCCGGGCGACAGTTATACAGTTAAAGTAAGCAATTTATACGGAGATACGGACTATACCAAGGAAAGCTTTGTTGCGGCGGCTTCTCCCAAGCCGTCTCCGACATCAACACCAACACCAACACCGACACCAACATCAACAGCGACATCAACACCAACACCAACACCGACACCAACATCAACAGCGACATCAACACCGACATCAACACCGACATCAACACCGACACCCTCGTCCACTCCTGTGTCAGGCTCCATTCAGCCCGAGGGACCCGTGATCAAGATTAACGGGGTGGAACAGCGGCTTCAGCGAGACTCCGACGGGAGAGCGCAGCTGAAGCTGAAGGAAGAAGACCTGCAATCCTTCAAGGCTGCTCATCCGAACAGCGCATTTGTGGTAGAGGTGAAGCAGGAGACGAAGCTGTCCCTCCTGTTGAAGGCGGAAGCCGCTTTGCCTGTTGAGGTTATCCTTAAGGCGGATTTCGGGACAGTTTCCATACCGCAAAGCTTTCTTGATCCATATCTGGGGAATGGACGGGAGATTGAATTGCTTGTCCAAAAGGGAAGTCTTGTCATTTCCTGCAAGGAACGAAGTCAGGGCACAGTTATCAAGGAATTTGCTTCTTCGCTGGAGCTGAGTATTCCTTATGACGGAGCGGAATCCGCGGACCCCACCGCCGTCGTCGCTGTCCGGCAGGAGGATGGTCAGGCCAAGGTCATTCCATTCTCTGCCTATGATGGAAGCAGGCTTACCTTCAAAAGCCGGGCTGCAGGAACCTTTGCCGCAGAGTACCGCCCGAAGGTTTTCAGTGATACGAAGGATCATTGGGGCGAAAAGAGCATCCTGTTTGCAGCGGCGAGAGATCTTATGAACGGAGTAACTAATCAGCAATTCAGCCCGGACAGCTACATGACCCGCGCTATGCTGGCGGCTGTGCTGGCCCGGCTGGAGGGGGCGGCTCCCGTCTCTTACCAGGATGAGACCTTCCGGGATGTGGATGCCCGGGACTGGTATGCGCCCTACGTGGCTTGGGCCGCCGGACTGGGAATCATCTCGGGGACCGGGGATGGAATATTCGCTCCTGACCGCCCGGTTACACGGGAGGAGATGGCGACTATGCTCTATCGCTACGGGATATGGAGCGGCCTCCGCTTTGAACAGGCAGGCGCGGATAATGTTGAGTTCCGAGACGGCAATACCGTCAGCAGTTGGGCGAAGGAAGCCGTGAAGTTCTTGACTGACGCTGGCATCATCAACGGCAAGCCCGGCCTCCTGTTTGATCCGCAGGGGACGGGAACCCGGGCGGAGGCTGCAACTATTATAAATGCTTTAATCATGAGAGAACATTAATCCAAATTTTGCAGCTCAAATATTCTTCTCAGCCGCCAGAAGGAAATGAAAGCAGGACAGGAACACTCCACTGTGAGGAATGCTCCTGTCCTGTTTCAGATATTCATGTAAATATTTGAAAATAAAAGGAATATAAAACATTATTCACGAGTTAACAAATGGAAAACGCCCCCATAATCGCAAAGGATACCTTTTTACAGGTGTACCTTTCAAATGATAGGTGGAATTCCAATGAGTACGCTTTAAAAACCCCGATATCGCACCTTGTCCCACAGAGAATGCGCCGGTGCGCCGATCTTACACACCCTCTGGGATCGCTTTGATTTCTCTTTGCTCTTGATGCAGTCCGGCATCAGCAAACGCAGCGGCGCACCTTCTTGGTTCTTATGCTGAACCTTTGGCAAAAAACGGGTGGAACGGCTGCAGCAAGACGTTCATACCGCCTTGCAGGAAGGGGATGTAATTAATCTGGATGATCCCCATGTGGCCCATCCCTACGCGAAGAAGCTCCCGTTTCTTTCCTGGCTCTATGCTCACTCCACCAAAACCTATGTGTGGGCCATGAATCTGGTTGTGCTCCAGGCGGTTTTGCAGACGGGGTTGGAATATCCGTTGTTCTATCTCCCCTGACGTAAGCCGGAGTTCAAAGGAAAAGGGCTGACCAAACTGGACTTGACCCGGCAAATGCTTTCGATGCTCCGTGAATCGGTATCCTGTCGGCTATGGGTGGTCATGGACCGTTGGTTTCTATGCAAGGAATTCTTTGGGTTTCTGGAAGCCCACGGCTATGATTGGGTAAGCGTACGTACACGAAACGCTGGAGGATTAAGGTGTTCTTTCGAACGGCTAAGCAAAAGCTTTTCCTGGAGAAGTGTCACTCTCAATCCGAGTCGCATCACCATGCTCACTTGGAACTGCTCTTTACAGCGGAAACCCTGCTGGCGGTAGCCCTTTGGGAGCTGAACAAAGAAAAAACGAGTGATGATGAAGGCTACACCCACGGCGAAATGGTTCGTGGCCTCTTCCACACTCGTTGCCAGCTCCGCATCCTGCACCACAAAGGGCAAGAGCGAATCTACCTTGATTGTGACATACACGTGCAGAGATTTGCAAGGCTTATTGATCTTTTTTGGCCGGAGCATCTTCTTATGCTTCTTTGGCCTACTCCCAAACCTCAGATTTACCAACATTTTCTACAAAGTGCATAACTCATGTATAACACTTTCCAACTGTGAGAAGCCTAACGCAAATCCTTAAGGGATTTATTAAGCTTTTACTGACTTACTTGTATGTTGTAATAATCTCGCTGTCGAGTTGGTGTAGCTAAAGTCAGGATATTAGAAGATTTATCGAACAGTCGAATAGGCCGGGGGAAATTCACCCCCAGCCTACTCGACCATGTTGCTTCCTTCTTTTGTTACCCGATCTTTCCCCTCATCGTTTTTCCAAACTGCACTTTTTGTTTGTACATTCTGTTTGCTCATTATGCCGTCGTAGTTTTTTTGGCGGCAAGAGGTCCAGAACCGGTCCTTGCAGATGAAGTCGTCTTTCATATCCCGGGGTGGGGGAATCCCCCGGGGGAGGCGGCAGGCAGGGTTTTAATCTCCAAGGGCTGTGCTATAATAGGTAAAATGAGGAATAGGGGGGATTTCGCATGCCCAGGCATGATGAGTTCGGGCTGATTCGTCTGTTAACAGCGGGCCGCGGACATGCGGAGTGGCAGACTCCGGGACAAGCAGGGGAGCAGGGATTGCCGGGCGTCGCTGTGGGAATCGGGGACGATGCGGCTGTTTTGAACGGCAGGTCCGGTTTTCAATGGGTGGTTTCGTGTGATACGATGGTGCGGGATGTGCATTTCAAACCGGAAACCATGACTTACGGGGCAATCGGCTTCAAGGCGATGGCTTCCAACATCAGCGACATGGCAGCCATGGGGGCGGTTCCCCGGTTTGCCCTGATTGCACTGTCTGTTCCCCGTGGTGAACGGGAAGAATCCCTTCAGGAGCTGTACGACGGTTTGTACGAATGCGCCGGCCGGTACGGGGTGTCCATTGTGGGAGGAGATACGACCTCCTGTCCCGCGGATATGACCATAACGGTAACGGTGCTGGGTGAAGTGGAAACAGGTAAGGCGCTGCTCCGTTCAGGTGCCAGGCCTGGGGATACTGTATTTGTTACCGGTCCCCTGGGTTTAGCCGGTGCGGGTCTCAGACTGCTGCTTCAGCGCGGCGGAAGCGCCTACGATACAGGCGGGCTGACCGAGCAGCAGCAGCTGCTGGTGAAGGCCCACCAGCGACCTCTCCCGCAGGTGGAGGCGGGAAGAATTCTCGTGACAAGCGGGCTGGGGCGCGCCTTGAATGACATAAGCGACGGTCTAGCCAGCGAAGCCTGGGAGTTGGCGGAAGCCTCCCGTTGCCGGATTGAACTGGTGGAAGAGCTGCTGCCGCCGTGCAGGGAGCTGCTGGCCGCTTGTCCTGATCTGACCCCTGCTGACGCTCTTCGGCTGATGCTGTATGGGGGAGAGGATTATCAACTGGTAGGGACGGTGGAAGCAGGGCGGACCGGAGAACTGGCTCAGCTGTTTGCTGAGGCAGGGCTTGGTTTTTATCCGGCAGGCCAAGTGGCGGCTTGCAGTGGTTCTCCCGGTGTCACACTGGAGTTAAGGGACGGGAATGTTCTTTCCCTGGGCAAACGGGGGTATAATCATTTTGGGGAAGATTACTGACAGATCAGGAGGCAGCCGCTATGGACAATAAACCAGTTTCCTACCATTTTGACTCGGAGAAAGAGGAAGATACGTACCGGCTGGCCAGAGAACTGACCCGGCTGTTTGTGCCCGGAACGGTGATTGGTCTGGACGGTGATCTGGGCGCGGGCAAAACCACCTTTTCCAAGGCGGTGGGGCAGGCTCTGGAGGTGCAGGAGACCGTGAACAGTCCGACTTTTACGATTATCAAGGAATATGAAGGGCGGACCATGCCTTTTTATCATATGGATGTATACCGGATTACCCAGGAAGAAGCCGAGGATATGGGCCTCGACGATTATTTCTACGGCGACGGGGTAACGCTTGTGGAATGGGCTTCCATCATTGGCGGAATATTGCCTGAGGAGCATCTGTCGGTTTATATTGAGAACACCGGATGGACTGCGCGGCGGTTTCATCTGGCTCCCGCCGGGGCCATCTATGAGAAGTGGTGTTCGGTATTGAAGGAGCAGGGGACGATTCATGACAAATGTATTGAAGCATGAGGGTGTGTGCGAGCATCAGATGGTATCGGGGGATGGAAGTCCGTTGAAGCAGGAGAATGATGGAGAGGGCGCTGCCGGAAGCGGGACTGCCCCGCAGGAGACGGATAGAGTGGATCATCCGGAGACGTGCAGAGCGGGACATCGGGAGATGGACAGAACGGAACAATCGGAGACAGGCAGAGCGGATCATCGGGAGACTGGCAGAGTGGAACAATCTGAGACAGACGGAGCGGGTCAGCGGGAGACTGGCTGGCTGCTGGCCATCGATACGGCAACCAGCGCCATGTCAGTGGCTCTGCTCAAGAACGGAGAAGTGTGCGCTGAGATCAATTCTGTGGTGGAGCGGAACCATTCGGTGTATCTGACTCCGGCGATTGAGGAAGCATTGGGGCGGTGGAAGCTGCGTCCCCGGGATCTGGCCGGGATTGCGGTGGGCAAGGGGCCGGGCTCCTACACGGGCGTGCGCATCGGGATTACAGTAGCCAAGACCATGGCATGGGCCCTTAAGGTTCCTGTAGCCGCTGTCTCCACGCTGGAGCCGCTGGCGGCAGGAGCGTTGGCGGCATGGGTGAGCGGAGAGGACAGTGAACCGCTCCAGGCCGGAGTGCAGGAGGAAGGGCCACCGGAGGGAGTGCATTCCGGGGTGCAGGAGGAAGAGCGAACGGAGAGAGTGCAGTCCGGAGTGCAGCAGGAAGGGCGACCGGTACCGGTCATATCAGGAGCGCAGTTAAAGGGGCAATTGAGGAGCCGGATGTTGAGACTCTTCCCGTCTGCGGGGCTGCATCCGGGGACACTTGGGCGCATCTGGGTTGTTCCACTGCTGAACGCCCGGAGAGGCCAGGCCTTTACGGCGTTGTATGCGCTGGAGGAGGAGCCTGTAACACAGAAAGATGTGCTTCTTGCATGGCAGGAGGAGGGCGGGTTCAAGCCTATGTGGCCTGTGGCAGAGCCCGGCTGGTCGTGCAAGAGAGAGGATGGCATCCGCTTGATGGAACGCTGGGTTGATGAACTGCTGGAGCGGGCTGCCCAGGAGTCCCCGGATGCAGTTCTATTCGCGGGGGAGACAGCGGAATTCGATTCTGCCATCGGCCGGTTCTTGCATGAAGCCGGCGAACGGTCAATTGTTGCAGATGCGGTGTCCTGCAGCATCCAGTCCCGGTATACGGGATATCTGGGCGCGTTGCGTCTGGGGGCGGGGGCCGGGGATGAGGCCCACAATCTTTTGCCCAATTATACGCAATTGACTGAAGCAGAGGTTAATCTCAATGCAAGGAATAGAGCACGCGTTTAAAAAACGGGTCAGGAGAGAACGGTATGGAGCTTCCTATCATTGGTGATACAGACAGTTCAGAACTTCCCGCGTTCCGTCCCATGAAGGTGGACGATATTGATTTTATCTGTGAAATTGAACAGGAAGCGTTTCCGACCCCATGGACACCGGGCGCTTTTCATAATGAACTGACTAATAATCATTTTGCCCATTATTTGGTAATGGAAGTGGACAATGCGATTGCAGGCTATGCAGGCATGTGGATTATTATGGACGAAGCCCACATAACCAATATTGCGGTGCGGACCGGCTATAGAGGCCGCAAGCTGGGAGAGAGGCTTCTCCTGGAGCTGCGAAGCCATGCAGGAAAGCACGGTGCCAAACGGATGACGCTGGAGGTCCGGGTGACCAACCGGGTGGCCCAGAATTTATACGAGAAGCTGGGTTTTCGCTCCGTGGGGGTGCGCAAAGGATACTATACGGACAATAATGAGGATGCGTTGATCATGTGGGCGGATATACCGGGGGAACGGTGGAGGAAATCATGATTGAAGAAAATAAGCAGCAGGAGTCTGCACGGCCGTGTCTCATCCTGGCGATTGAGACAAGCTGTGATGAAACCTCGGCTGCAGTGGTGGAAGACGGCAGAATCATCCGCTCCAATATTATTTCGAGCCAGATTGAGACTCACAAAAAGTTCGGCGGAGTTGTACCGGAGGTGGCATCCCGGCAGCATGTGGAGAGCATTACCCGGATTATCGAGGAAGCGGTGGAGCAAGCGGGAATCGCTCTGGAAGATATCAGCGCTGTGGCGGTGACGCAAGGGCCCGGACTGGTAGGCTCTCTGCTGGTGGGCTTGGTGGCGGGCAAGGCGCTGGCATGCTCTCTGGGTGTGCCGCTCATCGGCGTGCACCATATAGCCGGGCATATCTACGCCAACCGCTTCGCCCAGGAGCTGGAGTATCCGTCACTGGCCCTGGTCGTGTCCGGGGGGCACACGGAGCTGGTGGTGCTGGAGGCGCCCGGGAAGTTTAAGATCATCGGCCGGACCCGGGATGATGCCGTGGGCGAGGCCTACGACAAGGTGGCACGGGCGCTGGGGCTGCCTTATCCCGGCGGTCCCCATATGGACCGGCTCGCGCTGTCGGCAGACGGGGCGGTGCAGCTGCCCCGGGCCTGGCTGGAGCCGGATTCCTACGATTTCAGCTTCAGCGGGCTGAAATCGGCGGTACTGGCCGCGCTGAATTCGGCGCGGATGAAGGGATTGGACCTTGCCGCCGATCACGTGGCAAGGGGGTTCCAGGACTCCGTCATCGACGTGGTGACGGAGAAGGCCATGCGCGCCGCACGGGCGTACGGCGCGAAGCAGCTGCTGTTGGCCGGGGGAGTAGCGGCCAACAAGGGCCTGCGCCAAGCGCTGGGCGCGCGATGCGGGAAGGCACGCCTCCCGCTGATTGCACCGTCGCTTGAGCTGTGCACGGACAACGCGGCCATGATCGGGGCCGCCGCCTATCTCAAGTGGGAGCGCGGTGAATTCGCTTCCCAGACGCTCAAAGCCGAAGCAGTCCTCTCTTTGGAGGACTGGTCGGTTCAATAGCGTGTGACCACCGGTCCGGGAGCAGGCAGATGAGCCGCAATGTACCGGTGCGGCAGAGCCTTGGGGGTAACGGAACCGAGGGAAGGTTACACCATGCTGTGAGTGTCTGCGGCTCCCGAATCGCGCGGTACCTGCAGTTGGAGCAGCATAAGAAAGTGTACACAAGGGCTGTGGATACAATTATCCACAGCCCTTGTGTATAATGTGGATAAGCTCAAGAAATCCTTATGCGGACAGGGGGACTTATCCACTTCGCCTAAAGAAGAAGTTATCCACATAATCAACATCTGTTGTGGATAATGTGTATAGATTGTTTAGGACAACGAAGGATAAAAACGGAGTTGTCCCCAAACCCAATTATGTTTTTACCTGAGCAGCGCGCTAGTAGATCGGACTTTGTTAAGTTCAAGCAGAAACAGGACTGCCCTGTGATCCATCGTTGATCACAGGGCAGTCCTGCCTCTAGTCTGGTTATATACCAGGTTGAGAATCCTTGCCGCTCACAGCGATAACGGAAATTTTTTCCGTTATCGGGGATGCAACAAGCAAAATGGCCAAATTAACGGAAAAAATTTCCGCTAATTCGGCTAAGTGACTCTTATTGGCCTCTTTTTGCAGCTTTTCGATGAGGTAGCGGAAAAAATTTCCGCTATTGAAGGCAAAAAAGGCCAAATATCCGGATTAACGGAAAAAATTTCCGTTATCGGAGACGGCAACAAGCCATCCCCAGAGGGCGGGTTAGCTGTAAAATTTCCGTTGCCGCTCGGAGACGAAAACACGTGAAGCGGCCGGGGTAAATGTATTATTTCCGCTAACTCTCGGAGTCGGCAACAAGTCTAAAGGCCGGGTAACTGTAAAATTTTCCGTTATCACTCAAAGGCGCAACAGGTCCCCAGGCCGGTTACCGAAAAAATCCGGTAATCCGGCTGGAACTCTATCCCGCAGGAGGCGAGAACGCGGGTGAAAGCCGGGGTTGGCCGCATCTCCCTCGGGGCTGACCGCAGCCCCACCCGGAGCTGACCGCAGCCCCAACCGGGGTTGGCTGTTGCCCCCGAGTTGACAGCAGCCAACTCCGGAGCTGCCCACTGCCCTTAATGATTCACTCCATTAAAGATTCCCATGCTTCATAAACCTGACCCAGTTCCTGCTGGCGGGTGTCGATCGCCGCATTCTTCTCTTGTACGGCAATATAATCGTTATAGACATCCGGCAAGGTAAGCTCCTCCTCCAACCGGGCAATCTCTCCCTCCAGACGGGCGATTTCCTGCTCCAGCTGTTCGACCCGCCGCTGGCGGCTGCGTTCCTCCCGCTTGGCCAGCTTGTCGGCTTGATAGCTGCTGCCGCTCACGGGACTCCCGCCTTTTTGACCGCCCGGGATTGCACCAGACGCGGCTGGGGACGGAGACCCTGAACCCACCCCGCTGTTGGCGGTTCCCGCCGGACGCTGGCCGGTGCTGCCAGGCCGGCCGGCCGTTTTGGCGCTCCCGGCTGTCTCCTCTGCCACTGCCTCCGCCAGCTCCAGCTTCTTCTCCAGATAGTCGTCGTAGTTGCCAAGGAAAGCGGTAAGCCCGTCATGGGACAGTTCCAGCACCCGCTCGGCCATTTTGTTGAGGAAATAGCGGTCGTGGGAAATGAAGAGCAGCGTGCCTTCGTAGTCCATCAAGGCAGATTCCAGCACTTCCTTGCTGAACAGGTCCAGATGGTTGGTAGGTTCGTCGAGAATCAGCATGTTGGAGTTCTGCAGCATCAGCTTGGCCAGAGAGACACGGGCTTTCTCCCCGCCGCTCAGAGAGGATACCCGCTTGAACACATCCTCGCCGCTGAACAGGAAATTGCCCAGCACGGTCCGGATCCTTGCTTCCTCCAGATGGGGGTACTGGTTCCACACTTCGTCCAGCACCGTATTGGACGGCGTCAAACCGGACTGCTCCTGGTCATAATAGCCGATCTGCACATGAGTTCCCCAGCGGTATGTGCCGGTTGTTGGCTTAAGCTGTCCGGTTAATATCTTGAACAGGCTTGACTTGCCGATGCCGTTAGGTCCGATAAGGGCTGCTGTGTCGCCGCGGGACAACTGAAAACTCACTTGGGCGAACAGCATGCTTTTGCCCCCGTCATAGGACAAGGCCAAACGGGACGCCTCCAGCACATCCCGGCCGGATTGCTGGGCCACCTCGAAGGAAAAGGCTGCCCGCTTCAGGTCTCCCATCGGTTTGTCCAGACGGTCCATCTTCTCCAGCGCCTTGCGGCGGCTCTGGGCGCGCTTGGTGGTGGAGGCCCGTACAATGTTTTTCTGGACAAAATCCTCCATGCGCGAGATCTCATCCTGCTGCTTCTCATATTGTTTCATGCGAATTTCATATTCTGCTGCTTTAAGTTCCACAAAACGGGTATAGTTTCCTGTATACCGCACGGACTGATGGCGCTCGATCTCATAGATGGCCGTTACCAAGGCATCCAGAAAATACCGGTCATGAGAAACAACCAGGATGGCGCCCGGATAAGATCGCAGATAACCTTCCAGCCAGGTCAAGGTAGGAATATCCAGATGGTTGGTAGGTTCGTCCAGCATAAGCACATCCGGCTCCATCAGCAGCATCTTGGCCAGCGCCAGTCTGGTCCGTTGTCCTCCGCTCAAGGTGGAGATCACCGTATCATTGGCAAAACCGCCGAAGCCCATTCCCGTCAGGATGCTGCGGATCCGCGATTCAATGCTGTACCCGCCCTTTTCCTTGAACAGCTCGGACTTGTGGGCGTACTGGTGCAGCAGATTGTCATAAGCCCGCTCATCATTGTGGAGCTTGGGATCGGCCATTGCGGCTTCCATCCCTCTGAGCTCCCGCTCCATCTCCAACAGGGGTTCAAATACTTCCAGCATTTCCGCCCAGATGGTGCGGTTCGTATCCAATCCGCTGTTTTGCGCCAGATATCCGACACGAACCTCCTTGCTTTTATAGATCTCTCCGCTGTCATATGACATTTCCCCGGAAATAATCTGCAATAGCGTGGATTTCCCCGCTCCGTTGACACCAACTAACCCTATTCGCTCGCGGTCCTGCACTTGCAATGATATATTCGACAGCACCGGTGTGGTACCGTAGCTTTTATTGATATTCGAGGCCTGAAGCAAGATGGCCATAACCAATTTCCCCTCCGAATCGAATGCATTCCAGCCGGCTGCTGTATGTTTGGAACGGTTTTTGTAAAACACCGCCGTTTCTTAGTGTACCATATCCGCACGTCTTCCTCACTACGCAGTACGATTATAACGGAATATTACTGTTTTCTCCCGTTCCCTTTCCTTGCAAGCACATACCAAGCACATCCGCTTGAAAGCAAATCCGGATTTTTTTCAATGATGGAATAATGTGTTACAATAGGCATATATGAAGGAGTGCATAGCGGGCATGATCCATGATAAAAAGCGGCTGCGCCAGCTGGCGCTCAACCGGCGGGAGCAGTTGGACGGGGAAGCAAGAAGGGTCAAATCGGAAATTATCTGCAGCAGCTTGATCACGCTTCTGAAGAAGCTGCCGCTGGATGAGCCGGGCAATCTATGCACGTACATGCCTTTTGGCCATGAAGTGAATATCCTCCCTGTCGCAGAGTGGTGCTGGCAGCGCGGGCTTGCCGTAGCGGTTCCCAAAACCATCCGCCAGCCCCGGATGCTCCGTCTTCATCTGATCGGGAGCAAAGAGCTGTTGGAACCTGGCTTGTGGGGCATACCTGAGCCGGTTGAAGCGGCCCCGGTTGCGGATTTCCGGCGGATAAAAGCCGTATTGGTTCCCGGTGTGGCGTTTGATGCCCGTGGAGGAAGGCTGGGTTACGGCGGCGGCTATTATGACAGGCTGTTCGGGCATTGGCGCAGTGAGGGGGTACACCCGCTTAAGCTTGCCCCGGCTTTTCATATTCAGATGGAGGAGGCCGTTCCCGTAGAATTCCATGATGAGCGGATGGATGCCGTTATAACGGAAGCGGCCCGGTATGAGATCAATTGGAGCGGAGGCTTGAGATGACCCCCAGCAAGGACGGATTCACTCATTTCAATAAACAGGGCAGAGCGAATATGGTGGATGTATCCGATAAGGAAGCTACCAGGAGGGTTGCCTCGGCACAGACAACGGTGCGGATGCTGCCTGAAACGCTGACCCTGATCAGGAGCGGCGGCATGGCCAAGGGGGATGTGCTGGCAGTAGCCCAAATCGCCGGTATCATGGGTGCGAAGAAAACCTCCGAGTGGATTCCCCTGTGTCATCCGCTGGCATTGACCGGGGTGGACATCACCTTCTCCGATAACAGCAACGACGAACTTTACATAGAAGCAACAGTTAAGATAACCGGCAAGACCGGGGTGGAGATGGAGGCGCTGACCGCTGTATCCGCCGCTGCCCTCACGGTTTATGATATGTGCAAGGCGGTTGACCGGGCGATGGAAATCGGACCTACCAGGCTGATGGAGAAACGCGGGGGCAAAAGCGGCGATTATGAGCGGTAGCGGTCTTGCTGGCAGGACGCAGGAAATCCGGTCTTTGTTTTTAGAACAACGGTTGATGTAAATAGAAAACGGGTCCGTGGAGAGGAGCGGCTATTGTGGGTTTCAGAGTGGGAATATTGGCTACAAGCGACCGGGGAGCCAGAGGAGAAAGAGAGCATACCAGCGCTCAGGTCATCCGCGAACTGGTAGAAGAGGAACTGATGGGAGAGATCGTGGAATTCAGGATTGTGCCTGATGAGAAGCCGGAGATTATGGCGGCGTTGATCGAGATGACGGATTACTATCGGGCCAATCTGATTATTACCACTGGTGGAATCGGACTGAAGCCCCGAGATGTGACGCCGGAGGCCACGCTGGAGGTTATTGACCGCCCCGCCCCCGGTTTCGCTGATGCGATCCGGATTGCCATGCTGAACAAGGAGCTGCCGCAGGCATTATGCATGCGCGGAGTCTCCGGATTGCGCGGACAGACGCTGATCATGAATCTGCCCGCTGACCCGAAGGGAGTTCACGAGGGTATGGAGGCCATTATGGGGTTTCTGCCTGACGCATTGCTGCAGCTTGAAGGAAGGGAAGCGGAGGAAGACTGAGCGGAGCGGGCATGAACGAAAGCGGCAGTATGACCATTATGTTCAAAGAGGAGATGGGCCCATGTTTAACGGGATTGGCGGGACCGGCATTGTTTTGATTATTTTGGTGGCGTTGCTTCTCTTCGGGCCGAGCAAGCTGCCCGAGCTTGGCCGCGCCTTCGGACGCACGCTCCGTGAATTCAAGGACGGAGCCAAGGACATCATGGATGACGAGCCGAAGCAGCGCAAGGAGGTCCGGGAGGAAGCTGGCAGGGGACAAGAGTCCGACAGGCTGAAGGACAGCTAGTATTGCCGAACTGCCGCTTGATGCACAATCGGGATTGATGCAAGTAATGACAGTCGGGCAGGTGTTGCTATGGAAGACGGGGATATGGGTCTGATGGAGCATATCTCGGAGCTGCGCAAGCGGGTGATCGCCGTGCTGGCGGTTCTGGTCATCACCATGACAGGGGGGTTATTCTTAGCTTCGTATGTTATTAAGTACCTTAAGAATACCGCTCCGGCCAAGGATCTTACCTGGAATGCCATTTCCCTGTGGGATGGGATCAACGTATACATGCAGTTTGCATTCGTTCTTGCTCTTGTTGTGACACTGCCCTTTACCATGTATCAGCTGTGGGCTTTTGTCAAACCCGGCTTGAAGACGAATGAACAGAAAGCCGCGCTGCGGTTCGTGCCGTTATCTGCTTTACTGTTTCTGGCAGGCCTGGCATTTTCCTACGGAGTCGTGTTCAAGATGGCGGTCTACTTTACCTCCAAGGTGAACCGGGGATTGGGGCTGACGGAGATCTATGGTGTACGGCAATATTTCAGCTTCATGTTCAACATCATTCTTCCTGTATCCTTGCTGTTCGAGCTGCCGGTTCTGATCATGTTTCTTACCCAGCTGAAGCTGGTGAACCCGGCGCGGCTTAAGAAGCTGCGCCGTTATGCTTATCTGGCTCTCGTGGTGGTTGCCACTGCCATCACTCCGCCTGATTTTATCTCGGATCTGCTGGTAGCCGTTCCCCTTATTGCCCTGTATGAATTCAGCATTATGCTGTCTGCAAGGGTGTACCGCAAACAATTGGCCAAGGAAAAGCAGTGGGAAGAAGAGTTTTACGGAAAGAAGAACGGCGGGGAGACGGCTTAAACGCTTGTTGCGCTCTGTGAACTCCTGTACAATCTTTTATTGTAGGCCGATATTGGCAAGTCAGTTTTAGCTGACTCACAAAACTTCCAGGAGGCGGTAATAATGGCATTTACTTTGCAATTGGGAGAGCAGGCCCCTAATTTCTCACTTCCGGCAACGGACGGCAGCACGTATTCTCTTCAGGACTTTTCCAGCGCCAAGGTATTGGTTGTTTTCTTTACCTGCAATCATTGTCCGTTTGTCGTCGGTTCTGATGAAGTAACCCGCAGTACAGCACTCAAGTATCTTGACCAAGGCGTGGCCTTCGTCGGCATCAATGCCAACAGCGAAGTGACCAAGCCGGATGATTCCTTCGATCATATGGTGAAGCGGATGGAGGAGCAGCAATTCCCCTGGACGTATCTTCGCGACAAGAACCAGTCTGTGGCCAAAGCATACGGAGCGCTGCGCACCCCGCACTTCTATGTATTCGACCAGGACCGCAAGCTGGTCTACTCCGGCCGTGGCATCGATAATCCCCGGGAGTCGGCCAAAGCAACCGTCAATGATTTGGACCGGGCTTTAGCCCAGCATCTGGCCGGGGAGCCGGTAGCAGTACCGCTTACCAATCCTATCGGCTGCAATGTGAAATGGGAAGGGCAGGATGAGCACTGGATGCCGGCTGATGCCTGCGATCTTGTGCCGCAAAACCGGTAGCCAATAATAAGAGGAACGCCGCTTCATTCTGAGGCAGGCGTTCTTTTTCTAGGAGTCTCAGAGCTTCATGCCGATGTGCGGCAATAAAGACAATTAGGATGACATAGCGGAAAAAATTTCCGTTATCAGGAGGTTTTTCGGTAATTACCGAGATTTAACGGAAAAAATTTCCGTTAACACCTTCGAAACCAGGTTCAAATGCCTGTATCAAGGGGATCAGGAGGAAATAGCGGAAATATTTTCCGCTAAACATACGAGTGAAGAAGAATTTGCCGGAATAACGGAAAAAATTTCCGTTATGAACAAGGGAGCGGGGGCGGGACACATTCTCACGGAAAACACCTGTTGCACGCTTACGAAGGAAGAGCGCTGATGTCGGTTAACCAAGGGCGTGTCTGGAAACTAGCTTGAGGGCATCTTTCCCCACGGAGTTTGCAGACATGCCCTAAGAGACTGCGAGGAAATAAGTACCGCTAATTTGCCGCCAAAACTCCCAAGAACGTGGAGATTTTGTCATCAAAAGCGGGTACTAATTTCCTCGCCCTTCTTCGCCCCAATTCCTCCCGCGGGGGTTTTTATTATACAGGAGAGCGCGAAAGGCTCGACGGCCTGCGCCTTAGAATAAATTTCCTGCAATTGGTTACAATGGAGAGGGCGTTTGGTAAACCCGGCCAGATTGTTTTGATAATTTTTGCTGAAGCACTTGCAAATTGTTCCCAAACTGATTAATATAAGAATTGTTGTTAGCACTAAGCGAGTTCGAGTGCTAACAGGCGCATACAGCGCATTACACACCATTAAACCATTTCAAGGAGGCATTTGATCCATGATCAAACCGTTAGGCGACCGCGTAGTACTTGAAGCCATTGCGAAGGAGGAAACCACGGCGAGCGGCATCGTACTTCCCGATACTGCGAAGGAAAAGCCGCAAGAGGGCAAAGTCGTTGCTGTAGGCAGCGGCCACCTGAAGGATGGAGAACGCGTTGCTTTGGAGGTTAAAGAAGGCGACCGTGTTCTTTTCTCCAAATATGCCGGTACCGAAGTCAAGTACCAAGGCAAAGAACTGCTGATCATGCGTGAAAGCGACATCCTGGCCGTACTGGGCTAATATATTTCCTGCGAAGCGTGAAGCCAAGCTTGCTTTGTTCAGGTTACCAACAATGACTATTCTATTTTCAGGAGGTTTCCATACAAATGGCAAAGGATATTCGTTTCAGTGAAGACGCCCGCCGCGCGATGCTGCGTGGTGTGGATGCATTGGCTAATGCAGTAAAGGTAACTCTTGGTCCCAAGGGCCGCAACGTTGTATTGGAGAAGAAATTCGGCAGCCCGCTGATCACCAACGACGGTGTAACCATCGCCAAGGAAATCGAGCTGGAAGACGCATTCGAGAACATGGGCGCTCAACTGGTCAAGGAAGTTGCAACCAAGACCAATGATGTAGCAGGTGACGGTACTACTACCGCTACTGTCCTGGCTCAAGCCATGATCCGTGAAGGCCTGAAGAATGTTACCGCCGGCGCTAACCCCATGGTCATCCGCAAGGGGATCGAAAAAGCCGTCAAGGCTGCTGTGCTGGAGCTTCAAGCGATTTCCAAGCCAATCGAAGGCAAACAATCCATCGCGCAAGTAGCTTCTATCTCTGCTGCCGACGAAGAGCTGGGCCAACTGATTGCCGAAGCTATGGAAAAAGTGGGCAACGACGGCGTTGTAACCGTTGAGGAGTCCAAGGGCTTCGTAACCGAGCTGGAAGTGGTAGAAGGCATGCAGTTCGACCGCGGCTACGTTTCCGCATACATGGTCACCGACAGCGACAAGATGGAAGCTGTTCTGGACAACCCTTACATCCTGATCACCGACAAGAAGATCACCAACATTCAAGAAATCCTGCCGGTGCTGGAGAAGATCGTACAACAAGGCAAGCCCCTTCTGATCATTGCAGAAGATGTGGAAGGCGAAGCTATGGCTACATTGGTGCTCAACAAGCTGCGCGGAACCTTCACTTGCGTTGCTGTTAAGGCACCTGGCTTCGGCGACCGCCGCAAGGCTATGCTGGGCGACATCGCTGCTCTGACCGGCGCTCAAGTGATCACCGAAGAGCTGGGCCTTGAGCTGAAATCCGCCACTGTGGCCCAACTGGGTTCCGCCCGTCAAGTGCGCGTGACCAAGGAAAACACCATCATCGTGGACGGCAGCGGCGACAAGAAGGATATCGGCGCCCGCGTCACCCAAATCCGTGTGCAACTGGAAGAAACCACCTCCGACTTCGACCGTGAGAAGCTGCAAGAGCGTCTGGCTAAATTGTCCGGCGGCGTAGCGGTAATCAAGGTTGGCGCTGCAACGGAAACCGAGTTGAAGGAGCGCAAGCTGAGAATCGAGGACGCCCTGAACTCCACGCGCGCAGCTGTGGAAGAAGGCATCGTTTCCGGCGGCGGCACAGCTCTGGTGAATGTATATAATGCCGTAGCCAACGTGGCTGCTGACGGCGACGAAAAGACCGGCGTAAACATTGTGCTCCGCGCACTGGAAGAGCCGATCCGCATCATCGCCACCAACGCAGGCCAAGAAGGCTCCGTTATCGTTGAGCGTCTGAAGAAGGAGCCTGTGGGCACCGGCTACAACGCTGCAACCGACGAATGGGTGAACATGTTCCAAGCCGGTATTGTCGATCCGGCCAAGGTTACCCGCTCCGCTCTGCAAAACGCTGCTTCCGTAGCAGCCATGTTCCTGACCACCGAAGCGGTCATCGCCGACAAGCCGGAAGAAAAGAAAGCCGGCGGCATGCCTGACATGGGCGGTATGGGTGGCATGGGCGGTATGGGCGGCATGATGTGATGAATTCTTCTTCGATGTAAATCGAGGAAGAGCGACTTGTAATGAAGAGACCTCTCTGAAGTGAATCGGAGAGGTCTCTCTTTTCGTTTTGGCTGGTACAGATTGCGGCTTGGATGATTGTACTCATTCATCATAGTAACCCTATATTTTCAACAAGGTCATCCCATACTCATTCGTAACAAAGTTCATGTCTGAGTCCCGGGAAACCAGTACCAAATTAGCAGTAAAGGCAGTTGCAATAATGAGCGCATCAGGAGTTTTTATTTTCCGTCCCTTGCTTCTCTGCTCGCTTTGCATGGAAGCTGCTTTTCTTGCGACAGCGGAATCGACATATATCATATGCCTAGGGGAGAATAGCCTTTCTGCGATTAAGAACTGATTGTGTTTGACACCGCTCAGTACTTCACATTCCGTAATCGTCGAAAAGAATATTCGCCGGTGTTCTTCTTGGGCTTGTCGTACTAAGTTAACAGCGAAATGATCGTTATCCAGAATGGCGATGACGATGTTAGAATCGAATAGATATCCGGAGTAGCTGTGGATCACTTTCCCCAGCCCTCCCGCGACTCTTGAATGTGGTCTAATAATTCTTGCGCTTCCCCGGGCTTCAGAATTCCAGCCACACTTAAAATGTCATCGACTGAGTAATCATCAAAGTCCTCGATGGTTTCTGCTTCAAGGTCTATGACAAGCTTCTTGGTGGAAATATTGTTTTCAGATAAAAACTCCCTTAGGTCTCTTGCTATATGAGGATGGAGTTTGCGTACCATTGACATGGAGAACCACTCCTTTATCAAAATATGTTGCTAAATCGTTTCGCTTCCCGCGATCTTCTTCGCTCTTTACTTATAAACAATTATACCCGATAACGGAATGAATGGATACGGCCGCGGCACACGCCCACGAACTCTACGCATGCATCGTATTCACACGGATTTATCGAACCCAATTTTCAAGAAAATCGGACAAATACCCCCACCAAGAGACTCAAAAAGCACATAATAACGTCCTTGTCTCATGGGCGGCATGATGTAAGAGGTTCGCCCGAACCGTTGATACATGTAATAAAAGAGGCCCTGAGAGCAATGTCATTAAGTTAAGACAAAACTAGCTGTGAAAAAGCGCCTCCTCCCATTTTTCAAAGAAAGGGTGGGGGTACTTTTTTCAGCACACAACAATCGGACATTCGGATACCCTCATAAAAATCTTAACTAGGAGTCTACCCGGCAGTGAATGTTGCCTAATACATTTATTTTGGCCCACGAGCCCTCTTTTTCGCTCTCTACCTGCAAAAGTGCAGTTATTTTTGCTTCAAACCGCCCAAAAGATGAAATCCGCCTAAAATAACTGTATTTTTACAGGCCAGACCTTCCGTTGCAGCAGTTGCCGATAAATGAACTGTATTTTTACATTTCGCACCTCTCATCTCCAGCCATCCATTCTTGGGATGGCGCTTGGTGAAGACGAGCAACGGATTGGAGTCGAGAAAAATGAAGCGAAACGTGGCCGCAACGGGCTTTAAGAGCTCCTCCGTTTCGTAAAACACCATTTTTCCAAACAGATAGCGGAGTAGTGACTAGTTATTCGCCTTTGCTTATATCATGATCTATCGGTCAATTGAATCATATGAACATTTGAAAATGCTAAGGAGCAAACTTTGAAAGCTTACTCCTTAACTAGCTTACTCCTTAACTAAATGACATTGGCCCTGAGAGGGCTTCTTTTCAATTTCAATCACCACAAACTCACTTTAAAATCACATTTTTTCGCCATACAATTCTTCGACAGCTTCAAATCTGCTCGTCGGCAAGCAGTCTGGAGTAATAGGAATGGGAAGCATACAGGGCGGCGGCGGGATTGTGTCCTGTTATCCGGTCTTTGGTAATAAGGGTAGTAACCAGCGCGTCTGAATGCTTGATGAACAGGGAGTCGTGACCGACGCAAAGCCCTACAATCACATTCAGGTCGGTCTTTTGCTCATTCAGGATTTTGGCTTGCAGAATCGGATTGCACAAGGATTCATGGGTTCCCTGTCTGATCTTATACTCCTCCAATATGCCGATTTCGGTTTTATCGATGCCGCCCACCTTGCAGATGACGCCGTAATGGTCGATCTTCTTGGCCTTCAAGATTCTGGAGAAGATCCGGCTTTCCTGAATAAGTCCGGCGCAGGTGGCAATCCCAATCTTCTTCACGCCGAGCTTCCGGGCAAAGGCGATAATCTCCTCCACCCGTGTCAGCTTGCCGTAATATTGTCCCTCCACCTCGGCGGCGGCATGGGCCACTCTTGATATTAATCCTTCCTGCCGGTAGGGGTCCAGCGACTCCTCCAGGAGATTTCCTTCGGCCGCCGTGGTGGGGCAGTTGCGCGGGAAGTCCGCGGCTCTTGTACGGCAGCTGTTTATTCCGCAGCTTGTGCAGGAAAAATTCAAATCACTCATGCTGTTCACCTTTTTCCAGAGAAATAGAGAAGTGTGCGGGTAACGGCAGCTTCGGGCCAGTTAGTCAGTTAGCCTGCCGAAGCATAGTTGCCGCGAAGCAGGGTCTTGGCAATATAGATGATCTGGCCCAGATGCTCGGAAAAATGAGCCACGCTGGACAAGAGAATGTCCTCATTCCTTCGCGCCCCGTTCTTCAGCGCCTGAGTTTGCTGCAGCTGCTCGTCAGTGATGCCCGCCGTTATCTCCTTCAGCAGCCCGAAGCTTTGGGCTACAAGGGCTGTGATATCCGGCTTGGTGAGCTTGATTAAAGCGAACTCCTGCTCCCGCTGCCGGTTATAGGGCCTGCCGCCGATCCCTTTGCCGATTCTTTCATTGATGTTTCCGTGGAGGTGGATGGCCAGATTGGCTATGCTGTTGCTTGTCTCGTCAGGACGCCAGTTCAACTGCTCATCGTCCAGCTGCTGGATCGTAAGCAGAAGCCTGCGTTCGATTTCAGTAAATTGGTTAGCCAGTGCCTGCTTGAAGCTGTCATTATTCATCGTTTTCCCGCCCCTTCAACATGATTTGGAGTGGAGGCCGAAGCCTCCAACGCTTTGCGTATGGATTCTTGGAACATGGCAATCGCTCTTTCGCTGTCCACTTCAGTGGCTACCAGAACAACCTTGCGGCCATGCTCATTCTGTTCACTGGCAGTCAGGGGGCGGCAGACGGTCTGGCCCAGAGTGTATTGGCCGCCTGTCTCCACCTGAACCTGGCATGGTATGGTTCGCAGCAAGGAAGGCTCGCATACCGCTATCAGAGCCAGCGGATCATGCAGGGGCATCCTGTGCAGATTTTGCTCGGCCTGCTTCGTGATGCAGGAGGATACGATACCGGTGGCCAACGCTTGCAGATCGGGAGTGTGGTCCAGAAGCTCGTGCAAGGCGGAAGGGCCAATCAGGGTCTGCATGGTCACGTCAAGCCCTACCATGGTGATCCGCGGGAACCGGTCGAAGACGATTGCGGCTGCCTCCGGGTCATTATAGATGTTGGATTCGGAGACGGGGGTGCTTCTTCCCGGTACCCAGGCCACGCCGCCCATGATCACCACCTCCTTGATCCATTCCGCGAGGCGGGGCTCAAGCACAACCGCAGTGGCCAGATTCGTAAGTGGGCCGGTGCAGAGAACCGTTATTTCATGAGGCGCGTCTCTTGCCAGATCGATAATCAGTTGGGCCGCCGGACGGGAGTCGACACTTGCGGAGTATCTGTCATCCGGTCCGTCATCGGTCCGTCCGCGGGACAGGAATTGGAATATGGGCTCATCGCAGGCTGTGCAGCCGATGCGCGGCGCGCGCAGCAGGGGGCGGCTGGCCCCGGCGGCTGCCGGCACATGAGCGAGTCCCAGCCGATGCAGCAGCTTGACAGCCAGGCAAGCGCGCTCCGTTGCGCTTACGCGCCGGCCGTAGGCTGTGACGGCCCTCAGTTCAACCGGCAGGCCTGCCGCGGCAATCAGGGCGAGAATATCATCGCCGATCATATCGGAATCAAAAATTAAGGGAATGCTCATGATTCGCTCCTTTTATCCGTGAATGGTACTGAAGCCCGCTTCCTTGTGAGCACCTGAATAAACCGGTCAAGGAAGGCATCGGCATCCACTTCCGTACATACCCGGATCAGGCTCCCGGCTGTCGCCGGCACTTCTTTGGTGGCGCCAAGCTCCGTTTCGCTCACGGTGTCTACAGCAACATAAACGCTCTGTGCAACCGCAAGCTGCGGATCAAGGGCAATTGCTACGGCAAGCGGATCGTGCATGGGTGAGGCGTGAATCCCCTTGCGGTTCAGATAGGCCTGCATCCGGAAGCCCAGCAGATGGCGGGCAAGATCGATTACCGGATCATCCGGCCGCGCCGCCTCTCTTAGCAGCCGTTCCAAATGCTTCTCACCCAATAATGTCTTGGTGGTTACATCCAGCCCCACCATGGTAAGGGGAATGCCGGAGCGGAATACGATGTCGGCCGCCTCGGGGTCTCCGTGGATATTGGCCTCAGCGGTATGGTTGATATTTCCCGGCACCCGCAGGGCTCCCCCCATAATAACCAGCTGCTTCACCTTCTTCGCCAGAGCCGGGTCTTGCTGGAGGGCAACGGCCAGATTCGTCAGCCGCCCCAGAAATATCAGGGTCAGCTCTCCCTCGCGCTCCTTCACCTGACGGATGAGGAAATCCGCGGCGGGCTCTTCCACAGCCAGCCTGCTGCTTGCAGGCAGCTCATAATTGCCCAGGCCGTTGTCGCCGTGGAAATCCCGCTTCGTTCCAGGCCAGCTGCGGACGAGGGGATGCTCGGCGCCCTTCGCAACGGGAATCGATTCATCCGCACCCGCTGCATCCAGAACCTTCAGCGTATTGACGGTCGCCTGCTCCGCGCTGACATTGCCCACGGCTGTGGTAATGCCGACAATGTCCGCCTCCCCCGACAAGAGAGCATAGAGCAGGGCAAGGGTGTCATCGGTGCCCGTGTCCACATCCAGCAGCACCGGAAGCGGCCTCCGGCCGGATTGGCTCCATTGTTGCGGTTGGTCAAGGTTGCCAGGGTTCATCATGATCAAGCTCCTTTCCTTTGTATAACCGTAGTGGGTAATAAAGACCGCTAGTGAAAGCTCATCTTCAGAAAATCCAGAAACGCCCGGCTGGCGATGGACAGATAGGTATTCCGCCTGCGTCCCACTCCCAGGTGTATAAAAACGGGAGGGTCAAGCGGGACGGTGCACAGGCGGTCATCCGATGCCGGTACCATGCTGAGGAACAGCGTAACTCCCAGTCCCTCCACAACCAGGGACCGGATGAGGGACAACTGGTTCGTGGTGAAGGTAACATTCAGGGGAATGCCCGACACGGCGCTGGCCTCCTCCAGCAGCTTGCGCTGGAAGTAGCCTTCCTTGAACAGCACAAGCGGCTCCCGGAGAACCTCCTGCAGGGTGACGGACTGCCGGGCCGCTAACGGATGCTCCATGGGCAGACAGAGCATCAGCTCATCGGTCAACAGGAGATCCACTTCCAGCTCCTGCTCGTTGGGATCGTAGCCGATGATGCCCAAATCCACCTTTTTGTGTTCGATCAACGAGCGGATTTCTACGGTGCCCTCCTCCTCCACGGTGATATGGACGGAGGGATACCGTTTTTTGAACGCTTTAATGATCGGCGGGAAATAAGCGCTGCTGAACATGGACGGCAGGCCGATCTGCACCTCGCCGGTTTGCAAATCTCTCATTTCCCTTAATTCATGACGAGCCTCCTCCACCTTTCCCAGGATGGTCTGGGCGTGCTTGAGAAGAACCCTGCCCTCCGTGGTGAGAGCGGCGGCTTTCTCCGAGCGGTCGAACAAGGTAACGCCCAGGTCCTCCTCCAGCTTCTGAATCGATTTGCTGATGGCCGGCTGGGCCAGCCGCAGCCGTTCGGAGGCTTTGGTAAAGCTTCCTGTTGCCGCCACCTCCATGAAGTGCTGCAGCTTGCGAAAGTCCATATGACCATCTCCCGTCGTTTTCATTCCTGAAAGTTATCGAAATCATAATTATAATATATTTTATTAATTGATATACTCATGTTATCATAAGATTAATTCATAGTAAATAACTAAGAAAAGTATGATATTACTTTTCCATATCTGGAGGGAGACTATTATGAAAACAGCAACTGCAGCATCTGCCTTACTCTCTTTGTCCATTCTTGCGGCGGGATGCGGCTCCACTGCGGAGTCCGGTTCCACCCCCTCCGCCAGTCAGGCTCCGGCCGGGTCAGCGCCTTCCTCTTCGCAGATAACCGAGATCAGCTTTATCACCCACTCCAACTGGGAGAAGCCGTTGACCAAGGTCATTGACGAATTCCAGAAGGAAAATCCGCAGATTAAGGTGAATGTGCAGTTTAATCCCTATGCCAAGCTGATGGAAACCAATGAGGTCAAGCTGGCAGCCAAGGCCACAGACCTGGATGTGGTAACGGTGGATGTTCCGCTGAATGCGAATTATACCGTCAAGGGCTATCTCGAGCCGCTGGACGCCTGGTTCAAGGACAGCGACAGGCAGGTATGGGTGGATTCGGCCATCGCAGCCGCTACCTATCAGGGAAAGCTGATGACTGTGCCGATGAATTCATCAGGAACAGTATTGTTCTATAATAAGGAGCTGCTGGCCAAGGATAATGTGGCTTTCCCATCCGAGAAGCTGGAGGAGCGGCTGACCTGGGAGCAGGTGATTGAGCTGGCCCGGAAGCTCACCCATGACGATGTGTACGGCTTCAGTGTGGATCAGGTCGGCCGCGCCTATCAGCTTCTGCCCTTCATCCAGAGCAAGAAGGGAGAGGTGCTGGACCAGACAGGACTGGTGACAACGGGCTATACCAATTCCCCGGCCAGCATAGAGGCGCTTACCTTCTACTACGATTTGTTCAATACCTGGAAGGTCAGTCCGAAGATCAAGCGTGAGGAAGCGCCGGATTATTTCACATCGGGCAAGGTGGCGCTGTTCTTGTCCAATACCGCCAATCTGAACAAGATTGAAGCCTCCGGCATTTCATACGGAATTGCTCCCCACCCTTACTTCGCCGGTGGCGAGATTGCTACTCCTACGGGAAGCCTGAATTTGGGGATTTCCAAATATTCTTCCCATAAAGAGGAGGCTGCCAAGTTCATCCGGTATGTATCAAGCGGCAAGGGAGCGCAAATTCTGTTCGAGGAAAGCGGACAGCTGCCCGCGCTGAAATCTCTGCTGGACCGGATTGATACGGACGCCAAGTACAGCGAGCTGCCCGGCAGTGTGCTCAGACTGGTGTCGGCCGAATCGAAAACAACGGCTGCTCCCCGGCCCCTGACCCCCGGCTATCTGGAGTGGGAGAGCAACTTCAATAAGGCGCTAGAGGATATCAAGAACGGTACGGCTCCCAAGAAGGCGCTGGATGATGCTGCCTCGCTGATTGATGCCCAGCTGCGCAAATACAGCTCTGCAGCGAAGTAAGAATGAGGATAACCGTCGGCTGCAAGCGGGAAGGCCCTGCGGCCAGAGCCGGAGAAGAGGAGATTACCCTATGCGCAAAAGAACTCTAGCCCCCTACCTGTTCCTGCTCCCGGCCATGCTTGGCTTGCTGGCCTTCAAGCTGTATCCGATGGTTTCCGCTGCTGTGACAAGTCTGTTCGCCCTCCGGTTTGGGGAGGAGGGCCGGATTTTCGTGGGTATGGACAATTACCTGGTGCTGCTCCGGGAGCCCATGTTCTGGAAATCGTTGCGCAATACCGTAGTGTTCAACCTGCTGCTGGACCCGCTGACCGTTATACTGGCCTTTGCCCTGGCTCTGCTCCTTAACAGCAGGCTGCGGGGGATTATTGTATTCCGTTCTGTTCACTTCGTGCCCGTGGCGGTATCCGTACCGACGGCGTGTGTGCTGTGGGGCATTATGCTCAATCCGGAGAAGGGCGTGGTCAATTCCCTGCTGGTCAGCCTGGGCCTGGAGGCGCAGCCGTTCTTGTCCGCCAGCTCCCAATCCCTGCTGTCCATGATCGCTATTGTAGCCTGGAAGAGCATCGGATATTGGGCCATCTTCCTGCTGGCCGGTCTGCAGGAGGTATCCGCGCAGCTCTATGAAGCCGCCGCTATCGATGGAGCCACCGCCTGGGAGAAATTCACCAATGTCACCTGGCCCATGATGAAGCGTCCGGTTACCTTTGTGGCCGTGGCAGTAACCAGCCATAATTTCTTCCTGTTTTCACCCATGTATATTCTCACCCAGGGAGGACCGGAGCACAGTACGAATACCCTGATGCTGGAGAGCTTCAACAGCGCGTTCCTGTATTCCGATCCGGGGCGGGCATCGTCCATCGTTGTGGTGCTGATCGGGATTACTCTGATTATGATCGCCCTGCAATTCAAATTTTTGCGGGCTGGACACTAGAAGGGGGAGCTGTATGGACACATCGGGAAAATGGCGCAGCTGGCCCGTTTATGTGCTGCATCTAACTGCTGCAGTCATCATTTTGCTGCCGCTGGCTTTTGTTCTGATCTCTTCTTTCCGTTCTCTGGACAATATCTTCAAATATATTTCCCCGGTGACCCTGCGGACCTTTCTGCCGGTGGAAACGACGGTGGAGGCTTACATTCAGTTGTTTACAGAGCGGGAGTTCGGACGCGCTTTATTCAACACCTTCTATACGGCGATTCTTCAGGTGTTGGGGGGAGTCGTCATCGGGTCCATGGCGGCGTTTGCTTTTGTTTTCTTCTCGTTCCGTGGAAAGGCGCTGCTGTTCTCCATTGTGCTGATCGCCTTCATGATTCCCTTCGAGGTAACGGCTATTCCTCTGTACGACTTGGTGCAGAGGCTCGGTTGGATCGACAGCTATACGGGAATTGTCGTGCCGGGGTTGGCCAATGGTCTGGTGATTTTCCTGTTCCGGCAATTCTTCCTGGACCTGCCCCCATCCATGGATGAGGCGGCCCGCATCGACGGAGCCGGTCCTTTGCGCATCTATGCGGGCATCATCATGCCCTTATGCAAGCCGGTGACCGTAAGTGCCGCGCTGATGATCTTCGTCCACCAGTGGGAGAGCTTCATGTGGCCGCTGCTGGCCACCCGCTCCAAGGAATACAAGGTCATTCAGGTGGCGCTAAGCGATTTTACCACCGAGTTCGGCACCTATTGGAACGAATTGTTCGCCGCTTCCATGATATCCATGATTATTCCCGTACTCGTCCTCCTGCCGCTGCAGCGCTTTTTCGTTATGGGCGTTACCTCCAGCGGACTGAAGGAGTAGAGACTACCCTGCATTGCATTGCCACCTCTGGCTTGTATTCCAATACTGTCGATTAAAGAGAGGTTAAACAAATGATGAATCCACTTGCCATCGGATTGAATGAACAGCTGCAGCAAGCGAACCCCCATGCATATGAGCTTTTGTCAAATTTGGGAAGAAGGATGTACTATATCAGCGAGGGCATATTGAGCCAGTCCAGAGAGGCCAAGCTGCGGGCCAAGCGGCATAATGCTACTCTGGGCACAGCTGTGGAGAACGGGGGACCCATGCATCTTGGCGTGATCCAGGATACGCTTTCGGCATACTCTCCGAAGGATATCTATGAATATGCGCCCACGGCCGGCAAGGCGGAGCTGCGGCAGCGGTGGCGGAGCAAGGCTATTGCGGAGAATCCGTCCCTGGCCGGCAAAACCTTCGGAGTCCCCATTGTTACCACAGGCTTGACCCATGGACTTAGCCTCGTCGCCGATCTGTTCGCAGGAGTAGAGGACGCGGTGATTGTGCCGGATAAAATATGGGAGAACTATGACATAACCTTCGGAGTTCGCAGGGAGGCCCGCCTTGTTCCGTATCCTTTGTACGGACCCGACGGCCATTACAATGTTGAGGGGCTGAAGGAGGCGATTTTTGCCCAGCAAGGCAAGGGGAAAGCGATTGTTGTGCTTAATTTTCCCAACAATCCGACTGGGTATACACCGGGTGAGCAGGAAGGCAGGGCGATTGTTGCCGCTGTCCGGGAAGCCGCCGAAACAGGCATTAATATCGTCGTGCTCATTGATGACGCCTACTTCGGATTGTTCTATGAAGATAGCTTGAAGGAGTCTTTGTTTGCCCATTTTATCGGACTGCACAGCAGGGTTCTGCCCGTCCGGGTGGATGGGGCGACCAAGGAGGATTACGCTACGGGACTGAGAGTTGGCTTCCTGACCTTCGGCTCGGACTCGGAGGCCGTGCTTGCGGCGCTGGAGCAAAAAACCATGGGGCTGATCCGCGCCACCATCTCCAGCGGGCCGCATCCCTCTCAGACCTTCGTGCTGCATGCTCTCGAGTCTCCGCAATACGGGGCGCAGAAGGAGGAGAAGGCGGGCATCATCCGCAGACGGGCGTTAAGGGCCAAGGAGCTGCTGCGAAGCGGCAGATACGACGATGCTTGGACCCTGTACCCCTTTAATTCAGGATACTTCCTGTGTCTGAAGCTGTTAACGGTGGACGCAGAGAGGCTGAGGCAGCATTTGCTTGAGCGCTACGAGGTAGGAACGATAGCTCTCAATGCCACCGACTTGCGGCTGGCGGTGCCTTGTATCGACGAAGCGGATTGGGAGGAGCTGTTGGACACCATTTACCGGGGAATCAAGGATTTGGAATAAATTGTAATTTATTTGGAGGGGGGAAATGAAATAGAGGAAGGGAAATTCCCTTATTCCGCAGCCGGGGAAGGCAGAGAGGGGAATAAGGGAAGGGTTTTTCCGCTATTCCTTTATTTTGTCCTTCTCCGAGGCCTTCAACCTGTTTATAAGGGAAAAAGGAGGGCCTTATCTGTCCTTTCCACCCCTCCGCTTTGGAAATAAGGGAAAATCATTTCCCTTATTTTTTTGTATATGAGTATTTGCCCCCGAAATATCGGAGACAGGTGATCCACGGAAAACAGAAGCGAGAAATTGGAAAAATCATCCGCCAACTGTGCTCCCCCAAAAGTAGCCGGATTTTGCTTCGAAGCATCTCGTCACTTTTGGGGGATTGTTTTTTGTGGGAAAAGGGGGGAGGCGTATCAACGGACCAGATGAGCCTGCCGATTCACTATAAGTAACGGCAACTAGCAGCAAAATGATAGCTGTTGCCGGGGAGGGTTGGCCCATGTGACTCAACAGCTAGCAGAATGATAGCTGTTGCCGGGGAGGGTTGGCTCATGTGGCTCAACAGCTAGCAAAATGATAGCAGTTGCCGGGAAGGGTTGGCTCATGTGGCTCAACAGCTAGCAAAATGATAGCAGTTGCCGGGAAGGGTTGGCCCATGTGGCTCAACAGCTAGCAGAATGATAGCAGTTGCCGGGAATGAATTTAGAACATGTTGTACTAGCCCGTGAGAGTCCCGCGGTTGGCAGACATACAGTGCGCCTTTGAGGCGCCTGCATGCTAATACCATGCCCTTATAGGGCTGAAGGAAGCCACCTGCTAAGCCGGTGGTTATAACTCTGCCGACCGGGAGACTGGTTCTTGGAGACTGTCACGCACTAATAGTATCGCTAATTCGCTTGCGGAACTCTCAGATTAGGAGATTTTGCAAGCAAAAGCGGGTACTGATTTCGTGACAGCTCCTCAGTCCCTTATCCAAAGGCATGAGGGCCGCCTGTGCCGGTTATTCCCCGAACAGAATATCCTTGCGGATGCCCCGCTTCTCACGGTCAAGCCATTGGCCCGGGGTTATGCCCTCCAGCTGCTTGAATACCCGCCCGAAGTGCTGGATGGTCTTGAAGCCGCAAGCTTCGGCAATTTGCTTCAGGGAGCAGTCGGAATACGTCATCCGCTCCTTGGAGCGCTGAATCCGCACCTGCTTCTGATAAGCGGGGATGGTGCAGCCTTTGTAGGTCTTGAAGAGCTGGCGCAGGTAGCTTTCGCTGTATTTCAACTGAAGCGCCATCTCGCTGACGGTCCACTCCTCTTCCGCGTGATCCTCGATCCAGCGCTCCGCTTGTTGGGCCGCGGTATATGCGCCTTCTGTAGGCACGGAAAAATAGCCGGGAGCCAGGGCCGGGAGGCCGTTTTCCCTGGCGGATGAGGCGACGGAAGCACTGCCGGAAGCTGTGTCGGCAGCCGTGCGCGCCAAGCGGTAGATAAGTTCAGCCAGATGCAGGCTGGCGACCTCCCGGTAGTGGGCTTCACGTCCCGCGCCTTCCCGGCGGATGCTGTCCAGCAGATGAGCGGCCTCGGGACCGGCATGGTCAATCCAGGCGGGAAGCCGGGAAGCAAGCTGCTCCAGGGCGGTGGAGATGATCTCAAATTTGAGATCCAGTGTCTTGATGCTGGTCCCACGGTAAGGTTCAAGGCCATGAAGCTGTTCCGGCGCAATCCAAAATAACGAGCCGGGAGACGCCTCGAATACCTCCTCATTGTACCGGAAGCGGCCCTTGCCTTCTGCGATCCAGATCACCTGGTAGAAGGAATGGGCATGGGGCGCCAACCGTCTGCCCTTCTCATAATCGTATCTGGCCGTCCACAGGATGTTCACACCGAATCGCTCCACGAGAGTTATCCTCCACTTCAAGGCTGTTGTACCGACCACAAGCGTCATTTCAGACCATAACACCATTATACCGGATAACTCTATAAGCTGCTTGGCGGTCTATACTGGGACTTGAAAGAAGGTATAGAACTCAAAACTAAGCTTATGCTTACGAAGCAAGCTTGCTCGGCAAAGCTCGTAGCGGATGCTTACGAAGCAAGCTTTGCTACGCAAAGCTCAAAGGAGGATGTAGCCATGATCATCAGCAACGCATTTCCCCGGTATACCGAGTATGACCCTCTCATTCCCGTATGGTGCATTACACCGGAGGGAGGAGGCCTTCACCGCTTCTTCGATACCTCGCCGGTAAGTCCGTCCGGCCGCTATCTGGCTGCTCTGCGCATGCCGGAGCTGGAACAAGTGAATCGCCCAGGAGAAGCCGCGGAGGTCATAGTGGTGGATTTGCAGACGGCGCAGGAGCGGGTAATTGCCACGACAATCGGCTGGGAGCCTCAATTGGGAGCCAATATCAATTGGGGAGCAGATGACGATTCTTTATTCTACAACGATGTTGATTCGGTCAGCTGGCAGCCCCATGTGGTGCGGATCAATCCGTCCACCGGGGAGCGGCGGCTCTATGATGGCTCCATCTACCGGATCTCGCCAGACGGAAGATGGATCATCTGCGCCAATACCATTCCCATGAGGCGCACCCAGTACGGCTACGGCATAGTGGTGCCGGATGAGCTTGTGCCGCGCAATGCCGGCTTCCGGGAGGATGACGGCTTGTACATCACCGACACGGTTACGGGGGAGCGGAGGCTGTTGGTCTCGTTGCAGGATGTGATGACGAGAGCGGAGCCTGCCATTGACCAGGACAAGTACAGACACGGAGAGCTGTACGGCTTTCATTGCAAGTTCAATCCCCGGGGAGACCGGCTGCTGTTCACCATGCGCTGGTTTTCATCCGAAGAGGCGCAGCCATGGAACCAGATCAATAAGCATCTTGATTTCTGGGTAGTCACCATGAAGCCGGACGGCAGCGATATCCGGGTGGCGGTAGGACCGGAGCAATGGTGCAAGGGCGGACACCATATCAACTGGTGCCCGGACGGGGAGCATCTGTCCATGAATCTGAAGCTGTACGGGGACAACCGGCTGCTGCTGTGCAAGGTTCGTTATGATGGCACCGGCCTGCATGCCATTACGGAAGCGCTGCCCGGCTCCGGCCATCCCACCGTTCATCCTGACGGACGCCATATCCTTACGGATACGTATGAGCGAGAGGAGACCGCCTTCGGAGACGGCACCGTACCGCTGCGCTGGATTGATCTGAAGACGGAGACAGAGGTTGCCGCCGTTCGCGTGAATGTGGCCCACAGCGCCACCCGCAATACCTCCGCGCTCCGGGTTGATCCCCATCCCGCCTGGCTGCCAGATCTGAGGCATGTGGCCTTCAACGGCTATGTCAACGGCACGCGGCGCGTGTTTATCGCGGATATGGGGCCGTTATTGCAATAAGCAAAAAGACGCAAGGCCTAAGCGGCAGGATTTCTGTCCGCACCTGCCGGGGCGCTCCAACCGCGATGGAGGAGACGCCTCTTTGCGTTTTTTAAAAGATCAGGGTAGAAATTATATCATTCGGAGGAAGAGGGACCTTTTCTCCGTAGATCAAGTGCTGAAGGAATTGGAAATAATAGCGCATGGGATGAGGCTAACGGAAATTTTTTCCGTTATCAAGAGATTTTTTGGCGATTGCCGAGATTTAGCGGAAAAAATTTCCGTTAAGTCGCTCGAAGCCAGCTGAATATGGCCTTTTAGGGGAGTTCAACAGGAGATAACGGAAAAAATTTCCTCTAAATCAGCGAGGAATGATGAATTTGCAGGAATAGCGGCAAAAATTTCCGTTAGGAGTAAGCCGGGAGGGAGCTGCCGTAAGGCGGTACTCCTTTGGCAACGTAAAAGGGACCTGGCGGTGTTCTTCCGCCAGGTTTTTTCAGAAACAAGGATTGAAAGAAACAAACAATGTAAGTTTTGTCCCCCTGAATGTATAGATAGGGCCCTTGCTTGAAAGCCTATTCATTTCTATGATGAAGGTGCGGGCTTGGAAATAAAATACGGGAGTAACAGGAAATGCAATCGTTTTCAGATTCCCGCTCCCTAATCTAAGCCAATGCTTCCGAAGCCAGTTTTTTTCTTCATACTGCTGCGCTTCGTTGTAGGCGAAAAAAACTTTAAGCCAATGCTTCCGAAGCCAGTTTTTTTCTTCATACTGCTGCGCTTCGTTGTAAGCGAAAAAAACTTTTAGGAGGACAGTTAATGAAGAGATTGCTTGCACTTTGGATGACTGCTGTTTTGTTGCTGGCGCAATTTATTCCGCAATTGGCTTACACCCCGGCAGCCCGGGCCGAGCCCCAACAGGAGGAGAAGCTGCATTATTACATAACGCCCAACAACTTTCTCTCCTTCGGCTCCTGGAGCTTATCCGGCAGTCATGTAGTCGGACGCTCCACATCCATCCTGCCCGACGAGCCTTATGATGAGGGAGAGCCGGCTACAGTCAAGGTCAATGTCCAGACAGCAGGGCAATACAAGGTATGGGTGCGTGACCGGGATTATGCCACCAATCAGCCGGGTACCCGAACCTTCCAAGTGGAGGTAGACGGCGCAAGGGTGAACAAGACGTTCGGCGCCCACGGACAGGAGGGCTTCCGCTGGACAGAGGCCGGTGTATATAATTTTAACGCCGGATTTCATGAGTTGGCCCTGATCGATACCTCCGCTTTCTTCGCCCGCTGCGAGGGTTTTTTTATCACCAAGGATCTGACCCTGGTTCCTCCGCAGAACCTGGAAGACTTGCTGGAGCTGGCTCAGCCTGAGGACCCGTTCTCCTTCCTGCCGACGGCGGATTTCCCGGAATGGGCAGTAGCGGACGTTCCCTCCACCGAAACAGCCTCGATTGAAAATGAGAGCGTCAAAGTGGTGTTTCACAAGGGAACAGGCCAGGAAGGCAGTCTGGTGCAAAATGAAATTTTCATCAAGGAGAACGGCCAATGGCTGCAGGTGAAGCAAAAAACGGAGCAGCTGGGCTTCCTGATGATGGCGGCCGCTAATAGTGAATATATTGGACAGGCGGGGCAAGCCGTTCAGTTCCGCCAGCAAGTGAATGTGGACGGGACACCGATCAGCTCGATCACCAGCGATTTCTTCCGCTCAGGCGTTCCCGTCTGGTTTATCCCCAGCGGTTTCACCAAGATCAATGATCATAAGCTCGAGCTAAGCTTTCCAAGCCACAGTGAAGCGGATTTAAAGGTCATTTTTGAGTTTGATGGATTAAGCAATGATCCCAAGGTGACACTGGAGGCGGATTTTCCTCAGAGCGGGGCCTATTCCTTCCTGCTGTTCAATGGGGATGAAACCGCTTACGAGGATTTTGATAACGTTACCGCTCCATTGCTGTATGTAAAAAAGAAGGTTCCTGAAACCTCAACGGTGTTTCCGGAAGCCTATTTGTTCACTCCTATGGCCACCTTGCACTATGCGGAAGGAAATACCCGTTTTGGAGGAAAGATGATGACCTCCGGTATTGCCATGGACCCGGTGTCGGTGCCCCAGGATGTTGCCTACCCGGAGACTTCCTCCTTCGGACTGGTGCTGCGGGGGCCGGAGCGGGAGGTAAGGCCGCAATTCACCGCGCCCATGTTCGGCTCGGAGCACAGCCTTTTTGAAGCGGGAGACAGTTATTCCGTTTCCTACCGGATTATTAACCAGGCCACTCCCTGGTATGATGCCTTCAAGCATACGGCAGAGAATCTGTATAATGCCCGGGATATCCGCACCAACTACTTCCATTCGCTAAATGAAGCCATCTACAACGCCACAGACCTCATGATGGATGATGATTACGGCGGCTGGGACGTCCAGGACATGGCCCATTACAATATGGAGGAGAAGGATCTGGTGTCCATCTCCAACAGCATGGCGGCCTTGCAGCGTTATCTTTTGACAGAGGATGAACAAATACTGGATGACCGGGCTATTCCCAGTCTGGCGTTTTTGCTGGGCCGTGGCAAATACCACTACCGTGGCACAGGAAGCGGAACCAGCAGCTACGCAGGCGCCCTTCCCAATGCGATCGGCGGGACGGTCAGCAATTATTCGACGCATGTATATGGCGGCCTGTATGAGATGACTCAGGGACGGATGCCGTTCCTGCTGGACCATGCTATCCAGTCGCCGTCCAAGCAGGTGAATCTGACGGGTGTGGCCGACCAGGGCTATATGTATAAGGCAACCGGCAATGAAGAGTATCTGAATAATTTGAAAGCCCAGGCAGATGCCTATCTGCTGAGCAATCCCAACACAAAGATGGACACGCAGCTTACCAGCTCGTTTGTGTACGGGGATTATATTCCTGCGGTGACGACGCTGCTGGCCGCTTATGAGGCTACAGGTGACCAGCGCTATCTGGATGGGGCGGAGAAGAACGCCCAACTGCTCCTGACCGGCGTATGGACTACGGGCTATCATGACGATAACGCCACTACGGATTATACTGTTACTCAAGAGAAAACCGGCACACGGCCCGTGTATGCCAACCGCTTCAACTTCTGGTGGCATGGGGAAGAGCAGTGGCGGCTCGGCAATGTGGACGGCGAGGCCAAGTCGGCCCAGGAGCTGGGAGTGCCGTTGGCTACGGAGACGGCTCCCGGATGGCTGGGCGGCCGGGTCGGCATGGGCACTGAGCATCTGGTGACCCCTGGCCACGGCAATGTGATCACGATGAACAACTGGGCGGGGATGCTGACCAAGCTGTCCGTTTACACCGGTGATGAGTTCTTCTACAACATGGCCCGCAACGCCACCATCGGCCGGTACGGCAGCTATCCCGGCTATTATCAGGACCGGATTATTTTCCATCAGATGAAGGAAAATTACCCGTATACAGGACCGGACTTCACGTCCGTCTACTGGCACCACATTCCCGTGTTCATCAGCATGCTGGAGGATTTCCTGATCAACAGCGCCTGGGTGAAGTCGGAGCAGCACATTAAGTTCCCGTCTTTGTACCAGTCGGGATACGCTTATTTCAGCTCCAACCAGTTCGGCCATGCGCCGGGTAATTTCTATGAGGAGGAGGACATGTGGCTGTGGCTGGACCGGGGCATCGTGGAGCCGGATACGGTGGAAATCGACTATGTAGCCGCCCGCAAGGACGGGGTGCTGGGTGTGGCCCTGATGAACGAGGGGAATCAAGCGGCAACCTCCACGGTGACATTGGGTGAAAAAGCCGATCCCACGGGCAGCTACACAGGCGCGGCAACCGTATATGAGGCAGACGGCAGCAAAAGCACGGTGAATGTAGTAAACGGGGCGTTTACCCTGACCATCCCGGCGAAGGGAATCAAGTCCGTGGTGCTGCATGGTCTGACAGCGGTGAAGACACCGGCGTATGCCAACCCGGATTTGGAGTATTCCAATTATACGGAAGGCACTGCGGTAGAGCATACCCGGGGCGAGGGGCATGTCATCCAGGTGACACCGGAGAGCTACCATGCCTATGTATATACTACGGATATGGATGATACGGTCAGCAAGGTGGTTATGAACTATACCATTGGAGAACAAAGCTATACGCGGGAGAAGGCAGGCTATCCCTACGAATTTCTGATTAAGGTGGATGATCCGTCCAAGTCCTTCAGCTACCAATTGGTTGCCCATAAGACGGGAGGCGGCACGGAAGCGCTGGGTGGCGGCGAGTTGAAGCCCTATGATTTCTCCCATCCGGGAATTGGCGGGGAGGAGCCTGCACAAGAGGCCAAGCGTACGGTCCAACTGGACACCGGAGTGAAGGAAGCAGGCGTGAATGCGAGTAATCAGACCCTGAAATTCGTGGTGCCTGCGGAGGACCTTTTCCCTCTGCTTCCGAAGGCGGACTTGCTTAAGGGCATGAAGCTTAACGGGGTGCTTACCCACAAGACCAACGGCTCTGTCCTGCAGCTGTCCAGCCACATTGTCGGCAATGAATTCGACCCGGCGACAGAAACCTTATCTTTAATGGTAAAACCCACCGTTTCCATTCCTCTGGCGGTATACAGCGATTACAATATTTCCTTGTCGATATTTGTTCCTGAGGAACTGGTGACATCGTACGGGGATGTGAATATTGCGGTAACTCAAGCCGGGATGAATACCTCGCGCAAGGAAATCCGGCTGGTAGTCCAACAATCGGATTTCCCGTTCGGGCTGGTGGAAAATAAGCTGCAGGGATTGAAGATCAAGGGAACGCTGACTCATAAACAGAACCAATCGGTGCTGCAGCTGGATTCGGTGATCCGGGGCAATGAAATCCGGGACAATGGTACCACAGTGCTGGTTGTGGAGCCGACGGCGGCTGTTCCGTTGAAGGATTACAAGGATTATAATTTTGCTCTGCAGGTGAGCGCTCCCGCCTATTGGTTGAAAACAAAATACTTTAACATTGTAAATACTGCAATAACCCAGGCGGGTATGCATGCCGGGCGCAATGAAATCCGGCTGGTGACGGCGCAGTCCCAGTTTCCGCAGCCGTTGGGTGTGAATTCCCTTCAGGGAATGTCGATCAAGGGAACGCTGACCCATAAGCAGGACCAATCGGTGCTGCAGCTGGATTCGGTGATCCGGAGCAACGAGATCCGGGATAATGGCACCACGGTGCTGGTTGTGGAGCCGACGGCAGCTGTTCCGTTGAATGATTACAAGGATTATAATTTTGCAGTAGGGGTGTACATCCCCGCTGAGAGCAGTGGGCATCCCTATGGGGTCCCCTTCAATCTGACAGTAAATCAGGCAGGCATGAATCCTTCCCAACGGATGCTTCGTCTGGTGGTGCCCCAGAGTGCTTTTCCTTTGCCCTTGGAAGGTATTCTGCCCAACGGGCTGCGCATTACCGGGGAGTTCAAGCATAAGACCGACGGCACGGTGCTGCCGCTGGACAGCTTTGTAAGCAGTACGGAAATCCGCACCAATGGAACAGCCGTGCTGGTGGTTCCTCCTACCTCCCAGGTGCTTTTGAAGGAGTACAAAAGCAGTGACTACAGCATCAGTGTCACGATCCATCCCGAGTGGGAGGGCGTCCCGAATTAGGACGCTAAGCGGCGGGAGCTGGCAACTGGAAACGGGAGAAGCATAAGGGTATAATGGAACAAACAAGTCCTCCTGACACTTGCGGGAGGGCTTGTTTTTGCAATACTTCCGGAAATCCGGGAGACAAAAAGTAAGAATTGTATCCCTAAATGTAGATGTAGTTGGCTTGTTATCCAAAGAAGGGCACAATTATAATGAAAGATATGTGGTAACGCTTACAAAAAAGCAGATCGGCCGCCTATATCAATTGCTTAAGGGGGAAGACTGAATGTACAGGCTGATTATTGTAGATGATGAAGAAGAGATCAGAGACGGATTAAGCGAATTGGTGGATTGGACAACGCTCGGCTTTGTTGTGGCAGCGAAGCTTCAGGACGGCGCTGATGCGATCCGCTATTTGCAGGAGCATGAGGTGGATGTTATATTGACGGATATCAAAATGGCCTTCAGCAGCGGGCTTGACTTGGCCAAATATGTTCATGAGCGCAGCTTGGCGGCCAAGGTCGTCATCCTTAGCGGTTTTCAGGAATTTGCCCTTGCCCGGGAGGCCATCAGTTATAATGTGTCCCACTATTTGCTCAAGCCTACCGACCTGGATGAGGTAGCCCAAGTATTCCGGGCTATCCGGGGAGAGCTGGACGAGGACGGGCAGAAGCGGGAGCTGATCCTCCGGCAGAATCAGCATGTCAAAACGCTGCGTCCGCTTCTGATGGAGCAGTTTTTTTTCAATCTGCTTTTGGGCAGCGGCTGGAACAGGGATATCCAGGAACTGGAGGCAAGGCTCAAGCAGTTGGGTCTGGGTGACCAGGCGTGCAGCCGCCGCTGCTGCATGATGTCAGCCGAATGGTTCATGAAGGAGCAGGAGCCTGGCCAATCCCGCCTGGAAGACCGGCAATCCATCAGCATGACCATAACGAAGGAACGGGAAGAGGTCCACTATACCTGTGTTCATGTTTCTGCGCGGCAATTCCTGATTATCGGCAATCCCTTGCTTGCCATGTCGGCTGATACGCTGCAAAAAAAGGCAGAGCAGCTTTTTTTGCATATCCAGCATTCCTTGGGCTCTCTTCTGGGCGTATCCATTCGCTTAGAGCAGCTGCAGCTTTATTCAAGCATGATGGAAATGATAGACCAATATCACCGGTCTGCAGCTCCGCTGGAGTCCAAAGACAACAAGGAACTGCTTGCCCCGGAGGAAAGCCCTGAGGCGGAGCGGATGATCATCCGCAAGGCCAAGCAATTCATTGCGGAGCACTTCGAGATGGAGCTGGCATTGGTGGATGTAGCCCGTCACGTGGGGTTGAATCCGGTTTATTTCAGCAGACTGTTCAAGCAGGAGACCGGGCAGACCTACTCGGATTATTGCATCGACATGCGGATTAAGAAAGCGATGGATTATTTGCAGGATCCCAAGTACAAGGTGTACGAAATCGGCTTTCTTGTCGGATACAAGAATATCAAGTACTTTCACAAGCTGTTCAAGCGGCAAACGGGACTGACTCCTTCGGAATACAGGGATAAGCTATGAAAAAGCTTGATTTGAAGCTGTGGCGATACGTGCTGCACTATAAATTCAATAGTATATTATGGCGTAATTTTATCCTGATTATGACACTCATTATTGTTCCGCTGGTAGGAATCAGCGTTTTTGTCTATGCGCACAATAACTCCAACATGCGCGCCGAAATTGAGCGCACTGCCGGCAATGAATTGGCCAGAATCAGAGATACCATGGATTTGATCATGTCTGATGCCGAGCAGCTCTCCGTAAGAATAAAGGCGGATCCGGATGTAGCTCTCTTAATTGCGGAAAAAATGGTGCTGCCCCGGTCGTACAATGATGCCCAGCGCATTCTGCGCGTCCAGCAAATGCTGCAAACCGTAAAGCTGACCAGCTCCTATATTGAATCGGTATATGTCTATTCCAAGGTCAATGATACGTTGTTGACGGCAGCTTCCGGCTCCTCACTCAACGATGATTATTATGCCTGGCAGCCTCATCTCGGCTTTCATTCCTCCGAAAAGCTGCATTACTGGAAAACCGCGGCGGCAAGCAAAACGGTCGACCCCTTGCTCAGCTTTGTAAACCGGATGAAGCTAAGCAGTGGAGGAGCCGATGACAACGGCTCTGTCGCCATCAATATGAATCTGCACAGCCTGGCCGATCTGCTGGGCAACTCACCGCAGCACCGGGTATACATTCTTAATGCTGCGGGAAGCTTGATGTACAGCCCCGACCCGGCCCAGCTTAACCAAAGCTTATCCGAGGTCTATCCCGAGCTGGATAAATTGCTGAAGGAGAATATTTCCGCCCGGATGGCCAAGGTTAACGGACATAACCAGGTGGTGTCCAGACTTCCTTCGAAATCTCTGGAGGGTTGGAGCTATATATCCGTAGGCTCCTTTGAAATGTATCAGCCCGAGCACTCCCAGGTCATCAGGCTGATGGCCGTATTGCTCGCGGTCAGTGTTCTCACCTCCATTCTTCTGGCGTTTATTATAGCTTTGAGAAGCTACAGGCCCATCCGCCAGATTCTGTCCCTTATTGAGAACAAGCAGAATCCCTTTCTTATGCTGGGCAAGCAGCCGGGCAAGGAAGGCTGGAACGAGACGGGCTATATTCTGACCAATCTGGCCGACTCCTTTCACCAGAGCCACAGCTTTGAGGTTCAGCTGCAGGAGAAATACGAGCTGCTCCGCAAGGCCCAGGCCATCGCTTTGCAGGCCCAGATCAATCCCCACTTTCTGTACAACACGCTGGAATCCATCAATTGGAAGGTCATGCGTCTGACCAACGGCAAGAACGAAGCTTCCCAGATGCTGCGGTCTTTGTCTGAGCTCTTGCGCCTGACCTTGGAGACCAAGGAGGATCTGGTGCCCATCAAGAAGGAGCTGGAGCATGTCAAGCTGTATGTGGAGATGCAGAAGCTGCGCTATAAGGACAAATTCGCTTTCGAGTGCGCGGTGGAAGAGCGTCTGCTGGAGTGCAAGATCGTGAAGCTGGTGCTTCAGCCCCTGGTGGAGAATGCCATCTATTACGGGATTAAGCCCAGTCCCCATAATGGCCTGATTGCCGTCCGGGTATTTGCCAGAAAGGAACATATTGTGGTGCGGGTAAGGGATAACGGGGTGGGAATTCCTCCCCTTGCGGTTCAAGCCTTGAATGACAGCCTGCGGGGAGACATTTTGCAGGAGAATGAGCATATCGGACTGAAAAATGTCAATCAGAGGATTCGCCTGGCCTTTGGCGACAAGTATGGGGTAACTGTGCGCAGCAAGCAGTCTGTAAGCACCATTGTGGAGCTGACCCTGCCTATGCTGGTGGCGGAATCCCAAGAGCAGACTTAAGAAGCTGGAAATGAAAGTATTTTTATGGAGACGATAATTCTGCCTCCCTAAGTGTAAATTCAACGGGATTGTATGAAAGCCCATTCAATTTTACTATTGATTCATGGGCATTAAACGAATTTGCATCGAAAGGAGGCGGCATCATTGCCCCAACAGGAAGCAGTCGCACAAGCAAAGGCTGAAGAATGGAAGCAGAGCTACAGACCCGAATTGGTAAAGCACTTTATCAAACACAAGTGGCTGTACATTTTCCTTATCCCGGGCTGTGTTTACTTACTGGTATTTAAATACATTCCCATGTTCGGCATTATAATCGCTTTCAAGGATTTCAGTCTGGTAAAAGGAATCTTAGCAAGCCCCTGGATCGGGTTTGAGAACTTCCAGTATCTTTTTCAGTCCGCCGATTTTTTCAAAATTCTCCGCAACTCTATAGTTCTTAGCTTCTACCATCTTTTATTCGGCTTTCCCGCTCCGATTATTCTGGCGCTGATGTTGAACGAAGTGCGCAATGTGGTGTTCAAGCGGATTAGCCAGACCGTGCTGTACCTGCCCCATTTTATATCCTGGGTGGTACTGTCGGGGATGATTATTAATTTCCTCTCCCCTTCCTCAGGACCGATCAACCATATTTTGAAGGATATGGGCTTTGAGCCAATCAGCTTTCTCCTGAAGCCGGAATATTTCCGAACCATTCTGGTATCTGCTGAAATTTGGAAGGGAGCAGGCTGGGGCACCATTATCTATCTGGCTGCCATGACCGGCATCGACCCCTCCCTGTACGAGTCGGCCAAGCTGGACGGGGCCTCGAGAATCCAACAGATTCTTTACATCACTATTCCCAGTATTGCGCCCACCATTACGGTGCTGCTGGTGCTGCAGATGGGGCATATCCTGGACAACGGCTTCGAGCAGGTATTCCTGCTGTACAATCCTGCAACCTACGATGTAGCGGATGTGTTTGAAACCTATACGTACCGGATCGGGCTTATCGACGGGCGAATGTCCTTCGCTGCTGCAGTCGGAGTGTTCAAGGCGGTTGTGGGACTGGCCATGGTGCTTACGGCCAATCGGGTAGCGCGCATCTTCGGAAATCAATTATGGTAGGTGATAACATATGACCCGCAAAAAAATAGAGATGTTGGATGTCGTGAATTATATTCTGCTTACGCTTATCGCAATGGCCATGATCTATCCCTTTCTCAATGTGGCCTCCGTGTCTTTTAGCTCCTATCATGCTTATGTCAATAATCCGATGATGATCTGGCCCAAGGATTTCAACGTTAACGCCTATAAGGAAATCATGAAATCGGGCATTCTCTGGCAAAGCTATATCAACACCATCGTCGTGACCGCCAGCGGAGTGGGGCTCGGGATCGTGATGTATATTCTTACTGCCTACTCTCTCTCCAAAAAAGTGCTGAAGGGGCGCAGCACCCTGATGGTGCTCATTATCTTCACCATGCTGTTCAATGGCGGCTTGATTCCCAATTATTATCTGATGCGCTCCCTGGGGCTTCTGGATACGCTGCCGGCGCTGATTCTGCCCGCTCTTGTCACCGGATTCAATCTGATTCTGATGAAGAACTTTTTTGAGTCCCTTCCCGAGGAACTGGAGGAGGCGGCCAAGATTGACGGTGCGTCCGATCCCTACATTCTCTTCCGCATTGTGGTTCCATTGTCCAAGCCGATTATTGCCACCCTGTGCCTGTTCGCGGCGGTCGGCTATTGGAACAATTTCTTTAATGCCATTATCTATATCCGCAGCAATACCAAATGGCCGCTTATGCTGTACCTGCGGGAGGTGATTGAAGGAGCCAGCGCCATGGCCCAATCGGCGAATATCGCTGATCTGGGTGAAGATACGATGACCAGCGAAACCATCAAATACGCCACGCTGATGCTGGTTATGGTGCCGATCCTGTGCGTGTATCCCTTTTTGCAGAAGTACTTCGTCAAGGGAATTATGCTGGGTTCGGTAAAAGGGTAATCCATATAACATACAGGAGGGGTTCACATGAAATGGAAACGTTCAGCAGTACTTGCAGGTCTGTCCATCGCCTTGCTCTCGACGAGCGCATGCGGAGGAACTACAGAGAAGGAAGGGCAGGCTTCATCTTCGCCGGCGGGGACGGCAGCATCCCCCGCAGCAAGCAGTCCGCCTGTGGAAATCAAGCTAATGGCCAACTTCCCCAGTGCGGAGCAGACGGCAAGCGACAAGAAGTTTATCGCCGAGATCGAAGCGAAGAATAATGTTAAGCTTACCTTTGAGGTGCCTCCGTCTACCGGCTATAAAGAGCGGCTGCAGCTGATGCTCGCCTCCGGCACTTATCCGGACGCCATTATGTTCCTGGAGTCCGCCGACCAGAGCTTCCAGAATGCCGTGAAGGAAGGCATTGTGATTCCGGTCAACGAGTATATTAAGGACAAAAAGAACCTGCAGGAATTCACCTATCCCGCCTCCTGGGATCAGCTCCGGATTAACCAGGATGACAAGATATACGGTATTCCCCGCACCTCGGTTGTGCGCAATGATGCTTATATGGTGCGCAAGGACTGGCTGGATAATATCGGCTTCAAGGTTCCGGACAACTTTGAAATCACGATTGAGCAATTTGAGGAAATTCTCACCAAGTTCACGAATAATGATCCTGACAAAAACGGCAAAAAGGATACCTACGGGTATGGCGGGGCATACAACGCTCAAAAGGCTCTGGATCCCATCATTCCCGGCGCCTTTGGACTGACCGGCTGGCAAAAGGCCAGCGGGGGCGAGTACGGGTTCATGAATCCCATGTATGACAAAAACAGCACGGCCTATAAGGAAGCGCTGGAATTTTCGGCCCGGATGTATAAAAGCGGTTTCTTCGATCCCGATTCGGCTACTAATGACGCCGCCAAGCAAAGAGAACGTTTTGTAAAAGGAGTAACCGGCATCTTCCCTTATTTTGCCGGATATATTACTGGGGTCCGAAACGACACGCGCAAGAATTTCCCCAATTCGGAAGTGACCTATCTGTATGTGAAAAATAAAAACGGTGTGGTGCAAAACGGCTCTCTCGGGGCCAGCTCTACGGGCCTGTGGGGCTTCTGGGCCATCAGCTCCACCTCGAAGAATCCGCAGAAGGTAGCTGAGGTGCTGGACAGCTGGATTTCCGATGATATGTGGCAAAAGACGGCTTATGGCTTTGAGGGCGTGGATTATCAGATGAAGGATGGCGTGGCCGTTGTCATGGACCCTGCTCCTACTCCAGCTCAATTCCGCCGTTCTACCATGAGAAGAGCCTATGATACCAACTTTTTTGTTGGAATAACATGGACCAAGGAAGAAAAGGCGGAAATTGTTCCATGGATAGAAAAGTCCATTGAAACGGTTGTTCCCGCTCTGGACAATGCATTTGTCCCCGATGCGGCCAAGAAGCCCAACTATATGGACTATGACAAGGTTTGGCAGCAAACCATCATGAAGATCATTATGGGCGATGAGCCGGTGACCAAGTTTGACAGCCTGCTGGACGGCTGGTACAAGAATGGCGGCACGGATTACGTCAAGCAGATGAACGATTACATCAAGAAAATGCAAAGCTCCAAGTAGAAAGGAAGGGGAGGGCGGCGTAGCGGCGCTCTCCCTTTCTTTCTTTGTTCTTGGTTCAGCTCAAACACACTCATAAGGAGACTTATTATATGGCATTGACATTGGAATGGCGCAAGCGGGTGGAGATGTGGAAGGACGAGCTGCCCCGGCATTATTACACCGAGCTGGGAGATATGGAGCTGGAGGGTTTTACTACCTTCGACCGTCTGTCTGCAGAAGAGGCGATGCAGCGGCCGTTTCGCCTCATTGCTCCGGGAACTCCCTGGGGAGCCAAGTGGGAGTATGGATGGTTTCGGGGCCGGATTATCCTGCCAGCGGAAGCGGCGGGCAAGCGCATCGTGGCCAACCTGGAGCCCGGAGGGGAAAGCGCCGTGTTCCTGAATGGGGAGCCTGCCGGCTGCGTCCGGCGCTTCGAGGCCTGGCAGAGGATTAATCCCGTCCATCTGAACCGGATTACACTGGCAGGCCATGCTCTACCCGGGCAAGTATATGAGCTCCTTATGGAATGTTATGCAGGCCATGGCATCCGGGTAGCCCACACCGGTCCCACACCGGAAGGCAGGCAGACCATTCCCGAGCCGTCCGGCACCCAGGTTGAGACCGGGCGCAGTACCTTTGGCATCTGGAATGAAGAGGTGTACCAGCTGTGGCTGGATGTGGAGACCCTGTTCCAACTGAGGGAGCGTCTGGACGAGAGCTCCCTGCGGGTGGAGGAGATTGACCGGGGCTTGCGGGAATTTACCCTGCTTGTGGATTTTGAGCTTCCTTTCCCCCTGATGCTGGAGAGCATAATAAAGGCCAGATTCCGCCTTGAACCGCTGCTCCAATGCAAGAACGGCTCTACGGCTCCGGTTATGTACGCCTTCGGCCATTCTCACCTGGATATCTGTTACCAATGGCCGCTCTCTGAGGCAAGAAGAAAGTGCGCCCGCACCTGGTCCACCCAGATGGCGCTGATGGATGAATACCCCGGCTACCGCTTCGTGCTCAGCCAGCCTTACTTGTATGAGGTGGCGAAGCGCGACTATCCGGGCATGTATGAGCGGCTGAAGGAGAAGGTGAGCCAGGGACAGGTGATGCCCGAGGGAGCCATGTGGGTGGAGGCGGACACGAATTTGCCCGGAGGGGAGAGCCTGATCCGCCAGTTTATGTACGGCCTTGATTTTTTTTACCGGGAATTCGGAATGAAGAGCAGGCTGCTCTGGCTGCCTGACGTGTTCGGCTTCACCGCTTCTCTGCCCCAGATCATGAGAGGCTGCGGCGTGACCTATTTCTCCACCTCCAAGCTGGTTTCGGATTTCGTCCGGGGAGAGGCGTTTCCTTACCACACGTTCACCTGGGAGGGCATCGACGGCTCCCGGGTGCTGGCGGCGCAGCATCAGAACTATTCGGCTCCGGTAGGACCGGACGCGGTTATGGGAGCATGGAGCGGACGTACGCCTCAAGAAGGTGTCTCCTCGCTGTTGTATCCGTTCGGGCATGGGGATGGGGGAGGCGGCCCCACCCGGGATCATCTGGAGTTTCTGGCCCGGATGGAGGACCTGGAAGGGGCTCCGCGCATGAGGACCAGCCATCCCGTGGATTTCTTTGAGGCGGTGGAGGGCTGCGGAGAACTGGAGGCGGTATACCGCGGTGAGCTGTATCTGAAGGCCCACCGCGGCACCCTTACCTCCCAGGCTGCTCTTAAGCAGGGCAACCGCCGGTGCGAGGCAGCGCTGCATGAGGCCGAATTCTGGGGAGCATGGGCCGGGTGGGCTGAGCGATACAAGTATCCCACGGAACGGATGGACCGGGTCTGGAAGGAAGTGCTGCTGAACCAGTTCCATGATATTTTGCCGGGATCGTGCATCCGGCAGGTAGCCGTGGAGGCGGGGGAGAGCTACAGCCAGCAGGAAGCCGCAGCCCGTGAGGTAAGCAGTGAGGCGTTGGGCCATCTGGTTGCAGCAGACGGCGGGAAGCTGACGGTCTTCAACAGTCTGTCCTGGGAGAGGCAGGCCTTGGTGCAGCTTCCCGAGGCAACGGACAGTTTGGCTGGCTCCCCCGTTCAGGAGCTGAACGGACAGCGCTATGCGGAGATTACCCTGCCTGCCTGCGGCTGGACTACGGTGGCTCTGGAGAGAGAGGCGGTTTTGGGGGGACACGGCAAGGACGGACAGGCGGAGCAGACCTCGGCAGGCTATGCAGCGGCAGTCCAGGGGCTCCGCACTTCAGCGGATTATGAAGGAGCTTTAGTGGCATCGGCTGTGGAGCGGCGGCTGGAGAACGAGCTTATTGCAGTCGTGTTCAATTCATACGGAGAGATTGAATCCATTGTGGACAAGGCCAGCGGGCGGAGCTTAAACGACGGCCTCTGCAACTCCTTCCGGATGTACAAGGATGTTCCGACGGTATGCGATGCGTGGGAGATTGAATCCATGTATGAGCAGCAGCCGGTTGCATTGTTGGAGCCCGCCGTATTCACAGAGGCGGGGCAGGGGCCGCTGTTCGCGGTTCTCCGGATCTGCAGGCTGCTGAATTGCTCGCCCATGACCCAATACGTGATTCTACGGCGGAACAGCCGGAGTCTGGAATTTCGCACGGAGATGGACTGGCAGGAGAAGCATAAGCTGCTGAAGGTCTGCTTCCCTGTGGATATCCGGGCAGACGAAGCGCTTCATGATATTCAATTCGGCCATATTAAACGGCCTACTCACCGCTCCCGTCCCCACGATGCCGACCAGTTCGAGGTCTGCCAGCACAAGTGGACGGCCTTGGCGGAGCCGGGACGGGGAGCTGCCGTGCTCAACGATTGCAAGTATGGGGTGAACGTGCGCGGCAACAGCATCAATCTGACGCTGCTGAAGGCGGCGCTGGCCCCCGATATGCATGCCGATCTGGGAATTCAGACCTTTACGTATTCGGTTATGTTCTGGGAAGGGGCCTTCATGGAGAGCGGAGTGATTCAATCGGGCTATGAGCTGAATCATCCGGCAGGACTCATCCGGGGAGACGGAGGGATCCGCTCGCTGTTCCGTCTGTCCTCGGGGCAGGTTATTCTGGAAACCGTCAAACCCGCGGGGGACGGGAGTGGAGATCTGGTTGTGCGCCTCTTCGAAGCATATGGGTCAGGGACAAGCTGTATATTGGACACGGATTTCACCTTCAATCAGGCTTGTGGCTGCAATCTTCTGGAGGAAGAAGAAGAGGGGCTTGCCGGGCAGGGGCAGCGGGTGAAGCTGGAGTTTAGGCCTTTTGAAATCAAGACCGTGCGGCTGGCGAGGCATTCGTTGTAGGGCGGACATACAGGTAACGTCTCCGCGATATCGCTGCGCTGCTGAAGGCCAGGGAGAGATCCGATGTATAGGGTCTCTCCCTTTGCTATTACAGGCAGACAGCCGATGGGGCCATTGTTATTGCTTCACCTCGAACGAGTTGATAATCTCATTCACGATAGGCTCGTATTTTGCCAAATCCTTGTGCAGCAGAGTAGCGGTCAGCGTGTAGGAGGTCTTTCCCACAGGGACAAGATACTGAATCATGACGACCTTGGTGTCGGTTTGGCTCACAGTATATGTACAGGTGAGGATACCCGCCTTATATTTGCCGTAATCCTTGGGCTCAAAGGATGTTTTCTTAAAGTCGCTTAGCCCCATAGAGGGCATCATGGTTTTGTACATCTCCAAGGTTTGCTCAGCCACTTGAGCGGCAGATGGCGCCAAGCCGATATTATCGACCACGGTCACATTTACGTTGGTGCTGAAATCGTCAGCCTCCTCATAGGTGCCAACGAAGGCCTGGATAAGAGGATCGGGAAAATCAGCTTTATCCACTGCCTCCCACTCTTCCGGATATTTGAAGGAGAACGTCAAACCATCTTCAGCGTATGTAGTCCATTTAAGATCTCCATTCTTGGGGGAAGGAGAGGGGGATGTGACAACAGTCGACGGAGCTTGCGACGGACTGGCGGCGGCCGCGTTCTGCTGAATTTGCGGTGAAGAGCTAGCCGGAGCGGCGGCGGGCTTCTCCTTCTCTCCGCATCCTGACATAATCACCATGCCGGCTGCGAGTGCGGCCGTTAACCATAACCATTTTTTCATTTTCAAGTTCCTTTCTTCTTGCCATGTGGGATGTAAGATTTGAACAATTTATTATAGCATTAAATGTCTTCCAAAAACGGAGAAATTTCCATAATAAGATATGTTGCGAGAAATGGTATGGGGTGAAAAATGCCTTGCCGCGATACAGGGTTTACGGATTCCTTGCCGAATATATACTGCAACGAAGAAGTCCAAGGGAGGAAGCAGCCATTAAACGAATTACCGACCCAACGATTAAGCAGGAAATTCTGGAGCGCATCGAGCAGCTGACACCCGCTGCGGTCCCGCTGTGGGGCAGGATGAATGTGAATCAGATGATCTGCCACTTAAGCGACCAATTAAAGGATATGGCGGGCACCCGGGTGATCCCCGATCAGAGCAATTTCATCATGGCGTATATCGCCAAGCCCGTGGCCTTCTATCTGCTTCCCCGCTGGCCCAAGGGCAAGCTTCCCACAGCGCCGGGGTATGATGCGTTCGCGGGGGGAACCAAGCCCACTGCTTTCGGGCAGGACAAGGAGGAGCTGCTCCGCCTATACCGCAATCTGGTGCTGAAGCCCGGACGCCATCCCGCATTCGGTCCCATGACCGTCAGCGAATACGGCAGGGTGGTGTACAAGCACTTTGACCATCATCTGCGGCAATTCGGCGTGTGAGTAGCCCCCCAAACGTGAGGGGAGGCTGTGAAGAGAGGCGGAGAGCAGCCCTTCTCTTCGCAATCTCTCTTTTCTTATACGCCAGAAAACCCCGAGTGCTTCGGATGCCGATTTTTCGCTGCAATCGCGCGTTTATGAAACGCAGCCCTCCGTTATTCCGCTGCAGCCGCCTCGCCTTCGGTTGTGGAACTCAAAGGCTCTTGACTGGCGATGGCTAACGGACCTGAAGGACCTTGATATGCCTCAATAGGAGGGGAGGCACGTCTAATGGACTGGAAAGACCGTATTTGGCAGCAATCCCTCTGGATGGGGAGCATGGGAGTTCAATAAAAGCATTTGAGTCCGTTAGAACTCAAAACTCTCCGATTTTCGCTATATAAGGGCGCTCATGTCCGTTAGCGCAAAGGGGCTGCGTTTCTTCGTCAGGAATGGTTTGACTTGCGAATGTTGCCATGGATCTGAGCCAAGGGGAGAGTATCCCAACATTACTTCCCTCTGAATACCGGCCTGCCCTTCTGGGCGGACAGCCACAGGAGCTTGTCCAGCATTTTCAGCGTCTCAGGAGAATGAGTCACAATCCTGTTCTCCTGTTCGGGCGGAGCTGCTGATTCAACCATGCGCCGTTCCTCTGCCGACTTGCGGATGCGGCTTACAATTTGTTGGAGTCTGCGTTCCACAAGCTCCACTGGCAATTGAAATTCGTATGCGAGCATCGGAGCCATATTGGTATCGGCCAGTTGTTCCGCATAGCTGTGAATCATGTAGAAAGGGAGGGAGGCATACAATTGGAACAGCCCTGCCTGCACTTCCTGGAGATCGGTAAATAATTGGGGCAATTCCGCTTGATTGCCCACATGCCGGACAGGATGGCATAGCTCGTGGAAGAACACCGCCCGCAGCTCCTCCTTCTGTAAGGTCCGGTCGAGGAATATAACCGAGTAGCCTCCCTCTCTCCAATCCGCAAAGGACGGCCCCAAATAATAGATCACATCGGTGTCAAAAATCCCCGCCACACGCTCCATGTCCAGATCCTCCGGACTGTAGATGCCCTCTGCCAGATAAGCGTCATTGATCCATTGCTCCAATTGGCAGGGCTTGTAATGGTGCAGATCCATATGTGGAAAATCCTCCGTTTATGAGAATGTATGTTCGGTAATGAAAGGAAAAGAAAAGCCCAAGACGGGCTGTTCGTTGCACGTACAGAATCTATCCGTTTCCCGAGCATCTGTTCCGGAAGGATATATTCCCCATATATAAACCTATGACAAGGATCAGGCCTGCTTGTCCAATCCTTTCATGCGCCGGTAAGCTTCTACAGCTGCATCTGCCACACGCTGCTCTTCCTCCGTATAATGATGGGCCCCTCCATAGAAGGCTCTGCCGCCCAGAGGAGACCGGCCCAGCAGATAATCTGCCTCCACCTGGAATAAATCCGCTATCCGGGCCACCAGCGCATCCTCCACAGACCGCTTGTTGGCCTCAATCCGTGACAGCACGCTGTTGTTGATCCCCAGCTTGTCCGCCAGCTCCAGCTGAGTCCAGTTCTTCTTCTCGCGCTGCTCTCTGATCCGGTCGCCTATTCCCATTATCCCTCACCGCTTTCCTTTACTCTATTATCATACCATGTCCCGCTGCTCTGGAAAATATATATTTTGCTGAATCAGCAAAAAATGTATTGACTTTCTGGAGCTGGAAACGTAGTATAAAGATACCAATTTGCTGATTTAGCAAAAACAACAGGAATACACCCTCTATATAACACTATTATTGCTGAAATAGCAAATAAAACTTTCGAAGGAGAGTGTGCGAGATGGCCAAGAAGGAAACCCAAATTGGAGTTATGGAGATTAATCTGGATATAACAAGACGCAATGTGGAGGAAAAGCTGGAGACGGCGCGGATCTACAAGCATCTGGGTTCTATGAGACGGGAGGCCAGAACGACAGCCAATCCCGCCCCCCGTTATCATGGCAATACCAATATGATTCATAATCCGACGGAGAAAACCGCGGTCTGGAATATCACGAACGAAGAGTGGATGAAAGAGGCATACGAGGATGTGGAGCAGGCCATGAAGAGCCTGCCGGATATTCAGCAGGAGATCATCCGGCTGCGTTATCTGAACAGTCTGGACGGGGAGCTGGATTATAATGTGTGCAACGAGGTTCACCTGAGCGAGCGGACCTACCGCCGGGTCAAGGTGAAGGCCATCATCAATCTGGCGCTGGCGCTGCGGCTGGAGGTGTGGAAGTAAGGCTATGAGCTTGTCTTATCCCGAACAATTGGCCAGGCTGGAATAAATAACCCGTCTCCGTGGTCCGCGGAGCGGGTTATTTGTCTACTCCTTAAAAGTTGCGTAAATCATTAAGCAGTTGGTTGAGTTTTTTATCAAAAGTAAATACGGTGTGTCTGCCGATCTTTGAATAGGAGAAGAGCAAGGAATCAACAAAATCAATTTTTATCTCACTATACACTTTTAACGCTTCAATAAGAATATCCCTATCATGGGTTCTGATATTATTATAAGAGATTAGGTCCCGTAAAGATTCATGGATATGCGCTCGTTCCACTTTATATACCTTCTCAAGTACATAAACAACTTCTGCAATGACTTCATTCGGAATAAATATGTTGTGATTTTCTATTTTGTCTCTGGCCTCATTCAACAGTTGGACAATATCTTGAAGTAGGTAACGCAGAATTAGGTTTGCATCAACGATATTCATGCTTTTCTTGCACACCCTTTTCCCACGCATCTTGCTCGTATTGCACGAGATTGATGTTGGCATACTTTTTTAGTGCGCCTCTGGCAGCAAATGATGCTGGCGTTAATTGTTGTCCGGGAAACTGATCGCCAAGTGGCAATATTATTAACTCAACATCTTGATTTTGAAGGCTCTCCGGAAGATCGACAATATGTTTAAGCGCATCGCTGTTTGTTACTTTTCTGATGAAGGTCATAATTCTCACCATCCTTTTTTTAAGTATAACTTAAACAATAATAACTCACAATTAGGAAACACACAGGGCTTAAAGAAATACTGTGAAACGGGTTTAAGCCATTTACTTCAGGATGATGCGTGTAAACTTCTGCTACTGGCCGCATGCAGGCCGTCCTCCGGCCTCAGGATGGCCCGCCGTTAGGAACGGGCCATGATATATTGGTAATGTAGCAGTTCAGGTCAACAAGGCTGCAACACGAATACAACCGCATAGGGAATCATCTGGGAAGGCGCCTGGAAAGGCGTCTTTTTCCGTTGTTTGCCTCAAGCGTTGTAGTGGGGAGGAGAGACGGTGAAATGGTTTCGCAAGCGGGTTCCCAAATCCCAAAATTACCATCTCCAGCCGGTCATCTGCCGGGGATGCGTATGGGGCAACTGGGAAGCAAGTGCACAATTCTGCAGCAAGCCCCTAAGCTGCATAAGAGAGGATGAGGGCCATGATAACATACGGTCTGGACCAAGCAACCTGCAGCTTGTCCCGTGTGGTGGAGAACAGGGAGCAGTGCATGACTCAACGCCATGAAGCGGGTTCTTTTTTTGTGAACATTCACTCCGGACAAGAACGCAGCTTCATCCTTCGGGAAGCGGGAAAGGTGGCTGGTCTGCATGTATCAGGATAGCTATAACGCGGTCAAGGAAGTGCTTGCCGCAGCTGTGCCCGGGGCCAGTAATTTTTATTTGGAATCCGTTCCTGCAGAGCCTGTATTGCCTTCGTTTTATCTGAAGCATCTGTCGAGCAATATGGAGCCGCTCAACGCAGGCTCGTCCCTCTTCCAGATCCAGTGGCAAGTCATTTACCTGCCTGCTCTGCCGGGGGACGGAAGTCCGGACACGGTGAGCCAGTTGGCAGCTGCCGATCAGGCTCTTGAGGCATTCAACGCCTTCTCCTCTGTGATCTCGCCCGGCGGCATCCGCTATGAAGTGGAGGAATTCACGGGAGGCACGGGAGATGAGGGGATGTTTCTTGCCGTCAAGCTTAGAACATACTGCAGCTGGGCTGCGACGGAGCCGGATTATGACTTTATTCAAGACATCCATCTTGATATGTAAGCCCAAAGGGAAGCTGACGCTTCCGAAGCCAGTTTTTCGGATATGCCACAAATGTGGCAATCAACTCAAAACCTAGTCGATGCTTCCGAAGCCAGTTTTTCTACATGCTGCTGCGCTTCGCTGTAAGCGAAAAACTTTTAGGAGGAAAAATCATGCCATTACCCAGTATTCAAATTGTATTCAAGCAAGTAGGCGCATCCGCCGTTGCTCAAGGCTCGACGGGCATTGCCGCCCTGATTCTGAAGGACGCCAGCGTGACCAGCGGGGTAACTGAACATCAGCTGTTCACTGTCAGCGATATTCCGGCCGCGCTGTCTGCCGCCAACAAGAACTATGCCCAGCTCGCGCTGACGGGAGCGCCTTCCCAGGTGAAGCTGGTGGTCATTCCCGCTGAAGCCGCCGACTATGCCGCCGCTCAGGAATATCTGGAGACGATCCATTGGAACGTGCTGGCGGTTCCCGGCATTGTGTCCGCAGATGCAGCGGGCATGGGCACCTGGGCCAAGGGCTTGTTCGAGACCAAGCTCCGCAAGATTACGGCTGTTCTCCCTGCTGTGGCTGCGGATCATCCGGCGGTTGTTAATTTTACGACGAATAATATCAAGGTTGGTTCTACGGTGTATACCACCTCCGACTTTACGGCCCGGATTGCCGGTCTGATCGCCGGATTGCCCCTGTCCGTCTCGCCTACTTATCAACTGCTGCCCGAGGTGACGGATGTGCCGAAGCTGACCCGCGCTCAGGCCGATGCTGCTGTGGACGCCGGACAGCTGATTCTCTATCACGACGGGGAGAAGGTCAAGATTGCCCGCGGCGTTACTTCCTTCGTTACCCCGACAGAAGCCTTGGGTGCGGATTGGAAGAAGATCAAGGTAGTTCGTATTCTGAATAAAATCTACGAGGACATCCGCACGACAGCCGAGGACAACTATATCGGCAAGATCAACAACAGCTACATCAACAAACTGCTGCTGGTGGCTGCCATCAACGCCTACTTTGAGCAATTGGAGCAAAGCGGCGTACTGGACCCGGGCAAGAGCACGGCTGGAATCGACACGGCAGCCCAGCGCACCTATCTGCAATCCATCGGTGTATCCACCGTGGGGTGGAATGACCAGCAGGTCCGGGAGGCCAACAGCCGGGACCAAGTGTTCCTGACTGCCGCCGCCAAGCCGCTTGATGCAATTGAGGATATTAAGCTGGACATCTATCTGTAATCACACAGGACTAAAGGGAGGAATTATCCATGGCAATGCAAGGGGAAAAAGTAATCAACGGCACCTTCGGCGAATTGTGGCTGGAGGGCGAATATGTGGCGGAGGTCAAGGGACTTCAGGCCAAGGTCAGCGTGGAAAAAGAGGATATTCCCGTAGCGGGCAAATTCGCCACAGACAGCAAGTTCATCGGCTACAAAGGCACAGGTACTCTCCGGATGTACAAAACCAATTCGCGGATGATCACCAAGCTTAGCGAATCCATCAAGGCGGGGGCGATTCCCCGTTTTCAAATTCTCTCCCAGGTGAATGACCCCTCTGCCGATGGTGCGGAGCGGATTCTGATCAAGGACGCGGCCTTTGATGACCTGACCCTGATCGACTGGGAGCTGCGCAAGAACGGGGAACTGGAATGCCCCTTTACCTTCACCGATTGGAAGGCTGAGGACGTTATTAGCGCCAAGCAGCAATAAGTGAAGCAAGGCATGCTCGAAGCAGGAGCAGAAGCAAAATAAGCAATATTAAATCAGCACAGAAGCAATTTAGAGAGGAAGGTTTTTTCATGAGCACATTGGATCTGCTGTTGGGAATTGATCCGGTCAAGCTGAAGCGCCCTGTCCGGCAGGTGGAGCTGTCCCGTCTGAGTGAAGCGACCGGCAGCAAGGTGGTATTTACGATTCAGGCGCTGACCTTGAACGAAGAGGAAGAAATTAGCGAAATCAGTGACAAGGGTGACGACAAGGACCCGGTGGCGGTGAGGATTTTTACCGTGCTCAAGGGTGTGGTAACGCCTGATCTGAAAAATTCCAAGCTGCTGGAGCGTTACGGCGCAGCCACCCCGAAGGAACTATTGGAATCGGGCCGCTTGCTGCAATCCGGGGAAATTGCCCACTTGTACAACCAAATCTCCCAACTGTCCGGATATAGCGAGAATGCGGTGACTGAGTTAAAAAACGGATAGAGACGGACGGGGAGTTTGCCTTCCTCTATTATTGTTGGAGCCGCAAGGGGCTCCGCCCGTCTGAGGTGTATGGCATGCCGCCCGGCGAGAAGCTGCTCGTCCGGGCTTTTTTTGAACGGGAAATCGATGAGCGGAACCGGTTGGTCAAGCACGCCTGGCCTATGGTTCCGCTTATGTAAGAGAGGAGGTGTGTGAGCATGGCAAGCACTGAACTTGTTAGTCTGGGGAGAGAATACACCACTTCTCTGGCGCAGGCTACCAGCAGGACCACCGCCTTGGCGTTGGCGGCAAACAAGACGAGGGATGCGCTAAACGGAGCGTTTGACAGAAGGCGCAAGCTGGACCTGGACACAGGCAAGATGCAGACGGCACAGATGGCTCTGATGAAGCTGAATCAGAACATTCTGGATTTGACAAATTCGAACATCACGATTTATTTTCTGATGGGTAACTTGAGTGATGCCAATCAAAAGCAGAAAGGCTTCTTTGCTTCCTTGAGGAAATCATCCTCGGCTCCCATAAAAATTATGTTCAAACTCTGGGATGCGGTTAAGGGACCACTTAAATCGCTCTTTGGTGCAGTTAAGGACACACTGTTCAATGCTACCAAGGATTTATTGCAGAACCTGGCCAAGAAGACGGTCGAGATTATTAAGACATCTCTCAAAAGTGCCGCCTCCTTCGAGCAGAGCACCATCAGCATAGAGCATATCATCGGGATCAACAACAAGGGCATGAGTGCGGACAAGGTGAAGCAGCAAGCAGCCCAATATATGAGCAGCTATCGCAGTCAGCCGGAGCTAAGCGGTTTTGATACCAAGGAAGTGCAGACAGCAGGGACCAGGGCCCTTTCCGTTGCGCAGGGAAATACCAAGGAAGCGACTAATCTGCTTCGACTTGCGGCAGACATGTCGGCTGTAACGCCGGGGAAATCCTTGTCAGATGCGCTTGACGCATTGGCCGATCTCAAGAAGGGCGAAGGGGATGCGATGCAGGACTTCGGCTTTTATGTGAAGGAGAGCAGCATAAAAGCGGCAGGGAAGGACTTGGGCAAGGTTCAGAGCATAAAAGGCGTTGCCATGAAGGACGCGTTCAAAGGAGGAGGAGCCAGGCAGGGGGAATCCGCCATCGGGTTGTGGACCAACATAAGCAATTCCATGAAAAACGGTATGATGGATATGGGTAAGGATGCTCTGGCAATCCTGAAGCCTGCGCTCAAAAGCTGGGCGGACTTCTTCCGAAGCGATGGCGTACAAAAAATGTTCACTGCCGGCTCCAAGATGATGGCAGGGCTAGCCAGCGGGGTGGCGGAACGCTCCCTGAAGATTCAGAACTGGCTTAGCACCACTTTCTTTAATAACGTGGAGTTTCAGAATGCTCCCGGCTTGGTGGGGAAATTCCAATTTGTTTTAACGGAATTGAAGAAGGGCTTTGATGGCTGGTATGAAGCGGAGGGCGAAGCCATGTTTGCCGGTCTCATCTCCAATGGGATAGCCGTTCTTGATATGATGGCCCCTTTATTCGTCAATGTTGCTGCCAAAATCGGCATGGCGATCGGGGAAGGTCTGATTGACGGCTTAAAGCAGCTTATTGCTGATCATCCTCTTCTGTCCGGACTGGCGGGAGCGGCAGGCGGGGCTTATCTAGGTTCGGCCTTCGGACCGATGGGTGCTTTAATTGGGGGTGTCGCCGGGGGACTGGGAGGCCTGGGCACCTCGTTGGGGCTTAAATTCTTCGGCGGCAAGGATGAGAAGGATAAAGATAAGGATACAAAGCCTGACCCGCTTAAAAATGCCCCTGTCCCTTTTCCTTCCACCAATCCCCCAACGTTTCTGACAGATAGCGTCTGGGGGAAGCCTGCTTCCATTTCCCAGCCAAAAGATCCGCGTCACACTTCTCTTTTTGATGCAATGAACGGTGTTCCAAAAGGAAGCAGTGTAACCGGAGCGACTTATGATCGATATCCGGAGATGCTCCAGCGGAGTGAGCAAATACTCAGTATTCAGGAGAAGCAAAATATCATTACGGGCAGTCCAGTGACCATCAATCTGACCGCCAACAAGCAAGTGGACCCGGATACGGACAAGCTGATGAAGGCCTTGCGGTCTGCCGTGGAAACCGCCGGGTTCAATATGGCGCCGGGAGGTGTTCCCGCTTGATCGAATTTTGGCTGACCTTCAACAATGGGGAGGAAAAGCTGCGCTTGCCGGTCCCCCCGAAGGATTTTGAAATGACGACCGGTCTTAACAATACGGTGATCAACAGCCAGGAACTGGGCGAAATCAACTTAATCGGCAAGCCCAGATTAAAGACAGTCACGCTTTCCTCCTATTTTCCCGTGCGAAACGATGGTCTGTGCCAGTATGCCGATTTCCCGGCACCGGATCTATGCATCGATATGATCGCCCGCTGGCGCAAGTCGGGCAAGCCGATCCGGCTGCTGATTGTCGGTGAAACGCTGAAGGTGAACGAGGCGATGTCCATCGAGAGCTTCCATGTGTCCCAGCGGCATGGGCCGCAGGACATCTATTTTACACTGGAGCTGAAGGAGTATCGCTTCGTTCCCCAGCAGCAAGACGGCAACGGCAATATGGATGCGGTCGCATTATTGGCAGAGTACACGGGCTCCCGCCCGGTGGAAGAGGAGATACCGCCTGTTTATGCGGTTCGGCCCGGGGATACCTTATGGGGAATTGCCAAACGGTATTACGGCGACGGCTCCCGCGCCGAGGAGCTGCGCAAGAAGAACGGTCTGCCCGATGAACCGGTACCCCCACCCGGAAAGGTGCTGATCCTATGAGGCTGGTCCATATCGCCAAAGACAGCAAGGAGCAGGAGCTGACCGCTTTGGTGCAGCGTTACACCTGGACCGGCCATTATCAGGAGGCTGCCCGCAAGCTGGAGCTGGAGCTCGCTGTTTCTGCGACCGACAGCAGCTTGCCCGCCGTATTTATTGACCTGGCGGATATGCTGATGCTGTTCGACGATGAGGGAGTGGAGCTGTTTCGGGGATATGTGTTCACAAAGTCCAAGACCCTTACCGGCAGCACGCTTAGTCTGACCGCTTATGACGGCATGATCTATCTGATCAAGTCCCAGTTGTCCAAGCTATTCACCAATGTGACAGCGGAGCAGGTGGCGAGAGCCATCTGCTCCGAGCTGGCAGTGGAAGCGGGCAGCATGGCTGTCACCGCTTTTCCCCAGAGCTTCCCGCATCTTGCCAGGACGGGGTACGAGGCGATTATGACGGCCTACACGACCGCAAGCAAGCATAACGGCAAGCTCTACATGCCGAGGATGAACGCGGGTAAGCTGGATGTGATCGAGAAGGGAGCTACGGTTGCCCGGCGGCTGGTGCTGACGGACCGGCATGTGGTGGAGTCCACCTACAGCGAGGATATAGAGGCGATGGTCAACACGGTCCTGATTACCGATGAGAAGGGCAACCGCTTCGGCTCTGTCTCCAATCCCCAATGGGCGGTTTTATACGGTAAGCTGCAGCAGGTTTATCAGAAGGAAGAGGGAAAGGACACGGCGACAATGGCCAAAGCCCTGCTCCAGGATTTGAACCGGCAGGCGTCGATGGAGCTGGTTGGAGGAACGGATGCCTATGATCTTATCGCCGGCAATGCGGTCCAGATTCGGGAGGAATATACCGGTTTGACGGGACTCTTTTATATAGACAGTGATACGCACACATTTGAGAACGGGCAGCACATGGTGTCTCTGGAGTTGAACTTCCGCAATGTGATGGATGAGCAGCAGGCAGACAAGTTGGATCAGCCGAAGAGCAGTGCCGAAGAAGATATTTTCCTTGAACTTAATGAATATTAGACGGGGAGGGAACGAGGGATGCAAAGTGCAGCCTGGTTCGTTAATTTCATCCGGGACGAAGTGAACAAAGCCCAGCCCTCCGCCTTCAATCTGGCCATTGTCACCAGTATCGCTCCCCTGCGCATTCGCTTGTCCGGCGTGGAGCTGGGCAGTCCGTTCTTGTCGGCAAGCGAGACGCTTGCGGCAGGTCTGTCCGGAGAATTTCCAACTGTCGTGCCGGGGGATACGGTACTGGTGGCAGTGCTCCCTAATCAGCAGCGCTATGTGGCGCTGTGCAAGGTGGTGAATATGTAGATGGCAGGGATTTTTCCGTTTCTCAATGCTCCGGGAGTTGGCAGTGTGAAGAAGGATTTGCCTATGTTCCGGGAGTATGCCTGGGATTACGAGGAGAATGGCATGCAGCTGGTGAATGGCACCCCCGTGATTCTGGAGGGCAACGAGGCGCTGCGGGTGTGGATTTATAAGGCGCTCCAGACAGCCCGGTACCGCCATCTCGGTTATACCCGCAGTTATGGCAGCGAGCTGGAGAAGCTGATCGGCAGCTCCTATACGCTGGGAGCCACTCAGATTGAGGTGGAGCGTTATGTGCGCGAGGCGTTGCTGGTCAATCCGTATATCCGCTCTGTGCCCCAGGTGAAGGCGTTGTTGGATGGAGAGCGGCTGACAGGATATGTAATTGTAGAAACGGTATATGGGGAGGTGAAGGCGGATGTTTGAGCATAACACGCATGAAGCGGTTTTAAGCGGGATGCTGGGCCGGATTCCTGCAGGCATTTCCAAGCATGAGGGGACGTTCACCTATGATGTTTCTTCGGCATTCGCAGTGGAACTGGCAATGGCCTATACCCAGTTGGATCGGTTGCTGCGGTTGGGCTTTGCCGGGAGCAGCTCGGGTATTTACCTGGATATGAGGGCCAATGAGCATGGACTTACGCGCAAGGCGGCAGTCAAGGCTTACGGTCAGATAACGGTAACAGGCAGCAACGGAGCCGTTGTTCCCCAGGGAACTGTGTTCGCAACAGCCACGGGAACAAGATTCACCACATTGACAGCGGTGACCATTCCGGCAGGCGGCAGCGCAGCCGTGAGTGTGGAGGCGGAAAAAGCTGGCAGCACCGGGAATGCGGCAGCAGGAACTGTAACTCAAATTCCTGTATCTGTGGCGGGAATTTCGATGGTGACCAATGGATTGCCGCTAACAGGCGGCTATGACGCGGAGGATGATGCAGGCCTGTTGGGCCGGTTGCTGCTGCGGGTACGCAATCCCTCCACCAGCGGCAATGCAGCCCACTACAAGCAGTGGGCTATGGAGTCAGAAGGAATCGGGGATGCTCAAGTTTTCCCACTGTGGAACGGTCCCGGTACGGTCAAGGTGGTGCTGCTTACTCCCGACAAACGTGCTCCATCGGCCGATGCAGTAAATACCGCCGCAGCATATATCGGGCAGGAACGTCCCGTTGGAGCGGCTGTTACGGTGGCAGCGGCAACCGAAGTGCCGATTAACGTCTCAGTAGATGTGGCCTTGTCCGGCGGTGGAACGCTGGCAGGAGTGAAGTCGGCGGTAGAGAACGGTCTAAGGGAATATTTGAAAAGCCTGGCTTTTGCTGATCCGGTTGTCCGCTATACCCGAATCGCTAATATTATCTTGGATACGGCGGGTGTGCAGGATTATACGGCCTTGACGGTAAACGGAGGCACGGGCAATATTGCAGTGGCCGAAGGATCGGCAGCTGTGCTGGGGATGGTGGCAGTGACATGATGATGCAACTGTTGGCGGTGAACACGCTATGAACATGCGGGAGCAGGTAAAAAGCTACATTTCTCCTTTATACGCGGCGGATTGGACCACTGGAAGCCTGCTTGACGCGGGTGCGGATGGAATGGGACAGTTTGAGGCGGATATAGCGGATGTGCTGAACCAGTTTTTTGTGGATACGGCAACCTGGGGATTGGCGGATTGGGAGGAGTACATCGGTATTCCCACAGACTTGTCCAAGAATTTCACGGACCGCAGAGCTATGCTGCGTTCTCTGATCAGAGGATCGGGCACAATCACAGCTTCTTTGCTGGAAAATGTGGCCGAAGCCTACGACAACGGCCGGATTGAGGTTACGGAGCAGCCGGGGATCTATCAGTTGACTGTGCGTTTTGCCGATACGGTGGGCCTTCCGCCCAACCTGGATGATCTGAAGCGGGCGATTGAGGCGGTTAAGCCCGCCCATCTCTCGGTCGTGTACGAGTATAAATATCTGCTGCTGAATCAGGTTCATGGTGTCATGACGATTAATGAGCTAGAGCAGCGGCGGTTGTATGATTTTGCCCCGTTTATGATCGGTTGAGGAAGGAGAGGAAGCAATGCCTAAATATACACCCAATTTGAATATTCAACTGGCCGATCCGGCTGCGGACGGCAACAGCACATTTAATGTAGAGACGATGATCAATGATCCCATTGAGGTGCTGGATGAAGCGCTGGGGCTGGTGTCTGTGTCTGCTGATGTGCGCGTGGCGACCACCGGGAACATTACGCTGAACGCTCTGCAGACGGTCGATGGAATTGCCTTGACGGCAGGAAACCGGGTGCTGGTAAAGAACCAGACCACGGGCTCTCAGAACGGGATCTACACCGTTGCCGCTGGAGCATGGAGCAGGTCGGCGGATGCCGATTCTTCAGCCAAGCTGGCCGCAGGCCTTAGCGTCTATGTGGAGGAGGGCACAGTCAATGGCAAGACCCGCTGGCAGATGGACAATGTGGGAATGGTCAGCCTGGATACGACAGCCCTGACTTTTGGAAATGCAGGCGGCCCCGGCTCGGTTACAGATGCGTTCATCGGCAACCGCACCGCTGATCCGTCTACGTCTACGGCTTACGGTCTGAGCGGCTCCATTACGCAACTCTTCTCGTGGATTTTGAAATATTTCAAGGCCATCACAGGGAAAACAGGAGCATTCGACACGCCAAGGACCACCCTGGAAAATGCCGTGAAGCGGGATGGGGATACGATGACGGGGGCATTGCATTTTTCTGATGCTAATCGGGAAATATCCGCGATCGGTACAGGCAGCATAGGCATACATTCTGAGACCCAATATATGTTTGCAACTAGCAAATCAGGTGCCCATGTAACAGCTAACGCAAAATGGGACGGAGAAAATTGGAAAAGAATTAACGAAGCAAGTGGAGCTGCGACACTTAGTGTTGCACCTTGGGGGCTGGAAGCGCGATTAGCTCCTGCAGGCACGGGTAACATTGCATGGAGACTTATGGGTGTACCAACGGTCACTGGTGCTAACCTTACTTACTACGTTCGTCCAGATGGAAACGACGGCAACGATGGACTAACGGACACTGCAGGCGGAGCGTTTGCTACGATAGGCAAGGCGATCAGCATGATTTCGCATGTGGTTAATCATGCTGTGATAATTAATATTACTGGAACACACAGTGAACAACTCGCCCTTTCAGGCTTTACGGGACGGGGATCTATTACTATTAATGGGCCAGCCACCATTTATCAGGTATATGCACATCAAAATACATGTTTTGTGGCAATTAATAATATTACAGCAACCGCTACAGATGCAACAGCTATTGTCATTTCGCGTAGCAGCAGCACTAATGTTACAAATTGCACAGTAACAGCTACATCCACCACGCAAATCGGGATACACGCACATCAGAGCATCGTTCGTATAACTAGCTGTGTGGTATCAAATCGTTATGTGGGTATCCGAGCCAATGAAGAATCACACGTTTTTTCAATTAGCCAATCGGGGACTGGAAATACGTACGGTATTTGGGCGTCTGAAGGTGCCTATGTAGGCACTCTGGGCAGTCAACTCACCGGAACAACACCTCTTCATGTCACGAGTGGTGGTACCATAACCGATTCTGGGGTAATAAATCCATGGGGAGATAATAATAGAAATGGTAGAACAGGAGTGCTAGCGTATCGTGCAAATAGTTTGAGTCTATCGAGTGGCGTAAATACGAAAGTGGTGTTTGAGACTGAATACTATGATTTTTTGAACGAATACGACGTAGCAACCGGACGTTTTACAGCACAAAAAACCGGCATGTATTTAGTGTCGTTTTCCTTGCGGGTCAATAAATCGGCTAAGGATTATCTTGTTGGAAACATTTTTAGAAATGGTGCATCGTATCTCACTCCTTATCAGAGCTATTCGAATGAGGGGATTAACCATGTTAGTGGTGCAATAATTGCCGATTTGGGTGCAGGTGATTATTTGGAGATTTATGTAACTGCATATGGTGGTACCAACACCCTTGAACCAAGTTACAATGCTTCATATGTAGAATTTAGATCAATATAGGAGGCCCCTATGAACATAGCCCAAGCAATCCAATATCTCTACCCGCAGGCCGTCCCTCTCGTGGATTATATCGTCCAGGATGACGGCCCTACACCTGCCCTGCGGGCCGGTGTGGACGGACGCACTCGCTACCCCATCCGTCCTTTGGAGAATGGCGAAACGGAAGAGATCGAAGACATACACTACCGCCACGTTATCGACTATAACCGACTGACTCTCGGTGTTGACTACGACATCGTTAACCACGGCCCGTATATCGCGGCCTGGAACCTGCCTGAACCCGAGCCGACGCTGGAGGACCTGCAAGAGGCGTGGGAAAAGTGGCAAGCCCTGCCCCCTGCTGAGGAGTCGGCAACACCGGAGCAGCGCATTACAGAACTGGAGTCCCAACTGACAGATACTCAATTGGCACTGACTGATACCTATGAGCAATTGCTTGCTTCCCAGAATGAGACGACCGCCTTGCAGGTTGCGTTCGTTGAATTATACGAGCAATTCCTCACATTGGCAGATGGGGGTGGCAGTAATGGCTAAAGTGTATGCAGATTTGATCCGCAAGGGTCTTAAAACATTGGATGAAGTTCCAGTTCACTTGAGATCTGATGTTCAGGCCTTTTTGAATATGTAATTGGTTTCCTTGCTCGTTTCAATATGGAGAGGCTTCCGTGAAGCTTGCTACTGCACCCCTGGATTCCGTTCCAGGGGTTATTTTTTGCCCGAGAGGAGTCCTGGGGGATGACACAAAAAGATTGTCCGCTGGTCATGTCGCCTTGTGACGAGCTGAAGGAGACAACAAAGGCGCTGACAGATGTACGGTTGCAGTTACGGGAGGTTGTTACAGAGATGCGGGGGGTCAATGATTTGATCCGCCGCGTGGAGAGTACAGACCGCTTGGCAACAGAAACGGCTGAAGCCGCCAAAACGGCCTTGAAACGGCTGGATGAGGTAGATGCCACTATAAAATGGATTATCGCGACCTCCATCACTCTATCCGGGGTGGGGATCGCAGCGATTACCCTGATTTTGAAATTTTTCGGAGGATAAGTCCAGCGGATGCTTTTGATGCGAGTTTTTCCGATATGCCACAATGCGGCATCAACTTAAAACTTTAAGTAACTACCCAGCTATTCGCAGTCCTTTACGGAACTCAGCGACTCTTGCGGCGGCAAAACTGAGGAAACTGGAGCGAAATGTGGCCGCGGCGAGCTTTATAAGCTCCTCAGTTCCGATAAAACACGAATTTGCTCCAAAAGGATAGCTGAGTAGTGATTAAGACAGCGGGTTTGGGGGGGGCCCTAGACAAATAGCGTACCGTGTGTCCGTGAAGATGCAATAATACAGTTATTTTTGGCCGCGAGCCTTCTTTTTCGCCCTCTACCTGCAAAAGTGCAGTTATTTTTGCTTAAAACTGCCAAAAAGATGAAATCGGCACGAATTAACTGCACATTTACATCATGACCTTCCGTTCCAGCAGTTGCCCATGAAATAACTGCACTTTTACATGCTGGACCTCCCATATCCAGCCATCTATTCTTGGGATTACGCTTCGTGAAGACGAGCAACGGATTCGAGTCGAGGAAAATGGAGCGAAAAGTGGCCGCAGCGGGCTTTAAGAGCTCCTCCGTTTCGTAAAACACATTTTTTTCAAACAGATAGCTGAGTAGTTACAACTTTAAGGAGGTTAAATGTTTATGGAATCTATCATTTTAGCGGCTCAGCCGTACATTACCGCGATCGTATCAGCCTTGCTGGGATTGCTCGCTACTATTCTCTTGACCATCCTTGCCCGGCTGCAAAGCAAAGTTATAGCATGGCTGGAAACCCGGACTAATGCCGATCAACGGGAGCTTCTTCACAAACTGGCTGCAGAGGCCTATGCCTATGTAGAAAGCCAATTCAGCAATGCCGCGGGTCAAGAGAAAATGAATGCAGCTATCCAATATGTACTGCCCCGGCTTCATCTGACCCGCTTCATCAGCAGCGAGGATATTATGGCGGCCATCCAGAAGGCATGGGCGGAGCTGGATACCAAGAATCGCCAGAGCACCCTGTAGGAGTCGAGCGATATGGCTGAACGAAGTTGCCGCGGGTACTGTGATCAACAAAGAGAGGTCCTCGCTGGAGAACCTCTCTTCATATGAGGATTAGCATTATTTTGGATTTTTTAATTTTTCAATCTCAACCTCCAGCATAAGCTCTCTTCGGTTCAGAAGATCAATCTGAAAGGAATGATTCCGTAACTCTGATGTAGTCGCTTTGGAGGTAGCCTCCAACTGCTTGACGATAAGATTGGTTTCCATAACAGCCTGCTGCATATAGGGAAGCAACTCGACAGCCTTCTCGATCTTGTCCAGTCTCCTATTGGTGACTTGCTGCTCCGCTTTCAGTTCAGCGACGTCGGACTTCAGACCGGCAATGTCCGACTTCATCTGAACCATGTCGGACTTCATCTCAACCATGTCGGACTTCATGCCGCCGACGTCCGTCTTGATCGTTTGCAATTCGCCCAAGATTAAATGAAGAATAGGATCACTCACTAGCGAATCATTCCCTTCAAGATCAATTGAGGTTACCCAAATTAGGCGAATCTGCTATCATCCGGTAATCTCCTAATTCCCATTAGTCACATTATAACATGACTACTCACAAAAGCAATCAAAACAATCACCAAAGAGAGCAGGGCGATGACCTATTGCGACAGGGCATCCCGCATTGCCCCATAGAACTGCTGCCACTGGGGCGAACAGCCTGGGATATGGGGAGCGGGAGGAAGGTCTTGGACAACAGCCGCTGCGGATTTCCCTTTGGCTGCTCTTGAACGGCTGCTCGGGGAGGAGGACTTGCCCGGCGGCAGCGCCTCCTGCCCGGGAGGAGGCGAGGAGGCGGATGCAGAACGGCTTTGACCGGAGCTTGAACCTGCACCCGGATGAGCAGGCTGAACCCGCCCATTCGAGCCGCTGCTCTCTTGTTGACCTTTCGCCGTTGCATTGCCCGGGCTAGCCGCGCCCTTCGCCGCCGGAGGTGCCGCCGCGCTTCTATCTCCCCCGACAACCGTGGCAGCCGCAACACTATTGCTCCCCCCCGACGCAGGCTTCACAGAAGTATGCCGTCGTTCCTTGGCCTTCATCTTTTCCCGTTTCTTCTTGGACATGTCTTAAGCCCCCTCTCCTACTCCTAATCCTGCATCCACTGCCGCCGCAGGGTGAACAGCTCCCGGAGCTCATCTGTGGACAGCTCGGTTATCCAACCTTCGCCGCTGCCGACGATCTGCTCGCTTAACCCTTGCTTCTTGTCGATCATCTGATCGATCCGTTCTTCCAGTGTGCCTAGTGATATAAATTTATGCACCTGAACATCGCGGGTCTGACCAATCCGGAAGGCCCGGTCCGTAGCCTGATTCTCCACGGCAGGATTCCACCACCGGTCGAAATGAAAGACATGGTTGGCCGCCGTCAAGTTCAGCCCGGTTCCTCCCGCCTTCAGCGAAAGGACGAAGATCCCCGCGTCAGGCTCATTCTGGAAGGAGTCAATCAGCTTATCCCGCTTGGCCTTGGGTACTCCGCCATGCAGGAACAATGCGGTTTCGCCGCGCTCCTGCTCCAATACCCGCTGCAGGAGATGTCCCATTTCTACAAACTGGGTAAAAATCAGGCACTTGTCCCCCTCGGACCGCAGCTCCTCCACCATCTCCAACAAACGGACCAGCTTGGAGGATTGGCTCACTATTTTGCTCTCCGCTTCAACGATGTTCCCTGTGCTCCCCGCATTCCCCTTGGTCAGCAGCAAAGGATGGTCGCAGACCTGCTTCAGCCTTGTGATAGTGGCCAGAATCAGCCCGCGGCGCTCCATGGGGCTTAAACGGTCCACCTTTTCAAACATATCCTGCAGGATGGTTTCATAGGCGGCTCCCTGCTCCAGAGTCAGGGGCACAAAGGATTTCATCTCGTTCTTGTCAGGGAGATCCAACTGGATTGCCGGGTCCTTCTTCAAGCGGCGCAGCAGAAAGGGACGGGCCAGCTGCTGGACCTGCCGGGTACGTTCTTCATTGCCTCGCTCCACCTCGCTTGCGAAGGTGCGCCTGAATTCTCCCAGAGAGCCCAGATAACCGGGATTGATATAATCAAAAATGGACCAAAGCTCGGCCAATCGATTCTCCATCGGCGTACCAGTCAGAGCCACCCGGTGAAGTGCGCTTAGTCTGCGAATAGCGCCGGCCTGCTTGGTATGGGCATTCTTGATGTTCTGCGCCTCGTCTAGGCACAATGTGCTCCACTCGATGCCGGAGAGCTCCTCTTCGTCCATATGGGACAGGGCATAGGAGGTAATAACCACATCAACATCAGCCACGGAAGCGGGAAAATGCTCTCCCTTGCTGCGCTGGGAGCCGTAATGGAGATGCACCCGCAGTCCCGGGGCGAAGCGCTCCAGCTCCTTCTCCCAGTTGCCGATCACGGATGTGGGGCATATGAGGAGCGCAGGCGCGTTTAATTGACCGCGTTCCTTCAGATGAAGCAGATAGACGATCCACTGGACCGTTTTACCCAGGCCCATATCATCGGCAAGACAGCCGCCCAAGCCGAACTGACGGAGGAAGGTCAGCCAGGACACGCCCTCCCGTTGATAGCGGCGCAGCTCTCCGTTAAAGCCCTCCGGATCTTCCACGATAGGGATTGATGACGTATTCTGCAAATGCCCCACCATGCGGCCAAGATGATCGTTAAGCTCCACCTCCAGCCGAAGAGCGCTCTCTGCATCCGGTTCATCCTGACTGCCGCCGTCATTCTGACTGACACCACCAATGTCCTCGCCGCCCAGGAGATAAAGCTCCATTGCCTCACGAAAGGATAGGCCCTTTTTCTTCTGGATCCGCTTCATCACGGCCCTGATCTGCTCCAGCATGGCAGGATCCAGCAAAATCCACTGTCCGTTAATCTGCACCAGTCTCCGGTTCTGTTCAGCTAACCGCCGGAATTCCTCCTCGCTGAGATTAGCCTCACCTACCGACAGCCGCCAATCGAATTGCAGGATGGCATCCATCCCGAACATGCTGTCCGCAGAACCTCCTGCAGAGGAGCGGACCTTGGCCTTCAGGCGCAGCTTCTGTTTCCGCACGGCCTCCCACCAAGCAGGCAGCAGCACGGTCGAGCCCGCTTCTGCCAGCCTTATACTTCCATCCGTCAGAAACTGCCATACCTCCTGGTCTCCCAGAGACCGGCGAAGAGAATCAGGGGAGAGAAGGCCTTCGCTCCCGTCAGCTGTCCCATCAGGCAACCCGGCGACGTTCTCTTCGGTGTCCACTGAAGCTCCGGTCAGAGGGCGGGCTTCCCGATCTCCTAATTCCGGAGCAGCCCTCAGCCACCGTTCCCGTTCCTTGGCCAACCTGCTTTCGAGATAGGGGAGCCAGGATTCCTGAAGTTGCTGTCCGCTCCCTTCCCGCCACACTACCGTGTCCATAGGATTGTCCCGGTTAATGAGCACCGTTTCCAGACGCCAATCGCCATGGACCTCCGTCTCTGTCCATGTCCCGGGCTCAGCCAGCCGCAAGCCAACCCGGAACGGCGCCTCATCCTTCCTCCAGCCGATGGCGATCAACCAATCTTCTTCATCCATGAAGGAGGGAGAGGCTTCTTCCTTGCCTGCTGCTTCTCTTGTTCCAAGCAGAGGGTGATTCTCCCGCAATTGCTCCCATACCGGCTGCAACGCCGTGGACCGCTCGATTACTCCTTTTATGACCTCATCCAGCCAACTGGACAACAGCTCCTCGTTTGGCTTCCCTGAGCCATCCGTAAGCCTAGTCCATTCAACAGCGTCCTGTCCTTCAGGTACGAGCCGCCAACCGGGCTTGCCGTCCAGCCATTTGCCATAGTCGGGGGCAAAGCGACCTTCTCTCAGACAACGGAGCAGGAGAGGGGCAGCCTCTATATACGTAGACAGCTCGGGCGAAGGCTGAACCGAAGCAGCCGATTGGGCGATGCCCTCAGCAAAAAAGCCCAGTGCCAGCGCATCCGGCAGGATAATGCCTCCATCCCCGTCTATGGAAGGCAGCTCCAGCTCTAACAGGGTCCCATAGAAGCTTTCCTTGTGCCAGGCGAATAACTGCTGCTTCAATGAGAACAGGTGCAGCTCTCTGTATCGTTTTTCTACATCCGACAAATCCGTTTCCAGCAGGAATCCGCCTGGACGGCGCAGAAAGTTCAATTCAATAACAGCATCCTTTGCATTCATACGATCAGCTTTCCCTTCCTCAGTTCTTCCTGGAATGCCCGCAAGCGGGAATAACGTGTGGTCAGATGCTCCAGATAGAAGGTCCAGCGATCCAGTTCACGCAACTTCTTATATAATGAAGCAAGCTTCTTCAACTGGCGGACGGCATCCTTATACGCCTCACGGTTCTTCTGCATAATGCAGCGTTCCGCTTCCTGGTGATACAGAGGCAGAACAAGCCGGATGTCCTCCTGCTCAATCCGTTTCAGCAGCCGGGAATCCAGATGCCACATACCGTTTCCTTGGGCGAGCAAGCTATGGACCAATTCCCGCACTTGACCGCTCTGCAGAAGATACTCCGTATAGATCTGCCGGGATTGCGGCAGCATGCTGACGATCCACTCCCGCCATTGCGGATTGTTAGGCTGGGCAGAAGCACCCGCTTGCCAATACGAATAGATGTAGTCCCGCATCTCGGAGTGGGCTCGGCGAATAGAGGAATCAAGCGATTGCAGCCAGAAGAGCAGCCTGTCCCAGGCTTTCCGCGATACGAGCTGATCCAGGTAGTCGTCATAATCCTCAGGATCCAGCGGCTGGCAGGCAAGCAGATGGTTGATGCAGGCTCTGTCTTGCTTGTCAATGAAGTCGAACAGCGTAAGCGCCAGGTGGGTCAGATTTAGCAGTGGAGGGGAGCTTTTCTTATTGGCAAGAAGCTGCTCCAGTCGTTTGCGTTCTTCCTGGACCCAATCCGGGAAGGTCAATATGTGCCCCCATACGAGCCGGTATAAGCCGGACCAGTCCAACACAGAGGCTTGTGCGGGAAAAGCATGCTCGCCCAGAAAATCCTTGAGCCCTGACAAGGCCTTATAGTGCTTGGCTCTTGCCTGGGAGGCATCGATTGCGGAAAGGAGGCTTAGCAGATTCTCAAATGCCTGTGAGAACACCTCCTTTACCGCATTGTTGATATAATAGGGCATGTAGTTAAAGTAATTTCCTGCCGACATCACAGTGCTGTTAAAACCGCGGCTATACTGGTCAACCTTGCGAAGTGCATACAGGATCACATGGAGGCGATACAAATTCCGCAGCTCAGGCTCCCAGGAAGCGGAGAGAGGAAACAACTGCCGTGTTGCTTCATTATAAAAGCCATCGACGCTCATGCCGGCAGAAGAATTTTTCAGCTTACCGCCATATTTCAGTTCAAAGTAAGCATGCCATTGCTCCGGGGCATCGTCAGGCTTAGGGGGCTGAATGGTCTGAGTTCGTGCCTTCTGTTGTGTGCTGGCTTTGCGTTCGTTCTCCTTGCGGGCTCGGGAGGAAGCCTGAGCTTCTTCAATCTTGCTTTCCTCTGTCCGTTCGGCCAGGAAGGACTCCGGTCTCTGCCCGGAAAGCTCGTAGGCCTGGAAGAATACGGCCGCCATATGAACGCAATATCGGTCTGCCTTGCATGCGCAGCGGCTGATCGAGAAGAAGTCAAGGTCAAGCAGTACCTTGTAGGTCGTTGCATCTCCTCTGCAATGGGCGGTCAGTTCGGAACGGTTGGGAGCGACCTGCAGGCTGATGACATCGCCGTTGCGGAACAGCTCGTAGCCTTTTTGCAGGATTTCATAAGAGAAGGCTTCGCGGGCTTCCTCTATCAGCACCTTCATTCCTCCGGCAGGAATCTGCAACCCTTTCATAGACGTTACCTCCAAATTTAATATACAGATGATTATATCATAATCCCGTTAATAAATAATTAAGAGTCGCCCAACTGCGCCGGGTTGTCAGCTGCTCTCATTGGCATGATATAATAGAAGCAAGTTTGTACCGGAATGATCGTTCATACAGATACAGCCGAAAGAAGGAAGCATAGATGAGAATTGCAATTGTTGGTACAGGGTATGTGGGATTGGTTACCGGCGTATGCCTGTCGGAAGCGGGACATGAGGTGACCTGCATTGATGTGGACCCGTCCAAGGTGGAGAAGATGAAAGCGGGGATATCTCCTATCTATGAGCCGGGGCTTGAAGAATTGATGAAGAAGAATATAGAAGAGGGAAGGTTGTTTTTTACAACTGCTCACGAGGAAGGTTTCTTGAATGCGGAAGCGATCTACATTGCGGTTGGCACTCCACCCAGAGCCGACGGAACGGCGAACCTGACCTATGTGGAGGAGGTAGCCCGCAGTATAGCGCAGCACATCAGGAGTTATGTGGTTGTGGTGACCAAAAGCACGGTTCCGGTGGGGACTAACCGCAGAATCAAAGAGATGATTGCCCAGGGGCTTAAGGGTCGCGTTTCCTTCGATGTAGTATCCAATCCCGAGTTTTTGCGGGAAGGTACAGCGGTTCATGATGCGTTCAAGGGCGACCGGATTGTAATCGGCTCAGACAGCAAGCGCGCCGCGGCGCTTATCGAGGAAATCAATGCGCCGTTCGGCATTCCCATCTACCATACGGACATCAGCAGCGCGGAGATGATCAAGTACGCCTCCAATGCTTTTCTGGCAACCAAGATCAGCTTCATTAATGAAATCTCTGCTTTGTGTGAAAAGCTAGGGGCCAACGTGGAGGATGTCGCCCAAGGGATGGGCATGGACCAGCGGATCGGCGGACAGTTTCTGCGGGCAGGGATTGGCTATGGAGGCTCTTGTTTTCCCAAGGATACGAAGGCGCTTGTACAGATTGCCGGCAACGTGGAGCATGAGTTCGATCTGTTGAAGTCGGTCATCCAGGTCAATAACAAGCAGCAGCGGCTGCTGGTGGACAAGGCAAGGAGCCGATTCGGGGCTTTGGAGGGAAAGACAGTGGCATTGCTGGGTCTTGCCTTCAAGCCTCACACGGATGATATGAGGGAATCGGCCTCCATCGTAATTAGCGAGCAGCTTCTCGCTGAGGGGGCAATGGTGAAGGCGTACGATCCGATTGCAGGCGCTTCTGCCAAGCAGCTTCTTCCTGGTGCAGTGGAGTTAGCCACCAGCTTGGAGGAAGCCCTGAACGGAGCGGACTGTGTCTTCATCGTTACCGATTGGCCGGAATTTAAGCAGATGGAGCTTGACCGAGTCCGCACGCTCTTGAAGCAGCCGGTCATCTTCGACGGCCGGAATTGCTTTAGCCTGGACCATGCCGCCCAGCACGGAGTGGAGTATCACTCCATCGGACGGGCGTCGGTGTATCCGGGGTAAGGGGATTCATTTCAAACCGATCCGTGTATTATAAATTTAGTAAATGCGTACAGTGTAAAGAGAGTCGTGCTGCCAACGCGTCTCCCCCGCGCAACAGCCGCTTGAAAGGCGGTCGGGTATTCCAGTTAGTCCCAAACTTGAGATACATCCCACGCTGTCCACTATGCAACTGAGTGAAGATCTCATTTCAGAAGCAGTCTGGAAAAAAATAAAGAGAGATTGGTTACGAGAGCTACAGTACTCTCCTATACAATCTCTCTTTATTTTGGTAGAATATAGGATATTAAGACCAAAAAGGATAGGAATCTGAATTAAGTAACTTAGTAGAGTCGCGGGAAGATTGAAGTGCTTCAACATTTGTGATCTTATGAAGTGATGTCGCTTTGGAGAGACTTTCTGTACGTGTTATTTCTTTTTTTGATAATTTCACCGTGGAATACAAACTGGGGGACCATGTGATTGCCTGCATCTTTCTCACCTCTTTTCTAGTTGAATGATATAGTATATTATAGCAAACTATGTCGAAATTTGGAAGGGGCGCAATGCAATGCGCAAATATTTATTCCGGTTTTTTTTCATGTCTCTCTTAATGTTACAAATATGGATGTTGGTGCTGACTTTCCAGAATCCAATGGTCGCAATTAGTGCCAGAAAGAATGATCAGGAGCTTTGGGTGATAGATCATATAGGAACAATGAGTATCTCTGGATTACTTGGATTGCAAGAAACCGATTATATTCTCAAGGTGAATGATATACCTACGGATGAATATTGGTCGGTTCGATATTGGGGGAATTTAGACCAGGTACATACACTCACGATTTCTCGCAATGGGAATATAATGGATGTTAGCGTCAATAACGCCCCAAGATTAACTGCCAATGATGTTTTTTTTCTTGCAGCAGAAGCAATAGGGCTTCTCTTGGCTCTAATACTATATAAAAAGATGGTACATATAAAATCTTCTGCAATTCTATCAATGGTTTTTGTGGATATCTCCCTTATTTTTATGAGTTTGCCGGGCTCAGTAAGAGGGGACCCCCTAGGAAAAGTGTTAATATCGACTTTTATAATGCTGCTTCCCGTTTGTTTTCTTCATTTTCTAATGGTCTTTTTTGCTGAAAAGGGTGTAACTGTGCTTAAGAATCAGCGTAGTGTTATTATTAAATGCTATGCTGTGACACTTGCCATTTCTTCTTTGCAACTTATATATTTTACCGATAGTTCTGTTATATTTGCTGCTTATACAATATTCATTCCTCTCACTTTGCTGGTGGGAATTATAGGAATGATGGTAAATTTTAGTTTTCTTGCGTATGTATATTTCAAATATGGTAATAGAAAAGGCAATGTATCTATCGTTATTAAGACTGTCTTTGTTTCACTTTTTCTCTCTTTCTTTCCCATTATTCTGTTCTCATTTGTTCCACAGATTCTGTTCGGACATGAATGGATCAATTCCTTCTACATGAGTTGGTTCATCTTTATTTTCCCTCTGACCTTCGTCTATCTTCTGGCAACGCGCCGCTTGTACGATATCGATATGATTGTCAGAAGGTCGCTGTTTACTCTACTTCTCTCCGTTGTACCCAGTCTTCTGTTCACTGGGGTTGTCAAGCTGCTTTCACGGGAAACTTCTGCGGAGCGGCTTGTTCTCATCTTTATCATCATTCTTATTGGAATCACCTTCCTTCTTTATAGTCTGGAGAATATTACTTCGAGATTAGAGCCGGCTTTATTTCCGCGGAAGTATCGGCTTCAATTGGCATTGAAGAAAATTGCCCGGAATTTAGGCAGCATCTCGAGCCTTAGAGAAATGAAGGATGTTATTCTGGGGGATATTGTCGAGACACTCGAGGTTATGGGTGGCGCGATTGCCTATCGGTATAATGACGGAAGCATACAGATGATTCTGGATGGCAGTATAGAGCAGATAGAGGTGGAATCGCTCATTTTATTTGATGTTCCCAGCCAAAACCATGGTGATTATATGTGTTTTGAGGTGTCGCGGCAAGAGGAATACACCAGTTATCTGATTCTAACCCCGAAGAAAACCTCCACGGCTCTGGGCATAGAAGACCTGAATTGGCTGAATCTTATTATTACGTATTTGGCCGTATCTATAGAGAATATTCACTTGATTCAGAAGCTTAATGAACGGCTTCAGCAGTTATCCTCTCTTCTCCCGGATGAGAAGGAGGCGAAGAATTTAGCTTGGTTCCGTAAGCTGATGTTTGAGCTGCAGGAGAAAGAGCGGATTCGCATTGCCACCGACCTTCATGACACAACCATGCAGGACTTGTTCTTCTTGAAGGGCAGGCTGGAAGATATTCAGAAGGAATATGTTCATTTCCACGAGTTAAAGAAGGTTTTTGACAGCTTGATGGATTACATTGATATCATTAACACGAATCTTCGGCAGAGCTGCTTCGAGCTGCATCCTTATCTGCTGAGGGAGGTTGGGTTGGTTGGGACGCTGACAAGGTTGTTTCAGACGGAGCGGTCTTTGTGCAGCTTCCAGATCAGCTTCGCCGCGGCAGATAAATCAGGGATTGAGGAGCAGAACATGGAGACGAAGCGGCATCTGTTCCGGCTGGTTCAGGAACTGCTGAATAATGCGAAGAAGCATTCGCAAGCTTCGATTGTCCGGTTTTCCATTTGTCTGCATGAGGGCCGAATGTATTTCGAATACATGGACGATGGGGTGGGGTTCGAGCCGAGTCAAGCAGTGATCCGCGAGATTGGCTCTTCAGGCATCGGCATGGAGCAGATGAAAAGCCGCATTCTTTCGCTTGGCGGACACTATGAGCTTCAGAGCGCGGCAGGAGAAGGGGTTAGGTTCCAGGCCAGCTTCCCTGTTATGCAGGCAGGGCGGTATACGGCTATGTCGTAGGCGGGATTTAGGCAGAAAAAAAGAGCCCTTGCAGCAACAAATGGCTGCTGACGGGCTCTTCAGGTATGTGGGGTATGTTATAGTTATTTATTGCCTAACCCGTTTCAGTTCGCGGATCTCGGTTTCTTGCTCCAGTGAGCGTAAGCCTAGGGATTCGAGAATCCTGTTCTGACGATCCTCGCTATCCTTGAGCGCTGCCAAGTCGCCGCGGATATAGTGCACATCCAGTGTGAGCGCCTCCAGCTTGGCATCGGTCATATCCTGACGGTGATGAATAGCCCTGACCAACTGATAGAGCTCCTTCTGGCCTTCGATCAGATATTGAACGTTGGTTTGAATGGAACGTTGAATTTCTTCGAAAGAAGCTTGCCGATCGGCAAAAGCCATCTGGTTAACCTCGAATGCGGCCTGCCTGTCGGCAAAAGCTTGCTGGTTGGCCTCCAATGCAGTCTGCCTGTCGGCAAAAGCTTGCTGGTTGGCCTCCAATGCAGTCTGTCTGTCGGCAAAAGCCTGCTGGTTGACCTCCAATGCGGCTTGCCTATTCTCCATCTTATCCAATTTCTCCAGAATCAGATCCAGCTTGTCCATGTTGACTCGCTCCTTACTTGGTATACTGAGCCTATCGCCAACATAGCAATCCTGCAATGTTCCGGCCTCTGGTGGCTTGTAGCTTGATTTTACCATCTCGCTCAGGTGGGGGCAAGATAATGTACCCTTCTTTATACATTCTTATAAGCTCACCTCATTTCAAGAATTGGAGTCAAGTGCTATAATATATAGATATGTCATAATCTGAAAAAGGCTGTGTGACACCTATGAAGCTCATCTTGCTATCTGGCGGATCCGGCAAACGGCTGTGGCCGCTGTCCAATGATTCCCGGTCCAAGCAGTTCTTAAGAGTTCTTCCCGGTCCTGGTGGAATTAAGGAATCCATGGTGCAGCGGGTATTGAGGCAAGTTCAAGAAGTAGATCTGGTTAAGGATACCTTCATTGTAACAGGAAAAGCACAAGCCGAGATTATCCATAATCAAGCAGGGGATCAGGTGCCGCTTATTATTGAACCGGAACGGAGAGATACGTTCGCAGCCATCATGTTGGCTGTGTCATGTATCTATTCCCGTACGGATGCAAGTCTGGATGAGACGGTAGTCATTATGCCTGTTGATCCTTATGTGGATCTGGATTTCTTTAAGACTCTCCGCAGTTTGGAACAAGTACTGCGAACAATGGGAAGCTCACTTGCGCTCATCGGAGCACAACCCACCTATCCCTCTGAAAAATACGGCTATATTCTGACAGAAGAGCTTAGCGGCGAGATGCGCCATGTGAAGCGATTTGCTGAAAAGCCGAAGGCAGAGCTCGCGCGCACCTTCATTGAGCAGGGGGCGTTGTGGAATTGCGGCGTGTTTGCAGGCAGATTGGATTTTTTCGTTGAGCTTCTTCGGCAACGGAATTTACCTGTGGATTTTGACTCGCTTGCGTCGCAATATGATTCCATTCCCAAGAACAGCTTCGATTACGAAGTGGTGGAGCATCTACAATATATTGCAGTGGTGCCGTATAGCGGGTACTGGAAAGACTTGGGGACATGGAATACCCTTACTGAAGAAATGGGGGATTCGATTAGCGGCAAGGGAGTATGCAGCAAGGATTCTGTTAATACCCATATCGTTAATGAACTGGATATTCCTGTTGCTGTTCTAGGCGTCTCCAATCTGATCGTTGCTGCCAGTCCGGACGGTATTCTTATCGCGGATAAGGAGGAGAGTCCCCGTATCAAGGAGATCCTAACAAGCGGTGATTCCCGCCCTATGTTCGTAGAGCGTCATTGGGGCTGGTATCGGGTGCTGGAGTATGGGAAGAATGAGTCGGAACAAGAGGTACTAGTTCGTAGGGTTTGCATTCAGACTGGGAAGCAGATCAGCTATCACATGCACAAGTTGCGTGAGGAAATATGGGCCATTACTTCCGGTTCTGGCGAAGTAGTGCTGGATGGTCAAGTTCAGACCGTAAGAACCGGCGATGTCATCCGTATTCTTAGTGGAATCAAGCATTCCATACGAGGGAGTAGTGAACTGCAATTTATTGAGACCCAGATTGGCCTGGAATTGACAGAGTCAGATATTTATCGTTTTCAAACTGTTTGGATGGTATGATAATTTTTGGACTGAGTAGGGCTACTAAAAAATGAATAGGAGATTAGTCCAATGAAAAAAGTAAGAAAAGCTATTATTCCCGCCGCAGGTTTAGGAACCCGTTTCCTACCTGCAACCAAGGCAATGCCCAAGGAAATGCTTCCCATCGTGGATAAGCCCACTATACAATATATAGTGGAAGAGGCCATGGAGTCTGGGATTGAAGATATTATTATTGTAACCGGCAAAGGGAAGCGGGCTATTGAAGATCATTTTGACAGTCATTTCGAACTGGAATATAACTTGTTGGAAAAGCAGAAGCTGCAATTGTTGGAGGAAGTGCAGCGTGCTTCAAACCTAGTAGATATTCACTATATACGGCAAAAAGAACCTCGCGGACTTGGTCATGCCGTATGGTGCGCCAGAAAGTTTATAGGTGATGAACCCTTCGCTGTATTGCTTGGTGACGATATTGTTAGAGCTAAGAAACCATGCCTAAGGCAGTTAATAGAAGAATACGACAAAATGCAGGGCTCAATTATAGGTGTCCAAGAGGTTAAGGAGTACGAAACCCATAGATACGGTATAGTCGATCCCTTGTCACAAAATGGTCGTCTCTATCAGGTGCGCAACTTCGTAGAAAAGCCGCCTAAAGGGAAGTCTCCTTCCAACCTGGCAATAATGGGTCGGTATATTCTCACGCCGCAGATTTTCGACCTTTTGGAGCAGCAAGAGGCAGGGGCTGGCGGCGAAATACAACTCACAGATGCGATTCAGAAGTTGAATCAGTTGGAACATGTCTATGCCTATAACTTCGAGGGCAAGCGTTATGATGTAGGAGAAAAGTTAGGATTTATTATGACGACGCTGGACTTTGCTTTGGCTAATGAGGAATTAAGGGGGCCGTTGTTGGAGGAGCTACTCAGTCTAGTGAATAAATACAAAGTGAATGCATAGAAAAACGGTTGGACCTTGAGGTCCAACCGTTTTTGCTAGCCAATCAAACTATTCAATGAATCCGGCTTTGCTCAGCAGACGTTTCAGCATAGTAGCTGATTCGGCACGCGTTGCATTAGCAGTCACATCAAGAGTAGTATCCGTAACGCCGTTTACAATGCTCAACTCAATTGCTGTGGCCACTTCAACCTGCGCCCATACAATTTCATCGGCATCGGAGAACTTGGCAAGCGCTGCAGCTTGTTTTGCCGCAGTTACTGCTGTATCTACACCGGCATACTTCAGTGCGCGTACAACCAGAGCGGACAGTTCCTCGCGGGAGATATCTTGCTCCGGCTTGAAGGTACCATCTTCATAACCGTCAACCAGTCCTGCTTCTTGGGCAGCCGCGATATAGCCAGCATACCATTCGTCAGCATCAACGTCGTCGAAGTAGGTATCAGTTACTACAGATGAGACATTCAGACCAAGTGATTTAACAGCAAGGGCTGCAAATTCAGCACGGGTGATATCCCGTTCAGCTTCGAATTTGCCTGCACCAACGCCATCCACTACCAGTTTGCTGGCCAATAGCTCAATGTCATCTTGAGCCCAATGTCCGGCAACATCGTCGAAGCTGGCAGTGTTCTCAATGGCAACGTACACACTGTTGCCAGTACGCAGGAAAGTTGCAGTTGTGTCAGAGAAGGTGGAAGGGACAAAGCTGAATGTGCCTAATGTCGGATTATACAAAACAGCAGTTGCAGTTTCACTTGCTGCTTTGTTCAGTTTAATCGTACGCTTCACATAAGTGTCTCCGAAGGAATCGATAACGAATTTCTTGCCGTCTTTACCTTCAGCGACCAAAGTGAAATCGACTGCATCCGACAGCGGGGAAGCACCAATTGCAGTTGCAGCATCGGTTACCGCCTTAGCACTGGTTCCAGTAAGCTTGGTGATACCAACATTGATCTTCAGATCATCAACTGCTACACCTACAGCCTTAGCCAATGCATCCAGATCAAGCACAGAGAGTGGCAGCTCGTACGTGCCATTTTCACCGGTGATTACCAGTTTGGCATCGGCTTTCTTGGCAGCATCCACAAGAGCGGAGGCCGGAATAGCCAAAGTCTCTTTGATCTTGATCTCAACAGTAGAAGCAGAGGCAAATGCACTCTTCAGCGCGCTGGCAGAGATTGTGCCGCTGGTAGCGTCCAGGGCAGATCCTGTAGTTCCACCGCCACCACCGCCACCAGTGCTACCCCCAGGGGAAACGAATGGCGGCAAGGCTTGCTTGTACACAAAATCCGAAACAGCAGGGGCAGTCAGAAGATGAGAAACAATCTTCAACTGAATTGGATTGTATACAGAATAAGTGGCGCTTGTTACAACAGGGGCAATACTGTAATAGTAGGCTCCATTTGTATAGGTGCTGTATGTAGCAGTAGTGGTGGTCACCAGATTCCCGTTTCGGTCATAAACCGAGACAGTAACGGAACTCCCAGATCCATATACAGTCGTACCTACTGTCCCATCAAAGTATACTTGACCGGTTACCGTACCGTTTGCAGCATAATTAATATCCTTAAAGTATGCACCGGCAAAAGCTAAGACAGGACTCAATATGGAGATAATCATGAGCGTAACCATAGACACAGACAATTTCTTCATCACAGTAGACTTCATCTCTCTCTTCCTCCCAATTCTCTTGCTATATAACTTATTTAACATTTTCTATTTCACCTCCTTCCCAATAATAGACATATTGTAACACTAGTTTTGGAAAATTTATAGCTAAAAGACCTATGCTTCACCATATTATTTATTTTAATGCTGCTATTAAATTAATTTGTTCCTTTTCCTCCGGGTAAGCGGAGGTAAAGGAATCATACATAGCCTGATCCAGCTTGCCTACTTTCTGAGTAAGAGCGAGATACCAACGGACGATTTGCTTATATTGTTCCTTTTGATCCGGCTGAAGCACTTCAGCCAGCTTGCCGTTCGCTTCGGCTCCTGCAGGCTGCAACTCAGCTAAGGCCTTGTCATTTTCTCCGTTTATCATATAAATCTGCCCCACAGAATAGCGGATAATCGCACTGTGGTAGAATGGACGCCCCTGCAACTGGCCTTCAGGCAACGTGGCGATATGGTCTATTCCTTGTTGAATGGTCTGATAATTCTCCAACAGGGCTTGCCAATTCTGCTCCATGAACTGGCTATTGTTCTCCTGCTTCGCTTGATTCCACTTGGCATTATGCAAGGAAGCATTCCGCTCGTAGAAGCTAAGCTCCCAAGGATACTTGCTGAGTCCTTCTTGTACCACTGTAATGGCCTGATCCAGTTGTTGTTTGATTATATATAGCGCATATTGGCGTTCGAGCAGGAGGCGATTATTAGGCTCTTTTTCACGTGCTTCCTCAATAACGGTTTTGGCTTGGTTCCAATAGTCCTCTTGCTTGGTTTGAGAGTATACCTGCAGCAGAAAATCTACCTTCAAGGCATAATGATCGGGCCGACTGGATGATTGAATTGCAGCATCCAGCGGTGCCAGAACCTGATTGAAGGGCTTGCCCTGATTCGCATAAGCAATGGCTTTGTTGTAGGAATTCTCGTCAGTAACATTGATGATAGAGACAACGAAGAAAACTACTGCAAGTACGCTAACAACAGTTGGGTAAATGAACCTTCTGGCTGTAAGGAAGGACAGCTTGCCCATCCAGGTTGGCTTGCCGTCGAGCACGGAAGTAAGTCCTCCAAGACAAAAGAATACAAGAGAGCCAAGGAAAACGTAACTCATCTCAAAATCGAGAATACTATGGATTAGAATGGATATAGAGACGAAGTAGAAGATAAGATGAGAATTTACCTCTTCCTTTCCCCCGGCAAATGATTTTCTGATGAATAACCAATAAACCGCAACCAACAATCCCAGGAAAATAATCAAACCAACGCTGCCTACTTCTATGGCATACTGTAAGAAGAAGTTGTGGGCTTGTCTACTAACATATGGATTGTTCTGATATTTCTCATAAAGTACCGCCCAGCCGCCGCCGCCGGCGCCAATCACGGGGTGCTCCTTAAAAACCTTGAGGGAATCTTTATAAAAGGTGCCACGTTCCAAAACACTGTGCTGTTGAAAGTTGATATTTTCAAGGCGAGTTTCCAGAGCCTCAGGGAGCAAGGCCTTAACAGGAGTTCCTAGAAGCAGCATGACACCCAGTGTGCCGATAATGACAAGCCCGGCAGGGATTAAGAGTCTGCTGAGCTTACGGGAAGAAAAGCGCACTAGCCTTAACTCAAGTTTGCTAGCAACAAAATATTGCAAGGCCACGATAATACCTGCAGCAATAAGGGAGACGCCGAATACTCCTCCCCATCCGCTAAGGCTTTCCCCGTTGAACCAACTGTAGGTTTCAGCCGTTTTTAGGTCAGGAGATGTCCTCTTTAGGACTTCCGTCACAATTCTGATTGATTTTTCGGTAACAAAACTTGTAAGAAGGAATGACGCGGCTGTGCCGATCATTACATATGCGGATAAGGCCACTTGTTTTGTTATACTGAGCAATGGCAATATGGCAAGAAATATAAATGGTAGTGTTACAATCCCGCCGCGAGACAATGTGAGCCAAAATGAGACTAAAATCGGCACAAGCATCAAAGAATTGACGAAAATCATATACCACTTCTTGGAATGCATGATATAGTAGAGACTACAGAGCATAACGGCTATCAAGAAGGCGGCGTATGCATTGGCATACTGGAAAACGGAGGTAAGCCGATATCCATCAACAGTTAACATAACCGCATCCCGGAAATACATGTTGCCAAAGGCGCAGGCCAAACCATATAACACTACGGAATAGCCAAGTATTGTAATGGCTATCTGTAGAAGCCTAGCACCCAACTCATTGCGTGACATATATGCTCCGACCATGAAGAGTGAAGCATACATAACATGAATAGTAGTCATCGTGCCAGCCAGATCAGGCGAGGCGGCTGCGAAGCGCGAGATTAGGTAAGATAAGGGAACAAGCCATATGTACATGTTAAGTAAGTCTCGGGTATCATTTAACTTCCAGTTGAAGAAGAGGTACACGGCTAGTAGTATTAGAGTCATGGATGATGCCAGAAGAGTCGAGAAAATAGGTTTGTCGTAATGTGGCGAATAACCGTTGAACAGAGCGGTTTCATACGCCGCGAAGAACAATAGGAAGACTACCGTCGAAAGAATCAGCCAAAATATGATGGATTTGTGTTCCACATTAACAGGAAGAATTGTTTTTGCTTTGGTTTTCATGCGAGTACTCCCTTTGCTTTAGTAGATGGTTGGTTTTATTCTAGCACATATTTAATAAGCAGGATAAGGATTTATTGTTCTAATTTATAAAATATGAAGTATAAGGTATATGCGGTAATAACCGACAATTATTAAGGAATGATGTTTATCTTGCTGTTTTTGGTGGATTAAGTTAAAATAACAACCAAATATAGCAATAAGGATGAATTGACATCGTGAAAAAAGTCTTATATTGCGCTTCAACTATTGCACACATTGAAAAATTTCATTTACCATATTTAAAAATGTTTAAAAAAAAAGGTTATAGTGTCTGGGTTGTGGCGAATAATAGTAGTCCTATTTCTTATGCTGACCATGTGGTTCCCCTTGCTATGAAAAAGAAAATGTTCAGTTTTCATAATATAAAGGCAATATTTCAAACTGTAAGGCTACTTAAGAAAGAAAAATTTGAAATAATCAGTACACATACCGCTTTAGCAGCTTTTATTGTGCGTACAGCAGCAATTTTGTTGAAAAAGCAAGAACGACCTAAAATATACAATACCAGCCATGGTTATTTATTTGATGATAATGATGGAATAAAGAAATATATTTTTCTTTTTGTGGAAAAAATATTATCTTATGTGACGGATGTATTAATGGTAATGAACCGAGAAGATTACTGTATTGCAGCAAAATATAAACTCTATAAAAGTAAACTATACTATATAAATGGTATGGGATTGGATAGTTCTAAATTTAATCCATTAACTCAGGCTGAACGCTATATCATTCGCAAGAAGAATACTCTTTTAGAGGATGATTTTCTTTTTGTTTATGCGGCAGAATTTTCAAGACGGAAGAATCATTTGCTCTTGATTCGTGCATTTTCAAATGTGTCCAGGGAGTTTCCTAGAATGAAACTTCTTCTGGCGGGTGATGGGGAACTCATAGAAGATTGTAGAACCTATGCGCGAGAATTAAATGCCACTAATAATATTATATTTTTAGGTTATATAAACGATATGCACAGTCTGTTCTCTATATGTAATGCTTGTGTAAGTACCAGTCGAATTGAGGGGTTACCCTTTAATATACTTGAGGCAATGGCTCACGGTCTTCCCGTTATTGCCAGCAACATAAAAGGTCATAGAGAGCTAATAGATGATGGATTGAATGGTTATTTATTTGAGTTAGATCAGCAGCATCAATTTGAGGAAAAATTAAAAAAAATATTTTTTGATTCATTGATTAAACAATCATGCAGAGCTGTCAACTTAAAAAAGCTTAAAGACTATGAATTGAGTGCGGTCTTACGTGTTGTTTCAGATATATATGGAGTCAATTCATTTTAAGCGATTTGGTTTATCCTATGATGAATTAGTGGAGGGGAAACAGTTTGCCACAAATCTCTGTGCTGATGGGTGTTCTAGAAAAAAATAACCGAACCAGGGATTTGAAAAATTCCATCAATTCAATTTTGGGGCAAACATATTCTAATTTTGAATTTTTAATATGCGATGATGGTTCCTCAGTTTCAGTTCAGAAAATGCTCGAAGATTTTGCTTCTAGGGATGCAAGGATTCGTCTTCTCCGTACAGGTAATTTATATAGCCTTCCTAAAAAATTAAATTACTGTCTAATGCATGCGAATGGAACATTCATAGCAAGGCAGGATGCCGATGATATTTCTTTGGAACAAAGATTTGAAAAACAAATCCTATTTCTTGAAACTAATCCGCAGATAGCTTTTGTAGGTTGCAACGCGAAGGTAATTTGTGAAGGGGATTTTTGTGATAAAAGACTTTTCCCTGAATACCCAACGAAAGAAGATTTTTTGTTTAAATTGCCATATCTTCATCCTACTCTCATGTTCCGTAAGGAAAGTATTAAACTGGTAGATGGATATAGTGAGTCGCGCTATGCTGTTTTATGTGAAGACTACGACTTGTTATTGAGAATGTATGAGAAAAAATGCTATGGATATAATCTTCAAGATGAATTATTCTTATATCAAATAACCAAACAAGATTATAAGAAGAGGACGTATCATCACAGGATTAATGAGGCAATAATCAGATATTGTAGATTTAGAGATTTGCATATGCTCTTGAAGGGCTGGCCTTATATTCTTAAGCCTCTGATTGTTGGTTTGTTGCCTCACAGACTGCTAAATAGGTTGAAAAAGAAGAAGGTGTTATTATGAAAATTTTAACAATCGCTGTACCTTCATACAATATGGAAAAGCATTTGGCCAAAAATCTCCTAACTTATTGTGATGAACGTTTAGCAGATAGTTTAGAGGTAATAATTCTTAACAACGCTTCAATTGATTTAACTGTAGAAGTTTCGATGGAATTTGTGAAAAAACATCCAACGATTTTCGTTTTAAAAAATCGTTTAAGCCGCGGCTACGGCTCTTCAATTAACGAAGCAATGAGAGATGCAAGAGGAAGTTTTTTTCGTATAGTTGATGCTGATGATTGGGTTGACACGGAACAACTTATATTGCTTATTGAGAAATTAAAAGATTGCAGCGCTGATGTTGTTCAAACCCATTATCAGACTGTTCATATGCAAACAGGAGAAATTCGACCAAGTCTGTTTCGTAACATTGAATATGATCATGTTTATTATGATTTAGTAACGTGCAGAGATAATGTTCCTTGTATACACTCTATTATCTATCGAACAGGGCTTCTGCGAGAAAACAACATTACTTTGCAGGACAACATTTTCTTTGTAGATGAGGAATATGTCATCCTGCCATTTCTTTATACTTCGAGTGTCATATTTTATTCTTTTAATATTTATCGTTATTTAATTGGAAATCCAACTCAAAGCACTTCTCCCAATAACAGAGCCAAATATTATAAACATAGAGAAAAAATTATAAAGCGTTTAATTAATTTTTTTAAAATACATGAGATGAATCAAGGTGCCAAGCAGTATTGCTTTTTTCGGATTTCACAAGCGGCAGGAGACCATTTGACGACACTTTGTATGTTTTTCAATAATCGAAAACAAGGGAGAACTTTGGCTAAGGAATGGTTAAATTATGTTCAAGGTGAGAATCAACAATTTTATAATGCTATCAGAAAAAAAGCTTTTTTGCTTTTCATTCTTAATTATTTTCATGTGAGCTTATCAATATATGAAAAGTTGAAGAAAAATCTGCTGCAAAATTAGCTTTTAGGGAGATATAATAAAAAATGCTGCACTACTTAAAAATGCAATATAAAAAATTAATGAAGTATAAACCTCTGATGGGGCGTTTAGTCGAACGTGATCTGAAAGTTAAATATCGCCGCTCTGTCCTTGGGTATTTATGGAGCTTACTAAATCCCCTTTTAATGATGCTAGTCATGTCTGCAGTGTTTTCTTATATGTTTCGTTTTGATATTCCTAATTATCCAATTTACTTGATTACAGGGCAGATAATATTTGCATTTTTTTCAGAAGCCACTAACATGGCTATGGATTCAATTATTGGGAATGCTCCGCTAATAAAGAAAGTATATGTTCCTAAATATATTTTTCCAATATCTAGAGTGTTATCTTCATTTGTGACATTGTTATTTTCTCTTGTAGCTGTATTGATAGTTATGATTTTTACCCGTACACAATTAACGCTTACAATATTATTGTTCCCATTACCTCTTATATATGTCCTAATATTTTCAATTGGGATGGGAATGATCTTATCCGTTTGCGCTGTTTATTTTAGAGATACCAGGTATCTTTACGGAGTATTGACCACTGCCTGGATGTATTTTACACCCATTTTTTATCCCATTGGGAGTCTTCCTGATAATGTGCAACAAATTCTTTGGTTTAATCCGTTATTCCATTTTATTGAATCATTCCGTGATATCGTCCTTTATGGCAAGTTGCCGGACCTGCAAAATACTATCGCATCTACAACATGGTGTTTGTCAGTTCTTATAGCCGGAGTAATACTTTTCAAGCGCAAGCAAGCTAATTTTATTTTGTATATATAATGAGGTGCACGGATTTGAGTAATGAACAAGAAAATATAATTGAAGTTCATAATGTTTCAATGCGCTTTAATCTTGCTAAACAAAAAGTGGATAACCTTAAAGAATATATTGTCAGAATAATTAAGCGCCAATTATTATTTGATGAATTTTATGCATTGCGTAATGTTAGTTTATCCATTAAACGTGGAGAATCTTTTGCAATTATTGGAGAAAATGGTTGTGGAAAGAGCACTTTATTAAAAGTAATTTCGGGTATCTTTTCTCCTACAGAAGGAAACGTTTTAATCCGCGGCAGCATTGCGCCTTTAATTGAGCTTGGTGCAGGCTTTGATATGGATTTAACAGCTAGGGAGAATATATATTTGAATGGTGCGGTGCTTGGCTATGACAAAGAATTTATGGATGAACATTTTCAAGAAATAATGGATTTTGCAGAACTTTGGGACTTTGTTGACGTTCCTATAAAAAATTATTCGTCAGGTATGGTTGCAAGACTTGGTTTTGCCATAGCTACAGTAGTTGTCCCTGATATTCTGATTGTAGATGAAATTCTTTCTGTCGGGGATTTTATGTTTCAACAGAAATGTGAAAGAAAAATGCAAGAAATGATTAATCAAGGAGCAACACTGATTTTTGTTTCACATAGTATTGAGCAAGTGAAAACATTGTGCCAAAGAGCAGTGTGGCTTAAGTATGGTATTGTTCAAATGGTAGGCAGTTCTGAAGAAGTTTGCAATCAATATGTTGCGGATATGGAAATTGGTGGGAATGGACTTGTAAGGATTGAAGAAGCTATCGAAGAGCCTCAAGTCGATACTTTAATTTCTCCAAACAAAGATGCTCCCAAAATACAACTTAAATTTCTTAATTTATTACGTGCTCTTGCTATATGCATGATCCTCTGGAATCACTTGGGGCCTTTTCGCTTTCCAGGATGGGGGGGGACCCAAATTGTTAGTAATATTTTTAATCGTCCCCTAGGTGTTATACAACATTTTGGCGTCTTGGGCATAGTTTTGTTTTTTTTAATAAATGGATTTTTAACACCCTATACTGCTTTAAGAGAAAATAAAAGATCATTTGCTAAAAAAAGGTTTTTTAAGATTATCCCTCCTTTATTACTTGCCATAGGTGTGTTTTATTTCGTGCAAAAAGTGGTTTCATTCTTTACAGGGGAACCCACATATTGGGATAAATTTACAGTTCATCAATGGATAACAAGTGCAACGTTGTTTAATTATTTTATTGGTGAACCTGATGTGATAAATGGTATTACTTGGTATTTATTTCCTCTTATTATATTCTATATTTTGTGTTGTATTTTTTATAATTATCTCCAAACCAAACCTAAACTAGTAATAATTATATTCGAGATTATAATAGGTTTAATTGCTTTACTGCCAGCAAAAGCAGAGATTCCACATATAGTATATAACGTGTTTCAATCTTCTTGGTACATTGTTTTTCTCGTTTTTGGGATGCTGATTTATTATATTTGGAATTCAAAAATCAATTTACCATGGTTTCTTTTTCTCAGTGGTATAAACTATTACTTATACATTAAATGTTTAGTATACTACGCTCCTTCATTTTATGAAGAAACACCTTATTCTATTTCTTTTATTTACGCTTATGCACTCTTCGTGATAGCCATGCTTCTGGAAGAAAAAATAAAACAAAATCGCTTAATTATCTTTCTATCCAAGATAAGTTATTCCATTTATATAACCCATATGATATACGGGGGACTCTTTATAGCATGCATTCAATTCTATTGGAACTTACCAACTTTATTAATATTAATATTGGGAGTTGCATTTGTTATTATTATAGCTTATGTACATTATTATTTAATTGAAAAACCAATTATGAAGTTTTCTAATAAGTTTTAGACGATAAATTATATAGGAGGTAAGGAATGAGTAATATTAAGATTTTGATATCCTGCCACAAAGACTTTGATATACCAAAAAGCGAAATTATGTTGCCTATTCAAGTGGGGGCAGCTATTTCTAAAAAAAGAATCGATAATATGCTTTATGATGATGATGGACAAAATATATCTTCAAAGAATCTTATGTATTGTGAATTAACAGCACAATATTGGGCGTGGAAAAATTTGGATTCTGATTATTATGGCTTTTGTCATTATAGAAGGTATTTCAATTTTTTGGATGTAATTTATAAAGATGATGAATGGGGAAATATTATTGAAGATTATATTGATGAAGATGCAATCCAACTTTATGGATTTAACGATGCCTTAATTAAGAACCTTGTAGAAAAATATGATATAATCACCACTAATAGGAAAGATTTAAGGAAACTTCCTCCACGTTTTAAATCTATTTATGATCAATATGAGAAGGCTTGTTTATTAGAAATAAAAGATTTAGAATGTGTTATGGAAATAATTAACGATAAATATCCAGAGTACATTGAAGCAGCAAAACAACATTGCTTTGGACATACAACCAGCTTTTGTAATATGTATATATTAAAAAAAGATATCTTCTTTTCTTATTGTGAATGGATGTTTGATATATTATCTGAGTTTGAAAAACGTACAGATATGTCCCGATACGGACAGGAAGCTTTACGTACACCTGGGCATTTATCTGAACGACTTTTCGGAATATTCTATCTCCAACTGATCAAGGATAATCCTCGTTTAAAAGTAAAGGAATTACAATGTGTTTTATTTGAGTTTCCAGAAAAGCAGGAACCATTGTTGCCTGTGTTTGATGATAATCAGGTGGTAGTTGCTTTGGCGGCAAACGACAATTTTGTGCCTATCGCTGCTACGTGTATTCAATCCATTATAGAGAATTCATCAAAAAAATATAATTATGATATTGTAATGCTAGAATCTGATATAACTACGTATAATAAAAATTTGCTTCTTACTATGATTGAAAATCAAGATAACATTTCACTGCGTTTTTTTAATGCAGCACGTTTATTGAAGGGCTACAATTTACAGGCTAATGCGCACATTAGTGTAGAAACATATTTTAGGTTTCTCATCCAAAGTATTTTGCCGAAATGCGATAAAGTATTGTATTTAGATTGTGATTTAGTGGTTAAAAGTGACATTGCTGAGCTATACAATTCCGATATAGAGAACTATCTTTTAGGAGCTGCTTATGACCCTGATTTTTTAGGCCAGATAAATGGTGCAGACTTATCTACAAAAAAGTATTCAAAAGAAGTACTGAAAATGAAAGATTCCTATCAATATTTTCAAGCAGGAGTTTTGCTTTTTAATATAAAGGCTATGCGAAGTAAGTTTACTCTTGAGCAATGGTTAAAATTTGCAACCAAAAAATATAAATATAATGATCAGGATGTTCTAAATATATATTGTGAAGGTCAAGTGAAATATATAGATATGGCTTGGAATATGTTGTCGGATTGCAATCGTTATCGAGTTAATTTTGTAATTAAAGCAGCACCTTATCATATATATCAGGATTATCTCAAAGCAAGAAACAATCCCAAAATAATTCATTATGCTGGTTTTTTAAAACCTTGGCATCGACCTGATGAAGATTTAGCTTTCGAGTTTTGGAATTATGCCAAAAGAACTCCATTCTATGAACTGTTATTGTTTCGTATGAATGAAGGTGCCGCGTGGCATGTAGCATATAATCTAGACCGCGGAAACCGTCACCGAGTGTTTAGAAGACTCACTTCCGTTCCTCGGAAAATAGTCGATATAGTTTTCCCAAAAGGAACTAAGGGCAGAGCGGTATTGAAAAAAATTTACTATCTCAGGATAAAGTGATTATTCCTTGAATTGCTCAAATTAGGAAGGGTGGATAAAAAGTGATATACGACTGTCTTGTTATCGGTACAGGTTTTTCAGGCGCGACTATTGCAAGAGAACTTGCGGAAACTTCAAATAAAAAAGTATTAGTTCTAGATAAAAGGAAGCATATAGGTGGGAATATGTATGACAGTTTAGATACGAATGGTGTTTCTGTTCACTGGTACGGCCCACATATATTCCATACAGATGACGAAAATGTATTTCAGTATCTTCAACGTTTTTCGAAATGGTATCCCTATGAACATAGAGTCTTAGGACGTATTGATGGAAAACTAGTGCCAATCCCTTTCAACTTCTGTTCTATTGATATGCTATACTCAAAAAATGATGCTGAACAAATTAAAGCAATATTAAAAATGAATTTTCCAAGCCAAGAAAAAGCCTCTATACTAGAGTTAATGAATCATGATAATCATACTATTAAGAAATTTGGGCAATTTGTTTTTGAAAAAGTATTTCTTAATTATACTGCCAAACAATGGGGAACATCACCCGAAAATGTAGACAAATCTGTTATCAATCGGGTTCCTGTAGTGATTGGATATGATGACCGCTATTTTCAAGACAAAACTCAATTTATGCCTAAAGAAGGGTACACTCAGATCTTTGAGAATATGCTCAATCATAAAAATCTAACAGTTCGTTTAAACTGCAATGCGAGTGATGTTATAAATTTGGATATTGAAGAACATAAGATTTATTTTAATGGGGAAACTTTTTCTGGTCCTGTTATATTTACAGGTGCTATTGATGAATTATTTAACTATGCATACGGTCCATTACCTTATAGAACGTTAGAATTAGTATTTGAACAAAAAAATTGCACACAATTTCAATCGGCCGCGGTGGTGAATTATCCCAATGAAGAAGAATTTACACGTATTACTGAGTTTAAGCATTTAACAATGCAGAAAATTGAAAATACAACAACCATTCTAAAAGAGTATCCCCTACCTTATGATCCGAAGGCTGAAAAAGGGAATATCCCCTACTATGTAATCGAGAACCCAGATAATCGAATGCTGTATAATCGCTATGTTAATTTAGCTAAGCTTTTTCCAAATTTATACCTGTGTGGTAGGCTGGCTGAATATAAGTATTATAATATGGATGGAGCAATAAAAAATGCATTGCAATTGGTAAAAAGTATTTTCTGATCCTAGATATTTCGTTATGGGGGATAGCATCTTGAGAATTAGAGGATATTACTTCGCTAGTAATAAGTTTTTTTTTGTTCTTGCTGTTATTGTATTGTTTCTTTCGTTTTTGTTGAATCCTCCTATGCACCTTTCCTCTGAAGGAATTGAAAATTTTGATGAATATTCTGACAGTATGATGATATCTACATTAAATTATGCACAACATTTCCCTCAAAAGACTGCATTTGCTAAAATGATGACACCTGAAACAAACTTACAAAATGGAGAAGGGGTAAACGGGGAAATTCTTAAGGAAGCTTATGTTACAAGAAAATCATTTAATGAAACTGAATATGATATTTATTATAGCAACATAATGATTCATCGCTTTTTATATCAATTTATCGATTCAGTAGTATTTTTTTCCAATGAGAGGACCTTGGAAGTTCTATATGGATTAAATGCTTTAATAACCGCAATTACAGTTAGTTGTTTACTAGTTTGGTTGAAAAGTATTAGCAATTCTTTTTCATTGTATATTGTTCTTTTCGGTGTTGCGCTTTTTTCTCCTAATTTTGCAATGATTGGAACAAATTTGTATTGGGCAAGCTGGTCTTTATTTTTACCAATAGCTATATCTGCTTTATTTGTGATAAATCGTAATTTCTCTGATAATAATAAAACATGGTTTATTGCAGGATTACTTGCATTTATCAGTTGTTTAATTAAACAGCTTTTGTATTTTGAGTTTCTTTCTTCTGTAATGATTGCTATGATGATTCCTTATATTGCGCATTGCATACATAAAGGATATAATTGGAAAAAAAGCATTAAGTATTTATGTTTTCCTTTCATAGGAGCGATTCTTTCTTTTTTTGTAGCAATAATTATCAAGTTAATAATGTTAGTTCACGATGTTGGAAGTATTTCTCAGGCTTTTCAAGTGCTTTGGGGACCTATTTCATATAGATTACTCGGGGAAGCCTCTTCTTCTGACAATTTGATTCGAGAATCTGCTAATGCCAATTTATTTGGCGTTTTGCTCCAAATGGAATCTAAACCTGCGCTATCTATTAAAAATGTTTTCTGGATTTCTCAGATTTTTGTTATTAATTTCTTATTTCTTGTTTCACTAATATCATATTATCTATGGGGCAGACACTTAGTAAAACCTGAGTTGCAGCAAAGATTTTTAAAACTGAAGACATCCCTTGTTGTTAGCTGGATTTCTTTGTTATCGCCTTTGTCGTGGTTTATCCTTGCTAAACCGCATACTGTAGTACACCATTTCATTAGTTGTATGCTTTGGTTCATACCATTTTCTTTGATAGCTTTATCCACAATTATACTTTTCTTTACTGATCTATATTTATTACATGGTTTCAATGCAGGTAGTGAAAAACCCCGAAATTCAAAGAGAGTTATTCTTTATTCAATTTTAATTGTTCTATTTGTTTTAGTTAATTTATTAACACTAGTTATGAAAAATGCTGATAATATGAGCTTAAAGAATAGAGTAATATCAGAGGGAATTGCAATCTTAAACCATGAAGAATCTAATGTTTATTTTTATAATAATCAATTATTCTTTATTAAAGACAGAGGCAAGGATACAAGAAATCAAGTATTTGTTCATGTGATTCCTAGTGATAAGGCAGTTTTATCTCCTGAAGAAAAAAAATTAGGTTTTTCTAATCTCGATTTCTCGTGGAATAGCAATGAAGTGCCTGTACCTTTCTTTTACAATTTTAGAATGGCGTCACGAAAATTAGATGTACCATACGCAATAGATAGGATTGAATTAGGCCAGTTTGATATAAAGACAGGTGAAAGAACCTGGGAAGAAAATGTTCAGTTTCTTTCTAATATAGAAGCCCCTACAGAAATATTTCCTGCTGCTTTGTCAGATGACAATTGGAAAAATGGAATATCGGTTGATGGTTATAAAATATTACTTGGCGGAGATATACAAAATTATAAAACATTATTGGGTAGAACCTTACTTTTTATAAACAATGATTCTGCTGTTGTAACTAGAGTTGATTTTTTTGAGAATTGGGTACATCTCACCTTGGATCACCAAGTATCATATGAAGTTGGAAACCCTAATAAAATAAGAGTACAATAGTGTAATATTATATTTTGGGGGAGGTTACTATGAAAAGTTTGGTGGGGAATACAGGTTTTGTTGGTTCAAATATAGCAGAGCAAACTAAATTTGAGGGACTTTACAATTCTAAAAATATAAAGGATGCATTTGGTACACATCCCGACTTATTAATCTACGCTGGAATACGTGCTGAAAAATTTTTGGCTAATAGTGATCCAGACAAGGACTTTGAGATTGTTAAAGAAGCTTTAGAGAATATAAAAAAAATTTCCCCTCAAAAGCTAGTTTTAATTTCTACTGTAGATATCTACAAACATCCTAATAACGTTGATGAAGATTCAGAGATAGAGAAAGCTGGCTTACATCCTTATGGATTTAATAGATATTGGCTGGAAGAGCAAGCTCTTGCTTCAGGTATAGATGCTCTAATTGTTCGTCTTCCAGCTTTGTTCGGACGCAATCTTAAAAAGAATTTTATTTTTGATATAATTAATTTGGTCCCCTCAATGTTAACGGAACAGAAGCTTGCAGAGTTATGCGAGAAAGATGATTTTATAAGACCCTTTTATCAAATGCAAGATAATGGTTTTTATAAATGTATTGTTAAAACTCCAGCTGAACAGCTTGAACTGAAAAGTTATTTCAATCAAAGTGGTTTTAGTGCCTTGAATTTTACCGATAGCAGAAGTGTGTTTCAGTTTTATTCGCTTTTCTATTTATGGGAGCATATCAAAATAGCATTAGAACACGGTCTCTCTAAATTGAATCTAGCAACAGCACCTATATCGGCTGGAGACATATATCAGGAGTTTTACGAAGGAAAAAAATTTGTAAATATATTGGATAAGCCTTTTCCTCATTATGATTTCAAAACAAAATACGCGGCACTCTTTGGTGGTAAGAATGGTTATATTTTTGATAGAGAAAGAGTGGTAACAGATGTTAAAAGGTTTATTTGCGAGAGAAAATAAACATTATCTTTCTAGTCTTTCTTGTTTAATTTTAATTATTCTATTAATTTTATTTTGTATTATAAGGGCATTTAGCTTTACTATATTGTCAGATTTTAACCCGATTAATGGAGATTTTCAAAACTATAATCCTTTTCGAAGATTGCTAGAAGGTCAAATCCCGTTTAAAGATTTTTCTGTATATTTAGGACTAGGTCATTTATATTCTGGCTCACTTTTATTGAGGTTTTTTGGAAGCAACTTTACTATAAGTCTTTTTTCTGTGGCTTTTATGACGACTTTTTTCTTGATACTTTGGGCGTTTGGTACTTCATATATTATATTAAAAGATAAAGTTATCGCCTTGCTTTTTACGAATTTTATAATACTTCTTGCTTTACATCGTATTAATTTATTTGGAACCTTAATACCATCTGATTTTAGTGACTCATTTAAATTTGGCTTAGCTGCAGGTAACTCAGCTAGAATGATAAGAGGCGCTGTTCCCATCTTAATTGCTATGTTATTGTTATTTGGGTCAAAAGTACTGAATAGATTGCAGCATAATAGATCTTTATTCAACTGGCTTAATGTCTATAATTCTTTAATAAAAAAAAGTTGCGCGGCGCTAGTTTCCGGTGTATTCATCACGTGGAGCAATGATTATGGTGTGGCTTCTTATATCTGCTTTTCATTGGTTTATTTGCTAATTATTATTAAAATATATAATAAAAGTATTGGTAAAATATTTCTATCTATATTTTTATATATTGTTGTAAGCATCATAGGATGTATTATTGTATTAACTTTAGTCACACGTGGGCATCCTTATGAATGGTTTGCCTATACAATAGGAGTTAGTCAGTATCAATCGTGGTATTATGGATCTTTTCCAGAAGTGAAGTCATTTTTTGTCTATAATACTGATAATAGCTTTTTTACTTTCTTGACATTAGGTCTTGCATTGATTTATTTTTATAAGTTATTAAAGGCAAGCAAGCACGAAGATGAAATTCTAAGATATGGATTGCCTGCATATTTGCTTTTAACCGGATGGCTAGCAGCAAATATGTATAAGTTATTATCAGGAGGACTCTATAGGGAAACAACATATTTAATTCTTTTTCTAGTTATTTTGTCTGAATGTTTGCAGTTCTTGAGAAGCCTACTGCGAACTGATAATTTAATTAAAATAAAACGCGCTATAATAATTAGTATTGTTCTGTTAGCTACAACGAATATTGTTACTGAAGGTATTACAATTACCAGTTCAAAAATGTTTCTCCAACGGAACGCGAGTTATATTGATGGTCTTCAAGGTTATGTTACTTCGTTAGCGCCAAGTTTGAATTCCGCAGAAGAAAGAACAAGGGGTGGGCAAATATTTGCTACATATGCTTCTGCAATTGAAACTATTAATAATCAATTCCAACCAACTGGAATTGATTATATTATACATGCACTGGGAGATAGAAAAAGAGCAGATTATTTAGAAGTTTTTAGAGAGGGGGATTTTCAATACGCTGCTACAATTCGAAATAATTATTCGCCTTACGAATATTGGATAAGGAATGCGAATTGGTTTTTTTATAGAGAACTATATGATAATTATAATGTTTCCTTTGCCAATAGTTACGAGCTATTTTGGGAGAAATCCAACAAGAAAAATCTTAAAAAGCTCCCAATGAGTGTATCAACAGAAAAATTAAATAATAGTTCTTATAGAGTGAACATTAAAATGGATGATTTATCTGTAAATGGGACAGCAGATGTTGAATTGTCCTATAGAACCGACTTCAATCAGCCTTTCTTTAAAACATTAGCGTTCCGTCGTATGGTTTTTGTTCAGGAAATTACAGAATTTCCATTTGTAAATGCTGCGATTGGAACAAATCCTAATTTTTTTATTCCTCCAAAATCTGACGGGTACTATATTCCAATTACCATTGTAAATGGTCAAGGCGAAGTAATATTAGAGTCGTATCCAAAAGAACATACAGATTTTTTTATAAATAAATTGGAGGTTAAAGGAATTTTTGATGAACCTTTCGGAACATTGATATTGGAGGACTTAACGGACGAAAATTGGGAAAACGGAATGAGTAAAACAAATTCTATCTTTTTAATGAGAAATACTTTTGAAAATAGAATAGCATTACAGAATGTGGATATGTTAGAGGATGTCGATGGGCGGAGTATTAAAGTAGAAAAAGTAATTGAAGTGGATAATTATTTGCATATTTATATTGCCGAACAAAAGGATTTATCTATGTTTGCATATCCCAATGCAGTTAAGGTGGTTACTAAATGAAACTAGCCGTGTCTAATATTGCGTGGAACGATGAACATGATGACGAGATGTATTCTTATTTAAAATCTATTTCATTTGATGGACTCGAAATTGCTCCGACGAGAATATTTCCTGAAAAGCCTTACGAGCGAATTATGTCTGCTAAAAGTTTCGCGAATCAGTTGAAAACTAATTATCATTTAAGTATTCCTTCTATACAATCAATTTGGTTTGGATGCAGTCAAAAAATTTTTGGTACAGACGAAGAAAGGTTGTTTCTTCTAGCATATACTAAAAGAGCTATCGATTTTGCAACAGCTATTTCTTGTAATAATATTGTGTTCGGTTGTCCCAAAAACCGGGTAACGAGGAATGAAGAAGACTATAAAACAGCCTTTGTTTTTTTCTCAGAGCTAGGAGAATATGCTCACTCTAATAATACAGTAATAGCTCTGGAACCAAATCCAGTAATTTATGGTACTAACTTTATCACAACTACGAAAATGGCATTTGATTTTGTTAAAAAAGTTAATTGCGCTGGATTGAAAGTTAATGTAGATTTAGGAACAATGATATATAATGAAGAGAATGTGGAACTTCTTGCCGATAATTTGAAGTTAGTGAACCATATTCACATCAGTGAGCCGAATCTTATGCTAATTGAACATAGATTACTGCACAAGGAGCTTGCAACTGTTCTCACCCAACAACGTTACCAACATTTTGTATCCTTAGAGATGAAAAATCCAGGGAGTTTAGTGGAGGTTCAAGAAAAAATACTTTACTTAAAAGGAGTTTTTTCGTGATAATTCAAGATATAGAGGGCATTCCAGATTTTGAAAGTACAGAATTTCATCCTAAAAAAACTAAATATTGCGTATGTATTCCAATTATCAATGAGGGAGAACGTATCGCTAAGGAACTTCAGCGAGCTAAGGCATGTCAAATTGACCTTTTATGTGATATCATTATTTGCGATGGGGGCTCTACAGACGGATGCACGGAGGAAAGTAAGCTTATACAAGGCGGGGTTAACACCTTGTTAGTTAAAAGAGATATTGGCAAGCAAAGTGCACAATTGCGGATGGGGTTCTGGTGGGCATTACAACGCGGCTACGAGGGCATTGTTACGATAGATGGAAACAACAAGGATAGCATTGAGGATATTCCTAATTTTTTGAATAAGCTTGATGAAGGCTATGATTTTGTTCAAGGTTCCCGTTTTGTTCCGGGAGGGAGAGCTGTTCATACCCCTTTTGTAAGATTAGTTTCTGTTAGAACGATACATGCACCAATTATATCTCTTACTGCAGGTCAAACCTTTACTGATACTACAAATGCATTTAGAGCCCACTCAAGAAAATATTTGCAACATCCCGAAGTTCAACCATTTCGCGATATTTTTCAAACTTACGAACTATTAGCGTATCTTTCTGTCCGTGCTTCACAGTTGAATCTTAGGGCTTGTGAAATACCGGTTACAAGAGAATATCCCCCTAAAGGAAAGACTCCTACGAAAATTAGTTTTTTTAAAGGGAATAGTAATTTAATGAAAATACTACTAAAGAACGCAATGGGGAAGTATGCGCCTCAGAATTAAAACCAAAGGAAAATGCTGATATGACATATGACAAAATTATTCTTGGAGCAGGTTTATATGGTTTGTATTCTGCACTCTTTTGCGGCAGGAGAGGGGAGAAAATTCTCGTTATAGAACGCGATAATGCTGCCTTTAAGAGGGCGACGTATATTAATCAAGCTCGTGTTCACATGGGGTATCATTATCCCCGTTCTTATTCAACCGCGATAAAGTCTGCACATTACTTTGAACGGTTTTGTGAAGATTATGGATTTAGTATTCATAACAAGTTTGATAAGATATATGCTACCTCCTCAAATTTTTCTTGGTCAAATGCTGAACAATTTAGGAAGTTCTGTGAAGACACAAATGTAAAATGTGAGGATATCCCGCCTAGTAAGTTTTTCAAACAAGGCATGTGTGATGGTACTTTTTTAACTCAGGAATATACGTATGATGCTCATATTCTAAGAGATTATTTTATTTCGGAGATCTCTAAGCATGATAATATAACAATGAAATATAAGGTTAATTTGGAGAAGATCCAGCAGCATCAGAGTCACTATCAGCTTGTTTTGGGTGACGGCTCAATTTACGAAAGTGACTTCATTTTAAATGCGACCTATGCATCTGTTAATCAAATCATGCAGATGCTTGATTTTGAGCCATTTAAAATAAAGTACGAGTTATGTGAAATTATTCTATGTAAGACTAATGAACGTTTAAATAGTGTTGGATTAACCGTAATGGATGGACCATTTTTTTCTATTATGCCTTTTGGAAAAACTGGGCTACATTCACTTACTTCTGTTACTTTTACTCCACATGTTACTAGTTATGAGAGCGTACCGACTTTTGATTGCCAGAAGCGAAGCAATGGTTATTGTGCGTCATCAAGACTAGGAAATTGTAATGATTGTCCGGCTAAGCCCGCTAGTGCATGGAATTATATGTCCAGTTTGGCTCGTAAATATTTGCGTGAAGAGTATGAATTTTCATATGCTACATCATTATTCTCTATGAAACCAATTTTAAAGGCATCAGAAGTAGATGACTCCAGGCCAACTGTTATAAAAATATTTTCTTCCCAACCGACCTTTGTTAGTGTCTTGTCGGGGAAAATTAATACTGTATATGATTTAGATGAGGTGCTGACGAATGGTAAGTAATAAGGAAAAGAATTTCCTATCAGTCGTGTTATATGTTCATAATAATGAAGAGAATCTAAAAAATTTCCTTCCCAAATTATACCCGATATTGAACGATAATTTTAATGCATTTGAAATTATTTTTGTTAATGACTGTTCAGTTGATGATAGTGTGGCAGCAATTCGACAATTTTCTAATACCTTTGACAATGCAATGATAAGTATTGTTAATATGAGTGTTTATCAAGGTTTGGAAATATCAATGAATGCTGGAGTTGATTTAGCGATTGGGGATTTTGTGTTTGAATTTGATAATCTAGTTATTGATTATGATCCTCATCTTATCTTGCAAGTGTACCAAGAAGCATTGAAAGGATATAATATAGTTACCGCGGCTCCAGAAAAAAATAAAAGAAGCTCTTCTCGTCTTTTCTATAGTATATATAATAAGTTTACTAGAAGTGGAGATAAATTAAGAAATGAAACATTTAGAGTTCTAACTCGTAAAGCAATAAATCGTGTACATTCCATAAATAAGACAGTTCCTTACCGTAAAGCAATTTATGCCAATTGCGGCCTAAAGACAACTACTATATCTTATCCCTCACTGAAAAGCAAGGATAAGAAATTTTCTAAAAGAGAAGTAACTTACCGATCTGAACTTGCCATGGATTCTTTTATTCTTTTTACAAATTTGGCATATCGTGTGGCTCTTGCTATCAGTGTTCTCATGTTGCTCAGTACTATTGGTGTTGGCATATATACTTGTGTCGTCTTTTTTTGGGTAAAACAACCTGTAGAAGGTTGGACAACAACTATGCTTTTTCTTTCGAGTGGTTTCTTTGGAGTATTTTTGTTGCTTTCAATAATTATTAAATATCTAAGCGTTTTAGTGGATATGACCTTTAAAAGGCAAAAGTATTTAGTTGACTCGATTGAGAAAATTACAAAATGAGTAAGATGATTGATTCTATTAAAAAAAACAAATTTGGGATTATTTTAATGGCTTTTTCCGCGATTTTAATTTGTTTTGGCCAGTTGTTTTGGAAGCTATCTACTTCTTATGGGTTGGTTTATTTATTTTTAGGATTTCTTCTATATTTTATCGGAGCTTTGATTATGCTGATTGCTTATCGTTTCGGAAGTTTGTCCGTTTTACAACCAATGTTAAGTATGAATTATGTATTAGCGATAGTCCTCGCTGTCTTTATTCTGAAAGAAAATTTTTCTCTGTTCAAATTAGTGGGAATTTTTGTAATTATGATAGGAGTTTTTTTTATGGCAGGCGGAGACGATTGATGAATTACTTTTTATTGATACTCATGACTATGATGGGTTCTGTTGCAAGTCTTTTACTAAAAAAGGCCTCACAACGGAAAAAATTGGCCCATTTACTGAAAGAATCTTACCTCTACTTTGGGGCTTTTCTTTATCTTTCTTCTGCACTAATTAATATTTATCTATTGCGTATATTTCCATACTCTATTGTATTGCCATTAACAGCTATTACTTATATTTGGACACTTCTTGTGTCCTTTTGGTTTCTAAATGAGAAAATTACTTTTAGGAAGGTCTTTGGCGTGGTATGTATTATTATAGGATCTATTACTATTACGCAATAATTTTTTATACTATTAATTTCATTTTCAGAACAGCCCGCTTCCAATCATGCTATAATAAAAAGCAAAACTACTAAGGTGAGAGAGTTATGATCCGTAAAAACCAAAATATTATATCTCAACTTCAAGCAGCTGGTGATTTTGTAGTCATGCAGCTTGTATTCTTGGTGGCATGGTGGGTGAAGTTTGAATCGGTATGGAAATCAAATCCGATTCATTTGCCTATCAAAACATATTATATCTGGTCACTGGTTTTTACGTTAATTACCATCACAATTGGTTTTTTTGTTCATTTTTATACAGGGAAACGTAGAAAACGCTTTTCGTTCGAAGTATTTAAAATTGTACAGACTCAAGCTATAAGTATGCTTATACTTTTGAGTATTCTGTTTGTTTATAAAGAAATTCATATCTCTCGTGAGTTTTTGATTATTTTTCTTGGCTTAAATATAGTCTGTTTAATCATTTATAGATATATAGTTAAAATTTCTCTAAAAAAAGTGAGAGAAAAGGGATATAATAAACAATTTGTTCTTATTATTGGAGCTGGGAGATTAGGAAAAGAATTCTATAATAATTTGAGGAATTATCCGGAGCTTGGTTTCGAAGTTGCCGGTTTTCTAGATGATTATCAAGCAGAGCATACCGAATCTGAACAAATTTATAAGCCAATTCTCGGCAATACAAATGAACTAGAGTCTATTATTGATAGTATATTAATTGACGAAGTGATTATAGCACTGCCTCTTAATGCCCACGCAAAGTACGGTAAAATCATTTCTATTTGCGAAAAAGCCGGAGTTCGCGTCATGATTATTCCAGATTATTACGAGTACCTTCCATCCCGCCCCTATTTTGATAACTTTGCCGGTATGCCATTAATTAATGTGCGCAATATCCCATTGGACGATCTGGGGAACCGGATTCTAAAGAGGGGATTCGATATCCTCTTTTCATTGGCCGCTATTCTCATTACCCTCCCCGTAATGCTCTTAGTTGCCGTAATCATTAAAGTCACCTCTCCCGGACCGATTATTTTCATGCAGGAACGGGTGGGGTTGAACCGTCGTACTTTCCACATGTACAAATTCCGCACGATGAAGGTGATGCCTGAAGGTGTTTCGGACACTCAGTGGACGGTACCCAATGACCCCCGTCGTACGGCGTTTGGTGAGCTTCTCCGCAAGACAAGTATTGATGAGCTACCCCAGTTCTTTAATGTTCTGCTAGGCCATATGAGTGTTGTAGGACCACGTCCAGAGCGGCCGTTCTTCGTTGAGCAGTTCAGGGAAGATATTCCCAAGTATATGGTGAAACATCATATCCGCCCGGGTATAACGGGACTGGCACAGAGCAAAGGGCTCCGCGGCGACACATCGATTAAGGATCGTGTGCAAGAGGATATTTTTTATATTGAGAATTGGACCTTATTATTTGACATAAAAATTATTCTGCGGACTATTATTAACGGATTCGTCAACAACAACGCCTACTAAGGTTTATTTCTCCTTCAATTGAGCCAAACTGTTTAGATCGGAGTTTGTATCCATAACAGGGAGGTGCCGCGGCGATGAACCAGGATGATATGTACCGGGAAGATCCCCTAAGGGTTGGCAGGGGAATTGCTCTTGGCGTTGTGATCGGGGCTTTGATGTGGGCAGGAATAATCGCTGGAGTAGTCATGGTATTGCGGTGATTTGGCAATAAAAAAGTTTGCAGGCTGGTCTCCAGTTCATTTCTGGAGGCTTTTTTTGTGTTTGATGGGGTATTTTGCGGCTAAATGTGAATAATTTATGAATTTGTGTGAAGAGAGCGTGATTAATGCGTTTCTCGTGCTGTCTACTCTTTTAGAGCCAGATAAAGGATGTAGATGCGAAGGAGTGATTTTGGTGTTGAAGTCGATACCATTGCCGGTTCAGGTGGATATGATTTTTGAGGATTTGACGGAGGAGTTGTGTGGACTGACTGCTGGAACGGTATTTCTGCACATTCGCGATGCTGTGGTTGGAACATACGGGGTTCGGCACCGTCTGGAGCACCGGATTCCCCAAGCGAGCGACGGGGGCTTCTCGAAGCCTGTAGTTTCTCCGAAGCAGGTAAAGCTTTTCCGGGAAATGGCCATGGATATTGTGAGCCGAAAGTCGGAGTGGAACCGCGGGACAATTTCCTACAAGTTTGCGGTGAAACAGGGAGCATTGCAGGTTTCCGCAGATTTTACGGAGAAAGATGACTGCTTATGCGAGTAATCGAGCCAATTTGATATATGTTGCTATAAAATGTGTAAATATTGCAAACTTTCTTCAAAAATATTGAATAAAATGCCTGTTCTAACTATAATAGGTCTTAACACTTACAAATTAAGACATAATGGGTACAATATCACATGCTAAGGAAGGAGGTAAGTGATGAGTTTAGAACAAATGTCCCTGATCAGACAGATGGATATGGTTATCCGTACTCTTGACGAAGAATTGCGTTATTTGTCGTCCGGCACTGTTTTTGTCCAGATTCGTAATGATGCAGTTGGTAAGTTTGGTATTAAGCACGATCCCATCGAGATGGGGGCAAATGGGCTGCCGCACATGGAGGTTTTCATGACAGACAGCCACATCAAGGCATTCCGCCAATTGGCGGTGGGATGTATGGAACATAAACGGAATTGGACTCATGGAGAAATTTATTTTGAATTCACAATGCGCAAGAATGTATTGAGCGCCAGCGTACAGTTTGAGTCCAATTATAATATGGCCAACCTGCTCGGCAAGATGTTTCCCCCTAAGCCATGAGGCTGACGGCAGTGGGGTACAAGTACAGGCTAGGAATAAGCAATCATACATATTGCTATTATTATGAATCAGAAGGAGCCGCCTGGGGGTGGCTTCTTTTGCTGTAGAGAAGATGCCAAGCGAAAAGTTGGCTGCAGGCAGATCCTATGAAGTATGGAATGTTCATTAAGGGATTGGGTAAGGTGTTTTTGCCCAGGCAGCGTTTTTTACCGGCTTGTCATGCTAGTCTGCATAATAGGCCAAGTCTCCTCATAGACATGTACAAATCCATTTGATTAGGTGCAGAGGGGATGATGGGAAATGCGTCGTCGATTATTGGGCTTCGCTTTAGTATTGATGAGTGTCGTGCTTCTGATGGCGGGTTGCGGGAAGAAGGATGCCGGTGCGGTGGTGAAGGATCTGGACAAGCTGGCGGACGGGCTGCAGAGCTATACCACAACGGGAACGATGACGTTGAATACGGGGACAGAGCCGCAGGAATATCAGGTGGAGGTTTCATTCCAGCAGCCTTCTTACTATCGGATTGCCCTGACCAACCAGAAGAAGGACATCTCTCAGATTGTGTTGAAGAATGATGACGGGGTATTCGTGTTGACGCCCCACCTGAACAAAAGCTTCCGCTTCCAAAGCGATTGGCCGGAGAATCAGGGCCAGGTTTATTTGTACAAGTCGCTGGTGAACAGCATCAATCAGGACAAGGAACGGCAATTCACCACGGACGGGGATTCCTACGTGTTCGATGTGATGGCCAACTACTCCAATGCTTCTCTCTCCAGGCAAAAGATTTGGCTGAACAAAAAGACCTACGCCCCGCAATCGGTGGAAATTTATGATGCCCAGAACAATCCGGTGGTAGTGATGACGTTCAATAACTTCAAGTTCGATGAGACGTTCGAAAAGGATTACTTCGATATGCAGCGCAATATGACAGGAGCCCGTCTGGTACTTCCCACGCTGGGACAACAACCGGGTACAGGCCAGGCAACCGGAGCAGCCCAGCCGGGTGAACAGGCGGCAGGCGTGAGCGGAGCAGGCTCGGCAGTAGGCAGCTCTGGGACTGCAGGAGGCGCTAGTGGCACAGCGGCGGCAGGCAGTGCCGGAGGTGCCGTTAACGGAGCGGCTGCGGTCAATGGAGCCGGCAATGGAGCCGCGCCCGCAAGCAGCAGTGCAGGCGGTGTGAGCAGCATAGGCAATGCGGCAGGAACAACAGGAGCAGGCGCAGCCGGCAATGGAACTGCAGCAACAGGAGCAGGTACAGCTGGCAATGGAACGGCCGCAGCCGTTCCAGCCGCCCAGCAGGAGGCCGCCATTATTGAGCCCTCTTATATTCCCCAGGGCGTCGGCAAGCCGCAGATCAGCGAGACCAAGGTGGGCGAGAATCCGGCTGTCCTGCTGAAGTACAGCGGCACATACAACTATACTCTTATTGAGTCGCGGCCTACGGATAAATCCGCCTCGTTCCAAAAAGGCGAGCTCATTGATCTGGGACTGGGATTCTACGGAGTGATGACCGGCGAGGACAAGAAGACGCTCACCTGGATGGACCAAGGAGTGGAATTCCGTCTCTCCTCCGGGGATCTTCCGGTCGCAGAAATGGTGAATATCGCTATGGCGGTTCAAGGCCAGTCGATAAAATGAGTTGGAGAAAGTTTCATTGACACTGCTCATCACACCCGTTAACATAAAGCATATGCTTGTGCAACAGGTGTTGATAGCAGCAGGTGCTTTAATAATGTTTTCATGTATGGACTGTATCAGGGGTCATCGTGACATGCCGGTTCACCGGCTGCTGCGGTGCCCCTATCGATTTCAAAGAGGGTGAATGGCAGTGGATTCGTTTTACCGCCCTACCTGGGTGGAGATATCCCTAGATGCGCTGCGGTTTAATTTGCGCAGCTTCCGGAGCAGTCTGCCGTCCGGAATGAAGATTCTTGCCGTAGTCAAAGCGGATGCCTACGGGCACGGCGCGGTGCAGGTGGCCAAGGAGTGCATGGCCGAAGGAGCCGAATATCTGGCGGTGGCTTTCATGGACGAAGCGCTGGAGCTAAGGCGCGCCGGCATTACTGCGCCGGTACTGGTCCTGGGCTATACGCCTGCGGAAGCTGTGGAGCTGGCAGTTCGGTATAACATTACGATCAACGTGTACAGTGTGGATGTTTTGGATGCTTTGGCCAAGCGCCCGGCTTCGGCCCATCCTGTCCGGATTCATATTAAGGTGGATAGCGGCATGGGCAGGTTGGGGCTGAACCGGGAGGGAGAGTCTATTGCCTTTATCGAGCGGGCGCTGTCTTTGCCGGGGGTCCTGGTGGAGGGACTGTTCACTCATTATGCCTGCGCAGATGAGGCTGACAAAGGCTACACCAACCGCCAATACCAGCGGTTCAACCGGATTGTGGACCATTTTCGCAGCAAGGGGATGGAATTCCCCTATGTACATGCAGGCAACACGGCTACCGCGATTGACTGTCCGGAGATCAGCTACAATATGGTCCGGCTGGGGATCGGGATGTACGGCTTGTATCCTTCGGAGGAAGTCAAACAGGAACGTGTGGAACTGCGGCCGGTGATGAGTCTGAAGACCCGGGTGGTTATGCTGAAGGCGATGGAAGAGGGAGCAGGCGTTAGTTACGGAGCCCTGTATCACGCCTTGGAAGGCGAACAAGTAGCGACTCTTGCCGTGGGTTACGCCGACGGCTTCTCCCGGATGCTGACCGGCAAGGCAGGTGCCTTAATCCGCGGCAAGCGTGTGCCCGTTGTCGGCAGAATCTGCATGGACCAATGCATGATCAGCCTGTCCGGGGTGGAAGGGGCTCAATTGGGAGACGAGGTAGTCATGTTTGGCGATCAAAGCGGCTGCAGAATTACCGCTGAGGAGCTTGCAGAACAACTGGGCACAGTGAACTATGAGATCGTCTGTATGATTTCCCACCGTGTACCCAGGGTGTATGTAGAGAACGGACAGGTGGTCAATACGGTCAACCTGCTCCAGCATCCGGAGGAGATGAAGCAGGTTTAACGGGCTTTTTTCAGGTGGAATTATTTACTATGGGATTTTTGTGATAATAAGCAAAGGATTTTCCCTGTTTTCGCCGAAATATGTAATATAGGGTTAGGACCGGAGTGCCAGGCTTGGGAATATAACATACCTGATATACGGTCAGCATATACTTGGGATATGCCTGCATGGCCAGCTTTCCTGATAGAAGGCGCTGTGGCTTTGTATAAATTTGCTTCATTTGTACCATACTGGGGAATACGGGTAGGGTAATGCTTTGGGGGTGCGAGATTAGTGTCCAATGTGAACACGAAACGGATCATGATCAGTCTGCCGGACCAGCTTCTGCAGGAGGTCGACGGCATTGTGGAGCAAGAAAACTCCAACCGCAGCGAATTGATACGCCAGGCGATGAAATTGTATTTGCTGGAACGCAGGAAGCGCCAGATTCGCGAGTCCATGCAGCGGGGGTACATGGAGATGGCCAAGATTAATCTGCATATTGCTTCTGAATCCTTTCATGCGGAAGAGGATGCGGGAACGACAGTGGATCGTTTGGTTAGCGGGGTGTAGCCATTGATTGTCAAACGCGGCGATGTGTTTTTTGCTGATCTGTCACCTGTGGTTGGATCGGAGCAAGGGGGCGTACGTCCCGTATTAGTGATCCAGAACGACATCGGCAACCGGTTCAGTCCCACTGTAATCATTGCAGCTATTACGGCCCAGATTCAGAAGGCGAAGCTGCCCACCCATGTAGAGATTGACGCGGAGACCCATGGCTTTGACCGGGATTCTGTCATCCTGCTGGAGCAGATCAGGACCATCGACAAGCAGCGTTTAACGGATAAAATCACACACCTAGATGAAGAAACGATGCACAAGGTTGATGATGCTTTGCAGATCAGCGTTGGTCTTATCGAATTCTAACCTATGCGGCATGCGACAGAGCGGGGGGAAACCCTCGTTTTTTTGTGGAAATATACGGAAAAAGGAAGCTTCAGCATCTGCAGCGGCAGGGGCATTTTTGACATTATAGAATCTATACGTTTTCCGGGGCCCCCGCAAAGTACCTGGAATAGGCATCGAAGGCAGGCTCCACTTTGTGGGGCTATTTTGACATTATAGAATCTATACGTTTTCCGGGGCCCCCTCAAAGTGCCTGGATAAGCATCGAAGGCAGGCTCCACTTTGTGGGGCTATTTTTTTGGGGATTGTGATTCGGGGGCTCCCCCAAAAGTACCCGGATTTTGCTTCGAAGCATCTCGTCACTTTTGGGGGATTGTTTTGCGCCGGATTGGCATCGGAGCCGTTTTTGCAGTATAGTCATAACAGAACCCAGCTGCAAAGGATGAGGGAATGGATGGCAAAAGAGACGAAGCAAGTGTTAATCCCCGAGGAGGAAACAAAGGGCAGTGAGCTAACGCCTGCTGAGAAGGCCAAGGTCGAGGAGCGGATCCTAAAGCAGATCGCCGCCGAGCTGCAGATTCCCGCAGGCAAGGTGAAGACGACAATCGGATTATTGGACGAGGGAAATACCATACCGTTCATTGCCCGGTACCGCAAGGAAATGACAGGGGAGCTGGATGAAAACCAGCTGCGCGATATCGAAGACCGGCTTCAATATATACGCAGCTTGGAGGAGCGCAAGCGGGAAGTGATCCGGCTGATCGACGAGCAAGGCAAGCTGTCTGCCGAACTGAAGACCTCCATCGAGAGTGCAGCCAAGCTGCAGGAGGTGGAGGACCTGTACCGGCCCTACCGCCAGAAGCGCAAGACCAGGGCCAGTGTGGCCAAGGAGCGGGGACTGGAGCCCCTGTCTCTGTGGCTGTGGTCCCAGCCCCGCAGCGGGGCGGCTATGGTGGAGGCGGCCCGCTATGTCAACCCGGAGAAGGGCGTGCATACTGCTGAAGAGGCGCTTCAGGGCGCTATGGACATTATTGCGGAGAATATTGCCGATGATGCCAAAATCAGATCCTGGCTGCGCAAATTTACACACGACAACGGAATGCTAACAACCGAGGCGAAGGATAAGGCTGCGGAGTCTGTGTACGAGATGTACTATGAATACAGTGAACCTATCCGCCGGCTGCCGCCCCACCGGATTCTCGCCATTAACCGGGGGGAGCGCGAGGAAATTCTGAAGGTAAGGTTTGAAGTGCCCCAGGAGAAAATCCACGATTACATCGCGCGGCAGACGCTGAAGCGGGAATCCGCCGTACGGGAAATATTGCTGGCGGTGATTGAAGATACATACAAGCGCTTACTCGCCCCCTCTGTAGAGCGGGAGGTCCGCGGGGAGCTGACGGACAAGGCGGAGGAGCAGGCGATTCGCATCTTCGGCGAGAATCTGCGCAATCTGCTGCTCCAGCCTCCGGTCAAGGGCAAGCGGGTGCTGGGCGTGGACCCGGCCTACCGCACGGGCTGCAAGCTGGCGGCAGTGGATGATACGGGCAAGCTGCTGGAGATCGCGGTGACTTATCCTACACCGCCCAACAATAAAGTGGCGGAAGCGAAGGCTGTTTTCCGCCGGCTGATCGAGCAGCATGGGATTGAGCTGCTCGTGATCGGCAACGGAACGGCCTCCAGGGAAACCGAGCAGTTCGTCAGTGCACTGATCGGGGAGCTGAAGCGGCCGGATCTGCATTATATCATCGTGAGCGAGGCCGGAGCCAGCGTCTATTCCGCTTCCAAGCTGGCGCAGGAGGAGTTTCCCGAGCTGGACGTGGCCGAGCGCAGCGCCATCTCCATCGCCAGGCGGATGCAGGACCCGCTGGCCGAGCTGGTGAAGATCGAGCCCAAGGCCATCGGCGTGGGGCAATATCAGCATGATGTGCAGCAGAAGCGGCTCGATGAGAGCCTGAACGCCGTAGTGGAATCGGCGGTAAACCATGTGGGCGTGGACCTGAACACAGCCTCGCCGTCCCTGCTGCAGTATGTGGCCGGCGTCAACGCCACCACGGCCAAGAACATCGTGAAGTTCCGCGAGGAAAACGGTAAATTTACCAGCCGCAAGCAACTGCAGAAGGTTCCCCGGCTCGGTGCCAAAACCTTCGAGCAGTGCGTGGGCTTCATGCGGCTCAGCGATGCAGAGTCACCGCTCGACAATACGCCGATTCATCCTGAATCTTACGGTGTGGTGGACCAGTTGTTCCGGGATCTGAAGCTCAAGCTGGAGGCGGTTGGCAGCCAGGAGCTGAAGGACAAGCTGCGGGAGCTCCGGCCCGAAGAGGCGGCTGTCCGTCTGGGAGTGGGAGTGCCGACCCTGCGGGATATTCTGGACAGCCTGCAGCGTCCCGGCCGGGACCCCCGTGAGGAGCTGCCGCTGCCCATTCTGCGCACCGACGTGCTGAAGATTGAGGACCTGGCTCCCGGCATGGAGCTGCAAGGGACAGTCCGCAACGTGATTGATTTCGGGGCGTTCGTGGATATCGGCATCAAAAACGACGGACTTGTCCATATCAGCCAGCTAAGCGACACCTACGTCAAACATCCGATGGATGTGGTATCCATCGGGGACGTGGTCACCGTTTGGGTGCTCAGTGTGGATCTGAAGAAGGGCAGGGTCAGCCTGACCATGAAATCCCCGTCTTGAATGTAAAAAAGAGCAGCTCTCCTGTACGATTCTTGTGCAGGAGAGCTGCTCTTTTAAAGTCGCAGAAAGGTTAAACGGAGAAGCGGCTCGACTTCTTGACAAACGCGTGTCAGCAAAGAGCGCCGTCAGGCGTTATCCTCGACATATGAGAGCTATAGACGGGATTGCGATGGGATACTCACAGTTTTTCACGGCTTCTGCTGCTTGCGTCCTTCTTGGAACTCGCGGTCTGACTTGTTGCGGTAGAAAAACCAACAGTCGTTCAGCATTCGGATTTGCCTGCGGTTCTTGCTCTGAAAGGCCCGCGTCAGTTGGTTGCAAAGCCATTGCGGCATGCTGCCAGCTCCTTCCCGTTAGGCATTGATGTACTGTTACCATATGGGGCAACAGCCCGAAGGGTGCAGGTCCAACGGAAAAAAACTGTGAAGGCATATGCCCGCTTATCCGGCGTCTTCCTCTGCGTCCTCATACCACTGCTCCAACTGGGCTTGCAGCGCGCGAATCTCCGTGAGTAGGGACACAAGGGGATAGGAAGTCTCTTCGATAGATGCGAAGGCCTGCTCCAACTGATTGATATAGGCCAGTCCCGTCAGCCGCGGGATCGTGGTATCGATCAGCTCCAAATCATCGCATTCGGCGATCAGCCGCGGCAATTCGGGAATATTGGCAGCCGTTAATTTGACAATCTCTTTATGAAGCCTGTGATTCAAGGCGGTCAACTGGTACATGTGACTTTGGGGCATTTGGACGAATTCCAGTTGGGCTCCCAGCTTTAAGATACCGTAGCGTACTTTTTCCATTTCCTATGCCTCTTTTCCTGATAAGGTAAGATTCGGATTTTGCTGATGGGGATGGTATGTTTTCTCACTTGACAGTTTATATCCTATTGGTCTTAAATTCAAGAAGAATGATTTATTCATTAGTCATATATTGGCAGGTGAGAGCGGCAGGAACGGCTCCATCTCCGGGAAGGGGATACAATGGACGACAAACAATTGCAGGAATGGGTCGAACGGGTATCTCTGGAATTCTTCAGGCTGCCCTTCCGTCATGCGGCCCTGTTCAACACCCGCTTGCGGACAACGGGAGGAAGATACTTCACCAAGTCTCATAATATCGAGATCAGTCTGAAGTACCTAGAGGCGCATGGAGCAGAGGAAATGGAGAAGATCATCAAGCATGAGCTGTGCCACTATCATCTCCATCTGGCCCGGGGAGGCTATCAGCACCGGGATGCCGACTTCAAGAAGCTGCTGCAGCTGGTAGGGGGAGCCCGTTATTGCAAACCCTTGCCCCAGCTCAAAAAGAAAGAGCCCTACCGGTACCGCCTGACCTGTGTCAGCTGCCGGATGGAGTATCTGCGCAAGCGCAAGGTCAATCCCCAGAAATATGTCTGCGGAAGATGCCGCGGCAGGCTGGAATTGACATCGCTGCTTCATCATGCTTCAGCCGTTGCCACCCCTTGACTTCGCTAGCGCTTTCAGGCTACAATGGTAATTGTCAGTCGAGGAGAGATACCCAAGAGGCCGAAGGGGGCGCTTTGCTAAAGCGTTAGGGTGTAACAGCCGCAAGGGTTCGAATCCCTTTCTCTCCGTCAGATTTTGTTCAAGAGCAGGCGCTTCCCGTCAGGGGGGCGTCTGTTTCTTATGTAGGCAACTCAAGTGAGCGGACCCCGCTTACATCCACTTCTTGCGCTTATAAAACCAGTACATGCCAATGGATATCCCCGTCATGAGCACCCATACATAAACATAGCCGTACCGCCAGTGAAGCTCGGGTATGAAGCGGAAGTTCATGCCGTATAAGCCCACAATAAAAGTCAGCGGCAAGAACAGGGAGCTGATCAGCGTCAGTGTCTTCATGGTCTCGTTCATCCGGTCGGACTTCATGGCCATCTGCAGCTCCAGCAAGCTGGACAGGGATTCCCGGAACAGGTCCAATGAGTCTACGACCCGTGATAAATGATCATAGACATCAATAAAGTAGACGTCCTTCTCCTGCGTAATGAAAGGGAGTTCCTGATGGGTCACGGCGCCGAGGACAGTCTTCTCGTCCACAAAAATCCGGCGGAGGTGATGAAGGCGGCGCTTGTACCGGAAAATATCATGAGTTACCTTGGTAAAGGGATTCCGGTAAACCAGGCGTTCCAGCCGCTCCACCTGCTCCTCGTAATAATTCACCACGTCACTGTATTCATCCACGCATCGGTCCACAATCCGATAGAGAATTTCGCCGGAATGATCCATCTGATCCTCCTTGCGCTTCATCTCTTCCTCCAGGGCATCAAGAAAAGGCAGTTCATCCTGAGAAATCGTGATCACATAATTGGCACCTACCACAATCCCGAATTCCTTTAATTTCAACCCATCCCGCTCGGCCGAAGCGAAGAAGGACAGAAAAACATACTCCTTGTACCGGTCCAGCTTGGGCCGTTGGTTCAGCTTCACCGCATCCTCCACCAGCAGCGGATGACAGCCGAACATGTCCCCCAGCACTTGCTTCACTTCATCGGGACTCGGCTGCTTCAAGCGGATCCATGCTACCTCCTGTTCCTCCGGCTTGCGGGTCTCCGTCTGCGTGACCTGTCCCGTTTTACTGTGATATACAAGCATTTCCGTCATCTCCCGAAATAAGATCGGTGCATGGAATAAGATTGATGAGATTTAGCATAACACAAAGAAATCGGGCTTGTCATTTGGGCCTCATATGGATATTTGCAGCAGAGGAGGAAACCCTAAGCGAAGCTGGAATTTTCATCGCGGTCAGTCAGAGGGGGGGACAAGCAATGCGGTACTTTACATTCAAGCGCAGACGAGGCGCCGGAAACGGACGGAATCCCGCACCAGCGCGCGAAAGCTCCGCACTGGGGGGCAATGGCGCCGCGACAGGGAACGCAAGCTCCGCACCAGGGGACAACGGCGCTGCGAAAGGGAACGCAAGCTCCGCAACGGTGAACCGAAATCCCGCAGCAGGGAAGAAGAGTTCCCCAGGAGAAAGCAAGGGCTCCCCGGCGGGAGATGCGGGTACCAAGGACACCGGCTCCCAGGATTCGAAGCAGCCAGGCTCCGGCAAAAGCAAGGTCCAGTTGCCCATTGCAGCAGATTACCAGACCAGCCTCCGGACCATGCAGCGGGTGTTCGCAGATTGCTCGGATGCGGTATTCCGGCAAATCTGTGTAACCGGACTCACGCGCGGGTTCATTCTGTTTATTGACGGGACGGTAAAATCCGAAGAAATCAGCGATCATACCCTGCTGCCTCTGCTCGGGCTCCGGTCGGGAAGTCCCGAGCCTGCGCAATTGGAAGAGAACAGTCTGCTCTCGCCCCAGGTGTCCCAATGCACTACCTATGAAGCCGCAGCAGAAGCCGTTCTGGCGGGCAATGCGGTACTGTTCATCCAGGGACAGCCCAGGGCCGTGATTATCAATGCCCGGGGCGGCACGCGGCGGGGGGTGGAGGAGCCCCAGACAGAATCGGTAATCCGCGGCCCCAGGGAGGGCTTTGTGGAGAACCTGCGCAGCAACACGGCTTTGCTGCGCTTCAAGATCAAGTCGGCCGATCTGAAGATGAAGTCCTTCACCATCGGGGAGAAGACCCAAACGTCAGTCGTATTGAGCTATATAGAAGGAATTGCCGATCCCAAGCTTATCCAGGAAGCGGCCAGGCGTCTGAAGGAAATCAAGATGGATGGCGTCCTGGAGTCCGGGTATATCGAGGAGATGATTGAGGACCAGCCCTTCTCGCCGTTCCCTCAGCTGCAATATACGGAACGGCCCGATGCAGCTGCTGCCGCCCTGCTGGAAGGACGGTTTGCCATATTTGTGGACGGTACGCCCTTCGTGCTGATTGCGCCTGCCACCTTCTGGCAGTTCATGCAGGCCAGCGAGGACTACTACGAGCGCTACATCATCGGCAATCTGATCCGTTGGCTGCGGATGCTGTTCATTTCCGTCGCTTTGTTCCTGCCCGCCTTGTATGTGGCGGTAACCACCTTCCATCAGGACATGCTGCCTTCCAACCTGCTGCTGTCCATTGCCGCAGCTCGGGAGCCCATTCCCTTTCCCGCGCTGGTGGAGGCCTTCATCATGGAAATTTCTTTCGAAGCGCTGCGGGAGGCCGGCATCCGGCTGCCCAAGACAGTGGGACAGGCTGTCAGCATATTGGGGGCGCTGGTGATCGGGCAAGCTGCCGTCCAAGCGGGAATCGTATCTGCTCCCATGGTCATTATCGTATCCCTGACCGGGATTGCCTCCTTCACGATCCCCCGGTTCAACATGGCTATCTCCATTCGCATGCTAAGGTTTCCCTTGATGATTCTGGCGGGAATATTCGGCCTGTTCGGGATTATCTTCGGGGTGGTGCTGATTACGGTGCATCTGTGCTCCCTGCGCTCCTTTGGCGTTCCTTACTTAAGCGGCATTGCCCCGTATGACTCCAGGCAGCAGCAGGATATCATGATCCGGGTTCCCTGGTGGAAAATGGTGTTCCGGCCCGACAGCTTTTCTCATATGAACCGCCGCCGCCTGAGCACCACCCGCATGCCGTCCCGCAAACAGACGGGAGGGACGTCATGAACACTCCCCTCTGGACCCGTGGAGCCATAGCCGCCATGGCCGCAGCCCTTTGTCTCTCCGGCTGCTGGGACCGGCGTGAGGTCAATGACATTGCGATTGTATCGGGCAACGCATTTGACAAGGTAGGAAACAAATACAGGGCAGCCGTGCAATTTCCTCTGGCCGGACAATTGGGGGGCGCAGGCGGAGGCGGGGGAGGCACGAGCGGCGGCAAGTCCTGGTATGTGGATTCAGGCAGCGGTCTTACGATCAAGGAAGCCAATGTTAAGCTCCAGCGCTCCTTGTCCCGGCAGTTGTATTTTTCCCACCGGCGTGTGCTGATCATCGGGGAAGCAGCGGCCCGCGAAGGGATCTCGCCGCTTCTGGATATTACAGTCCGTACCGCGCAGAACCGGATGTCGGCGCTGATTGTTTTTGCCAAGGGGGAGGGCCTGGAGGTGCTGGAAACCGATGCGCAGCTGGAGCAGCAGCCGTCGGAGATCGTGCGCGAGATTACCGTGAATGCCATGAAAAAGCCCAGGACCATCAAGCATACGGTTCAAGCTCTGCTGACAGAAGGCAAGGATCTGGCCGCCCCTTATTTTGCCTCTGACCAGACAGTGGTATCGGACGATGGGGAGAAAAAGCCGCGGATTACGATGGAGGGACTGGCAGTCTTCAAGGAAGACAAGCTGGTTGGCTTCGTAAGCGGCGAGCCGTCCAAAGGAATTCTGTGGGCCATGAATCAGGCCAGACGTCCTGTGATGACGGTAAAGCCTCCTGCCGGAGAAGGTTATCTTACGGTATTATTCTCGGAGAATAACACCAAGCTGGTGCCGGTCGTGAACGGGGATGACATCTCCATGCTGGTTAAGATCAGGGCGTCCGGCAATATTGTGGAGAACCAATCCAATTATGAGGCAGGCGCCGACAACATGGAGGAACTCTCCAAGCTGGTCTCCGAGCAGTTGAAGAGCGATGTCGGCAAAAGCGTCAAGCTGATCCAGCAGTATAATTCGGATGTTTGCGGCTTCGGAGACACCATCTACCGGGAGCGGCCCAAGGTCTGGAAGAAAATCAAGCAGGAATGGTACAGCATCTACCCGACGATGAAGGTCAATGTAGAGGTGGAGCTGCAGATGGAGCATGCCAACACCACTCTGGACCCGGTCGCCAAAAACAAGGAGTTGCTGGTGGAATGACATTGAACACACTGTATACCGTGTTATGGATAACGGCCGTTTATCTGGTGGAGCGGCCCAGGCTGAAGAAGAGCAGCCGGATTGCGCGCTGGTGTTCCGTCGGGTTGCTCGTTATGAGCGGAATAGTCTGGGAGATTCTGCTTTTTACCATGCAGATTCCCCGTCCGGTGCATTGGATAGACGGGCTGCTGGCCCCTTTTGCGCCGGTTCCGTAGGAGATTAAAGCCTTATGAGAGAGGAGGCAATTGCATGGAGGTCATATCCAAACGCCAGGTGCGCCTGTTCGTGATTATTCTGGTATTGGACGGAATGCTGGCGGGATTGCCCAACCGGCTGATTGCATTGGCAGGTGTGGATGCCTGGGTATCCTGCTTGCTGGCCATGGCAGGACTCCTGCTTCCTCTATGGGCCATAACCCAAATACTGGCCCGGTTCCCCGGCAAGGATCTGTTTGGTATTCTCGTATCCCGGTTTCCTGTAATGGGGCGCGGACTGACGCTCCTGATTGTGCTGTTTATTTTTACCATGCTTATGCGGGATATCCGGACCCTTACCGAATTTGTTACGATCACCCTGATCCCCAACACACCGCTGGCCATGATCAGCATGCTCATCGTGATAGCCGTTGTCGTGACGGCCCGGGGCGGCCTGGAAGTTGTGGCAAGAGTGACGGAATTGTGGCTCCCCCTGGCCATGGTCATGCTGGTGGTCATTCCTTTTCTGCTTTTCCCTGAATTCGAGGTGAAGAACCTGCTTCCCATGTTCGATGGGGGGCTGATTCCGCCTTTGCAGGGCAGTTGGTACGGGCTGGCCTATATGGGGCAAATGATGATTCTGCCTTTTTTGCTGCCGTCTTCTGCATTCTCCTTCAAGGAAGGCTTGTTCGGACTGGCTGCCGCCGTCGGACTGACACTGTGGACCTTGGCTTATATGCTCCTGTCCATGGGAACCAGCATCACCGGCAAATTCCTCTTTCCTTTGTATGAGACGGTCCGTCTGATCCGGGTAACGGATTTTCTGGATCGTTTTGACCTGCCGTTCCTGATGATCTACCTGCCATTGATGCTGGCCAAGGTGGCCCTGTTTGCCTTTGCGGTGGCGCATGGGATCAGGCGGATCATTCCGGCTGTTTTGCCCAATGCCATAATGGGCTCATTCGGCGCATGGTGCTTTGTCTGTTCCCTCTGGTTTTTCAAAAATGCCAATGAACTGTTCCACTTTATGCGTTCCTGGTCCGTACTCGCTTTTATCTTTGAGGTGGTTCTCCCGCTTGCGCTTTTTGCCTTCCTGCGTCCCAAGCAGCAAAAGGGAAAGCCGGCCCATTAATACATGGAAGGCAGGTATATCATCTCCCAATTTCGTCAATCCTGTTGATAGAGTCATAGATTGAGCGGAGAAGGAGCGAATCCCATGAACAGAATCAAAGGATGGATCAGCATCGGTTTGGCGTTGGCGGCAATCGCAGGCTGGAGCTGGTGGACCAATCAGGCTGAGGCAATCCCGGGTTCAATGGGCAGTCGTGTGGAGGCGGCAAGCGGCATCCCGCTGCTGTCCGGAGAGCGGTTTTCCAAGCTGCAGGAGTTTGCGTCGGCAAGCATGCAGGACGGTTACCGCTCCTCGATGCAATGGCACGGAGAATTGAGCGGAGAAGATTACTCCCTTCTTCGGGAGAAGCTATACCATTTCTTTGGGGACAAAAAGGCTGATGGAAGCGGTACGGCCGGCGGAAGCGGCGGATTTGGACAAAACGACGGTTGGGAGATTGCCGGAACGCTGGCGGCTGCTCCTGCCAAGCCGGGGAACGAAGCCGTGCATGCCCTGATTCTGCTGGAGGCGGAGGCAGGCGAGGCTTTCAGGCTGACTGAGGCTGCAGAACAGATCGGATACTGGCTTGCGGGTTTGGCAGCAACGGGAAGCTGGACTCTGAAGCTGGAGGGAACGTGGCTGGAGCAGGACGGCAACAGCTCTGTCCTGTCACAAGTTCTGGCCGGGCAGGCTAAGCGCATCCTGCAAGCGGAGGAGAATGGCCGGTTCCAGGACAACGGCATGCTGAACCTTACCTTCCGGTCCAGTCTCCTTGCCGATATTGTCGTAGACGCCGGGGGAACGGCTATGCAGACCGCGCTGCGCCAGGATACCGAGACGGGAGAGTGGAAGCTGGCCATCGGAGCACCTCTGCTGACAGGTGAATTTTGACGCGGCGGGTTTAGAATCGCCATGTTAAGTCCAGACTGATGGCTGGAGGATACGCTTTTGGAGGGAGTCAGCATGATAGCAAAAAAAGGATGGCTAATTATCCCCGTTGCAGCGCTTATGGTGACGGTAATCTCCTGCCGGCAAGACGATGCTGTGGTGGCCAATGCGGTGCTGGGGACCAAACGTACAGTGGAGCTTATCGGGCAGAACGGGCAAAGCATCGGTCACGCCGAACTGACCCAGATGTCCCGAGGAGTCCATATCCGTGTGGAGGCATCCAATCTGGTGCCCGGCAAGCACGGCTTTCACATTCATGAGACAGGAGGGTGCGAGCCGCCGGACTTCAAGAGCGCGGGCGCACACTTCAATCCCATGAATAAGCAGCACGGCTTCGATAACCCCAATGGCCCGCATGCAGGCGACTTGCCCAACCTGTCCGTCGGGACGGATGGTACGGTAACAGCCGAGATGGTAGCGAGGAATGTTACCCTGGAGGAAGGGCGTCCCAACTCCTTGCTGCGTCCGGGCGGAACCTCGCTGGTCATTCATGCGTCCGCAGACGATTACAAGACGGACCCTGCAGGCAACTCCGGTGACCGGGTCGCATGCGGCAAGATCGAATAGGAGTCTGCGGCAGACAGTTGAGGCAGTGGCGGAGCAGCAGCTTTTAAAGGATGAATAAGAGGTGCAACCCAAGAGGGGCCGGTTGGCCTCTTTTTTTATGTTGGAGCCCGCTATTTCACCGGGAGGTAGTCCGCCGCCGCGGCTGGCTGAAGGAGGATGAAGTGACGGATGTATTCGCCCTTGACCAATCCGCTCCAGGACCCATCGGGACCAATTGCGCCGTGTTAATCATTTATTTCATAACCCGATGAGTGACAAATCGGCAATTTGCGGCTATCATTGCGGTAGCGGTTATATCTTCCGGTTCGGATCAAGGTAAAGGAGAGTCGCATTATGTACGCAGTGGAGGAACGGATTCCGGCACGGAAATCCAAGGATATCTATGAATGGGTGCGCAGGCAGGGAGGGACGCTGTCCAAGCAGGAGCTGCTGGAGCGCAGCGGGCTCACGCCAAGCACCCTGACCAGAATTCTCGAGGAGCTTACGTTAAAGGAGCTGCTCACGGAAGTGGGCTTCGGCTTGTCCACCGGCGGCAGGAGGCCTATTCTTTACCGCACTAATCCTCAGTATGCTTATGCATTTGGTCTGGAAATATCCCGGACCCGCTCGATGCTGGTGCTGACGGATATGCATCACCATATTGTCAGTTCCACCGTGTGGCGCATGTCGGAGAGCTACAGTCCGGACAGTCTGCTTGCGGAGGTGGCCGCTTCTGCGGCTTATATGCTGGAGTCCCGGGGGATTGAGCGCAGGCAGGTGCTCGGCTTCGGTGTAGGCGCAGTAGGACCTGTGGATACGGGGAATGGCCGGATTCTTAATCCGTTGTACTTCCGCAGCTCCGGCTGGAACAACGTGAGGGTGAAGGAGAGGCTGGAGACGGCGCTGGGCGTATGCGTGTATCTGGATAACGGAGCTAATGCTGCTCTGACCGGGGAATACTGGGCTGACCCGGTGAAGCGCAAGCATCTGCTCTATGTGCATGTGGGAGCGGGACTGCGCTCGGCCATGATGACGGGCGGCTCCATTGTCTACGGGGCTGTAGATATGGAGGGGGCAGTAGGCCAGATGATCGTGGAGGCCGGAGGAATCCCCCACCGCGAAGCACGCGGCAACCGGGGAGCGCTGGAATCCTACGTATCCATCCATGCGCTGGAGCGGGAATGGCGCAGGCTGGGCCGTACAGGGGGCTTCCAGGAGCTGCTGGCCTGTCTGGAGAGAGAAGAAGCGGCGGCCGTTTCCCTGCTGGAGCGCTCCGGACGCTACTTCGGAATCGGGCTTGCCAATCTTCTCAATACGCTTCATCCCGAGAAGGTAATCCTGGGCGGGCCGGTGGTCAATGCCCATCCCGCCTTCTTCCGCACTGCAGTTTCGGAGGCGCTGCGTGGGGCTTATTACTACGGCTCCGTGGAGTACAAGCTGCCCCGGCAGCCGGAGAGGAGCCGGAAGCGGGAGACAGCCCGCGCTCTCCCTCCCCGTGCTGTGCCGGGTGGCATCCATAGTCCTGTGGCATACCGTGTGGAATTTCACCGGGGAGAGCTGGGCGAAGCGGCAATTGCAGTCGGGGCGGCCATAATGGTGGTCAACCGGCTGACCATGTAAGCATCAAATCAATGGATTTCCGCCGTATCCTTGTTCGTCCTTACCGCATACTCTAAGAGCAAGGACGGATAAGCTGCACCCGTTCCCGCCGCATCAGCGGCATGGAGCGGGTGTTTTTGCGCCTGCGGCGGCAGGATCAGCAGAAGCAGAGCGGGTGCTGTTCCATCTCCGGGCGGCAGGAGCAACGAGGCAAAGAGCGGGTGCAGCTTTTTTCCGTCTGCGTCAATTGGACAGACAAGCGGCGAGGAGGAGAAGAATATGGCGATATCCCAAGCGGAGTTAATCAGCAGGACGGCGAATGTGTCATATGAGCTTTATATGGACGGCTCCACCATTTTTCCTTCGGTCCGGCTGGCCCAGGCCATTCTCGAAACCGGCGGTCAGGTGCCGTTTTGGAACAATATCTTTGGCATTAAGGTAGGCACAGGCGAGAAGACCCCCTATTGGGACGGGCGGTATGTAAACCGGACAACCCGCGAAGTCATCGACGGCCAGGTGCATAATGACGTTGTAGCCCAATGGAGGTACTACGATTCCATTGAGGATTGTGTGCGGGACCATGAGCTGTTCCTGCAGAAGCCGCGTTATGCGGCGGTGCGTGCGGCGTCAAGTCCGGAGCGGCAATGCCATGCCCTGTATGCGGCCGGCTATGCTACGGATGCCCCCGCTGAAGTGGATGGAGATCCCTCCTACGGGGAGAAGCTGTGGAGCGTTATTCGAAGCCGGGGGTTTGTCCGCTATGATGAGGAGGCGGTGCGTCTGAAGCAGGATATTCTGCTCCGGCTGTCCGCGCTGGAGAGCATAATGGGGGAGATGCAGCAGAAGAGCCTTGCTCTGGAAGGGCAGAACCGGCTGGCGGATGTGCCGCAGTGGTCGCAAGCGGCCGTGAATCAGGCGGTGGCGCGGGGATTGGTGGATACTCCGGAGGGAGGCTCCTATGATTTTTACAGATTCCTGACGGTTCTGCACCGCCGCGGGCTTTGACGAAAAACTTCCAGCCCATGCAGACGGGCTTATGTTTTCATAGGAGACGAAACTTGTGATACAATAGGTCAAAAACCTACTTCCGAAAGGCGGAATTTTGACCATGTTAAAGATCGGCTCCCACGTGTCATTCTCCGATAAAGGCTTGCTGAATGCCGCTGAAGAAGCGGCTTCCTACGGCTCCAACACCTTTATGATCTATACCGGAGCCCCGCAGAACACGCGGCGCAAGCCCATCGAGGATCAGTTCGTCGCCGAAGGCAAGCTCCTGATGGACAAGCATGGAATGGGCGAGATCATTGTGCATGCCCCTTATATCATCAATCTGGGCTCGTACAAGGAGGAGACCTTCGAACTTGCCGTGCGCTTTCTGCAGGAGGAAATCCGCCGCACCCATTATCTGGGGGTGAAGAATATTGTGCTCCATCCCGGCGCTTATACCGAGAAGGACGCCGCCTACGGTCTGGTGCGCATTGCCGAAGGGCTTAACCAGGTGCTGGAAGGGACAAGGGATACCGGAGTGAATATTGCCCTGGAGACCATGGCGGGCAAAGGAACGGAATTGGGGCGCAGCTTTGAGGAGCTGGCGGCGATTATAGACAAGGTGCAGGACAACGGGCGCCTGACCATATGCCTGGACACCTGTCACGTTCATGATGCGGGATACGATATCATCGATGATTTTGACGGTGTGCTGGAACAATTCGACCGGATCATCGGGCTGGACCGGCTTGCGGTGGTGCACTTGAATGACAGCAAGAACCACAGGGGGGCGGGCAAGGACCGCCACGCTCCGGTCGGAGCCGGCCTGATCGGCTTCAAGGCCATGCACAATATTGTGCATCATGAGAAGATCCGGCATCTTCCGCTCATTCTGGAAACCCCGTGGATCGGCAAGAGCGGCAATCCCGAGCGCCCCATGTACGAGGCGGAGATTGCCCTGCTGCGAGGGGATGCGCATAACCGGTTCGGGGCGGAATTTATCGACCATGTGGAACAGCTGGCCCACTTCTTCAAGCAGAGCGATATTCACCACCGGGATTATGTGGTCAGTGTATGGGATGTGCTGAAGAATGACCCCAAGGCGAAGAAGGAGGACAAGCGGGAGCCCATGGAGCGCTTGTATGATATGATCGCTGCAGGAGGGCTGTTCCAGGACCTCACCGAGGAGCAGGTCAACCACCGGCTCACCGCGTGGCTGTCGGGCGCTTCCCCGGTACTGCTGGCGTAAGCAGCCGCCGGGTATCAGCCGGACAAGCTTGAACCCGTCTGGGTGATACTGGGTTTGGGCAGGCTGCCGTTGTACTCTGGTTTTTTGGGACAGGGTGGTCAACTGCCGCCGTCTGGGTTAACGCTGCCGCTGTCCGGCTTAATGCTGCGCCGTCTGGCTTAATGCCGCCGCTGTCTGGCTTAACGCTGCGCCGTCTGGCTTAATGCCGCCGCTGTCTGGCTTAACGCTGCGCCGTCTGGCTTAATGCTGCCGCTGCCCGTCTGATGCGCCTGCTTTGCCGGTGCGGATGGTATTGGCCTGCGGAGGTGCGGTTTTGCGTGATTATTATGGGATCGATTTTTGGAATGGGGGAGCAAGAACTATTATGAACCGTATGAGCTTTAGTACAGACAGCCAATGGTCGGAGATGAAGAAGGACCGGGCCTGTATGCTGATTTCCTGCCCGGACCAGCCGGGAATAGTGGCGGCGGTTTCCCGCTTCCTGCACGAGCATGGCGCCAATATTGTGCAATCGGACCAGTATACCATGGACCCCGAGGGAGGCATGTTTTTTATCCGCATTGAGTTTGATCTGTTGGAACTGGACCGCAGGCTGGAGACCCTGATGCTGGACTTCTCCCAGGTGGTGGCGCATAAGTTCAAGATGAACTGGAGGGTATCCCAGGAGAGTAGGAAGAAGCGGCTGGCGATCTTCGTCTCCAAGGAGGATCATTGTTTGCTGGAGCTGCTGTGGCAATGGCAGGCAGGCGATCTCAATGCGGATATTGCCATGGTGGTGAGCAATCACCAGGACATGAGAGAGATTGTGGAGACCATGGGTATTGCCTACCATTATGTGCCGGTTACTGCGGAGACGAAGCAGGAGGCGGAGGAGCAGCATCTCAAGCTGATGGCCGGCAGTGAGGTGGATTGCATCGTGCTGGCCCGGTACATGCAGATCATTCCTGCCAAGTTCATTGAGCAGTACGCCAACCGGATCATCAACATCCACCATTCTTTCCTTCCGGCCTTCGTCGGCGGCAAGCCCTATGCCCAGGCTCACAACCGCGGGGTGAAAATTATCGGGGCGACAGCCCACTACGTGACCGAGGAATTGGACGGAGGTCCGATCATTGAGCAGGATGTGCAGCGGGTCAGCCATCGCGACGATGTTCATGACTTGAAGCGGATCGGCCGGCATATTGAGCGGATCGTGCTCGCCCGGGCTGTAGCTTGGCACGTGGAGGACCGCATTCTGGTGCATGAGAACAAGACGGTTGTGTTTAACTAAGCTTCTTGCCATTGCTTAAGATGATGAAAAGGCCGCCGGGGAGTTACAGCCCCTGGCGGCCGTTTTTAAGTCTCAGACTTCCATGCCGCTTGGCGGCACCACTGATGAATGAAATGACGGGATGCTGTTATTTCAGGGCAGAGAGTGTATCCTTCCGGGGAGAGGAAACTTTTTTCCGTAGATCAAGTGCTGAAGGGAGGGGGAATTAAGGCTCATGGGAATACTTAACGGAAAAAATTTCCGTTATCAGTAGGTTTTTCGGTATTTTCCGAGATTTAGAGGAAAAAATTTCCGTTAACCCGCTCAAAACCAGGCAAATATTCCTGTTTTAAGGAGTTCAGGAGGAAGTAACGGAAAAAATTTCCGCTAAATGAGCGAGTAAGGAAAAAATTACACGAATAACGGAAAAAATTTCCGTTATGAGTTAGCGGGCAGGACACATTCTCACGGAAAACATCTGCTTACGAAGGGAGTGATTAGCGCGGCTAGTGGACTGGAAAGACCTATTGCGCGGAAATCCCAAATAGGAGCGCTGATTTCCGTTGCTTAAGGCGGCTGCTCTTCTTTGCCAAAATACTCCTGCAAGGTTTTTTCTTAGATACTGAAAAAACTGTGGAAATGTTAGGATTTTTCATAGACGGAGTGGTAGCGTTTCTGCAGGGGGAATGTTAAAATGGAAGGAATGAACGCCCACTGACTTGGTTCAGTGAATAAACAAACATTGTGTGTGCTTTTGCCGTTCCGTGACCTATCAGCGGCGGCAGCACAGCAGGCGGCAATTTATTAATGAAGGAGGAAGCAAATTTATGACATTAAACACGATAACTGAACAGCTTGCGGTGAATTCCATCCGGATGCTGGCCGTGGATGCCATCGAGAAATCCAAATCCGGCCATCCCGGAATGCCCATGGGAGCGGCTCCCATGGCTCATGTACTGTGGACCAGACATATGAACCACAATCCTTCCAATCCCGGATGGTTCAACCGGGACCGTTTTGTGCTGTCCGCGGGCCACGGCTCCATGCTGCTATACAGCCTGCTGCACCTGTGCGGCTACGGCTTGACCATCGATGATCTGAAGCAATTCCGCCAATGGGGCAGCCTTACTCCCGGACACCCGGAGTATGGACATACCGCAGGCGTAGACGCCACCACCGGGCCGCTGGGCCAGGGGATTGCCATGGCTGTGGGCATGGCATTGGCTGAGGCGCATATGGGGGCCGCTTACAACAAGGAAAGCTTCCCTGTTGTGGACCACTATACATATGCCATCTGCGGCGACGGCGACCTGATGGAAGGGGTATCAGGCGAAGCTGCTTCCCTTGCCGGCCATCTGAAGCTGGGCAAGCTGATCGTTTTGTATGATTCCAACGATATTTCCTTGGACGGCGAATTGAGCCTGTCCTTCTCCGAGAACGTGAAGACCCGGTTTGAAAGCTATGGCTGGCAGGTGCTGCGCGTTGAGAACGAGAACGACTTGGATACCATCTCCGCCGCCATTTCCTTCGCCAAAGCCGATCAGTCCCGTCCCACTCTGATCGAGGTTAAGACCACCATCGGCTACGGCAGCCCCAATAAGGGCGGCAAGGGAGGCCACGCCGGTCCTCACGGATCTCCTCTTGGCTCAGATGAGGCCAAGCTGACCAAGGCTGCGCTGAACTGGCCTTTGGAGCCGGAGTTCTATGTGCCGGAGGAAGTCCGCGCTTATTATGACGGGGTAAAAGCTGCAGGCGAAGCCAAGGATGCCGCCTGGAGCAAGCTTGTGGAGGATTATGCCGCCGCCTATCCCGAGCTTGCCGGGCAATTAAGTCTGGCTATAGCCGGCAAGCTGCCCGAGGGATGGGACAAGGATATTCCCGTATTCACCAGTGCAGAGAAGGCATCGGCTACCCGGGCAAGCTCCGGACAAGCCTTGAACGCCATCGCTCCCAACCTTCCTACCCTGATTGGCGGTTCGGCTGACTTGGAATCCTCCACCAATACCCATCTGAAGGGGATTGACCAATTCACGGCAGCCAATTATGCCGGACGCAACGTATATTTTGGTGTCCGCGAATTTGCCATGACTGCCGCTACCAACGGGATGATGCTTCACGGCGGTGTACACGCATACTGCGGCACATTCTTTGTTTTCTCCGACTATATGCGTCCTGCGGTCCGTCTGGCTGCGCTGATGAAGATCCCGTCCATCTATGTGCTGACCCATGACTCCATTGCCGTTGGGGAGGATGGACCCACCCATGAGCCGATTGAGCAGCTTCCTGCTCTGCGTATTATTCCCGGCATGACAGTGATCCGGCCGGCGGATGCCAATGAAACCATGGAAGCCTGGCGCTTCGCTCTGGAGAACCGTGGCGGACCTGTAGCGCTGGTGCTGACCCGGCAGAATCTGCCTGTGCTGGAGCACAGCGGCGAGCTGGCCAGAGAGAACGTGCGCCGCGGCGCTTATGTGGTCTCCGAAGCCGCAGGCGGCAAGCCCCAGGCGCAGATCATCGCCACCGGCTCCGAGGTGAGTCTGGCCGTTGACGCGCAGAAGAAGCTGGCGGAAGAAGGCATTGCTGTCCGAGTCGTAAGCATGCCCAGCTGGGAGCTGTTCGAGCAGCAATCCCAGGAGTACAAGGATTCGGTGATTCTTCCCGAAGTGAAGGCCCGTCTCGCAGTTGAGATGGCATATCCCATCGGCTGGGAACGTTATGTGGGTGAACAGGGCTCCATTCTGGGCATCAGTATCTTTGGGGCATCTGCTCCGGGGCCGAAGGTGCTGCAGGAATACGGCTTTACGCCGGATAACGTAGTTGCCCGGGTTAAGGCACTTTTGAAATAAGCGTATTGCAACGTTATCCACATATAGAGGAGGCATCACCGGCCATGTCCCAATTTGCGAATGTAACCGTCATAAAGCAGGCCAACGTTTATTTCGAAGGCAAGGTAACCAGCAGAACCGTCGTGTTTGCAGATGGCACGAAGAAGACTCTGGGGATTATGTTGCCCGGTGAATACGAATTCGGAACCGACACCCGGGAGATCATGGAAATTCTGGCCGGTGAGCTGAACGTGCTGCTGCCGGGAGAATCCCAGTGGCTCGCGATCAGCGGCACCGGAGAATTCACCGTGCCCGCAGGCCAGCGCTTCAAGCTGGAGGTCAAGACCGTGACGGATTACTGCTGCTCCTATGTAGCGGAATAATCCGTTCCCGCCATCCGTATCGGGATCAACAACATATTTCCTCGAAAACCTCCGGCCTGTTGCAGGCTTCGGAGGTTTTTTTGGTGGAATGGCGGTTCGTAGATGGTGAACATTGCTTGATCCGCATCCTGCAAGCGGGCTGAACTAAGTCCGCACATGGTAGGGCAGGAGCCATTCTGTAATGAATTTTCGCGTAGAATGGCCGGTGGATTAGGGGGAAGGGGCTATTCTGTATGATTTTTCGCGTAGAATGGCCGGTGAATAGGGGGGAAGGGGCTATTCTGTATGAAAATTCAATCAGAATGGCCGGAACTCTCCCACCCTGGGCGGAGGAAGAGTACTGGCGGAGATCGAACCTGTAAAAGTATATATGTTTTTCCTGTAAAAAGAAAAAAAGACACTGCGCCTGCAAAAAGACGGCTTTAGGGGCAGGTAATATCCATAGCTCAAAACAAGAACGTTCGTTCTAATCGTCTCCACGCCGGGTGTTCTGCAGCTCTTTTCTCAGGAGAATCTCTAGTTTGCTGCTGTTTCTCTAATCATTTTCATTTACTTTGCTCTTCCGGTACCTGTAATCTGAATCCGAGAAAAAGAAAGCGCTTCACAATGGGCGCAGTTTTTTCACATTTGACAGAAAGGGGACTCAAGCATGATGAAAAGCAAGAAGGGCATGAAAATAATGATGTGCCTATGCTTGGCGCTGCTGCTTGGCACCGGAGTACCGATGGGCTACGTACAAGCCGATGTCGCGTCGTTGCCGGGGCCGGGGGCGACCGCGCAAACAGTGCAGTCCGCGCAAACAGAAACGGCAGAGGGAGGCAATCTGCTTGTGAATTCGGGCTTTGAAGCATCAGGCCTCCAAGGGTGGACCACCTTTGGCGCGGCAGATGCCGCTTCACGGATTGGCGGGAGCGCCGGGTACAACTTCAAGAGCGGCTCTTACTCCCTCCGGCATCTTAAGGGCGCCGCCTATGAGGCCTGGACTTACCAGACGGTAACGGGGCTGTCCGACGGCATCTATTCTGCAAGCGCCTGGGTGAGAAGGCCCAATACGGCAGTTAGCCATGATGCGGCGCAGATGGAGGTGGCTGTAGGACCCCATACGGTGGGCGGTTCCGTCTATGCCCCCCAGTATGCGCTGGATATTGGAACCACCACACAGGCTGCCTTCAGCCGGATCACGATCAATAATATCGTGGTGCAGGAGGAAGCGGGGGAAGTCACCATTGTGTTTTACTCCAAAGCGTCTGCCGCTGGGCCGGTGTTGTATGTGGATGATGTGGAATTTACATTTGTCTCCCCTGTCGGCGAGGTCTGGAGCGTAGCCTTCCAGACAAACGGAGGCAGTCCGCTGCAAACCGTGCAGGTGCCCGGAGGCAGTCCGCTTGCTCCTCCGCAGCAGCCCGTCAGGGAAGGGTATAGCTTCTCCGGCTGGTATGCGGATGCAGGGTTTACAGCACCATACGACTTTCTTGCCCCTGTGGAGGCCAATATGATGCTGTATGCCAAGTGGCAGGCGGTGGCGGCAGATCCCGGGAATCTTCTGGGGAACCCGGGCTTCGAAGAAGGCACATGGAACCAATGGAAGATCACGTCCACCCTGCCTTCCGCCTCCATCGCCACATCCGCAGGCCCTGGTACGGACGTTCCCCGCAGCGGCGCCGCTGCACTGAAGCTGACCCAGAGCAAGCGGTTTGAAGCTTGGGTATCCCAGAGGGCGGAGGACCTGGAGAAGGGCTATTATACAGCCAAAGCCTGGGTGAAGCGCCCGGTAGCCGCCAGAGCCGACGACACTTTCGTCATGCGGGTTTCCGGCAACGGAACCTCTCCGCGGGAAGCGGCCATTCCCGTATCCGCCGGATATGCATCCGTAGAAATCCCCTTTATTCCCGTTACAACAGGAGCTTGCCTGGTGGAGTTCTATTTGAAAACCTTTGACGGTCACATGCTTTTCATTGATGACGCCGAGTTGAGAAAAAGCGGTCAGCCGTTAACAGGTTTGTTCGCCAATTTTGATTCCGTAGGAGGCAGCTTCGTACCTTCCGTAGAGGCCGATGGTGCAAACCTCATTGCGCCTCCCGCAGCACCGCGGAAGACCGGATATGAGTTTGCCGGCTGGTACCGGGATTCCGGGTTAACGGATGCCTTTGACTTTTCCCGGCCCATTGCCGGCGACGTGACATTATACGCCAAGTGGCAGAGCCGTCCTATGCCCATGATCGGCAATATCCGCTGGGATGTGATGACGGGCTACGCCCCGTTTGATGAGCTGAATTCGCTTAGCACGCCCAAGCACAGCCACCGCGCCCCGTTCTTCACAACCGTTGACGTCAACCACCAAGTAACGGGTCATAACAACAGCGTGGCGGCCATGGAGCAGGAAATCGGCTACGCTGCCGGCGGGGGAATCGACTATTGGGCGTTTACCACAGGTCCGGATATGGGCAAGAATAACCCGGAATACTATGCCCTTGACAAATTTCTTGCCAGCACCAACCGCCATGATATGGGCTTCTCCATTATTCTGCACCGTTATAACGCCAATCCTTGGGAGAACCGGGTAGACATGCTGGTGAAATGGATGCAGGAGCCCAATTATGTGCAGATAATGGGCAACCGTCCTCTGGTGTACATTTACCGGGTAGCTGAACTGGAGGCCCAGTATGGGGCCGGAGCCAAGGATGCCATCGGGCTCATCCGCTCCAAGGCCGCGGAAGCCGGATTGGGCAATCCCTATATCGTTGCCATGGCTTCCGCTACGGAGAATAGCTTGGCTGAGAATAAGGCTTATGTGGAGAGCCTTGAATTAGATGCTATCAGCGCATACAGCTATGCGGGAGAGCGCACGGAGAACAATGCCGCCTCCTATCTCTCCTACAAAGAGCTGGCGGAAGGGAATACCGCATCATGGGAGCGTTACCGGGCTGTCGGAGCTCCATTCGTACCGCTGGTCTCTCTCGGACGCAACGAGGAGCCGCGAAAGGATACGCCGGTTGTATACGGGGGAGGCCACGGACCATATTTTGACGCTCCTACCCCGGAAGAAGCGGCCCGCCAGATCCGCGCCGGTCTGGATTATGTGGAGGCCCACCGGGAGGTATGCGAAAGCAACACCATATTGTCCTATGCGTGGAATGAGTTTGCCGAAGGCGGGTGGATTGCGCCGACACTTGCGGAAGGAAGCGCCCGGCTGGACGCCATCCGCCAGATGAAGGACGGCAATCCGGGAGGAAGCAATCTGCTGGTGAATCCCGGCTTTGAGTCGGGGAGCGACGGGTGGCTGCTTGAAGGCGACTCAGCCGCTGTGTCTGTCTCGGCAGAGAGCTATTACGGAAGCGCGGCTCTCGCCTATTCCGCCGGCCAGGCTTATGAAGCCGCCGCCATCCAGCAAGTGACGGGCCTGCTGCCAGGCAAGTACCGGCTGGTGGCCCAGGTCCGGTCCTCCGGGGGCCAGCACTCGGCCGGATTATCTGTCACGGACGGACAATCCGCCACCGTGTACACGCCCATTCCCCCTTCGGCGGAATGGAAGCAGCTGCGGTTGGATATTGAAGTGACAACTGGAGAGTGCATCATCCGAATCGAATCCGAGGCTGCCGGCGGGGACTGGCTGATGGTGGATGCGCTGGAGCTGTACCGCATCTCCCTCCCATCATGAACTCAGCCGATGCTTACGAAGCCAGTTTTCCGCAATACTCCCTTCGTCCGTATTTAAGCGAATAACTCAGCTGATGCTTACGAAGCCAGTTTTCCGCAATACTCTCTTCAGTTCGTATTAAAACAGAAAACTCTAAGGAGAATCCAACATGACAACCAACCCTATTCCTGTTGGTGTGATCCGCTGGGACTATTTGCACGGCGGCGACAAACACACCAATTGCGAGCTGAAGTCGCTGAGTCCCCGCGAGTACCATAGCCAAGTTCCGTTTTTTCTCCGCATCGAGGATGAGGAAACGGTCAGCGGCCATGAAAACACGCAAGAAGCCATTGACCGGCAGATCCGCTACGCTGAGCAGGCAGGCATTGATTATTGGGCCTTCATCAGCGGAACAGAGGAGGACCCGGAGGGGCCGGAAAATTATGCGATGCACAAATATTTGGCCAGCGGGGCAAGAACGTCTCTGCGGTTCTGCCTGGTGCTGCACAAGCATGACAAGGACGTATGGGAGCGCCGGATCGAACGGCTGGCGGGATTGATGGCTCAGCCCTCCTACATGACCGCAGAAGGCGGCCGCCCCTTGGTGTATGTCTTCAGCATCGCCGATATGGAGCAGGCTTACGGAGCAGGTGCGGGAACCCGTGAAGCGCTGAGCCTGATCCGCGTGAAGGCCGCTGCTGCCGGTCTCCCCGATCCCTGTCTGGTGCTGATGTGCTCCTGCGCCAGAGTCGCCCATGACAGCGGTATGGCTGCACAATACGGCTTCGACGCCATCAGCGCCTATTCCTATGCGGGCAAGGGACCGGACAGCCTAGAACTGCTTCCCTATGGGGATCTCGCCTGTCAGAACAGGGAATCCTGGAATGAGTATCTGGCGGCCAACCTGCCTTATATTCCCTTGGTCAGCTTCGGCAGGAACGAGAAGCCCCGGCTGCTGAATCCTCCTCCGTGGGGAGGGGGGCATGGGCCATATTGGGCCAACCCGGCGCCGGAAGAGGCGGCGGAGCAGCTTGGAGCGGGAATCCGGTTTGTTCGGGCGCATAAGGACCTTTGCCGCAACGGTGTCCTGTGCTATGCCTGGAACGAGTATGCGGAGGGCGGCTGGATTTGCCCCACCTATGGGGAAGGAAGCGCCAAGCTGGAGGCGTTGGGGAAGGTCATCAGGGAAGCGGCCCAATAGCCATCAGCCTAACGGCCAACAGCTTAGCAGTCTAACGGCCATCAGCCTATTAGCAGTTCAATAGCCCCGCAGCTCAACAGTCGTGCATTGCCCTATCCGGCTTCATTTTATCTGCTTTTCTTTATTTACTCCGCCGGGCAGGCAAGGCTATGCTGTACACAAGAACAAGGAGGTACGAATGTGCTTGGAAAAAGTCCGCTTAGGCATCTGAAGGAGTCCTATATTCTTTATTTGATGCTGATTCCCGGAATCATCTACTACATTTTGTTTCACTATACACCGATGTACGGCATTCTGATTGCCTTCAAGGATTTCAACATTTTCAAGGGATTTGCCGAAAGCGCTTGGGCCGGCTTGGACAACTTCAGATATCTGTTCAGTCTGCCTGAGTTTTACCAAGTGCTGCGCAATACCCTGATGCTGAATCTGCTCAGTCTGGTATTCGGGTTTCCCGCTCCCATTATCATCGCTCTGCTGGTCAACGAGATTACCCATAAGCGGCTGTCCTCCGTTCTCAAGTCAACGCTGTATCTGCCGCATTTTTTCTCCTGGATTGTGATCGGGGGCATTATTGTGAACCTGCTTTCACCCAAATACGGGATTGTGAATGCGGTGCTGCAGGATTTGGGATTGCCGACGGTTTTCTTTTTGGGGGAAGAGCATTGGTGGGTGTTCTCTTATGTATTCTCGGGAATCTGGAAGGAAGCGGGCTGGGGCGCCATCATCTACATTGCCGCATTGGCGGGCATTGATTCGGAGCTGTACGAGGCTGCCCGCATTGACGGGGCCAACCGCTGGAAGCAGACTCTTCATGTGACCCTGCCCGGCCTCAAGCCCACTATCGTGATCATGCTGATTCTGAAGCTGGGACAAATTATGGAGATTGGCTTCGAGCAGCCCTTCGTGCTCTCCAATCCGCTGGTATACGATATTTCCGACGTAATCAGCACCTATATTTACAAAGTGGGGATTCTCCAGTCCAAGTTCAGCCTGACCACGGCGATGGGATTGTTCCAGTCCCTGATCGGATTCATCATGATTGTGAGTGCGAATCGGTTCATTAAGAAGCTGGGTGAAGAGGGGCTTTTCTGACCCGCCCATGAAACGGAGGATTGACAGTGAGCGCAAGAAACGGCAGCAGGACAGCCACGTTCATCATTTACAGCATTGTCATTTTATTGTCCCTGACCTGCTTATTTCCCTTTATTCATATGCTGGCCGTATCCTTGAGCGATCAGCAGTCCATTATTACGATGAAGGTATCTGTTTTGCCCAGGGGGTTCCAGACTCTCTCTTACCAAACCATCCTGCAGGACCCTAACTTTTTCCGCTCCTTCTCCAATACGGTATATGTGACCTTGGTAGGAACCGCCATTAATCTGGCCATGACGATTATTACGGCATACCCTCTGATCAAGCGAAAAGTGAAGATTCGCAGCCTGGTTATGAAGCTGATCGTATTCACCATGCTGTTTCACGGCGGCACCATTCCGGCGTATCTGCTGATGCGGGAGCTGGGGCTGGTGAACTCCCTCTGGGCCCTGATCTTGCCTGGTGCCATCAGCACCTTCAATCTGATTATCATGCGCACCTTCTTCATGGGGATTCCCAAGGAGCTGGAGGAAGCGGCCATCATTGACGGCTGCAACGAGCTGCAGATTCTGCTGAAAATCTATATTCCCCTGTCGCTGGCGGTTATCGCCACCCTGGGCCTGTTCTATGCCGTTGCCCACTGGAATTCCTACATGAATGCCCTGATCTACCTGAATGACGTCAAGCTGTACACGCTGCAGGTGAAGCTGAAGCAATTGCTCATCGATGACCAGATCGGACAGTCCGCGGGCATGGATGCGGATACCAGAAGCACGGTGGTGCAGGAGTCTCTCAAGGCGGCGGTAATTATTGTCTCCACCTTGCCCATTCTTGTCGTATACCCTTGGATTCAGAAGTATTTTGTCAAAGGGGTCATGATCGGCGCTATTAAGGGATAGACGTGGTGTCATCAAAGGGGAGGCGCGGCGTCGAAGGAGGGGGTGGGGGTCATGTAACGCTGCGGGCCGGTTTACTGCCAAGTCCAACCATCACAAATCACTTATAAAGGGGATCACATTCATGAAGCGTTATGCAAAAACCGTTCATATGTCTTTGGCGGCAGCGCTGCTGCTGACCGGAGCTGCCTGCTCCAAGGAAAACAAGGAAGCCGCTTCGTCCACCCAGCCTGCAGGAACCGCCGCAGCCACGGCTGCGGCGGCGGCGTCCAAGGGGCCGTTGAAGGAAATATCGGTTGAGATATTCGACCGGGGGGTTGTTCCTCCGGAGGAAGGAACCATCGCCGACAACCGGTGGACCCGGTGGGTGAATGAGCAGGTGGGCAAGCTGGGGCTGAAGGTGAACTATTACCCGGTGCCCCGCAATGAGGAAATCACCAAGGTCAACTTGCTGCTCGCCGCCGGGGAGGCGCCGGATATGCTGTACACCTACAATGACGATTCACTGAAGCAATGGGCCAACTCCGGCGGCCTGCATGAGCTGGATGAGGCGGTCAAGCAATACGGACCGAATATCCAGTCCAAGCTGTGGGACCAGAAGCCCGGCGTGAAGGACGCGGGCATTGTCAACGGCAAGCTGTATGCCATCGCCGGCGGAACCACCATCTATACCTCCAATATGCTGTTCATGCGCAAGGACTGGCTGGATAAGGTGGGACTGGGCATTCCCAAGACGCCGGAGGAATTCTATCAGGCGCTGAAGGCCTTCAAGGACAAGGACCCGGGAGGCGCCGGCAAGGACAATGTGGTGCCGCTGACGGTTTCCATGAGCTCGACCAGCGCCCAATTGAATGTGGCCGGGCTGCTGTCGGCCTTCGGTGTAGAGGACGACCTGGCCTATATCGACGGCAAGCTGGTGCCAAGAGAGCTGCAGTCCGGTTATAAGAATTACCTGGTTTACATGAACAAGCTTTACAAGGAAGAGCTGATTGCCACAGAATTCGCTCTGGATACCGACGGCAAGCGCTCCAAGGAGCAGACCTTCGGCGGCAAGGCGGGAGCATGGTCGGGCAATTACAACTGGATCAATGTAACCAGCGGAGCGGGAGAACGGCTGAATCATGACAGCGTCCAGAACGATCCCAATGTGGAATGGCATCCGGTGGCTCCCTTCGCCGACCAGACCGGCAAGATTCACCAAGTGGTTACGCCGCCCTACGGGTACAGAATCATCGTGCCCAAGACCAGCAAGAAGGTCAACGAGGTGGTGCAGTATATCGACTGGATGGTGAAGGAAGGAGCGGACACCTTGTTCTTCGGGGTGGAAAATGAGCACTATACCCTGAAGGACGGAATCCGGGTGCCCAAGGATACAGCGTACAACGCCAAGACCCTGTCCTATATCAATTACGAGATCAGCGCTGTCCGGCCCTTTACCTTTGACGGAAACTACTTCAAGGCCTTGGACGGAAACACCAAGTTTGGCGCAATCTCCGAGGCGGCAGCCAAGATCAACCGGGAAGGGGCCAGAAACAAGATTTTGTTTGACCGTCCCATCGCCGCTGCATCCAAATATAAGACAGAGCTGGATAAGCTGACGCAAAAAGCGGTGGTCCAGGCGATCACCGGAGCGGACCCGGAGCGGATCTATGAAGATTTCAAGGCGGCCTATCTGAAAAACGGCGGACAGGAATACATCGATGAAATGACTGGAGTCTATAAGGAAATGAACAAACTTTAACTGAAGGGAAGATAGCCAACATGAATTCAAGTCTGTTCAGACCCATGCCGGAATGGCCGGTTATCGGCACTTATGATGTAGCGGTTTTCGGAGCGGGACCAAGCGGTGTGGGAGCGGCCGTATCTGCGGCCAGAATGGGACTCAAGACCATTATTGTTGAGAAATACGGCTCGCCGGGAGGGGTGGCCACTCTGTCCAATGTCCCCTACTATATGGGGTTCGGGGCGGAAGGACAGCAGATAGCCGCAGGGCTGGCAGAGGAGATCATCCGCGAGCTGGACTCCATGGGGGCCGCTTCGGTTGTCAATGACGCCGTGCCCATCCCGGAATATAAGCCCGTGGGCGACCGGAAGCTCACAGGCCATGTGCTCTCCTCGGCAGACCAGCTAAGGCTTGTCATCAACAGGATGCTGGAGCGGGCCGGAGTTGCCCGGTTGTATTACACCTCCCTGATCGGAGCGGCCGTTTCGGAGGGAGCGGTGCAGGCGGCGGCTGTAGACTGCATGGAGGGACCGGGGCTGATCAAGGCCAAGGCCTTCGTGGACTGCACGGGAGATGCCCAACTGGTGTACCGGGCCGGAGGCGCTGTGCGGGAATACACGGAGGAAGAATCCATGCACAAGTCCATCTTCTTTGACTTAGGCGGTGTGACCCAGTACGACGTGCAGGAGAATAAGAAGCTGTACAAGGAGCTGTTTGCCCAAGGAAAAACACCTCCGGGGCTTCTGGATTACTTCGCCTGCCTGCAGAAGCTGGAGCCGGGGATGGTCAAGATGTGTCTGACCAAGGCTGTGGGCCAGGCGTTAACCTCCGGGGAAATGACCCGGATGGAGATCGAAATGCGCGAGCAAATTCCGCAGATTGTGGATTTCCTGAGAAGGGAGATGCCCGGCTTCGCCCAATGCTACGTGGTTCATACAGGCATTCACCTGGGAGTGCGGGCCAGCAGAGGAATTGTAGGGCTTGAGACTCTCAAGCGGCAGGATATCGATGAGAAGCGGCCTGTTGCCGAGCCCATCGCTGTCATTACCCGCACTTACGGAAGCCACAGCGTCAAAAAGGCGTTTATCCCGGAATGGCGGACGGTTCAATCCGGCTTCTACTCCATCCCGTGGAAGACGATTATGCCGGAGGGACTGCGCAATGTGGTGGCCGGGGGAAGAGCCATTTCAGTGGAACCGGAGCTTCTGGATGTTCTTCGTCTGGCTCCCCGGTGCATGAGCATCGGGCAGGCTGCCGGAGTTACAGCCGCCTTGGCCGCTATGCGGGGAGTGGATGTGGCGCAGCTGCCGTATTCCGAGGTGCGCAGCCGTCTGCTGGAACTGAATGTAATTGTGGATGAGCCCCAATAAAAAAGCGAAAGCCGGAATTCCGCTCCAAAGGCTGCCTTTGGAGCGGAAGGCCGTAGCTTTTGGGAAGTATTTGTAGTAATCTGGGCTTACAGATGAAAGCGATTACTTTCAAGGAAAGAGCCGATCCGGATGACGATGAAATTTTGGGAAAGACGAACTCTGCTGAAGAAATGGCTGACCTATTCGTTCGTATTTATCTTCATCGTAGAGCTCACCTTTGGCTTGTCCCTGATGTATGTGACGGGCAACATTATGAAGAAGCAGATCAATCAATCGAACAGCGAGTATCTAAGGCAAATCCTGCTCAGCATGGATGAGATTCTGATGCATGTGAACGAAATGGCCGTCAATCTGGGGACCAACGGGCTGGTAACGGCAACCCTGAACAGCGCCCGGCCGCCCTTGTCCAAGTTCTCCGAATACATGGATATTCTGTCCATGCTGCACACCTTCAAAAACACCAACCAGTATGTGGACACCGTCTCGATTTATCTTGAACATGACGGCAAGGTCCTCACCAGTGACAGCGCCATTTTGAACATGGAAGAATTAACCGATACCGCTTGGCTGGATGTGTACCGCAACAGCTTTCACGCTCTGATGAATACCCGGCCCGTTGCCAGTGAAGCCTCCAACCGTCCGGTTCATGTGCTGACTCTGGTCAAGAGCCTGCCCCTCACATTAAGCGACCGGAAGCTGGGAGCCCTGGTTATCCGTCTGAGTGAGGAGGCCCTGCAGTCCTCCATCAATGCCGACAGGGTCCGCAAGCGCGAGGAGATCATGATTATCGACCGGGATGGAATGGTGATATCCGGCCGCAGCCAGGAGCGCCTGTACCAGAGCTATTCCTGGAGCCGGGAAATCGCCGGGGCCACTGCCCCAAACGGTTCGATGATCCGGGAGGTGGATGGGGTTAAGAGTATGGTTACTTACCATTCCAGCCCCAAGTACGATTGGAAAATTGTCTCCAGCCTGCCGTACAGCGATCTGTTCTTGGAATATAACCAACTGCGGCTGTGGATGCTCGGCATCAATACAGCAGGTCTGCTGGTGTTTCTTCCCCTTGCCGGCCACCTCTCCCGGAAGCTGTACAAGCCCATCTCCCGCCTGATGGAGATGCTGAGACAGCATGCCTCATTTCATGATGAGAAGGGCAAGGATGATATGCAGCATATCAATGAGAGCATCAACCGGATTCTCCATGACAAAGAATCGGCCGTGGAGCTGCTGGCGCAGCTGAAGCCCGCCGCCCGGGAGACCTTCATCCGCGACATTGTAGCGGGGGAGATCGCGGACAGTCCGTCGGTTCATGAGGGAATGGAGATGCTGGGGCTGCATTTTGAGGGGGAGCTGTTCATCGCGGTTCTGATCGAAGCGGACAGGCGCAGCGGGGAGGAGAAGGGCGGCGCGGCCAGGCTGGACAGGAGCGTTGGCGCTGGGGGAGAGCTGCTGCAGCGTCTGGAAGGGTATCTGGCGGAGCAGGGCTACACGTATGCGGCAGCCGAATTGGATCCGGGAATAGCGGCGGTCATCAGCTTTTCCATGGACAGCCTTGTTGAGGAGGACAACATCTTCTATCTGTGTCTGGATTTCAAGGAGCGGCTTGCCAAGGAGACCGGCTGCTCGGTTTCCATGGGAATAGGCAGGCCGGTGGATGAATTCGTGCAGGCGGGGAGGAGCTTCCGGGAGGCGCGGCGTGCCTTGCGGCAAAAGCCGGTGTTTGCCCGGGGCGCTGTTGTGCGGTTTCAGGATTCGGAGAAGCACAACGCTTCCGGCCGTTTTCTGAAGAATGACGATCTGGAATATATCCTGAAGAATCTCAGGTCGGGAGATATTGCGCTGTGCATAGCGAAGACGGATGAAGTGATTGATGTTATGACCGGGGAACGGGTGGATACGGCGGTTTTCTTCCATTTTTTCCGGCGGCTGTTGAATTTGATCAGTTATACTCTGTCGGAGATGGGCTACAACACCGAAGCGGTGCTGGGGAACGAAGCTGAACTGGAAGCGGCGCTGATGCGGCATGACGAGCAGGAGGAGATCAAGCAGTGGCTTCAGGGCATGTTCGCGGCAATCGGCAGGATGATCGGGGAGAAAACCGGCGGCGCGTCCAATGAGCTCATCGACAGGGTCAAGAAATATATGGATGAGCATTACGGGGCCGATCTGTCTGTAACGGAGATTGCGGATAAGGTGTATCTGCACCCCCACTACCTGGGGAAGCTGTTCAAAAAAACCGAGGGCATAACATGGAATGAGTATCTCACCAAGGTGCGTATGGAAAAAGCCAGGGAAATGGTGCTCACCACCCATATGAAGGTAGCGGAAATTGCCGAAGCGGTAGGGCTGGGCAGCTCCCAGTATTTCATCTATTGCTTCAAGAATGCGTATGGCATCACTCCCAAGAAAATGCGGGAAAGCTCCTCTGCCGATCTATGGGGGGGAGATGAGAAGAACAACGAAAAACCTGAAGAATGAGGCGGACAAAAAATGAACAGCAGAATGTTGTCGAAATACCCGGGGAATCCGGTTATGGCTCCTGCCATGATGCCGCAGGAGGTTCTCTATACCTTCAATCCCGGGGCGATCCGGTACAAGGACGAATATATTCTGATGATGGACGTGACCACCCTGGATGATGTTCACCGCATCTGGATCGCCAGAAGCAAGGACGGGTACCGCTTTGTACCCGACGAGAAGCCTGTGGACTGGCCCGCTCCCGATCCCGATCACCCGGAAGCCAACACCTATGATCCGAGAATCACCCGCATGGGAGAGGATTATTATATCCTCTACGCCAGCGACCTGTCCCAGAATGATGTAAGAGTAGGCATTCTTCATACGCGGGATTTCGTGTCCTTCCGGCGGGTGAGTACGGCCAGCGAACTGGGCAACCGCAACGGCGCGCTGTTCCCGGAGCAGGGCAACGGCCTGTATATGAGGCTGGACCGGCCCTTCGGCAATGAGCAGAGCCCTTGCTACATGTGGATTAGCTATTCCCCCGATCTGGTGTTCTGGGGCAAGAGCAAGCCGCTTACGTACCGGGGGCAGCCGTTCCGCGACGGGTTCAAGATGGGAGCGGGGGCGGTTCCCATCCGGACGGACAAGGGCTGGCTGGAAATCTATCATACGGTTTCCCAGACCTGCAACGGCTTTATCTACCGTTTGAAGGCTTGTTTGTTGGACTTGGACGATCCATCCGTGGTGATTGGCTTTACCAAGGATTTTGTGCTGTGGCCGGAGCATGACTATGAAATGGCGGGAAGAGTGGGTAATGTGGTATTCACCTGCAACGCGCTCGCGGAGCAGGACGGGACGCTCAAGATCTACTATGGCGCGGCGGATACCAATATCGGTCTGGCGGAAGGGCATGTGGACCGGTTAGTGGAGGCTTGTCTGGCTTAATGGGGCGGCCGCGCGAATGAACCCGGCAGCACCTAATGAACCAGCAGCTCCAATGAACCCGACACCTAATGAAGCGGGCAGCTCCAATGAACCCGACAGCGCCTAATGGAGTTGTCCGGCATTCCTCTGTGAGGGGCGAAACAGGTAGAGGTTCTTCGCATCATCTTAGGCCGTCTTCCCTTTGGGGAGGACGGCCTAAGATGTCTACAGAATGAACTGAATGATCCATGGGGCGGTGCATAAGGTGAAGAAGGCGGTGAGGATCATCGCTACCGTAGAGATGGAGCCGGATACGGAGCTTAGCTCGAAGGCCTTGGTTGTGCCAATAGCATGCGCGCTTGTACCCAGCAGCACGCCATGGGCAACGGCATTCTTGAACCGGAAGAAGCGGATGACCAACGGGCCCAGCACCATGCCCAGCACCCCGGTGAACAGCACGAATACCGCGGTAATGGCAGGAATCCCGCCGATATATTCCGATACGACAACCGCGATGGGAGTAGTGGCGGAGCGCGGCACCATGCTGTCGATAATCTCCAGGTTCAGATTCAGGCTCTTGGCGATCCAGGCGGAGGTGGCGATTGCGGCAGTGGAACCGGCCAGCACACTGATCAGAATAGGCACAGCATGCTTTTTGAACACGTCCCGGTTCTTATACAGAGGAACAGCCAGCGCCACCGTGGCGGGGCCGATCATATCGCTTAGATAATGAGTGCCGGAATGATAGGTATCATAAGGAACCTGGCTCAGCACCAGAATCAGGATCACAATAACAGGCGTCAGCACAACCGGAGTGAACATCACCCTGGGGAATTTGCGGTAGAAACGCTTGCTGGTGGCATAGACGGCCACGGTCGCCAGCAAGCAGATTAACGGGATCATCATAGCTGCTGCTTCCCTTCCCGGCCGGACAGCTTCTCTGCCAGCAGGCCTGTCACGATCATCACTATCAGGATGCTGATCACAATTGCGGCGGCGATCCGCAAGCCGCTGTCCAGCAGCATCTCCTTGTATTCAATCACGCCTACTACCGGCGGTATGAAGAACAGCAGCATCTCCGCCAACAGCCACTTGGAACCTACATCAATCCATTCCAGCTTGACAATCTTGAATTGAAGCAGCAAGAACAATATAATAATGCCCACGATACTGCCGGGAACCGGCAGATGCAGCGCGTCGGTTATCCAGTTGATCAAGATGGAAAAAACGATAAAGCACATCACTTGGCCCACAACCTTGAAAAAAGCGGCCATTTGCAATCCCTCCCAAAGCTTGCCGGCTCCGGCTCCTCCGGCTTATGTCACTGGCTTTTTTGCTGGCGGCGCTTGAAGCCGCGTCATCAATTTCTGTTAATGAAAGTGTACACCAAGTCTTTTCATTGGTAAAATGAATGGATTGAATCATTTTCATTCCATTTGTCTATAGTTGAGAGGGAGCGGTCTGGATGGATATCCGCCATATGCAATATGTTCTTGAGCTGGCCCGTTACAGGAACTTTACGAAGGCCGCGGCTGCGCTGCACATTACTCAACCTACTTTAAGCAAAGCGATCAAGGGCTTGGAGGACGAATTGGGAGTGGAGCTTTTTACAAGGGAGGGCAAGCGGGTCGAGCTGACGGATGCAGGCAGAGCCATCACGGGTCAGGCGGATAATATCATCGAATCCTTCCGCAACCTGACCAGGGAATTATCGGATCTCACTAATCTGAATAAGGGAGTCATCCACCTTGGCCTGCCGCCGATGGCCGGCTCCAGCTTCTTTCCCCAGATCATCCGCAATTTCAGACGGCAATACCCGGGGCTTGTTATCCAGACTGTGGAGGATGGCGGCAAAAAGCTGGAGATGAAGGTAGCCGAGGGGAAGCTGGATGTAGGCGTAGTGCTTCTGCCGGTGGACAAGGAGAAATTCCATTCCTTCACGGTTGTGAATGAAAGCATGAAGCTGCTGGTCCACCCGGACCATCCTTTGGCGGGGAGAACACGCGCGTCTTTGGCGGAACTGGCCGGGGACTCCTTTATCCTCTTCCGGGAGGAATTCTCCCTCCACAACCGGATCATTGAAGAATGCATCCGCGTCGGCTTCCATCCGGAGGTATTGTATGAAAGCTCGCAGTGGGATTTCATCTATGAGATGGCGGCTTCCGGCTTAGGCGTGGCTCTTCTGCCCGAAACCATCTGCCGCATCCTGGATCATAGCCGTGTCCGCATCCTGGAGCTGGAGGACCCGGTTATTCCCTGGCATCTGGGCATGATATGGAGGAGGAAGAGCTATCTGTCCTTCGCCGCGCGGGAATGGATCAGATTCACCCGGGAGATATTCGAGGGAAGGCAGCCATGATGCCTGAGAGGAAAGTTTTGGAATTTGAGAGGGACAGCTATGGAGCTTGAGAGGGGAATTATGGAATTTGAATAGAGGAACAAAATTCCCTTATTTCGTTGCCCGGGGTGGAAAAAAGGGAATAAGGCCCTCCGTTTTCCCTTATTGCCGGTTCAACGCCCTCAGAAAGGGGGAGAAAGGGGAAATAGCGGAAAAAACCTTCCCTTATGGGCAGCAACGGGCTGCTGGAGAGGATAATAAGGGAAAACGGGTTCCCTTATTTATATATAGGTAAATAGTGGTGTAGGCTATCCGAAGGTGGATATCCAACGCTGCACATCCAGCGCCGGTTGAGCTTGTGTGGCTCCAAACGGCGCTGGATGTGCATGATTACGGGTTGCTTGTGCCACCAACGATGCTTCTCGCTAGGCACACTGTCTGCATTACAGCAACGCCGTTCGAGTTGGCCTTAAAGCGTCCTTCCTACGTTAGCGCCGCTCACGCCAGACTAACTGTCGGCGTGACAGCGCCGCCGCTTGCGCTAGACTAACTGTCCCCCGTGACAGCAGCGCAGCCTGTGTTACTCCCGGTGGCGGCTGATGTAGTCCTCCAGCCTGATCCGGGTATAGGGCGGAAGACCGGACAGCATGCAGCCGTATCGGAACATGCCCTCCTTGGACTCGATGCGGATAATCTTCCCGGTAATCGGAGGCAGGGAAGCTTCCTGCGGGAAGTGGATGACAATAAACATATCCTGGGCCAGCGGTGCCGGTGAACTGATTTGCAGTCCTCCCTCCGAGAGATCCTGGAGTGTGCCTTCGATAGTTTGGCCGGAGAAACTGCCCTCTTGCTGCCATTGGTAAACCGACAGATGCAGCTTGATTCCCAGGTTGATGCGGGTATTGCGGCGCCGCTCTGGGCTTTCCTCAGGGATTGCGGAAGCGTCTGAAGATGAATGAAATTTGGTGATCGCAAGCTTCATCCATTCCTCATAGCATTGCACGACGGAAGAGAGATCCTGATCTCCCAGCCCTTTGGCCAGACCCATCTGGAAAACCGAGGCCGCCGAATGCAGCATGGGTGAAGGGAGCTGGAAGCCTGCGGTAAGCTTCTGGGCAAGCTGCAGGTCCTTCAGCATCAGGGCAGTGGAGAACTGGTTGCTGAAGTCGCGGTTAATGATTTTGGTTCCCTTCAGCTCTGCTTGTCGGCTGTTGGCCCCGCCGGAGAGAACGATTTCAAGAAACTTTTCGGCGTCCAGTCCCGCTTTGGCAGCCATGGAGAGACCTTCCATGAGGCCGATGGCATTGATCCCAACGATGGTGTTGTGGGCAAGCTTGGCATATGAGCCGGCTCCGGAAGGACCCAGATACAGAGCTTTGCTCCCCAGCACCTCGAACAGCTCCGTGTTCCGGTTGAAAACCTCCTCCTTGCCTCCCACCATGAATACCAGAGTTCCTGCCTCCGCCGCAGGCTTGCTGCCCGTAACGGGGGCATCGAGAAAATCCGCCAGATTGGAGTCCAGCGCTTCATAGACCCTTTTGCTGGTATCGGGAGAGACGGTGCTGCAGTCAATGACAGTCAGACCGGGACGGATTCCCTCCATAATCCCCTCGGGTCCGAAGACCACATCAAGCAAAGCCTGATCATTGCTGACATTGGTAAATATTACATCCGCTACTCTTGCCACCTGAGCCGGACTTGCCGCGGCAACGGCTCCCAGCTTCTGGAGCTCCTCCGTTTTGGCGGTGGTTCGATTGTATCCAAACAGGGTATATCCGTTCTTGAGAAGGTTTACCGCCATAGGCATGCCCATGGTGCCCAATCCTACAAAACCGATTATTTTCGCCATTTCTTGTCACCTCTTGTCCTTATATTAACATGGGATATAAACAGGTGAAAGTCCCTGCTTGCATTTGAGCCCCGCTATCAGTATTCTTATCATAGATGTAGAACCCGGCCGCGGCAGCGCCCGGAATTTGGAGAAGGAGGCACATACATATGAATGGAAAATTGCAGTTTGATTACAGCAAAGCGCTAGGCTTTATCGGCCAGCATGAAGTGGACTATCTTGGCGGAGCAGTCCGTGCAGCCCATGATGCTCTTCATAATGGCACAGGGGCGGGGGCGGATTACCTGGGCTGGATCGATCTGCCTGTCAACTACGATAAGGATGAGTTCGAGCGGATTACTAAGGCGGCAGCCAAAATTCAAGCTGACTCCGACGCGCTGGTGGTTATTGGTATCGGCGGTTCCTATCTGGGAGCCAGAGCAGCAATTGAGATGCTGACGCATTCCTTCTATAATACTCTGCCCAAGGAGCAGCGCAGCACCCCGGAGGTATACTTCGTGGGCAACAACATCAGCTCCACCTATACCTCCCATCTGCTGCAGCTGCTGGAGGGCAAGGATGTTTCCGTTAACGTGATCTCCAAGTCCGGAACGACCACCGAGCCGGCCATCGCCTTCCGTATCTTCCGCGAGTTCCTGGAGCGCAAGTACGGAAAGGAAGAAGCGCGCAAGCGCATTTATGCCACTACGGACAAGGCCCGGGGTGCTCTGAAGACGCTGGCGGATGCGGAAGGGTATGAGTCCTTCGTGATTCCCGATGATGTTGGAGGCCGTTACTCGGTACTGACACCCGTAGGGCTTCTGCCCATCGCAGTGGCAGGCGTGGACATCAGCGCGATCATGCAAGGTGCGGCAGACGCCCGCGAGGAATACTCAAATCCTTCTCTCGCCGAGAATCAGGCGTACCAGTACGCTGCAGTCCGGAATTCCCTGTACCGCAAGGGCAAGGGAACGGAAATCCTGGTCAACTACGAGCCGTCCCTCCACTTCGTCTCGGAATGGTGGAAGCAGCTGTTTGGCGAAAGCGAAGGCAAGGACAACAAGGGGATCTATCCGTCCTCTGTGGATTTCTCCACCGACCTGCATTCCATGGGCCAGTTTATTCAAGAGGGCAGCCGCAACCTGTTCGAAACGGTGATTCAGGTGGAGGAAGTGCCGTATCATCTGACCATCGGCATTGATGGCGACGATCTGGACGGCCTTAATTTCCTGAGCGGTAAAACCATGGATTTCGTCAACAAAAAAGCCTTCCAGGGTACCATGCTCGCCCATAGCGACGGAGGGGTTCCCAACCTGATCGTCAATCTGCCCGACATGAGCCCGTATACGTTCGGATACATGGTTTATTTCTTCGAGAAGGCTTGCGGCATCAGCGGCTATCTGCTGGGAGTCAATCCATTTGACCAGCCTGGTGTTGAAGCATATAAGAAGAACATGTTTGCATTGTTGGGCAAGCCCGGCTACGAGAAGGAGAAGGAAGAGCTGGAAGCACGCCTCAATTAATCAAATATCCTTATCCGTCCGATGCTGATTGGGACGGTTTCAAAACGGCTTTCTCTGTTCAACAGAGAAAGCCGTTTTTGCGAATAGTGGAGGTCTTAGAAGCAGGCAAGAAAGATTTTAACAAAAAATTATTTTAAATTGGATGAATATGGGAGAAGATTTAGAATGACAACGTCGAATATTTCCTTTAGGGTGTGTATGAAAACTCCGTGGGGAGCAGATTTAGTCGAATTTACGTTTCTGGCAAGGCGCTTTTGTGCAGGCGTACCGGGGTACGTCAAGCGAAAGCAACGAAGCTAGGGGCGAAAAGGCGGCGAAAGATGCCCTCAAGCGAGTTTTCAGACACGCCCTAGGATAAAATTGAACATTGTAATTTATGTGAGGAAACATGACGCTATCAGCCGGGTGAAGAAGTGATTGAACGGATTGATAGCATACATATCATCAATTGTGCAAGATATGTCACAAATATAAGCTCATTTGCATATAGAAATCCGGGCGCTTCTATGCTAGAATGCTTTAAAGCGACTCTATACGACGAAGGTGGATGACTCTGGATGCTAGCGCATTACAAGACCGTCAAACAATGGGGTTCTGCTGAGATTGTAATCAAGAAGTCACGTTTTATCGGTCAGGCCAGGCCGGTTGCCTCGGAGGAGGAGGCCATTGCCTTCATTGAATCGGTGAAAAGGGAGCACTGGTCGGCTACACATAACTGTTCGGCATATATGATTGGGGAACGGGATCAGATCCAGAAGGCCAGTGATGACGGGGAGCCTAGCGGTACTGCAGGCAAGCCCATTCTGGAGGTAATCCGGAATCAGGGCTTGAAGAATGTTGCCGTGGTGGTTACCCGCTATTTCGGAGGCATTATGCTGGGAGCCGGCGGTTTAATCCGGGCCTATACAGATGGAGCGGTTACGGGAATTGCGGCGGCAGTTCCGGTTCGCAAGGTGCTGCATCGTGAGATTCTGGTTTCGATTGACTATACATGGCTTGGCAAAGTAGAGAATGAGCTGAGAAGCCGGGGTACACTGCAGGGAGAGACAGAATTTACCGACAAGGTGACTCTGTTGTGCAAGCCCACGGGGGAGGAGGCCGACCAGTTCGTTTTATGGATGACAGATTTGACCCAGGGTCAATGTGTGATTCATCAAGGCGAAACGGTTTATATCGATCATCATGAAATTTAAACATAGAAGATCGAGGAGAAAGCGAGTGGAGAGAATATGTGTGCGAGAAGAGTTGTGGATCAGGAACTGAGCAGGGACCGGATTTTGGAGGAAGCGCGAGGGCTGTTTGCGTCCAGGGGTTATGATACTCTGACGATGCGCAGCATAGCCAAGGCCCTTGGCTATAGCCATGGAGCATTGTATTATCATTTTCGCGATAAGGCGGAGCTGTTCTACGCGTTGGTGGTGGAGGATTTCAATTATCTGCTCATAAGGCAGCGGGAGTTTCTTGAACAAGCCATTCCCGTGAGTATCGAGCATATGAAGGAAATGATGATGGAATTCATCCGCTTTGGCATGGAGCATCCCCACCATTATGAAATTATGTTCAGTATCCGGGATGAGGATCTGCGCAGGTACTCCCGGACCAAGCAGGCTCAATGTATGGATATGTTCGCTATGGTAGTTCGCGAAGTAATCAAGGACGATCCTCAATTGGAGTCCAAACTGTATACCCTGCCCTGGACGTTGTTTATGTCCCTTCACGGTTTTATCTCTTACAGCATTCATTATCATCAGTCTTACGAAGAAGTACAAGGGTTAGCCGAATCGCATGTGACGTATTTATGCCATGGCCTTAACACGGTATAGCGGATACGGGCTGTAGAGAAAACGCGGAATTTTGCGCAAGTTTTCGCTTTAGCGATTTAACGGGTTTAAACGTTTCTGTGCTGCTTGGAAAAAGCTGTCTGGCTGTCCTGCGGGACGATCAGGCGGCTTTTTCGATTGTGGCTTCCTCAGTCAAACCAGCCGGAAGATGCAGCCTCTTGAGGGAGAGGAGCCCATCCTAAGCGGATCAGGCCGGAGAGGAGCGGGAGTTTGTAGTAGAACAGATCGGAGAGCGGGAGTTTGTAGAATAGACGGAGGGAAGCGGGGGATGCAGTAGAACAAGCCGGAGTAGAGTGGGAGTTTGTAGTAGAACAGGCTGGAGTGGAGCGGAAGTTTGTAGCAAAATGAGCGGCTGAGGGTGGGATCTGCGGGGACCCAAACATGTGCAGATTCGCAGATAGCATAACGGAAAAATTTCCGTTAAAAAGTTAGATTCTAGAGATACGAGGAAAATAGCGGAAAAATTTTCCGTTATTCTTTAGTAAGTGGGAGAATCATACCCCTTTTATAGGGTTCAATAGGTTATAACGGAAAAAATTTCCGCTAATGATGAGAGAAAAGAGCAATTTAGAGGTTTAGCGGAAATTTTTTCCGCTAAGGTTTTAAGAGGCGATATCAACCGGTGCGAAAAGCGTTAAAAGTCCCTGGCGGTGTTCCTCCGCCAGGGGCTCTTGCAGAATAATAGAAGCACATAAGTTGTTTGGTTGTAGCCACCCAGGTTCAGTCTCTCAGGGATTACCGGCCTTCCCTCATCAATTCCTTCCACGCAGGAGGGAGGTAAGCACAGGCGGGATCGCTGCCCAGATAATCTCCGGTAGCCGTATAAGCTCTTGCCCGTGAGCCGCCGCACATCTGCCGGTAGTCGCACACTCCGCACTTGCCGGTGTACAGATCAGGATTGCGGATGGAGGTGAAGACCGGATGCTCCCGGTATATGGAAGCCAGGCTCTGCTCCCGCACATTCCCGCACGGAATGGGCAGGAAGCCGCTTGGCGATACCTCTCCCGTATGGGAGATGAACACGAAACCGCTGCCGTCGGTTACGCCTCGCGGTGCCCGCATGGCGGCCTTGCCGTCTCCGGCGCCGAAGGGGCTCTGCCCACCGTGCGGCTGCCCGCCGTGAAGGTGCCCTGCATGTGGCTGCCCACCGTGAGACTGGCTGTGGTGCGATTGTCCGCCGCCAGGATGCCCGCCAATGGGCTCGCCTCCTTGTGATTGTCCGCCGTTAGGCTGCCCACCGTGAGGATGCCCGCCAAACGGCTCGCCTCCTTGTGGGTGCCCGGCGGCATGTGCCTGCCTCCCCTGCGGACGCCCCTCATGCCCATGCTCCCCGTGGGGGTGGCCGCCTGCGCCAATGGGCCTGCCCTCGCCAGAGGCGGGATGCTTGCCGGTCCTCGTAGCAAGCTCCGGCACACCCAGCATTCTGGCGCCCACCGCTTGCGGATGCTGCCCTAGCGCCTTGGCCCGCTGGGCCAGGACCCGCCGGTAGAAGGGCGCGGCGGTGGTCTTCACGCCGAAGGGCACCCGCTCACCCAGTTCGGCAAGCCAATGGAGAATTTCTTCCCCCTCTTCGGGGGAGATCATGTCCTCATTCTTGCCCCTGCCTGTCGGCACGAGGAAGAATACGCTCCACATGACCACGCCCATCTCGCCGATTATTTCTGCGATCCGTTTAAGATCGTGTTTGTTATGTACGCATACGGTTGTATTGATCTGCAGGGGCATATTCAGCTTCCGCAGCATGGACAGAGAGCGCATGGTCAGATCGAAGGAACCGGAGGCTCCCCGGAACCGGTCATGAATAGCCGCAGTAGAGCCGTCCAAACTGAAGGCCCAACGGTCCAACCCCACAGCGGAAGCCTGCCGTATAGCCTCCTCCGTCACCCGTGGCGTGGCGCTGGGGGTCATGGAAACCCGCAGGCCGATGCTTTTGCCGTAGGAGGTAAGCTCGAACAGATCGTCCCGCATCAGCGGGTCACCGCCTGTGAAGACGAAGATGGGCGAGTCCATGCTCTGAATCTCGTCTAAAAGCCGCTTGCCTTCTTCAGTCGTCAGCTCTCCCGGATGGCGCTTGTGCTGAGCCTCCGCCCGGCAGTGCAGGCAATGCAAGGCGCAGGCCCGGGTCACTTCCCAGATGACGATAAAAGGATTGCAATTAAAGTCCGTTGCGATCATCTGTGTCTCCTCCAACTGTTGATTTTTTCCATAATCTCTTCCTCATCAGTCTAACCATAACAAATCCGATATATTTCCATTATGATAATGGTCACAGTTTTGTCGGGGAAGTTTCGTTACAATTTAGTCAATACTGGGTGAATGTAAGAATTTTTAACTAGGAGTGATTCTTTTGTTAGCAATCTCCCATTTGCTCGCAGACGTGGAGTCCTTTGGCGATAATCTTCGTTACACGGAGCGTTCCCGAGGCCACCGTACAGGTACCCATGCAGGAGCAGGACCTGTGGTAGTCTGGAGTGTCACCCGTTCGTGCAATTTGAAATGTATGCATTGCTATGCCAATTCGGAGAATAAAAGGTACGAAGGCGAGCTGGATACCGCCGCGGCCCTGCAGCTTATTGACGAGATGGCGGAGATGAAGGTTCCCGTCATCCTCTTTTCCGGAGGGGAGCCGCTTGTCCGGCCGGATATCTTCCAATTGGCGGAGTATGCCATCGGCAAGGGCATCCGGGTTACCTTCTCAACCAACGGAACCTTGATCGATCCGGCCAAAGCACGCCGCATCAAGGAATTGGGCATTGGGTATGTGGGAATCAGCTTAGACGGTGTCGGGGCGGTGCATGATTATTTCCGCTGCAAGGACGGGGCGTTTGCCCTGGCGATGCAGGGCGTGAGAAATTGTCTGGAGCAGGGCCAGAAGGTGGGGCTGCGCTTTACGATGAACCGCCACAATATTGCCCAACTGCCGCTTATTTTTGAACTGATGGAAGAGGAGGGCATTCAGCGGGCCTGCTTCTATCATATGGTCTACTCCGGCCGTGGGTCGATTGAAGATGATATTACCCATGACGAGACCCGCCAGGCGCTGGATTACATATTCGACAAGGCCCGGGACTTCAACCGCCGCGGAATCGAGAAGGAGCTTCTCACCGTGGACAACCATGCGGATGCGGTGTATCTGTACCTGAAGGCGCTGGAGATGAATGAGGAGAAGGCCTCCGGGATTCTCCGCAAGCTCCGCATGAACGGGGGCAACCGGACCGGCATTGCCATCTGCAATATTGATCATCAAGGAAACGTACACCCGGACCAGTTCACCCAGGAGATTACTTTCGGGAATGTCAAGGAAGAGCCCTTCCGTGAAATCTGGATGGGCACTCATCCGGTGCTCGCCGGACTGCGGGACCGCAAGCCGCTGCTTAAGGGCCGTTGCGGGGGCTGCAAATACCTGGACATCTGCAACGGGAATTTTCGGTCCCGTTCCATTGCAGTCCACGGAGATATCTGGGGGGATGACCCCGCCTGCTTCCTGACCGACGAGGAGATCAGGGCGTAAGGTACGGGAACGGCGGTGAGGCATGCCCGGCGTTCAAGCCCGATGTATATTTGCCGATGCCCGTACATATGAGTATAACAAGGCAAACAAGCACCGATGGGGATGATTCGGATCTCTATCGGTGCTTTTTACTTTGCGGCTCTCCATGGTACAATAAGGGGAATATTATGGGGGGTGGCGGCAGAGCAATGGACTTGTCCCGCAATTCGGAAGAGAGCATCGCTTATATGATCGACGCGATTAAGACAAAGCTCCGGGTAGCCAGCGGTGCGGCGATCCGGGCGGATTTCGTCAATCCCGATTTATTTGAGGATTTGAAGGATATTTATGAGCTTGTGGCCAGCAAGGAGCGCTTCAGCGTCAGCGAGATCGACGCGATTGTCTCCGAACTGGGCAAGCTGAGGAAAAGCTAGACCAAGGAGGCGATATACGATGGATACCATGTTTCAATTCGGCCGCAAGGTAGTTTTTACCAAGACGGAGCTGGATGCCAGACTGGGCCGGCATGACGAGCAGTATTATGATGAGGAACGGTTTGTGGCTTTCTCCGGGCAGCGTTATGCGCTGAGGGGGCGCTCCAGGACAGCCGAGCTCACGTGGGAATACAATGAGGTGTTCGAGGTAACCCGTGACCAGGTGACGGCTTATCATATTACGACCGACTATCAGGATTTGCTGCAAAAGGATATTGAGGAGCGGCAGGCGCAGGAACAGGTGGGCCAAGGACGGGCGGGAGATGACCGGGCAGGCCCAAGCTCCGCAGAGCGGGGAGAAACGGACCGAACCAAGGAATAACGGATTTTACCGCAAAAACGACCCTTCCAACGCTTAATGGGAACTGATGTGTTTAACCAACAAATGAATATCCACAGGTGAATAACGCTCCCGTTTGGGCTGCTCCCGCCTGTGGATATCATAATGTCAGGTTACTTTCAGCTATTCCCTCCTTTTTTTGGGGGCGTCACCGGGTCCCGACATAATTGTGGGAAAAACTCCTATCGGAGTACTTCGAGGATGACCGGCCGCGTTTAAGCGGAAGTTTTTATTGCCAATCCGGGCAGAATGTTTCCCTTACGCGCTTTATCGCTGTAAAGAACTTAAACATTCTGAAGCGGTAAAAAATTATGAAGTTTCATTAAAAAAGATGAGGTATTTTGTCGAAACAAGTGGTAATCTTATAGAGATCGGCATGGAATCAGGAAATAATATGTAAGCGCTTTACGAAAAATCGCCTCCTCAGGATGGTGCTCATCATGAACCTGCGCATTTCGCTTGCCAAAATAGCTGTTTCCTTCATCGTCCTTACACTGCTGTTCGCCTCCTACCAGATAATGCTGGCCTCCGGCGAGAACAGTGAGCCCAAGATTGTCATGCTCCGCCTGGAGGATGTGGGGCCGGGGGGAGAATATTCCAACATGGATCAGCTGGGCAAGCTACGGACGGTTCTGGAGTATCTGGCCCAGCAGGGGGTTCATTACCAGATCGGGGTCATTCCCCGCTGGGTGAATTATTCGGAGCAGGGGTTGACCTATAGCCGTTCCTTGGATCAACTGGGGGATCTGTACACTGAAAGCCTGGTGGCCATCCTGAAGAGTGCTTCCCAAGAAGGAGCGGTCATCGGCATGCACGGTTTTACCCATCAGGTGGGGGAGACTAAACGGGCTGACAACCATCAGGAGACCGGCATCGGCAATGAATTCAATGTGGCGGATGTGCCGGAAACGGCCACGCCGGCCTTCGCTGTACAGCGGCTGGCCGAAGGCTTGAAGATATTCGACACGGTGGGGCTTGCCCCCTCCTTCTGGGAAACACCCCATTATCACGGAGCCGTCGCCCAGTATCCGGTATTTGCCTCCCAATTCGGTATTATCTATGAGAACGAAATTACCCAGCCTTCCCAAACGGACATTCATCTGAAAACCGACACCAATAAATGGTCCGGTGCGCAGACCAGAGGGGCCGCCTTCGTACCCACTCCTTATTCGTACATTCCTTACAACAAGGATGATAAGCTGATTATGGACCAATTGGGCAAAACGGATAAGCTGCCTTCTTTCTTCTATCACCCTTTCCTGGAATTCAAGTTTCTGCTGCCCGTGCAAGGTGAGTTCGGCACACAGATCTACCGCAACGGTCTGCCCGAATACGCCTACCCCGAGAAAAGCAAAACCAATCTCCAGCGGCTCATTACCAACATCAAGGCCAGGGGCTACACCTTCCGCTCCCTGCACGATGTGGTGCCTTTTACCCCCTGGTCTGAGCTGCCCGCGGGAACCATGGGCAGCAATACTCGTCTGGGAGATGCCACCGGGGACGGCCAGGCGGATGCTGTGACCTGGCGGGATCAGGGGCAAGTGGAGGTGCGGCCGGGCAGCTATCGCGGCAAGCGGAACGATTCCCTTCCAGCTGCAACGGTATGGGCCCAGATTACCAAGCAGAAGGGGGATCTGTTCAGCCTGAAGGATGCCAATGAGGATGGAACGGCGGATCTGTGGGTCATCCGGGCGGTTGGGCAGTTGGAGATGTACCTGGCGGATAAAGGCAAATATATCCACTCCGGCACCTGGAAGCTACCTGATCTGCCGGCGCTAAGTGCGGCACAGGTGCTGCGCCAGAGAAGCGGCGGATTCAGTCTCGCGGTTGTTACCGCCAACGGGGCTCAACTGATCCCGTATACCAAGCAAGACGGGGAATGGAAGCGCGGCGAGGGAAGAAGAGGCCGGGTGGCGGATTACCGGGCGGGGCAGGTGGTCACGGACAAGGAAACGGGCGCAGACCACCTGGCGTACTGCCACAGAACCGGAAACAGCTGCATCCGGCTGGAGGTGCTGCCGGGCAGTAATTCCTGGACAGCAGAGCGCACGGAAGTCTCCCTGTCCGGAGGCATGGGCGACAGGCAGCTGGCGGGAGATTTTAACGGGGACGGCCTGGAGGATATGCTGATCTGGGACGATTCCGACCGTAGGGTGTCGCTGTACCGTCAGGATGCCGACGGCAGCTACAACAAGCTCTCCTCTCTCGGCCCTTGGGGGCTGAAGGGGACGCGGCCCGTGGCCGTGGATTTGGACGGGGACGGCAGGACGGATCTGGCGCTGCTGGAGCCGGACGGGTCCCTGGACACGGCAATGTCTTTTCAAATGCTGGAATAAGCAGAAGGGCCCGGTGCGGAAGCGCCGGGCTTATTTGTACACGAACCCCCCAGTTGGGCTGGGGGTTCCTAAAAGCTTCTAGCTATGAGCAGTCCATCTTTTGAACGACATGTTATAAGGAGTGGGGCAGTTAACGCAGCCCCTTTAGGGGCCAGCTTGTGAGAGTCCCGCGGTTGGCAGGTTTTCGCGCCTTCTTAGGCTCGTGCTATTCCGTCAGCTTATTGAAGCCCTTGGGGATCTTGGATTCGTAGCGGAGCAGCGCGCCCGTAATGGGATGCTTGAATGCGATGGCGTGGGCATGAAGCCCCAGCCGGCCAAGGGGATTCTGCCGGGAGCCGTACTTTTTGTCACCGATGATGGGATGCCCCAAATCCTCCATATGCACGCGGATCTGGTTCTTGCGGCCTGTTTCCAACTCCAGCTCCAGCAGGGAATAGTCCCTGTTCTGCTTGACGAGCTTATAATGGGTGACTGCCTTCTGGCCGTCGTTGGGATAGGGGCTGGAGTACATCTTCATGGTTTTGCTTTCTTTCAGCCAAGAGGTGACTGTACCCTCGGGCTTGCGGACATGCCCCTCCACCAAGGCAATGTAGGTTCGAGACTCCACGGACTCCTCCCAGGTATTCTGCAAAATTTCCTTGGCCTGCTCATTCTTGGCATACAGCATCACACCCGAGGTATCCCGGTCCAGCCGGTGGACCACGAAGATCCGGTTCTTGGGATTCTCGCGGCGCACGTATTCGGTAAGCATGGCATAGGCGGTTTCGTGCTTCTCCTGCTCCGAGGCAATGGACAGCAGGCCCGCTTCCTTCTCCACGACCAGCAGATCCTTGTCCTCGAAGAGGATGCTAACGCCGCGGAGAATTTCTTCCTCGAAGGTTTTGCTCCAGGAAATAACGACCTTCTGTCCAGAGGCTACAGGATGATTGAATTTAGTGGTTGTCCGGCCGCCCACTGACACTTGCCCCCGCGCCAGAATGGACTTGATGTGATTCCGGCCGCCTCCCCCCAGATGTTGGAGCAGGAAGGGCAGCAGCTCGGATGCTTCCTCCGCCACCAGTACGGTTTCTTTTTCCTTTGGCTGTCCCGTACCCGGCTTGCTGCCCTGCGGTCTGCGGGGAGGACGTTTTTCATTGCGATTGTTCATAGATAACCCCTTCGTCTGCATGATCCAAATGCCTCTACTATATCTTATTATCCGGCAAAATGCATCTTTTCTCCGGTTATTCGCGTATCATTTTGGGGTAAAAAGGGAATAGTACCGATGAGCAGATTTAACATCCGCTTAGCCGAGCGTTTATCCTGATTTAACGGAGAACAAGTACCATAGGTATAGCTGCCGGCAAGCAGCATGGATCAGTTTGTTTTAGGGAGAGCCGGTATCAAATACAAGCTGCCCGAATACACTGTATGACTGTTTGACAAGAGAAGTAAGCCGCTTACCCAATCTGTTTTGCATAACGCAAAGCCATAAGGAGTGCATCACACATGCTATTGTACCGTTTGAACAAGCTGGTGGAGGAACATTCGCTTACAAAACAAGGATTCGCAGATCCGGATGGAGAACTGGCGGAGTTGACTCAGGGGAAGGAAAGTTTGGAGATGTCCATGCTCGGGATAACCGAAGAGGACTGCTCCGACTGGGCCGCCGAAGCCAACTGACCGGTCATTAAGGCATCCGGTCAGTTGGTTGTTTTTTTGACAATGCACTTTAATCCCCCGGTTCTGTGGACCTTAATCGAACAGACCGGGCGTGGACAAATACCTTTCTCCAGAATCGGCCAGCAGGGTGACGATGGTCTTTCCCTTATTTTTGGGATGCTTGGCCAAAGCTGCCGCTGCCCATACGGCTGCTCCTGATGATATTCCCACCAACAGCCCTTCCTTCCGTCCAAGCTCCCTGGTAGTCTCGAAGGCGTCCTGGGTTCTCACCGCAATGACTTCATCATAGATGGACCGGTTAAGCACCTTGGGAATAAACCCCGCACCAATACCTTGAATCCGGTTGGGACCGGGCTTCCCGCCTGAGAGCACCGGAGAATCATGGGGCTCCACCGCCACGATGCGAATGGCCGGATTCTTCTTCTTAAGCGCTTCTCCAACCCCTGTTATAGTCCCTCCTGAACCTACGCCTGCCACAAAAATATCAATCTTGCCGTCTGTATCCGTCCATATCTCCTCTGCGGTTGCCATACGGTGCGCTTCCGGATTAGCGGGATTGTCGAATTGCTGAAGAATGTAAGAGTCGGAGATTTGCGCCGCCAGCTCGTTGGCCATGCGGATGGCACCGCCCATTCCCTCTGCACCGGGGGTAAGCACCAATTCCGCTCCCAGGGCATTGAGCAGATTCTGGCGTTCGATGCTCATGGTTTCCGGCATGGTCAGGATCAGACGGTACCCCTTGGCCGCCGCGACAAAAGCCAGCGCGATGCCCGTGTTGCCGCTGGTCGGCTCAATCAGGGTGGTGTCCGGCCGGATCAGCCCCCGCTCCTCCGCATCGCGGATCATGGCATGCCCGATCCGGTCCTTAACGCTGCCTGACGGATTGAAGTACTCCAGCTTAGCGAGAATTTTGGCGCCGGCGATGCCATGGCTCTCCATATACTTGCCCAGCTTAAGCAGCGGCGTGTTGCCAATCAGGTCCGTCAAATTTTCTGCAATTCTTGCCATAGGACAACCTCCTCTATCTTTATTTTAACCACAATTCCGATAAAACTACTTAGTTTATTTTAGTTTTATTTTGTGGTTTATGTCAATCGGGAAAAAAGTCGGAGCAGGCATCCGTTTTTGTCTTTATGCGCTTTAGCATGTATGATAGAGCCAATAGCTTACGTATTGCTTGGCTTATGTGCCGGGAGCAGGGGTAAGCAGTATCCCAATGAATGGAGGTTGGACAACTCCCATGAAGGTCGTGCTCTCCACTTTGAATGCCAAGTATATCCATACCTCCCTGGCGCTGCGCTATCTGAAGGCATACAGCGGGCGGGAATTTGAGGTGGAAATAGCCGAGTATACGATCAAGGACCCGGTGATGAGCGTTGTAACCGATCTGTACCTGCGGGGAGCGGATGTATTGGGCTTCTCCTGCTATATATGGAATATAGAAGAGACCATCACCATCATCGGCATGATCAAAAAGCTGAAGCCGGAGCTTGTGATTGTGCTGGGAGGGCCGGAGGTTTCTTATGATACGGAATATTGGATGAAGCGAATCCCGGAAGCGGATCTTATTGTGATGGGCGAGGGGGAAGAGACGTTTCACCACTTGCTCAAGGAGCAGGAGGGGGCACGCCGGTGGTCCACTGTGCCTGGACTCGCTTACCGGGAGGGAGACAGGATCGTGGTCAATCCTGCGAGGGACAAGCTGGTGCTGGATAGCATCCCTACGCCTCACCGGTTTGTCGAGGATGTCCCCCAACTGCCCAACCGGATTGTATATTTTGAGACCAGCCGTGGCTGTCCCTTCAACTGCCAGTTCTGCCTGTCCAGCGTGGAGGTGGGAGTCCGGTACTTCGATATGGAGCGGACCAAGCGGGATCTGGAGTATCTGGTGGAGTCGGGGGCCAAGCTGGTGAAGTTCGTGGACCGGACCTTTAATATCAAGCGTGATTATGCCATGGATATCTTCGGCCACCTGATCAAGAATTGCGGCGGCTGCACCTTCCAGTTCGAGATAACCGCGGATATTATGAGGCCGGAGGTGATCGATTTTCTCGCCGGGAATGCGCCCAAGGGATTATTCCGGTTCGAGGTGGGCGTGCAGTCCACCAATGAAAGGACCAATCTGCTGGTGCAGCGCCGCCAAAATTTCGAGAAACTGAAGCGGATTGTGCATATGGTCAAGGAAAGTGACTGCATCGACCAGCATCTGGACCTGATCGCCGGGTTGCCTGAGGAGGATTATCACTCCTTCCGGCGCACGTTCAATGAGGTGTTCGCCATGCGGCCGGAGGAGCTCCAATTGGGCTTCCTCAAGCTGCTCCGTGGCACGGGCTTGCGCAGGGATGCAGAGAAATACGGATATGTGTTCATGGACCGGGCTCCCTATGAGATGCTCGGCAACAATGTGCTTCCCTTCTCGGATGTGATTCGGATTAAGCGGGTGGAGGATGTGCTGGAGAAATACTGGAACGCCCATCGGCTGGACCGGACCGTGGAGTATCTGATTGCCCATGAGTTTCCTTCCGCCTTCGATTTCTTCCAGGAGTTCGGCGATTATTGGGACGGGCGGGGCTGGTCCAAGATCGGCCATCAGCTGGAGGACCTGTTCATTCGGCTTCATGAGTTTCTCGGCGGGCGGGGACTGCGGAAGCCCGAGGAGGCGCTTGCCCTAATGAAGCTGGACTACTTCATGAACCACAAGTATAAGCCGCGGAAAATATGGTGGGAGTTTGCCATGGGCAAGCAGGAGCAGGCGGAGCTGCTGCGGGCGGTGGCCCATAATCCGGCGCTGTTGTCTCCGGCGCTTGCCGGAGCGCAGTGGAATGAGCGGGAGCTGCACAAATGGGCGGTGATCGAGCTGCTGCCGTTTTCGCTCCGCGAATACGAGGAGCGGGGAGAGCTTGTACCGGAGGAGACGCTGCTTCTGGTGCTTTATGGGGGGAGCGACGGCGGGGAGAAGGAAATGGCGGCGCGTTATTACAGCGCTCCGCTTGCTCAAGTGAAGGCGGGAAGCATCCGGGAGGGCCTGACGTGACGGTCTGCCGGAGGGCAAACAAGGCCGATGGACGCTGTCCATCGGCCTTGCTGCAGAATGCGCGGGCCTTAAGGAATCAGGCTGCGCAGCATGGTCAGACTGCCTTCAAAGCTGTAGGCGCCAAGGTTGGCCGGGATCAGGAAGCAATCCCCCGGCTTCGCGGCCAATTCCCCGTCCTCCCAGCGCAGGGTTCCGGAGCCCTCGCAGATGATATGAATCACGAAGCTGTCTCCTCCCGACGCCAGCTCCCAGCTTCCTTCCGTTTCGCCCTTCTCCACGGTGAAGTAAGGGGAACGGGCGATGCAGAGCCATTCGTTGCGGGCGGGAAGCTCGGTTGTCATCCGGGTGGCGCCGGAGCCTTCATAAGCAATCACATTGAGCGAGTCCTCCACATGCAGATCCCGGGGCTTGCCGTCCAGTCCCAGACGGTTGTAATCGTACAGGCGGTAGGTCGTATCGGAGTTCTGCTGGATTTCGGCCACCAATACTCCCGAACAGAGGGCGTGCACGGTGCCTGCCGGGATATAGAAGGTATCTCCCGCAGCAACGGGAACCTCGTAGAGGCTGTCTGTAATCCGGTTCTGGGCGATCTTGGCGGCCAGTTCCTCCCGTGTTACGCCCGGGTTCAGCCCGTAGATGATTTTGGCGCCGGGTTTGGCGTCCAGCACATACCACATCTCTGTCTTGCCAAGCTCTCCTGCAGGAAGGTTATCATAATCGTCATTCGGGTGCACCTGCACCGACAGATCGTCCTGGCAATCCAGCAGCTTGATCAACAGCGGGAAACGTCCTGTTTTCTCCGAGAAGCCTTTGACTCCAAAAAATTCCTTGCCATAGTTTTCTCTCACCGCGTCGAGCCCCTGTCCGGCCAGCTCTCCGTTCATCACTTTGGTGGTTCCGTTGGGATGGTCCCCGATGGTCCAGGCTTCACCGATCTGTCCCTCAGGCATGGCAAAGCCATACCGCTCCAGATTGCGTCCTCCCCATACACGTTCCTTGAATTCAGGCTGAAATTGCAACGGATAAGGTTTCATATGCATCAGTCCTTTCTTTATTTCATTTTTACCACGGGCCTGTCCCGGCGTAAAGGGGAAGTTGGCCTGTTGCGCGCGTTTCTCCGCCGGGGGAAGGCGGATCGGCCTGGTGGGAAGAGCAGATTGCCGTGCCGGTAAGAGCGGGTTGCCGTGCCGGTAAGAGCGGGTTGCCGTGCTGGTAAGAGCGGGTTGCCGTGCTGGTAAGAGCGGATAGCCTGGTGGGAAGAGCAGATTGCCGTGCTGGTAAGAGTAGATTGCCGTGCTGGTAAGAGCGGGTTTCCCTACTGGTTGGAAGACGCGCGCTGGCGCTTTTCCACGGCGATCAGATACGGCGGGTGATTGCGCTGGTTCAGGAAGCGGTAGTTCACCGCCTGGAATTCCTCCTGCTTCAGCCCGGCCGCCCACCGGTCCACCGCTTCCGCCTCCATGGCTCCGCCCTCATGTCCGGGATAGACGGCCACTGTCAGCACTCCTCCCTGGCGCAGCAGAGCGAGTGCCGCGTCCAGAGCGGGCAGCGTGGTATCCGGGCGGGTGATTACCGTATGATCGGAGCCGGGAAGATAGCCCAGGTTGAACATGACGGCCGCCACTGCCCCGTGCTGCTCCCGGGGAACCAACTCCGTCATCCGGTCGTGGGAGGCGTGATGCAGACGAATCCCGGTCCACGCTTCCGGCAATTCCTGCCTGAGGCGGTGCCCCGTCCTGGCCAAGGCGTCCTCCTGAATGTCAAAGGCGTGGACCATTCCTCCGTTGCCGGTGGCTTTGGCCAAAAATAAGGTGTCCACCCCGTTGCCGGCAGTGGCATCGATACAGGTTTCCCCAGGCCGGATGCGCGCTGCCGCCAACTGCTGGGCGAAGCTTAGTACGGATACGAATCCCATGAATGACATGTCTCCTTAACGTTCATTTGCTTAAGCTCGGCCACAGCTTGCCTTGCCAGGTATTGCGCCGTTCAAGCGCGGCATCGAAGGCGTTCAAGACCTCCCATTTCTTCAGGCTCCAGACAGGTCCGATCAGCAGGTCCCGCGGCGCATCCCCTGTCAAGCGGTGTACAATCATTTCGGGCGGGAGAAGCTCCAGTGTATCCACAATCAGCTCCACATACTCCTCCTTCTCCAGAAAGCGGAGCAGCCCGGCTTCGTATTGTCTGACCATGGGAGTTTTCTTCATCAGATGCAGGAGGTGAATCTTGATTCCCTGCACATCCATCCGGGATACTGCCCGTCCGGTCTCCAGCATCATCTCTTGGGTTTCTCCCGGCAGTCCGTAGATGATATGGGCGCAGGTGCGAATGCCCCGCTGTCTCAAAGCTTCGACGGCGCGGTAATAGGTCTCTGTGTCATGCGCCCGGTTAATCAACCGGGATGTGCTCTCATGCACCGTTTGCAGACCCATCTCCACCCACAGGTAAGTACGCCGGTTCAATTCCTCCAGATAATCCAGAACATCCTCCGGCAGACAATCCGGTCTGGTGGCGATGGACAGTCCCACTACCCCAGGCTGCTCCAGTATGACTTCATAATATTCCCGGAGTTGGTCCACCGGGGCATAGGTATTGGTATAGGCCTGAAAGAATCCGATGTATTGGGCTTCAGGCCATTTCTTGTGCTGCAGGTCCCGGATGCTGTTGAATTGTGTCACCAGATCGTCTCGTCTGCTGCCCGCATAATCCCCTGAGCCCCTGGCGCTGCAGAAGGTGCAGCCTCCGGCCGCAATCGAGCCGTCCCGGTTCGGGCAGGTAAAGCCCGCATCCAGCATGACTTTGAACACCTTGCCGCCGAATTGCTCCCTCATCTCGTAATTCCATGTATGAAATCGCTTGTCCCCCCACAAAATAGGGGCATGGGCGGCATTCTCACTTGTCGAACGGTTCATGGCACATCCCCTTTCCTTGCCTGTTGTTGCTGCTGCTCTGTAATATCGCGGTTTCCTCCCGCACCAGGTTGCTCTTAAGAATGCATGGGATGGGAGAGCCTCATGCGCACCAAGTGACGCCGGAAGACCTGCGCGCGGTCCGAAGTGTCACCTTAAGCATCATGGGCAGCTACTCCCCATTGTAGCGGAACTGGAGCGGGAAGGGAAATTGAGTGGGATGCGACTGGAAATATGGGCAGGAAATAAAAGCATTTTCACTTGCAATACCTAACATGATGTGTTATATTAAAAGTGAAGAAAATCAACAAAATATCCCGTATCCGCTACCATACGCTGCTTTTTTTTCGACAATGAATTATTGGAAAATAATCAGGGGGTGCATGAGGATGGATAACAATCTGAATGTTGCGCAAGAAGACCAAGTGGTCACCGTTGAGCTTACTGTCAAGGAAGCAATGGCCATGTCCGGCTACCGGTTTTACAGTACCCGTCAGCTTGCGGGAGCTCGCAGCAAGGTAAGGAAGGCGCTTGATGACAAACTGATCGGCGAACACGATGCCAATCATGATTCCCTTTCCCACTAACTGTTACTTAGATCGCGTTGCCCGATAAAGGACCCAGCCGTTGAAAGCGGAGGGTTCTTTTTTTTGTGGCCCGGTTGGGCAGAGGCGACCCTCCCAGCCAAGTTGACCGGGGCTGAAGAAAAGTGGAATTTGTAGGCGCAGGAGTGGAAGGTGCAGGAGTGGAAGGTGCAGGAGTGGAAGGTGCAGAGTCAAGGCGCAGGAGTGGAAGGAGTGGAAGGTGCAGGAGCGGAAGGGGCAGAGTCAAGACGCAGGAGTGGAGGGTTCCGGAGCAGAAGGGGCAGAGTCAAGGCGCAGGAGTGGAGGCACAGGAGCGGAAGGGTTTGGGCTGACTGAGCAAGGCGGATGGGTATAGGTCTTTCCCAAGTATACAGACTTCTAAATGGAATAACGGAAAAAATTTCCGTTATAAAACAAATATTCGGATAAATGGAGAAAATAACGGAAAAAATTTCCGCTATCCATCTAATATGCGGAGAAAATGCCTTTTTTCGGCGCCAAACCTGAACTTAGCGGAAAAAATTTCCGTTAACAAAGAGAGTTTAAAGCAATTTGGAGAGATAGCGGAAAAAATTTCCGTTAAGAGCTAGGGTGTGTATGAAAATTCCGTGGGGAGCAGATTTAGTCGAATTTTCGTTTCTGGCAAGGCGCTTTTGTGCAGGCGTACCGGGGGTACGTCAAGCGAAAGCAACGAAGCTAGGGGCGAAAAGGCGGCAAAAGATGCCCTCAAGCGAGTTTTCAGACACGCCCTAAGAGAATGGAGGCCTCAACCTCTCCGGTACCTGACAGATGCTCTCCCGCCTGGCTTTCTTAGCGTCAGGGGTGCTCTCACCTGCGCCGGAAGACATGGCTCCGCGAATAAGGGGAGCTGGTTCGCCATCGCATGCTTGGCCCGCTGCTGATGGTTCTCCCTGGTTGTCAGAATACCAGTTGGGCAGTTCTGCCAGCGTCGCAACCCCCGTTTCGCTGCCTGAGCCTCTGGTTCCACGCTGAAGGAGCTGCTCCAGCGTCGCAACTCCTGTTTCGCTGCCGGCACCGCAGCTCCTCTTAAGGGAGAGGTGCTTTGCTTTTTTGCAGGGGATGGTCTATTCTTGAGGGAGACTAGACGAAGAGGCCGTGCACCGGACTGCTTGTCATTTATTTGGAGGATGCAGAGCATGCGTTTGCGAGGAAGAAAGGGGATCCGCCAGTCGCTGGAACGGCAGCCGGATCTTATTGTGCTGGACCCTGCCAGCTTGAAGGGGCAATGGTCCCGCCACTTTGGCAACAGCAATCCCATCCATGTGGAACTGGGCATGGGCAAGGGCCGTTTTATCAGCGAGCTGTCACGGCGCAATCCCGGTATCAACTATATCGGAGTGGACATGTACGACGAATTGCTCCGCAGAGCCGCGGAGAAGGCCAGACTGTGCCATGGCGGTCTGGAGGAAGGACAGCGCATCCCCAATCTGGCACTGGCGCTGTTCAACATCGAGCATGTGCTGGATATGTTCGAGGCAGAGGAGATTGAGCGGGTTTACCTGAACTTCAGCGATCCGTGGCCGAAGAAGCGGCATGCGCGCAGAAGGCTCACCCATGCCAATTTTCTGCAGAAGTACAGCCGTATTCTGAACAACTCGGGCGAAATTCACTTCAAGACCGATTCCCGTGACTTATTCGAATTTTCCTTGAATTCCTTTGCCGATTCCGGTCTGCGGATGCGCAGCATTTCCCTGGATCTGCATCAAGAGGGACTACGCGAAGATATGGTGCAGACTGAATACGAGCTGAAGTTTTTCGAAAAGGGTATGCCGATTTACCGCTGCGAGGTGGTTATCGGAGCCGACGCATTGCGTGTCCATGAAGCTGCCCTGGCTGAGCCGGAAGAGACCAACGAATCTTAAACTTTCCTTAAACGCGAAGAGAGCGGCTATTATATGGCCGCTCTCTTTGGTACTATATTGGAAGCGAGCCTAGAAGAGACTCCATGTGAGAAAGGCTGAAGCAATCCCCAACAAGCCTCCCACAATGCAATCCGAGGGATAATGCAGCCCCAGATACATACGGGACAGACTCACGATGCAGGCCAGAGGAAGCAGCACCAGAGCCAACGAAGGGCTGGCCAATACGAAGGGAACAACGACAGCGAAGATGGCGGTTGTATGTCCCGATGGAAAAGAATGATCAGTCAGCGGGTTCTTGCATATATTAGTGTGGGGCAGGACAAGGTATGGACGGAGCCGCGGATATTTCTTCTTGATCAGGGCAACGGGAAGATGGCTAAGAGTCAGCGCTAGAAAGGCTTGCATTCCCACCGTATTCCAGGGCTCAGGGGCAAAAACCGACATGCCAAGCGTGAACAGCAGGGTGATGGTGGCCCCGCCAAGGTGCGTGATGCGGGTTAGCAGCCATCTCAGCAAATTGTGCTGCCAGCTGTTTACCCACCGGAACATCTCCAACTCTCTATATTGCAGCCAGGTCACAACACGGCTCATGCGGACCGCCTCCTAATGAAATCTATATTATGCTTTAATCTTAATTATCGTTTGTTAAACCTGCATCAACTGCAATGCCGAGAAATATAAAAATTACGATTGGACAGAGAAGTTTTATGCAGGTTTGATGATTCAATAACAAATCTGGCGTACAATAATTATTAGGGCGTGTTTGAAAACTCCGGGGGAGCAGGTTTCCTCGATTTTTCGTTTCTGGCAAGGCACTTTTGCGCAGGCGTACCGGGGTACGTCAAGCGAAAGTAACGCAGCCAGAGGCGAAAAGGCGGTGAAAGATGCCCCCAGGCGAGTTTTCAGACACGCCCTAGGGAACCATCTCGAATGACAACCGGTCTCGGCGGCAAAGTGATGTGAAGACCAGAATCGGAGGGGGAATACTCGTGAGAGTGGCATTGTTTACCGATACTTTTTTGCCGGATGTAAACGGAGTCGCCCGAACACTTGGACGCTGGGTCGAATATCTGGAGAGTCAGGGAGTGACCTGCCGGGTGTTTGCTCCGCAAAGCGACAATGGAGCCGGATCGGATTACAACAGTTCGATGGTGGAGCGGTTTTACAGCATTCCTTTCCTATTATATCCAGAGTGCAAGCTGGCTATCCCCAACCCTCTCAGTATCAAAAAAACGCTGCAAGAGTTTAAGCCGGATATCATTCATTGCGCCACCCCGTTTAATCTGGGGCTCTTCGGACTCCATTATGCCAAGAAACATAAAATTCCGTTCGTAGCCTCCTACCATACCCATTTTGACCAGTACTTGCAATACTACAAGATCCAATGGGTAGAAGGAATGCTATGGCGTTATCTGGGCTGGTTCCATCAAACCTGCCGCAGGATCTATGTTCCCTCCAAGTCCACGCTTCATTATCTGGAAGAGCGGGGATTTCAGAATCTGGAGGTATGGAGCCGCGGCGTGGATGTGTCCCGGTTTCACCCTGAGGTCGACCGCCAGGCGGTTCTGCAGGCGGCAGGCGCTGACCCCGCAAAACAGACTCTACTATATGTAGGGCGATTGGCACCCGAGAAAAGCGTGGATGTGCTTCTGGAGGCCTATGAGAATCTGCCTGAGCGGTGGAAGGGGAAAACGGAGCTGATTTTGATCGGAGACGGACCCTTATACAAGGAGTTATCCGAAACCTATAGGGAGCAGGAGGATATCCGCTTCCTTGGGTTCAAAGAGGGCAAGGAGCTCTGCGACATGTTCGCGGCGGCGGACATGTTCGTCTTCCCGTCAGCCACGGAAACCTTCGGGAATGTGGTTCTGGAGGCCATGGCTTCGGGAACGGCCGTTATCGGAGCGAACGCGGGAGGAGTTTCCGATACCGTTAGCCATATGAAGACCGGATGGTTGTGTCCTGTAGGGGATGCAGTGGCGTTCACCCAAGCGATGACCGCTCTACTGGATGATCAGGCGCTTCGACAAAAACTGAGCCGGTCCGGCAGACAATACAGTGAGCAGCAATCATGGGAATCGATCTTCTACAGGCTGCTCGACAGTTATCGACATGTTGTTCCGGAGGGCGGAGATTTGTCGGATCAGCCGCTGGCTACTGCCAAATGAGCAGATTTTTTTGTTGAGCCCTGACGATGCGGCTGCGTTGTCAGGGGTTCATTTGTTTCTTCGGCGATAAACGTTTATAATGTGCCCGTAATGGGAATTTGAACCAATTACCTTTTTGTCCGAATGAAATCCATGGATAAAAGAAGAAACTAAGACAGAATGAGTTTGGATGCGATAGCCGGAGCAATCTCCCATTTGTATTCCCTTTATTGGCCTTATACCGCCGCATTGGAGTGGTTTGGGGCTTTTGACAAATGAGGGCAAAGAGAGGAAAATCAAGATCGGCGTCGTGCCAGAAGCAGAAAGACGGTTACACACATAGAGAAAAGAAAAGATGAAAAAAAGGGAAGCAATTAAAAAAAGGGGGCTTACCATGCTGGATCGTATTGTATTTGGGTTGCAGATCATCTTGGCCATTAGCGGGGTTTACCAACTTGTACTTACGTTTTTTGGTTGGTTTCGCCAAAAACGCAAGCAAAGCTTCAAGCCTCAAAAATCGTTTGCGATTCTTGTTGCCGCCCACAACGAAGAGGCTGTTGTAGGAGCGCTTATCGAGAATTTGAAGGGCCTGAATTATCCGAAGGATCTGTATGACGTTATGGTGATCTGCGACAACTGCAATGACGGCACCGCCGATATCGCCCGCAGTCATGGGGTGTATGCCTTTGAGCGCTTCAATCCCAGCCTCCGCGGCAAAGGGTATGCCATTGAGTGGATGCTGAAGGAGCTGTGGAAGCTGCCGCGAAGCTACGACGGCGTGGTGATCTTCGATGCGGACAACCTGGTTGAGAAGGATTTCCTGATCCACATGAACAACGATCTGTGCTCAGGCCACCGTGTGGTCCAAGCCTATCTGGATACGAAGAATCCCTATGATTCCTGGGTTACCTCGTCCTATGCCATTTCGTATTGGTTTTGCAACCGGCTGTGGCAGATGTCCCGCACCAATCTGGGAATGGCCAACTTTCTGGGCGGCACGGGCATGTGCTTTGAGTCCAGCCTCCTGAAGGAAATGGGTTGGGGCGCAACCAGCCTGGTTGAGGATCTTGAATTCACCATGCGCTGCATCAAGAGAGGGATCAACCCCTATTTTGATTACGACGCCAAGGTATACGACGAGAAGCCGCTCAGCTTCAAGGCTTCCGCCCGGCAGCGCCTGCGCTGGATGCAAGGGCACTTTGACGTGGCCCGCCGCTACTTTTTCCCGCTGCTGGGGAGAGGGTTGAAGGAGGCCAGCTGGACCAAGATCGATGCCGCTTTCTATGCCCTGAACGCTTATAATTTCCTGTTGGGCGCAGTAGTGACCTGCCTTCTATGGGCGGATCAATTGATCAACAACGGCAATCCGTATTTTACTTCGTTGTTTGAACAAGCTCCGTTGGCGTTCGCCATCCTGTACGGAATGAATATCATCGTTCTTCCTGCAGTTCTGTTGGTGGAGAAGATTCCTCTGAAAATCTGGAAGTCGCTGATTCTGTTCCCGGTGTTTATGGTGACCTGGTATCCCATTACCTTGTACGCCTTCTTCACCCAGAACAACAAGCAGTGGAGCCATACCCAGCACACCCGTGCAATCCGGCTGGAAGAAGTTCGGAGCAAGCAGGCCAGTTAATTAATTCCAAGAAAGTGAAGGAGACGCTGCGAAGCTGATTCCGGGTACTTTGGCGGGGCCCGGCGAGATTAGCCCAAGAAAGTGAAGCGGATGCTTCGAGGCGGATGCCGATTACTTTCTTGGGGACCCGGAAAGCATCCCACCAAAGTGAAGGAGACGCTGCGAAGCTGATTCCGGGTACTTTGGCGGGGCCCGGCGAGATTAGCCCAAAAAAGTGAAGCAAATCTGTTTGACATGTTTAGCCGCGTATGATACACTTTTCAAGTGCTATCAAGAAGAAGCGCCCGCTTCTCACCTGACCGACCCGACGTGAACGCGCCGGTGCGTTGGCTGGTTCTTAGTCACTTAAGTTAACTTTTTGAGTTGCTTATGATGCGAGACGACAGGATGTGGGCGGTTTGCTGCCTGCATCCTTTTTGTTTGTTTGGTTAAGGTGAGAAATTCGTGGAGGTGGAAGGTTATTAGCAAGGACCATATGATTAACGAAGAGATTCGCGCGAAGGAAGTACGCTTGATCGGACCCGACAGCGAGCAATTGGGCATCAAGCCATTTCGTGAAGCACTGCAGATTGCACAAGATGCGAATCTCGACCTGGTAAATGTAGCTCCGACCGCTAAGCCGCCGGTTTGCCGGATCATGGATTACGGCAAATTCCGTTATGAAACGCAGAAGAAGGAAAAGGAAGCCCGCAAGAATCAGAAGATTGTGGATCTGAAGGAAGTCCGCTTCAGCGCAACAATCGATGAACATGACTTCCAAACCAAGCTCCGCAATGTTCTGAAGTTTATCCAGGATGGAGATAAGGTGAAATGCAGCGTTCGCTTCCGCGGACGGGAAATCACCCATTCCCAGATTGGGCAGCGGGTACTGGAGCGGGTAGCCACAGAGGCTGAAGCGATCTGTATCGTAGAGCGCAGGCCGAAGCTGGAAGGCCGCAGCATGATCATGATTCTCGCGCCGAAGTGACCGGCCTCTCCTAGTGCAGGCTTAGGCCGAATCATCGTAAGCAAGAACATATAAGGTTCGCGCATGTTTGCGATACCGCCGCCGCTTTTTAGCACAGCAACAGAATTGATTAACTTTTGGGAGGACTCACGCATGCCTAAGATGAAAACTCACCGTGGCGCTGCCAAGCGTTTCACGAAAACAGGTTCCGGAAAAATCAAAAGAAACAAGGCCTTCAAACGCCATCTGTTGGAGCACAAGAGCTCCGGCCGCAAAGCTGGACTGAGCGGACCGGCAATCGTATCGAGCGGCGATGTGAAGCGCATTAAATCGCTGTTGGTTTACGTGAAGTAAGCAACCCGTGCACCAGATTTACTCAAAACTAAGCGGATGCTTTCGAAGCCAGTTTTTCGCTTCTGCTGCTGCGCTTAGCAGATTTACTCAAAACTTTTAGGAGGCTGACCACTATGGCAAGAGTTAAGGGCGGGTTCGTCACTCGTCGTCGTCATAAAAAAGTATTGAAGCTGGCGAAGGGCTATTTCGGCTCCAAGCACCGTTTATTCAGAACCGCTAATGAGCAAGTAATGAAATCCCTGATGTACGCATTCCGCGACCGCCGTCAAGTGAAGCGCGATTTCCGCAAGCTGTGGATCGCCCGGATCAACGCAGCTTCCCGTCAAAACGGTCTGTCCTACAGCAAGTTCATGTATGGCTTGAAGCTGGCTGGTGTGGACGTAAACCGCAAGATTCTGGCTGATCTGGCTGTTACAGACGCCAAAGCGTTCTCTGATCTGGCTGAAGCAGCCAAGCTGAAGCTGAACGCCTAGTCCGGCTGCAAGTTGAAGCAGAACGTACAGTTCCGGCTGCATGTATGGAAGCTTAGATTAGTTTCCTAGCGCGGCCGGAGTGATTTTCATAGAGAGTGGGGGAGCATGCTCCTCCGCTCTTTTGGTTTTTCCCGGGGATCAGGCTATGCGGAGGGGAACCGGGGGCGTTCCGGGGGTGTTCCCCCAACACGGGCCGTTCTCATGATGAATAGAGGAACGGAAATTCCCTTATTTCCCGCGCAGCGGGAGAGCCCGGGCAGGTGTGAGCCTGATTTACCCGCCGAAGCGCTCATGCATCCCTCCCGCCTATGCGCCGCCTCAACTCCAGCACGGCTCCAGCCCCAGCACGGGTCCAACTCCAGCATGGCTCCAGCCCTGGCGAGGGCGGACCAGCTGGAATGAGCGTCGGTGACAAGCCGCTGTTACATAAATAAGTCACCCTCGACCGCATTTCCCTTCATAAAGGTGAAGTTTTGACGTTATGGAAGATTGTGGGGCTATTTTGAGATGGAAGGGGGCCATAGGCGCTTTTTTGCCGGTTGAGAGCTTGGCCCAAAGAATGCTACAATATTTTCAGCCGGAAAAAAACGGAGATTCCATGGTTGCCAATGACGGGGTGCGCCGATTTATTGAAACGTTTAAACACGGCCTTCCAAGCAACCGTTTACAAATCTTCGTAATCGACCAAAAAAGAAAAAGGGGTGGTTGTATGTACACGGTACATCATATCAGGAAGGCTGTATGCTCCCCCGAAGCGGGTAAAGCGCAAGCAGGCTTTCCCTTCGGTGTTGACTGGCGCAGCGCGCTGCGCAACGTGAGGCAAGCTCCTGCTTATGACGGCCTTCTGAAGGAAATAGCCAAAGAGGCTGAAAGAGCGCATAACACGCCTGTTGCTCCGCTTTCTTTTGATCTCTTCGATCTGTATGAAAAAAATGGTTCCCGCAAGGAGTTTGAGCTGGTGTACTTTGACCGCCGCAGCCGGTTGGCCGGGCTGGTATTTGCGATACTTACGGAAGAAGCGGACCACTATCTGGCATCATTGGAGAATCTGATCTGGGAGATCTGCGGGGAATATGCCTGGTCGGTGCCCGCCCATCTGCCTCTGGGAGGGGATCGGCGTCCCCAAGATGTCATTGATCTGTTCGCAGCCGAGACGGGCCATGCTTTGGCGGAAACGCTGTATCTGGTCGGAGACAAGCTGGATAAGCGGGTCGTGGACAGAGCAAAGAGCGAAATCTACAGCAGGATCCTGCACCCCTTGTATAACGAGCCGGCTCTATTCCGCTGGGAGCTTTCTACGAATAACTGGGCTGCCGTATGTGCCGGAGCAGTTGGAATGACAGCGCTTTTTATCGAGGATAACCGGGAACGTCTGGCCGGGTTGATCAGCCGCATGCTGGGGGCGATGGATTCTTATCTGGAGGGCTTTCAGGGCGATGGCGGCTGTCCGGAGGGAATCGGCTATTGGCTGTACGGCTTCGGCTATTACGTCTACTTCGCTGAGATGCTGGAGCAGTATACGGGCGGAGCGCTCAAGCTGATGGACAACCCCAAGTGCAGACGCATCGCAGAATTTCCGCTGGCAGTGAGCCTGTCCGACGGCTATTACGTGAGCTACTCGGACACTTCCGCCAAGGCGAGCTTGCACACAGGGCTGGTTTCCAGCCTGACCAGACGGTACGGGCAGCCGGTGCCTTACATGGAGGGCATCACCAGCTTTTTTGAGGACACCTGTTACCGGTTCGCCCATATTTCCCGTAATCTGTTCTGGTCGGATGAGAAGCTTTTGCAGCGGCCCACTACCGAGGGTGTATGGGAGCTTCCCGACCTGCAATGGGTAACGAGCCGGCATTGCTGCCACTCCTCCATGATTGCCTTCTCGGCCAAAGGCGGGCATAACGACGAACCGCATAATCAGAATGATCTTGGCAGCTTTATCCTGCATGCAGGGGGCGAGAGCCTGCTGACTGACCCGGGGGCAGGCGTATACAGCCGCGACTACTTCGGGGAGAAGCGTTACACCTTCCTTCATAATTCCAGCAGGGGACATTCAGTTCCGTTAATTGATGGCCTGGAGCAGCAAGCGGGGGCAGCCCATGTCGCGGTAGTCAGAGACAAGCAAATTGGCCCGGAGGGGATATGTCTGTCTCTGGATCTGTCCGCAGCTTATCCCGCGGGTACGGTCGATAGCTGCATCCGTGAATTCAAGTGGATTTATACGGGGGGCGACGGGACCGGGGTGCTGGAGTTGACGGACCGCTTCTCGTTCGGCTCCGCTCCAGGCAAGCTGGAGGAGGCGTTCATCAGTCTGGCGGAGCCGAAGCTGGAGCCTGGTGCGGTCAGTTGGCAAGGCCGGACAGGTGAAGTGCTTCTGCGCTATGATGAGCAGCTGTTTGCCCCATCCGTGGAGGTGATCTCCACCCAGTGGCGCAGAGGAATTCCCGTGGTCATTTACCGGCTGGTACTGGCAGTTGTACGTCCGGTGGAGCAGATGGAATTTAAAGGAGTATTCGAGGTAACGGTAAAAGGGGAAGCTTAACCTTTCATAATAAACCACAGGGGTGACCTATGGAGTTTAATGCGCTTATTGATAAGTGGAGAGCGATGCTTACCGGAGGCCCTGCATCTTCTTCCGGTGTGGAGGAGATGCCCAGCAGGAGCAAGATCATCATGAAGCTCACGGATAAGGCCCGCTGGAATCAATCCGAGATGGTGCGGCAGGGCGGGGATAGTCTGTGGCTTGACGTGTCCAGGAGCAAGGATGCCCGCCATGTGCACCAGACTTACCTGAGATTGAAGGAAATGGCCGTGGCCCATGAAACGGAAGGGTCCGTTCTCTATCAGAATGCCGAATTGGCTGAGACAATGCGGTTTGGGCTGCAATGGGCTTATGACAACCTGTATAACGAACATATCTCCTTTTACGGAAACTGGTGGTATTGGGAAATCGGGGTGCCCCTTGAGCTGCTGGATACCTTGATTCTGCTGAATCGCCTCTTGCCTTCCGCGCTCACCGACGCTTGTCTGCGGGCTGTAGACCGGTGTACGCCCAGCCCGGAATGGATGCCGACCTCAATGAATGTCGTGCCCCATTTGTCCACCGGTGCTAACCGTGTCTGGAAAAGCCGTGTCTGTCTCTTGAGTGCGTTGCTGAAGCGGAATTCGCAGGCCATGGCCTCCTCGTGCCAGGCTTTGGAGCCCGTATTTGAGTATGTGGAGGAGGGGGACGGCTTCCATAGGGATGGATCCTTCATCCAGCACACCCACTTTCCTTATACTGGCGGATACGGCAAGGCGCTGCTCAAGGAATTGTCCGAAGTAACTTATTGGCTTAAGGGGAGCAACTGGCAAATTTCACAGGAGCACATCGGCAGGCTGCTCTCCTGGGTGGAGGAGGCCTTCGAGCCTCTGATGTACAAGGGGATTATGGCCGACATGGTTAATGGCAGAGAGGTGTCCCGCTCTTTCTTTCAGAACGGTCAATCAGGCCAGACTGTTCTGGGAGGGGTCCTGCGGCTGATTGAGGTTGCTGACGGGAAAACCTCGGAGCGGTTGAAGCAGACCGCCAAATATTGGCTCCAGGCCAATACGCGCCAGAATTTTCTGGAGGAGGCTCCTCTTGATCTGGCCATTGCCGGATGGCGGCTGTTGAACGATGCTGCTGCAGCCCCACGGGAGGATTACCGGATTTCCAAGGTATTCGCCGCGATGGACCGGGTTGTCCATCAGGTTCAAGATACGGCCATAGGCATCAGCATGTTCTCCAGCCGGATGGGGACCTATGAATCCATTAACGGGGAGAATCTGCACGGCTGGCATACGGCCCACGGCATGACCTATCTGTACAACAACGATCTGGGGCAATACAGCGACGGCTTCTGGCCGACAGTCGATCCCTACAGGCTGCCCGGAACCACTGCAAGCTCCCGCCCCCGCGCTGACGGGGAAGGAAGCGGCATGCGCAGCACCAAGCCATTCGCCGGTGGCGCTGTCCTGTCCGGGCAATATACGGCGGCAGGAATGGAATTGGAGGAGCCTGGCGAGTTCCATGCGCGCAAATCCTGGTTTTTGTTCGAAGATCAGGTGATCGCACTGGGTTCTGGCATACGATCAGAAAACCCCCTGCAGCTGGAGACGACGGCAGAAAACCGCATGTTAAGCCGGGAAGGAAGTGACACCGTTACGGTTGGAGCGGCTGGACAGAGTCATGTGCTCGCGGCTGACGGAACGACGGAGCTGCCTGCCGACGGCTGGGTTCATCTGCAGGGAGCTGTGCCGGGGACTGCTGTAGGATATGTATTTCCCCGGGTGCAGCCTGTCTCGCTGCTGCAGGAGACACGGACAGGCAGCTGGCGGGACATCAATGAGCAGGGTCCTCCGGTAGACCTGTCACGGCGTTATCTGACCATCTGGTTCGACCATGGCATCATGCCTTCCGGCGGGGAGTATGCTTATGTGCTGCTGCCGGGACGCAATGCGGAGCAGACTGCCGCTTACCGGGATAACGGGGAGGCGGAGATTGTGGAAATGTCCGCTGAAGCTCACAGCGCCAGAATCCCCCGGTTGGGACTCACCGGGATCCTATTCTGGGAGGATAAGCCCAAGAAGGCAGGCGCGGTTGCCTGCGATAAGAAAGCGGCTGTTGTCGTGAAAGAAGACAGCGGGTCTCTTGCCGTATCGGTTGCCGACCCCACAATGGAGAATGACGGTTTCATTACCATTGAGATCGATGCCAGCGCCAGCGGGGTGACGGCTAAGGATAAGAGGATTGAGGTTCTTGCATTGGAGCCTTCCATCCGGTTTAACGTGAATGTGGGCGGAGCACGGGGGAGCAGCAGCACCATAGTGTTCGCCAAGGTGAAAAGGGAACAATGATCCGGGGTTTTGTATTTAATATATCCTGAACTGGACAATACAGATGGCAAGGGGCAAGCAAATGATTATTCCCAGCACAGTCATAATCGGGTATGCTAGATTGCAGATGCAACCTAAAGATTAGGATGTGGTGATCATCAGACTGACAGGCTACTTGCAGAGGCTGATCGGATTCAGCCTGCTCATCGGAATGCTGCCTGTTGCAATATTAGGATTATTCTCCTATAGCAGATGGTCCAACGACATTCAGGAAAAGGTCAACGAAGCCGATCTTCAGCTCCTGCGCCAGACCCAATTGACCGTGGAGCAGATGCTGCAAACCCTGCATCACGCCGGTATCCGGCTGGCCAATTCGCCGCTGGTCAATGTCCAGATCGACAAGCCGCTGACCTTCCAGGATTTCCGGCTGGTGGATGATCTGCAGACAGATCTAACCGCGTTGTCCGGTATTCAGATGGAGACCTTCAATCCCCGGCTGATCAGCATCAGCAACAACTGGGTGGTCAGTCTGGAAGGGCTGGGCACCCCGTCTGCTGTTGATGAGGAGTACGATCTGGGCCGGCAGGATAATTCCTACTGGATCAACAAAGGCAGTGATTCCGCCGACGGCGTTCCCGGTGAGATTACACTTGTGGTGAAGATTCCGCTGAACTTCAATATTCCCTCGGGTTTGCTGGTTGTGCAGACCTCAAGCCGTGATATTAACAAGCTGCTCCTGAAGAGCAGCCAGGCCGGGAACGTGATGGTGCTGGATGAGAATTTCCGGGTGCTGGCAGCGGCGGATGAGGCGGCGGTGGGCGCAGACATGCAGGCCCTGATGGAATTAAGAGACTCGAATGCCTCTTCCGGCTACCTGGAGTCTGAAGTGAACGGAGATATGGCGGGAATCAGCTTCATCAGGTCCCCCTACAACGGCTGGACGTATCTGTCCGTTGTGTCTATCAAGGATATTACCAAGGAATCAAGAATAATCGGCTGGGTCACCTTGGCAGTAAGCCTGTCCATGCTGGCCGTTGTGGCAGTCATCGCCCTGATCCTGTCTCTGAGGATGTACAGACCCATCCGGAAATTGTACGATTTGGCGTCCCGCCTGGCTGGTCTGTCCGAGACGGATAAGCCGGAAAAAGATGAATTCAGCTTCATCAGCGAGCGCATCAGCCAATTGAGCACCAACCGGAACCGGCTGACCGAGCAGTTGAACAGACAGATTGAGCCGCTGAACGATTTCTTCATGCTCCGGCTGCTCCAGGGGGAGATCCGGCATAACGAGGTGGCGGAACGGCTGAGAATGCTTGACTATTCTGCATCGTGGGACTGCCTCTGCGTTGTTGCGGTACAGATCGATACCTTGGAGGGAACCCCTTACCGGGAGAGCGATAAGGATCTGATGTTGTTTGCTATGAAAAATATAGTAAGCGAGCTGGCCACCGCGGAGCATACCCTGCGCACCATTCTGACAGGTCAGACAGTGGTAGTCATATTGGGAGACCATCAGCAGAGCGCAGAAGAGTTCAGGGATGGGGTGTATGCCCGGGCGGAAGCGTTCCAGAAGTCCATCAAGGATTATCTGAAGCTCAAGGTCAGCTGCGGGATCAGCCGCGTATACGCAAGCTTCGAATATTTGCCGCAGGCGTACAACGAAAGCACGGAAGCCTTGAAATACCGGGTCAAGCTGGGACACGAGTCGATTCTGTTCATCGGGGATATGGAGATCGGAGAAAGCAGGCCCGTGTATCCCGAGCATCTGGAGAGCCAACTGCTCGATGCGGTGAAGCAAACGGATACGGAGCAAGCCCATGAGCTGCTGAATGAATGGATCGAGACCGTGTTCAACAGCGAGATGAGGCTCGATGAGTACCGGATTGCACTGGTGCGGCTGTTGACCCGGATCATGCAGATTGCCCAGGACTCCGGCGAACCCCTGCGGGCCATCGATCTGGAGAACCAGTCCATCATCAGCAAATTGTTCAAGCTCTCCACCAAGGAGGAAATCCGGCTGTGGTTCGTCCATTCCGTGCTTGATCCCGTAATCCGGATCATGGATGAACGGAGGAATGAGAAGTACCGGCATATCGCAGACGCTGTCATCCGCATGATTCACGAGGAATACAATACCGACCTGACTTTGGAGAGCTGCGCGGAGCGGCTTCATTTCCACCCCAGTTATATATGGCGGGTTTTGCGCAGGGAAGCCGGGGTGAATTTCAGCGATTATCTGTCCCAGCACCGGCTGAAGATTGCCAAGGAGTGGCTGGAGGAGACGGATATCACCATCACGGAAATAGCGGAGAAGCTGAGATACAACAACGCCCAGAACTTCATCCGCTATTTCAAGAAGATGGAGGGAATATCCCCGGGGAAATACAGGGAAAAGCACAGAAACAACGAAGTCTCCTAAGAGGAACCTTAGGAGGCTTTTTTTTCGCGGTCCTCGCCGTATGACCCAAAATGCGCTTCGAGGCCAAGACTCCATCCTGTGGGACTATATAGCCGTGCGCACCAACTGATCCATGCATCGACTCCGCTGCTCCGTGCAACGACCCCGGAATGCATCCGCTGCTCCGTGCATCGACTGCCGCCCGAAGGGGAGGCATGCTAATGATTATGCCGGTGGAATCCTGTGCCAAACCGGCTCTGCAGGCGCCGATTCTCATCACGCAAGGAGATGATTATATACGGCAACTGCCCGGCAATGCTACATTGAAAGCGTTAACGCTGCAGCGGCTGAGCATTCTTATTTTCAACACGAGCAGGAGGAGGACTTGGATTGAATGTTATGAAAAAAGTTGACGGTATCTCTCCTGTGGATTATGTGGCAGGAGGAGGGACAGTGAGAAGAAATAGGGTCTGGAAGAGACTGGTAAGAGACCGCTGGATCTATGCGTTGCTGCTGCCGGGGCTTGTGTATTTCCTGTTGTTCAAATATGTCCCCATGTGGGGGGCCATCATTGCTTTCAAGGAATTTAGTCCGTTCCTGGGTTTGATGGACAGTCCGTGGGTAGGCTGGGAGCATTTTGCCCGTTTGTTCGGCGATCCCGATTTTACCATGCTTCTTAAGAATACTGTGATGATCGGCATGTACAAGCTGATTTTCTTCTTTCCCGCACCCATTATCATAGCTCTGCTGTTGAATGAGCTCCGCAGGCAGCTGTTCAAGCGTTTTGTCCAGACCCTGATCTATATTCCCCACTTCATGTCCTGGGTCGTAGTCGTCGCCATCACGTATATGCTGTTTACGACTGAGGGCGGGGCGCTGAGCATGAAGCTGGAGCAGATATTCGGACGGCAGTTCAATATTCTGTTGAGCGCCGACTGGTTCCGCACCCTGTTTGTGGGGCAGATTATCTGGAAGGAAACGGGCTGGGGCACCATTATCTTTCTCGCCGCGCTGTCCGGTGTGGATCCCGAGCAATATGAGGCGGCCATTATCGACGGGGCCAACCGCTGGAAGCAGACCTGGCATGTCACGCTGCCGGCCATCCGCAGCACTATTGTGATTCTGCTGATTCTGCGTCTGGGAGACTTTCTGGAAACCGGCTTCGAGCATGTTTTCCTGCTGCTGAATCCCATGAACCGGGAGGTCGGGGAAGTATTCGACACCTATGTGTATAAGATGGGTCTTACCATGGGCCAGTACAGCTACAGCACGGCTGTGGGATTGTTCAAGTCGTTCGTGGGGCTGGCGCTGGTCATGGGAGCCAATTACGCGGCCAAGAAAGCCGGCCAGGAAAGTATCTATTAATTCAGGAGGAGCAGGATGATGAACAAGCTAGGAAGAAAATCCCTGGGAGGACTCCTCTTTGACGGCTTCAATACCGTTTTTCTGGCATTATTTGCTCTTGTGGCCTTGTTGCCCTTCGTGCATATTGCAGCTGTCTCCCTGTCCGACTCCACTCTGGTGCAAGCGAAGGACTTCATTCTCCTTCCCAAAGGACTCTCATTGGATGCGTACAAGTATTTGTTTGAGACGGATTCGGTTCCGAGAGGATTATGGGTTACGGTCTTCATCACCGTATCGGGGACGCTCATTAATCTGCTGTTTACTCTGACGATGGCTTATGCCCTGGCCCGCAGGGAGCTGATGGGCAGAAAGCCGATCATGCTAATGATTACCTTCTCCATGCTGTTCAGCGGCGGCATGATTCCTTCCTATCTGCTGCTTCGGGATCTGGCTATGCTGGATACTTATTGGGCGCTTACTATCCCCGGAGCAATCAGCGCCTTTAATCTGATCATCATCAAGAACTTCTTTCAGCAGCTGCCCGCAGGCCTGGAGGAGTCGGCCAAGATTGACGGGGCAAGCGATATCGGGATTCTGGTGCGCATTGTGCTCCCTCTGTCCATGCCGACCATTGCCACCTTTACCCTGTTCTATGCCGTGGGCCATTGGAATACCTTTTTCGCTGCCATCATTTATATGAATGATCCTGACAAATGGCCGATCCAGGTCATTCTGCGCCAAATCGTGCTCCTGGCGTCGGGTCTGGAGGAAGCCGGAGATTTCGACGCGTCGGAGATCAACCAACTGTCCCAATCCATCAAGATGGCAGTGATTGTCGTAGCAACCCTTCCCATCCTGCTCCTGTATCCGTTTTTGCAAAAGTATTTTGTCAAGGGAGTTCTGTTGGGTTCCATAAAAGGGTAATACACCAAATTGCACATAAGGGGAAATGTTACTATGACGGGTCAAAGAAAAAAATGGTCCACCTCCATCCTGCTGGTCTGTTCCGCCTCGCTGGCGCTGTCCTCATTGGCAGGCTGCGGCAAGAGTGACGGCGAACCCGCCGCCTCGGCGGTGCCGTCTGCAGGGGTGGCGTCTCCGGGTGGAGCTACAGCGGCGCCAACGCAAAAGGAAGAACCGTTCAAGCTCAGCATCATGATGATGCAAAACGGCACGGAATTGCCAAAGGCGGATAATGTGATTCTGAAGGCGCTTGAGGAGGCCACGAATACCAAGCTGGAGTTTAGCTGGGTTCCCCAGGCGCAAATTGATGAGAAAACCAATCTGGTGCTGGCCTCCGGGGATATGCCGCAGCTGATGTATATCCAGAGCTTCAAGTCCCCCAGTATTCTTAATGCCGTCAAGGTGGGCGCATTTTGGGAGATGGGGCCGCACCTCAAGGACTATCCCAATCTGGCCAAGGCCGATCCCGGTATCATGAACAATATCAGCGTCGACGGCAAAAACTATGCCATGTACAGATATGTCGCTCCCGCCCAGGTAGGGGTGCTCTACCGCAAGGATTGGCTGGAGGCTCTTAATCTCCAACAGCCTAAGACAGTGGATGATTTCTATAACATGCTGAAAGCGTTCAAGCTGCAGGACCCTGACAAGGACGGCAAGGAGGATACCTACGGCATGGTGTATTGGAAGGAGTCCTTCCTGGCCATGTTCCGGATTCTCGCCCTGTGGCACGGCAGCCCCAACCAGTGGGGAGAGGACAAGGACGGCAAGATCACCGCGGATTTTACGACGAATGAATACATGCAGGCGCTGAAATTTATGAAGAAATTGTACGACGAGAAGCTGATCAACCAGGATTTTGCGGTTATGACCAATGCCACTGCCAATGATATGTTTCTCGACGGAACGGCAGGGTCCGTATTTGCTACGGCGGGGAATCTGACCAGTTTCCAGAAAAATGAAAAAATTAAGAACCAAAACGGGCAGCTGGATTTGGCAAGTACCCTGGAAGGCGGCTACGGTCCCCGAGCCAGAGCAGGAACGGGCTATGTGGGAACGTATATGATTCCCAAGAAGTCGGTGAAAACGGAAGCTGAATTCAAGAGAATCATGCAGTTCCTCGACGATCTGAACAGCCAGAAGGTGCAGAACCTGCTGAAGTACGGCATTGAGGGAAGGCACTACAAGGTGGAAAACGGTGTTGTCGTAAACTTGGAGGGGCTTCCTGCGGAGCAGCAATTTACCAAAGAAGTATTGGATCTGAGGAATTTGATGCTGCGCAATACGGTTAATGAACTGCCTGCGAAGCTGTCAGCCGTGGAGCAGCGGGCCGAGGATATCAAGGCGGAGAATGAGAAGAGCGCCGTATACAATCTGGTGGAGCCCTATATCTCCGAGACTTATACGAAGCAGGGCCAACAGCTGGATACCATGAGATATGACATGATGGTCAAATTCGTAATGGGGCAGCTGGATGAAGCCGGCTATAAGGCAGAGGTGGATAAATGGCTGAAGGCAGGCGGCGATACTGTTATTAAAGAATTAAACGAGCAGTATCAGGCATTTAAGAAGAAATAATCAATTAAGCGAATACACCGCGGCGGCAGGTTCAGGTTTTATGATGCAATGCACATATTCCTGGGCCTGTTTGTGCGGTCTGCAGAATGGAAGTTGGGAAGGAGTTCCATATGATGTCGGGTAAGGAGAAGTTGAAGGAGCGGATGGACCGGATTCTGAACAGGATCGGTCATGTGCAGCCGGATCACTGGAATCTGAAGCTGGATGATTGGGAATGGAATGCGGGGGTTTGCCTATATGGCATCCAGAAGGCAGCCGTGGCCACAAAGGACGGGCGGTATGAGAGCTTTATGGAGGCATGGTTTGACCGCAACGCGGAAAAAAGAAAGACGGGTTCGGTGAACACGGTGATTCCGGCTAACGGAGCCCTCTGCTTGTACAAGCTGCGCGGAGAACGGCGGTATCTGGACATCTGCTCCCAATACGCCGATTGGTGTCTGAACAAGGCGCTGAGAACATCCAACGGGGGCTTGGCCCATGTGTGGAGCGAAGGAGGGCTGGAGGACTACCGCAATCAGCTGTGGATTGATTCGCTGTTTATGGCGGGGATTTTCATGATCCGCTACGGGATGTGGAGCCATAACGAGCCTTTGGTACGCGCGGGAATGGAGCAGTTCGATATCCATATCCGCTGCCAATTTGACCCCCAGGCCCGGCTTTTTTACCATGGCTATCATTGTATAGACAACAAGACGCTGGGGGAATTCTGGGGCAGGGGAAACGGCTGGGCGGCTGTCAGCCTGGTGGAGCTTCTGGATGAGCTGGGCAGCGGAAGCGGTGAGGCAAGCAGCAGTGCAGGAGCCAATGTCAGCGGATGGGCAAGGGGCTACCGGGAGGTGTTCCTGAAGCTGATGGAGCGGGCCTACCGGCTGCGGCTGGATGACGGCATGCTGCGGACCTTGCCGGAGGAACCTGAAGCTTATCCTGAACTGACGGCCACCGCGCTGTTCGGATATGCGGCGCTCAAAGGGGCCAGGCTGGGCATTCTGGACGAACGCTTCCGGGAGTGGGGGATGCAGGCCGTGGACGCGTCATGGACCCATTCGACGGAAGAAGGGGAGGTAATGCTGGCGTCGGGCGGGACGGATTGCCAGGAAAAGGCCGGGTATCTACGGGTACCCTATGCGCAAACCTTGTACGCTTACGGCATTGTTCTGCTGCTGTTCAGCGAGGCGTTTGAGGCGGACCATGTTTAATGCATAATCAGTATAAGCCGGTGGCCTTGCCGGCTGTCCCCGATAAGGAGGTGATGCCCTGCTGCCTGTTGCAATCGTTTACAGAAAAATGAAGGAGGAATCTGTGAATGGGTCAAAGGATCAAGAAGCTGCTGGTATTGCTGTTGTCGTTTAGCATGTTGGTTGCGGCGGGAATATTGCCCGGGCATTCCGTGAAGGCGGAGCCGGGATCATTGCTGTTCGCCGATGATTTTGAGGACGGAGATGCCGTTGGCTGGAGCGCTTCAGGGTTCAATGTAGTATCTGAAGGCGGCAGCCTGGTATACAAACATGTTTATGCCACGGGAGGCTCCACAACCCGGTATGCAAATGCGGGCAATTCGGCGTGGACCAGCTATTCCGTTACGGCCAAGCTGAACAATTCCAACGACAACAACAAGACCGGCCTGCATGCCCGCATGAAGGACAGCAATAACTTTTATGCCCTTAATCTTGATCTGAAAAATGACACAGTAACCCTAAGCCGCAAGGTAGGAGGAGTGAGCACAACACTGGATTCCGCATCGGTTGTGCTTAATACCAATACGCCGTATACACTGCGGCTGGATGTGGACGGCACTGCCCTGACAGGCTATGTGGACGGGGTGCAATTGCTGGATGCCGTTGACGCTTCTCTCACCTCAGGGAGAATCGGGCTGGGGGGATACAGCAAGCACAGCTACTCGATTGATGATGTGTCCGTCACGGATTTGAGAAGGCCTGTCCGCATGACAGTTGAGCCTCTGAGTCTGACGCTTCTGCAAGACGAGGGCCGGCAGTTCACGGGCAAGGTATATGATCAGGACAACGGGGTGATTAGCGGTCTCTCCCTGGATTGGACCAGCGATGATCCCGGGATTGCCGTGGTGGACGGCAGCGGCTTTGTTACCGCTGTGGACCCGGGGACCACTGTCATCCGCGCTGTTTACGGGACTCTCTCGGCCAGTGCCGGCATTACCGTCAAGGAGTTTGTGCCGGAGCCGCCTCTTGCGGTGAATAAGGTATTAAGCCCTGTTGTTGTAGACGGGACCCTTGATGAGAGTGTCTGGTCGCTGGACCGGGCGGTGGAGAAGAATGTGATGGGCGTCAGTGAGAATGCCGCCGTGTTCGGCACCCTCTGGGACGACCACTACTTGTATGTGGGGGTAAGCGTACAGGATAACCTTCTGGTCAACGATTCAACGGACAACTTTGACGATGATTCCGTGGAGGTTTTCATCGATGCGGACCATAATCACGGTACAGTCTATGATTTGAAGGACTGGCATTTCAACAAGGGGTACAATGATACCGGCTTATATGAGATGCTCCAGGAAACCGGCGGAGTGAAGCATGCCTGGTCTGCTGTCCCCGGTGGATATGCGGTGGAGATGGCCATTCCGTGGAAGAACCTGGGCGTGCAGGCAGCCCCGGGAGTCAGCATCGGCTTTGATGTTGCCGTCAATGACGATGACAACGGGGGGCAACGCGAGGGACAGCTGGTTTGGGCCGGTACGGCGGATAATTACAGGAATACCTTTGCCTTCGGGGACTTGATTCTGTCCGCGATTACGGTGGGAACGCCTGTGACGCCCCCAGCTCCGGTACTGGTTGACCGCTACGTGACCCCTGATGGAGCGGGGACGATGGACGGCAGCAGTTGGGCCCATGCCTTCCAGGGCAACAAGGCGGGAGGGCTCCAGGCGGCGTGGGAGGCAACCGGTACAGCCAATACCCTATATGTGGGCAGCGGCGCCTATACGGTGCCCCAGACGCTGAATCTGACCGGCGGCGGCCAGGATGTTCTGAATATGAAGAAGCTGGCGGGTACGGATACGGGAGCGGGGCTGCCGGTGTTCACTGGTCCCTATACTCTGGCCAATCAGACCCAGACCTCCTTCATCAATGTGCCCTTCGGCATCAGCTATTGGACGGTTCAGGATATTGTGATCCGCAATTATTATTACGGCGTCTATACCAACGGGCAGCATGAAGGCATCCGAATCCTGAATGTAAGCGTCCACGACATGAGTGACGGGATCTATCTGTGGGGCCGGGCCACCCGCTCCAATCCGGACGCCGGCTCTCACGATATTATCATCAAGGACGGAGTGTACACCAACTACACCAAGAGCGCCGTCCGCTTCCGCAACGGCAATTATCTGGCCAGTGTAATTAATGTCACGGCGGATGCAGGAGGGCAGGCCAATTGGCGGTCGAGTAATTTCCCTATGGGCTTCCGCGTAGGCAACTCGCCGGAGAAGGAGTATTTCTTCGACCATGATATCGTCTTCCAGGATGTGGTCAGCAGCAACAGCTGGCACGAGGCGGGGAGCGATTACTGGAACGGTGACGGCTTCACCGCAGAACGTCAGGCCTACAATCTTACCTATATCCGCAGCAAGGCCTTCGGCAGCACGGACGGCGGCTGGGATGACAAGTCGGTGGACCCGGTGCTGATCCATACCGTGGCTATGGACAATAAGCGCAATTACCGCTTCTGGGGCAATGCCACCTTCATTGGCGTATTCGGGGGATATTCCTACAAGCGCGGCGGCAGCGGCGATGCTCCCGGATTATGGGTGGGCAGCAGCTTGGGCAAGGCGGATATTTATTTCAGCACCTTGTACAACAACCAGGGCAGCGAGATTTCCCTGGAGGGCGGGGCTAACCGGGTGAATATCTACGATTCCATTATTGGGACAACTGCCGGATCGTTGTATACCCCAAGCGGCGGTCAAATTACGGCGGCCCGAACGGAGGAGTATATCGGAGGCGTGCAAGGAAACGACCCGCAGTTCGTCAACGGAGGCCATGCAGCCTGGGACGGGGAGGGCGATGATTTCAACAGCCTGTTGTACGGCAATGCGAAGGGCTTCTATAACCCCGGTCCGCATGCCGCACCGTTCACCGTGCAGACCAGCGTCCCTACTCTGTCCCTCGGCCTGTACGGGGAGCAGACGGTTACCGCTCAGGTATATGATGAGAACAACAATCCGGTGGCCGATCCCGAGAAGATCGTATGGTACAGCGACGACGGCTATACCTCGCGGCTGCTGCAATCCCGTGGAGCCACCGCGGTGGTGCAGGGGCTGAATGCGGGGGTCACGGATATTGTGGCCGTGTACAAGGGGGCGGAGGCGCGGATCCGTGTAACGGTTGCGCCCTAGGGCGTGTCTGAATACTCGCTTGAGGGCACCTTACACTGCCTTTTCGCCCCATACTGCGTTACTTTCGCTTGGCCCGGGGTCCCCCGGTACGCCTTCACAAAAGTGCCTTGCCTGGAACAAAAATTCAGTATAATCTGCTCCCCTCGGAGTTTTCAAACACGCCCTAGTAAAACCAACTCAACATGAAGGAGCCAGTGCAAAATGAACAAAAAGCCGGGAATTATGTTTATGCCCCATGGAAACTTGCAGTATTCCCAATTGCAGCCCGGGAGGCGGGCTTGGGTGATCAAGGAATCCTATGAGCGGATATTCGATGCGGCCAACGCCGAGGGAGTGAAAATCGCTTTTGAAGCCTCGGGGGAAACCATTGAAATCATCGCAGAAGAGTGCCCGGAGGTGCTGCAGAAGCTGGTTGCAGGGATACGGGCAGGCCGTATCGAGCCTGTAGGCTCCCCGCAAACCCATATTATGCTGGCCAATATTGATCCGGAAATCGGCCTGGACTCCTTGAAAAACGGTCTGGATACATGGGAGAAGCATACCGGCTTCAGGCCTGTTGCGGGCTGGAATCCCGAATGCAGCTGGGCGGGCTTTATTCCCCAAATTTTCAAAGAAGCGGGCTTTGAGCTTCTGGTTGCCGATGCGGACTCCTATTTGCTGTCTGCCGTTCCCGGATTGAGGGAGGCCACAGGGCTGCAATTCGATGTGCGGGGCCACAGCAATAAGAACGCCCTGTTCAAGATTGAGCAGGAAATTGGGGACAGGCCGGAGGTGCTGCAAACCCTGTTCCGGCCGAATCTGCTGGAAAATGGGCTGAAGGTGATTCTGCGCTCGGATATGCTGTGCAATATTATGCTGTGGTATCTGATGGGGGCCACGGAAGGAAACCGGGAGCAGCCGATCAAGGCCGGGGAAGTCAGGGAAGCGCTGGAGCGCTGGAAGAGCCGGATTCCCGGGGGCGACGGATTCATTATGCCGTATGCGGAGGATGCGGAATATGTGGGCACCACGGCGTATTTCTTCGTCAAGCAATTTGGCCTGGCCCGCTTCTTCGAGCCGGCTCCTGAAAGTGCGGTCCGGTTCAACGAAATCCTGGCCATGTCCCGGGAGGCAGGGTATGAGCTAATCACCCCGTCGGAGGCGGCAGCCCGGTATGAAGCCATTCCCGGGAAAGGATTCGAGTGCATCGAGAATGGCTGCGCCTGGCATGGAGGCACCGCCAAGGCGTGGAGCAACACGGTGTACTCCCGTATTCTCGACCCTGTTTGCGTGTCCATGTATCAGGGGCTGAAGGCCATTGCGGCACAGTTGGGCATTGCCGATCTGCGCGGCGATGCGGACTGCAAGGAAATCATGAGGAATATTACAACCGCTTATGTCAGCGACTCCCGCTGGCCGCCGGCTCCCACCTCACCGGGCCGATTCAATGTGCGGGAGGCTCTGGCGGCGCTGGAGCTTGCCAACGCCAATATAGGCAGCCTGATGGAGAAGCGGGGAATTGTTCACGCCAAGGCGCTGTACTCTCCCGGAATCATGGCTTCGCAGATTGCCGCCATCACCGATGAGCTGATGGGCATGGACTATTTCGAGGAGAGGACCAAGTAGGAGTCTGCAAAAGCGAATAAGCTTGATTAAAGCGGAGAGTTCGCTTTAATCAAGCTTATTGGGGTTTCTGCAAGGAAGGAGGCCCTTTCTTCAAAGGGGAAAGAGCCGGAAAAACAAAGCTGCACGGAGCATAGCGGAAGGAGGTAGCGGAAAGAGATAGTGGAAAGAGATAGTGGAAAGAGATAGTGGAAAGAGATAGTGGAAAGAGATAGTGGAAAGAGATAGCGGAAAGAGATAGTGGAAAGAGATAGCGGAAAAAATTTCCGTTATCAGGAGGTTTTTTGGAAATCGTGGATAATTAACGGAAAAAATTTCCGCTAATCTCCTCGAAACTACCTCGATTGGCTTGTTTGGGGTAGTTCATGAGGAGATAGCGGAAAAAAATTCCGTTAAAAAGTGAGTCAGGTAGAAATTGCAGAGATAACGGAAAAAATTTCCGTAATGGTATTCGGGCGTGTCTGGAAACTCCGAGGGGAGCAGATAGAACCCAAATTTTCGTTTCTGGCAAGGCACTTTTGCGCAGGCGTACCGGGGACCCCGGGCCAAGCGAAAGTAAGGCTAGCTCAGGGCGAAAAGGCGGTGAAAGCTGCCCTCAAGCGAGTTTTTAGACACGCCGTAGTTCCTCATAGAAGAGTAAACGCCTCAATCGGGTAATCGGGATCATCCCGGTAGTCGCGGAGCTCATCAATCCCGGTCTTGTGGTCAAGCAGCAGGCTGCGAAGCCGTCCCCGCTCGCAGGGAGGCCACTGGGGGAAGGCCTGCTGCGGGGAGCCGGAATGGATGAAGCTGATCCAGGCTTGGTGGATGCTATCGGCAAGCCCGGTCTCCTCGGAGGGGAATTGGTTATGCCAGACGAAGGCAAGCTCATTGCCGTGGGCAGCGCCAATATTCCCCGCCCGGTCGAACCGGTACAGCCACACCGGTGCTCCGGCTGAGCTGTAGGCTTGGGCTGTGCGGATGGCAGCCATCCTGTACATATAGTCGGTCAGCACGGCCTCCCATGCTCCCAGGTCTGTGTCCGCCTCTTCAATTGTACGTTGAGACAGGCGCTCGTAGGCCCTTCTCACAGCACCGGCATTGCTGCCGAACATGCTGTCAAGCAAGTGGACGGTGGGCTTGCCCAGGACTCCGCCGCCGGCCATAAACCCGGCCGTTTCATTGCGGGTGGTGCCGATGAGCAGGGCGGGCAACTGGTGCTTACGGGCGGCGAGGCCTTGAAGCGGCGGCTGATCGATGGTGATGCCGTCGATCACCGGACCGAACAGATGGACGCCGCGCAGGTCCTTCACCCAGGCGCCCTGGGCCGCCATCAGCCGGGAGACGGGGAGCTCAAGCAGCCTGTCTGCCTCCTGCGGCGTCCATCCCAGGGAGCCGATGAATGCTTCGGCAAGCTTGCCGGAGGTGCTGCGGTGGCGGATAGACTGAACGGAGCCGCTCATCAGAATGGCCTGATGAAATAAGCCTGCCGCCAGAGGGGAGCTCAGCAGTCCGCCTACGCATTTGGCTCCGGCGGATTGTCCCATGATGGTTACGCGGCGGGGATCGCCGCCAAATCCGGAAATATTGGCCTGAATCCAGCGCAGCGCCTGAATCAGATCCAGAAGCCCGCAATTGCCGGAGGAGCGGTAGCCTTCTCCGAGAATGTGCCCCAGGTCAAGAAACCCCAGCACGCCCAGCCGGTAATTAACCGTAACTACTACAATATCGCCGTTCTCCGCAAAGGTTTTCCCGCTGTACAGAGGATTGGAGCCGGTGCCCGATACAAAGCCGCCCCCGTGGATATAGACCAGTACGGGCCGCGACTTCCGGTCGTTTTCCGGCGTCCAGATGTTCAGTGTCAAGCAATCCTCCGATTGCCGCGGATTATATGGAAGGGGATCGGGCTGGGGGGCCGTGGGGCCGAATTGATCGGCCACGAATACGCCGCTCCAGGCTTCCGGCGGCTGCGGCGGCTGAAAACGTTGGGGCGGCTTCGCATACCTGATCCCATAGAAGGCTTTGATCCTCCCGTCTTCCGTTCCCTGCACCGTTCCGCCTTGCGTTTCCACGATTAATGACTGGTTAAGAGACATGCTGTCATCCTCCCGGTTGTTCATTTAATGGCTGGTGTTGCATTTATGATTCGCCAGAGTTTATAAGAGTTCGCAACTGCCGGCAACGGACCTGAAAGACGTTATCTGCTGGCCGAATGTATATGAAATTTCGTATACAATGGCCCCGCCGGTGGCCGCGATGCTCCAATGTATGCGAAAAATCGAATACATTCGCCCCAAGATGCAGGCGGCTGTGCCCCTTACAGGGGGCCCGCCAGCGGAATGTCTAAAGGAGCATCAGGCAAGCCGCTGCGATGGGGGTCGCGATCATTCCCGTCTTAAGCAGCTTGGCCGGGGCGCGCTTGGTGAACTTGGCCCCGATGTAGGAGCCGGTCATGGTCCCGGCCAGCACGGTGACAAGCAGCGAAAGGTCCAGGCTGCCTTCTCCATAATAGCCCAATCCTCCGGCTGCGGCGACAGGCAGGATGACCAGCATGGAGGTGCCGGCGGCAGTCCGCATCCCCAGGCCAAGCAGCAGCATCATGCCCACCTGAATGAAGGGGGTGGAGCCGATGCCGAAGGTGCCTGTCAGAAATCCCGTCACCAGACCCACAGCCACCGCGCACACAATGTACCGGGGGCCTCTGCTTCCTGCGGCAGCGGAGGATCGCTCCGGCGCCAGGGTCAGGCGCAGCCACAATACAATCGACGATAGCGTCAGCATCCCCGCCGTAAAATATTTCATGTAGGACGGGGAGATGGACAAGGCTACTCCCGAGCCGAACCAGGAGGCAACGGCGCCTGTCAGGCCGACGATCAGACCGCTCATGAGATCCGTATTTTTCTGGCGCAGCTGGCTCACAGTCCCGGATAAGGAGGTGAACATCATCGCGGCCAGGGCGGTACCCATGGCTGTATGGACCGGGTAGCCGAAGCCTACGGTCAGAATCGCAATAATAAACCCCGAGCCGCCTGCTCCGATAAACCCAAGCAGCATACCCACCAGCAGCATGACCAAAATAATTAGCAAGGTTGTCAAGCTTTATTCATTCCTTTCGCTTTTCCGGCAGCGGCGGCAGTTCTTCCGTACCTCCTGAGTGTAAATGGGATTATTTATGCTGTCTAATGTATTATTTTAATCGGATTGATGCATAAAAGGCATTAAGGCTTTTTCGCAGACTGCCGCTGCTGAACGCCTTGATTTCTGTGGCAGATTTGATAGACTTACATCAACGGTCCTGCAAAAGGCTTACGGTTCTTTGCGGCCGCCGGAAGGAGGATACGATGGCGCTGCGTACTAAACCGTTTATATCCATCCGCGGCAAGCTGATGGTGACGTTTTTGTTTTTTGTGGTTATTCCCACTATGCTCATCTTCTGGAGCTATGCCCGTTCCTCCAAGGAGGCGGTGGCCAACGGCGTCTATTCCGCCAACCAGGAGCTGGTTGACCGGTCCGCCCAGACCGCTAACGATGTGGCAGATCGGATGGTTAAAGCGCTTTCCTTGCTTGAATTGGATCTTCAGGAATATTATGGGGAGGGCTTCTCCAATTGGACCACAGACTATGGAGACTATTACAAGGTGGCCACGCTGCAAAAACGGATGTCCACCATCCGCGATCTGCTCCTGGATTCCGGCTCCTTTCTCATCTTCTCCGATTTTAAGGAGATGGCGGTCTCCACGCTGAATACCTTCGATATGAGGCGGAACTTTAGCGTTTTTCAGGCCGAGCCCTGGTACCTCCAGGGAAAGGAAAACAAGGGCTTTCCCCAATGGTTCCTCCCATTCCTGCTTGACCGCTCCATCGGGTACACCGGAACCGGGCAGGAGGGAGGCTACCTGGCCTTATCCCGGTCCATCCACGATATAAAGGTGACCTTCGATTTCGGCGTGGCGCTGATCGGCGTTCCGGTGGAAACCGCCTTCGCCCAGTCCCCCGCCAGGCAGGAGGGGCTGCTTCCTCCGCTCCTGCTGTGGGACGGCCGCCACACCGTCAGCGACTCCCAGGGGAACAGGGTCATCGAGCTGGGCGCCGACGAAATGAACGAGCTGCAGCAGGGACCGGCGGTCATCAAGCATCTCCGCGACGCTAACGGCCAGCTGTATATGGTCAATGTGTCGGAAATACCCGAGCTGGGCATGTCCATTCTCCGGCCGGTGCCGGAGAAGCAATTTCTGGAGGACCTGGAGAAGCGCATGAGCCGCTCCGTGTTTTCCATTCTGGCCGTGTTTGGCCTGGGCATCCTCATCTTCGTCCTGTTCCTGATCCGCTTCACCAGCCCCATCGCCGCTCTGCTCCGCTCCATGAAGCAGGTGGGCACCGGAGATTTCCGCACCTCGGTGCAGGTGAGGGGGAATGACGAAATCGCCCTGCTGGGCAATAATTTCAACCGGATGGTTATCCGGCTGTCCGAGCTGGTGCAGCGGCTGGAGGAGGAGCAAAGGCTGAAGGAGGAGGCCAACTTCCAGTCCTTGCAGGCCCAGATCAATCCCCATTTTCTGTTCAATACGCTGAACTCCATCAAGCTGATGGCCATGCTGTCCAACACCAACCGCAATGTCAGCAACATGATTACCGCTCTGGGCAAGCTGCTGGAGTTCTCCATGAAATTCAACCAGCGCTTTGTGACCCTGGGGCAGGAGCTGGAGTATCTGGAGCTGTATATGGCCCTGCAGAAAATGCGCTTCCAGGACCAGATCGAGATCGAGGTCCGGGTTCCGGAGGAGTTAAAGGAGATGTACGTGCTTAAATTCAGCCTCCAGCCGCTGGTGGAGAACAGCATTGTCCACGGCGGCAAGCTGCCCCTCCATATTGCCATCGGCGCGGAAGCCGTCAGCGGCGAGCTGCGGGTGTCCATCCAAGACGACGGCAACGGGGTTACGGAGGAGCAGCTGGTGGATATTATGGACAGGCTGGAGCAATCCAACGCCCAATACAGCGGCATCGGCATCTCCAATGTGGACAGGCGGATCAAGCTGTACTTTGGGACAGGCTACGGTGTAACTCTCCGCCGGGTGGAGAGCGGAGGCTTGGAGGCCATTATCAAATACCCTTTGCGGAAGGAGGCGCCCTGATGACGCGGATTTTGATTGTGGACGATGAAATATTGGTCCGGCTGTCCCTGAAAACTCTGATCCCCTGGTCTGAGCACGGCTTCGAGATCGTGGGCGAGGCAAGGAACGGGAAGGAGGCGCTGGAGCTGCTGGAAAAGGACCCCTGCCACATTGTGCTGACGGATATCCGCATGCCGGATATGGACGGACTGGAGCTGATTTCCCGCATCCGCGAAAAATGGCCGTATACCCGCTGCCTGATCTTGTCCAATCATAATGACTTCGAGTATGTGCGCAAGGCGCTGCGGCTGGGGGCTGTGGATTATCTGCTGAAGCTGGCCTGGGTTCCGGAGGAGCTTCTGGAGAAGTGCAAGCGGCTGCAGTCCGAATTTCGCCAGGAGGAGGAGGATCTGGAGGAAAAGCACCGGGCCGCCTTCCAATTGGAGCGGCTCTCCCGGGAAGCCCGGGAGAAGCTGCTGCGGGACCTGCTGACCAAGCATACCAGCAAGCTGGAAATTGCCAATTCCCTGGCGGGTCTGGAATTCGACTTTGAGACCTCCCGCTTCCGGGTGGCGGCGGTGGCCATCGACAGTTATGAGCGGGTGCTGGAGGAGGACCGCTACCAGAGTGAGCAGCTTCTGAATTACACGGTAGCCAATATCCTTAATGAAATGGTGCGCAAAAACGGCGGTGGCGAGCTGGTGGAGGTAGGCAACGGTCGGTTTGCCCTGCTGTCCTCGGCAATAACAGAGGAGCTGCTGAAGCAGCTGCAGCAGGTGGCGGAGACCTATGCCAAGGTCACGCTCAGCTTCGGGGTGTCCCGGGAGCACCGCGAGATGTTCGGGCTGCACCATGCTTTTGCGGAGGCGGAGGAGACGCTGCAGAAGCGGTTTTTCCGGGGCGGCGGAACCCTTCTGTTCGCCGATGCCCCGCCCCGCCGGGCAGCAGGGGAGCCGGTTCGCCTGGTTGCGGCCAATGCGGCAGGCTGGCTGAGGCTGTTCGAGTCCCGGCAGACGGAAGCGATTCTGCCGGAGCTCGCCGCATGGCACAGCCAATGGGCCCAAGCGGAGGAGCTGCCGCCTGCGGAGGTGCGCGACGAATGGCTCCACCTGCTGGTGCTGCTGAACAAATCCCTGGAATCTGACCGCAAGGATATTTATTCGGTACCCGCCTATCTGGACCAGTATCCCTTCGAGGTGGTCCGCAACAGCGAGACGCTGTCCGAAATCCATGAATGGTTCTCCGGCTGGCTCACGCAAACCATGACCTATGTGAAGGAAACGGCGGGCGCCAGACTGCGGCCGGAAATCCAGGCGGTGCTGGATATCATCCAACAGGAATATCATACCCAGCTGAAGGTTTCCGATATCGCCCGGCGGGTGGGCTTTGCCGAGAACTACCTGAGCGTGCTGTTCCGCAAGGAAACCGGGGAGAAGATCGTGGACACGCTGACTGCCGTCCGCATGAAAAAAGCCCGGGAGCTCCTGCTTGATCCCGGACTGAAAATTTATGAAATCTCGGAAATGGTGGGGTATACGGATTCCAACCATTTCAGCAAATACTTCAAGAAAATCGAAGGAGTCTTTCCTCTGGAATTCAGGAAAATGGCGCTGGGCAAGTAGGCCTGGCAATCCCGGCCACGGCGGCAGGCGGGCGGTGCGGCGGACGGATGGTAGGCGGCAGGCAGCAGGTGGGCGACAGGTAGAAGTAGGCAGGCGGTGCGGCAGACGGAAGATTCTGCGGAGCCGCCCCTCAAAGTGTCTGGAATAAGCATCGAAGGCAAAGGCTCCACTTTGTGGGGCTCTTTTGCTTTTTCGAAGGAATTCACGGCTTTTGCTGAGATTATGCCATAGAGACTGCATGCAACATCCCCTATACTGGTATTGAGGGGAGATGAGACTAGTGAATTGGACACACCGTTCGAAAGAAAATATGGCGGGCTACTTGTTTATCCTGCCCAATCTGCTTGGTTTTGCAGTATTTATATTATTGCCCCTGATATTCAGCCTTATTCTGGTCTTCACGGACTGGAATTATCTGAAGGGGCTGGAGGGACTGGTTTTTACCGGCTTGGACAACATCAAGAAAGTGCTGCAGGATGAGCTGGTGCTGAAATCGTTGAAGAATAACGTCATTTTCTCCGCTGTCAGCGTGCCTGTGGCGATGCTCCTGGGGCTGCTTTTCGCCACAGCGTTGAACAAATACGTGTATATGAAAAGCCTGGTGCGGACGCTGATTTTTCTGCCGTACATGAGCAGTCTGGTGGCCGTTTCCGTAGTATGGCGGGTGCTCTACAATCCCTCCCAAGGCCCGATCAACGCCTTCCTGCGGTCCATCGGCTTCGAGAATCCGCCGGGCTGGCTGTCCAGTCCCAGGTACGCCCTGTTCGCCGTCATTGTAATGGCCGTCTGGACCTATATCGGCTACGCCATGGTGCTGTATCTGGCAGGCCTGCAGGGAATTTCCAAGGATCTGTACGAGGCCTCGGAAATCGACGGAGCCACTGGTCTGCAGCGGTTTATGTCCATTACCGTTCCGCTGCTCAAGCCCACCAGCTTCCTGATCGCCATTACCCTGATTATCGCCTCCTTCCAGGTATTCGCCTCGGTCCAGGTGATGACCAACGGCGGCCCGATGAAATCCACCTTCGTCCTGGCCCTCCACATTTATACGGAGGCGTTTGAGTTCAAGCATATGAGCTATGCGGCGACGGTTTCCTGGGTGCTGTTCCTGATGATTTTTGCGGTAACAATGATACAGTGGAGGGGGCAGAAAAAATGGCAGGATCAGTTCTAACCGAAAAAAGGCCCCTGGTCCGGGCCATATCCCAGCCGGAGAGGAAGCGTCTCCTCAAGCTCGTCCTGACCCTTGTGTTTCTCGGCGTGGGCATTCTGATGGTGCTTCCCTTCCTGTGGATGATGTCCGCCTCCTTCAAAAACTCGGCGGATATCTTCAAGTATCCCATCCAGTGGATTCCCGAATCGTGGAATTGGTCCAACTACCAGCAGGTGTGGACGGGCAGGGCGTCCTTTGCAATCTTTTACCAAAACTCCATTAAAATTACCTTCTTCCAGGTGCTGGGCTCTCTGGTCACCAGCTCTCTGGCAGGCTTCGCCTTTGCCAAGCTGAACTTCAAATTCAAGGAGGGCGTCTTCCTCCTTTACCTGGCCACCATGATTATTCCGCCCCAGGTGCTGTTCGTCCCGCGTTTTATCCTGTTCGATCAATTGGGACTGGTGAACACCCATTTGGCCATTATTCTGCCGGGGATGTTTACGGTGCTGGGCACCTTTATTATGCGGCAGTTCTTCAGCACCTTGCCCAATGAACTGCTGGAGGCCAGCAAGGTGGACGGCGCGGGCTATTGGCGGATGTACTGGCAGATTTGCTTGCCGCTGACCAAGCCGGCGCTGGTCACTCTGCTGATCCTGACCTTCACCTGGCACTGGAACGAATACGAGAATCCGCTGATTTTGCTGCGGGACCAAAAATTATTTACCATTCCGCTGGGACTCACCAGTTATATGGATGAAAACGGCACAAACTATCCCTTGATTATGGCAGCCTCCTGTTCGGCGCTGCTGCCTCTCATCGCCATCGTCTCCATCTGCCAGCGCTGGTTTGTGGAAGGCATCGCCAGCACCGGCCTGAAGGGCTGATCCCAACGGTTTCACAGGCATGATCATTATATATTTAAGGGGGATTTTCGATGAAAAAGATTGTACCGTTCACTCTGGCCACACTTCTGGCCTCCTCGGCTCTGCTCGGCGCCTGCGGCAATGATGACGGGGCCCAGAACAGCGGCAGCGCAGCTCCTGCCGGGTCGCCCGGGTCCAGCACCGCCGCCAAGCCGTCGGAGCCGGTGAAGCTCCGCTTCTGGGGAGGAGTTCCGCCGGAATCCGGCCCGCAGACTGTGATCGACAAGTGGAACCAGGCCAACAAGGATATCCAGGTGGAGTATATCCGCTTTGTCAATGACGAGCAGGGCAACACCAAGCTGGATACCGCCCTTCTGTCCACCAACGATGCGCCCGATCTCTATGTATCCTACAGCGCCGCCAATGTGGACCGCCGCACCAAGGCGGGCATGGCCGAGCCGCTGGAGGAGCTGATGACGAAGGCTAACTTTAACGTGGAAGAGGTTATCGGAACCAGCAATATCATGAAGTCCGACGGCAAAATCCATTACCTGCCGGCGGCGGTCAGCCCGCAGATTGTCCTGTTCAACAAGGCTTCTCTGGATGCCGTAGGGGAGAAGGTGCCCACTACAGGCTGGACCTGGGATGATTTTGCCGGCTTGGCCCAAAAAATGAACAAGCCCGGACAATACGGCGCCTTCTTCATCCCGGGCTGGGAGCCGATCGCCTATGATATGTCCATCACCGCCAAGCCTACCGATGTGTACTACGGCGATGACGGCCTGTCCACCTTTACGTCGCTGCCTTCCTTCAAGAAGGGGCTGGAGCTGCAAAAATCACTGATCGACGCCAAGGCCACCTATCCGTATGCGGAGGCGGCCACCAACAAGCTGCAGCCGCAGGATGAGCTGCTTAACGGCAAAGCGGCCATGGTCTTTACCGGCACCTATATGATCCGCTACATCAAGGACGAAAAGGCGTATCCCAACCGTGATTTCCAGGTCTCCTTCGCCCCCATTCCGCAATATGAGCGGGGAAACAAGGTGAATTCCGGCGGCCCCGGGGACTTCATGTCCATCAACCCGAAGAGCGCCAACAAGGAAGCGGCCATGAAGTTCCTGGCCTGGTATCTGACAGAAGGCAACCAGGATATGATTCCCGGCGGACGGATTCCCTCCAACAAGAAGGCCGATATGAACCAAATCGCCGAACAGCTGATCGGGGACGCAGGCAAATACTTCGACAAGGAATCTCTGGTCAGCACCTTGAAGGCGGATGTGACCTACAGGGTATTCAGCAAAACCACGGCCCAGCCGGAAATCCGCAAGGCGTTTATGGAGGAAGCGGAGAAGTATTTCCTGAACGCCCAATCCGTGGACAAAGCGCTGGAGAATATGAAGAAGCGGGCCGACGAAGCCATTAAGGCAGTCAAGTAGCTACCCGCAAGGCCGGATCATGCCATGTTATGATCCGGCCTGCGGCTTGGTTTCTGCTATTTCGCAAAAGGAGAGATTGTCATGACCTATGATGTGATTGTAGTTGGAGGAGGGATAGCGGGAGCGGTTGCCGCCATTGCCTCTGCCCGGACCGGAGCCAATACGCTCCTGGTAGAGCAGTACGGGTTTCTGGGCGGACAGCTGACCACGGCGGGCGTGGGTCCGATGATGACCTTTCATGCCGGGGAGAAGCTGGCGGTGCAGGGGATTACCGATGAGCTGATCCGGCGGATGCAGGAGAACGGGAAAAGTCCCGGCCATATCTACGACACCACCGGCTATACCTATTCAGTGACGCCCTTCGATGCGGAAGGAATGAAGCATGAGCTGGAGATGATGCTGATCGAAAGCGGCGGCCGCATCCTGTACCATACCATGCTGGCGGGGGTGGAAACGGAGAACGGCCGGATCACGGCCATCCGGATCTGCAATAAAGCGGGCATCAGCGAGCTGAAGGCCAAGGTCTATGTGGATGGAAGCGGCGATGCCGATCTGTCCGCCTGGGCGGGCGTGGACTTTATTAAGGGCCGCCAGCTGGACGGCGCCTGCCAGCCCATGACCATGAATGTGAAGGTCCGCAATGTGGACATGGACAAGGTAAAGGACTATATCAAATCTCATAACGAGGAGTTTCCCCGGCTGAAGGGGGATCTGGAGATTGTGGACCGCTCCCCCCGGCTTTCCATCGGCGGCTTTGTGGTCACCTTCCAGGAAGCGCTGGATAAGGGCGAGCTGAATTTTGAACGCAAGGAGCTGCTGCTGTTCGAAACCAACAATCCCGGCGAGGTGATTATCAACTCCACCCGGGTGGTGGGGCAGGACGGTACGGACCCGTGGGATCTGTCCTACGCCGAGACGGAGGGCAGGCGGCAGGTGCGGGAGATCGAAGTCTTCCTGAAGAAGCGGATTGCCGGCTTCGAGAACTGCATCATTGATTATTCGGGTCCGAAAATCGGCGTGCGCAGCTCCCGCCATATTCAGGGAGAGTATGTGCTGACCCTGGAGGATCTGGTGCATTGCGTGAAATTTGACGATGTGATTGCCCATGGCGGATATCCGGTGGATATTCATCCCCCCAAGGAGGATGAGGCCCACAAGAAGCTGCGGGCGCAAATCTCCGGCATCGGGCATTTCCGCAACGGGGAAACCTATAGTGTTCCCTATCGCTCCTTGATTAACCGCCAGGTGAAAAATTTGATTACGGTGGGCCGCTGCATTTCCACCACCTTCGAGGCCCAGGGGGCGATCCGGGTGACTCCCATTGCCGGAGCCATCGGCCATGCAGGTGGGGCGGCGGCAGGACTGGCAGCCCGGCAGGACGCGGATTTTGCCGCATTGGATATATTGGAGGTGCAGGCGCTTCTGAAGGAGCAGGGAGCGTACTTGGAAATTTAGGAATAATGTACAGGATAAACCACACAAGCTGACAGCTCTGCCGGACCCGAGGACTTGGGAGCTGCGAGAAGTGCAGGTTGCGTTATTGAAGCGGTTAATTGTTTGCGAACTGCAAATGCCGTTTCATGGGACGCATATGCTTTTCATCGCAGCTTTCTGCTTGGACCGGCGGGGCTTTCTTTACGTAAACGCCCGATTGCGGGGAAATGTTTTTTGGGAGGATGCCCCTGCGCGGGCGCCGGAAAAGGTATTTATTATGATACAGGGGTGAATGTCATGTTGGTTCAGTCGTGGAGATATGTAAGCGTTTTATTGGTCATGGCGTTATTGGTGGCGCTGCTTGGACCCATCCAGGCAAAAACGGCTTATGCGGCAGATGAATTTGACACCCTGAGACTGAAGTGGAAGGAGCTGCTTGCGGGAGGAACGTCGTACAGCGGCACAGACCCGGATATTGCCGCCCAGGTAGCGGAGATTACAGCCAAGGCCCAGGCCAACTGGGACAGCATGAGCAAAACCCCCGGCACCTATCTGTGGAGTGATCTGGCCAGCCCCACCGCCTCCGCCCAAATTACCAGCGCCTATACCCGGCTGAAGGAAATGGCGCTGGCGTATGCTACATACACTTCAACTCTATATAACAGCACAGCGTTAAAGGATGATATTATCCTGGGGCTGGATTGGATGCACCAGAACCGCTACAACCAGAGCCAGGCCCAATACGGCAACTGGTGGGATTGGCAGATCGGCGCCCCGCTCCGGCTGCTGGAGGCAGTGGTGCTTGTTTACCCGGAGCTGACTGCCGCGCAAATCACCAATTATATGAATGCGGTGGAAAAGTTTACCCCTTCCGTGGGCTCCTCCACCGGCGCCAACCGGCTGTGGATGGCTACGGTTGTCGGCGTGCGGGGAGTGATTGTCAAGAACAGCGCCAAGGTGGCCGCCGCCCGCAACGCTCTCAGCCAGGTGTTCGATTATGTCACCTCCGGGGACGGGTATTACCAGGACGGTTCCTTTATCCAGCATAATTATTATTCCTATAACGGCGGTTACGGCAGCGCTCTTCTGGGGGATACGGCCAATCTGATTTATTTGCTGAGCGGGTCCACCTGGGCCGTCACCGACCCGGATGTGTCCAATGTGTACAAGTGGGTGTACGATTCCTATGAGCCCTTCATCTACCAAGGGGCTCTGATGGATATGACCCGGGGCAGGGAAATTTCCCGGGAGGCGGGCCAGGATCATGAGAAGGGGGCCCGGCTGATCCAGTTTATTGTGCGGCTGTCCAGCTTCGCTCCCGCTGCGGATGCGGCGGCCTATAAATCCATGATCAAATACTGGATTCAGGCGGACACGTACAGAAGCTTCTATGTCAACAGTCCCCTGCCCATTATTGTGCTGGCCAAGAGTATTGTCAATGATCCGGCGGTGACTCCCCGGGGAGAGCTTATCGCCAACAAGCCCTTCAACAGCATGGCCCGCGCCGTCCATCTGCGGCCCGGCTTCGGCTTTGCGGTAAGCATGTCCTCCAGCCGCATCGCCAATTACGAATCCATCAACGGGGAGAACAAGAAGGGCTGGTACACCGGCGAGGGCATGACCTATCTGTACAACGGAGACCTGGGCCACTACAGCGGGGATTATTGGCCCACGGTGAACTCGTACCGCCTGCCGGGCACCACGGTGGATACCATGACCCGCGCGGACAGCTCCGGGCAAGGCTACCGAAGCTCCGCCACCTTGGTGGGAGGAGCGGAGCTCGAGGGGCTGTACGGCACCGCAGCCATGTCTCTGGACGGCTGGAGCAATAATCTGTGGGCCCGGAAAGCCTGGTTCATGTTCGATGACGAGGTTGTGGCCCTGGGAGCCGGTATCACCGATTCGGGCCAGACGGGCAACGGCTGGGACGGTACTCCGCGCAAGGTGGAGACGGTCATTGAGAACCGCAAGCTGAACGCAAGCGGAGGCAACACGCTCCTGGTCAACGGCAGCAACAAGACCGCCACGCCAAGCTGGAGCCAGTCCGGCGTCACCTGGGCCCATCTGGCGGGAAGCGCGCCGGGATCGGACATCGGCTATTATTTCCCCGGAGGGGCGGAGGTAAAAGGGCTGCGGGAGTCCCGAACAGGGCGATGGAGCTCCATCAATGTTAACGGCTCTACGGCAGATACAACCAATAATTTCCAACAATTATGGTTTGACCATGGCACCAATCCAACGGGGGAAGCCTATGCTTATGCGCTGCTTCCCGGCAAATCAGGCGCCCAGACAGGCAGCTATGCCGCCGATCCGGATATTGCGGTGCTGGAGAATTCCACCGCCGCCCAGGCGGTGTATGAGAAGCGGCTGGGAGTGACGGGAGCGGTATTCTGGGCGGATGGCCTGAAATGGATTCAGAAGGATGGGGCCAATCTTATCTCCAGCAGCCAAAAGTCGTCCGTGATGCTCCGGGAGACAGCAGGCAGTCTTGAAGTGGCGGTTTCCGATCCGACCCAGCTGAACACCGGCACCGTAAGCATTGAAATCAACCGCAGCGCGGCCAGCCTGGCTGCGGCGGACCCGGGGGTAACCGTTACCCAGCTGTCCCCCACGGTCAAGCTGGAGGTGAATGCAAGCGGGGCCAAGGGCAGGATTTTCAAGGCAGCCTTCAACCTGAACGGGCCTGCGGAGGTGATTGTGGACAACACGTCGGCGCAGCTTACCGGGGTATGGACGGCTTCCTCGGCCCTGCCTAATTATTACGGCTCTGACTATCTCTACAATAATTCGGGGACCGGAGCGGATAAGGTCCGGTGGACACCGGCGCTGGCGGAGGCGGGCCGTTATACGGTTTATTACCGGCTGCCCGACGGCAATGCGGCCCGGGCCACCAATGCGCCCTTCACCGTGTTCCATAACGGGGGAAGCACCCAGGTTCGGGTCAACCAGCAGACGGTGCCGGGAGGAAGCTGGCTTTCTCTGGGCAGCTATGAGTTTCAGGCGGGGACCTCGGGGTATGTGGAGCTGACGGATCAGGCCAACGGCAACTATGTGATTGCCGATGCGGTGAGGTTCGTGAAGCAGGAATAAAGCGCAATTGGGCGCACAAAAAGTTGGGCGGAAAACATGATTTTCCGCCCGGCTTTTTTAAAATATCAGACTTTCATGCCGCTGTGCAGCACCACTGATGAATGAAATGGCAGGATCCTGTTATTTCAAGATAGAAAGTATATTATTCTGAAGGAGGAGAGCCCTTTCTCAACATATAAGACTTCCATGCCGCTTACGCGGCTCTATTGATGAATGAAATGACGGGATCCGGTTATTTCGGGACAGAAAGTATCCGATTCCGAGGAAGGGAATGCCTTTCTCCGTAGAGCAAGTAAGGAAGGAGCTGGAAACAAGGGACGTGTGGGACGAGGGGCAAATGGGACGAAATTAACGGAAATTTTTTCCGTTATCAGGAGGTTTTTTGGTTTTTTTCGAAATTTAGCGGAAAAAATTTCCGTTAACTCCCTCAAAACCAGGTCAAAATGCCTGTTTTGGGGAGTCCAGGAGGAAATAGCGGAAAAAATTTCCGTTAAAACAGCGTAAGCGTCAAATACTCCCCACCTGTGAAGCGGAAACGGACCATGCGAAAATAGAGGCATCCCAGGTATGGAGGAAGCAGACATGGACAAAGTGGAGCAACGTCAGGTATGGGCGGAACGCGTCGCGGCG
>JAQSYI010000082.1 GCA_029256185.1 Paenibacillaceae bacterium
ACATTCCCCCAAAAGTGACGAGATGCTCCGAAGCAAAATCCGGGTACTTTTGGGGGAGCCCCCGAATGAAAATGCCAAACCGGCATTTACGTAAAAAAAGCCCTCCACCCCCGATACGGGCATGAAAGGCTTCCTTTCATCATATAGACGGCTATCCTTCCCGTTCCTCGGTCATAAGGCCCGCGAACAGCGCGTGAATAAATTGCTCGGAATCAAAATCCTGAAGGTCGCTCATTTTCTCGCCGAGACCCACCAGCTTCACGGGAATATTCATCTCCTGGCGGATGGCGATGGCGATCCCCCCCTTGGCCGTACTGTCCAGCTTGGTCAGCACCAGGCCGGTCACACCGCTTTTGTCGCCGAAGAGCTTGGCCTGCTGCAGAGCGTTCTGCCCGGTTGTAGCATCCAGCACCAGCAGCACCTCATGGGGGGCCTCAGGCACCTCTCGGCGGATGACGCGGCAAATTTTGTTTAATTCCTCCATCAGATTGGTATTATTCTGCAGACGACCCGCGGTATCGCATAACAGCACATCCACCTGCCGGGTTTTGGCCGCTTGGATCGCGTCATACATTACCGCCGCAGGATCGGACCCTGACTGGTGCTTGATGACCTCTACACCCACGCGCTGTCCCCAAATATCCAACTGCTCAATCGCGCCTGCCCGGAAGGTATCTCCCGCCGCCATCATCACTTTTTTGCCTTGCTGCTTGAAGCGGTAGGCCAGCTTGCCGATCGTGGTGGTTTTGCCAACGCCATTGACGCCCACGAAGAGAATAACCGTCACACCTGCAGCAGCCATCTGCAAGGAGACATCCCCCCTCGTATCCATCAAGCCGATCAGCTTCTCCGACAATACCGGGCGCAGGTCCGCCGCGTCTTCGATCTTCTGCTTCTTCACTTCCGCACGGAGCTCGTCCATCAGCTTCATGACCGTGTTGACACCCACATCGGCGCTGATGAGAATCTCCTCCAGTTCCTCGTAGAACTCCTCATCAATTTTCTTGCGGCGGAGGATCAGGTCCTCTACTTTTTCCACGAAGGCGTCCCGGGTTTTGGTGAGACCTTCCTTGAACATGGTAGTCACGGATTCGGTTTTATTGGTAATGCTTTGTTTTAGCTTCTGAAAAAAACTCATGGGCGCCTCCTAAAAGTTTTGAGTAAAAAAGCTTAAGCAAAGCGGTAAGCACTGCGAAAAACTTACTTCGAAAGCATATGCCAAGTATTGAGTATAGATTGCCAAGCGAAGCTGCTGTCGCGAAAAACTGGCTCCGGAAGCTCCGGCCTCACGCCGAAACGGCTTCCTCGAGCTCCTCCAGCCGGACGGAAACCAGCTTGGACACGCCGCCCTCCTCCATCGTTACCCCGTACAGCACATCCGCTTCCTCCATCGTGCCTTTGCGGTGGGTTACCACAATGAATTGGGTCACATCGGAGAATTCCCGCAGATAGCCCGCATAACGGGCCACGTTAGCCTCATCCAGCGCCGCTTCCACCTCATCCAATACGCAGAACGGCACCGGCTTCACATGGAGAATGGCAAATAATAGCCCAATTGCCGTCAATGCCCGCTCGCCGCCGGAGAGCAGCTGCAGGTTCTGGGTTTTCTTCCCGGGGGGTTGGGCGATGATCTCTATCCCTGTATCAAGGGGCATAGCCGGATCTACAAGCACCAGATCGGCCCGCCCGCCTCCGAACAGCTTGGCGAATACCACAGTGAAGTGAGAACGGATCTGCTCGAAGGTGGTCCTAAAGCGCTTGGACATCTCCTCATCCATCTCCCGGATAACCTGGTAGAGGGAGGCTTTTGCTTCCAACAGGTCCTTCTTCTGCGCACTTAAGAATTCATAACGCTCGCTGACCCGCGCGAACTCATCGATGGCACCCAGATTCACCTCGCCCAGGGCATTGATCTCGCGCTTCAGCTCCCGAACCCGCATCTGAGCCGCAGGTATGTCCTCCGGAGCAGGATAACGGGACTTGGCCAGCTCGTAGCTCAACTCATACTCCTCGCCCAGCTTCTTCAGCAGGTTCTCCAGCTCCACATCAAGACGGTTGGTCCGCACCTCCGTCTGGTGCAGCTCCTCCTCCACCCGCTTCAGCGCAACACGCTGATCCCGGGTATGGTTCTCCTCCGTCTCCAGCTTGCGGTGCCATTCCGCCCGTTCGGCACGCTTGAATTCCGTCTGCTCCGTGCAATCCCGCTTGCGGATGGACAGATCATTAAGAAGCTCCGTCTGGTTCACAATATCACGGTCATTAGCGGTGATATCCCCGTTCAATTGCTCTACCAGTTGGCGGTTCACCGCCAGCTCCTGCTCCAAAACAGCATGCTCGGCGCGCACCCGCTCCTCCTGCCCTTTCAGGGATTCCTGCTCCTGGGCGATGGAGGCTGCTCTTACCTTCAGTTCCGTCAGCTGGCCTACCAGTTCCTCCTTGGCGAATTCACTGGCCTTGCGCACCAGTTCAGCCTCACGGATCGCTTCCTGGATCTCCCGCTCCTTGTCCTCAAGATCAGCTGCCTGCTCCAGAGCGGCAAGCTTCCTGGCTTCATACTCCTCCGCCTCCGCCGTCAGCGCCTCCCCATCCTGGGAATGCATCTCCAACTGCTCCACGGCATGATTCCATTCCTTCTGCAGAGGCGCAACCTCTGCCATATATCCCTGCTCCTCGCCCCGCTTCAGTTCCCCTGCCCGGCGAAGCTCCTCCAGCTTATCATTGTCGCGGACCAGTTCCACCTTCATACCCTGAGCCTTGCGCTTAAGCTCATTCAACTGTCCGACAGACGTCTTGATTTCCTGATCCATCTCCTCAATCTGGCGCTGGCGTCCCAACAGGTTCGAAGACTTCTTCTGCTGGCTTCCTCCTGTCATGGAGCCGCCCGGATTGACCACATCCCCCTCCAGCGTAACCACGCGGTAGCGGTACTGGCAACGGGAAGCGATCCGGTTGGCATCCTCCAGCTTGTCCGCCACAATCACATTGCCAAGCAGGCTTCCCACAATGTCCTTATAAACCGGCGCATATTGGACCAGATCGACGGCAAGACCCACAAAGCCCGCCAGTCCCGAAACCGAACGGACATCCTGCTCCGGAATGGATCTGGCTCTGATGACATCAAGAGGCAAGAAGGTAGCCCGGCCAAATTGCTTGCGCTTCAAAAAAGCAATGGCATCCCGGCCGTTGGCCTCGTTCTCCACTACAACATGCTGCATGGCTCCGCCGAGGGCGGTCTCCATGGCCAGTTCAACCTCCGCCGGCACCTTGACCAGCTCTGCCACCGCTCCGTGGATGCCCTTCAACCCGTCCATGGGCCGGTTCTTGGCCTTCAATACTTCCTTGACGCCATGCATGAATCCGTCGTAATCATTCTGCATCTCCCGCATCGTATCCCGGCGCGAAGTCAGAGCATCCAGCTTCTGTTCCCATCTGCGGACAGCCGTCTGCACCTCTTCCTGCAGGCCTTGCTTGGTACGCATGCTCTGGCTCAGATCAAGAAACTGCTGCCTGAGCTCCTCGGTTTCCGCCTTGGTTTCCTGCAGCTTGCGCTCCAGCTCCGTCTTGCGTTCGGCGAGCAGTTCCAATTGGGCTTTCCACTTGGCCCGCTCCTCGTCTAGTCTGCTGCCCCTGCGGGACAGCGTCTCAATCTGCTGCTCGGCATAACGAGCCTCATTCCTGGCCTGGGCCAAGCGGTTGAGCGCCTCCAGCAGCTCGCCCTTAAGCCGTTCCTCCTCGTCGCTCTTGGTCCCGCCGGCGACACCCAGCAGTTTCTCCTCTTCCGCCCGCAGCTCCTGACGGCAAGCCTCCAGCCGTTCCTTGACCTGCGCCAGCAATGCCACGCAATCGTTCAATTCGGTCCGCTTGTCGCCCAGCCGCTTCTCCTGGGAAGCCGTAATCTGCTCCATCTGCGCCCGGTTGGCCGACAGATTCTTGCGCCGCTCCCGGAGCACCTCCCCTTGGCCCTCGCATTTCTCGAACTCCTCGCTCAAGAGCAGCAGCGTTTCCTGAAGCTTCGCAAGCTCCTCGTCCAGCCTGCGGGTTTCCCAGCGGTGGGTCTCCAGTTGGGCATCATGGGTGTTGACTACTGTAGCCAGTTCCAACTGCTCCTTGCGGAGCTTCTCCATTCTGGCATTGTTTTCCGTCCATTGGCCATATATAAGATCAATCTGGTGAACATAAACCGAGATTTCACTGGTTTTGAGAATTTCCTTCAGTTCCTTGAATTTCTGAGCCTTCGCCGACTGCTCCTGCAGGGGGGCGATCTGGTCCTCCAGCTCGCTGACGAGATCATGAATCCGCAGTAAATTCTGCTCGGTTTCGGCCAGCTTGCGCTCCGCTTCCTTCTTGCGGGACTTGTACTTGACAATCCCGGAGGCCTCCTCAAAAATCCCCCGCCGGTCCTCCGACTTGGTGCTGAGAATCTCCTCAATCCGGCCCTGTCCAATAATGGAATAGGCCTCCTTGCCGATCCCTGTGTCCATAAACAATTCCGTGATATCCTTCAGACGGCAGGACTGCTTGTTGATCAGATATTCACTGTCTCCGTTGCGGTGCACCCGCCGGGTTACCGTGACTTCGCTATAATCAAGCGGAAGCGTCTTGTCTGTGTTCTCCAGCGTCAGGGAGACCTCGCTGAAATTGACAGCCTTGCGGGAATCGCTGCCTGCGAAGATGACATCTTCCATCTTGCCTCCACGCAGAGATTTGGCGCTTTGCTCCCCCAGCACCCAGCGGATGCCGTCGGAGATATTGCTTTTACCGCTCCCGTTGGGCCCTACCACAGCGGTGATGCCCTGTACGAATTCCAACTCCGTCTTATCGGCGAAGGATTTAAACCCAGACAATTCGATACGCTTCAAAAACATGGTTATCTTTCACCTCAATGCTATTGTAACATAACGCGGAAATTTGAAAATAGGGATAGGGACAGGCTGCAATGTATGAAATTTCATACACAATGGCCCCTCCAGCGACCCCACCGGCCCATTCTATGCGAAATTTCATACACAATGGCCTCTCCAGCGGCCGCTCCGGCCCATTCTATGCGAAATTTCATACACAATGGCCTCTCCAGCGGCCGCTCCGGCCCGTTCTATGCGAAATTTCATACACAATGGCCCCTCCGGCGACCGCTCCGGCCCATTCTATGCGAAATTTCATACACAATGGCCCCTCCAGCGACCCCACCGGCCCATGGCGTTTGTATACTCCCCGCCATAGAAAAACGGCTGCCGCGAGAACGCCATTGGCAATCCGGACCGCTTACGATGAGCATGGATGCTCCGGCACTCCTCTTGTCAACCGCTTCAACACGCAAGCCGTCCTGCTGACTTTTTACGAAATATTGGCCCCCAGCCTGGATAACGCCTGCGCGGCGGCCTGCTGTTCGGCTTCCTTCTTGGACCTGCCCGTCCCCTGGCCCAACTGGCGGTCTTCCATCCAGACCTCCGACAGAAATTCCTTCTCGTGGGCAGGGCCGCGCTCATCTACAATCCGGTATTCCAAAGCACTTGCTCCCTGCTGTTGAACCAGCTCCTGGAGTTGGGTTTTGTAATCCGCCATCTGGGACCGCCCCTCCCAGGAGATGAACGGAAACACATGCGCCCGCAGGAAATCCCGCACCGCCTCCAAGCCCTGGTCCAAATACAAGCCGCCAATGAAGGCTTCAAACACATCCGCAAGCAGCGCAGGCCTTGTACGCCCGCCTGTCAGCTCTTCTCCCTTGCCCAGGAGCACATATTGACCGAAAAAGAGGGTTTCCGCGAAGGTTACGAGAGAAGGCTCGCAAACGATCGAGGCCCGCTGCTTGGTCAACTCTCCCTCCGTCCGGTCCGGATGCTTCTCATACAGAAACTCGGAAACCGTCAGCTCCAAAACCGCATCCCCCAGAAATTCTAGCCGCTCGTTGTCCCTGCTCACCGTCATCCGGTGCTCATTCACATAAGAGGAATGCGTGAAGGCCTGCCGCAGCAGCTCCGGATTACGGAAGAAGATCCCCAATTTTTTTTCTAGATGCTTCAATTCAATAGACAATGTTCCCACTCACCTGCTTCATCCAGAGAAAGCCTCCCATCCGAAGCATCCTCTTCATAAATTTGCTTAAAAACAGTAAACCGCGAATCAATAGCCACCTGAAAAGTCCCGTTCAATGAAAACGCAAGCGGGGTGGCCGTACAGCCGAACCGCTTGCGTTAATGGTAATGGCTTGCGGACGGTATAGTTCCATTGTACCCCCGCCTGGACCAGCCTAATCTTCGTATTTCTTCAGAATAATCGTAGCGTTATGGCCGCCAAAACCGAAGGAATTGGACATAGCCACCCGCACATCGGCCTGCCGGGCCTTGTTAGGCACATAATCCAGATCACACTCGGGGTCAGGATTCTCCAGATTGATCGTCGGAGGAATCACGCCGTTCGCGATGGTAAGAGCGATAATAACCGCCTCCACGCCGCCGGCAGCTCCCAGAAGATGTCCGGTCATGGACTTGGTGGAGCTGACAGGCACTTGATAAGCGTTCTCGCCGAATACCGACTTGACCGCAGCGGTCTCAGCTTTGTCCCCTACCCCGGTGGATGTGCCGTGAGCATTGATGTAATCCACATCCCGGGGCGCAATGCCTGCATCCTTGATCGCCTTAACCATGCAGCGGGCAGCCCCTTCTCCCCCGGGAGCAGGATCGGTCATGTGATGCGCGTCGGCGCTCATCCCGTACCCTGCTACTTCGGCATAGATGCGGGCTCCGCGCTTCAAGGCATGCTCCAGCGATTCCAGAATGACGATGCCGGCGCCTTCTCCCATTACGAAGCCATCCCGCTCAGCATCGAAGGGCCGGCTGGCCCGTTCAGGCTCGTCATTGCGGGTGGACATGGCGCGCAAGGCGCAGAACCCGGCCATCCCCATCTGGGATATGGTAGCTTCAGCACCGCCGCAGATCATCACATCAGCCTCGCCGTGCTTGATGAGCCGGTAAGAATCGCCGATGGAATGGGTTCCGGTGGCACAGGCGGTTACCGCCGTGCTGTTCGGGCCTTTGGCTCCTGTTGTAATGGAGATCTGGCCTGAAGCCATATTGGCGATCATCATGGGAATGAAGAACGGGCTGACCCGCTTGGGTCCCTTCTCCAGCAGAATCGTATGCTGCTCCTCCCAAGTCAGCAAGCCGCCGATGCCGGAGCCTACATATACGCCGATACGCTCAGGGTCCACATTCTCACCGATTGTCAACCCGGCGTCCTTGACAGCTGCCAAGCTGGTAGTAACGGCGAATTGTACGAAGCGGTCCATACGGCGGGCTTCCTTCTTGTCCAGATAATCCTCCGCCTTGAAATCCTTGATTGAAGCGGCGATTTTCGTCGGATATTCGCTGACGTCCATGCTTTCAACCAGCGACACTCCGGATTTGCCTTCTGTCAGGTTGTTCCAGAAGGTCTCGATATCCCGGCCCAAAGCTGTCAGAACTCCCATACCTGTAACTACAACTCGTTGCGTCAGAAGGACCACCTCTATGATTTAATCCATTAATTTTTTAGTTTAATAATCTTGCAAGGGCAGGGATAAGGACAAGTCCCGTTGTCAGAAAACGAACGGGACTTGGGGAACATTACGCATGAGATTTTATGTAATTCACTACTTCTCCCACAGACGTAATTTTCTCAGCATCCTCATCAGAAATTTCAAGATCGAACTCGTCTTCAAGCTCCATCACTAATTCTACTACATCGAGAGAATCAGCGCCCAAGTCATCTTTAAAGGAAGCTTCGAGGGTTACTTCAGCTTCATCAACCCCCAAGCGGTCAACGACGATTCTTTTTACACGTTCCAAGATATCGGACATCCGGTTCACCTCCTCTTTGGTATTATACGAGAATTAAACTCAAATTGCCATATCCCGCTTAAAATATTGGGACACGCCATTTTCATCATGAGAGGCCTTTAAAAAGAGGCCTTATCCCATGTACATGCCCCCGTCCACATGCAGGGTTTGCCCTGTCAGATAGGACGCGTCATCCGAGGCGAGAAAGCGTACCGCCTTGGCAATTTCCTCCGGTTGCCCCATCCGGGACAGGGGAATCTGCGGCAGTAAAGCGGCCTTTTGCTCCTCAGACAGCTTATCTGTCATGTCGGTTGCGATAAATCCAGGGGCTACAGCGTTAACTGTAATGCCGCGGGGAGCCAACTCTCGGGCAGCCGCCTTGGTCAGACCGATTACTCCGGCTTTGGCCGCTACATAGTTAGCCTGCCCCGGATTGCCCAGCGCACCCACCACGGAGGAAATATTGATAATCCGCCCGGAACGCTGCTTCATCATAGGACGGGTTACCGCCTTGACGCAGTTGAAGACACCCTTCAGGTTGGTGTTGATGACCTGGTCGAACTCGTCTTCTTTCATCCGCATGATCAGATTATCCCGGGTAATGCCTGCGTTGTTCACCAGAATATCGATGCGCTCGTACGCCTCAATAACGCGGGAAACCATCTGATCCGCCTCGGCGGCCACGCCTACGTCGGCCTTGATTTTGAAGGCCCGGCGGCCCAATGCCTGAATTGCTTGCACCACGTCCTCTGCGGCCTGCTCACTGCCCGCATAGTTGACGGCCACATCGGCGCCGGCTTTGGCCAATTCAAGAGCTATGGCGCGGCCAATCCCTCTGGATGCGCCCGTAACAAGTGCTACTTTCCCTTCCAGCATAAAAAACCTCCTTATGCCCACCAAAGTGAAGCTGATTCAATGAAGCTTATTCCTGGTACTTTGGCGGGGCCCGCTGTTATTCCCAAAAAAGTGAAGCCATCCTCTGCAGCCTATTCCGAATACTTTTTCGGGGACCCAAATTCACTGCCCACCAAAGTGAAGCTGATTCAATGAAGCTGATTCCGGTTACGCTTGCAGACTGAAGCTGTCGATGGCTTCCTTGCTGTTGATGGAGATGATCCGGACGCTTTTGTCCACCTTCTTGATCAATCCCGCCAGTACGCTGCCGGAGCCGATCTCCACGAAGGTGTCCACCCCCTGCGCAATCAGCCAAACCACAGTATCCTCCCACAGCACAGGCGAGTACACCTGTTCAACCAGCAATCGGCGAATCTCCTCCGGCCCGGTTGCAGGCTGCGCAGTCACGTTGGCCACTACCGGCACCGCAGCCTGCTCCAATTGCAGCTCCGCCAGCACCCCTGCCAGCTTCTCAGCCGCCGGCTTCATCAGCGAGGAGTGGAACGGTCCGCTCACCTCAAGGGGGATAACCCGCTTGGCCCCTGCTTCCTTGCCCGCTTCCACCACCGCTTGCACGCCTTCGCGGGTTCCGGAGACCACAATCTGTCCGGGGCAGTTTACATTAGCAAGCTCCACTGCTCCAACGCTGCCGCTGATCCTGGCGCACAGCCCGGCAAGCGATCCGCGATCGGCGCCAAGCACTGCCGCCATCGCTCCGGCGCCGCCGGGAACTGCTTGCTCCATCAGCTCGCCACGAGCCCTCACGGTCCGCACCGCATCCTCATAACGCAGAACGCCTGCAACCGTCAAGGCACTGTATTCGCCCAGGCTGTGTCCCGCTACATAGTCGGGCAGCACTCCCTTTTCACGGAAAGCTTCATAAAAGGCCAGACTGGCTGCCACCAGCGCAGGTTGCGTATACGCTGTCTGCTTCAGCAACTCATCCGGTCCATCGAAGATAATGTCCGTCAGCTTGAAGCCCAGGGCCTGGTCGGCCGCTTCGAATACACGCCGCGCCCCTTCGTGCGCATCGTACAGATCCTTTCCCATTCCAACCGCTTGTGCGCCCTGGCCGGGAAATACAAATGCAATCTTCCCCATCCCTTCATATCCCCTTAGCTTCATGGTTTCACTCTCAAACTGCAGACCGCCGCCCGCTCTACCAGCGGAGAACGGATGCTCCCCAGGTCAGACCGCCGCCAAAACCTACCAGCACTACGCAGTCCCCATCCTTAAGCCGACCTTCCTCATCCGCTTCCGCCAAAGCAATAGGAATAGAGGCGGCAGATACATTGCCATACTTATGCAGATTGATCATGCACTTGGATTCAGGCAGACTCAATCTGTTAATAGCCGACTGGATAATACGGATATTGGCTTGATGGGGCACCAGCAGATCAATATCTTCTTTGCCGAGACCGGCCTTCCTCAGCGCTTCCTCGGCAGCATTGCCCATGATCCGCACCGCGAATTTGAATACCTCGCTGCCCGCCATATAAATGAAATGCTGCTTGTTTGCGATTGTTGCTGCAGACGACGGACAGCGGGAGCCGCCTCCCTCCAGCTTCAGCAGCTGAGCCCCGGAGCCATCTGCCCCAAGCTCAAAGGACAGGAAGCCTCGCCCCTCAGGCACTTCCCCCAATACCACTGCCCCGGCCCCGTCGCCGAACAATATGCAAGTGTTGCGGTCCGTATAATCCGTTATTTTGGACAGACACTCCGCACCGATCACCAAAGCATGCTTGTATATGCCCATGGCAATAAAATTAACCGCATTGGCAAGGCCGTATATGAAGCCCGAGCAGGCCGCAGACAGATCGAAAGCCGCAGCTTTCTTGGCGCCAAGCCGGTCCTGCAGCAGACATGCCGTAGAAGGAAACGACGAATCCGGCGTAATGGTGGCCACTACGATCAGGTCCAGCTCCTCGGCCGAGACGCCTGATTTCTCAAGAGCAATCATCGCCGCACCATAAGCCAGATCGGAAGAAGCTTCATTCTCTGAGGCGATATGGCGTTCCTTCATTCCAGTGCGGGTGACAATCCACTCGTCGTTGGTGTCCACCATCGTCTCAAGCTCCGCATTGGTCAAAATCCTCTCAGGCACAAATTTGCCCGTTCCCAAAATCCCTACCGGCCTAGTAATCATCAGATGTTCACTCCTCGCTTTCCGCTCTCCATCCCTGCCGAGATGGAGCCTACCAGATCATTCTGAAGCGCCAGCCGCGCCTGACGGATTCCGTTCTTGACCGCCAGAGCATCTGAAGAACCGTGGCTCTTCAGACACAGGCCGTTAAGCCCCAGGAGAGGCGCTCCGCCGTGCTCCTTGTAGTCCAGCTTCTTCTTGAACCGGCTTAGGCCAGGCTTCACTACCGCCGCTGCCAGCTTGGACAGGAGAGACTTGGTGAACTCTTCTTTCAATACGGAGAAGATAGCGCCAGCCGTTCCCTCCAGGGACTTCAGCAATATATTGCCCACGAAACCGTCGCACACCAGCACATCGCACTGGGCGTTAAGCACATCCCGCGCTTCCACATTGCCGACGAAATGAACAGGAGCTTGCTCCAATAGGGGATATGCCGCCTTGGTCAACTCATTGCCCTTGGCCGCTTCCGTCCCTACATTCAAAAGTCCTACCCGGGGCTTGGCGATGCCGTGAACCTTTTGCCGGTAGATGCTGCCCATGATTGCATATTGCAGCAGATTCTCCGGAGTGGCATCCATATTGGCTCCCAGGTCAAGAGCCAGCACTCCGCCTCCATCCATCGTAGGGATCATGGGGGCCAGCGCAGGTCTGTCAATGCCTTCCATCCGCCCTACCACCAGCAGCCCCGTCGCCATTAATGCTCCCGTATTGCCGGCGGAGATCATGGCATCGGCCTGCTTCTCCCGCACCAGACGTCCGGCCACCACCATGGAGGAATCCTTCTTCCGCCGCACCGCCTTCACCGGCTCGTCATCAGCCTCTACAACTTCGGAAGCGTGATGCACCCGCAAATTGGCCGGCTTCTCCGTCAATAACGCGGTGATTTTTGCCTCGTCTCCCACCAGAATGATCTCCGTGTCCTTCCATTCCTTGGCCGCGGCGACTGCCCCTTCCACAACAGCTCCCGGAGCATGGTCCCCTCCCATTGCGTCAATCGCGATCCGCATTTTGCGCTCTCCCTTCATCCGGTTCCACAACAAGCCCCTGCGGCGCTATCTCGCCCGGACGCTTGCCCTTATTCGAGTGAAAAATGATAAATTCCCCTTCAAACACAGGCTCATCCGACACGAAGCTCTTGACATCCACCTTCGCCTTGCCTTTGGACAGAGAGCGGACATAAGCCTTGGCAATGATACGCTCAAACAGCCTTACAGGCCGGATAAACCGGATTTCCGCAGAAGCGGTCAGCGCCACCTCGTCATTGATTACAGCAACCGCCAAAGAGTTGGCCTGGGAAAAGACATGATGTCCTCTGGCAATTTTGTTTCGGAGGAATACATGCTCCTCACGGATTTCGAACATGGAGATGCCGCTTTTGTCCAACTGGAGATCGATCACCTCGCCGATTACCTCATCGAGTCCGATAGACCGCACCTGATCATAGGACTGCTCGGCCATAGCCTTGATCCGCTCCCGCAGCTCCGGGATGGATAACTCCATCCGGTCCAGCCGGATCGTCTGGATGCTGACCGAAAAGATCTTCGTCAATTCCTCATCGGTGACAAAAGGGTTTTCCTTTATTAACAATGCCAGACGATCCTGGCGTTCACGTTTGGGCAGCCGTACGATGGCGCAACACCGCCTTCTTCATCTTTCCATAGAAAGGCCGCTTGAATTCGCAGCCATTTTTATTACCAGGTCCTAATATGTAGTATAACGAAAATTACCCAAAAAGAAAAGCGGAAATGAACCGCCCCTGACCCACTGCGCGAACGCATACGGTTTCTGCCGGCCCACCACGCAGAGGACCGCCTGCTGGCTGAAGGTTCTATGTCAATCGCTAGCCGTTCCAGAACTATATAGAATTAAAAGAAGCGCCCCATCCTAATGGATGAGACGCTTCTCTCACGCCACAATCCCAAGCAAGATTATTGCTTGATGATCTCTCTGCGCTTGTAGGTTCCGCAAACTTTGCAAACGCGGTGAGCCAATTTCAATTCACCACATTGATCGCATTTTACCATGCCCGGGACTGCCAATTTAAAGTGAGTACGGCGCTTGTCGCGACGAGTCTTGGATACTTTTCTAAAAGGTACTGCCATGTTCCCACCTCCTTCAACAAGTTGCCACATCCAATGCTTGGAGCTTACGATTCGAAAAAATTCGCCAATCCGGCCAGCCGCGGATCAATTTTGTCCTTGTTGCAGCCGCACGGTCCGTCGTTCTGGTTGGCGCCGCATTCCGGACACAATCCTCTGCAATCTTCCCTGCAGACAGCAGCCAAAGGCAATGCCAGCCAAACCGCTTCTTCCACGTAAGAATCAAGCTTTATGTGATCTTCTGCAATCAAATGCACTTCGTCCTTATCTTCATTGGGGACGGCTTCAGGCCGGGTCGCGAACTGTTCCCTGAAAGGAACGTTGAACGTTTCCTCAATAGGCTGCAAACAGCGGGAGCAAGAGGTCCGGATTGCAAACCGCAATGTTCCTTCAACTGTAACAAGCCCTCCCTGAGAGTGAGCGGTAAGCTCCGCCGCAAGCTTGCCAGGAGCCTCCGTATCCACCCGCCCTGCCAGTGTTTCAGACAAGTCGAAGGTCTCGGATATGGCAACAGGACCGCCTTTTTGCGTCAAATCTCTGATGTTCAGCATCATCGTTATCACCCCAAACAAACAAAAACTATTATATCGATTTTCGCAGCGTTTTGTCAACATTTTCAGGACATGTTATAGTAAATATACCCCACAAAGTGAAGTTGATGCTCCGAAGCCCATTCCGAATACTTTGCGGGGACCCCGGAACCCAATATGCCCCACAAAGTGAAGTTGATGCTCCGAAGAGTTGATGCTCCGAAGCCCATTCCGGATACTTTGCGGGGACCCGCAAGGTTAGCATATCCCGCCGGATTGGTTTCGATTACTTCCGCACGACCGAAAAAAATTATCGCGTTGTCGACAAGGAGTTGGCTGTTCTTGCGGACTGTCGGAATTATCGTTGAATATAATCCCCTTCATAACGGACATGCCTATCATTATGAGCAGTCCATGAAGGCCGCTGGGGCGGAGGCTTGCATTGCCGTGATGAGCGGCCAGTTTCTCCAGCGGGGCGAGCCTGCGCTGGTCAACAAATGGGCCAGGACAGAGATGGCGCTCAGGATGGGAGCGGACTTGGTCATTGAGCTGCCGGTAGCGTATGCATGCCAGCCCGCCGAATGGTTCGCCTACGGCGCCGTAAAGCTGCTCCACGCCACCGGCATTGCGGATGCGGTGTGCTTTGGCAGCGAGGACGGACAGCTTGGTCCTCTGCAGCTGCTGGCCGATCAGCTCTATCAGGAGGATGACACTTTCCGCCGCCATCTGCAAGAGGGATTGAAGTCCGGCCAAAACTATCCTGCGGCATACGCCGCGGCGGTTGCTGCAGCGGCTGCCGGAGACGGGAACAGGATTGATCTGGAGCAGCCCAACAATATTCTGGGCCTTCATTATCTTATCGCGCTTAAGCGGCTGCGAAGCTCCATCATCCCTTTGACCATCTCCCGGCAAAAAGCCGCTTACCACCAGCTTGTCCCTACTGACAGCACCATCGCCAGTGCGACAGCCATCCGCCGGCTGTTATTCGAGCCGTCGGAAGCGGGAGCCGACCCCCAGTGGCCTGACAGCTGTCTGCAGCGGATTGCTCCCTACGTTCCTTCTTACACGTTAGAAATTCTGGAGCGGGAGTTTGCCGCAGGAAGGGGACCTCTGAACTGGGAGTGCTATGCAGTCCCGCTGTTTTCCCAACTGCTCGCGCAGCCTGAGGAACAACTGGCCCGGATAAGCGAGGTGAGCGAGGGACTTGAGCACCGGATCAAGCGGGCCCTTCAGGGCATGCAGCCCGCGGAAGGGCTGTCGGTGACTGCGCTGCTGCAGTTGCTCAAGACCCGGCGTTACACTCATGCCAAGCTTCAGCGGATGCTGCTGCGCATCCTTCTCCAGCATCCCAAGCAGGAGCTGACCCGTGAAATTCTGAGTGAAGGCCCGTCCTGCATCCGTGTTCTCGGCTTCAGCGCCAAAGGCCAAGCTCTGCTCAAACAGATGAAAAAGACCGCTGCGTTGCCGGTCACCACCCAAGTCAACAAGAGCAATGCGGCGTCCCTTCTAATGGATATCCGCGCCACCTCTGTGTATAGCCTGGGATACAAGAACCAGAGCCGGGAGCAATGGCTGAGGGACTACTACCAGCCCCCCTTGCGCCTATCCGCCTCCGAATGATGCCTTGGCTTACCGTCCATCACAGCTTCAAGAAGCGGAAGCTGCGGCTTCCGCCTCTTTGGGAGGCAGCTTCTCCAGAAAACGGATCGCCTCCTCCAGACTTCCTACAGCCACAACCTTTATATCGGAGCGCATCTTGGAGGCTTGTTTCGCTGCTTCCGTCGCATTCAGAATCGGCTCCCCTTCTCCTTCAGCAGTCAGATCGGCCGGGGCAAAGAACAGGTCGGCCCCCTCCCGGTCTGCTGCCGCTACCTTGTGGCGGACACTCCCAACAACCCCAATCCTGCCGTCTGCATCAATTGTCCCCGTACCCGCTATTTTATACCCTTTGGAAAGATCCTCCGGCTCGAGCAGTCCGTATATCTCAAGCGCAAACATGAAACCGGCGGAAGGACCGCCAATTTCTCCCGCTTCAATAACGACCCTTTGTCCGCTATGATCCGGTTCCACCGCTTTCAGATCCGCGGTTGTCATACCGATTCCCAGACGGGTTCCCGGGGCCCCGCTTCTGTCAGGCAATTGCCGCAACGTAAACGCCGCCTCCATCATCACTCCGCCTCTACGGTACTGCATCATCACCGACTCACCTGCCTGCTTGCTCTGCAAGACATCGTCAAGCTCGCCGCCGCTTGCCACCCGCGTCCCGTCAACACTGACCAGTTCATCCCCCGGCTCCAATATGCCGTACGCAGGGTAATGAGGCTCGGTGCGCAGCACAGCCACCCCTGCGTTGGCTACGTGATAAGGAATACCGGCGGCCCGGTATGCGGATTCCACCGCATTGGATTGAGAGGTCAGCATGATCTGGTGCTGGCGCTGGTCATACTCCACATCCGACTCTCCTTCCTTGCGCACTTGGGATATCTTGTGCACATCATAGGAACGGAGCCCTGCTTCCATCAATCTGAGCACATTGGTCCGGGTGACCCCTACAGTGGTCAGCAGAAAGCTGCCGGATTCCGGGTACCCGCCCTCGTTTACCTGGACCATCCCCTGAAGATTCTCGGCTGTTCCCGGTTGGTAGATATAATAGGGCAGCTCAATAAACAGAATCAGGTAGCAAAATACCAGCGCCAGCAGCCCGGAAAAAGCGATTCTTCCCGTACGCGCGGCCCGGCCGCGGTTAATCGCATTCATTGGCCGTTCATCCCTCCCGTATACGATCCTATTGGCAGGAAGCTCCCGATGAAGGCAGGCTTGGTCTATTCGAGCCCCTTCCTGCGTAAATATGGAACAAAACAATAATATGGATGGTGGTACTGTGCAGCACGGATGGCTCCATACCCGCAGCAGACCGTTCACCTTGCTGCTTGGCTTGCTTGCTGTAGGCTTTGTTGTATCCATTATTACGTATCCCGAGCAAGCCTTTCAGGCGTCTCTGAGAGGATTGCGGCTATGGTGGGATTGGGTGTTTCCGGCGCTTATGCCTTTTCTGATCCTGACGGAAATGATGATGGGTCTGGGCATTGTCCACGGACTGGGCATACTGCTGGAGCCTCTGATGAGGCGGGTATTCCGCCTGCCCGGCGCCGGGGGCTGGGTGTTTGCCGTAGGTGTGATCGGCGGCTATCCCTTGGGCGCCGACGCTTGCGCCAAGCTTCGCATGCGGGAGGATATCGGCCGCGAGGATGCCGAACGGCTGGCTGCCGTCAGTCATCTGTGCAATCCGATGATGATGATAGGTGTTGTGGGGACAGGTTTCCTCCATAGCCCAGAGGCGGGGCTGCTGCTTGCAGTTTTTCATTATGCCGCGGCTATTGCCGCAGGCTTCTTGTTTCGCCTTCCCAGACGGGGAACAACCGAAGCACTTCCGGGACGCAAGGAGCGTTTGGCCCCACGCGTTCTGCGGGCCATGGACCACGCCAGAGCCCGGGACGGACGGGCCTTCGGCAAGCTGCTCGGGGATGCGGTTACCCAAACGATACAGAACCTTATGATGGTAGGCGGACTGATTATGATCTTCTCCGTAGCCATACAGTTGACCGGCCTGCTGCTTGGAGCAAGCACCGCAGCCAAATGGGCGCTTTCCCTGCTGCCCGGAGTGCTGGAGCCGCATCTGGGCTCCTACGCCGCAAGCCGGCTCACCGGCTGGACAGCTGCGGTTCAAGCGGCGGTTATCGGCGGCTGCCTGGCCTGGAGCGGCTTGTCATTGCACGCGCAGGTATTGGGGTTCACCCGCACGGCGGACATCCGCTACGGTCCGTTCCTCCGTTTCCGGCTGGTTCACGGAGCAATTGCCGTCATTCTCACCCTGCTGCTGTGGGAGCCCCTCGGCAAACTGGTCAAGGGGGCCGAAACCGTGTTTTCTCCAGCAGGCCCATTGGGACTGGGAACGCCGCGAGTCGGCTATACGGAAGGCTGGAGCTTCAGGGAATTGGCTGTCATATGGAAAACATCCTTTACGCTTATGGCCCTGCTTCTCGCCTCGATGCTGCTTGTTTCTCTGCTGATTCGCCTGATGGAGCGTGCAATCAAAAGCCAATCCCGCCGTTAGCGGTCTTAAGGCAGTATAATCCTTGGTTTGCCCCAAGGCCGCCCGGCTCATATGTATTATTTCTTGAGCCGTTCCGCAAATTTTTCCTGGAGCGCCTTCTCTACAATCTCCGGCACCAGATCCTCTACAGAGCCGCCGAACATGGCCACCTGCTTCACCACGCTGGAGCTCAAATACGAGTACTGGGTGCTCGACATCATGAAGAAGGTTTCAATCTTATCCGACAGCTTCCGGTTGACGGAGGCCATCTGCATCTCATATTCAAAATCCGAAACCGCCCGCAGTCCTTTTACAATGACATGGGCGTTTTTTTTGCGGATATAGTTGACCAGCAAGTCTTCAAATCCGTCCACTTCCACATTCGGAATATCTCCGGTCACACGGACCAGCAGCTCCATGCGCTGTTGAATCGTGAACAATGGGGATTTGCTGGCGTTGTTCAACACAGCTACAATGACCTTATCGAAAATTTCCGATGCCCGGTGGATAATGTCCAAATGTCCGTATGTCACTGGATCGAAGCTCCCGGGACAAACGGCGATCGTCGGCTCATGGCTTAAGCGTTTCATAACTGTTCATGCACTCCTTCCAATCTTTCATCCACGTAATCATAGATAGCAACGGCGGTATCCCCGTAGACGGAAAGCCGGCGGCAACGGAACGGGCCGAAGCTCTCGGGATAGCGGTGCTCCGCATCATGCTCCACAAGAATGACCGCTCCCTCGTTCAGCAGCCCTGAGCCGTGCATCTCAGTCATAAGCCTGTCAGCATGCTTAAGCCGGTAAGGAGGATCAAGGAATACCAGATCGAATTGGACCGCCCGCTTGGCCAATGCCTTCATGCTGCGCTCCGCATCGTTGCGGTACACCTCGGCGGCTGACGTGAGGCGGCATGCCTCCAGATTTTCTTTAATCACGTCTATGCTCTGCTTGTCCATATCAATGAATACTGCACGTTCCATCCCCCGGCTCAGTGCTTCTATGCCAAGGCCGCCCGTGCCTGCGAACAAGTCCAGCACCATCCCTCCGTCAAAATACGGACCGATCATGCTGAATATGGCTTCCTTCACCTTGTCTGTTGTCGGTCTGGTGCCCATCCCCGGCACGGCCTTCAGCCCACGGCCCTTTGCAGTGCCTGAAATTACTCTCATCGGTTCAATTCCCCCGCTTCAGTCATGCCATCGTTTGTTATATTACCACATTCCGCGCCATTTTCCCAAAAAAACATTGTCGGGCCATGTATGAATTCCCAGCTTATGGGACATGATGAGACTATCGGCATCGAAGGGTGCCGGTAGACAACCGCGGAGAAGACTTACGATTCCCCATAAGTTCTTCGTCCGGTTTCTCCTCTCCCATGAAAGGGGCTCAGCGATGGGCCCCGATTGTTCTGGCTCATACATAAGGAATAACCCTTGGGATACAAGGGTTTTCGTGTGAATCCAGAGGGCGCGCCGGCTTGTACGGTGGCGCTCTATTTTTTTATGGGTACCGATTGGGTACCATTTTTGAAAACCGCCCTTTTAATAATCAGATTGATTCTGAATGAATCCTTGCTGAGGGTTTACAACAGAGAGTGCATATCCCGAATTTCGGCCACATCAATTTCTCCTTCACAGAACAGCACATTGTTGATGCAACCCAGCTCCATTTTATAAAGAAACATTCAGGCTCGTGGACCATCTGAAGGAAATCTTACTCACTCAACCTTTTATTTTTCAGTGATTCAAAATATTGTTTGGTCAATAAATCTATCAATCTTTCTTCGCAGTCGTTATCTTCATTAGCGAATATTAATTTTACCGTTGTCTTGTCATTTTCGTTGTATGCTATCAAAGTATCCTTCCCATTTTGTTTTTCATATCGATACTGGCAACCATTAACGATATAATATTTACCGTGCTCAAATTCCATTTAACCGTTCCCTCCTAGTTAATTAAGTTCATCTCGACAGCGATGTAAAAATCCAGAATTCAATCTTCCAAACACCTCCGGTTTATACAATTCTTCGCGGCTATTTCGTACTCTTCTGGTTTGATATAATAGTCATACGGGCTAAACATGATGGTGTTGCCTCCTGCAGATATTCTAACCTTTCAAAGATTATAGTATCATAGAAAAATGAGGTATTGTGTTGCCGCGGCACAATTTTATAGTGCGTCATTAATCGTACTCTCCAAACTTTATTCATAAAAAGAAGTTCAATCCTTTTTGTAATTTCCCAACCAATTCAGGAACACTTCTCTTAATACGAGAATTTTTCGTCCGACTTTGACAATATGAAATTGTTCCGATTTCACCAGTTGATAAGCCTGAACCCTGCCAATGCCCAAGTATTTCTGAATATCCTTAACCTGAAGCACTTTCGGAAGGTTTGTTTCAGGAAATACTGTACTAATAGGTGGCCTATTGATCGAAGATTCGTCCTGTAGATGTTTTATTCTGAGCATCAACACTCGTTTAATAAGCGTTTCAAAATCATTCATCATGAGATTATGAAGACTTCTAATCTTATTAAGCATCTCTTCAATCTGCTCATCACTCATGCCATTATCCATCCTTGCCACCTCCTAAAAATTTGATTGGTAAGTTTCTGCGCAAAAAAAGAGGGGACGCGGTCTCTTACAATTGAGTTGGTGAGAATTAAACTTTTACAGTTCCAAGTAGTAATGAAATAATCGTGAACGACCGTTACAGTTACCTTTCCCCTGCTGTCTACTCATTATAGACAAGAAACAGGGGGATATTATGAATGACGAGCAACTGGAGGAGTTGATCCGGACCGACCAGTACTTTGAAGTGGTACTTTGGGGAGAGTTGGATTACCGCGGCGCAATCGTGGCATATAACCGGGATGCGTTTCAGGTGGCCAGCGGGGATTGGTACATAAGAGATGTGGCGGGGGTAAGGAAACTGTAATATTAGGAGGACAACAATGTCATTCAATATGGAGATGGATATAAACTTCTATACGGTTATTGTGTCTATTGTAGCATCTCTTTTCGGTGGATGGTTTAGTTCTTTTCTCCAAATGAGAAGATGGAAGCAGTCGGAAAAATTCTCATTCATGTGGAATTTTAGATTGAAAATAGTTGAAGCAGAAAAACTTATGTGGGATACAAGTTCCTACAGGGAGTTAAATTCGCCTCTGAATTGGCTTATTGTCGCTTCCCAAGATCCTCGAGTTAATATTGATGAATCCTTTGCCGAGTCGTACTCTAAAGCAATTATTGCGGGTTGGAGATACCTTATGGAATCTGTTGAGCGAGGCGAGGATGATCCGGGAATATCGACGTCTTTATTAGAAAAGATCGAAAAAGAACAGAAAAATCTAGACAGAATAGTTTTGAACAAGATGAAAGATCTTAAAGTATAAAAACAAAGCAGCTAAGGAGGTTATCCTTGGCTGCTTTAAATGTTCTTATTACTTCACCGGCTAGCTTCGAATACTGCTTTGCTGATTCTTTTTCTAAGTTTTTCTGATTGAGTTCTTCTATCAAAAATAACTTCTATACTCATTCCATCTTCTGATATTAATCTTTGCAATTTATCTTCGGAATTAAAATAATAAGTAAATGTAACCTTATCTCCATCATCTAGGATGCACAGACACTCAACAACTAATCCTGATTGATTAGAATAAAACTTTACATGTTCGTAATTGGGAAGTTTGGCATTTGCGATTAGATCAGAGGGTAATATAATATACCCATTCTCTAAGTTATACAATTCATGTATTCCATTCTTCATAAAAGATCATGCTCCTTCACTTAAATTCAGAGTCCAAAATAGATTTTACGTGTTTGTATACATCCTCAACATATTTTAGTGCAGCTTCATATTCCTCCGGTGCCCATGTTTCTCGACTACTGTTCCCCACTAATTCATTTACCCTTTGCTCAATGAATGCCGCAATTAAACCGGCATTATCTTTAATTCTCCTGGCAAGCCATTGGTGCTTTGAAAATAATCTAGACGCCTGAAGTTCGCTGCCTTCTTTCGGAATATTATATTCGATAATCAAGTCAGGCACCATTTCTTTTTTTATTCGATCATCCAAATTTCTCTTCTTCTTGTGAAGATATCTGTCTGGTCGCAATATTTTTGGATCTGAAATCCCCTCTTCTTCCCGTCTTACCATTTGAAGTAAGGTCTCATCAGGCAAATTCGGAAGAATTTCTTTTAATTTTTCAAGTTTGAATCGTTCCTGGGCTTGTCTACGCTCTCTTTCTTTTAATAATTCAGTATCTATATACGAGTCCCTTTCCGTTCTCCCGTCACCATCTTCGATTACGTATCCCGTCTGCTTCTCGATTTTTGATTGAGATGTTCGCTCACCAGCTACTTCATCTCTGTCTATATATTTTATGACATCACTCTTATTCTTTTCATTTTTATAGAACTCCCACAATTCCTCTAAACCTAATTCTTTATGATGAACAACACATGCGATGTTATCTTCAAGCGAAGATTCTTCATCATCGATCGACCTTAAGACCCTTCCTACAAACTGCTCATATGGCAATTTATTTCTGAAAGGTCTGAAAATCGCTGCGATAGACAAATATTTATGATCATAACCTTCTCCAAGTTTTGCCACATGAATAACCACTTGCGCTCTGTGATTCTCAACCGATTTTAGTCGTGATTCTAATGTATCTTTCTTCAATTTGCTATGAATTAATGCCGTAGGTTTGCCAAACTGTTCGTATAATTCTTGGATTTGTTCAGCATGCCATATGCTACATGCTACTGCGATAATTTTATGAGGTACACCCGTTTTTCTTTTCTCCTCTAGAATCTTCAAACTTTCTTCAACCACTTTAGTACTACATTCTTTTGAGAATGCCACAGACTTTGTAACCCATTCTTCGTCTTTAAGTTTCATGTCGCGGATTTGATCAAGAGAATATAACGTCTCATCATTTTTATCCAGTGTTAAAAATAGTTGTTCAGGTATATAGTGTATCCGCTCCAGACTTTTTACATATCCATTTGCCATTGCTTGACTTAATGGATACTCGTATACTTTTTTTCCTTCAATTTCTTCTCCATCAGTTCTATAAGGGGTGCCGGTTACCTTAACTACTTTTGCACTTGAAAAATATTCCATTGAAGTTTCCCAAGTAGGTGCTGTAGAGTGATGCGCTTCATCTATAATAATCAAGTTAAAGAAGTCAGAAGGCACTCTATTTATCAATGAACTATCTAATCTTTCTTGTAACTTTTGGATGTTCAGAACAACAATATTGGCCTCTTTTAATTCCCAATCATTCGTTTTACTTTCATACTCAATGACTGAAGGAAGATCCCCATATTTATTAAACACATTTCTTGATAACCAAAAATTTTGTGGATGTTCAGGATCAAGTGAATCCAAAACGGCATCTTTAATAACTAATTGCGGCGTCACTATTAATACACGGCCAAAGGAAATTCCAAAGGGTATTATTCCCATTAGGCCCGTTTTCCCAACACCTGTAGGAAGTACAACAATAGCGTGTTCGGAGTTCCTTTGTCGTACAAAATGATCGAATACAGCTTGATAAGCTGCGATTTGAGGCTCTCTCAGGTCTGTGTTAGCCTCAATATTCGGTATTGACTCCAAAAAATAATTAAGATTTATCACGGACAAAACCCCTTTAGCAGAATGTTAACAAACAAATTCGACATTTGGGACTATATACCTCCTCTTCCATCTTTATATTTAGTGAAATTAATTCAAACATTCAATCAATAAGTAACCAAGCAACTCCTAATTCAAAAAGAGCCGCGGCGATATTCCCAGTTCCTTTTTGCTATGCTACCTGAGTTCCCGGAATTTATAACGATGTTAATTCGAGAATGCCGTAATATCAAGGCTTCGCCGCGAATCTGTTCATGAATTCATCGTTATACATGGAATATTTATAACAATGTGACTTTCCTGTATTTACGCGGGATTTCTAGGTTTCTCGTTACACAATCCGGGAACTCAGGATGCTAAGGAAACTTTTCCTGACCTTAAGTGACAAATTCCATATATACCCACACTTTTTTGTTGTACTATAGCTTGGATTGATAAAGAAGGGATGATTATCCATGGATATACACAATATAGATTTCTGGGCGTATCTTTTAGGTGGTTACGGTGTCTTTGTGACTATTATTCTTACAGTAGCTGAAAATAGGAAACGAACAGCTGTTATCGCAATAGTCATTCTAATAATAATTCTTGCTTCAGGTACATATTTTGTTTTTAACCCAAAAAAAGATATTTCATCCCCAAATGTGGATGTACAACCTACACAAGTTACAGTAAGCCCGGCAGTAACTGATTCCACAATAAAAAAATCTGTAGAATCTTCGAATTCAATAGTTGTAAATTCACCTTCTCCAACCCCTAAAAAAACGCCTACATCTAATAGGGAAAGAGAACTAAATGAACCGTTTTTACCTATTGAAACACCTCTTTTAAATTCAACAGCACCGGTTGAAAATACAGTTATGGTCAGTCAACATGACTCACCTTCACAAAACAGTCCCCCTGATAATTCTTCACCTAAATATATACCTATTGATAGTATAGAATTTTCAAGATCAACGCCAAATCTTAAAGTGGGAGAAAGTCAAACTTTCGCAGTTACCGTATTTCCCCTAAATGCAACAAACAAAGACGTAAGATGGAGCGCTTTGGATAATAATATCATTTCAGTAACCCAGGACGGTTTAGTCACCGGCATTAATCCTGGAGAAACCGCAGTACAGGTTTACTCAGATACTGATGGCAAGATAGGTAGACATGTAGTTCGTGTAGAAGAAGTCCCAAAGCCCTCTCCTTCCCCAATTCCTTATAAACAAGAATTAATTATTTATTCTCCATCAAACAATGAAATAATATATGCTGATAACACAACTATTAGTTGGTCTAATATTACCAATGCGAATTTATATGAACTAATAATAGTCGCCGATGGAGATGGACATGGAATTGTCGAAACCGTGAGTGGATCAACTAATTTCCACTTTAAAGAGGCAAGAGATCAGCCCACATTATTTCGGGTAACAGTAAGGGCTCTTTCACTTACCGAGAGTGAATATTCTCAATTTATTCAAAACTCTTTTCAGATACCTAGCCGTTATATATTAGCCCAATCAATCGTTAGCTTTATTTTGAATGCAACACAATAACAACAAGTGCCGATGGCGTCTAATTCTTAAAGACCAAGAATCTTTCCTAACCTTACCCAATTATTCCACCTATGTGTTCTCACCCATTCCAAACCTAAATACTGGGAATATGCATACAGAGACACATATCCCGGAAGGAGAATTGGAATGGGTGATATTATAAGAAAAGGCCAAAAGTTTACTTATACACCAGATAAGGTTCAAGCGGCTTACAGGATTGTTTACCTCACAGTACCTCAAGTACGCACGGAAGATCCTTTGCCCGAAAGGATGATCTTTTATGTGGATACTCGATTCACACCTGCTCAAGTAACGCGGCTAAGACAGATGATTGGGACTATACTTGGCTTTTGGAGAGACCATCTTGAGCAGGTGAATGATGGCGGGATATCTAAATTCGAGAGATGCGTAAATAAGTACGCCCGCTTTAATTTAGCGCCCGTTTGGTTCCCCGATCGAATAGCAAATGGGCGAGCTGCCGCTGCCATTCAGATGGATGGTCTCACTACTATGATACAGGCCAATGGGTTTGGCCGGGCTGCTAAAGCTTATATAAAATACGAGGAACTAAGTGCAGGCGAATCCTTTACAATAATTGGACTGAATGCTTCCAATCCAGAGAAGAACTCACTCACTGTAACGGTTAATCCGATTAGTTTAATTCCCTATGCAGGACCATCAACGCTTATGCTCGCTGGATCACTTTTCCACGCTTGGCTTCACCGTGAAGGATATCGCCATCCCGCAGGAAAATTTTTAAGCTACTTTGCAGGAGAAGCAAGTATGTGCATAATGCGAGGAAATTTAGAAAAAAATCCCGCTACACCTGAAAGCACCTTTTCAAGATGGCTTGATTAATATATCCCCCGCCAGTGATAAGCCAGCGGGGGATTTGCTTCATTTGTGCTTCTGGAAAGCTTCCACTAGCTCGGCCCACATGACCGCTGCTCCTCACTTCCGTACAGTAACAAGGGCCAGTCCTTATTGCGCCTGCCAACTCCCCCGTTATGTTCCCATACTTACTCTCCTGAGCTGTTGTTTAAATTTTTCAAATTCTCTTCTGAACTGTTCACCATTCCGCTTCTCCGTTTGTTCAATGGTATTCTGATCCACATTTCCAGTAAAATGATTGGTAATGTTCAGAACAAAATCACCGACTGAATGAGTATCATATCCCATCAATTGATTGGTTCTCTCCAGCAGTTCACGGGATCGAGCCCGATTATTAAGGGGGATAGCCATTTCCGGGCCTGCCTCACCAAAGATAGAGGGACGCGTCGCTATCCCGCCTTCAGCAAACATAGGCATGCTCTTGGGTGTGCTAAACGGATACTTTACAAAATCACTATATTCTTTAGGAACTTCAAAACCAACATTTTTATACAGCAACTTGACATCCACT
>JAQSYI010000012.1 GCA_029256185.1 Paenibacillaceae bacterium
TAGGGCTCCTTCTTTGGTGACTTCGCAATCCCAAGAATACCCTACTTTTTTGTCGTTTGCTAGACTTCCCCGTCCTTACACAAACTATTTTACGCCATCATAGATGATGCTGAAAAAACGATTTTAATCGGTACAGTAAGATTACCTATCCAAAAAAAACCACAAGATAAAACACTAAGAAAGCTTTATGCTTATACTGATGGTGAATATAAAGATATTACACTATTAATTGAATTACTGAAGAAGTTTAATACTACAGTGGCTTGGAGAAGTAGTAATAATGAAATTGAAACAAATAATATTAAAGCGTTAATTAATAAGTTGAAAAACGATAATTCATCAAGCTAAAGCCTGTCTTTTTTTCTATTGAATACGGCTAATTATTGACCCACACATACCTGTCATTGGTGGGATGTTCGCGTGAATCATTACTTTAATGCATAAGATCAAGTTGAAAAATGGACAACTTGCTCCAACTCTACAGAAAGAATGCATAACAAAAACCGTTCCCTGACGGAACGCCCTGATTCTAATTGCTAATGAACTTGCTTTTGCAACTGCTCAATTTTCTCTAGTGGAAAATCTGTTGCCTTGGCAATATCGGTAGAATCCATCCCCATAGCAATCAGGCGCTTGGCTACCTCTTCTTTGCCTTCCTTCTTGGCCTTGCGTTTAATGGCATCCAAGGTTTGCTCCAGGCTCATAGTCGTCCCTCCCGCTTTGTGGATAAATTTTGTAATAGATTTGCGGCTTCCCCGCATCGTTGTATATTCACAAGTACCTGCATTGATGGATGTTCGCGTGAATCATCCCTTAGGAGCTTCTGCCGCGTAGTGCTGGTGGAAGTTTTTTTCATAAATTGCTCGTCCTATTTTTCCATTTAATTATATAATAAGATTGCAACTCAATAGTATCATAAAACTTACCACTCGGGGTTCAGTTGCAAGGAGATGAAATCGATATGTACAAAGCCCGCATCTCTCTCTACATATTGTTGTTGAGCATAGCGCTTAGCTTGCAGCCGTCCGTATCCAATGCCGCGGCTCATCAGGTTAAGGTGGCCGAATTCCCCGTAACCGTGAACGGTACCGTACTGGATGTACGGCACAGTGAATATCCGCTTCTCGTATATAAGGACATCACGTATTTCCCGATGAGCTGGAACAACGCGACCGCACTGGGGCTTACGGCCCAGTGGGACCCGATGCTGGGGATATCAGTGGAAAATAGGAACGACTGCATACCGCTCCAACAGGATTTGACTCCTACCATCCATTCCAATGACGATACTCAAATGGCCGAGCTTGTTCCGTTTCCGGTTAAGGTGAACGATCAAGTGATCGACAATGCGGCTGAACCGTATCCGCTGCTGCTTTACCGCAATATCACGTATTTTCCGATGACATGGAGGTTTACACGCGATATTTTCGGATGGACTACTAGTTGGGATGCGGAGCAGGGTCTTGGGATTGAATCCTGCGGAGGTGCAACGGATGGGCAAGCGAAGCAGGCCGATGCGCTCAATGTGGCGAATAACGGCCAACTAGCCGTTCAAGACGGCTGGATCTATATGAACCCGGAGAGCAAATATTTCGAACCCAGCCAGTTGGTGAAGCGGAGAATGGATGGCAGCGGGGAAGTGAAGCTGTCGGACGACAATGCCATGTACCTCAATATCGAAGGGGATTGGCTGTATTATTCGATTCCCTCCCAGAATGATCCCGGCGGCATCTACAGGATCAAAACGGACGGAACAGGTCGCGCGCAGATTTATCCCGGACCTGTTGGGAAGTTGTGGGTGAGGGAAGGCTGGATCTATTACATGCATCAAACAAACGGCGGCGGCTATTACTGGATCGACGGCATTCATAGGATGAAGACCGACGGGTCGGAGGATCAATTGATCCTGGCCAAAGACCAGAATTCATCCTTTTCCGGATTTTTTCTGGATGGGGATACGATCTTTTATGTAAAACAGAAAGCTCTGTATCGGATGAGCCTGGACGGCTCCGACAATCGCAAGCTTCAAGAGGATGTGACCCATGCGGTCGTCATCGACGGATGGATCTATTATGTCTGCCATAACGGCACGCAATTGAACAAAATGAGCAGGGACGGGCAAGTCGATATTTCGTTGTATACCTCGGAGCAGGGGATTACGGCGCTTCAATATCACCAAGGCTGGATCTACATGGCCGTCGGCAGCTTCGGAATTATGGGCTCCAACCATATCGACAAGCTCCGCATAGACGGTACAGGGGAAACCCGCCTGACCTCTGCCACTCGTACGAATTTACTTTACTTCGCGGGTGACACGTTGTATTACAACCGCTTGTGGGAAGGAAACAGCCGGATCGACCACATGGAAGAGAAATAACGGTCAGCTTATTGCTTCATATGTGAATCACCTCAATCCTTGTATCCGGCAAAGAAGCCGATTGCGAACCGTCGGCTTCTTTTGTCATCCACCCCTATTTTCTTCAAATGACTTACTCCTCTAATACCTTATCCCCGGAATTCAATCAGTTCGCCATCGGGCCCCTTGAAAACGACTCGCTTCCAGCCAGTCTCCTGAGGTGTTCTGGGGCTGGGGATATGCGGTTCTTTTTCTACTGGTACACCCGCGGCCACCAGCCTGGCATAATCCCCGTCGAAATCATCGCTGATCAGGCAGAAGTGGTAGCCTTTGTTCTCTTTGTCCGATGTCCATTGCTCCAGCTCCAGCACGGTATCTCCCAATTGAAGGTATACCACTCTTTCGATCTCCGGCATTCCGGGTACATCGTGTTCAAAGTATTTCCGGAAGCCGAAGTTCTCCTCATAAAAGGCAATGGACCTTTTCCGATCCTTCACCGAAAAAGCAACATGATCAATCCGCGTAAACGTAGGGCAATTCCTCCTTATTTTAGTTGCGCTTTAATCTGCAGAACAACCCAATTGTGAGGGCTGGTGTTGTAGAATCCATGAATCTCGCCGTTGGGCGAAAAAAGAATATCCTTTTCCTTCAGCAAGAAATCCTCATTGTTGATCCTTACCGTCCCTTCGCCGGACACAACATAGAAAACCTCGTCTATATCGGCATGCTTATGATCCGGTGTGGATTGCCCCGGAGCATAGAGCAACAGTCCTGTATCCAGCAGCCCTTCTTTGAAAATGGCTTTGCGGGAGCTTTTTTTAACAGCAAATTCAAGCATGCTTTCAATATTGTCTTTTCTCAAGATGCCACCTCCTGTCTGTTTGAGTCTACGATACTGCCATTACTCTCTTTTCGCAAGAAGGCACTATTTTGTGCTATACTGACTAAAAAGTAAGTAATGGACTTCATTATGGATAGGAGCGGACAGCATGCCATGTGATAAATCTTGCCCCATCGAGCATACCGTGAATCTGATTGGACATAAGTGGAAGGTGCTGATTCTGAGAAATTTGTTTAACCAGGGCACGCAAAGATTCAGTGAACTCAGCAAGGGGATTGACGGGATAAGCCAGAAAATGCTCACCCAACAGCTTCGGCAGCTGGAGCACGATGGAATCCTTCAGCGGACTGTGTATCCGGAGGTGCCGCCGCGGGTAGAATATGCGCTTACAGAGCTGGGGCAATCGTTAAAGCCCATATTAGATGAGATGAACATCTGGGGAACGGAGCATTTGAAGCAGAGCGGCCAGCGGCAGTGAATTAGAGGGGAATATAGCTTACCGCGGGACGCAGCGGGAGGCAGGCAGCCGCAAGCATGCCTTCATGTGCAGATTGGATCGTGGGAGTGACCTGCTTTCAGTCGGGGCAGGTCTTTTTCGCGTTATTCGTGCAAGCTTTAAGCGGTGCTCTGTTGACAAAAATGTTCTACCAGAGTAGAATGAAATCACATTCGTTCTACTCTAGTAAAATGCTGTTGAGAAGGAGCTTAACCATGGAGATCAAGTTATTTGATTCCGAGCTGAAGATCATGGATGTTCTCTGGAAGAATGGGGATACCACGGCAAAACGAATAGCAGAAATCTTAAAGGAGCAGGTAGGCTGGAACAAAACCACGACTTACACGCTGATCAAAAGGTGCATGGACAAAGGGGCGATTGAGCGTGTCGAACCTCATTTTGTGTGCCGTCCCCTTGTCACGATTGAACAGGCAAGAGAGCTTGAAACAACGGAGCTCATTAACAAAATGTACGACGGCGCCGCCGATCAGCTTGTGGCTTCTATTTTGGGACGCAAGAACCTATCCCCAGAGGAAATTGAAAGACTAAAGCGGCTCGTCAATCGCTTGGAATGAGGGGGATGGTTATGAGTTTGCTGAACATGAGTTTTTCGGCTGTTATTCTTATTCTGGCTACCGTAATCATCCGTGCGCTGTTCTTGCACAAATTGCCGAAAGGAACCTTTCCGGTTTTGTGGAGCATAGCGTTATGCCGCCTGCTGATCCCCTTTGAGGTTTCGTCACGATTCAGCATTTATTCGGTTATTAATATGCTGAAAGGCAGCGTTCACGAATCCGGTTTACCGTTGGCTGCAATACCTGTTATGCCAACCCGCGCGGCTGTAACAGAAACTGCCGCAACCTTGCCGGAGGCGGCATCTGCCCATCTATCCCTGTTACTGATTATCTGGCTCATTGGTTTTGCGGGGTGTATTCTGTTTTTCCTTGTAACTCACCTGCGCTGCCGCAAGGAGTATAAGACGGCGCTTCCTATCGATTATGCTTTTGTGAAGCGCTGGCAACAGGAGCATCCCATGTGGAGAGGTGTTCAAATCCGGCAATCGGATCGGGTTTTTACTCCCCTGACCTATGGTATATTCCGACCGGTTGTACTTCTGCCTAAACAAACCGATTGGACAGACGAAACCCGTCTGGGCTATATCCTGACTCATGAATATGTGCATATCCGGCGATTCGATACGTTGACCAAGCTAGTAATGGCAACCGCTTTATGCGTTCATTGGTTCAACCCTTTTGTATGGCTGATGTATATACTTGCGAATCGGGATATCGAATTATCCTGCGATGAAGCGGTTGTAAGGAGCTTTGGGGGGGAGGCCAAATCGGCCTATGCCCTGACATTGATCGGACTGGAAGAAAAGAAAAGCCATTTTACTCCGCTTGTGAGCCATTTCAGTAAAAATGCTATTGAAGAAAGGATTATATCGATTATGAAATTTAAAAAACGCCACGTGCTTACACTTATTTCAGCTGCTGTTCTTGTATCCGGTGTTACACTCCTATTTGCAACGGCGGCAGATCGTATCGATGAAAAGGGAAATAATAACCCGGCGAATATGGTGAATGCCAATATAGACGATCATGCTTTGAAATACGCAAACCTGTATATAGACAAAATTTTAGCTCATTTTGGGCTTACCGGATCGGAAACGGATAATATCTCAAGTATCCTTGCAACAGCTATTGCGGATGCTGAAAGCACCGGCCTATACGACTATGCAAAAGCACATGTTCTGAATGGAAATACGGAGGATGATATGCGGATTCTCCTAAAGCATGAATCCTTTGAGTTCGTTCCAGCGTTGTCCGTTATTTTGGAAGAGTCAAGTCATGATGCGCGCGGACAGATTATTGCCGGTGTTTATCAGGAATACACAAGTGCCATGGAAGAAGATCATCCGGTGGAATTTGCGAGTATGATAACCAATCTGGAGCATTGGAGAAACCAATAATCGGTTTAAGGGGATCATCGAAGCAGAAAAACACCTCTTCGTCTGGTGTAATGAGATTGCCCGGCAATCCCTGCCCACAGAAGAGGTGTCCTTCTCCATAGTTGATCACGCGGATCTAGTTACTAAGCCAGCTGTTCAAATTGAAACGCGAAGTGCAGTCTCCGCTCCAGATCGTCCGTTACGCGCACCCTCATATCCAATGCATAATATAGCTTTTCTTGGCCAAAATGGTTCAGGAACGGCAGCGGCTCCACGGTAGGCTCCATCAATGCTTCTTCATAGCTCAAAACAAGCTTGAATGCAGCGCCCGCAAGCTCGACCCGGCCAGCTCCCGTCACTTTAGGCTTCACCTGGCATATGAAGCGCTCGGTTAACGCAGCGCCAGCCCGTTCCGGGAACACATATTGATCCTCCAGCTCCAGCCTGGGCAGGCCCTCGCTTTTGCGCCAAGTCCAGCTTCGCTGCAGCTTCCGAAGCCCCGGGATAGGATAGGCATCCTGCAGCTCCACGACGAACCGGTCGTAATCGGGCGTAATCTCGGCCTGTCGTACCGTCGCCTTATAAGCTGCACCGGCCTGCTGGCTGACTCCATCGATAATAGGGACAGAGTGCCCCAGCCCACTGTTGCATATAAAGGAGTACCGCGTAGGGGGTGCGAAGTACGGCTTGGTATATAACCCGGCTCCCATATCAGCCAGGAACGTCTCTTCTCCGGCCAGCACGATGAAATGACCCACATCATTATGATTATGGGGCTCATCGTTGCAACCCCCTTTGGCGGCAAAGCTGAACTTTCCTTCCGCCTTCGTAACCCGCGACACCATCCACTGCGCATCCGCCAGATAGACCGACTTTTCCTTCCAGCCTTCTCCCCGCGAACCTGGCTCATACCAGATCAGATTGCGAAACGCAGGCGCCCATCGGCCGCAATGGTCGTAAACCGCCTTATCTTGAAAGGTATATTCCGGGAGCTGCACTTCAGGATACCGCCGCGCCATCTCATGGGTCAGCCCGATGTACACATCCGCTTCCGCGGGCGAGTCGGAGAAATTAACGACCTTGCGGCCGTCAAGGAAGCACTGCTGCTGGAACAATGCCACCTGCTTCACCTTGGGATTGGCGAGTAAATCAACCGACCCGCTGGTTCTCCGGAAGAGAAGTTCTGCGAAATACGTATAGAAGCCGAAGCCATATCCCCAATACATATATCCTTCCAGGCAGGCTCCGTCTTCTCCATAGCCCTCCAGGAACAAATGGACCGTCGGCAGCGCTTTGTCCAATACGAGCGCCAATTCCTGCTTATCCTCTATGAAGTAGATGGCTGCCGCACCGATCGAGCCGGCACACACCGCCGCCCAGTTATTGCGCACATGCTCCCAGAAGAAATCGTTCACTAGAAAGGGGGCAAAAACGCGGCGGTACACCTCTCTGTATACACGATCGCGTACAGTCTCCGGCCAGCGATGACCCGTCAGCATCATCACCTCAGCCAGCGCGAAGGCAGTCTCCGCAGCGAACAGTTCAATCCCGATTCCCGGGTCCGGCACCTCCTGCTCATGCACGGAGTATGGAACCGTCCTGAGTCCGGGCGGGGTGTCAAAGTGGACCGGCACACACCAGGAAAATTCTCCGCAAATGGCCCATACCGTATCCAAAAGTGCGTCCAGGTAATCGGAGCGGTCAGGCCAGAGCCAGCTTAACAAGCCAAAGGTCGTCAGTCGTTGTCTCCTGGAGAAAAAGACGGGCTCATAGGTCTTGCGGAAGCCATCCTCCCAAACCCGGCGGAATAGCGTCCAGGGCAATTCCGTAATCGGCTGTCCGAGAAACCGTTCTCCGTCCGCAGCCAATCGTTCAAGAATCGGTTGGAATACAGGCTCCGACAACATGCGTTTGTGTACGGCTTCCCGGTCTTCCCGAAAGAGCCAATTGCCGATTCCGGGGGTGCCGTCGGCCAGATGTTCGTAGATGGAGGGGTGAATCATAGTCTCCAATGCCTCCCTTTTTAAGTAAACTGCTCCTCATAACGGTTTTCATCCTCAAGTATAGTGCAGTGGTCAGGATCTCTCTATCGGGGGACGTGACACGATGCTTGTTTTTATGACTTACCCTTGTCAATAAGCCAACTGCCGCAGAAAACGATGTCCCGCCCGATGATCCCATCCGCCAAGCTATCCCAAGCCAAGAACTACCTTGTTTGGACGCGCCAAAACAAAAATTACCACTTGACACAAATCTTGAGACAAAGAAACCTCAAAACTAATGACCTATTCCCAAATGAATCTGTATCGCAAAATATGGCAGGCTCCTATGATAAAGGCACAGACCAAATATAAACCGATAGAAAGGAGGATCTTAAGAGGCAAACTGGCGGCCCTGGAACTGTTTTCCACGCACGCAATAAGGCAGGAAGGGCTTGACCCGGCGGTTCCCGCACCCATGACCCCGCAAAGGCTCATTTTCGTGCCAGACGTTCAACAACCCGAAGGAGTGAAGGAATTGAGTAAAGAAACTGTCCAAAAGATCCGGTCTTGGCTTATCGTCTTCATGGTTCTCCAATTGTCGATATCCGGTCTCATCCCGCAGATATTATCTGAACCGCGGGCCTACGCCTCCGGTGAGCCTGCAGAGACCCTGTCCGTCATGCTTGCCCCTAAGGATGATGCTTATGTCAACGGGGGGGCAAGTGCAAACAACAATTATGGAAGCGCTGCCACGTTAATAACGAAATATTCGGCTGCAAGCGCAGACCAGAGGCGGGAGTCCTATCTCAAATTCGATCTGCGCCAGATTTCGGGGTTGGTGAATTCCGTCACTCTATATGTATACGGTGCTGTGACAGATGGGGGTGGGACGGCCATCGACGTTAACCTTCATGAAGTAAACGAGGATGCCTGGTCGGAAACGACTCTGACCTGGAACAACAAACCGGCCGTAGGCAGTATTCTTGGGACGGTTAATTTTAACAAGACCGTACAGTGGAGGCCATTCGATATTACCGCATTTGCGCAGCAGGAATTCGCAGGCGACCGGGTAATCAGCCTGGCTCTGGCGGAGAGTGCGGCAGCAGGTCTTCTGGTTAATCTCAACAGCAAGGAAAATACGGCCAACGCCCCGTATGTATTGGTCAATTATACGCCGATTCATGACGTTGCTCCTCCGGTCTGGCCTGCCGGCAGCGTACTGCAAGCGGAGGATCTGACATCGAACAGCGCCAAGCTGAGCTGGCCTGCCGCCTCGGACGAGCAGGCCGTGGTGAATTACCGGATCTACCAGGACGGAACGCTTGCTGCTACGGTAACAGGCCGAACCTACCAGTACCAAGCGACAGGACTTGCCTCGGCAACCGGTTATGTCTATAAGGTGGAGGCGGAGGACCCAGCGGGGAATATCTCCTCCGACGGACCGCAGGTGAATATGCACACGCTGGAGGCGGAGTACAATTATATCTGGCTGGAGGGCGAGGCAGCGGCTCAGGTATCGGGCGACTATAAGGTTCGGACAGATGTCAATGCCAGCTCCCAGAAAACCCTGACCCTGGATAGTACGGATACGGCCAAAACTCACAAGGCCGATTATTCCTTTGCCGTTCCCAAAACGGGAGCATACGCCGTCTGGGCGCTCTCCTCAAGCGGCTCGGAGGCCTATGTGTCACGCTACAAGTGGCGGCTGGACACGGGCACCTATCAGAATGCGGCACCATTGACCCGGATTGCCGGGGGATATACGACAAGCGATTCACGCAAGGTCCCCATGTATTGGGATAAGCTGAGCGAGACGACGCTGACGGAGGGAAGCCACTCCTTCACCATTTTGACGGATGCCATGCGGGAGCTGACCTCCAGATTTTACTATCATGCATGGGATGCTCTGGTCATTGCGCCGGTGGATTGGAATTGGACGCCGGATAAGCTTAACAAGCCCTTTGATCCCCAGAAGATCAGTGTGGATTATGCAGGAGGCTCCCTGTCAACCGCTCAAGCCAATCCCGAGGAGCAGATTACCGTATCGGTGAAGAACCGGCTTATAGAGCCGTTCCAAGGCAATCTTTCTCTCTATGCAGAGTTAGTCTGGAAGGGACAGACGGTGGTGAGGGTAATTCAGGAGCCGGCCGTCCCTATGCGGGATTGGCAGGTGAATCAGGATTATACGGACCAGATGGTGCTAACCGTCCCCTATACTGCGGTAGCCTCCCAATATGAGATCAGAACAGGGATTGCCGGTGTCAACTATGCGAATACCGGCTCCAGCGCCAGGGTGGGGGACCTGACAATCGGTCAGCCAGAGTCGGCAACGCCTCCTATCACAGCCCATATTCAGGAGCTGGTGCTTCCGGCGTCCGTCAGCGAAGATCAGGCGGGAGAGGGAGCTGTCACGCTTGCCTTGAACCGTGCTGCCGACTTTGAACTATCCGGGTATTTGTCTTATTGGCAGGATGACATCCTCTGGGGAATTGCCGAAATTCCTTCTCTGCCTCCAGGATGGAACGGACCGCAGACAACCGTAATGTCCATTCCCGTGACAGTCCCGAAGGGCTTGCCTGCAGGTCAGTACACCGTGAGATTCGGACTGCACCATGTGGGAATAGAGCAGGCGGCGGAGACTCGGATTACCGTGACGGATTCCGGGGAGACGGGGGCCACCGGAGCCTATAAGCCGCTCTCTCACGGCATTTATGCGGATCAGGCAACGGGGCAGTCTCACACCTGGTATGTCAATCAGGCGCACACCATGTTCTGGGACGGCAAGCCGTTTATTCCGGTTGGCGGCATGTGGACCTCGAAATATCTGATTAACTTCGACATTGCGAACCCCGCGGGGAACAAGGCCAACTGGGAGTATGACTTGGCCGTACTTGACCAAATGAAGCAAAACGGCGTAAAGGACCTTTATCTCAATTCGGTCGTCACCGGCACCAATCTTCCTGCATGGGCATGGCAGTGGATCATCGAGCAGTTAGAAGCAAGGGGATTCACATACGGCCTGCAGTTCAATGGGAGGGCCAATGCTGCCAATTCCAACAGCGGCTATCTCATCCGGGCCAATGAGGCGGGAGGCTCCTACAAGGTCGAAAATGTGACCTCCAGCGGGGAAGTTGCCTTGGAGCTTGCGACTTCGGCCGTACAAGGCTTCACAAGTCCCTTGTCCACTCTGTTCCTGGTGGTGAATGCCGCCACAGGCGAGGCGGTCCAGTCGGGCACCGGTACGGTGGATTCTGTCGAATCGGGCAAGTACAAGGTGCGCGCCAATGTGGTGATACCCGAAGTTGGCTCTTATACGGTGTACTTTACACCCAGGATCAAGTTTAACGGGAACGCCATGAAGAATATTTGGGATGGAGCGGCTGCAACCGAGCAGGCTCTCGGCGGATTGATCGGCAAGTTGGAGACAGGCCCCGGCTTCCGCCTGTTCGTAGATCCCATTGTCAACGAATCGGGTATTGTGAACTGGTATGAGAGTCTGGTGATGGATTCGCCGGTTTTCCGGCAGCAGTACCGCAGCTGGCTGGAACACAAGTACGGGACCGTCGAACAGTTGAATGAAGCCTGGCAAATGCAAGCACCCTTGCCTTCCTTGGATGTAGCAGCCCGGTTAGTGCCTCTGCATAATGGGCCGGACGGAACACCCGGTGCGGACCAGGTCTACCTCATGGACCCCGCAGCGGAACAGCGGTATGCGGGCAACATCCGCACAGGGGTTCTGTGGGATGATTATCTGGCATTCAGGGACGACTCCTTCGGGGAGTTCAACAACCGGATTGCAGACCGACTGAAGCAATCCGCGGATGCTCCGGTTATCTACAAGCATATCGGCCTGATGAAACGGTATAACGTCAACCGGCAGCTTCGTGGCGGCTTCGACGGCCTTGGCGGCGAGATATATGGCGAGGAAGCGCTGACCTTGACCCGCAAATCGGGAGATGTGTATGCCACTGTTGAACAAGCGGCCAAAACGGCGTGGTATCTGGTCACCGAAACCCAACTGGATGAGACGGTAAGCCGCAAGGCGGCCAGCGGGGAGATCGGGTATCCGGACGAGGCGGCCATGCACGAGCACTTTGATGTGCTGATAGCTGCAGGAGCCAAGGGTCTGTACGATTTTCTTTTCCATGCTCCCCACGATGCCAATATTAAGAACTATTACTCCTATACGGCCAAGCCGGAGGAATACGGTTGGCTGGAGCATTACCGCAATCAGTTGTTGTCGGAAGAGAGCCTGGCTGTGATGACCGATGCCCGGCCCCAGGCCTTCCAGGCCTATCTATATCCTGCCGGTCAGATGTGGTGGTATAAGCCGACTCAGCGCACGGCCGTGCTGCCGGGAACCGATTATCAAGGAGCGGGCTCCCTGCAGGCCAGTAACGGGAATTGGGTGCTTCCCACTGCAGATTGGCAAGTAGCTACAGATACTATGCTGGTTAGCCTGGAGGACGATCCTGCCACCACCGTATGGGGAGAGCCGATCCGTTCCACTCCGAATCTGAGAGACTCGGGACGGAATATCATCTACATGGGCCTCCGCAACAACTTGGGCGCGCTTCCCAACCTGGATGCTTATTTCACCAGTGAGACGGCAACGCTTGAAACTGGGGATACGGTGCAGGTATTGAAGCCAACTCCCACCTCCCAGGTGCTGCAAGCCACGCCGGATGGCAAGGTATGGGCGCTTAGGGACGGCAGCCTGTGGATTATTTCCCATTCGAATTGGATGGATAAGTTCGGATCGGATTACATGTTTGTCAATTTCCTGGGCGATTTGGATTTGAGTCCCCCTATGGCGCCGGTTGCCCAAGCCTTCACGGCAACGGGCCTTGAAGACACCATGCTTCCTTTCCAGGCGGCTGATTTCAAGCTGGACAGTGCCTATGGCGCTGCGCTTGCCAGCGTTCTGATCACAGCGCTGCCTTCCAACGGGAGGCTGCTGCTAGATGGAGCGGAGGTCACGGCTTCGCAGGAAATATACGCGGACGATCTGAACCGCTTGAGCTTTGCTCCCGATGCAGACTGGAATGGGACGGCTGTTTTCAGATGGATGGGAAGCGACGGATGGGCGTATTCCTCGGCAGCCGCGGAAGCGTCGATTGTCGTTCAGCCGGTCAACGACAAGCCCGTCTCTTATGGGGGAAGCTACTCCATGCTGATGAATCAGGAGTTGAGCGGAGCTCTGACCGCCGCGGATTCAGATTCGGCCCAACTGACTTATACCATTGTCGCCCAAGGCTCGAAAGGAACCGTGACATTGGCTGAAAATGTGGCGGATGGAAGCGGAGGGAGCTTCGAGACGGCTTTCGTCTATACTCCGCGGCAAGGAGAGCAGGGAGTGGACAGCTTTGCCTTCTCCGTCAGCGACGGGGAGGAGGACTCTCTGGTCTCAACGGTAGAAATCGTGATTAATCCGGGACAATCAACCTATGTACCCATTCCTGCATCACCGGTGTCATCGGCGCCATCATCATCGCCGAATCCTAAGCCTGGCCCGATTGAGGTGGCCATTGACGGCGTGAAGCAGGATCAGCTGGCCACTGTGGAAATGGTCATGAGCGGGGACCGGACCGTGATGGTTGTTGCATTGGATCATGACAAGGTGATGGAACAGCTGGAGAAGAATCACAGCGGCAAGCTTACGATTTCCTTGGCAACGGAAGCCGATGTGGTGGTTGGCGGGATAAACCTCCAGCTGATAAAGGAGATGGAGAAAAAGGCCGCCGTTCTAGATATCCGAACGCAGCGCGCAGCCTATACCTTGCCCGCTGCCCAAATCAGAGCGGATGAGCTTTTGGAACAATTCGGCGAACAAGCTTCGTTGCAGGATATCAGGATCAGCGTGAGGATCGCCGAAGCGAGCCGGGAGGACACGCAGCTTCTGCAGCGCGAAGCGGATAAGGGAGGCTACACGATTGTGGCGAAGCCGGTAGAATTCCGGGTAGTCGCTGAATTCGGCGGCAAGGAAATGGGTATCTCCCGGTTCAGCAGCTTTGTGGAACGGAGCATCTCCATACCGGAGGACACGGATTCGAGTCCAATTACGACAGGCGTCGTATTGGGCGGAGACGGAGGGATAACACCTGTGCCAACCAGACTGGTGAAGGAAGGCGACCGAACCTTCGCCGTTATGAACAGTCTGACCAACAGCACCTATGCACTCATTGGAAGTAAAACCGCCTTCTCCGATGTTGAGAATCACTGGAGCCGGGAAGTGGTGAATGATCTGGCGTCCCGTCTTGTCCTTCAAGGAGTGAACGAGCGGGAGTTCGCGCCTGACCGGGCCGTAACCCGGGGAGAGTTCGCTGCGATTATCGTACGGTCGCTGGGGCTTGCGACAGAGAGCGGCGCCGCTCGCGCAGCGTTCAAGGATATAAACGGCGGTGAGTGGTATGCAGGCGCAGTTGGAGCTGCGGCCGCGTATGGGTTGATCAACGGTTATGAGGATGGAGGCTTCGGAGCCGATCACGGCATTACGCGGGAAGAGGCCATGGTGATCCTGAACCGGGCGTTGGTCTATACCAAGCTCCATGGCGCTTCCTTCCCATCGGGAACGGCTGCCTTCGTGGATGGCCATGAGGTCAGCAGTTGGGCGGAGGATTCCGTCGCCCGCCTGATTCATTACCGGCTGGTTGAAGGGAACAAAGGCTTCCTTCATCCCAATGACCCCATCACCCGTGCAGAAACGGCGGCGATAATCCGCAGAATGCTGCAACAGGCAGAATTGATCAGTTCGTCATAACGATCCTGATAACACTGTGCCCCTAACTCTGCATAACCGGAAATGTTGCTTCATTAATATAGGCCGCCAGCTCATCCTCGGAACGGGGGATGGGCTGGTTCCGGTCCAGGATGCCCCGTTCGGTCAAGGAATGGAACAGCTTCATCACCGTGGGCTGCTCCAGGTTGGTGCGGCGCAGAAGCTCCCCGTTCCCGAAAACCACCTGAGGTGTGTCTTTGGTCAGCACCTGTCCACCGTCGAATAACGCCACTGCATCGGCCCAGGCCAACGCCCTGTTCACATCATGGGTGGAGATGATCACGGTAATGCCTCTGGCGCTCAGTCCGTCGATAATCTCATCCACCAGCCTTGCATGCTTCGGATCCAATGCCGCGGCAGGCTCGTCCAGGATGACCACATCCGGCTCCATGACCAGAATGTCGGCGATGGAGACTCTTTTCTTCTGGCCGCCGCTTAAGAAGTGAACCGGCTTATCCTGGAACGGCCCAATCTGAAGCTCTCCGATCACATTCTCCACGCGCCGCCGAACCTCATCCTCCGGCAGCCCCAGATTCAGCGGGCCGAAGGAAATCTCCCCGTACACATCCGCGCTGAACAGCTGATGATCCGGGTCCTGAAAGACGATGCCCACCCTGCGCCGAAGGGCCAGCAGCCCCTTGCCCGTGTATTGCACCGGTTCCCCATCCAGATAAACTGTCCCGCCGGAGGGCTTGTACACCCCGTTCAGGCAGAGGAAAAATGTGGATTTTCCCGAGCCGTTGGCCCCCATAACCGCCAGCTTTTCCCCGCGTTGAACCTTGAGATTGACACCGCTTAAGGCGCTGGTGCCGTCCGCATATTTATAATGAAGATTTACCGCTTCCAAAATCGTTGCTCTCATATAGAACCCCCATATACTCGGCAAACAACAGCCAATCCGATAAAAACAGCGAAAAACAAGCCAACCCCAACCTTTTCCCGTGCCGTCGCCCGGCATGTCCTGCCCAGCACCTGAATGCGCCCGTTATAGCAGCGGGCTTCCATGGCATCGTAGAGCATAGAGGATTTGGCCAGCGCCCGCTGCAGCAAAACCGCGAACATTTGGCCAACCCCATGCATGGCCGTTCGGAAATCCTTGTTGCCCAAGCGGCATTGCTGCGCCGTCAGGATGGCGGAGGCCAGCTCCAGTATGACGAAGGTAAAGCGGTAGATGAGAAACATCAGCTCAATGACAAGGCCGGGGCAGCGGATAAACCGCAGTACGCCCAGAATATCCGCGAGGGGGGTGGTCAGCGACAGAAAGTAGAGGCAGGATACGGCGGACAGCGCTGTTGCCAGCAGCCGGAGGCCATAGACGAGGGAGGAGGAGTCTGTCACCAGATACCGGGAGCCAATCCCCAGCGAGAAAATCGCCGAAGGTTCCTCCGACATGTGGAAGACCACAGCAACCGTGCTCATCAGCAGGAAGCCGAGAGGCAGTGCCATGAGCCGCACGTAACGGCCGAAGGATGTCCCGCCGAAGGTAACGGTGAGACATCCCATGACGCAGAGCATGCTCAATGACACGATAAAGGAGCGGGCCGCCACACACAAGACAAGGGCCCCCACGGCCAACAGGGCCTTCAGGCCGGGACTTCTGTAACGCAGCCTGGAGGAGTAGGCCAGCTTATCGATCAGAATCATGCGTTACCCTTCTTTGGCCAGTTGGTATTTTTTGCGGGATACGAGATAGCCGAAGCCAAAGCCGATAATACCGGCCCCAATGCCGGCCTGGAGGGAAAACAGCAGGCTCTCGGTTTCGCCTCCCGGAGGCTCGATCAGGCTCTCGGCCCAAGGCTCATAATCCGGAGCCAGCTCGATGATCACTTCCTCCGCCTTGCCGTCCGCCCCGCTGAACTCTGAATCCGAAATCACGATAAGCGGAATGACCGCAATCAACACAGCCGCCAATAAAAGGATCAGAACCGTTTTCTTTGAACTGGTCATGCTCTCAGGCCTCCCTGTAATATCTTAGCTCGCCCAGCTCGGGCTTGGCATAGCTCTCCAGGCCGATTATCACAACAACCGTGAACAGTCCTTCGACGATAGCCAGGGGAATCTGGGTGATGGCGAAGATCCCGGCGAACTTGGCGAAGGCTTCGGCGATGCTGCCATTATTGTGGGCCAGAGCAAGCTGAAAGCTGGTAATGAGGTATGTAAAAAGATTGCCCAGTGCTGCGGCCAGAAAAACCGCCGGCTTCTTGCCAAGCTTCAGCGAAAGCGATAGCCGGTAAATGCCGTAAGAGACAAACGGGCCGGCAATGGCCATGGAGAAGGTATTGGCGCCCAGCGTGGTCAGACCGCCGTGAGCCAGCAGAATAGCCTGGAACAGCAATACGATCATACCGAGAATGCTCATTACGCTGGGACCGAACAGAATGGCGCCGAGGCCTGTACCGGTGGGATGGGAGCTGCTGCCGGTAACAGAAGGGATCTTCAGCGCGGACAGCACGAAGGCATACGCTCCCACCATCGCCAGAATCAGCAGAGCCTTGCGGTTTTGCGCGACAATTTTGCGGATCGAGAAAATTCCTGCGGCCAGGAACGGGATGCAGACGGCTCCCCAGCCGATGCTGTAGCCCAGGGGCAGATAACCCTCCATGATGTGCATGGCGCTGGCCACAGGCATCATGCCGAACAGAAGCGCCACCGCCACGGATGCGGTGATCCACCGTTTTTGACTTGTTGTCATTTGTTTCTCCTCCTAAAAGTTTTTGTGCCAGCAAAAACTGGCTTCGAAAGCATGGACTTAGTTTTGAGATCACTCCCGGCGAAGCGGGAATGGCGAAAAACTGGCATCGGAAGCGCGGGAATGGCAAAACCGGGCATCGGATGCGCAGGTTAACGGCGTGCTGGATAAATGTACTCGAAAAATCGAGTAGAATAGGTCCAGATGCGGGCGTTTTACCTGAATGTACTCGAAAAATCGAATAGAATGATGCCGAATGCGGATGTTTACCCAATATGTACTCGAAAAATCAACTACAATCCACATGGGTGCCAGGGTGCCAGGGTGCCAGGGTGCCAGGGTGCCAGGGTGCCAGGGTGCCAGGGGCCAGAGTGCCAGAGTGCCAGAGTGCCAGAGTGCATGATTGCGGCCGTCTTGCCGGTTGTTACTCCGTTATTCTTAGTTAAGTGGTTGCTGGCACGCTTACTTATAGCAAATACAAGCACCTCTTCGACGCAATAAAAAGCCGCCTCTGCTTAGGCGGCAGGGCGGCTGGGTAGGCCAACGGGCATGTTCCGGCAAAAAAGCCTGAGTCTCAGGCGCAGAGAACCGTGCGCAAAAAAAAATGCGCAAGACGCTGCCGGAATGCTGCACGTTCTGTCGCTCGCAGAACTTTTACTGTGCTTCATTCATCAAGCAGGTCTTCCGGCTCTAGCGTCGTCACCGCATCTTCCTTCCCGGTTGCCCAGTGGTTATGCAGAAGCGGCTCAGCTATTACGGCGGCGGGACCGCGCGGGATTCTCACCCGGCTTCCCTTTTAATCCCCTGTTCATGGCAGGAGAACTTGATGATGCTTAATATTAGATTGCATGGAGGTTAACCAATACGATGTTGTCAGTCTAAATCTACTGGAACTGTCACACGATGTCAATATCCAATTTGCCTATCATTCGAAGTGATAACGATCCTCAATAGCCTCATTGTCATTTGCTTTTTGCCCATGGTATAGTAATTTCATCCGAAAGGGGCGGCGTGCATGGTCTTTGAGCATTACATCTATAAAAGCCAGAAGAAGCTGCGCTGCGGCTATACCACCGGCACCTGTGCAGCCCTTGCGGCCAAGGCGGCAACGATGAAGCTGCTTGGCGGAGAAACAGCAGAGCGCATCTCCATTATGACGCCCAAGGGAATTCCCGTTGAGACGGAGGTTGTTGATCTAGCCTGGGAGGAGGACTTCGCTCAATGTGCGGTGCGCAAGGATAGCGGAGATGACCCCGATGTAACCAATGGCATGCTGGTATATGCAAGAGTGAGCCGGATTGGAGGCAGGGCCATCGAGATCGACGGCGGGACGGGTGTGGGACGGGTCACCAGAAGGGGCCTCGACCAGCCGGTAGGGGCTGCCGCCATCAACCGGGTTCCCCGGCAGATGATTGCTCACGAGGTGGAGGAGCTGCGGGGGCAATACGGCTATGAGGGAGGCATCCGGGTGGTCATCTCCGTTCCTGGCGGCGAGGAGACGGCCCGCAAAACCTTTAATCCCCGCCTGGGCATCGAAGGGGGGATATCCATTCTGGGAACCAGCGGGATCGTGGAGCCCATGAGTGAGCAGGCTTTGACGGAGAGCATCCGGCTGGAGCTGAGCCGTCTGAAGGCGGAGGGAAGCAGCGCTGCCGTGATTGCGCCGGGCAACTACGGGGAGGAATATCTCCGCAAGAAGCTGGCCGGGCTGGAACCGGTTACGGTGAAATGCTCCAATTTCATTGGTGAGACGTTGGACCATGCGGTGGTGCTGGGCTTTGAAAAGCTGCTGCTGGTGGGGCATATCGGCAAGTTCATCAAGCTGGCCGGGGGCATCATGAATACCCATTCCAGGATAGCGGATGCCCGGCTGGAGCTGATGACGGTCCATGCCGTATTGGCTGGAGCAGACTCTGGAACAGTAAGAGAGCTCATGAATTGCGCTACCACCGACGAAGGGCTGGAGATTCTTGAGCGGCAAGGCATCATGGAGCAGACGATGAACAGCCTGATGGCCAAGATCGGATTCCATATCCGGCAGCGTGTCGGGGAACAGGTATGGATAGAAGCCATTATGTTCAGCAATGAGCGGGGCGTGCTGGGGGTAACGGACGGCGCGGACAAGCTGGCAAAAACACTTTTGGAGGCTATGCTATGATTCATTTTGTAGGGGCGGGTCCCGGGGCGCCGGACCTGATCACTGTGCGCGGCAAAGCGCTGATTGAGCAGGCGGATGTCATTATCTATGCCGGATCGCTGGTTAATGCGGAGCTTCTGGATTACGCCAAGCCGGAATGCATCATCCGCAACAGCGCCAGGATGACGCTGGAGGAAGTGATTGCGGTCATGGAGGAGGCGGTCCGGGCAGAAAAAGCCACTGTGAGGCTGCATACGGGGGACCCGTCGGTATACGGCGCAATCCGGGAACAGATGGATCTGCTGCGGGAAAAGGGAATTCCCTACGAGGTTGTGCCGGGGGTCAGCTCCTTCTGTGGAGCGGCGGCGGCGCTGCAGGCGGAATATACGCTGCCGGGGGTGTCCCAGACGGTAATTCTCACCCGGATGGCGGGCCGGACTCCGGTGCCGGAGCGGGAGTCCATCCGGCTGCTGGCCGCCCATGGAGCATCCATGGCGATCTTCCTAAGCGCCGGAATGCTTCATGAGCTGCAGCAGGAGCTGCTTGAAGGCGGCTTGCTGCCCGATACGCCGGCGGCTATCGTGTACAAGGCCACCTGGCCGGAGGAGAAGGTGCTGAGGGGAACGGTGGGCGTGCTTGCATCCATGGCCGAGGCGCATGACATCGACAAGACGGCGCTGATTCTGGTGGGCCGTTTTCTGGGAGAGGACTATGATCGTTCCCTGCTGTACGATCCAGCCTTTTCCCACGGCTTCCGGGACAGCCAGCCATGAACCGGGTGAAGCTGATTGCCTTTACCGCAAGCGGGCTGGCTGTCGCCCGCAGGATTGCCGAGGGGCTTAGTCTTGGAGAATGGCTTTGCGAAACAGGCACGACGCTCAAGGAGGACCCCCGCTGCATTCACGTCCCGTTAACCCGATGGACGGCGGACGCCTTCGCCACGGCCCGGGCCGTTGTATTCGTAGGGGCCAGCGGCATCGCGGTGCGCAGCATTGCGCCGTATCTGAAGAGCAAGGAAACCGATCCTGCGGTGATTGTGGTGGATGACAACGGGCGCTTCGCCATACCCCTGGTTTCCGGGCATATTGGGGGAGCCAACCGGCTGGCCCGGGAGATTGCCCGGGTGCTGGGCGCTGTGCCGGTGATTACTACGGCAACGGATGGCAGCGGCTGTTTTGCCGTGGACGAATGGGCCAGGGAGCATAATCTGGCCATCTGCGGACTGAAGGAGGCCAAGGCGGTGTCGGCGGCGCTGCTGGCCGGCAAGGCGGTGGGCTTTGTAAGTGACTTCCCGGTGTCGGGACGGTTGCCGGATGGAGTGGCTTATGCGGAAGAAGGGGAGGTTGGCATTGTTGTCACTCTCCATGAAGAGGCAGCCCCCTTCGTCACCACACTCCGGCTTATTCCCCGGCTTGTCAGCATCGGCATCGGCTGCCGGAAGGGCAAGACAGCGGAGGAGATAGCACGAGCGGTGGACGGGACATTGGCTGTGCATGGCATCTCCCACCACGCTGCGGCAGGGGTTTATTCCATCGATCTGAAGCGGGACGAGCCGGGACTGGTGGATTTTTGCCGGGAGTGGAATCTGCCGTTTCGCACCTTCTCCGCAGAGGAGCTCAGCGCGGTTCAGGGGAGCTTCTCGGCCTCCGGCTTTGTCGCCGGGGTGGTGGGCGTGGACAATGTCTGTGAGCGCAGCGCTGTCCTGGGCAGCGGCTCCGGCGCAAGGCTGGTGATAGCCAAGCAGGCGGACAACGGCGTGACGGTGGCGGCGGCCCGGCAGGATTACCGGATCAGCTTCGAGTAACGGATGCTTACGAAGCCAGGTTTTCGGTGCAATGGATCAGCTGATGCTTATGGAGCAATAGCTTTAAGCGAAATATATCGAAGCCAGTTTTTGCTGGCGCAAAAACTTAGCGAATGCTTACGAAGCCAGTTTTTTCGCTAATGCCGCAACCCGGCATTGAACTTAAAAACTTTTAGGAGAACTCATCATATGAAGCTATATGTGATTGGATTGGGACCAGGGGAGACACGGCAGATGACGCTGTGGGCGCGTGAGGCTCTGGAGGCCTGCACGGTGCTGATCGGCTATCAGGGCTACATGGACCTGATCGCAGCGGATTATCCCCATAAGCGGCAGCTTGCCACTCCCATGACCAGGGAAGTGGAGCGCTGCCGCATGGCGCTGGCGGAAGCGGCAGCGGGAGAGACGGTAGGCATCGTTTGCAGCGGGGATGCAGGGGTATACGGCATGGCAGGGCTGATCTATGAGCTGGCGGAGGAGTATCCTCCCGTGGAGATCGAGATTGTGCCCGGCGTTACGGCAGCATCCAGCGGGGCGGCGGTGCTTGGCGCGCCGTTGATGCATGACTTCGCTGTGATCAGCCTGAGCGATCTTCTGACTCCCTGGGAGAAGATTGAAGCCAGGGTGCGGGCGGCGGCTATGGCGGATTTTGTGATCTGCCTGTATAATCCGGCCAGCCGCAAACGAACCGGACATTTGGCCAGAGCCTGCGAGATCGCGATGGAGCACCGGGATGGGAGCACGGTCTGCGGCTACGTGCGCAATATCGGCAGAGACGGTGAAGCCGCCGAGCTGACCACGCTGTCCGGGCTTGCGTCGGCGACGCTGGATATGTTTACCACCGTATTCATCGGCAGCAGCGAAACCTGTGTCGTAAACGGCAAGATGGTTACGCCCCGGGGATACCGGAAATGAAGCATGTACTCGTATTTGCGGGCACCACCGAGGGGCGGGAGATTGTGGAATTTCTGGCAGGTCTACCGGTAACGTCAGCAGTGGCGGAAGGAGCGGCCGGGTCGGGGGAGACGGGCTTGCCCCAAGCATCCCATGTTCCCGGAAGTGCCGGTCTGCCGGATATAGCCGGAGCTGCCGAAGCGGTTGAATGGCCGGAAGCATCGCTAGTGACCGGTTCGGCTGACTGGCGTGAAGCATCACTAGCGACCGCATCTGCTGTCCCGCCAGCGGCTGCGTCCAAGCCTGCCGGACGGGTAGCCTGCACGGTCTGTGTGGCTACGGAGTACGGCAAGGCGCTGCTGGAGCCGTCGGCAGGCGTGAGGGTGCTGAACCGGCGGATAGATGCTGCGGAGATGCGGGAGTTGATCATCACAAGCGGGATCGATCTTGTAATAGACGCGACCCATCCGTATGCCGTTGCCGTCAGCGCCAACATCAGAGAGGCTGCGGCCGGGACCGGGGTGGAATGCCTGCGGCTGATCAGGGAGCCGATGGTAGAGGGGCATCAGGGGGACGGCGGAACTGTTGAGAAGGGTCGTCATGGCGACGGAACTGTTGAGAAGAGTCATCAGGCACGTGGATCTGTTGAGAAGGGTCGTCAGGAGGACGGATCGATTAGTCAGGCGGACGGGTGTGAATATTATGCGGATACAGAGGGCATAGTGCGGCGCCTGAACGAGCTGGAGGGCCGCATTCTGCTGACCACCGGCAGCAAGGACCTGCCTGCTTTCACTGCTGTCCGCGATTACAGCCGGAGAATGTACCCCCGGGTGCTCCCGGCCCTGGAATCGCTGCAGATCTGCCGGGAGCTGGGCTATGAGCTGAGCCGGGTGATTGGCATGCAGGGGCCTTTTTCCGAGGAGTTGAACATAGCCCTCCTGCGACAGTTTGATATCCGTGTCCTGGTTACCAAGGAATCTGGAGCTGCTGGGGGCTTTGCGGAGAAGGTCTCCGCTGCCCGCAAGCTGGGCATCCCTGTGCTGGTGCTGAACCGGCCTGTGCGGGAGCAGGGGTATACCCTGGCAGAGCTCAAGCGGGAGCTGTCGCGCAGATACGGTCAGGAAGAGAGGGGTAACGGATGACGAAGAGCATCAGCATCATCGGCGTGGGACCGGGAGCTGCGGATCTCCTGACCGCCCGCGCTCTGGAGAGGATCGAACAGGCGGAACTGCTGATTGGAGCGGACCGATTACTGGAGCTTTTTGGCCGCCAGCCATGCCGGAAAATAGCCGCTATCTCCCCCGAGGAGATTGTCCGGCACATCCACAGCGGAGGCTGCAGCAGGGTATGCGTGCTGATGTCCGGGGATATAGGCTTCTACAGCGGGGCGAAGAAGCTGTATCCCCTGCTGTCCGGCGAAGCGGTGGAAACCATCCCCGGCTTAAGCTCTCTCCAATATCTGGCTGCAAGACTCCGCATCCCATGGGAGGATATCCATCCCGCCAGCGCCCACGGCAGAAGCCTGAACATTGCCGCCCATGCGGCAGCGCATGAGAAGAGCTTCTTCCTGACCGGAGGGGATACGACGCCGCAAGGCCTGTGCGCCGTGCTGGCCCGCTGCGGCATGGGAGACGCCAGAGTGACGGTGGGCAGCCGCCTCTCCTATGAGCAGGAAGAGATCGTGACGGCAACCGCCGCGGAACTGGCGCTGCAGCAATTCAACTCTTTGAGCGCCGTGCTGGTGCAGCGTATCTCTCCTCCGTTGTGGGGCTATGCCACCGGCGGAATCGACGACAGTCTGTTTGTCCGCGGCGATGTGCCCATGACCAAGTCGGAGGTAAGATGCCTGTCCATCGCCAAGCTGCGCCTGAACCGGGACGATACGGTATATGACATCGGGGCGGGCACCGGCTCCGTGGCGGTGGAGATGGCGCTGGCAGCCTCAAGAGGCCATGTGTGGGCCATCGAGCGCAATCCCGAAGCGCTGCAGCTGATCGCCCGCAACCGCGAGGCCTTCGGAGCCTGGAACATGGAGATCGCTGAGGGCGAGGCGCCCGATGCCCTGCAAGGACTTCCGGCGCCGGATGCTGCCTTTGTCGGAGGCAGCGGCGGCAGGCTGGAGAGCATTCTGCGCGCCTTGCTGGCCCGTAATCCACAGGTCAGGCTCGCGGTCAACGCCATTACCGTGGAAACCCTGGCGGACAGCGTCCGGCTGATGGAGGAACTGGGCTTTGCAGAAGTAGAGGTCACCCAGCTGGCCGTAGCCAGAACCCGCAAGGCGGGAGCGAGCCACATGCTGTCCGCGCTTAATCCGGTGTTCATCATCAGCGGACAAGGAGGCGGAGCATGAGCCTCTTCAGCCTCCCCCGTATTCTGATCGGCGCGGCCGCAAGCGGCTCGGGCAAAACCACTGTCACCTGCGGCATCATGCAGGCTCTCTTGAACCGCGGCCTCCGGTTAAGCTCCTTCAAGTGCGGACCGGATTATATCGATCCCATGTTCCATTCGCGGATTATCGGCGCTGCGAGCCGCAATCTGGATTTGTTCTTCACCGGAGAGGAAACGGTAAAGGCGCTTCTGCTTAAGCATTCCAAGGACGCCGACCTGGCTCTTATGGAAGGGGTCATGGGCTATTATGACGGCGTAGCAGGCAAAACCGCGGCGGCAGGAGCCTACGACCTTGCCCGCGTTACCGGGGCTCCGTCCATCCTGGTGCTGCAGGCCCGCGGCATGTCCCTGTCTCTGGCAGCGCTCATCAACGGGTTTGTCCGCTTCCGGCCCGACAGCGGCATCCGGGGAGTTATTCTCAACCGCTGCCCGCCTGCCCTGTATCCGCTGCTCAAGGAAATCATCGAGACGGAGACGGATGTAAGGCCGCTGGGCTACCTGCCGGATATGGCGGAAGCCGCCTTCGAGAGCCGTCATCTGGGCCTGGTCACCGCCGCAGAGGTGAAGAACCTGAAGGACAAGCTCCAGCAGCTGGCGGTGCAATGCGAGAAGACGCTGGACCTGGACGGCATCCTGGAGCTGGCTGCCGCAGCGCCCGCGCTGACGGCCAAGCCCCTCTTCGCGCCGCGCCGGGTGGATGGCGCGCCGCGGATTGCCGTGGCCCGGGACGAGGCCTTCTGCTTTCATTACGAGGACAACTACGACCTGCTGCGGGAGGCGGGAGCGGATATCGTGTTCTTCTCGCCCCTGCAGGATCATACCCTGCCTGACGGTACGGCGGGACTGTTCCTGGGAGGAGGCTATCCGGAGCTTCACGCCCGGACCCTGTCCGGCAATAAGCGCATGCTGGAGTGCATCGGCGCTGCTCGCCGCCGCGGCCTGCCGACAATCGCGGAATGCGGCGGCTTCCTGTACCTGCACGATCAGCTGGAGGATGACACTGGCTGCGCCTATCCCATGGCCGGAGTGGTTAAGGGCCGGGCAAGCAAGTCCGGCCGCATGGGCCATTTCGGCTACGCCGCCGTCACCGCCGGGCGGGACAACCTGCTTTGCCGGGCAGGCGAATCCATCCGTGCCCATGAGTTCCACTACTGGCAGTCCGACAACGAAGGCGGAGATTTCCATGCGGAGAAGCCGGTAACGGGCAAGTCCTGGCCCTGTGTTCACGCAGACGGAAGCCTGTACGCCGGATTTCCCCACTTATATTTTTACGCCAATCCCCGGTTTGCGGAGAGCTTCGCCGCGGCATGCGCTGCGTATGCGGCAGCGGACGGAAGCGGGCGAAGGGACAAGGCCATTCACGGAGGTGACGCATGAAGCATGAAGAAGTTCAAGCTTGAACGGGTGGAGCCTGCCGATATTGAACGGCGGAGCTTCGAGATTATTGCGCAGGAGCTGGGAGAGCGCCGCCTTGATCCGGACCACGAAGCGGTGATCAAGCGGGCTATCCATACCACCGCGGATTTTGACTATGCCGACAATCTGCTGTTCTCGGCACAGGCGGTACAGCGGGCTGTGAAGGCGCTGCGGGACGGAGCCCATATCGTGACGGACACCCAGATGGCCGCATCCGGTGTGAACCGGCGCATCCTGCACGCTCTGGGAGGCCAGATCCACTGCTTCATGTCTGACGGCTCTGTGGCCGAGGAGGCCAAGCGCCGCGGCATTACTAGAGCTACCATCTGCATGGAGCGGGCGGCGGAGCTTACCATGCCTCTCATCATAGCTGTAGGCAACGCGCCCACCGCACTTGTCCGGCTGTATGAGCTGATCGCCGAGGGCAGAATCCGGCCTGAGCTGGTGATAGGGGTTCCGGTGGGCTTCGTCAATGTGGTGGAGGCCAAGGAGCTGATCATGACGGCGGATGTGCCGTTTATTGTAGCCCGAGGGCGCAAGGGCGGCAGCAATGTGGCGGCGGCGATCTGCAACGCTCTGCTGCTGCTGGCCGAAAAGGATGAGGAGAAGAAGGATGAAGGGTAAATTTTATGGTGTAAGCGTGGGTCCGGGTGATCCCGAATATATGACGCTGAAGGCGGTCCGGGTGCTCGGCGAATGCCCTGTAATCGCCGCGCCGCGGACGGAGCAGGACCGCAGTGTCGCTCTGGAAATCGCAAGTCTTGCAACCGACCTGTCCGCCAAGGAGGTGCTGCATCTGGACTTCCTCATGAGCCGGGACAGGGAAGCGGTGGCCGAGCGCCACCGGCAGCTCGCCGCGCTCATCAGCTCCAGACTGGACCGGGGGCAGAACGTGGCGATGGTCAATCTGGGCGATGCCTCCGTGTATGCCACACACAGCTATATTCATAAGCTGATCAGCGCCGCCGGGTATGAGACGGAGACGGTGGCGGGCGTTACCAGCTTCTCCGCCTGCGCCGCCAGACTGGGTGTGAGCCTCACAGAGCCGCGGAAGCCGCTGAGGATCATCCCCGGGGATTATTCCGGGCTGGAGGAGGAGCTTGGCAGGGACGGAACCAAGGTTGTGATGAAGCACGGCAAGGGCTTGGACCGGGTCAAGGAGGCTCTGAAGCACAGCGGCCTCTATGAACGCGCGGCGCTGGTGCAAAATTGCGGAATGGAAAACGAGCTGGTCTGCCGCGATCTGGATTCGGCGGACAGCTACGGCTATTTTTCCACCATTATTGTGGGCGGGGAGGAATGAGCATGCAACGGACAAAGGCGATCCTGGCAGCCAGCTTCGGCACCAGCTATCCCGATACGCTTACGAAGAGCATTGCCGCCATCGAGAACGAGATCGCAAGTGCCTGGCCGGAACGGGAGCTGCGTCGGGCCTTCACCAGCTCCATGATCATCCGCACCCTGCGGGAGCGGGACGGCATGAGCATCGACAACGTGGAGGAGGCGCTGGACCGGCTCTCCGCCGACGGCTTCCGCGAGGTGATTGTGCAGCCAACGCATATTATCAACGGGGAAGAGTACGAGAAGCTTGCCGGGATGTGCAGCAGCCGCAAGGGACTTTTTGCCGAGCTGCGGATCGGAGCGCCTCTTCTGTCTTCTACCGATGATTTCCTGCGGGTGATCCGCATTCTGGCCAAGGAGTTCTCAACGCTGGACCGGGATACCGCTCTGGTGCTGATGGGACACGGCAGCGGGCACTTCGCCAATTCCGCTTACGCAGCGATGGACTATATGTTCAAGGAGCAGGGGCACCCGCATATCTTCGTCGGCACAGTGGAGGCATATCCCGATGTGTACACCGTCCTGAAGCAGCTGGACAGAACCGGCTGCAGCAAGGTGCTGCTCTCCCCCCTGATGGTGGTGGCAGGAGACCATGCGACCAATGATATGGCCGGGGATGAGGAGGACAGCTGGAAAACGATTTTTACACAAAAGGGCTACCAGGTGTCCACTATTCTGAAGGGCCTGGGGGAATACCCGGATATCCGCAGCATGTATGTGGAGCATATTGAAGACACCCTGAACCTGCAGACCGTCTGAGTTCGCCGCGGAAAACGGGCATTGGGTCAAATTTCGGGTGGAGTCTTGGGACAAAAACCGATATAATAGGTCGGGTACAATGTACAATATAATTGGCGTGCGCGAGAACCTTCTTGGTCTATAAACAGGACTTTTTTGGAAATATCAGAACCTATAAACGCGAAAAGCGGTTCGACCTCTTGACAAACGCCACAGCGTCAAAAAGGACACCGGCAGGCGTTTATCCTCGGCACGCACGATAAGGAAAAGGTGTTTATTGCATGAGTATATTAAACGTAGAACGGCTGAGCCACGGGTTCGGAGACCGCGCCATCTTCCATGATGTCTCTTTCCGTCTGCTCAAGGGGGAGCATATTGGCCTGATCGGAGCCAACGGCGAGGGTAAATCCACCTTCATGAATATCATCACGGGCAAGCTTCAGCCGGACGATGGCAAGGTTGAATGGGCCAAGCGCACGAGGGTCGGCTATCTGGACCAGCATGCGGTGCTGACTAAGGGCCAGTCGATTCGCGATGTATTGAACGGGGCGTTCCAATATCTGTTCGATATTGAGAAGGAAATGAACGACATGTACGGCAGGATGGGCGAGGTGTCCCCGGAGGAGCTGGAGCAGCTGCTGGAGGATGTGGGCACCATGCAGGATATTCTGACCAGCCAGGACTTCTATATGATCGATGCCAAAATTGACGAAACCGCACGCGGTCTGGGGCTGACGGATATCGGCCTGGACAAGGATGTCAACGATCTGAGCGGCGGCCAACGGACCAAGGTGCTGTTGACCAAGCTGCTGCTGGAGAAGCCGGACATCCTGATGCTGGACGAACCCACGAACTACTTGGACGAGCAGCATATTGAATGGCTGAAGCGGTATTTGCAGGAGTATGAGAATGCCTTCATCCTCATCTCCCATGATATTCCGTTCCTGAACAGTGTCATTAACCTGATCTACCATATGGAGAACCGGTCGCTGACCCGCTATGTGGGGGATTATGATTATTTCCAGCAGGTGTACGAGGCCAAGAAGCAGCAGCTGGAATCCGCGTATAAGCGCCAGCAGCAGGAGATCGCCGATCTGAAGGATTTCGTGGCGCGGAACAAGGCCAGTGTGGCTACCCGGAATATGGCCATGTCCCGGCAGAAGAAGCTGGACAAGATGGAGGTCATCGAGCTTGCCAAGGAGAAGCCGAAGCCCCAGTTCAACTTCAGGGACGCCCGCACCTCCGGCAAGCTGGTCTTTGAGACCAAGGATCTGGTGATCGGTTATGATTCCCCGCTGTCCAGACCTCTGAACCTGCGGATGGAGCGGGGACAGAAGATTGCCCTGTTCGGCGCCAACGGAATCGGGAAAACAACCCTGCTGCGCAGCATTCTCGGGCAAATCCCGGCTGTGTCCGGCTCGGTCCAGCTTGGCGATCTGCTGGAGATCGGCTACTTCGAGCAGGAGATGAAGGATGCGAACTATAATACCTGCATTGAGGAGATTTGGCAGGAGTTCAGCTCCTTCACCCAGTTCGAGGTGCGGGCGGCGCTGGCCAAGTGCGGCCTGACCACCAAGCATATCGAGAGCAAGATTGCCGTGCTGAGCGGCGGAGAGAAGGCCAAGGTCCGTCTGTGCAAGCTGATCAACCGCGAGACTAACCTGCTGGTGCTGGATGAACCGACCAACCATCTGGATGTGGATGCGAAGGAAGAGCTGAAGCGGGCGCTCAAGGCCTACAAGGGCAGCATTCTGCTGATTTCCCATGAGCCTGAATTTTACCGCGACGTTGTCAACGATTCATGGAACTGCGAGGCCTGGACGACGAAGGTGTTCTAACAGGGTAGGCTTCCATCAAGTAATTTCCCCAGCGCTTGGGAATATAAAAACCCCGTCAACCCAAATGGTGGCGGGGTTTTTATATATGAATATCAGTAATAAAAATAGTAACTGGGATAATAGTAAGCAGGATAATAGAAGTAAACGAAAGCGAAAGCCAGAGAGAGAACGGGGAGCCATTTGGACATTTTTTTCATGGATAAATCCCGCCTTTACTGTGATTTATATCACACTATAACAGAGAAAAACGGAAAAGCAAAGCCAAATGCATCCATTTTTTTTGATTTTGCAAAAAAATGCCTACACAATTATCTACAACTGTTTCTTCTAGGACCGACCGATACAACCGGTTGCTTCCCCTTCCAGATCATCTTTTTGACGAAGGCGTAGACTGTTTCTTCATCCCGCGGTTTGCATAAGAGCTTCCATATCACAAAAAGCCGGTGTTCCTGTACCTGAAGGAATAACCGGCTTTGACGGGAGCTACTTTACTTTTTTGAAAACCATCACTGCATTCCAGATGCCCATGACCAGAATCAATAATATAAGTGCCCAGACGCCTCTTTGCCATAGGTTTGAAAACATGTCTATATCCGCGTTGGCCGCTTGGGCAAATACCGTCTTGAAGCTCTCGTTGATCACACGTTCATTCAACAGGAACGCTCCGGTGAGCAATATACCGCAGGCATGGGAGATCACATTCAGCATCGCCAGACGCTTTGTCCATCTCTGGTATACCAGCTTCAATACCGAGAAAACTGTCTCATACAGAGCAAAGGCCAGGATATAAGGGATGTAGCCTTTCAGTACCTCCAGGTCAAACAAGGTGGTGCTGACGAATTCGCCGTTGTTCCACTCGAACGCTGCCACATATTCCGGGAAAAAGCACGCCACGATCAGCAGGACCAGGGTCATAACGATGGAAAATACCGGATCGCTTGTGGGGATTGCACCATTTTGCGGAGTGCGGGGCTCCTCCAGATCCTCCAATGACCATTCCTTGCCGGTAAACGGCCATTTCAGATAAGTGCCTTTTGCCTTGTCCATGAAGGCGAATATAATCGTGACCCAGGCAAACGCCTGGACCCCCCCTTCCAGCAGAAACACCAGGGTCTGCAGCAAAATATTGCCTATGACCGCCAAAGGTCCGTTCACGGACTCATCCAGCAGAACGGTAGCGAATGCGCCTACCGGGGCGGCACACAGGACAATGATCAAGACGATTCGGAGCACGAACAGATACTGTCCGTAAAAAGCGGGTCCGATCAGATGCTGGGAGTTCTCCCGGTAGCGGTTGCCCAATTCGACGGGATTACCCAACTCATAGAGCACGTTGCGGATATCCGTCTCGCTGTAATTCTCAGGCAGCATGTCGTAAATGTTGGAACGAAGCTCTTCCTCAACATCCTTCTTGATTTTGTCCGGCAGCCGTTTTGTTGCGGTATAAATATAGCGCTCAATGATGCTCATGTTCCAGCCTCCCCGATTATTTCCTTCATGATCTCCACCTGGTTTCTCCAATTCGCCGCCAATTGCTGATAAAGCGTTCTTCCCAGATCACTGAGCACATAATATTTCCTAGGCCTGCTCTCGGTTGTGTCCCAGTCGCTTACCAGAATGCCTTGTTTCTCCAGCCGTCTGAGCATGGGGTAGAGGGTACCCGCTTCGATTTCGATCTGTTTATCCGTGATGCTCTGCAGCAGGGAATAGCCGTATTGCGAAGAATGAAGCTGGCTCAGTATGGCCAATGTCAGCGTGCCTCTCTTAAGCTCCGTATCGAAAATCCCCAGCAATTCTTCGTATTGCTCCATCTCCTCACCACCTTCCGGGGTATTGGTCAAGCGGTTTACTAACAAGAAAGGGTGAAGATGTAACTCGATATAGAAGGTTGAAGATATAATTCGATATAAAATGGATGAAGAGATAAGTATGCGGATATATTATCGTTAATTTCATTATATTGTATGACATACACTAATGTCAATTGAACAATAATGATCAAGTCAACTGGCTGAAGGCTTGGGAGAAGGAGAAAAGAGAGAATAGCAGAAAAACCGTTCCATGATTGTCCGAGATGAGTGGGGGGGCGGGGAGCACTAACGGACCTGAGCGACGCTTAAACGGGCAAATGGGGGGTATGAGCGGCTGTAACGGACATGAGAGACCTTATTGGTGCCCGAAGACCTGCTGCAAGGAGGATTTGGAGCAAATAGAGGCGCTCAGATCCGTTAGAATTTCAAAGGCCCCATTTTGAGCTGAATAAGGGCTTCTGTGTCCGTTACAGCTCCTCGCAACTGGTTACAGATCTCCGCAACTCGTCACAGTTCCCCCGCAACTGGTTACAGCTTAAGCGGCCGCGGATTCCTCCCCTTCCTCCTCTCCTGCATACAGGAGCGAGAAGAGGCCTTCAGTGACCAAACTTAGATGGAATTTCATACAAGGTGGTTTTGGGCGGCCATGCAGACGGTCAAATCCAAACCTGCGGCCATGCCCTGTTGCTCCACAACGCTCCATCACCCGCAGCCAACAGCTTTTCAGGCCGCGTTTGATTTCTATCACTTAGAATTTCCCATAGTTATGATACAAGCTTGGATTGCGGAAGCGCACAAAAAGGCTGCTCCCAAGGGCCAACGCCGACATATGTCAGCAGCCCCGGAGCAGCCCCGCTTCGTATAAAGCCTGAGGATTCCCGCCAAACCGTCTCATTTGCGCCAACACTAACATTGCGTTAGCACAAGCATTAACATTGCCTTAGCACCAGTGCAAACATTGCCTTAGCGCCAGCACATAATCACTGCTCTTCCTTCGTCAGTTCCACGAAGCCTGCTGAGACAATTCCCGCCAACTGACGGGGAGAAACCTCCATCTGCATGCCGATTTTACCTGCGCTCACCAGCATCTTCTCCAGATCTGCGGCGCTTTCGTCGATGAAGGTGGGGAACAGCTTCTTCATGCCCACTGGCGAGCAGCCGCCGCGGATATACCCGGTCCACTTCTGCAGATCCTTCATGGGCAGCATCTCGATCTTCTTCTCACCGGCAGCTCTGGCGGCTTTCTTCAAGTCCAGTTCCGCCCCTACCGGAATGACGAATACGAACAGGCTGTTGCCGCTATGGGCCACCAGGGTTTTAAACACGATTTCCGGCGGCCTGCCGATCTTCCGGGCGACAGCTTCGCCATGAATCTGTCCGTCCTCGTTGTCGTACATCAGAATGTCATATGGTATCTCTGCCTTGTCCAGCATGCGCAAAGCGTTGGTTTTGCTCACACTTGCCACTCCTTGCTGATTGTCTGTTTACTCCGGAGCTGTCCGTTTGACTGGAACTGCTGCTGCTTTACTGCGGAGGCGTCCGTTTGATTGGAGCTGCTACTTCACTCCGAAGCCGCCGTTTCACTCTCAAGCCGTTTCACCCTGACGCCGCCGCTGACTCCGAAGCCGCTCCTTCACTCTTAGCGCTGCTGCTGCTATTTCATCTTGACGCGTCCGGCTATTCCTAAACGGCCTGCCTATTTATTCTGCACAATCGTCTTCCAGAATTCCGGGTCCTCCTGGCCCAGCCTCCAGGCTGCGACTCCGGCCAGCTCGTATTTCTTCGCCAGTTCAAGCCGCGCTTTTACGGTAGCACTGTCCTCAAGCCAGAATACCCGCGGGTTGCCGTCGGTGCCCGTGTATTCCACCTTGTACTGGTTAAACGTAGGGTCCCAGGTGGAGATAGCTTGTCTCTCGGCGATCAGGGACGGCACATCCTTGGCATAGACGGCTCTGGTCCCGGCCAACGCCCCCTTGGCATCGATCGTCCATTCCCGGACGTAGAAGGGGATGCCCAGAATCAGCTTGTCCCGGGGAATGCCGTAGGCCAGGAACTCCTTGATGCCTTCCTCGATCCATTGCAGCCCCGCCACGGAGCCCGGCACAGTGCTGGCGGAATAATGCTGGTCGTAGGCCATGGTTACGATGTAATCGGCTGCTGTGGCCAGCTTCTCATGGTCGAAGGCGGTGAGATGGTTCCACTTGACGCTGCCCCGCGGCAGGTCAACAGAAATCTTCAGGTTCTTCTCATGGGCGGCCGCAACCAGCGCCTCGATAAAAGCGGTGAAGGCTGCGCGGTCCTTGCCGTTCAAGCTCTCAAAGTCGATATTAAGCCCCTCTACCTGAAGCAGGGCGGCCTTGTCCACCAGCGCGGCAATAAACCGGCTCTGAGCCTCTTTGTTGGCCAGAAAGGCCGAGGTCAGGACACTGTCGAACTGGTTGCTAACCAGAGGATGGACATGAAAGCCGCGCTTCTTAAGCATGTCCGCGGTTTCCTTGGAGGAGGTGTCCTTCAGCTTGCCTGTGGCATCCTCCAGTTGAAACCAGCTGGGCGAATCCACATCCAACCCCATCACCGAGGCAGTCTGGGCGGCTACCGTTTCCTTCGTGGCGGACCCGTTCCAGCCCCAGATCTGGAGCTTGCGGAAGTTATTCCAGAGGGTCTTGCCGTCCAGCCGACCGATGGAGGCATTGGCATAATGACCGGCATAATACAGGGCATCCGGGAGGTTGAAGTATTCTCCGATCAGGTTGCCGCTCTGATAAACCGTATATGTAGCGTAATTATTCCAGATGATCTGGCCGTTTTGTCTGACCGAGGAATGCGCCCACAGCCGCGCATAGTCCGCAGCCTGGTCCAGGCTCACGAATGAATCAAGCAGCTTGTCGCCCTGATAGACCTTGTAACGCTTGAAGTTGGAAAATACAGTCTGCTTGTCGCCGATCCGCACCACATGGGAATCTCCCCAATTCAGAGCTTCCGCCACTGCGTCCTCCAGATAGGCAAAGCGCCAGCTGTCCTGGGTATACTTGCTCTGGTACACCTGATAGGCCGGCCCGCCTGCACGCAAGGTTTCCTTGTCGGCAGCACTCAGATTGTCCCACACCCAGCGGTTGTCCGTCAGGTCGATAATATGGGACCCTGCCCAGCGTTTGGCTTCTGCTGTAGCATCATTCAGCGAGGTAAACAGCCATTCATCGAGAGTGATATCTCCCTGGTACACCTGGTAGCGGGGGTAGTTGTTCCACACCCAGCCTGTGCCCTCCAGATCCCGGATGCTGGCGTTCGTCCAATTGGAGGCTTCCTTGACCGCATCCTCCAGCCGGGCGAATTGCCATTCGGGCTTGGTGGCTCCCAATTGATAGATTTGGTAGCGGGGATAGTTGTCCCACTTCCAGCTTCCTGTGCCGATTTCCTCCACCCGGCTGTTGGTGTACCACTGGGCGAAGTTCACGGCCTGCTTGTAATCCGCAAATTCCGTAACCGCCTGATCGTACTGGTAAACCCGGTACTTGGTCGTTTTGTCGGGTACCGCCGCGCCTGCCATTGCCGGCAAGGCCAATGCCATAGCAAGAGTAAGAATAAGTGCCTTTATGCCTAGTTTGCCCATGCTTCACTCCTCTTTCATTTCATGTCTAATCTATTAAACGGCTGAATGGGAGATTTGTTGCGAGACGGGCGCAGGAAATCCGGTTTCAGAATTGGTCCCGATTTGTTACAATAGGTGTCAAAAGCGGCAATGGGGCGATGGAGAGTGAAACAATACCCGGAGGCTTATGTGGAATTTCTGGCCCATTTTCACGGTACAAGGGATTATTTCGAATGTCATGAGCTTCTGGAGGAGTATTGGAAGCAGGAGACCGATCCGGCCCTCCGGGGAATCTGGCATGGGCTGATTCAAGTGGCTGTTGCGCTGTATCACGAACGCCGCGGCAACCGCAGAGGGGCTGCGAAGCTGATGGAGCCTGCCGTGGCACGGCTGGACGAAGCGGATGTATCCCTTGCCGGGCTGGATGCTGCAGCACTGTCCGCCTGCTTGCAGGAGCGCTTGAAGCAGTATCTGGGCTTGCCGCCCGGCATGTCTGCCGCAACGCCTGTCATCACTGCCTCCCCAGGATTCAGCGATCTGAGTCTGCCTGTTGCAGACAGGGAGCTGCTTGAGCGGAGCAAGGCTTTATGCGTTTCGTGGGGATGTGACTGGGAGAGGGTGAGCCCTATGGAGGAACGCGAATTGATCCATCGGCATACCTTGCGCGACCGTTCAGAAGTGATCGAGGAAAGAATGAGAAGGCTGGCCGACAGAAGCCGGAGAGCCGGACAGACGGAGAGGGACGCTTAATGAGCAATGTGGCGAAAATATTGATCGTGGACGACGAACCGAACATCGTGGAGGTTATCCGGCTGTACGTGGAGTATGTAGGCTATGAGCCTATCGTGCTTTTCTCAGGCAAGGAGGTTATCTCGGTTATTGAAAAGGAAAAGCCGGATCTGGTTGTGCTGGATGTGATGCTCCCGGATACCAACGGCTTCGACCTGTGCAGGGAGATTCGTTGCCTGCCCGATCCGTCCGGCAAACTGCCGATTATTATGCTGACGGCCAAGGGAGAGTCCATAGACAAGCTGAGAGGATTCAATCTGGGCGTGGATGATTATCTTGTAAAACCCTTTGACCCGAACGAACTCATCGCGCGGATGAAGGCGGTCATGCGGCGGACCAATCTGGTCAAGCATCCCGATGAGACCAAAGCGGCGGACAAAAAGCACTTGGAGTACCCCGGGCTCAACATCGACCTGGAGCAATACAAGGTGACCGTGGAGGGGCATCGGGTGGATCTGACGCCGAAGGAGACGGAGCTGTTGTATTTTATCGCATCCAATCCGGGAAGGGTGTATACCCGTGAGGAACTGCTGGAGCAGGTATGGAAATTTGACTTTGCCGGAGGCACCCGGACGGTGGATGCCCACGTGAAGAATATCCGCAAGAAGCTGGGGCTCTGTGAGGAATGGTCCATCCAGACCATGTGGGGAATCGGCTATTCCTTCGAGGTAAGCAAGTCATGATCCGTACCATGCGTGAAAGCCTCTACCTTAAACTATTCCTGTCCTTTCTCGTCACCTGCATTCTCCTGTTCCTGGGACTGGCTCTGTTCTGGAGCAATTATTTCTCGGATCTGTTCTATAAAGACAAGCGGCAGCTGCTGAAGGACCGTTCCAGCGATCTGCTTCAGGTGGCGGGTAACTTCCAGGAGGGAGGCTTCTCCAGCAGGGAGCTGCGTTTCTCCATGCGGCTGATCTCCCGCAGCTTTAACGGCCAGATCTGGATCATTAATACCAATGGCGTGGTGGTCTATAGTACGGACCCCGGAGCAGAGGGGAAGAGCATTCCGGTCTCCCTGGAGAAGCCCTTCACCAAGGCCTTGGGGAACAGCAGCGATTTCCTGGTCGAGCGGATGCCCGGTTTGGATATTAACCGTCCTCCTGGAGAAGGGCGGAGCAGGGACAGCTTTCTGATTTACTACATGCCTTTGCAACTGAACGGGCAGGCGACGGTTGCTTTCTTCCATACGCCCGTTGAGGACATCACCGATGTGGTGTCGGCAGTGCGGTGGAATATCTGGGTGCCCCTGCTGTTTTCTTTGGTTGCGGTAGCCATTATCCTGTTCATCATCAGCCGCAAGCTGGCCAGACCGCTAAGAGAGATGAACCGGGCATCGCTTGCCCTTGCGGAACGGGATTTTTCCATTCGCGTGCCGGAGGGCACGGATGAGGTGGGCCAGCTGGGCAGAAGCTTCAACTTCATGATCGAGGAACTGGAGCGGTGGGAGGATTCCCGCCAGGAATTTCTTGCCAATGTATCCCATGAGCTGCGGTCGCCGCTCTCCGCCTTGCGGGGCATGATCGTCGCCATGAAGGACGACGTGATTCCGGTAGAGAACCGGCCCCGGTATCTGCAGATCTGTGAGCAGGAGGTGCTGCGCCTGGGGCGGCTTGTCGATGAGCTGCTGGATTTGGCCCGGATTCAGAACGGTTCGGATGTCTATCACATGATCCGTGTGGACGCCTTCGCCAAGTCCAGAGAGGTAATCGATCTCATCGCCCCGGCGATCAAGGCCAAGGGACTGAAGTTTGAGGTATGGATGAAGGAGGATGCCGCCCCCAGCAAGGTGATGGTCTGGCTGGACCCTGACCGCTACGCCCAGATCTTGAACAACCTTCTGCATAATGCCATGAAATTCACTCCCGAAGGCAACCGGGTTACCGTGCGGATGGACTTCAACGAGGAGGAATTCAAGATTGATGTTGCCGACATGGGCAGAGGCATGAGCGAGGAGGAGCTGAAGCGGATCTGGGAACGGTTCTACAAGGCCGACCCGTCGCGCACCGGCAAGGAAGGGAGCGGAACCGGGCTGGGACTGACCATCGCCCGGCATCTCGTTAACGGGATGAACGGCCAGATTACGGTCAACAGCGTGCTGGGAAAAGGCACGATATTCACCGTATCATTTCCGCTGGTCAAGCCCTTGGAGCATGTCTAGAATTTCACATCTATTTTACAAACGCAGCATACCTTTTTCAACGTTATCCGTTATCCTGACTATATGTCAGGATTTTTTTTCTGTCGGGGAAAGGAGGGCGCAGATGTGAGAGCTACACGCTGGGGCATATCTGCTATTGTGTTGGTATGGACCGCTGTGTTTCTCTTCCTGGCCGGCGGCTGTACGGCCAAAGAACAGCAGATCGCTGCAGTGACAACATCCCCATCGGCTGCAACAGCACCGGCTGAAGGCGTCGCAACCCTGCCCCCCCTTCAGAGCAATTCTGAGAGGAATATGGTGCAGTTGTTTCGTTTTCTGATCGAGATGGACAGGGTTCCCAAGACCTCCTTATCCCAACAGCAGGCAAAAGTCATGCTGCCGCTGGTCAGGCAGACAGCTAAACAAGGTACTATGGGGGAAGAGGAGCAGCAGACTATTCTGAGCGTACTGGGGGCGGAACAAAAGGCAATCTATGCGCAATGGTTGAAGTTCGGCGACGGACCGCCCAATAAAGAGCCGTTTCCTGACGGCCTCCCGGAAGACGGGCTGTTGAGGAAGAAGGAAGAATGCCTGGGCCAGGAGGCTGCTGCCGGTTCTGCGCCTGCTGCCGGTCACGGCGGGGAGCATCCGGTTGATCGACAGGATTACGGGCCAAGACAGGAAGACAAGGACTGGATTTACGAAGAGAAGAACGTGGAACAGCAGTTGCTCGAACTGCTGGAGAGCAAGGCGGGCATATAAGGAACGCAGGCACACAGTTGTTTAGGAGGCATATGGAATGAAGTGGATGAGGAAGCACAAAGGCTTGATGATTCTATTCCTGGTTGTTATCCTGTGCGGAGGCGGAACCTATCTCTTCCTGGAGCAGCGGCAAGGATCGGGAAGCGGCAGCGAGGCAGAGATAACTTCCAAGGTGAGCAAGGGGAACATTCGCTCCTCTGTAACTGGAACTTCACAGCTTCAGCCGAAGGAAACGAAGACCCTGCAGGCTCCGGCTGAGGCAGTTATCCAGAAGATGAACCTGACCCGCAATATGGATGTCAAGAAGGACGATGTGCTGGTGGAACTGACCAGTTCTACCCTGAACAGCAATATGCAAAAAGCGCAGGCCACACTGGCCACGCTGGCGGCGGATCTGGCGGATTATGAAGAGCAGATGAGCTCTTTGTCCACAATCGCCCCCATCGGCGGGGTTATTACTTTGGCCAATAGTATTGATGTTGGGGTGGAGCTGAACCGCAAGGCCAAGATCGCTACTATCTCCGACAACAGCAAGCTGAAGGTATCCTTGCCCTTCTTGCTGGAGGATGCCTCGCATATTCAGGTCGGGGAAGCCGTTGAGCTGAGCATTGACAGCTTCATGATCACCAAGATGGGGACCGTATCCAAGATCGGCAAGGACCCCAAGCCGGATCTGAAGGGCAACCGCCTGGTGGATGTGGAGATAACGGTGGATAATGACTCCACCATGGATGCCGGTCTGAAGGTGACAGGCGAGATTGTCACAAGCGCGGGCACTGTGGCCTCGCAGCAGGAAGGAACCCTTGCCTATAGCCAGGTGGTGAACGTGCTGGCGGGCATCTCGGGCACGATCGAGCAGTTGAATGTAAAGAGCGGGGAATATGTGGAGAAGGGGCAGTTGATCAGCGTCACGGCCAATTCCACCATACATAACGACTATAATAACAAGAAGAGCACCTATGATCAGCAGGTGCTCACGATTGAAAATCTTCAGGAGCAATTGGACGCTCTCGTCATCAAAGCGCCCTTCGACGGCGTATTCTCCACAGACTTCGTGAACCAGCGGACCAACATCCTCACCTCGCTGGTGGTGGGTGCCAAGGTTACCGCCACGACCCAATTCGGCGGAGTCGCCAGTATGGAAACCATGCTGCTTGCTATCCAGGTCGATGAGTTGGATCTTCCGAACGTGAAGGTCGGCATGCAGGTGGATGTGAAGGTGGATTCCATCAAGAACAAGACGTTCAAGGGCGAGGTAACACAGGTCTCCACGGTAGGCACCACGACCAACGGGGTGACGTATTATGATGCGGTTGTCACGGTTTCCGACCCTGTGGGGCTGAAATATGGCATGACCGCTACCGGTGAGATTCTGCTCCAGAACAAGGAAAACGTCATTATGGTCCCCATCGAGGCGCTGCAGAGCCGTGCCGGAAAATACTATGTATCCGTGAAGAACGACGATGGCTCTGTGGAAGAGCAGCGTGAAATCAAGATCGGCATCCGCGACAAAACCAATGTGGAAATCACCGAAGGGCTTGCCGAAGGACAAACGGTGATCATTCCTACCCAATCCAAGACCCAGACCATGACGGCCGATGATATTGCCCGGCTTCGTGAGCAATTCCAAGAGGGAAGACAAGGCCAGGGTCAAGGTCAGGGCGGCATGCAGATCGATCCGGCCATGATGCAGCAATTCCAGCAGCGGATGCAGCAAAGTGGCAGTGGTGGAGGCGGCGGCTTCAGCGGCGGCGGTGCCGGTGGAGGCGGAGCTGGCAGCGGAAGCGGCGGTGGTCAGCGGTGACCGGAGATCGCAGCAACATTATAGAGCTTAACGGGATAGTCAAGACTTATACGCGGGGAAATGAGGAGCTGCAGGTTCTGAAGGGGATTACCCTGCATGTGGAGGCCGGGGACTTCGTCGCCATTATCGGACCCAGCGGATCGGGCAAGTCTACTCTGATGAACACTATCGGTCTGCTGGATATTCCCACCGAAGGCACTTACGTGCTGGACGGAGTGACAACAGCCGGTCTGTCCGACAATAAGATGGCGGAGCTTCGCAATCATAAGATCGGGTTTATCTTCCAGCAATTCAATCTGCTTCCCAGGCTGACTGCACTGGAGAATGTGGAGCTTCCGTTGATTTATGCAGGCCTCTCCGGGCAGGAGCGCAGGGAGAACGCCTTGGCCATGCTTGACAGTCTGGGAATGAAGGAACGGGCGGGACACCGCCCGAGCGAGCTGTCCGGCGGTCAGCAGCAGCGGGTTGCCATAGCCCGCGCCCTGGTGTCGAAGCCTTCGCTTCTGCTGGCGGATGAGCCTACCGGCGCTCTGGATTCCAAGACAGGCAAGGAAGTGCTGGAGCTGATGCTCGAATTGAACCGCAGGGGCAATACGATCGTGCTGATCACCCATGATCCGGGAATTGCAGACCATGCCAGGCGGGTCGTTGCCATCCGGGATGGAGAGCTGATCAGCGACCACCGCAATGAAAACGCGGCAAACCGGCATGCTCTCCACGATGAGGCGGTGCTAAGATGAAATTATGGGAATTAGTGAGGATGGCCCTGCGAACCGTTGTTTCCAATCCCATGCGCTCCATCCTGACCATGCTGGGGGTTATTATCGGGGTAGGCTCGGTTGTGGCATTGGTTGCCATCGGCCAGGGCTCCACCTCCAAGGTATCCGATGAAATCTCGGGGCTTGGCACCAACCTGCTGGTTGTCAATGTGACCAATCAGGGACGGGCTACGCAGTTGGATTACGATGATGTGATGCAGCTGGAGCAATTCCCCGAGTTCAACTGGGTGGCCCCTACGATTACGAAGGGCAGCTCCAATATCAAATATGACCGGACCACCGGCTCTTATCAGGTGATCGGCACCAATGACCGTTACGGCAGCATGAACAAGGTGAAGATGGCCACGGGCCGCTTCATTGCCGAAGCGGATCTGGAATTCCGCAATAATGTGGTGGTGCTGGGAAGCGACGTATCCAAAACCTTCTTCGGCTTCCTGGACCCTGTTGGCCAAGAGGTGAATATTGACGGTGTGGTATTCTCCGTTATTGGCGTGATGGAGCAGAAGGGGAAGAACATCAACAACACCTCCATTGATACAACAGTGGTTATGCCCTTGTCCACGGCGCAGCGGCAGTTCAAGCTGGGCAGCCTGCGCACCACGTATGTGGAGGCCGCGTCCAAGGATGACGTAGCCAAGGCAGAATCGACCTTGCAGGATTATCTGTATTACAAGTTCAAGTCCGAGAGCGGCTACGAGATTCTGAACCAGAATGAAATGCTCAAAACCCAGGAAGCCGTCGCTGCCCAGATGTCCTACCTGCTTGCGGGAATCGCCTGCATCTCCCTGTTGGTAGGCGGCATCGGCATCATGAATATTATGCTGGTTACAGTAAGCGAGCGCACCCGGGAGATCGGGATCCGCAAGTCTATCGGGGCCAAGCGCAGGAATATTCTGTTCCAGTTTCTGGTTGAATCGGTGGTGCTAAGCGGATTGGGCGGTATTATCGGCCTGCTGACGGGAATCGGGGTATCCTACGGAATCGAGAAGTTCAATCCGGAAATGCCTACGGAAGTTTCCTTATGGGTCAGCATTGCCGCCTTCCTGTTCAGCGTGCTGGTGGGCATCGTGTTCGGGTTGTATCCGGCGAACAAAGCCTCCAGGCTGCGGCCCATTGACGCGCTGCGGTTTGACTGAAGCGCACCGTCGGCAGCAAAAGCGATGGCTGCGCCAAAGAACGTGCCAAAGGCTGGGCGGAACTTATCGCCAAAAAATGCGCGAAAGAATCCGCCAAGCTTAGCGCTAAACTGCTACGAGACAAACTGCAAAAATACATTCTTTTTACCGCAGTTCTCATAGCTTAGCGGGAAAGCCTGCAAAAATACAGGCATTTCCGCCGGTTCTCCCCCTTTTGAAGCGTATAGGGGACAAATGCCTGCATATTTGCAGGTATTTGCTTCATTTCTCCCCATACCACTGATAAAAACTGTATATTTGCAGGTTTATTCGGGCTAACCCCCCATTACCGGGGGATAAACTTAAGCGGGCGCTTACGAAGCCAGTTTTCACTGCAAATGCCTCTTCACTTGCAACGAACTCAAAACTTGAGTTGATGCTTACGAAGTCAGTTTTTCGCGAATGCCGCTTCGCTATGGCATTGAACTCAAAACTTGAGTTGATGCTTACGAAGCCAGTTTTTCGCGAATGCCGCTTCGCTATGGCATTGAACTCAAAACTTTCAGGAGGTAGGACATCTTGATCAATCCTCAACGAAGGCTATCCAGGCGGCTGTGGAATGGATTGCTGGCATTATTGCTTATCGCAACTCTGATTACCCCGGCATACGGGAATAAGGCTGAGGCTGGTGACCAAGGCGTATATGTAGCCGATGGAGCCTATTACACACTGGAAAAGGCGCAGCTTTCACCGGGAAGCGAGAAGAGCACCTTCCGCTTCGTGCTGGAGCTGGTGAACGGATCAGTCGCAGCCCTGGACGTGAACAAATTCGGAGTATCCGTCTGGGATGCCTCCGGCAGCCGCTATGCTGTAGAACTGGCGGAGAAAACCAGCTCCCGTGCGGCTGCAGGCACCACCAAGCAGCTGAAGTATGTGGCTAAAGTACCGGCAGGAACCACACTGGACCAGCTGCAGGTGGAAATCTATGCCTGGGATCTGAAGGTGCCCGGCTATATGCGTTCCATCGGCAAGCTCGCGGCTATTGCCGCTTCCGACGCCTCCCAATCCAGCAAGCCGCAAGCGCTGGTGGATATGACCGATCTGGACGCAACCTATGCGTCTGATGCCCAGGTCAATTTCGAGCTGCAACGCAGCTATCACGCTCTGGTGAAGGGCAACTGGAGCATCTATGCCGAGCTGACCGCCGAGAACTTGGGCTCTTCCAGCTTCAAGCTCCCCACGGGTCTGCTGCTTGGCCTGCGCAATGGGGACGGTCTTTCATTCAGCGGGTCCATTGTGCACGGAGGGGATGTGTCCATTCTTCCCCGCCAGAAAACAACGGTCGTGCTTGAATTCCCGGTAGGGGATCTGAATACCCAGGACTCCCTGGCCATTGAATTCGGCAGAAAATCCGCCGCCACAGCATCCGCTGGGACCGGCACGGCTTCATCGGCAACCACTGCAAGTCAAACGGTTGTCATGCTGGAAGCCATGGATATTACCGGAACCGTGACAGGGCTGCAAAAGGGTGACGTGCAAGCTGATTCAGCCGGGCGCGCCGGACTGTCTGCCGAGGTGGAGACAGTCAGCCTGGATTCCAAATCCGACGGGCTCTATGCTGAAACCGTCTATACATTAAAGAATGATGGCCCCAAGGCTGTGACGGTTCCGGTTCTGGACGCTTATTATCAAGTAGGAGGAAGCACACTCTCCGTTACGGCTGAGGATTCGGCCAGCCATCCGGACTTCCTGGCTCCTGGAGAAACCACTTCCTACTATTACAATGCCGTTCTTCCCAGCGGGGTTGACGGCTCCACTGTCCAGTTGGTTGTCCAGGAGAAGAAATCCGATACCCTGAGCATTCCGGTGTCAGTGGCCAGTCTGCCGGCTGTATCCGATACCGCAGGCGCTCCAGTCAGTGCGGGCGGCTCCTCTTACGTCACCTCAATCGGCAAACTGGGCATTACAGTCAAATCTACTTACCGTCTGTTAAGCGACGGCGGCGACGACGTGCTCATGAGCGAGGTGCAAGTGGAAAACCAGCAGTCTGAAGCCGTCAAGCTGCCTGCCATGTATGCGGGCTATACCGATGGAACCAATGAGCTGGAAGGGCAGGTGGCCTATGTTCAGAGCTCACCGTACATCAGCGCGGGTCAAAAGGCCATTCTGTATATTTTCACCCACGTTCCTTATGATTTGGATATGCAGAAAGGCAGATTGTTCTTTGGCCAAGGCGTATTGAATGCGCAGAACAATACCTGGTCTCAGAAAAAAGAGTGGGCGCGACTGGATTTTTCGCTCAGCACCGGCGAGCCTGCAGCAGTTACCCCGGCAGATGCCTGGTACATCAATGATCCGGGCCGCTTGTCCACCGCCTGGATTGCAGAGACCAAGCTGTACGACAGCATGGAGGATGGAGATTCCAGCCTTGTAGCCGCCGTTCGGATCGGCCAGAAGAACCAGATGACGCGCAATGGCATCGCCGTTCCTTATGAGGGCTATATTGAGGCATCCAACGGAGAGGTCTACAAGCTCACTCAGGCCTCCGCTTCGACGAAGCTCAATAAGGATGCCAAGGCCCTGACTACGCTGTGGGCAGAGGTACCCTCCGGCGTGCTGGATGACAAGGCGGTAGTTGTATTCGGTCAGCAAATTATCGATGGGGTTTTTGCCTCGCCGAAGAAAGCCGCTTTTGCGGTATCTCCCAATGAGGCTTCCTCCAGAGATGATCTTGTCTGGAAGGTCAATCAGTCCGTTTATCCGTATGTAGTCAAATTCAGTGAGATGACACGGGTTTATTCGGCCGACAAGTATACGTTTGAATTCGAATATCTGTTGGAAACGACGGGCATATTGGCCGACAGCAACACGGGAAGAGTGCTTCACTTCGAACTGGAGGACAGCACCAAGCGAGTGGTCAAGCAGTGGGATGTGCCTTTTGAAGGGGCGGGCTCCATGGAGAATGATACCCAGACTCTGACGATTCCCAAATCGGAGATTACGTATTCCGAGGATTTCATCAACGGCAACAGGCTGAGGGTCTATGAGAAATTCCAGAATCATCTCCGTCTGCTCGGCACAATGAATTATTCAATGGATTAACGGGTTCATAAAAAACACACAAGCCCCAGAATTGCGCTGTATAAGCGCGATTCCGGGGCTTGTTGTGCCCGCGGCGGATGTGTGAAGGGCACAGCATACAGGCATGAAGACCAGCTGTCAGCAAAATTTCTTGCCGGACTATTTGCAGAACCGCTCACCGGACTGTCCGAAGAGCAGCTGTCAAGCCCCAATATGCTCCTGCCCGCCGTCAATCAGCACGTCCAGCTTGCCTGTTGCCGGATCCATCATCAGACCATGCACCAGAATTTCCTTGGGGAGCAGGGGATGGTTCTTAATGATGGACACACTTTTCTCCACGCCTTCTTGTGCATGGCTGAAGCCCTTCAGCCAACGCTCCAGGTCAATGCCGGAATGGGCCACAGTCTGCATCACGTCGTTGCTGATGCCTTGGCTGCGGGCCTTCTCCAATACATTTACCGCGCTGAGGCCGGTCATGCCGCAATCGTAGTGGCCGACTACGAATATTTCTGTGGCGCCCAACTCATAGACGGCTACAACAATACTGCGCATGATGCTGCCGAAGGGATGAGAGACAATGGCTCCGGCGTTTTTGATAATTTTGGCGTCTCCGTTGCGGAGGCTCATTGCTTTGGGGAGGAGTTCAACTAACCGGGTGTCCATACAAGTGAGAATAACCATTTTTTTGTCCGGAAACTTGTCGGTTTCGAACTCCTTGTAATGGCCTTCCTCCACAAAAGTATGATTATGCTGCAAAATGTCGTAGAGCCGCGTCACACGGTACACCTCCAGATCAGATTAACGAAGCCGCCATTGCTTTAGGGATGGAGCTTGGATTAATGAGTAGTCTACCATAGATTGCGCTTATGTTGAAAAGAAAAAAGAAAAAAAGTATAGTGATTTTATTGAACGATCAGGAGGGATAGGTATGAGTGAACTGGAGAGCAAGCTAAACGGATACCGGAATTTGGTGAAGAAGATAAAGGGGTATGAGGAAGCCGTCGGTCTGATTTATTGGGATATGCGCACGGGTCTGCCCAAAAAAGGGGTAGAGAGCCGCTCTGAGACAGTGGGGATTCTCTCTACGGAAATGTTCAAGCTCTCCGTGTCCGATGAGATGGGCGGTTATCTGGACTTTCTGGAGCAAGAGGAGAACCGGGGCCAACTGGATGCGTTAAGCCTGAAGATGCTGCAGGAGAGCCGCAAGGAATACGACAGAAGCAAGAAGATTCCCCCGGAGAAGTATCAGGCATATGTAGTGCTGACCTCCCAAGCGGAATCGGTATGGGAAGAGGCCAAGCATACTTCCGATTGGGGGCTGTTCGAGCCGTATCTGGAGAAGATTGTTGCGGCAAATCACGTGTTCATTGATTTGTGGGGACATAAGGGCACCAAGTACAACACGCTGCTGGACATGTATGAGCCAGGCATGACAGAGGAGAAGCTGGATCAAGTATTCGGTGCGCTCCGCAGCAAGCTGGTTCCCTTGGTTGCCGCCATCGGCAAGTCTGCGCATAAACCCGATACCTCTTTTCTGAAGCAGACGTTTGCCAAGGAGCAGCAGAAGGCGTTCAGCCTTTTCATTCTGGAGCAGATGGGCTACGACTTCGAGGCAGGGCGGCTGGACGAGACGGTCCATCCATTTGCCACCGGACTGAATCCGGGCGATGTGCGGATTACTACCTGCTATCTGCCGGATGACGTGGTGAGCGCTCTGTTCGGCACCATTCATGAGGGCGGCCACGCGCTGTATGAGCAGAACATCTCAACCGGTCTGGTGGGGACGAACCTGTGCGGCGGCACGTCCATGGGCATTCACGAGTCTCAATCCCGTTTCTGGGAAAACATGGTAGGAAGAAGTGGAGCCTTCTGGTCTCGGTATTATAGCGAGCTGCAGCGGATTTTTGAGGGCCAGTTCGATTCGGTCAGCGCAGAGGACTTCTACCGCGCCATCAATGAAGTGAAACCTTCCCTGATCCGGATTGAGGCGGATGAATTGACCTACAATCTGCATATTATGATCCGCTATGAGATTGAGAAGGCGCTGTTCGCCGGAACCGTCCGCGTTGCTGATCTGCCGGAGGTATGGAACGCCAAGTACAAGGAGTATCTGGGGATTGAGCCTGCCGACGCCGCGGAGGGTGTACTCCAGGACGTTCACTGGTCCGGCGGTTCCTTCGGTTATTTCCCGTCGTATGCTCTGGGCAATATGTATGCCGCCCAAATCCGCCATACCCTGATCCAGAAGCTGCCGGAAGCAGAGGCCCTGATCGGCAAGGGGGAGCTGCTTCCCATCAAGGATTGGCTGGTTGGCGAGATCTATCAATACGGCATGCTGCATACACCTGGAGAAATTATAACCCGGGTTACTGGAGAAGAGCTTAATCCGGACTATCTGGTTGATTATCTCACCGCCAAGTATACCGATATCTATAAGCTCTAGGCCGTCCGGCCGTTGATAGCATCCGGTTTCCGGCGGAAACGGCGGCGCCTGGCACTCCATTCCCGCACAGCTGCACGAGGAGGAGAAGAGATGGAGATTCGCATGAACGGCTATACGACAGATCAACTGGAGAAAATCATAGGGAAAAGGGGAGGTTCGCTCAAGCTTTTCTATGACACGGAGGATTGCGGCTGCAACGGGGTTCTGGTTCTGCAGATTCTGGATCAGCCGTACCCCACGGATGTTCTGGTTCAGACGGAGCCCTTCCAGGTGTTCGTTGACCGGCAGCAGGAGAGCTTGTTTGATGAACGGCTGAGTATCGAAGCGGACCCAGAATTCCCTGTATTCAAAATCGGCAGCGACGGCTCTTTGTACACCAGTAATGCGCGGCTGCAGGATTTGCGGAAGCAATCCGTATGACAGCATGGCATAAGGCCCGGTTTCCTGTTTGCGCAGGAGCCGGGCTTTTTTGGCTGGTAAGCTTCATGCCCAGATAGAAGAAAATGTACATTTGGAGCCGACGGGCTCCATCAGCCAACTATCAAAATCCGCCTGTCCGGCGGTAGCTGCCACCCTGATGCCCTCCAAAAGCTGAACGGAGCACGCGGCCATATAGTATGCGTTGGCGGCAAAGCTATTTTATATGAAATTTCATATACATATACATTCGGCCAATAAGTCATCGAAATTCACATAAAATCCGCCAACGGAGGCTCATCCGGTCCATCCATTTATTTTTTGCACATGGACCGGTCAGCCATTCAGATACTTGTAATTCCCTTTGGTTAAGGTGCCTGGGAGTCACATAAGAACGCTTCTGAGTCCGCTAGGATTCAAAACCCTTTGTGTTTGGCTGATAAGAGCGCACGTGTTTCCTGGATTGGTATGTATTTCCTCCCCATTGAGTTTGGAGAGTACCAAGGGAAATAAGGGAAGGGTTTTTCCTCTATTGCCCTTCCCGTCGGCCGATTCCCTGGAATAAAGGAACGCATTTTCCCTTATTCTCATTTTTGAAGCCCATTTTGGCTGGTTTGAAAGGGAATAAGGGAAAAAGGAGGGCCTTATTGCCCGGAAATGACCTCCTGTCTGAGCAATAAGGGAAAAACCCGGGCCTTATTTGTATACAGGCCGTTGTTGGACTGGAGGCTTAACCAACGTTCTCGGCATAGTCCGGAGACGGTATTGTAATTAGTGTCACATACAGGCTCGACACTCCGGATTCCCCGCTGCGGTAAGCGAACTCCTCGTCCCCTGTGATCCGCACCACATCTCCGTTTTTCAGTGGAGTTTCAATACCGTTGACCGTAACGGTGCCGCTGCCTTCCAAATGCAAGATATACACATCCGCCCCAGGATGCTTATGGGTAGGCAATTGCTGGTCAGGGGCAAAATTCAACAGGAAAACCACATGGCTTGCTTCCTTAAACAAGATTCGTTTGGTAAACCGGCCTTCGGGAAACTCCTGATACTCTGCAATGGCTCTCTTTTCCATGACGTTCACTCTCCTTCACAATGGGACCCGCGGCTGTACATGCCCGAGAGGTTTTCCGGCTATGCATTGCCCGTCCGGTATCTGTATTGTACCCCAAATAGACAGGGAATTTGTGATGGAGGTCACAATCATCGAAAACGAGAGAGGTGCTGCTAATCCGATTGGATGGTGTCCCCATATGTTTTTGGACGGTTGACTCGAATCGGATTAAATGGCGTCCCCATATGAGTGGACAGTAGTCTCAAATCGGATTGAACCGGTATCCCATTATTGGATTGGGCGGTTGTCCCATTCTGCGTCTGCCCCATGTTTCCCGCCGACCGTTCACCATACCCTGGGCTCCCGCATAGGATGGAGAAACGAACGTTTGGGAGGATTAACGAATGGGAAAAAGATTGGGAGCATTAACTCTTGCCGTACTGCTTGTTGCGGCGCTGTCGCTGGCAGGATGCGGCGGCAAGAGTGAGGAGACCACCAAGGTGCGTCTGGCAGAGGTGACCAGGTCGATTTTTTATGCGCCGGAATATGTGGCGTTGTCTCAGGGTTTTTTTGAAGAGGAAGGACTGGAAGTGGAGTTTCAGACGATCCCGGGGGGCGACAAGGTTACTACTGCGCTCCTGTCCGGTCAGATTGACGTGGCCCTTGTAGGCGCGGAAACCTCGATCTATGTGCGCAACCAGGGAGCAGAGGACCCGATCATTAATTTTGCGCAGCTGACGCAGACAGACGGTACCTTTTTGGTTTCCCGCAACAAGCCGGCCAGCTTTGACTGGAACTCCCTGAAGGGGTCCACATTCCTCGGGCAAAGAAAGGGTGGCATGCCCCAGATGGCCGGGGAATTTACCTTGAAGAAGAAGGGCATCGATCCGCAGAAGGATCTGAAGCTCATTCAAAATGTGGAGTTCGCCAATATTCCTGCGGCCTTCGCTTCCGGAACAGGGGATTATGTGCAGCTGTTTGAGCCGCAAGCGACGGTGTTTGAGAAAGAGGGAAGGGGCTATGTGGTCGCATCCTTCGGCAAGGAGAGCGGCAAGCTGCCCTATACGGTCTTTATGACCAAGAAGAGCTTCATCGATAAGAACACCAATACGGTTCAGAAGTTCACCAATGCGATTCACAAGGCGCAAAAATGGGTGCAAACCAAGTCCGTAAGCGAGATTACAGAGGCGGTCCTGACCTACTTCCCCGATACCGATAAAACCGTAGTGGAGAATGTAGTGAAGCGCTACAAGGAGCAGGATTCCTACGCAACCGATCCCATCATAGACGAGACGGAGTGGAACAACCTGCAGGATGTGATGGAGGCCGCCGGCGAGCTGAAAAGCCGTGTGCCCCACAAGGACCTGGTGAACAACTCCTTTGCCGAAAAGGCAATGAAGTAACCTATCAGGGGAGGGCGGTTGGTCGAAATGCACACATCCGTACGGCTGTCAGGCGTTACACAGGTGTATGTGACGCAGCAGGGTGCGACGCTTGCCCTTGAGAATATCGATTTTACCCTTGCGCCGGGGGAATTCGCCAGCCTGGTGGGTCCCAGCGGCTGCGGCAAAACCACCCTGCTGTCCATCGTAGCCGGGCTGATCAAGCCGACCAGCGGCATTGTGGAGGTAAACGGGGTCCCGGTAGCGGAGCCGTCCATGCAAGTGGGGTATATGCTGCAGCAGGATTATCTGTTTCCCTGGCGCAGCATCTGGGATAACGCCCTGATCGGGCTGGAGCTGGCCGGCCGGATTACGGCGGAGAGCAAGGCATACACCCTGCATCTGCTGGAGGAGATGGGGCTGGCCGATGCGGTTAACCGCTATCCGTCCCAATTGTCCGGCGGCATGCGGCAGCGGGTGGCTCTGGTGCGGACCCTGGCGGCGGAGCCGGATATCCTGCTCTTGGATGAGCCGTTCTCGGCGCTGGATTACCAGACGAAGCTGCAGCTCGAAGACTTGGTGGCGGAGACGCTGCGCAAGCACCGCAAGACTGCCCTGCTGGTCACGCATGATATCTCCGAAGCGATTGCCATGAGCGGGCGGGTAATCATTCTGGACCGCAATCCGGGGCGGGTGCGCAAGGAAATCGTGATTCCGGAGGACATCCGGCAGATGTCTCCCTTTCATGCAAGAGAGGCAGACGGCTTCCACCGGCTGTTCCATGAGATCTGGAAGGAATTCGAATTTATCGAGCAGAAGGGGGAGGCATAATGAGCGGAGCAAGCGGACCTCTCGACCCCAAGTCTGCAGATGCAAAGTCTCCGGAATCCCGCTCCCGCCGCCGTTCCGGGTCCCGGCAGTCCGCAGCTTCGGGACTCCTGTCTCCAGACGGCAGCCTGCAAGGTGCGGAGGAATGGAGCATAACCGAGCGCGTGCACAGGGAGTACAAAGCGGCCCAGCGGGCCCGCAACCGGCTGATCCGCCTGACCCAGCTGCTGATCCTCTTCGGCTCCTTCGGCTTATGGGAGCTGGCGGGACGGCTGAAGTGGATCGATGTGCTGCTGTTCAGCTATCCCAGCAAGGTATTCGACCTCATCTATGAAAAAATGGTCAACGGCGAGCTGTGGCCCCATATTGGAGCTACTGTCTGGGAGACCTTCGTCGGTTTTGTGCTGGGCACGCTCGCCGGAACTGCGCTTGCAGTCATTATCTGGTGGTCACCCTTCCTGGAACGGGTGCTGGACCCCTATATCGTGGTGCTGAACAGTCTGCCCAAGGTGGCGCTGGGACCGTTGTTCATTGTGGGCTTAGGCCCGGGCTACACCTCGATTATCGGGATGACGCTGGCGATTACGGTGATTATCACGACTCTGGTGGTCTATTCCAGCTTCAAGGAAGTGGACGCCAATTATGTCAAGGTGATCCGGGTGTTCGGCGGCGGCAAGCGCAAGATTTTCGAGAAGGTGATTCTGCCCGCATCCTTCCCGACTATTGTCTCCACGTTGAAGGTGAACGTTGGGCTGGCTTGGGTAGGGGTGATCGTCGGTGAATTTCTCGTTTCGAAGGCGGGGTTGGGATATCTGATCATTTACGGTTTCCAGGTGTTCAACTTCACTCTGGTTATCGCGAGTCTGCTGATCATTGCCGTTGTGGCGGCTCTCATGTACCAGGCTGTAGCTTATCTGGAGAACAGACTGAACAACCGCTGGTAAGGAAGATAGAGTGACTGCCCAAAAGAATCCCGAAGCCCCGAACCTCTGTCTGGGCGGATGCATATGATGCAAGGTAGGCAATAACCGAAGGAGTGATGTTGAAATGCAAAACAATCCTTATCCAATGGCATCGGCGCCCACGCCGCAGGTTATCTATGAAGCGGACCAGGCCCATGTGGATACAGTCAAGACGGTGCGCGAGAAGCTCCACGGCATATGCAAAAAAAAGCTCATGCACAAGCATGTAATGGTTAGGACCATTGACGGACATCAATATGAAGGTGTGATCGTATTTGTGGACGACGGCAACCTTTATCTGAATCTGGCGCAGGACGAGAACCTGAACCGGGCCTACTATTACCGCTTTACCCCGTACGGTCCGGTGCCGTATGCCCCCTTCAACCCGGGAGCCGCCATCCTGCCGCTGGTGCTGTACAATCTGCTGGCCATTACATTGCTGACCTGACGGTGCTCCTGCCTCTTATACCCGCATACCCGTCCATCGCATAGATGGCGGGTTTTTGCTGTTACGCAGGCTTGTGGGAGAACTCCTTATGGCTGTTGTAAAATTTCAATTTTCAATCCTGTTTTGTTTTTGCAAACAGGGCATAATATCCATTTGATTTCTGCCATACTGTCAACCTGCCATAATTTTACAATTCGTACTTCCGAAACAAAAGTAATCCACCGTGGTAGATAAAAGCATGATTGCAAGCGAATTTGTCAAAATGATTATTGTGAGGTTTACTGAAACCGCTGTTCCCGAAGCAATCAATGACATACCGTAAATCGAATGTTGAACACCCCACTCAACAAGCCTTGAAGCTGCATTGGAAAAACTGCTCAAGTTTCTTATCAGGGATATCAGCGTTTCGCTGAACAGCACATAACCAAGGCAAACGATGATGGATGTCGTACTGCTTTTAACCAGCATGGAGAGCAAGCAGATCACCGATCCCAATGCGGCGTAAATAAAAATGCCGCTTATCATCATGCCTGCATATTCCGGCGTCAACATTCCCTGTATCTGGCCGGAACTAAGAAGCGCAACTATTTGAAAAATCAGGAAGATTGCCGCGGATACCCCCGACGAAAGCGCCGCTTTTGACAAGTAAATATAAATACGGCTCTTGCTTGTCAGCCATTTCTGCTGCCATGTCAGCCATTGGTATTCCTGACCGATAAAAACAGAAATCAGAACGGCAACGAGAACTCCTAATCCTTTTTGATACATTATACCAATCCGAATAATATCGTCGATTTCTTTGAAAGCTGTTAAATTTCCGAAAACAGAAATACCCAAACTAATATCCTGCCGCATGAGCATGATAAGAAAGAAAGCGATGATGAACGTAAACGCTGCAACGCCATAAAGCAGTTTGCTTTTTCCGATTCTGTAAAGGTCGCTTTTCCATACATTTGTCATTACTGTTTTCCTCCTTTGGTGGACTGCATATACAGTTCTTCTAAAGTAGTACCGTTTTGTAGAATGTCTTGGATGAATGCCTCCTTAACGATTTCGCCGTCATGCAAGATACCAAAACAAGTGGCTACATGTTCCAGTTCGCTTAGAATATGGCTGGAAATCAGAATTGTCATTCCGTCGGTCTGATTTAAGTCGAGCAGTAGTTCCCGCAGTTCTGCGATGCCATCGGGGTCAAGTCCATTCACAGGTTCGTCTAAAATGAGGATATCCGGGTTTTCCAACAGGGCCATTCCGAGTTTCAGTCTTTCTCCTCCAATCATTAAGGTTTGGGTATTAATTTAAAATCTATGAAGCTATAAAGAACAAGGGCAACAAGGACAACGATCACGATGGTGATTAAAATGCCCTTCAATAACGATTTGTGCATTCCTTTTTTCCACCTCCTTGACAGTTTTTTAACCGCTTCGGCCTCGTTCAAATTTTGCTCCGTATTGTTAAGTGGTAATTCTTCGTCCATTGCCCGCAATTCTGCTTTGCAGCTATCACAATAATCAAGATGTTCTTCAACCATCGTTTTGCTATCGTTGCTGCAAACATTATCATGATACAGCGGCAGTAAATCTTTAATGATGTCACAAGATATTTTCATTTCATTTCCTCCTGCAATTGTTTTTTGGCTCTGTAAAAAATCAGCCTTGCCCAACTATCGGTTTTCCCGAATAGCTCACCGATTTGAGAAAATGGCAGTTCTCCGAATACCCGCAGAGTAAAGACCTCTTTGTATGGCTCATTCAGATTATGAAGCAGAATATGTAATCGACTTGCCGCTTCTTTATCAAAGTAATCTCTTTCTAAGTCTGATGTTATATCCGGGAAATCCGCATCTATATCCGGAACCATCCGTTTTTGTTTTTTAGAAAGTGAGAAGTAAGTATTTTTAGCAATCTGGCAAAGCCATACATATAATTTACAGCTTCCATTAAACTGGTCTATATTCCGCAGGACTTTGAAAAAGGTTTCCTGCGTAACTTCTTCCGCAATGGCCTCGTTCCGGCATAGGGTAAGCACATATTTATATACATCGGAAAAGTGCTCTGCATATATTTCTCCGAAATCCGTCACTTCTTCACCTCCTATCCATAAGACTTCGCTTGTATGAAAACGTTTCAAAGTTATTTTATTTTTTTCATCTTGCATCCCGCTCTCCGCATGTCAATTATTTTTGTTCCATTTATAAGAGGGAGCATTGTCCGGCCGGGGAATTTGGGTTACATTAGATTGTAAAAAAACTTGTCGAAAAGTACAACAAGAGAGAGTGGAGAAAAGCATGGTTATCCGGGTTGTCAAAACGGCTGCGGCCGTATTCATCGCCATCGCGCTGGCCAGAGCAGCGCATCTGGATTATGCGTTAAGCTGCGGGCTGATCGCGGTTCTGGGCATTGATATTACACTGAAGAAGAGCCTGCAGTCGGTGCTGGTGCGGATTGCCGCCTCCCTGACGGGGCTGGCAATGGCCACGGTTATTTTCTGGGGGCTGGGCTTTCACTTATGGTCGATTTCCCTGTTTGTCCTGATTGTGTTCCCGGTTCTGCTGCGGTTCCGGTTGGGGGACGGCTTTGTGGTCAGCTCGGTGCTTGTGTTCCATATCGTGGACAAGCAGGCGGTGACGCTTCTTAACGTGGGCAATGAAGTGCTGCTTCTCGTGATCGGAATGGGCACGGCCTGTCTGGTCAATCTCATCTACATGCCGCGGGCGGACAAGCAGCTGGCCGGGGTGAAGGGACGGGTGGATGAGCTGTTCACCGCGATCTTCATCCATATGGCCGACCATCTGCGTGACCCGCAGACCGTCTGGGACGGCAGGGAACTGCTTGAGGCTCCCGATGTCATTAAGGAAGGGCAGGACCTGGCCCGCCGCGCGTCGGAGAATAAGCTGTTTCAGAGCGCGGACAGCTGGTCCTTGTATTTTGAGATGAGGCGGCAGCATTTTGACTCCATTCAGAGGATGATTGATCTGCTGGCCCAGGTGTATCAGACGCTGCCCCACGGGGCGGCGGTGGCCCTGTTGTTCAGCGGACTAAGCGAAGGGGTCAAATCCGAGTATTATGCCGGACATGTGGAATCGTCCCTGCTCCGGCTGGAACGGGAGTTCAAGGGGATGGCGCTGCCGGCCACGCGGGAGGAGTTCGAGATGCGCTCGGCGCTCTTGCAGCTGTGTCTGGAGCTGAGGACCTACCTGACTATGTCCAAAAAAGGGAAGAAGCCCATGCCGCCGGGGCAAGAGCTTCAAGCAGAGGGCGGCTAAAGGCCGTCTTCAGATAATTTGTCCCCCATTTGCAAAAATAATTGTCACTCTAGACGAATGTCCTGCATACAATTACATTGAATGATTGTATGGAGGAGGTTGTCAGAATGTCTACTTATACAGATAGAGATCTGCAAAGCAGAGAGATTATTACGAAGGCTGTGTGCGGCAAGGGACGTAAGTTTAGCCAAGTGAACCATACCGTAGTTCCGCCCCATGCTCCCACGAGCATCCTCGGCGCCTGGATTATCAACAACCAGTATGAAGCGCAGAAATCCGGGGAAAGCATCGAGGTCATCGGAACCTACGATATCAACATCTGGTATTCTTACGACAAGAACACCAAAACCGACGTAGCCAAAGAAACGGTTTCTTATGTGGACATTGTGCCTCTGTCGTATCTGGACAAAAAACACAGGGGACACACTGCCGAAGTGTCTGCACAAGCAACGCAAGAGCCGAACTGCATTGAAGCGATTGTCTCCTCCAGCGGAGACGGCGTAGTCATCCGGGTTGAGCGTGAATTCCGCGTCGAGCTTATCGCCGAGACCAAGGTCCGCGTCATCGTGAGTCCCCACGACCTCGATGAGCTGGAAGACAAACACCTGGACTTTGACGGCGGAGACGACGGGGATTTCGAGGATCTCGACCCGGAGCTTTTGGACGAAGACAACTGATCATTGGCCTTTGTTCTTAAGATATGCCGCATAATGCTTTTCGGATGGGGGCGAATGCCCTCTTTTTTGTAAAAATCTCAGAAAGTATAAACGTGGAGGATTGTTCGATTTCTGGGTAAACGCGCCAGCGGCAAAGGATGCCGCAAGGCGTTTATCCTCGAAAATTTCGCTTGTTTGCCCGTGCATGAATGGGTTGCAATGGGGGCGGTTTAGTTGACGTTGTTCGTATTGTACGGAAGAGACAGCATCACAGGACTTCTGCCCGTTTACCTGCAGGCGCCTTCGGGAGAACGGCTGCCTGCGGGGCAGCAGTACGATGCGGTGCTTCAATGGGGGATTCCTGCTGAGGAATCCCAGGCGGCATATGTGCTCAATCCGGTGAAATGCCAGCTCAGGGCCAAACATGCCAGGTCGGTAAAAGAGATATGGGACTTAAACGGGCTGAAGACGGCGCATGGCCGGGAACGGTGGATTCACGAGTACCGGATCGCCGTATTTCAGCAGGATGTGCTGGGCGTGTGGGTCAGGGAGCGTCCCATTGCTCTCGTCAACATAGGAGCGGGTGCAGCGGTGTTGCAGAGGGGCGGGAAAAGGCCGGAAGCAGGTCGGGGGCAGAGGGAGAAGCACAGCGCCGTCTTCTTGGAACTGCCTCAGGAGCAGCAAATGAGCTTCCATGTCCGGCGCGCCAAGCGGGATGCGGTCCGGGCGGTCTATGCCCTGGGCTTGTCAACCGGACTGGTTGACGTGGGGATCGATCAGGAAGGCAGCACGGTTGTGCGGGGGGCGGAGCCCGCGCCCAAGCTGACCGGCAGGCTGGGGGAGCTGTTCGCAGGCGCAATCAACCGCTACGCGGCTGAGCTTGCAGAAGCCAAGCGGAAGGAGCCTTACGGGGTTGCCGGGTCAGGCCGCAAGGCAAGTGCGGCTTTGTATGCAAGAGAAGTGCTGCTGGGAGCGGACCCGGAATTTGTGCTGCGGCGTCCGGACGGTCATTTCGTGTCCGCCTCCCGCTTTCTGGAGAAGGAGGGGCGTGTGGGCTACGATGCCGTCGTGCTGTCCCGCAGCCGGGTGATTCATCCGCTGGCGGAGCTGCGGCCCAGACCTTGCAGAACCCCTGGGGAGCTGGTCTGGGAGCTGTACCGCACCATGCTCCAGGGAGCACGGCTGATTACGGACGACTCTCTTAGCTGGCTGGCGGGAAGCATGCCCGGCAAGGGACTGCCTATCGGGGGCCATATTCATGTAAGCGGAATATGGCTTAATGAGCATCTGCTGCGGGCGCTGGACAACTATGTGGCGCTGCCGCTGGTGCTGGCGGAGGGCGCGGCTGCCGGACAGCGCAGGCCGCGCTACGGGTTCCTGGGAGATTGCCGGCGCAAGCGTCACGGCGGCTTCGAATACAGGCCGCTGCCCAGTTGGCTGGTCACGCCGGAGCTGGCGTTTGCCGTGATTGCCCTGGTGCGGGTCGTAAGCCTTCATTACCGGGAGCTGAAGAGCCGTCCGCTGGACAGCGCGGATGTGCAGCGGTCTTATTACAGGGGAGACAAGGGGGAGCTGCTGCCGGCGGTCAAGAAGCTGTGGGCAGAGCTTGAGCGGCTTGAAACCTATCAGGAGTACAAGCGGGAGCTGGACGCCTACCGGGACCGGCTGTACCGGCTGGAGGGCTGGGATGAGCAGGCCGATTTCCGGATTGCCTGGGGGATTCCTCCTTTTAAGCCGAACGGCAGCTTTGCGGCAGGCTATAAAGCCTGATAGAAGCGCTCTTTGGGGAAAGCTAAGACCCGTCAGCAGAAGGCACATGGCCTGGCTGACGGGTTTTGTCTGTTCCTTCTCACTGCTCCCACTTCATATTTATCTTGCCTTTGGCATCATCGGCGTACAGACGCAGGGAAAGCTTGGCATGGTCGGGATAGCCGCTCAGATCCCAGGCATAAGGGGATTCCAGCTCGTTAAGAGAGAGCCGCTGCTCCTCCTTGCCATCCACGGAGATGCCCGCCTCGACGGTTCCGGATTCAATGCTGGCATCAATGTTCATTATCCTGGAGCCGTCCTGCCTGAGCTTGATGGCGCGTGCTTTCTCCCCGTCGAAGTACCAGAAGGAAAGCTTCCAGACGCCCGGTCTCACGGTTTGGGTCTGGACGATGGAAATGTTGCGGGTCATGAAGGTTTCCGGAGAGGCGGCGAAATTGGCAAGGATAATGCCGATAATCAGGAAGAAGCCCAATACGATGCAGACCAGACTGAGGATCAGCGGTTTTTTGCCCTTGTGCCGCGGGAGTGCCGGAAGGTGGCTGCCGGGACCGGCCGGAGTGCCGCAGCTGGAGCAGTAGGCTTTTCCCGGCTCCGTCAGCTCTCCGCAGGCCGGGCAGACGGTTTTCTGATGCTTGCGGCCCACCATAAAGTAGAGCAGGAATCCGATCAGATTGGGCACCAAAACCACGACGGCGGTCCATATGCCCGCTTCCAGTCCCCGGGCTTTGGCATCTCTGTAAGTCCATATTCCAAGCCCTGCCATGGCTCCGGCAAACAACAGGAAGGCAATCCCTATTAAACTGAGCATAACCGGGTAACTCATCAGCATAATGCGTCCTCCTTTTTCCAACTTTTATGTGCAAGCCCCGACAGCGTACAGGCGCTTACGGAGATGATCCCGCCGGCAATCATGGCAATAAACGAAAACAGTGAACCCGGCAGGAGCAATTGAATGATACCGACGAAAGCGGTGGTTTGAAGCACCCCAATTGCCGCGGGAAGCCACCAGAGCGGTCTCCAGCCGGCCTTTTGCCTGTGCAATCGGGCTGCAAGAGTCCCTTGGACGGAGGAGGGCACGGCTTCCTCTTCATCCTGAAGCGAAGCGAACAGCAAGGCGTCCACTTCATCATCCGACAGATGACGCTTGGTCATAGGCTTAATTCCCCCAGTTCGGATTTTAATTGCTGACGGGCTTGATGCAGCCTGCTTTTTACCGTGCCCTGCGGCATATCGAGTGCCTCGGCAATCTCCCTGACAGGCAGTCCGCCCATATAGAACAGCAGAACCGGAACCCGCAGCGTTTCGGGCAGCTTTTGCACCAAATCCTGCACCTGGCGGCGGAGCATGGTTTCCTCGACAATTTGCTCCGTTCTCCTGTCATCCGCCGCATGCTCCAGCTTGTCTTGGTTTGGCTCCATTGGCGCAATTTTGTACCGGCGCGCTTTTTTGGCCTGTTCATCCCGCCAGATCCGTACGGCAACCGCCATTAGGAATCCGGCAGGATTGTTGTCCGGCTCTATCCGCCGGGACATATCCAACACACGGAGAAAGGTTTGCTGGTACAGATCATCCGCATCGGTCCGGCAGGCTGCCAGTCTAAGGCAGAACGCGTATAACCGCTTCCCGAAGGTGTGCACCAGCGCCTCCACTTCTCTTGTGCGCTCATCGCTATGCAAAGCCCATCACATCCCCTCACTTATATATCCGCACATCACATGATTTGGTTCGAAAAAAAATCTGCCGCCACTTAAGAGACTCCACCCCTCAGGAGCTGGGAGGAAATTAGCGGTGCTTGGTTTCGTGCAGTCTCTTGCCACCGCCGTTTCAAGAGAAAAACGCCACTTCCGCCCCTTTCATGATATAATGAAAGATACGTTTTGAGTTCGCAAGTTCTGGAGGTTGAAGATGGCCAAGTACACGCCAATGATGGAGCAATATCTGTCCGTTAAGGCTCAGGTGCCTGACGCGTTCCTGTTTTTCCGGCTGGGGGATTTCTATGAGATGTTCTTCGAGGATGCCGTTCAAGCTTCCCGGGAACTGGAGATTACATTGACCGGCAGAGAGGGCGGGCTGGATGAGCGGATCCCCATGTGCGGGGTTCCCTATCATTCTGCCGAAAATTATATAGCAAGATTGATAGAGAAGGGCTACAAGGTGGCCATCTGCGAGCAGGTGGAGGACCCGGCCGAAGCCAAAGGGGTAGTCCGCCGGGAGATTGTGCGGATCGTGACGCCGGGCACGCTGATGGACGGCAAGCTGCTTGCCGACAGAGTGAACAATTACATAGCTTGTGCCGTTGCCCATGGGGAGAGCACCGGGCTTGCCGTATGCGACATCAGTACGGGAGAGCTGTATGTCAGCGCTCTGGAGGGGGCTGAATCTCTGCAAGACGAGCTGTCCGTGTTCGCCCCGGCAGAGTTTGTCGGACCTCCCGCTGTTGTTGATGCGGTCAAGGCGGCCGCTGCGGGAGCTTTCAAGCCTGCGGTATATACGGCTTGGGAGCGTGACGGAACGGAGCTGTTGGCGGAGCAGTTCTCTCAGGAGCAGTTGGACAAGCTGAATTCCGTTACGGTGAAGCCGGTAGCCCTGCTGCTCTCTTATCTGACCGAAACCCAGAAGCGCTCACTCGGGCATATGACCAAGATCGAGGTGTACCGGGCCGCCCAGTATATGACGATGGACCCGTTCACCAGACGCAATCTGGAGCTGACGGAGACCGTACGGGACAGGGCCAAGCGCGGCTCCCTGCTCTGGCTGTTGGATGAAACCGTCACGTCCATGGGAGGGCGGCTGCTCCGGCGCTGGATTGAGAAGCCGTTGTTGAACAAAGCAGCGATAGAAGAGCGTCTGGAGGCGGTGGACTGTCTCTACAACAGCCTGATTGTCCGGGAGGATCTCCGCGACCGGCTGAAGGAGGTATACGATCTGGAGCGGCTCACCGCCAGAACCTCCTACGGCAGCGCCAACGCCAGAGATCTGAATGCGCTGAAGATTTCCTTGGCCCAGATTCCCGCCGTCCGGCAGATCTGCCTGGAATCGGGCTCCAGTTCGTTGGCTGCGCTTGTGGCAGGACTGGATGACTGCGCCGATGTAAGGTCCTGGATCGAGGCGGCGGTTGTAGACGAGCCGCCTGTGTCGGTGCGGGATGGAGGGATGATCCGTACCGGGTACCACGAACGGTTGGATCAACTGAAGGCGGCCAACCAGAACGGCAAGCAGTGGCTCGCCGAGCTGGAGCAGAGGGAACGGGAGCGCACCGGAATCCGCTCGCTGAAGATCGGCTTCAACAAGGTATTCGGCTATTATATTGAGATTACCCGTTCACACCTGAACGCGCTGCCCGAGGGCATCTATGAGCGCAAGCAGACCTTGGCCAATGCGGAGCGGTTTATTACCCCGGAGCTGAAGGAGAAGGAAGCGCTCATTCTCGAAGCCGAGGAGAAGATGGTGGACATTGAATACGGCCTGTTCACAGAATTGCGGGAACGGATTGCCGCACAGACCGGCCGTCTTCAGCGGCTGGCGGCAATAGTAGCGGCCGCGGACGCTTACCAGTCCATGGCGGTGGTAAGCGCCCGCAACCGCTTCAGGAAGCCGGAGCTGACCGACGGTTATGATCTGTTGATCAACCTGGGGCGGCATCCGGTTGTGGAGGCGGTGATGCAAGACGGCGCCTTCATCGCCAATGATACCGTGATGTCCGGGGAAGACGGCTCGATGCTCCTGATCACCGGACCCAATATGGCGGGAAAAAGCACTTACATGCGCCAGGTGGCCATCATCTGCATTATGGCGCAGATCGGCTGCTTTGTCCCGGCGGAGCAAGCCCAAATTCCTCTGCTCGACCGGATCTTCACCAGGATTGGCGCAGCCGATGACCTGATCGGCGGCCAGAGCACCTTCATGGTGGAGATGATGGACATCCAGGTGATGACCGAGAAGGCCACCCGCCAGAGCCTGGTGATTATCGATGAGCTGGGCCGCGGCACCTCGACGGGCGAGGGAATGTCCATCGCCCAGGCCGTGATTGAGTTTATGCATGACAAGGTAGGCTGCAAAACGCTGGTCTCCACCCATTTCCACGAATTGGCCCATCTGGAGGACAGCCTTGCCGGACTGAAGAACTATTGCATGGCGGTCAAGGAGAGCGGGGAGCAGGTCACCTTCCTGCGCAAGCTGATCCGCGGCGCGGCCAGCACCAGCTACGGCATCTACTGCGCGCAGATCGCAGGCCTTCCGGATCCGGTCATTCAGCGCTCTTACCAGCTGCTGGCTGCCTTCGAGGGCCGGTCCCAGGCTGTGGAGAAGGCCGTTGCCGCCAGCCGAATCGTTTCCGCCATCCAAGAAGCAGCTCCTGCGCAGGAACTGGCGGCAATCAGCGCCAGCCGGGAGGGAACCAACGCCTTCGGGCAGTCTCCGGCACAGGAAACCGTGCGGGAAGCTCCTGCGGTAAATGGCTATGACGGGGCAGCCATTCCCGTCGTTCAGCTGAGCCTGTTCGGGGATGCGGTCAAGCCGGCGGCTGCCGACAAAGCCAAGCGCAGGGCGGAAGCCCGCATCGAGGCGGTTGCGGATGCCATCAAGGATGCGGATCTGATCAATATGACCCCCTTGGCCGCAATGAATCTGTTGTTCGAGCTGAGACAGAAGCTGCAGGAGAAACAGGGATAAGCCTACAAAAGCATGATCATTCGAAGGGAGTACGAGTTCAATGAATAAGACGAAAAAGCGCACCCGCCTGCCCATATGGAAAAAAGCCGTAATCACGGTTCTGCTGACAGCTTCCGTGGTTCCGGCCTGGACCGCTTCGGCAAGCGAAGCTACGGATAAGGTGCAGTTGGTGCTGGAAATTTTAGCGGAAAACCATGTTGGCGGGGCATCGGAGGATGTATTGAGCCAATCCGCCATCAAGGCGATGGTAGAGTCTCTGAATGATCCTTATACGGAATATATGGACAAGTCGCAATGGGGTCAGTTCGTCAACGGCATTACCCGCAGCTATGTAGGCGTGGGCATTCAGATCAGCAAGGCGGAGGACGGGATCTATATCGAGCGGGTATTCGCCGGAACCCCTGCTGAGGGGGCGGGTCTTAAGCAGGATGACAAGATTGTGAAGGTGAACGATACGGCAATCACCGAGCAGACAGCCGATGAGCTGGTTGCCCTGATCCTGGGCGAAGAGGGAACGCCGGTCAGCATTACGGTGCAGCGCGGCAGTGAGCAGCTTGCCAAGTCCATGTCCCGCAAGGCCGTTTCCCTGCCTGTACTGGAGAGCGCGTATCTGAAGGGCGGAGTGGGATATCTGAAGGTTCACAGCTTCTCGGAGGACGCAGACGAGCAGTTCATCGCGAAGCTTGCGGAGATGAAGGCCAAGAGCGATTTCCGCTCCCTGGTGGTCGACCTGCGGGACAATCCGGGGGGACTGCTGGATACGGCGGGCAACATTGCCGGCCAGTTTATCAAGGACAATGTGCTCATCCATACCAAAACCAACAAAGGCGCAGATAATCCCGTGAGCATCGTGGGAGGAACCGCCCTGGACGTTCCCGTATATGTATTGGTTAACGGCAACAGCGCCAGCGCATCGGAGGTATTGGCCGGCGCTCTGCAGGATTATGAGGCAGCGGTTATTATCGGAACCCAAACCTATGGCAAGGGAAGCGTACAGAACGTCTATTCTCTGACAGACGGCTCCATGCTTAAGGTCACCATTGAGGAATATTTTACGCCTAAGGGCCATCCGGTCAATAAGGTGGGGATTACTCCGGATCTTACCGTCGAAGGCAGCTTGAACCAGTTGCTGACCGGGCTGCGGGCAGCCGGTGCAACGGATCTTGAAGTGGCCAAGAACCGTTCCATCGTCTCCGTCAATGGCCTGCAAGTCAATGATGTTCTGCCGTTGCTGGAGGAGGACGGCCGCTTGTGGATTCACTCGCGGGTGCTGGCCGCCTTGATCGGTGCCGAAGTGGAATGGCTGGATGCCGAGGAGGCGGTCCAAATCGGAGTGAAGGACGCCGCGGCTAAGGCAGTGTTCAGTCCGTCAGCCGGCAATGCCCGTCTGGAGCAGGAATTATTATTCATTGATGTGTCGGCGTTCGCTGAGAAGTTCCCCCAACTGACTGTGGAAGGAAACGAGACCAAGCTGAAGCTGCATGCCGTGCCGGAGAAGTAAGCCATGGGCATCATACGCGTATTGGATGATCATATCGCCAATCAGATTGCCGCGGGCGAAGTGGTGGAGCGCCCTTCCTCGGTTGTCAAGGAGCTGGTGGAGAATTCGATTGACGCTGGAGCCGCCCGGATCGATGTAACCATAGAGGAGGGCGGCGTATCTCTCATCCGGATCGCGGATAATGGCTCGGGGATTCACGCCGAGGATCTGGAGCGGGCCTTCCAGCGTCACGCCACCAGCAAGATCGCCTCCGGGAAGGATCTGTTCCGGATTCGGACCCTGGGCTTCCGGGGAGAGGCGCTGCCAAGCATTGCCGCTGTGGCCAAGGTGGAATGCAGCACAGCTACCGATGACAGCGGACTGGGCAGGCGCATTGTCACCGAAGGGGGCGCTATAAAAGCTCTGGAGGATTGCGCGGCTCCCAGAGGAACGGATATCCGGGTCAGAGAGCTGTTCTACAACACTCCGGCCCGGCTGAAATATATGAAATCCATTCAGACCGAGATTGGACATATCTCGGATTACATGTACAGGTTGGCCTTGTCCCACCCAGAAATTGCCTTTACGCTCAAGCATAACGGCAGCACATTGCTGCAGACCTTGGGCAACGGGGACCTGCTGACTGTCATCGCCTCGATCTATGGCACCGGTTTGGCCAAAATGATGCTGCCGGTAGCGGGGGAGAACCCCGATTACAGGCTGACCGGCTATATTTCCCGCCCGGAGCAGACCCGTTCCAACCGCTACGGCATCTCAGCAGTCATTAACGGGCGGTATATCCGCAACTTTGCTCTGGCCCAGGCGCTGCTCCGCGCTTACCATACGCTGCTGCCCATCAACCGCTACCCCGTAGCGGTGCTGCATGTGAGCATGGACCCCTCCTTGCTCGATGTGAACGTGCATCCTTCCAAGCTGGAGGTCCGTTTCAGCAAGGAGACGGAGCTGCTGGAATTTCTGGAGCGCTCCGCCAAGCGTGCACTGATGGGACAAGCCCATATTCCTGAAGGCAAAGCTCCGGTTGTACGGCCCGCTGTAATCCAGGAGCAGCTGGAATTGTACCGTCCTGCTCCGGTCACCCCGGGGCCTCTGGAGGAATTGGAGCCGGTGGACGAGGAGGAGGCAGCTTCGGCATCAGAGACGCTCCTTGTACGGGAATTACCGTTGCCGCTGCCGCTGCCCGGGATATCATCGCCGGTGCCGACTGCATCTGCAGCAAAGCCTCAGTTCCAGGACTATCCCCGTACAGGCGGGACAGGTGGCGCGGCCCAGACGTACCGGACAGAGCCGCAGGCTGCTCCTGAGCCCGAAGCGGTCCGGCAGGCACTGTCGGCGCTTGCTCCAGCCGCGCAGGAATCCGGAGGGCTGCCCCGGTTGCCCCAGCTTGACCCCATCGGGCAGCTTCACGGTACATATATAGTGGCACAGAACCCGGCAGGGCTGTACTTGATTGACCAGCATGCCGCCCATGAACGGATCAACTATGAATATTATTACGATCTGTTCGGCAAGCCCGGCGTTGCCAGCCAGGAACTGCTGGTGCCTGTTACACTGGAATTTACCCCTTCTGAAGCGGAGCTGTTGAAGAGCCGCTTGACCTATTTGGAGCAGGTTGGGGTGTATATGGAGGCTTTCGGCGGCAATACTTTTCTGGTGCGGGCGTATCCCCACTGGTTTCCGGCAGGCGGGGAGAAGGAGATCATCGATGAGATGACGGAATGGGTGCTGTCCGAGCGGAAATCCGTAGACCTGGCCAAGCTCCGGGAGAAATCCTCCATCCTGTGCTCCTGCAAGGCCTCCATCAAGGCCAATCAGGCGCTTAGCAAGGTGGAGATGGAGGCCTTGCTGGACCGGCTGTCCGCCTGCCGCATCCCGTATACCTGTCCGCACGGAAGACCTATTGTCGTAAGCTTCTCTTCTTATGAATTGGAAAAAATGTTCAAGCGCGTGATGTAGGGTTGCAGATTGGACAAAAAGGCAACGGCGGGCAAGAGTTGTGCTCTTAGGCCGCCGTTGCTCTGATTTCCCGGACTTATTCAGGCTTCATCCGCCATAGCTTCAAAAGGGACGGGGACGCGGGTGGTGGTGATGCTTTCTGAAGCGGCGGAGTACACGCACATTCCTTCTGACGGCGATCAGACAGAAGCCGATATCCTTAAGGCCTGCAAGTGCTGGCGCAAGAGGCGAGCCTACGCGGAGAAGATGGGCGCATCTGTCTGCTTTACCGATTACACAGGCCCCGGTAATGGTGAGAACACCGTGTATAGTTGCCACTCTGAGAGTTACGACGTCAGGCCGTTTGATGCGTCTGATAGGTCTACTCATTTCAATCACTCCTTTGCTTCCAGTGTTGCTATATAAAATGCGCTTCGGGACCGCGGGGACACGGCCAACCTCCATCCGGCAAAAGCCCGATTCGCAATTGACGGTCCGGTGGTTTATAATGGGTAAGAATTCCACACATCAAACTGGCAGGGAATGTAAAACGAATGTTTGTTACCACTTCGTATCATCCGGCTTCAACTGAACTGAAGCTGGCAAAACACATGGCAGCCCGGCTAGGCTGCCCGTATGTGGAGCGGAGGCAGTCATCGCTGCCCCGGCTGCTGCGCATCCACGGGCTGCAGGACATTCTGGTTGTGACTACTAAGGGACCGCGGTTTTTCCCGCAGGGTGCTGACGAGCCATTCTTCTTCCATCCCAGCACGGCGCAGATCCGCTTGAAGCGGCTGCTCAGGGGAGAAGCCGACGCATTGTTGGAAACAGCTGAGATCCGGCCGGGAGAAGCAATTCTGGATTGTACGGCAGGACTTGCATCCGAATCCATTCTGCTTGCTTATGCCGCCGGTCCGCAAGGAAGCGTAACGGCTGTGGAGAGTGAGCCTTTGGTAGCGCTCTTGGTGGAGCACGGGCTTGCGGAGTACTGCTCCGGAGTTGCCGAGATGGATGAGGCCATGCGCAGAATTACGCTGGCCTGTGAAGACCATCTGGATTATCTCGGAAAGCTTGCCGACAACAGTATGGATATTGTCTACTTCGATCCCATGTTCAGGCAGACCATTGAGGAAACCAGCGCCCTGGCTCCCCTCAAGACCATCGCCAATTATGGGGCGTTGCGCAAGGAAGCGGTGGCTGAGGCTCGCCGGGTTGCCCGCCGCCGGGTTATCCTGAAGGAGAACCGGGACGGGGATGAATTTGCCAGACTGGGCTTCTCCAGAATATACCGGCCCAATACCAAAATTGCATATGGAGTGATTGATGTATGAGCCGACAGGATGCGATAGGCCAAGCCGCCAAGCCGCCCCTGCTGGTGCTGATCGGTCCTACGGCCATCGGCAAGACCCGGCTTAGCATCGAGATTGCCAAGCACTACGGCTGTGAGATCATCTCGGGTGATTCCATGCAGGTCTATAAGGGAATGGATATCGGCACCGCCAAGATAACGCCGGAGGAAATGCAGGGTGTGCCGCATCATATGATCGATATATGCGAGCCGGACTATCCTTTCTCGGTGGCGGAATTCCAGCAGCGGGCGCGCGGGCTTATTGAGGAGATCGGGGACAGGGGCGCCATTCCTTTTATCGTCGGAGGAACGGGGCTTTACATCGAGTCCATCTGCTACAACTACCAGTTCGGCGAGGTAGGTTCCGATGAGAGCTTCCGGGAAGAGCAAAGCCGGTTCCTGGAAGAGCACGGAAGCGAAGCTCTCCACGGCAGGCTGCGTCTGGTGGACCCGCCGAGCGCGGAGCGTCTGCACCATAAGGATACCCGAAGAGTGATCCGCGCTCTTGAGGTAGCCCATATCACCGGGGGAACCTTATCGGGACAGCTGGCCGGGCAAACGAAGGAGTCTCCCTATGACCTGTGCATCATCGGGTTGACAACCGATCGCCAAATCCTATATAACCGTATTGAGGAAAGAATCGATGCCATGCTGGCTTTGGGCCTTGTGGCTGAGGTGCGAGATCTCCTTGACAAGGGAATTGGGCCGCAGCATATTTCGATGAAGGGCCTTGGCTATAAGGAAATGGCCGCTTATCTGAATCATGAGCTGACCTATGAAGCGGCTGTCACGCTTCTGAAGCGGGATACCCGTCACTACGCCAAGCGCCAGTTGTCCTGGTTCCGGCATATGAAAGACATTATCTGGCTTGACATCCCGGAACAAGCAAATTTTTCTCTGCTTTTGCATAAATTTCATGCTATACTAGCAGGAAAGTTTGCATACCGCAAGGAATATAATGGAGAGCATGCTTATCCGCAGAATGATTCGATTGATATATAACGTCGTTCTCACATTTTGAAGGGGGTTCCCATCCATGAACAAGTCCATCAACATCCAAGACAACTTTCTGAACCAGCTCCGCAAAGAAAACATCCCGGTCACCGTTTATTTGGTCAACGGGTTCCAGATCCGCGGAGTGATCAAGGCATTCGACAACTTCACGCTTATCGTGGACAGCGAAGGCAAGCAGCAGATGATCTACAAGCATGCGATCTCCACCTTCACTCCGCTGAGATCGGTCTCTTTCTTGTCCGAGCCTTCTGCGGATTGACCTTGAGCTGCTCCCCCCGCGTAAGAGTGTGCGAAACCTTTTGAACCTGCGATACGTCTAATAAAATAGCGCCAAAGAGAGCAACCCGGACTCTTCTGGGTTGTTCTTTGTTCATGTAGACAGACAGAGAGGATGATGAGGGTGGGAAGTAAGCAGGGGTCCAAACCAAAAGCGAGAAAACCGGGTAAACGGCGTTTTTCTTTCGGCAAGCTGTTCGTGGCTATGGGGATCACGGCGGCTATCGCAATCGTGTTCGCTCTAATCGGATATATGGTCATTATCTATAACGGCCAGAACATCTTTGACAGCAATAAAGATAAGCTGGATATGATGGAGGCATCGATTATTTATGACGGCAGCGACCAGGAGGTAGCGGTGCTGGCCCGCCAGAACCGGGAGATGGTAGACAAGGATGAGATTCCCCGCAAGGTAGCCAATGCCTTCATTGCCACGGAGGACCGGCGTTTCAATGAGCATGCGGGAGTGGATCTCTGGGCCATCGGTCGGGCCTTGGTGAAGGATGTGGTGGCCCGGAGCGTGGTGGAGGGAGGAAGCACCATCACCCAGCAGCTGGCGAAGAATCTCTTCTTGGATTCGGAGAAAACGTTCTTCCGCAAGGGGACGGAGATGTCCATCGCGCTGGCCCTGGAGGAGAATCTGGATAAGGATGAGATTCTGCAGCTTTATCTCAACCGGATTTATTTTGGCAAGGGGGCTTATGGAATCAAGGCGGCTTCCAAGCTGTACTTCGGCAAGGCGGATCTGAACACGCTGGATACTTGGGAGATCGCCACTCTTGCCGCTATTCCCAAGGCCCCGTCCGTGTATTCCCCGCTTGCCGACGCGGAGAAGTCCAAGGAACGCCGTAATGTGGTGCTGAAGCTGATGTATGATCAAGGCTATATTACGGAAGAGGAGAAGAACAAGTCGCAGGCCATGGAGTTCGTGCCCCAGCCGGGCAAGGGCGGGGAGTTTCCGGCCTTTATCGATTATATGATCACGGAGGCCGCAGAGAAGTTCAAGCTTGAGGAGGAAGTGCTGCGGCGGGGCGGCTACAAGATCTATACGACCATGAATGTGGAGGCCCAACGGATTCTGGAGCAGAGCTTCAATAATCCCAAGCTGTTCCAGAAGGACGGACCGGAGCAGAAGATGCAGGGCAGCATGGTGATTGTGGACAATAAGGACGGCGGGCTCTTGGCCATGTCCGGCGGGCGGGATTATGAGAACAAGGGTCTGAACCGGGCGCTGGCCCAGCGTCAGCCCGGGTCGGCGTTCAAGCCGCTCATTGTCTATGCTCCCGCGTTGGAGCTTGCGGGAGACAGGTTCAATCCCTATACGTTGTTGAACGACGAGCAGAAAAGCTATAACAATTACAGCCCGCGCAACTATGACGGGGTGTACAAGGGCCAGGTGACCATGTTCGAAGCGGTGCGCAAGTCCATCAACGCGCCGGCGGTATGGCTGCTTAATGAAATTGGAGTGGCCAAGGGAATGGATTTTGTCGGGAAGATGGGGATTAAGCTGGACAGCCCGGACAGGAATCTGGCCATTGCCCTGGGAGGCTTGACCAAGGGTGTGTCACCGCTGCAGATGGCCCAGGCATATAGCGCTTTTCCCAATAACGGAACGATGAACGCCGCTCATTCCATCCGCAAAATCGTGGACAGCGAAGGCGGCGAGACGGTGGCCAAGGTGGAGAAAACCAAGGTGATGAGCCCCAAAACCGCCTATTATATGACCGAGCTGCTGAAGGGCGTGGTGGATGGGGGCACGGGTACGGCCGCCAAGCTGAACCGTCCGGCAGCCGGCAAAACAGGCACTACCCAGCTTGACCTGAAGGGGCTGGAAAAGAATAACCGCGACGTCTGGTTCACAGGGTTTACGGTGGATTGGACAGCGGCTGTCTGGATGGGCTTCGACAAGACGGACACGAAGCATTACGTGCTTCCGGCGAGCGGATCGCTCCCGGCGGCCATGTTCAAGGAGGTTATGAACAAAGCGATGACGGCGGCGAAGCTGCCGGTGAAGCAGTTCGCGAAGCCTGCCGACGTACCGGATCTGAAGGAGCCGCCGAAGGTAGTCACCAATCTGACCGGCGAGTATGTGAAGGAGGGGCTCCCGAAGGTGAGGCTGGCCTGGTCCGGTGAGGAAAACAATGACATCGGCGCTTACCAGGTATTCCGCAAGGAAGCGAAGGAAGGGGAATACAAGCAGATTGCCGAAATGGTCAAGGGGACGTTCGAATTCAACGATATCAGCGTCAAGCCAGGAGATTCGTATGAATATTACGTGGTCCCCTTCAATACCCAATCCAGCCAGGCAGGGGCCAATTCCAACGTGGTTGCGGTGGAGATTCCTGCTGATGAGGCGAGCCCGACTCCTTCGCGGTCTCCGGGAGCAAGCAGTACGCCACACGGGAGCGCAAGCCCCGGCTCAAGCACCGTTCCCGGCGGCAGCGTAAGACCGGGGGGAAGCGCCAAGCCGGAGGACAGCGCAAGCCCCGGAAGATCGCCGACACCGGGCAGTCCGGGAGGCGGCGCGGGGACTGCAACTCCTACGCCCACTCCAAGCCCGGCCGGCTCGCCTAAGGTCTCTCAAGCTCCTACGGCAACCCCTCCGCCGGGAGGAGCAGGCCAGCCATCGGCAGGCCAGACTTCCCCTTCCCCAACGGGAGGAGCAGCCGGCGCTGCCGCGGGTAACGGATCCGCCGGGAATACCGGCGGCAGCGGGGGCGGACAATAACCCAGTACAAGCTCTTTTCCCAAGACAGCTTCGGCTGTCTTTTTTTCTGCCGCGGATATATGGTATAATTTTATGAGATTTTATACCAAGTGAGGGAGGACAGGCCATGAAGCACTCTACGTTCCTGTTCAGACTGGCCGGAATAGCCGCAATTTCGGCGGTCCTGCTCATGTTGACCGCTTGCGGGGCCAAGAATGACGGTACAACCGGCGCAGGAGGGAAAGGCACTGCCGCGGCGGCGAGTACGGCTGCCGCATCGGCCACACCTGCCGCTTCTGCCACAGCCGTACCGGCAAGTCCCGCCGCAACCACGGCGGCCAAGCAATGGGCGCAGGCTCCCGCCATGCAGATCGACGCCGCCAAGTCTTATTCGGCGCAAGTGAAGACCTCCAAGGGAACCTTTACGATCGAGCTGTTTGCCAAGGATGCTCCTCTAGCCGTCAATAACTTTGTGTTCCTGGCCAAAGAGAAATTTTACGACGGGGTTGTATTCCACCGCATTATCGAGACCTTCATGATTCAGACAGGGGACCCCAAGGGCAACGGTACGGGCGGTCCCGGCTACAAGTTTGACCATGAGCCTACTTCTTACAGCTACGACGCAGGAATTGTGGCAATGGCCAATTCGGGCCCCAATACGAACGGCAGCCAGTTCTTCATCGTAACCGGGGATGCGAGCCACCTGAACAAGCAGCCCAATTATACGGTCTTCGGCAAGGTGACCGAAGGGATGGATACAGTGGTAACGGCGATCGCCAAAACACCGGTTAAGGCCAACCCCAGTACCGGTGAACCTTCCGTACCGACGGAGAAGGTGACCATTGAATCCATTGAGATCGTAGAGAAATAACCCTGCTGTACAATGACTGACACCGAAGGGAATAACGCCTGTGAAACGTAAATACTCTGACCGGGCTAATTGGAGAAGGGTAACGGACAAGAAGTTTCAGGTGCGCACGATTCACGAGCCGGATTTTCAAGGGTACGTGGTGCTGTATCAGATCAAGCAGGTCCGTGATCCGTTATGGAAGGAATATGAAGGCAAGCGGTATTGCGTGGCTGATGCAGGATATGAATGGCTGCAGCATTTTCAGAAGGGCGCCCATTATGTGATGACATCGATGTATAACGATAAGGGACAGGTTGTCCAATATTACATTGATATCTGCAAGGTCCAGGGGGTAACAGACCGCGGAGTTCCTTGGTTCGATGACCTGTATCTGGATGTTGTCATTCTGCCTGACGGCAAGCTGTATCTTCTCGATGCGGAGGAGCTGGAGGATGCGCTGAAGCGGAACCTGATTACCCGCGGAGACTTTGATATGGCCTGGGCGGAGGCCAATGCCATTATGGACCGGTACAATAAGGGGCAGTTCCCTTTGCTGCAGTTGTCCGGCCAGCATCTCAAGCTGTTCCGCGGCGTCTGATCGGAGGGGTTATGATGGAGGGGAGCCAAGCCAGGGCCTGTCTGCTGCTCCATGGCTTTACCGGCGGACCGTATGAGGTGATGCCTCTTGCCCAGGCCTTGACAGCGGCAGGCTGGGATTGCCGTGTGCCCGTGCTGCCGGGCCATGATCCGTGCCTGAACGGGCTGGGTAATGTCCGGTGTGAAGACTGGATCCAGATGGTCTGCCGGGAGGCGGAGGAGCTGGAACGGAAGTATGGCGGCTTTGATCTGGTAGGCTTCTCTATGGGAGGCATGCTGGCTGTTTTTCTGGCCGCCCGTTATCCGGTCAGGAGGCTGGCGCTGCTGGGTGCGGCGGCCATCTATGTCAGTCCGGGGCGGTTAATCCGGTACTGGCTGGAATACAGGGGCAGCGGCCGGCATAACCGGCAGCAGCAGCTGTTGCACAACAAGGCCAAGCAGACTCCCCTCTCGGCCACGTTGGAGTTCATGAAGGTGGTTCATCTGGCCCGCCCTGACTTGAAGCGGATCCGGATTCCGGTGCTGATTGTACAGGGCTTGCGGGACCAGATTGTTCATCCTGTAAGCGCCCGTTATTTATCCAAGCGGATGCCGGGAGAAACGCAGGTGGTATATTTCCCTAAGTCCAAGCATCTGCTGTGCTTGGATTCGGAATCGGAGCAGGTAATCGGAACCGTTGCCCGCTTCCTGCTCAAAATATGAAAAAAGCCGGTCCGGACAATACTCCTCTTGGAGAGGGGGTGTCCGGTCCGGCTTTTTTTCGTTTCGTTGATCGGGAAGGGAAGGAGGAGGTCTCTTCCCTAGCTGTTGACAATCGTGCCTCCATTGACATGAAGGATCTGTCCGGTCATATAGGAGGAGTCTCCGCAGGCCAGAAAAACATAGCTGGGAGCAAGCTCTTCCGGCTGTCCGGCCCGCATCATGGGAGTGTCGCCGCCAAATTTGGATACCTTGTCCGCATCGAAGGTAGAGGGGATGAGCGGTGTCCAGATCGGTCCCGGAGCCACGCCGTTCACCCGTATGCCCTTGCCGATCAACTGCTGGGACAAAGACCGGGTGAAGCTGACGATGGCGCCCTTGGTGGCGGAATAATCCAGCAGATCCTTGTTCCCTTTGTAGGCGGTGATGGATGCGGTGTTGATGATAACCGCCCCTTGCTCCAGATGGGGCAGCGCCGCTTTGGTCAGATAGAAGCATGCAAAGATGTTGGTGCGGAAGGTGCGCTCCAGCTGCTCGGCCGTTATATCCTCCAGACTGGCCTGCGGATGCTGCTCTGCCGCGTTGTTAACCAGAATATCCAGCTTGCCCAGAGACTTCACGCAGAAGTCCGCGAGTTTGCCGCATACCGTCTCATCACCGATATCTCCTGCAAAGAGAAAACACCGGCGTCCCTCTTCCTCCACCTGGCGCTTGGTCTCCAACGCGTCGCTCTCTTCATTAAGGTAGGAGATGACCACATCTGCGCCTTCCTTGGCGTAGGTGACTGCAACCGCCCTGCCGATGCCGCTGTCCCCGCCTGTGATAAGGGCGGCTTTGCCCAGCAGTTTTCCTGCTGCTTGATACCGGGCGTCTTCGAAGACGGGACGGGGATTCATGGCGGATTCTATCCCGGGCTGGCGGTTCTGATGCTGGGGCGGAAAGGTTTGTTTGGTTTGCTCCTGAGTGGTTTGAGCCATAATTGGATCGCTCCTTTTTGGTTTTTTGGCATTTATCCTTGAGTCTGCCCTGTGCTCCGCTTTTTTACCCTTTCTCCCCAAGATGCAAACACTCAAGACCATGGAACAATGAAAGTTATTTATAGATGTTATAAAAAAAGTCTAATTATAAAAGCACTTGTCGAAAAAGATCGAATTCGTATACAATGGGTGTAATAGAATTTATTTTGGAAAATGGAGCCAACCTATGCACAACTTGAGACGAACTTTGGGCATTGTGCTTTTGTTGTTGTCGATCTGGGCAGTGATTAACTTTAGTGGCATGAAAACTACAGCTATTCTGCATGCTTTCTACATTCCCATCTGCCTGAGCGCCTGGTTCTGGGGAAGCAAAGCCGGCGCGGTGGCCGGTGCGGTCTCGGGGGTGCTGTCCGGCCCTCTGCTGCTTCATTACAGCACTCTGTTTCATGAGCCGCAGGCTGTATCCAATTGGCTGATCCGGACCTGCTTCTTCGTTTTTTGGGGCTATCTGCTCGGCTATCTGTTCACTATGCTCCGCCGCAACCAGGAACTGATTATGGAGCAGAATGAGCAATTGCACAAGCAGAGTATCGAGAGCGAGCGGGTCGGAACGGAGATTATCGAAGCGATTGCCATGGCCATTGAGGTGCGTGACCATTATACCAGCGGGCATTGCCAGCGGGTGGCCAATATGGCGGTCGAAGTAGGCAAAAAGCTGGGCTTAAGTCCACAGGAGCTTGTCTATCTGAGATGGGCCGGCATTGTGCACGACGTTGGCAAGATCGGCATTCCGGAGGAGATTCTGAACAAGCCGGGCAAGCTTACGGCGGAGGAATACGAGATTATGAAGCGCCATCCTGTGCTTGGGGCGAAGATTCTCTCTTCTTCCCGGTATTCGGAGCAGATTATCTCCGGTGTGCGCCATCACCATGAGCGGATGGACGGGAAGGGCTATCCTGACGGAATCGGCGGGGAGCAGATCTCTCTTCAAGCCCGGATTCTCGCAGTCTGCGATGTCTGGGATGCGATAACCTCCCAGCGTTCGTACCGCAGCCACTTTTCATTCGAGGCGGCGCTTGATATTATGAGGAGCGGCCGCGGCACCCAATTTGATCCCCGTGTGCTGGACGTGTTTCTTTATCTGATTGAGAAGGAGCAGGCGTCAGGCACGGCTTTGTTGCTGTATCAGCAGATGAGCGACAGTAAGGAAATGGGAGCATAAGGAACCCTGGCCTTCAGTTATTTTAACAAGACATACATAATTTGCTGAACTTTCGTCTATACTGATCAGAGCAAGCGATTTTATTCAACGTGCTCCACCAAAGAGTGCGGATTGAAACTATGGAGGTTTGTTTAAGGGATGCCAACAGGAACAGTAAAGTGGTTTAATGCGGAAAAAGGTTATGGGTTCATCACATCCGACGACGGCGGGGACGTATTCGTCCATTACAGCGCTATTGGCGGTGAAGGCTTCAAGTCCCTGGACGAAGGCCAGAAGGTCTCGTTCACTGTGGTACAAGGAAACCGCGGTCCGCAAGCCGAAAACGTAAGCAAGCTGTAATCTTTCGTTTTGTTCGGCTCTTGTGAACGCTTGAACCGAAACCGGCACGCCCGGCGCCCAAGCAATTGCGCGCTGAGGCGTGTTTTGTTTTTCACCCGATTTCTTTTTTTGCCGTTTATCTTGTAAAATGAACATCATGGAGCAAGCTTCCCCGTGTTGGGTATCGGACAATCCGTACCGGGAATATATATGAGCTTAAAAGTGAATTACCGCTAATGGGGGGGAAGGGAATGAGTGTTCGCAGCATGCCCGGCGATTCATTGCAAAACGCACGGGCTTCCCGCCAGATCAGTGTAGTATTCCGCAAGGAGGAGGCGGTTGGCCAAGCGGCAGACAGCGGCATCCCCTTCGGCAACAAGTTTCTTGATCGGGGCACGCCATATGCGGATATATTCCGTGAGCTCAATGAGATGATCGGTCTGGATAATGTGAAGGAACTGGTCTATGAGGTATACGCCATGCTCCAGGTGGGGCAGTTCCGGGCGGAAGCCGGTCTTGTATCCAACACCCATGTCTATCACATGGTATTCAAGGGCAATCCGGGCACAGGCAAGACTACGGTAGCACGGCTTGTTGCCAAGCTGTTTCAGGAGATGGGAATCTTAAGCAAGGGACATCTGATCGAGGTGGAGCGGGCTGATCTGGTCGGGGAATACATTGGCCACACCGCGCTGAAGACCAGGGAGCTGATCAAGAAGGCGCTGGGCGGCATTCTGTTCATTGACGAGGCATACAGCCTGGCCCGCGGCGGGGAGAAGGATTTCGGCAAGGAAGCGATCGATACGCTTGTGAAGGCGATGGAGGATTACAAGAATCAGTTTGTGCTGATTCTGGCGGGCTACCAAGAGGAGATGGAATTTTTTCTGAAGACCAATCCGGGGCTGCCCTCGCGGTTTCCCATCCAGGTGGACTTCTCGGATTATTCCGTGGACCAGCTGATGCAGATTGCGGAGCTGATGGTTAAGGAACGACAGTATGTGCTTATGCCCCAGGCGGAGATGAAGCTGCGCCAGCATCTGGTGGTAGAGAAGCTGAGGCAGGAGGATTGCTTCAGCAATGCCCGGTATGTCAGGAATATCATCGAGAAGGCGATGCGGTACCAGGCTGTGCGGATTCTTCAGCAGTTCCAGGGAAGCCCGTCCCGTACGGAGTTGATGACGATCCGGACGGAGGATCTGAAGTGGGAGAAGAAGAGCCTGTAAACAAAAGAGCCTGTAAAAGAAGAAGGAGCTGTCGCAATAGATGAAGCTTGCATCACACGACAATAAGCAGCAGCAAGAAGAACGGGCGGTTCTGGTGAGCCTGGTGCTAAAAGACCGGGAGCACCGGGAGGAACTGGCCGAATATTCCCTCCAGGAGCTGGTGCGGCTGGCCGATACGGCAGGGGTCAAGGTTATGGAAACCCTGCGGCAAAGCAGAGAGCGCGCCGATTCCAAGTGGTTTATCGGCAAGGGCAAGGTAGAGGAGCTGCGGGAGCGGCTGCAGGCGCATGAGGCCACCACGGCTATCTTCGACCAGGAGCTGACGGGCATTCAGGTGCGCAATCTGGAGCAGGCGCTGGATGTGAAGATCATTGACCGGACCCAGCTGATCCTGGATATTTTTGCCGGGCGGGCGAAGACCCGGGAGGGGATTCTCCAGGTGGATCTGGCCCAGCACAGCTATCTGCTGCCCCGGCTCTCCGGCCAGGGCAAGAATCTGTCCCGTCAGGGCGGCGGCATCGGTACCCGGGGACCAGGGGAAACGAAGCTGGAGACAGACAGACGGCATATCCGCAACCGGATTGCCGATCTGAAGCGACAGTTGGAGGAGGTTACCCGCCACCGCACCTTGCACCGGGAGCGGCGCCGCAAGTCCGGTGTTTTTCAGGTGGCGCTGGTGGGGTATACCAATGCGGGCAAGTCCACGCTGCTGCGTCAGCTGACAGCTGCCGATGTGTATGTGGAAAACCGGCTGTTCGCTACGCTGGACCCTACTTCACGCACTTTGGAGCTTCCCAATGGCAAGGAGATCGTACTGACGGATACGGTGGGTTTCATTCAGAATCTGCCTCATGATCTGGTTGCCGCATTCCGGGCTACACTCGAGGAGGCCAACGAGGCCGATCTGATTCTTCATGTGGTGGACAGCGCCATAGACATGCGGGAGGAGCAGATGAAGGTTGTTCTGGAGGTACTCGAGGAGCTGGGCGCCCACGGCAAGGAGATGATTACGGTCTTCAATAAGACCGATCTGTGCGAGCCTGGGGAGATTGACCTGTTGACGGCGGACGAAGGGGATTTTATCCGCATTTCCGCGTACAAGCGGGAGGATCTGGAGCGGTTGAAGCTGCTGATCCAGGACAAGATGGCAGGGGGAGTCAAACACTTCCGGATTCCCGCCATGGAGGGGGACAAGATTTCTCTGGCCTACCGGCTGGGCACTGTGCTGGATTCGGATGTGGACGGGGATGATATGCTCCTGTCTGTTGAGGTCAACATGCAGGATTACGAAAAATTCGGTTACATATTGGCGAACTGTGAAGTGACGGCAGGAGAAGCGGACAAGGGAGAGCATGCGGAACAATGAGATTTGCAGAGACAATCATGGCAACAGCGGCCAGGGCCGAGGAGACAGCGGGAGCTAAGCTTAGGGAGATCGACGCGTTGATCGATTATAACCAGTGGAAGGTCATTGATGCGTTCCAGAAGCATCAAGTCAGTGACTTTCACTTTGCCGGATCTACAGGCTACGGCTACAATGACCGGGGCCGGGAGGTTCTGGATCTGGTGTACGCGGATGTGTTCGGAGCAGAGGCCGGATTGGTGCGGCCGCATTTCGTCTCAGGGACGCATACAATCGGGACGGCGTTGTTCGGGGTATTAAGACCGGGAGATCAGCTGGTATACATTACCGGACGCCCCTACGATACACTGCACAAGGTGATCGGCAAGCCGGGGGACGGCACAGGCTCCCTTGGGGATTACGGCATCCATTATGGGGAAGTAGCGCTCACAGAAGCAGGCAAGCCAGACTGGCAGGGCATTCGCGCTGCGTTAAGCGGAAGAACCAAGGTGGTAGGCATTCAGCGCTCCCGGGGATATGACTGGCGGGCATCCTTCACAGTGGCGGAGATTGGGGAAATGGTGCGTTTCGTCAAGGAACTGTACCCGGATGTCATTGTGTTCGTTGACAATTGCTACGGGGAATTCACGGAGCAGTTGGAGCCTACGCAGACAGGAGTAGACTTGATGGCCGGCTCTCTGATCAAGAACCCCGGAGGCGGGGTCGCGGTAACCGGCGGATATATTGTGGGCCGCGCGGACCTGGTGGAGCAAGCGGCCTTCCGGTTAACGGCTCCCGGCATCGGGGGCGAGGTGGGGGCGATGTTAGGAGCGATTCGCGGCATGTATCAGGGCCTGTTCCTCGCGCCTCATATGACGGGACAAGCCTTGAAGGGCAGCGTGTTCGCCTCTGCGGTATTCGAGGAGCTGGGATTTGAGACCCAGCCCCGCTGGCCGGACAGCCGCACCGATCTGATCCAGGCAGTCCGGTTTACCAGTGCGGACCATCTGATCGCCTTCGTCCAAGGAGTGCAGAAAGCGTCTGCAGTGGATGCCCATGTGGTTCCTGAGCCGTGGGACATGCCCGGTTATGAGCATCCAGTCATTATGGCGGCAGGCACCTTCATCCAAGGGGGAAGCCTGGAGCTGTCAGCGGATGCGCCCATTCGGGAGCCCTATATTGCGTACATGCAAGGCGGGCTGACCTATTCCCATGCCAAGCTGGGTGTGCTGAGCGCTCTGCAGAACATGGCGGACAAGGGGCTTTTGCCGCTGTAAGCAAGATGAGCCGGTGCGCTGCTCCACGTTCTCCCGTTCTGTTCTCCGGCCGGTACAGGCTGGCGCCTGAAGCCTTCAATTCTATGGAATCGGGTAAGAAGAGCAGCGCACAGTTTAAGTAAACGTTTCCATTAAATACCCTCCATGGTCTTCTCATGGCGATGCAATCATTCTGTAATTAAACCTAACACAAAACCTTACATGACTTGACAAGTTTCCGCGGGGGGGTTACAATTGTGGCATAAAGTGTCACAGGGGTGATTGACTATGAGTGATGACATCCGCAGGAATATGGCGCTTTTTCCCATCGGTATTGTGATGAAGCTGACTGACCTGACTGCCCGCCAAATTCGTTACTATGAGCAGCATGAACTGGTTTTGCCGGCGAGAACAGGGGGAAATCAACGCTTATATTCGTTTAATGACGTGGAGAGACTGCTTCAGATTAAGGATCTGATTGAGAAAGGCGTCAACATCGCCGGAATCAAGCAGGTGCTTCTGCCTGTGGATCAGGCCTCTGAGGAAGCCACTGTGTTAAATGAGCAAACTGAAGTGAAGCGCAAGGAATTGACCGATTCCCAGTTACATAAGATGCTGAAGCAGCAATTGATGACCGGCAAGCGTCCCGGCCAGGTTTCTTTGATTCAGGGTGAACTGTCGCGCTTTTTTCACTGATGCTTCTGGTGAACCAGCATTGTTACGCACCATTTTTACCATAAGGGAGGAACTCTCAAAGTGTACAGCAACCACACGAAAGTTGATATTCTCCGCATAGCCAAGGAACAGAACGTCCGCTTTATCCGTCTGCAGTTCACCGACCTGCTCGGAGCGATCAAGAATGTGGAAATTCCCGTCAGCCAGTTGGAGAAAGCGCTTGATAATAAAATGATGTTCGACGGTTCGTCCATAGAAGGTTATGTCCGGATTGAAGAATCCGATATGTATCTGTATCCGGATCTCAGCACCTGGGTGATTTTCCCTTGGGTGACGGAAGACCGGGTTGCCCGTCTGATTTGCGATATCTATCTGCCGGATGGCCGTCCTTTCCCGGGTGACCCCCGCGGTATCCTGAAGCGCGCTCTGAGGGATGCGGAGGAAATGGGCTATACGGCAATGAATGTGGGTCCGGAACCGGAATTCTTCCTGTTCAAGACGGATGATAAGGGCAATCCTACCAATGAGCTGAACGATCAGGGCGGATACTTCGATCTGGCTCCCATGGACCTGGGAGAGAATTGCCGGCGCGAGATTGTCCTGACGCTGGAGGAGATGGGCTTCGAGATAGAAGCGTCCCACCATGAGGTTGCGCCTGGGCAGCACGAGATCGACTTCAAATATGCCAATGCGTTGAAGGCGGCCGACCAGATCCAGACCTTCAAGCTGGTGGTCAAGACAGTAGCGCGCCAGCATGGTCTGCATGCGACCTTCATGCCCAAGCCGCTGTTCGGGGTCAACGGTTCCGGCATGCACTGCCACCAATCCCTGTTCAGAGGGAATGAGAACGCGTTCTATGACGAGAACGACAAGCTGGGCTTAAGCGTCGCCGCACGCCACTATATGGCTGGAGTGCTCCGGCATGCCAAAGGAATGGCGGCGATTACCAACCCCATCGTCAATTCCTACAAGCGGCTGGTACCCGGTTACGAGGCTCCATGCTATGTGGCATGGTCTGCCAGCAACCGCAGCCCGATGATCCGCATTCCGGCATCACGGGGCTTAAGCACCCGCATCGAGGTGCGCAACCCTGACCCGGCAGCCAATCCTTATCTGGCGCTGACGGTTATGCTTGCTGCAGGTCTGGACGGCATCCGTCACCGCATGTCCCTTCCCGCACCGGTTGACCGCAACATCTATGTGATGAGCGAGGAAGAGCGGGAGGAGCAGGGAATTCCCAGTCTGCCCGCCGATCTGAAGGAAGCACTAAGCGAGATGATCCGCGATGATATTATCGTGAACGCGTTGGGTGAACATGCGCTGGCCTACTTCTATGAGCTGAAGGAAATCGAATGGGATATGTACCGCACCCAGGTTCATGCTTGGGAGCGTGACCAGTACTTTACGCATTATTGATTGGGGAAAACCCGCAATAGCGGGTTTATGACAGGGGGCAAATGGAGAAGATCCATTTGCCCCTTCGTTGTGCGCCCATGTATGGAAGAAGTGTGAGCTTTAATTTACTTCAAATTGCGGCGTTTAAATTTCTTAGGAGATGTGAGAGTAACGTCAGAAGTAATTGGGATGTTCACGTAGCCAAGATGTTCCTGAACAAACTTCATACCCAGACCGAGCGCTGGGCGGTTATACAGCCGGACTGGCAGATTGGGATCAAGGCGGCAGAGGAGGCAGTTGTTGTCGGCCAGCCTACGGGCAGCATCAATTTTTCTGCGGACTTTGACGCTTCAGCCCAATTAATGCATATTGCTGGTTGCTGCGAGGCTACACCGCTTATCACTGGAGGGGGTTATGTTATGATTACAATTGAATTGGGGTTCCACTCACCGCAGAAGGTAAAGAACTATTGATCTTATTGCAAAATTTCATTGTTTTAATGACTTTGGGAGGATTGTTAAAGGCTATTCTTTTTAATTCACCTTGTGAGTCAGAGTAGTTAATGATTAAGTAGTTGTTTCCGAGTTCATTTTTTTGCTTCGTGCCAATACCACTTATTCCGCCTACGATTGGGTAGCCCATCGCATTCTTGCCTTCTTTAGCCAGTTGCCGTTCACTTTTATATTCAGCAGAGCGAATTTGTGATAATTTAATTTCAAAGTTTTGGACGTTGTTGGTTTGAAGGTTGCTGATTTGGAGCAAAAGACGATCAGATAATAAATAGATTTCCGTATATGACCCTCTCGTAATACCAAGACCGTCAAAATAATAAACAGCAACAAAATCTGTTGCTCCTTTATTAGCAGCCTTCGTTTCCAATTTCTTCTCACCAGCCTTTAAAGAAAATGCCATCCATATACAGAAAATGATAAAACAGATTAGAAAACCGATCATCAGACAACTGACTATTAATACGCCCATTACTTTTCTTCTCCTTTAATTACATCGGATGGGGAACTTGCTAGTTATGTGTGTTACATTATTTTACTATACTCGGGACATATTGGCTATAACTTATATTCAGTATTCAAGTGGGCCATGCGGATTAACGTGACAGCCCGTACGCTGTTTTACGGCCATCGTCAGGCGGTATCTCGAACATCCCACCGAACATCATAAGTGCCGTCTTCGTTATCAGACAAAACGTCAAAGTCCGCTTCCGTTTGTCGGTGGCTCCGCTCCGGCACAGTCTCAGCCCGCATAGACCCGGCAACCCCCAATATCCATATTACTAAAGAGACGGTGTTTCGCCAGAATTATTCATGTCCATTAAATGACTCTCACCTCTGCAACCCCTCTTATGTACCAATCCCCGTTGGCTACCTGAAACGCATCCCGGCTATAGGCCACAACCGCGCCGCGGTAATCAAACTCGCCCCAAAGCACTACCTCGATATGCTGGCCGTTGCGGATCAGTGCTTCCAACTGCTTATCACTCAGCATGGATAGACCTCCTCTCTGATTGGCAGAACCGTATCCAGATACTCCTCAATGACCTCGCTTATTGTGATGTCATAGGAATGGGCCAGCTTAATCAGCGCCTCTCGAACAGTTGCGGCTTCACTGGGATCACGTTGCTCCAGACGATGCATAACGGCGTATAGTTGTACTGCTATCTTAAGGTCATTCATTCCTTTCCTCCTGTCTATAATTGTCGATATTAGGTAGACAGCAGGAGAGAAGGGATAGTAACGGTTCGACATAAAATGATCAAAAATAAAGCTGTCATTGGACCAAACTATCAGAAATATGAATCATTCCCCAGCGCCAAAACGGCCCCTGAGGCACAGGCTGTTGGCGCAGCCTCCTCCTGACAAGGACCGTCTTTTTCTTGCCCGATCTACTCTGGTCATTATACCAAGACAGAACTTACTGCTTAATATCGGTTCGTACCACGCCTACATCTGAGGCATTAATGGAGATGGGGTTTCCGCCTTGACCGGATCTTGCGGAAGAAGATTGCCGGATATCCACGGAGATGTGTCTTTTCCTCAGCTTGGTGCGTTTTTGTTTGGGCACAGCGATCACCTCCTTCCTGTGATGAAGGCGATTACCGCCGTCCATTTTTTCTGAAGATTTTCACATTGGCCGCATTGCTGGCCAGAGCGTTGCCGTTATGTGTTTTTGCTATGGCGGACTGATGGATTTGGACAACAATGTAGTGATTTTTACCCACTTTATAGCGGTATGACTTAATACGGGAACGGAGCATGGCATGGTTCACCTCACTTAAGGATTGTACTCATGCATATGCTCAGCCTGAATTTGCGGCAACGGCGATTGCTAATAATGGGTATGAAAAGAAGCCTTGACACGATTGGACGGTCAAGGCTTCTGCAAGTTTGAAGAGTGGTGCACGGCGGCTTCATGGCAGAGTATGCACCTAAATCTTGATATCCAGGTTTTTACCCAGATTGGGATGCACATTCTGTTCCAGCAACCGCATCATATCATTTCCCTGCTGGACCGCCTGGTTCTTGGCCAAGCTCATTACCCGGATACCGACCGCCTGGGACAAGGCGGACTGGCTCAGTGAAGTCGACAGCGCTGCAATATCCATGGAACACCTCCTTCCTAGGGCGTGTCTGAAAACTCCGATGGGAGCAGATTTTCCCGATTTTTCGTTTCTGGCAAGGCACTTTTGCGCAGGCGTACCGGGGACCCCGGGCCAAGCGAAAGTAACGATAGCTCGGGGCGAAAAGGCAGGGAAAGATGCCCTCAAGCAAGTTTTCAGACACGTCCCAGATTATATCGGCAACAAGTTCTATCTTGGATAGCATCGGCTTATCAGGAGAGCTAAAAAACTAAGGCAACCCTCCGATAGATGCGGTTGTATATTAATATTTTCAGGCAGAATGCTGCATAATCCTTAATTAATTTGGAGTTTAACTATATATATTTAAATTATAAGGAAAAACCATTATAATCTCATTAAAAAATAAAGTGGTGATTGCGGTGGATCAGATTGATGCTCAAATATTGGAACTTCTCAAGAAGAATGGGAGGATCACCCATTCGGATATCGGCAAGATTATTCACTTGTCTCTGCCGGCTGTCTCCGAACGGGTCCGGAAGCTGGAGACGGGAGGTTTTATTGACCGTTTTACAGTGAAGCTGAACCGGGAAATGATGGGAACTGAACTGTTGTCCTTCATCTTCGTTGCGTTGGAGCGGCCGGAACATATCGGGCCATTCCGGGCGGCTATGGAGAAGGAGGAAGCCGTGCTGGAGTGTCATCATCTGGCCGGAGAGTTCGATTATATCCTGAAGGCAGCCACCAGGAACACCAAAGAGCTGGAGGAGTTGTTGTCCAACCGGATCAAGCAGATTCCCGGTATTGTCAAGACCAATACCATGATCGTCCTGTCCACGGTAAAAGAAGAATGAGAAGCATTACGGGGGAGGTAAAGCAATGGTGCATTTTAGTGCTCTTCTAAGAGGATGTGTCTTCGGTTTTTCGGTTGCTGCTCCCATCGGGCCGATTGGGCTGATCTGCATGCACAGAACGTTGTCTTATGGCAGGAAATACGGTTTTGTATCCGGATTAGGGGCGGCTACCGCGGATATGGTCTGTGCGGCTTTCGCCTGCTTCGGCATTACGTCCGTGCTGCTGCTCAATAACCGGATAGAATGGCTGCTTCGGCTGGCCGGCTCGGTATACCTCTGCTATCTGGGGTTGCGAATTCTCAATTCCCGGTCGTCAGTGGACAGGGAAGGGGAGGGCGCGAACCCGTTGGGGGGAATGTACCTTTCTATCGTGTTGCTGACACTGGGCAATCCAATAACTTGGATGTCCTTCGCAGGAGGGTTCGCAGGGCTGGGCATGTATGGGGAGAACACCGCTTATGCAAGCTCGTTAAGCTTCATCTGCGGCGTTTTTATCGGCTCTTCCTTGTGGTGGCTTGTGTTAAGCCTTGCAGCCGATAAATTCAGGACACGCCTTAACAACCGGATTATCTTAGGGATTAACAGGGTCTCCGGTGGAGCAATTGCCTGCTTCGGTGTTTGGGCGGCGTTGGCTGTTTTTCGTTAAGACCGCAGGAGAGCCGGTCGGTGGCAACTTCTTCATACAATGACCTCACCCCCTGCCGTTAGGCAGGGGGTGAGGTCATTGATACGGGTAAATTTAATGATGAGCCTGGCGTTAGGAATGATGGCCGCACTAACCAGGCTCTTGTCCATTGTTATTGAATGTCGCGAAATAGGCCGATTACCTTGCCAAGAATGGTCACGTGCTTGACCCGAATGGGCTCCATAGCGGAGTTCTCCGGCTGCAGCCGGAAATGATCCTTCTCTTTATAGAAACGCTTGACCGTTGCTTCGTCCTCTTCTGTCATCGCTACCACAATCTCGCCGTTATGGGCAGTCGGCTGTTGCCTGACGATGACGTAGTCCCCATTATGAATGCCCGCATCAATCATGCTCTCGCCAACAACATTAAGCATAAACACGTTGTCGTCATGAACCATATCATTAGGGAGGGGAAAATAGCCGTCTATGTTCTCTGTAGCGGTAATGGGAACGCCTGCGGTTACCTTGCCGACCAACGGCACTCTTGCAATGGAATGGGAGAACATATCCAGGCCGTCTTCGCCGCCTAAAATCTCGATGGCTCTGGGCTTGGTTGGGTCGCGTCTGATCATGCCCTTCTTCTCCAAACGTTCCAAATGGCCGTGGACAGTGGAACTGGATGCGAGTCCGACCGCTTCGCCGATCTCTCTGACGGAAGGAGGATATCCCTTGTCCTTTACTTCATTCTTGATGAATTCGAGGATCGCTTGCTGCCGGTTGGAAATTTTGCTCATTCTGATCACTCCAGTTTGGAAATAATTATTTAAAGTATACCACAGAACCGGAGTTCGTACAAACATAAGTTCGAGTGACGAAGGGGTGGGAACATTTGTTTGCAAAATGTATTTGACGCAAACGTTTGTTCGTGATATATTCTTATCAGAACAAATGTTTGGGAGAGTGGTCGTGATGATGCGAAAGAACAGGTTAATAATAAAACAGGTTGTTTTTGCCGCTGTTATGGTCATTTCCCTCATGTTTGGAGCAATTATTCATGTTTATGCAGGAGGGAACCCGGACCCTGCGGACCAATCCTTCACAACTGTCCCAGCAGCAACTTCCGTTTCTTCTGAGAATACAGCTACGGACAATCATGCAAGGGCATCCCTTGCCAAAGCGACAGTGGATGTTTGTCCCGGTGATACATTATGGGATATTGCTGCCGGCAACCTTCCGGAGAACGAGAGCATACGTTCTTATATCCATAAGATTAAGAAAGCGAACGGACTGAAGAATTCAGATATCCGTGCAGGACAGATCTTGTTTCTCCCTTAATTTATTAGTTGCTCCCAAGCGGTGTACGCCTTCATGGCTGACTGCCGGAAGTCATATATTCTTAATTCTTATTGCCTGTACACTTTCCGAGGCCGAGCGTTCGTAACGCTTAGGGCCTCTTTATCGCTTTTACAGGGATGTTGGTGGGGACAGCTTGACAATCAAGTAGGGGAATGGCAAGCTAAGAGAAGTGTTGATTATTGTCGTATTATCACTGAATGTTAGGCAACAGGAGGATCGTCATATGGAGGATATCATCAAGCGCATTAACCAACTCGCCCGCAAGGCCAAGGAGTCCGGCCTGACCGACGCGGAGATAGAAGAACGCAATGAACTCCGCAAGAGGTATATTGAGGGATTTCGTTCATCCGTGCGCAACCAGTTGGAAAACATCCGGTTTGTTGAAGATGAAGAAACACAATAAGCATGATCCAAACTAAACCGCCGAAGGGGTCGTAAACTGTGTCGCGTAAATGGGAACGTATGGTCACCAAGAATCAGAAAACAATTAACAATGTCCGTAAGAAGCAAGGAAAGGCGACTATTCAGGAGACTGCCAAACTGAAGGAGAAGGACGACATCATCAAAGGCCGGAGTTGGATGTTCCCCTCCATTTTAGTGTTTGTTGCCGTGTTCTACTTTTTTGCCTACCCTTACGGCGAAATCTCCCGTGACAAATGGTATTGGATTACGGGGCTCAGCTACATCGCATTGGGTATTCTGATGTATTTGGTGCGCAGGCCGGTAATCAGAATTACCAGAACTTCTATCTCCCTGCGTCGCTTCAACGGGGACAAGATCGTTGCCCCTCATGACACCGAAGAGATTACGTTGAACAAGGGACATATCGTTATCCGGCTGAAGCAGAAGAACAAAAAGTATGTGTACACCAAACTCCAGCACCGTTTTCCGATGGATATCCTCAACGCCAGGCTGAGAGAATATGCCATTCAACATAAAATCACACTTAAAGATGAAACGGTGTAAGACCGGAGAGGAGCGGCGAAGTTGGCATTGAAGGCAGTTTTATTTGATCTGGATGACACATTGCTGTGGGATGACCGCAGTGTGAACGAAGCATTCCAAGCAACCTGTCAGGTTGCCCGGGACAAGCACCCGCAAGTGGATTGCGCGGCGCTGGAGGTTTCCGTCCGGCAGGAAGCCAAGGCTTTGTATGAAGGGTATGAGACTTTTCCTTTTACCAAGATGATCGGCATTAATCCCTTCGAGGCGTTCTGGGCCCGGTTCTCCGAAGGAGAGCATGAGATGTTCCGCAAGCTGGAGCAGCAATCCCCTGCTTACCGGATCGCCGCGTGGACCGCTGGCCTAAGAGGAATCGGGATCGAAGATCCGCTCTTAGGACAGGAGCTGGCAGAGGCTTTTCCTGTGGAGCGCCGCAAGCGGCCGCTGATCTACGACGAAACCTTCCAGCTGCTTGACGGCTTGAAGGGAAAGGTCAAGCTTCTGCTGCTGACTAACGGCGCGCCTGACCTTCAGAAGGAGAAGATCGCCGGCATTGATAAGCTCGACAGCTACTTCGATCATATTGTGATTTCAGGCATTCATGGGGAAGGCAAGCCGGCGGAGACCATATTCCGCCATGCGCTCAAGCTGCTGGATATCGAACCCGCAGAAGGACTGATGGTCGGCGACAAGCTGACTACGGACATTCTAGGCTCTAACCGTGTGGGGTTGCCTAACGTATGGATCAACCGGCATGGTATTAAACGCACGGACGAGATTGTCCCTGTTCACGAAGTGGCCGATTTGTCCGAATTGATCGTCCTCATTGAATCTTTATTAAACTGAACATAGTGTTGCAAAGCCAGCTGCCGCATGAACGGGGCTGGTATTTTTGTGCACGGAATACGATTAGCGAGCATACGGATTCGGCGGATTTAAACCCATTTAACACATGGGAATTAATTATGGCGGGTGGCTTTCAAAAGATGGTCACATTTGGTACACTAAATGTTAAAAAGCTTATGCGAATGCCGGTTTAAGAAGCGTTTGTGTCATGAAAGGGATGATACGTGTTGGCAAAGCCCGGGTTAAAGGAACAGCTGCGCAAAAAAATAATGATTCTGGACGGGGCAATGGGCACCATGATCCAGCAGGAGAATCTGACCGCTGCAGATTTTGGCGGTGAAGAGCTGGACGGATGCAACGAGTACCTGTGTGTAACCCGGCCGGATGTGATACGGAAGATTCACGAGGCCTATCTACAGGCCGGCGCTGATATTATTGAGACGAATACCTTTGGCTCCACATCGGTGGTGCTGGCGGAATATGGACTGGAGAGCCAGGCGCGGGAGCTTAATCTGTCTGCCGCCCGTCTGGCCGTGCAGGCAACGGAGCACTATAGCACCACTGAGTTCCCCCGGTATGTGGCCGGTGCAATCGGACCCACCACTAAGACGCTGTCCGTAACCGGCGGAGTTACCTTTGACGAGCTTGTGGAGAGCTACTATGAGCAGGCTCTGGCGTTAATTGAAGGGGGCGTGGACGTGCTGCTCCTGGAAACCTCACAGGATACGCTTAATGTCAAGGCAGGCAGCATTGGTGTCCGCCGGGCCATGGAGACTCTGGGCATCCAGCTGCCCATTATGATCTCCGGCACCATTGAGCCCATGGGGACAACGCTTGCCGGGCAATCCATTGAATCCTTCTACATTTCCCTGGAGCATCTCGACCCTGTCTCCATCGGGCTGAATTGTGCTACAGGGCCTGAGTTTATGCGGGATCATATCCGTACATTATCCCAGATCGCCACCACGGCGGTTAGCTGTTATCCCAATGCGGGCCTGCCTGACGAGAACGGGAATTACCACGAGTCTCCGGAATCCCTGTCCAGGAAGCTGGCCGGCTTCGCCGAGCAAGGCTGGCTTAATATTGCCGGGGGCTGCTGCGGCACGACGCCCGACCATATCCGGGCAATGGCCCTTACCCTGGCCGGCTTCGCTCCGCGTTCTGTCATGGGCTCTCATCCCCCTGCGGTCTCAGGCATTGAGACGGTCTATATTGAATCCGAGAACCGGCCCTATATGGTCGGGGAGAGAACGAATGTTCTGGGATCTCCCAAGTTCAAGCGTCTGATCGCTGAGGGCAAGTATGAGGAAGCCTCCGAGATTGCCAGAGCTCAAGTGAAGGGCGGGGCCCATGTCATCGATGTAAGTCTGCAGGATGCAGAGCGGGATGAGGTAAGCGACGTGGAGTCCTTCATGAAGGAGCTGGTCAAGAAGGTCAAGGCTCCCGTAGTGATTGACACCACCAATGCGGCTGCCGTGGAAGCGGCGCTGAAGCATTCCCAGGGCAAGGCGATTATCAATTCGGTCAATCTGGAGGAAGGGGAAGAGCGGATTGAGAAGATTGTGCCGCTGGTCCACCGCTACGGGGCTGCCTTGGTCTTCATGTGCATCGACGAAGAGGGCCAAGCGGTTTCCAGCGACAAGCGCTTTGCTGTAGCCAAGCGGGGCTATGAGCTGCTGACGCAAAAGTACGGGCTCTCTCCAAGCGATATCATCTTTGATCCCATGGTGTTTCCCGTCGGGACAGGGGATGCGCAATATCTGGGTTCGGCGGGGGAGACCATCGAGGCTGTCCGCAAGATCAAGTCGGCGTTCCCCGAGACACAGACTATCATGGGCGTCAGCAATATTTCCTTCGCCCTGCCTCCTGCAGGCCGTGAGGTGCTGAACTCCGTCTATCTCTACCATTGCACCAAAGCAGGCCTGGATTATGCGATTGTGAACACGCAAAGGCTGCAGCGCTATCCGTCTATTCCCGAGGAGGAGCGCCGTTTGACGGAGAATCTGCTCTTCCGCACCAGCGATGAGACGCTGGCGGAATTCGTCGCTTATTTCCGGGAGAAGAAGGTGGAGAAGGCCGTCAAGGTATCCAACCTGACCTTGGAGGAACGGCTTGCCTCTTATGTGGTGGAAGGGACGAAGGAAGGCTTGCATACCGATTTGGAGCTGGCCATGAGTACGTATTCCCCCCTTGAGATTATCAACGGTCCCCTGATGGCGGGCATGGAGGAAGTAGGGCGGCTGTTCAATAATAATGAGCTGATCGTAGCTGAGGTGCTGCAGAGTGCTGAGGTGATGAAGGCTTCGGTGATTTATTTGGAGCCGCATATGGAGAAGGACGAGTCCGCTGTGAAGGGGAAGGTGATTCTGGCCACAGTCAAGGGCGATGTGCATGATATCGGCAAAAATCTGGTGGAGATCATCCTCTCCAATAACGGCTACCAGATTGTCAATCTGGGCATCAAGGTGCCTCCGGAGCAACTGATTGATGCTTACCGCAAGGAAAAGCCTGACGTCATCGGACTGTCGGGCCTGCTGGTCAAGTCGGCCCAGCAGATGGTGACCACCGCCCAGGATCTGCGGAGCGCCGGAATCGATGTGCCGATTCTGGTAGGCGGAGCGGCCCTGACGCGCAAATTCACCAAGAACCGGATTGCCCCGGAATATGACGGGCTGGTCCTTTACGCCAAGGATGCTATGGACGGGCTGGATATTGCCAACAAGCTTACCAACCCTGACCACCGGGCTCATCTGGTAGAGGAGCTGAGAAGAGCCAAGGAGTCCGATGTAGCCGAATCAGGCCGGAGAAGAGAGGAACTGCCTGCTCCTTCCAGGGCCAGAGTCTCTTCCATTAACCGGGAGCTGCCGGTGTATGTACCTCCAGATACAGAGCGTCATGTCTTGCGGGACTATCCGGTAGGCCACTTGCTGCCTTATGTCAATATGGAAATGCTGCTGGGCCGCCATCTGGGCGTGAGGGGCTCTGTCGAGCAGGCTCTTAAGGATAAAGACCCCAAGGCGCTTCAACTGAAGGAGGTAGCAGACGGCATTCTGCTGGAAGCCCGCAAGGAGGGCATCATCAAAGCACAGGGCATCTACCGTTTCTTCCCTGCGCAGGCGCAAGGAGATGATATCCTCATCTATGATCCGGCAGACAAAAGCACAATATTGGAGCGCTTCAGCTTCCCGCGGCAGGGAACGGAACCTTATCTGTGCCTGGCCGATTATGTGAAGCCGGTGGAAAGCGGTATAATGGATTACGTGGGCTTTCTGGTCGTTACAACCGGCCAAGGAGTCAGAGAGCTGTCAGGCAGGTGGAAGGATGAGGGGGATTATCTGCGCTCCCACGCCCTGCAGGCGGCAGCGCTGGAGCTGGCGGAAGCTTTCGCGGAACGGATTCACCATATTATGCGGGATGTTTGGGGCTATCCCGATCCGGCAGAGATGACGATGAAACAGCGCTTTGGCGCCCGGTACCAGGGCATCCGGGTATCCTTCGGTTATCCGGCTTGCCCCAATCTGGATGACCAGCAGCAGCTGTTCCGGCTTCTGAGGCCCGGCGATATCGGCGTAGAGCTGACAGACGGCAGCATGATGGACCCGGAGGCTTCCGTTTCGGCCATGGTGTTCTCCCACCCGCAGGCCCAATATTTCAATGTGGAGAAGGTATAACACGCGCGAAACAAATCGGTTTGCAAAGGATTGGATGCCATGGAGTTATATTTTCTGGGCACAGGGGCGGGCATGCCTTCCCGCAGCCGCAATGTGACCTCAATTGCTTTGAATCTCCTTGATGAAAACGGGTGCTTCTGGCTGTTCGATTGCGGTGAGGGAACCCAGCAGCAGATTCTCGCATCCCCTGTCAGGCTCAGCCGCACCAATAAAATATTCATCACCCATCTCCATGGCGATCATGTGTACGGTTTGCCCGGACTGCTGACAAGCCGTTCCTATCAAGGGGGCGAGACGCCTCTGGTTCTGTATGGACCTCCGGGCATCCGGGAGTTCGTGGAGACAGCACTTCGTGTCAGCCAAGCCAGATTATCCTATCATCTGGAGATCAAGGAATTGGAGACAGAGGGCATTGTATTCGAGGAAGAGGGCTTCCGCGTGGAGGCCCGAAGACTTGTCCATAGAATTGAATGCTTCGGCTACCGGATTATGGAGAAGGATAAGGAAGGCAAGCTGGACGCAGCCAAGCTTAAGGCGCTGGGGCTTACTCCGGGCCCGGCCTACGGTATTATCAAGCAGGGGGGAACAGTGACCATGCAAGACGGCAGAGTCATCAGCGGCAAGGACGCGGTTGGCCCTGCAATACCGGGACGGATTGTGGCGGTTATGGGAGATTCGCTGCGCACAGAAGCGGCCGTTGTGCTGGCACAGGGAGCGGATGTGCTGGTTCATGAAGCGACCTTTGACAGCGCGCGTGCGGATATGGCGGCCCGGTTTCATCACTCTACCTCTGTGGATGCTGCTGTTACCGCCCGGTCCGCTCAGGCTGTTGCGCTGGTCATCACCCATCTCAGTTCCCGCTACGGGGAAGAGGACACGGAGGTGCTTTTGCGCGAGGCCCGGGATATTTTCCCTAATACGTATGCCGCATTCGATTTCTGGTCGCTGAATATTCCCTACCGTACTGGGGAAACTTTTTAAAAAAAAGTGATTTGCTCATTGACTTAAGCTCTTGTGAGAAGTTATAAATAAATATGTGAAAACATATATGGACCCATTCTTAAGAGCAGGAGCATCAGTATGATGAAATGGATTCAGATTGAACCTTCAGGACCCCTTACGGGTACCGTCCGTATTCAAGGCTCGAAAAACAGTTCCCTTGCCTTGCTGGCCGCAGCCTGCATGACAGGCGAACCAGTAACGCTTACAGGAATTCCTAATATATTGGATATCCGCGTGATCGAAGATATTGTTTCCTCCATTGGAGTGAGGATGGAACGGGGCCCGGACGGCTCCATCACTGTCGATGCCAGCCGAATACATAATGCCAGGCTAGATATTGCCAAAACCTCAGCCTACCGCGCTTCTTATTATTTTATAGGAGCCTTGCTGGCGCGGACCCGTGCGGTCACAATCGGCTATCCCGGGGGGGATAACTTTGTCTCGCGCCCGATTGACCAGCATATTAAAGCGCTAAAGGCTCTTGGCGCGGGCTTTGAATTCTTTCAGGATCATTACGAGGTTACAGCCGGCAAATTATCCGGTTCCGTTATCTTCTTCGATACGATTACCTCGGGGGCGACCATCAACGCCATGCTTGCGGCCGTTTTGGCCCAGGGCAGAACGGAGCTGCGCAATGCGGCGCGGGACCCGGAAGTGGTAGATACGGCTAATCTGCTGAACAAGATGGGAGCGCGGATTATCGGGGCTGGAACGGATCATATCCGCATTGAGGGAGTCAGCGAGCTGCATGGCTGCTCTTACGCGGTGATACCTGACCGGCTGATCGCCGGAGCCTTTCTGATGGCAGCGGGAATTACGGGCGGCAGAATTACCGTGGAGGATGTCATCCCGGAGCATCTGAACTCATGCTTGGCCAAGCTGAAGGAAACGGGGCTGGGACTGGAGATAGGCGATTCCAGCATAACGGCTTACGGAGGCGAGCACCTGCGGGCTGTGCGTGTCCGCACAGGCATGTATCCTCTGTTTGCCACGGATCTGCAGCAGCCGCTCACATCCATGCTGCTGATGGCCCAGGGGCGAAGCATTGTTACGGATAAGGTCTACCCGGAACGCTTCAATCATGTGGCCCAGTTGAAGCGAATGGGAGCCAGGATTGAGGTCAGGGGCGGCAGCGCGTTTATTCAAGGCGGGCATACGCTCAAGGGCAGTCATGTCCACGCCTCCGATGTGCGGGCAGGCACCAGTCTGCTGCTGGCGGGGCTCGCGGCGGAGGGCAGTACTTATATATCCGGTGTGGAGCATATCGAGCGGGGATATGAGGATGCCATCGGCTTGTTCAGGACGCTTGGCGCCAAGATTACCCTGCTTCAGGGAGAACTTGCACCCGGGAATGAGGGACATTCTGCCGTTTCGCCGGTTTTGTTACAGGGATCGTAAGAGTAGGCCGAGTGTCGCCAGTGGGAGTAGCTTATTGCTGCAATGAGCGGAGGGAGCCTATCGCTGCAATCCAAGCGGGAGGAGCCTGTCCCCGCAGCCTGGTTTGTGGTTTTAAGGAGTACAGAGTAAGAACTAAGCACAAATTCAGCTCGGACATCCAGCCTTCTTCGTCAGGATTCTTTCCTGCGGAGATAGGCTTTTTTTGCTATGCATGCCGGCGGCGGAAGGGAGGAGTGCGGAAGAGATAAGACCCAGGTTTCTCCCTTATGTATGGGACCAAAGGGGAATCCGGCTCAATAAGACCCTGGTTTTTCCTTTATTCTCTGCCAGGCTGGCATAATCTCTCCCTAAAAGCTGGAATAAGGGAAAATACGTTCCCTTATTGGGGTGAATAGGCGGGCTGGATGGTATATAAGGGAAAATCCGGTGCCTTATTTTCTTTGGTGCGCGGTTTACATACTTTACATAATGAATTAACAATCAGCAGATACCGGGTTAATGAACTTTTGCTACGCTATTTCAGTAGGGCGGCAACACAATCCCTAGGGAAAGGCGTGAGGAGATGGCGGAAACAGCAAAAAGTGATCTGCAGCCCCAACGGTTGGAGGTTGGCTTGGCCTTAAGTGACGCGGAAATCGAAAGCGCGTTCCGGCTGCGGTATGAGGTATTCGTCGAGGAGGAGCGTAATCTTCAGCTCCGCAACAGCTCTGGGCTCGAGACGGACAAATATGATGCCTATTGTGATCATCTGATTGTCAAGGATTTGGAGCAACAGGCTGTAGTCGGCACTTACCGCCTGTTGCCGGGGGATAGAGCTGCGGACCATATCGGCTTCTATTCCGAAAGCGAGTTCGATTTAACCGGCTTATACGGACTCATGCCTCAGACACTGGAGCTGGGACGCAGCTGCATCGCTCCCGAATACCGGAACGGGCGGGCCATTTCCCTGCTGTGGGAAGGCATTCTGAGCTACGCCGAGCGCTGGAGCTACCATTACATGATCGGCTGTGCCAGCATCCCTTTTAAGAATAGAGAGGATCTGCTTCAGATCTACACGCTGCTTAGGCAAAATGGCGCAATTACGGACCGTTACGGCATCAAGCCTCTGGAAACCCACCGTATCGATGCTTTGCAACTGGTGGAGTTGGCTGACAAGGACAAGGATGTATTCCGCAAGCTGCCGCCGCTGATGAAAGGCTATCAGTGGCTGGGAGCGGAAATCGGCGGTGACCCGGCTTACGATCCGCTGTTCGATACAGTGGATTATTTTGTGGTGTTAAATAAAGAGCGGCTTTCGCGGCGGTATCAGCGGCGCTTGCGGCAGAGCTGATGATTTTGTTTCGCCTGAATGCTGATGGACGGCATAATGAGGGAGGCATGATGGCTCATGTACGCATGGATCGGCAGACTCACGGGATATGACAGCGGGAAAATAGGATGGGGCAGCCTGTTCGCCCGGCTTCCGCTTCGGCTGACAGAATGGCTGTTGCGGGGAATCGGGTTGCTGCTCTACATGTTTATGCACAGGCAACGGGCTTCTGTTGCGGGCAATATGAGAGATCTGCTGGCCGGGGCCGGAGAGTCTGAAGCCGCGGCTGCCAGTTCTCGTCAAATCCGCCGTCATGTCCGGGAATATTTTGTGCACGCGGCTTCAACCCTGTATGAGCTGCTGCTGGAAAGCCGCACTCTCCCGGAGCAGAGGGGAGGACGGATCCGAATCCACAATGAGCTTAGCCTGATTCATGCGCTGGAAGAAGGCAAGGGCGTGATTCTGTATGCCCCTCATCTGGGCAACTTCTTCTATTTCTATTGGCTGCTGTCCCAGCGTTATGAATGTCTCACGGTGGCCACTGCCTCCAGTCCGGAGCTTGCACCCCTTTATCACCGTTTCCAGGAAATGGGCTGCGCCGGTTTGGACTACGATAAGACACCTCCGCTTGAACTGTTCAGAAAGCTGAAGCATCATTTGGCCTCTAATGGAGTGGTGCTGCTATTGGGGGATTTCTACCGTCCGTCCTTTCCTTCCACGAGGCTGTTCGGCAAGGCTACCAGAGGACCGGAGGGCGCGGCGCTTCTGGCGCTGGAGCAGCATGCTCCGGTCATCCCCTGCTGCATTGTCCGGGAGAGCGGGATGAATCACCGCATCGTGCTGGAGGAGCCGCTGCATCTGCACAAGCACTATGCCAGGAGCCAACGGGGGGAAGCTACGCTTCGGCTGAATTCGTATCTGGAGACCATGATCAGACGGGCGCCTGAGCAATGGTTCTATTGGTTCAATGCCCATGAGCGCTGGGACGTCCAAAGCAAAGGGGCGAGGGACACGTCCTCCCTGAAAAAGCCCGTGACGCAATAAGGCGGGTCTGCACTTAGCTGATGCTTATGAAGCTATTTTTGCTGACGGAAAAACTCTATGTTAATGCTTATGAAGCCAGTTAGTCTTCATGCCGCTGTGCTTCGCTGTAAGCGAAAAACTATTAGGAGGCTTATATGGACACAGGAAGTCACCTGCTGTTTGGCGCTACCCTGGCGGGGCTGGCGTTTCTTGATCCTGCTGTATCAGGACATCCGGATCTGGCGCATGCGCTGCTGGCGTCCACTATGATAGGCTCCCATGCTCCCGATTTTGACACGGTGGTACGGCTTAAGAGCTACAGCCATTATATCCGCTACCACCGGGGCATTACCCATTCGCTGCCGGCGCTGTTCATCTGGCCCGCCTTGATCTCATTGCCGATTGCAGCGTTGTTCGGGGTGATGGGGTCCTGGTCCATCTTGTATTTCTGGACGTTGCTGGCCGTTATTTTCCATGTATTCCTGGATTGGCTCAACGCCTACGGGGTGCAGTGCTTCCGTCCTTTTGACAAACGGTGGAGGCATCTGGATGTTCTGCCGCTATTCGACCCGTTCCTGTTCGGCATGCATCTTGTCGGCGTGATCGTCTGGTTATGGAGGGGATGGCCTCCGGGTCCCTTATTTTCCGCTGTCTATCTGCTGACTTTCCTGTATATCGGATTTCGCATCCTGGTTCACCGCACGGTGATTCTGCGGGTCAAGGAACAGCTGAAGCAGGCCAAGGCGGCGATTATGCTTGTTCCGGGCCTGCTGTGGTTCAAATGGCAGTTTATTCTGGAGACCGACCATGAATTCCGCACCGGAACCATATCGGGTCAATCGATTCAGCTATGGGACGAATACAGGAAGGACCGGGAGCATCCGGCGGTCAGGGCCACTCTTGAAGCGGAAGGGGTCAAAGCCTTCCTGCACCTGGCCGAGAGAGTCCATGTGAGCATTACCGAAAAGCAGGACGGCTTTCTGGTGGAATGGCGCGAGGTGAGATTTTGGCATAACAGCAAGCTGCCCTTCGGGGTGGATGTACGGGTGGACGGCAACTTGCGCGTGCGCCGGGAGCAGCTGTATTGGAGCAAGAAGGTATGGGAACCGCCGTATGTATGAAGCGCCGCAAGGCTTCGGAACGGAGCTTTTCCTGGGAAATCGCAGAAGTTGACAGAAATAGCACAACTGCAGGGTTTCTTCAGCATTCGACTTGTCAGGCAGTAGGAGTTGTTGAATGAACAACAGCAATGGGCCTTTACTCGCACATGGCAGCGGGGAGAAGGCTCTATTTTTTCGTTGCCGGGCGAACGTGTATTCTGTACAATAGAGGAAATGAGTGCGGCAAACGTCTACACTGGCGTTTTTGGCCCGGATAAGGGGTTCATATAGATGAATGAGTTGACAGGCAAAGCTTCCTCCATTGAGGAAACCATCGGTCTCTTGCGGCATTCCCCGGAAATTGCGCGCAATATTACCCATTGGCAGACGATTCCTCCCCGGGAGGCGGTTTATGCGCCGTTTCCCCATATGCTGGACCCCAGACTGCGGCAGGTGTTGGGGGAGCGGGGCATTACGGGACTTTATATCCATCAGGCGGATGCGTTCGCTGCGGCGGCGGAGGGCCGCCATGTGGTAGCGGTGACGCCCACGGCCTCAGGCAAGACCTTCTGCTACAATCTGCCTGTGCTCCAGAAGATTCTGGCGGATGACAGCGCCCGGGCCCTCTACTTATTTCCCACCAAGGCATTGGCACAGGACCAGGTAGCGGAGCTGAAGGAACTGGTGGATGCCATGGGCGTAGAGCTAAAGGCTCATACCTATGACGGGGATACCGCCCCCGCAGCCAGAACCGCCATCCGCAACGCGGGACATATCGTGGTGACGAATCCGGACATGCTCCATTCGGCGATTCTGCCCCATCATACCAAGTGGGTGAAGCTGTTCGAGAATATCAAGTACGTGGTGATCGACGAGGTTCACTCCTACCGGGGAGTGTTCGGGAGCCATGTGGCCAACGTGATCCGCCGGCTGAAGCGGATTTGCCGGTTCTACGGCTCCTCACCCCAGTTTATCTGCGCTTCGGCCACGATTGAGAATCCCAAGGAGCATGCCGAGCGGCTGATCGGCGAGTCGGCTGTCTTGATTAATAACAACGGAGCGCCGTCCGGTGAGAAGCATTTTGTGTTCTACAACCCGCCCGTAGTCAATCAACAGCTGGGGATTCGCCGGAGCAGCGTGCTGGAGACCCGGAAGCTGGCGGCGTCTTTGCTGAAGCATGGCGTGCAAACCATCGTGTTTGCCCGCAGCCGGGTCCGGGTGGAGATCCTGCTGACCTATCTTCAGGAGCTGGTCAAGCACGAGCTGGGAGAGAAGTCCATCCGGGGCTACCGGGGAGGCTATCTGCCCAAGCAGCGCCGGGAGATCGAGCGGGGCCTGCGCAGCGGGGAAATCCGCGGGGTGGTCAGCACCAACGCACTGGAGCTGGGGATTGATATCGGGCAATTGCAGGCCTGCGTGCTAAACGGCTATCCCGGCACCATCGCCAGCACCTGGCAGCAATCGGGCCGGGCCGGGCGCCGGCAAGAGAGCTCCATCACGGTTATGGTGGCCAGCAGCAACCCGCTGGATCAGTATATGATAGCCAATCCCCGCTATTTTTTTGAGCGTCCGCCTGAACGGGCCCTCATCTCTCCCGACAATCTGATCATTCTGGTGGATCATATCAAGTGCGCGGCTTATGAGCTGCCCTTCGAGCAGGGGGAGCAGTTCGGCGGCGAGGCGCTTGCGGATATTCTGGAGTTTCTGACGGAGGAGCAAATTCTGCATAAGGTGGGAAGCCGCCATTATTGGATGGAGCAGTCCTTCCCGGCCCATGATATTTCGCTGCGCTCGGCAGCCCAGGAGAATGTGGTGATTATCGATATCACCACCGGCAGCAAGGTCATCGGCGAGATGGACCGGTTCGGGGCCATGACCCTGCTGCACGAGGAGGCCATCTATCTGCATGAGGGAGTCCAGTATCAGGTAGAGAAGCTGGATTATGAGGAGAAGAAGGCGTTTGTCCGCGAGGTTAGTGTGGATTATTTCACCGATGCCAATCTGGCTACCCAGCTTAAGGTGCTTCAGGTAGAGAAGGAGGAACAGATGGAGGCTCTTCTTCGCCAGTACGGCGAGGTAACGGTGAATGCCAAAGCAACTATTTTCAAAAAAATCAAGCTGCTCACTCACGAAAACATTGGCTCGGGCCCCATCAGTCTGCCGGAGGAGGAGCTGCATACCAGCTCTTATTGGTTTACCTTCGAAGACGGCGCACTGAAGGGACGCAGCATGAATGATCTGCAATTCGCCTTGATGGGACTGGCCAATGTGCTGGTCCATCTGGCTCCGCTGCATCTCATGTGCGATCCGATGGACATCCGGGTGGTGCCGCAGGTGCGGGCAGTGCACAACAAGCAGCCCACGGTGTTCTTCTACGACCGCTACCCGGGAGGGATCGGCCTGAGCGAGCGTCTGTATGACGTGCATGGCACCTTGCTGCGCCAGGCAGGAGCTATGATCGCAGGCTGCGGCTGCCTAAGCGGCTGTCCCGCATGCGTAGGTCCCATCGAAGAGGTGGGCCTGTTGGGCAAGCAGTTGGCCCGGGAGCTGATCGCAAGCCTGCTCAGTCAGGAGAGCGGCGGGCAAGCGGAAGGAGGCGGCAGCACATGAGCGGCTTGAAGGACCGTTTGCGGCGGTTGACGGGGACAGGCGCGGGCACAGGCGCCGGGGCGGGCAAAGACGGCGAAGCTCCGGTTTCTTCGTCTGTTGAGTCCGGGGAGCATGTGGTTGCCGTTGAGTCCGGAGTTCCGGATGCTGCTGGTAAAACCGGTGCTCCGGCTGCCTCTGGTGAGGCGTATGATATGTCTGCCGCTCCGGAGTCCTATGAGGGTGAGGCTGATTCGCCCGTTTCAGCTCCGGCGGCAGAGGAGCCGTCTGTGCATGCTGTTGAAGCGCTGGACAGTGAATGGAGCCGTCTGGGCGCAGCCATGGTCCGCAACAGTCACGGCTCCTTTATCCGGCGACGTTGTGTTTATCCCAGGGACCACCGGCACGGAGGTTATGCGCTGGCCGACTTGTTCGGGATAGACGGGGAATTGAGCGCTTTTCACGCCGATGGGGAGATTCCGGTCAGCGCGGACAAGCTGCTTTTTTTCGATACGGAGACCACCGGTCTTGGTCTGGGAGCGGGCAATGTCCCTTTCATGGTAGGGCTAGGCTTCTGGGAGGAGGACGGCTTTGCCGTGGAGCAGATGTTTATTCGCAATCCTGCGGAAGAACTGGCCATGCTGTCGTATCTGAAGCCGCTGATGGAGCGTTACCCGTATCTGGTCACCTATAACGGGCGTTCCTTTGACTGGCCGCTAATGCTCAACCGCTTCGTAATGAACCGCATGAAGGAGGGGATAGCTCAACCCCTGCATCTGGATTTTCTGTATGCGTCCCGCAGTCTGTGGAGGAATACGCTGCCTTCCTGCCGCTTGGGCAAGGTGGAGGAGGTGCAGTTGGGCTTCACCCGGGTGGACGACATGCCCGGCTCCATGGCGCCGGAGCTGTACTTCTTGTATCTGGCGGAAAAGCAGCCTCAGGCGATTGCTCCGGTGTTCCTGCACAACGAGCTGGATGTGCTGTCGCTGGCGGGCCTAGCCGTGTTGTTCGCCCAGGCGCTAGGGGGACAGACGGACGCATCCGGCAAGCAGGCGGAGGAGCAATACCGCCTGGGCCTCTGGCTGCATAAGATGGGCCGGCGCGAGCTGTCCATGAAGGTGCTGCAGCTGCTCTACGACCGCTGTCTGAAAGAAGAGGCGGAGGAGAATGATATCCGCCTCACCGTGCCGCTGGCAGCCCATTACAAGCAACTGGGAGAATGGGAGCGCGCCGTTTGTTTGTGGGAGCGTGCCGTGAGCGCAGGCAGAAGCGCCCCGTCCGCTGCGGGCCCCACCCTTGCGCCCTATGTGGAGCTCTCCATGTATCACGAGCATCGCGCGAAGGATTATGGGCAAGCGCTGCTCTATGCGGAAGAGGCACTGGTTTGGGCGGAGAGAAGGTTTGCTGCTCTCAGAGCCGTTCGAAAGCGGAAAAGCGGTTCACCCCGATCACGGCCAGGCCGGAGCCTGTCTCCGCTTGATCCGTTGGCCGGACTGCTTGGGACAGAAGATGATCCCCTGGCCTCGGAGGGGGGGAGCGAGTCGGTGCGCGAGCTGGACAAGCGGGTACAGCGGTTGCGCAACCGGTTGCTCAAGGCGACCGCCGGAGCTTCGGGCGGGAAGCGGAGCCGGGCGGTCAGAGCAAAGGGAACGTCAGCGCCGCAGGGCGAAAGGGTAAGCTCCCTTGATCATGGGGAGAGCGGGGCCAAGCAGACCGGAATGCCCTCAAGTCCCCGAAGCTCCCTCAAGAAACGGCAGCCGTCTGCCGGAACGGAGCCTGATGCGTTGACGCTTTTCTAGGAGTCTGTCCGCTTACGCATAAAGATCCTCCATTAAGGTGCATCCTAGGGTGTGTATGAAAACTCCGTGGGGAGCAGATTTAGTCGAATTTTCGTTTCTGGCAAGGCGCTTTTGTGCAGGCGTACCGGGACCCCGGGCCAAGCGAAAGCAACGCAGCTAGGGGAGAAAAGGCGGCGAAAGATGCCCTCAAGCGAGTTTTCAGACACGCCCTAATACCAATGCTTGGTAAAATGCCTCATGGAGGTCTGATATCATGCCTGAGCTTCCCGAAATGGAGACATACCGGATGCTATTGACGCCCCGGTTGGTTGGCAAAACCATAAATGGCGCGGCTGTCACTAGGGAAAAGTCTGTTAATAAACAGGCGGAGGAATTTATTGCGCAGGTAACGGGACGGAGAATCACCGGCATGACCAGGAGAGCCAAGCATCTGCTCTTCCATCTGGAGCAGGACAAGGTGCTGGTGCTGCATCTGATGCTGGGTGGGCTGATGGTGTGGGGAACGGAAGCGGAACGGCCGGAGCGGACCATTCAGGTGGAGCTTTACATCGGGGCTGACAACCTCTATTTTATCGGCTTGCGGCTGGGGTATCTGCATCTGCACCCGTTGGAGGAGGCGGAGCGGCTGCTTGCCAAGCTGGGGCCTGAACCGCTTGAGCCATCCTTTGGCGAGGGGGACTTCAAGGAAATATTGGGCCGCAAGCGGGGCTATCTGAAGACCGCTCTGGTGGATCAAGGTGTGTTCTCCGGGATCGGCAATTGCTATTCCGACGAAATCTGCTTTCAGGCAGGCATCCTGCCCCAGCGGAAAATAGAGACGCTGCATGAGACGGAGCTGACCCGCCTGTACCATGCCATGAAAGCAACGCTGACAGAGGCGATCCGCTACGGCGGTTATATGGACGTCCCTCTGTACAAGGGTGATGTCCTAACTGGAGGCTTCGATTCCCGCTGCCGCATCTATGACCGGGAATCCGAGCCTTGCTTCCGTTGCGGCACGCCTGTAATGAGAGTGGATTTCGCCTCCAAAAAGTCCTATTCCTGTCCGGGGTGCCAGCATTGACGGCGCCGACAACAGGGGGGATTCCGGCAATGAAGGTCGGTTGTCATATCAGCATCCGCCGCGGCTACACCCAAGCAGCCAGAACTGCCGCGGCCCTTGGAGCCGCTTCTTTTCAATATTTTCCTAAGAATCCCCGGAGCCTGACCGTGAAGGCCTTTGACCGTCAGGATGCGGAAGCCTGTGCTGCTTATTGCAGGGAGCACGGGCTTCTTTCGATTGCCCATACGCCTTACCCGGTTAACCTGGCGGTACCGGAATCACCGCTGCGGCGCGCCACGGTGGCCTCCTTGCATAACGATCTGGAGATTGCGGAGGCCTGCGGCTCGTTGGGGATCATCGTGCATTTCGGCAAATCCAAGGAAACGGACCCGTTACAAGGATACAAAAATATCATACAATGTATCAATGAGGCGCTGTCCGGCTGGAAGGGGAACACCATGCTTCTGTTGGAAAACCTGGCGGGTGAGGGCAGTGCCATGGGGACAACGCTGGAGGAGCTGACCCAAATCCGCAGGCTGTCGGATTATAGGGACAGAATTGGCTTCTGTCTGGATACCTGCCATCTGTTCGCCAGCGGAGTGTGGCGACGGGATAACCTGCGCAGATGGATGGCCAATGGGGAGGAGCTGGGGTTCTTCTCTCATCTGAAGGCCTTGCATCTGAACGATTCCGCCTACCCCTCCGGAGCTTGCAAAGACCGTCATGCCAATATTGGACAAGGCCATATCGGACTGGAGGGCTTCCGGGAATTATTCTCCCTGCTGCCTGTCCGTGAGCTGCCCGCTGTATTGGAAACTGGTGCGGGAAGCGACGGAAGCCACCGGATGGAGATGGAGCTGGTGCGGTCATTAATGCCGTAAAGGATCTACAGCAGTACATATAAAATCCCCCAAAAGTGACGAGATACTTCGAAGCAAAATCCGGGTGCTTTTGGGGGAGCTACCGAATGTAAATGCCACAACCGGACATTTACGTAAAAAAGAAGAGAGCAAGCGGGAGAGGGGAAAGAAAATGATCAGAATGGAGCATATCCGGTTCGTCCGGGAGCAACGGATTATTCTTGATGACGTAAATTTGCACATGGAGCAAGGACAGCACTGGGTGGTTCTCGGGCGCAACGGCTCGGGTAAAACCACGCTTCTGGAATTGGCCACAGGCTACCAGTTTCCCAGTTCAGGGGGAGTGGAGGTGCTGGGCAACCGCTACGGGCAGGTGGATATCCGTGAGGTCCGCAAGCGCATCGGCTACATCAGCCAGTCGCTGATCGAGCGGCTGGCCCTGAAGGACCCGGTCTGGGAGGTAGTGGCAACCGGGGAATACGGCTTCCTGCGGTTCTATCAGACCATTGATCCGGAAGTGATTGCCAAGGCCGAGGAGCTGCTTCGCACAGTGGGTCTTTATCATTTGAAGGATCAGCCGTTAGGCACCTTGTCCCAAGGGGAGCGAAAAAAAATCGTGCTGGCGCGTGCGCTTATGTCCGATCCGGAGCTGCTCATCATGGATGAGCTGTGCTCCGGGCTTGATCTGTACGAGCGGGAGAAGCTGCTGCAGGATATTGGCGGTTTGGGAGCCAGCCCTGCCCGCATGATGGTCTATGTCACCCATCACATGGAGGAGATCGTACCTGTGTTCACCCATGTGGCATTGATTGAGGCAGGCAAGCTGCTGGCCGCGGGGCCCAAAGAGGCGGTGCTGACTCCGCAGCTGCTGAGCCAGGCATACGGACTTCGGGTGGAGATAGAGTGGAGCCATGGCCGTCCCTGGGTGAGGGCAGTATAGAATGCTGTTTTTTCGGAGAAAGTCAGGCAAGAAGGAATATATACCGACCAATCATTTTAATTAACGGTGTATTATATTAATTTCATTAATTAATAATGCAATTAACTACATTCATTTACTCTTGCCAATCTGTAAAAGTGTGGGTATAATCAGTGCCACGATCCCGGGAAAAGGAGGGAATTTACAGTTTGGCTCATCAATCGAAGCTTGCGCCTGGCATGTTGCTCGGGACAAGATACAGAATTATCCGGTTATTGGGTCAGGGAGGCATGGGCAATGTGTACCTGGCGGAGGACGGACGAATCCCCGGCAAGTTGTGGGCGGTCAAGGAAGTCAACCCGGGCGCGGCGCAGCGCGAAGCCTTTGTCAACGAAGCCAGATTGCTGGCGGAGTGCTCCCATCCCGGACTGGCCTCCATTGCCGATTTTCTTGCTCCGGATCATACGGGAGCCTGTTATCTGGTGATGGAATACATCCATGGGGAAACGCTGCTGCAATTGTTTCACCGGCAACAGCCCTTTGGATGGCAATTGGCCCTTCGGATCGCCATAGAGTTATGTGATGTGCTGGCTTATCTTCACGAAGGAAGACCTGCTCCAATTATTCACCGGGATTTGAAGCCGTCCAACGTGATGCTGGATGAGGGCGGGCGTGTGCGCCTGATTGATTTTGGCACCGCCAGACATTACAGCGGAACAACGAATGCGGATACTGTCCAGTTGGGGACAGTTGGCTTTGCGGCGCCGGAGCTGCTGCTCGGCAAACAGACGGATGCGCGGGCGGATGTGTATACGCTGGGAGCCATGCTGTATTTTCTGCTTAGTGAAGGCTGCTATTGGAGCCGGGACAACGCCCGGAAGGCCGGTCTTCCGGAAGAAATTCCCGGAGCATTCAGGCAGATCATCTTCAGAATGCTGGAGGAGGAGCCCTCCCGCCGGTATCAGCGGGCAGAGGAGGCCAAGCTGGCGTTGCGGGAGTGTCTGGCTGCGGATGGGAAGATACAGCTGGGCCCCTCCCAGCACACAGCCTCGATATCAGAGCACAGCGGACGCCAGCGCATCGTTGTAGGCAGCTTGATAGCCGGAGCCGGGGCCAGCTTTGTCGCTATGGGTCTGGCGCGTGTGTTGAACCGTCATAAGGTGGAGCATGTGCTGGCAGAGCTGCCCGGGGCCCGGCCCGATTTGTATCATGCTTTGTTCGGAGAACAGAATGCTCCTTCCGGTTATGTGTATCCAAGCGGCATGGTCTTCGGCGGAAAGGTTGCAGCTCAAGCATATAAACCTTGGAAGAACGGCCGGACGGAATGGGCGCCGTTGCCCCCCGGCTATCAGGGGGAGAACTGGGAAGAGGAGCAGACTGAACGGCTCCTTGAACGTTATACTCAACCGGTTGCCATTCTTGACGTGGGAACAGGCTGGTTTTGTCCCCACACACTGGCCTTGTGCCATACCGCAACGCTGATCCTGCTGGTATGCGGTCCGTCACCGGTTCATCTCAGCCGGAATGAGGCAGTCTCAGTGTGGACGATGTTGAACGGCTTGAAGCAAAGTGGCATAGAGGTAGGGCTGGTTGCCAACCGCAGCGCAAACTTCGGGGGCAAGGAAGAATGGATCAGGGCGCTGCCTCTCCATCCGGCATGCCATATTCCCGAATTTCCGTCAGAGCTGGTTCTGTCCGCTCTGTGGCGCGGGGAGCTGGCTGCAGAGCATCCGGCGGTTCTGCCGGCGCTTGCTACGGCTTTGGAGCTTGTGGTTCAAAAAATATGCGGGAGTCTGATCGGTCCGAGCAGGGCAGAGGACACGTCATGGAGAAGGCTGAAAGGTGCTTTTAGCAAAAAGAGATGAATCGGGTTTGTATGAACTGTAATGGATTTTAGCTGACCTTGGCTGTTTTTGGCGAAAAAAAAGGTTGCAAAATGTCCGTCATATGCTATACTTTGCTTAATTTAAATATTTGGAACCAGCGGAAGCACCGCCGGCGTTGAATACAACGTTGGCGGTGTTTTTTTGTTGTGTGGAAGGGGATTAGGATGCGCAGAATCCATATTGGCCTGCTTTCGGAGGATGCTGAATATGCCCGGCGGCTGATGGCCTATATCCGGGAATCCGCATACAGGAGCAGCGTTTCAGCTGTTTTGTTTACGGAGCAGGAGAGCTGCGCCTTACAGCTGTCCCAAGCGGGGGCGCCTGAGCTTTTGCTGGTGGATGAGGCCATTCTGGGGAGGGGTGAAATTCCGTGGCTCCATTTCGCAAGCTGCAAGCTGCTGCTGCTTCATGATGGGAATCAGGAATGCCTTCAGGGACTGGACACCACCCCCAAGTACCAACCCTTGAATCTGTTGATGAACCTGGTGACGGAGCTGCTCCGCAAGGATACGGCCAGCGCTTCCGTTGGGCATGACCAGCTCCGCAGAAGCTTCGTATTAGGGGTCTATTCGCCGGTTGGAGGCGCCGGAAAGACGGTATTTGCCTATATTGCCGCCGGTTTGCTGGCAAGAATAGGATATCGGCCCCTTGTCCTTTCACTGGAATCGGCCCCTTCATTATGCTGGAGCACAGGCGCGGATGAGGATGCCTTTGGGCGGACCATGTTCGAAGTGGCCAAAGCCCCCCGCAACGCTTGCGCGTCTATCGACAGGTATTGCACCGAGGGGAACAGCAAGCGGATATGGATGCTTCCCGGAGCGAGGAACATCGCGGAACTGGAGGAGATGAGCGAAGAGGATTCTGCACGGCTTATTGAGGCCGCTGCCGCATCAGAACGTTGGGATGTGGTTATTGCGGACCTGGACAGTTCTCTTAGTCCCCGCACAATAGGCGCTCTTAAGAGATGCGGCAAGGCGGCATGCCTGGTCCCCGATCATCTGATCGGCATGGACAAAACAAGACGGGTGCTCCAATTGCTGGATCAGCGGGCTCCGGAACTGTCACAAGGCTTCTCCATCATTATCAACGGCTGCCGTGGGGCGCCTTCTGACACTGCCGCGCTTGGCAGAGATGCGGAGGAGGCGCTTCCTTACCAGCCGGAGTGGCAGAATCTGTCCTCGATGGAGCAGTTGAACGAGAAATCCTTGTATCAGGAGCGACTCTATAACTGGCTGGTTCATACAATGGACAGTTCAGGATTGCTCCCGGGAGGAGTGAGCAGCTTGTGACCGATGAAGAAATAATCAGCAGCCTGAGAGGGGAAATCGCCTCGGGCATCGATTATTCCCAGGCTTTATCCGATGGAGCGCTCATGGAACGGATTGAAGAAGCGGTCTTCAGCTTCTCCGCACGGCAGCCTCTGACCTTCCGCAGGAAGGAGGCGCTTGTCAAACGTCTGTACCATTCCTTCCGCGGTCTGGACGTGCTCCAGCCGCTGCTGGACAATCCGGCCGTAACGGAAATCATGGTAAACGGATATGACGATATTTACTATGAGCAGCATGGTGAAATGCTCCGGTTCGACGGCGCCTTTGAGCATGAGACCCGCTTGGAGGATTTGATTCAATCCATTGTTTCCAAGGTAAACCGGACAGTTAATGAGAGTCAGCCGATTGTGGATGCCCGTCTGAAGGACGGCTCCCGGGTTCATGTGGTATTGCCGCCAGTTGCCATTAAAGGCCCCACGCTGACTATCCGGAAATTTCCGGAGCGGCCCATGAGCATGGAGGACTTGATCGGAGCAGGAGCCGTTTCCCCCGAAGCAGCCGCCTGGCTGGAATGTTTGGTGAAGGCCAAGTACAACATTTTTATCAGCGGTGGAACCGGCTCAGGCAAGACCACCTTCCTAAACGCCCTGTCAGGCTGGATTCCGGCAGATGAACGAATCATCACAATTGAGGATTCCGCTGAGCTCCAGATCAGGCAGGTTCCCAATCTGGTATCGCTGGAAACCCGCAATGCCAACACGGAAGGCAAGGGGGAAATCGGCATGCGCGAGTTGATCCGCGCCTCTCTTAGGATGAGACCCAACCGGATTGTTGTGGGAGAAGTAAGAGGATCGGAGGCCATGGAAATGCTGCAAGCCATGAATACGGGGCACGACGGCTCATTGTCAACGGGACATTCCAATTCCACTGCGGATATGCTGAGCCGTTTGGAGACCATGGTGCTGACGGGCGCTGTCCTTCCGGTGGAGGTCATCCGCAAGCAGATCGCGTCCGCATTGGATATTATGATCCATCTTAGCCGGATGCGGGACCGGTTCAGGCGGGTCACGGAGATTAGCGAGGTGATTGGAGTGAAGAACGGAGACATAGAGCTGAACCCGCTGTTTGTATTTACTGAGGAGGCCTCCGGCGGTGGGAGCTTGCGTCGGTTGCGGGGCAGTCTGATGCCAACCGGCAATCCTCTCCGCCAGGTCTCCAAGCTGGTACAAGCAGGAATTTCCCTTGATTGGGCACAAGGCGGTGAACGGGATTGATCCGGTTGAAAAAAACGGCCCAGCCGTCGCGCAGTACCGGTGAAGGAACTCAGTACCGCGAGTATACCCTTACAACTGTTGAAACAGCGGTATGCTTGCTGCTGGGCGGAGCCTGCGGCCTTGCGGTAGGTTATCTGTTCTATCATCACTATGCTGCGGCGGCGCTGTGCTCCTTGTTCGGTTTATGGGTGCCGGGCTGGCGCAGACGAAGCAGAATCCGCAAACGGAAGGAGGAGCTTAAGCTTCAATTCAAGCAGGGGCTGCATGCGCTGGTATCGTCGCTTACAGCGGGCAGGTCGGTGGAGAATGCTTTTGCCGCTGCAGTCGACGATTTGCAGTTTCTCTACACCAACCCCGATACATTTATCCTGGTTGAATTCAGGCGGATCACCCGCAAGATTGCCAACGGGGAGACGGTGGAGGGGGCGCTTGGAGATTTCGGCAGGAGATCGGGTTTGGAGGAGCTCCGGCAATTCACGGAGGTTTTTGCCACATGCAAACGGACAGGGGGCAATCTGGCAGAGGTTATGCGCAGAACGGCCCAGATGATTGGCGAAAAGATGGAAGTAGAACAGGAGATAGGCGTCCTCCTGGCGCAAAAGCGGTTTGAGTCCAAAATTCTTGGAGTAGCTCCTGTTGCTGTCATAGGCATGCTTTACTGGAGTTCACCCGATTATATGGAGCCTTTATACGGCAATGCCGCCGGAGCAGTCATTATGACCGTCTGTCTTGTGATATTTGCAGGATGCTGGTGGCTGACCGGAAGGCTGATGGAGATGAAGATATGAACAAAGCTGGAGTTAAGCACCGTTCTTCCGCTCAGTCGGATAGGCTCACCGAGGCGGTATTGTTACGGATTGAAAGCATCATGGACAGGCTTCGGCTGCAGGAGCGTCTGGCATTGCCCTTCGGCACGATTTCGGTGAAGATGGCGGCGCTGCATGGACCTGGCCGCTCCGGTGAAACCAGCAAAAGGTATGCTGCCAATATATTGCTTCATTTGCTGCTGATTGCGCTAGGTGCCATAGGACTTAGTCTGGTGAGCGGCGCAGCCATGCTGCCGGCCGGCGTGGTCCTTATGCTGCTGTATGCCTGGTACAGCTTCCAGTCCCTGGAGGTGAAGGTGAGACAGCGGAAACGCCTGATCGTCATGGAGCTTCCCGAGCTGCTGAATAAGCTGACATTATTGATTAATGCGGGGGAGACGATCCATCAGGCGATTCACCGGTGCGCGGCCGCAGGTGCGGGACAAGAACATCCCCTGTACCGGGAATGGGAGAAGCTGTCCAGAGCGCTGCAGGACAACCGGCCGCTCACGGTGGCGATGGAGGAATTCAGCCGTTCCTGCAGTGTGCTGGAGGTTTCCATGTTCTGTACAGCGGTTCTGATTAACTTCCGCAGAGGGGGCAGCGATTTTGTGGCTGCCTTGCAGGACCTGTCGCACAATCTGTGGGAACGGCGCAAGGCGATGGCCAAAACCATCGGCGAGGAGGCCTCCTCCAAGCTGGTGTTCCCCATGGTGCTGTTGTTCTGCAATGTAATTGTCATTGTGGCTGCGCCGGCGTTGTTGATGATGAGTTGAAAATCCGTGCAGGAACTATCTGAAGAAGGGATGATTGAGAGTGCAGAAGAGTTGGAGCAGAATCAAGCTGTTTATGAAGGATGAGAATGGTCTGGGAACATTGGAGATGCTCTTGATTCTGGCCATTATCGTGGTGATTGCCATCGCGTTTAGGAAATGGATCAGCAACTGGGTTAACGCGCTGTTTGACCGGGCCAATGACGGAATTGACAATGTGACTAATATCGAGCCTGGAACGGATACTCCGATTGATCCGTCCATCAGTACACCATGATTCATGAGATATAACCGCTATTTCTGCCGGTTGCGCCGCTTGGCCCGGGAGGACAGAGGCAGCTTCCTGATTGAAGCCAGTCTCACTCTGCCGTTGTTGTTCTTGTTTACCGTTGTCCTGTTAGGAGTTGGACTCATTGCCTATCAGAAGTCGCTTTTCATTCAACAATCGTATGAATGGTCGGAGCGGACAGCTTATGTATGGAAGGACTCTCACCGGGACCCGGTAACAGGAGCCTTCACCTACAAGAATATGGATGATATTTATGCAACTATGATCTCCGAGGGTCTTGGCTGGCTGGGAGCTTCCTTCAACGGATTCGAGCAAGCGTCCATTCGTCTGCCGGATCTCCGCCTGTCGGGACAGTCTCTCTCCGCAGCCAAGCTGCTTCGTTCCTCCCGGCAGCAGATTCCGGATATCTCCGGGCAGGGAAGCTATTATAATCGGCTGCTTGAAGGCGAGGTTCGCGCCAGGTGGATGACCGAGGGTGCCGCGTCAGATCATTCATTCCTCCAGTTTGCGCCAAGGACGATGAATGTGGAGGCTTCTTCCTATTATTCCGATCCCGTTGAGTTTTTGCGGACGGCAGATCTGATCGTTACCTATGCGCAGAAGCTCAAGCAGCGGTTTTTTTCTCCGAAGGAAGCCGTTGAAGAACTCAGCGGTCTGCTGCCCAAGCCGGCGGAGAAGCCGCAGATCAATTCCGAAGCCCAGGCCAAGCTCTATTTAAAGCAGCTCCTGGGGAGCAGTGGAGCAGAGCTAGAAACCTCTTATGGCAAAAGGATAATTGATGTCCTGGACAGTGATGGAATTGCTCACGAAGCCAAATATACCATCAACCCTTCCAACATTGATGAGCAAATATTAAAGGATGCGGAGCTGATACGCACAGGCCAGGTGAAGGGCGTGGTCTGGCATTTCTTTTATGCCGTCAGATACAAAAAGTACTACGCCACTCCAGCCTTGCTGAAGAAATTGGAGGAAAACGGAATTATGGTTGTGTATCACTGATATCAGGAAGAAGGGGAGGCGGCCGTTTCAGTGAAGCGCTTTCGCAAAAACACCCGCGGGTCCGCATCGGTATACTTCATCATCGTGCTTGTGCCCATCTTTTTGTTTCAGGCGCTGTTCGTGGATCTGATCCGGATACGTTTGGCGGCGAGGGAGAGCGAGATGAGCTTGAAGACTGGGCTCCGTTCGGTCATGTCACAATATGATCAGGATCTGGCGAGATATGGGCTGTACGGCCTTCAATGGGATCAGGACAATAGCTTTTCCGTCTTCACCGGAATCATAAACGGCAACCTGGATCAGCAGGTGAATTCGTCCATGCGCTACCTGGACACAAGGCTGGATTCAACGGCAAGCACGCTTAAGCCGGTGTATACGCTGGGGAATCCCGAGGTGCTGAAACGTCAGATCACTCAAGAAATGAAAGTGAAGGCTCCAGTGGAGTTCACCATTGAACTGATAGACAAGTTCAAGAAAACAGGGGCTGCCTCTGTCTTTGAGCAGGCTGCGAATTATTCGGACAATGCCAAGAAGCTGGAGGAGCTGCATTGGCTTCGGGAGGATGCGCTCGATGAAGCATGGGGGGCGGCCCAGGATCTGATTGTGCTGACATCCGCCAGTACCGCCCTGGCCCAACGTGAGCTGTCTTCACTGCAGGAACTGGCGGGAAAAATCGGGCTGCGGACCATTGAAGAGGTTCAAGGCTCGCTTGCCGCCACAGAACAGAGCATCCAGAATCTGAACAATACTGTTGAAGCCAATCAAAGAGCCGTTAGCCAGCTTCAACTGTCCCTGTTTGGATTATACTCGGGACCGCCGTCAAAAGGGCAAGCCGAGATGATCAATGCTATTTTCACTGAAATCGGCAGACTGCAAAGCGAGCTGGTCAGACTGTCCGGTGAACTGAACTCGCTTATGGTGGAGAAGGGTAAGCTTACTCAGCTGCTCGCTGATATGGCCGAATATACGGCCCGGTATGCCGCCGCCAAAATGACCATCAGCGTCAAGGAGGCTGCAGTGGCGGCTGCTTACAATAAGGTCGCACAAGCCTTGGAGAAAGCGGTGAAGGCCCATAACAGTTGGAAGGCCGAGTTGGATAAGCTGAGGCAAGATGGCTCAGCCGGGGACGCTCTGCCTGCGGAAATTTTCCAGTTTGAAACCCTATATACCGATGTCTATTTTGACACTTCCAAAACGGGAGCTGCCCAAATTGCCGCTGCATTTCGAGGCATGATGAGCCGCTGGTCCGCGGTGGAATGGTGGCATTCCGCCAAATGGGATGAACTCTTTAAAGAGACAGGGGAATTGAACCAGCTCATCGCCAAATTCGAGACGCAGCGCAAAAGCCAGGAGGCTGAGCGGGAGGCCCGAAATAATGCCGGCAAGAAGGAGGCCAGGGAAAGCAGAAGCAAGATTAATTCCACTCTGGGAGAAATGAAGCAGGCGTTGGGTGGATGCGGTCTGGGACCAGATCCCTACCAGGCAATATATGACCGGCTGGAAGGGCCGGGCGGATTGGCGGATAAATACAAGAACTACAGCAAGCTGACTGTGCTTCCCTCTGAGGGGTCATCTTTCCCGGAAGCGGCGGATCCGGCCACAAGCAGGGGAATGGACCTGATTCGTCAGATAGGAGGGTGGCTGACAGGATTTCGGGATGAATGGATGATCAATGAGTATGTACTGGATAAATTTAATTACCGTACAAGCAGCGTGGAGGCGAACAACGACCCGAACAAGACAGAATCCCAGTCCAAGCCTTCCAGTCATCCGTTGCAGGGACAGGAGGGGGAATATGTGCTATACGGGTTTAACTCCTGCGCAGCCAACCAGGGAGCGGCTTATGGGGAATTATTCCTGTTGCTGCTCGGCATCCGTACGGTGGAAGCGTTGATGGAGCCCCGCAATCAAGCGCTGCAGGTGGGTACTCCGCTGCTTGTTGTGCTGGCGGCGGCAGCCGAGGGATCCGTTAAGGCGCTCCGGGATGTCAAGATTCTCACAGATGGGGGGTCTGTGGCCGTGATCCAGAAGCTTGGAGCGTTCAAGCTGACCTACAAGGATTTTCTCCGCCTGTTTTTTCTGATCCATCCCAATCAGAATGCCGTGCTGACGAGAGTCCAGGCGCTGCTTGAGGTTAACACCGGCTCTGATTTGACTGCTGCCACGACCTATATTCAAGGCACAGGCATTACCAGTGTACGGTTATGGTTTATGCCGGGACTGCTGCAGGCGCTGAACAAGACAACGGGACTCGGCTGCCAGATTGCAGAGGGACGCTGCCAGATCAGAAGGACTGCTGTATATGCCTATGACTGATAAGCCGTTAGAGCCGTTGTTCAGGTTAAAAGACAACAGCCGATTTAACAGTTCCACAGACGGGTCCATCACGTTGGAGGCTGCTATCATACTGCCTTGCATTATAGCCCTGGTCATGCTGATGGTCAGCTTGGTCCAGATCGCTGCGACAGAATTGGCGCTGCGATCAGCCGTGACTGAGACGGGCAAAAGCATCGCCGAATATTGGTCGCCAGTCCGGACGGTGTATTCCGAGGCGAAGGAGCGGGTAGCGGGAACCGCTGCCGGCGCCTGGACCCAGGAGGCCCTGTCCCGGGTGGAGAATGCGCGCGGTGAATGGACAGCGGCGGAGAATTGGCTGCTCCAGTACGAATCCTTGCTCCCGGATACCGCCGTACAGGTTATCCAGTGGGAGATCAATAAACGTCAAAGCCTGGAACAGGACGCTCAATCCGCTGCGGACAGAGGAGTAAGCAAAGTGTTGAACCCGCTTTTGTGCCAGGCGTTCCAGCCTGTGCTGCGGCATTATGCCAATCCCCGGCTGCTTCTGCCGGACAGGCTTTCCGTGGAATACGTAAAACTTCCATCCCTTGAATCCGGCGGGAATCCTTATCTGGAGATCGTGGCCAGCTACCGGCTGCGTCTGCCTGTTCCATTCTTGAACAAGACCATCACCCTGCAGAAGAAAAGCTATGAACGTGCATGGGTGGGAGAGGAGTGAATCAGCATCAGCGTCTCTATATATCTATTACTGGGCTTGATTGCTGCTTCCGCTTATACGGATTTGCGCTTCCAGCGGATTCCTAATATGCTCGCAATCGCCGGTGTCAGTGCCGGGCTCGCAGCAGGCTTCGCCGAAAGAGGCTTGCCCGGTGTTGCACAAGCAGCCGTGGGGGCGGCGGCAGGTTTCTCCATCATGCTCTTGTTTTATCTTGGAGGAGCTCTGGGAGCGGGAGATGTGAAGCTGTTTGCTGCTATCGGCGCACTTAGCGGAATATGGCTGGCCTTGTCTATCATTACGTATTCGATTCTATCAGCCGGTATAATTGCAGTGGTCATTCTCATCAATAAAAGGCAATTGCTTGCAAGAGCAAAGCAGATGCTGCATGCGCTTATCGGCTTTATTTGCCTGAAGCGGCTGCATCTGCCCAAACAAGACATGATCCGGTTTCCCTTCCTGCTGGCAGTTATTCCTGGGGTAGCGGCCGCGCTTTGGGAATTGTGGGGCAAAGGAGATTTGGGATGAATGCTATCGTTTATCAAGGACTGGCCTGTACCTGGGAAAACCGGCAGGGAAGGTATCTGGTGATTAGGCAAGAGAGCGGTCCCCTGCCCGCTGAGGAACTGTCCAGGCTGGATATCAAGATGATGCAGCGCAATTCCATTCCTCATGTGCTGCCGCTTGATCTGGAGGAAATCAACGCAACAGTTACACTGCGCTACCGGCTTCCACCCTCCAGGGAACTGAAGCAGGTGGTGGCAGCAGCTCCGGGAGACTTAAAGCTGATCCTGGAGCTGCTGCATTCCATTGTTATTATCCTGGAAGACAGCAACCTCTATATGCTTGACAGCGGCAAATACGCTTTGCATCCCTCCCTGATCTTGGCGGGAGTCGATGCCTCAGATGTAAGTCTGGTCTATCTGCCGTTGCGCAAGATGGAGCAGAAGCCGTCTGTCCGGCAAGAATTGTACCTGCTTGCATTGAGCCTGCTCGATTGGGCCGGCGTGCCGGTTGACACCTGCCCTGTACTGCTTGATTGCCTCAAAAGCTCGTTGTTCGAGCTATCCGAATTCAAGCGGCTGCTGACCGGATTGCAGGCCGATTCGGATATTCCGAAGGCCCCCCGCCCAATGAGAGAAGCAGGCAATGGGTATGACAAGCCTGCCGAACCAGTGGAGCACAACGGCAGCTTCACCCCTTCCGGGGAGTGTGAGGTCAGGGCGGCGGCTGTTCCTTTACTTGCTCCCAAGCCTTCCTTCAAGTCCATTTCCGGTAAGGAGCAGTTGGAGGAGCGGTTGCTTCATGACGGGGATACCCTTCACCTTAAGCCGGGGAGAATGATATTGTCCCGTCCGGCAGCCTTGCGTATCCTGCTGGCCGTAATTGCAGCGGCATGGGGAGCTGCAGCCTGGAAGCCAGGAGAGATTCTGCTGCTTGCAGCGGCAGGCATCACGATTATAGCTGTCTACATCTACTTGAAGTGGTTGCAAAAAACCAAAGCTGCAAGCTTGGCATTGGATGATTTGTTCGATAACTTGCAAGACAGCAGTCTTAAAGAGCCCAATCTCTACGATAGTTCCGTCCCATCGGCCGGGCACCAGCCAAGAGAGGCCATAGGCACCAATCAGCCTTCCCGCAACCGGGAAGATACCGGCGGCCAGCCCCAGCCCTCCGGGGAACGCACCTTCGGCTGGTCGGAGAAGCAGCACAGGTTGTATGCCGATAATCCTGCCCACACCATCATTTTGACGGAGAAGGATCAAGCCGCGGCTGCGGCAGAGCAGCTTCCTGCGACGAAGCTGCTTCTGCCGGTTACCGAACTGCTGGTTCCGGCACCCGTGGTGCAAATCATGAAGAACGGAGAGATTGCCGCAAGCATTGCGCTTAATAAAGATCGGTTCCGGTATGGCCGTGACCCCCAGGAAACGGATCTTACTCTGAACGGCCCCGGCATCTCCCGAATTCACGGGGAAATTATCCGCGAAGGCAATGAATGGCGGGTGCGGGATCTGGACTCCCGCAACGGCACCCGGCTGAATGGAGAGCCCATGAAGGCGCATGAGGCTTATCCGTTGAGCAATGGGGACTGTGTTTCCGCCGCGGAAACGGATTTTATCTTTCGCGTCCTCTGATCCCATGCTATAGCGGTGCGGACCTGGCAGAAGATGATGAATTCCCTCTGATCTTCGGCTATAATGAACAATGAATGAAGCCATGAAGATAATTGGAGGGAATGCGATGCTGCGCCACATTGTTTTTTTCAAGCTTAATGATCCTACTTCTGAAGTGCTGCAGGAAACCAAGCGTGTACTGATGAACATGAAGGGAAAGATTCCCGAGCTGTTGGATATTGAGGTGGGAATTGACGTGGTCCGTTCGGAGCGTTCGTACGATGTAGCTCTTACAACCACATTCGAATCGTTGGAGGCGATGAATGCTTATCAGATTCATCCTCTGCATCTGGAGGTAAGCCAATATATCGGTACTGTCCGCCAGTCGGCAGTAGCCGTGGACTACCACATTTAACAGACCGCGCGCTTCCTTAGGGCGTGTCTGAAAACTCCGTGGGGAGCAGATTTACCGAATGTTCGTTTCCGGCAAGGCACTTTTGCGCAGGCGTACCGGGGACCCCGGGCCAAGCGAAAGTAACGCAGCCAGGGGCGAAAAGGCGGTGAAAGATGCCTTCAAACGGGTCTTCAGACACGCCCTTAATAAGGAAGCGTATTTTTTTCCTGTCTGTGCCAAACAAATGTTTGACGAAGAGGTTGGATATTTGATATAGTGTGTTTATAATACTTAGTAAACGATAAAGTTTATAATATAAGCTTTTATCGAATCAACAAGAAATGCTTCCCAGGTGTTTCAAACTTTCATGAATGGGTATAAGTTTATCAATCGAGTAAGCTGTACCGCAAAACAAGAGATCAAATGAATTCATTGTATAGTTAAAAAGAGACCCCCAAAGGAGTGTGAGTGATCATGCCGTCTGCAAAACGCACTAAAATTCGCGAGGATGTTCTGCAGGAGTTGTATTCCTTTCATCTGGTGGAAAAGGGACGCAAAGCCATGATTCCGAAAACATGGGAAGAGATGAACCCGGAGAAATTTTTCGCTCTTGAGTATCTGGCAGAAAATAGGCTGATACGGTTCCAATCCGAGGGAACTCACTATATGGCCAAGATTACGGCTCAAGGCATTGCGGCGCTGAAGAAGAAGAAGCAAGCTGCCACGATTTCGGCGGCAGTATCATAATGAAGGACCAGGCAGGAGGAAGCGGCATCGGCTGCCAAGTTTCTCCCGACCCAACCTGAAGCACTGTGCAGCGGCTTTGCCGCTATCCACGGTGCTTTTTGTTGTGCACAAGATAGGATTCCTGTGTAATCTGTTGTACAATAAGAATTGTTTTGGCAGGGTGCAAATCAGGCATTCTCTTACATTACTTTTTTTGGAAGGGCGGCTGCATAATAATGACAACCTGGAGTTATAAAGAAGCGATTGATCTTCCTTACGTGCTTGTTTTCTTGCAGGATCTGCTCGCTATTCCCAGTCCCAGCGGATACTGTGACACGGCACTCAAAAGAGTGGAGCAGGAGGCGCGTTCCTTCGGCTTTGAGATAGAGCGGACTCCCAAACAGGCTTGCCTCATCACCGTTCCCGGACAATCCCCTGAGATTCTGGCGTTGTCGGCTCATGTGGATACGCTGGGGGCCATGGTCCGGTCCATCAAGCCCAATGGCGCCTTGCGGATCACTCCCGTTGGCGGCTATGATATGAGCTCCATTGAAGGAGAATACTGCACGGTGCATACGCGAAGCGGCAGAACCATCACCGGCACTATTCTTACGAGTAAGCCGTCCGTCCATGTTTACCCGGATTCCCGCGAGCTGAAGCGCGATGAAGAAAATTACGAGATTCGCCTGGATGAGTGTATAACCCGCAAAGAGGATACGGAAGCGCTTGGAATCCGCACAGGAGATTATATTTCCTTCGATCCCCGTACAGAACAGAAGGACAGCGGTTATATCAAGTCCCGCCATCTGGATGATAAGGCCGGGGTAGCTTGTCTGTTTGGCCTGCTGGCCTTGCTGAAGCAATCGGGCCGTCAGCCCCGGCTTACACTGAAGCTGCTGATTACCTCTTATGAAGAGGTGGGGCACGGCGCGGCTTACCTGCCGCCGGATATTCATGAGATGATCGCGGTGGATATGGGAGCGATCGGGGCCGATCTGTCCTGCACAGAGCATGATGTATCCATCTGCGCCAAGGATTCCTCCGGTCCCTATGATTATGAGATGACCTCCAGGCTGATCCGGCTCGCGGAGGAAAACAGGCTGAACCACGCGGTGGATATTTACCCCCGTTACGGCTCTGACGCATCGGCGGCTATGCGCGGCGGCAATAACATCCGGGCTGCTCTGGTGGGTCCGGGGGTTCACGCCTCCCATTCCATGGAACGCACACATGCGGATGCTCTCCGCAATACCATTGCTTTATTGGCCCATTATGTCACTGATGGTGAATGAGTGGAAGAGCCGCAAGGCGGCTGATTTTTCCGTAGAGGAGCATGAGTCGGCATGAACGTATTGCAAGCGGAGCATCTTACCAAAACCTACGGCGTGAAGACGCTGTTCCAAGATATTTCTTTCAGCATATCCGAACGGCAGCGGGTGGGGCTGATCGGCATTAACGGCACGGGCAAATCCTCCTTGCTGCGGGTACTGGCAGGTATGGAATCCCCTGATTCCGGCAAAGTCACCCATCCTAACGGTTTCCGGATCGCCTATCTGGATCAGGCACCGGAGTTCACTGATGAAGTGAAGGTACTGGAATATATCTTCGAGGGAGAGCATCCGGTGATGCAGGCAATCCGGGAATATGAGTCCGCACTGTCTCTGCTTGCGGACGATCCCGGCAGTGAGCAGAAGCAGGCCCGGTTATTCAAGGCCCAGCAGCGGATGGATGCCACCAATGCCTGGGAAGCGGATACGCAAGCCAAAACGATTCTTTCCCGCCTGGGCGTAGGCGAATTCCACAAGCCTGTGCGGGAGCTGTCCGGTGGGCAGAAAAAGCGGGTTGCCTTGGCGGCAGCGCTGATTCACCCTGCGGATCTGCTGATTCTCGATGAGCCGACGAACCATATTGACAATGAAACAGCGGAATGGCTGGAAGGCCAACTGACCAAATACAGGGGAGCGCTGCTGCTTGTCACCCATGACCGGTATTTTCTGGACCGGGTTACCACCCGCATTCTGGAGCTGAACCGGGGCAATATTTTCCCGTACGAAGGCAATTATGCCGTATATCTGGAGAAGAAGGCCGAGCGCGAGGAGATGCAGGCCGCCTCCGAGGACAAGCGCCGCAACCTGCTGAGGCGGGAACTGGAATGGCTCCGGCGGGGCGCGCAGGCCAGGAGCACCAAGCAGAAGGCCCGGATTCAACGGGCGGAGGAGCTGCAGAACCAGAAGCCCGACGCTATCGGCAAGGCCATGGAAATGAATGTAACGGCAAGCCGCTTGGGCAAAAAGGTGCTGGAGCTGGATGCTGTCACCAAAACATACGGAGAGCATGTGTTAATCCGGAATTTCAGCTATCTGATCCAGCCGGGGGCGCGAATCGGAATTATCGGTCCCAACGGCAGCGGCAAGACGACTCTGCTTAAGCTGCTGTCCGGCCAAGCGGAGCCGGACTCAGGCCTGATCGAGACGGGCGTTACGGTCCGGATGGCGTACTATACCCAGGAAAATGAAGAACTGGATCCGAACAAGCGGGTGCTGGAATACATCCGCGAGGCTGCAGAGACCATTAAGCTGGAGGACGGCTTCACGGTGACCGCCTCTCAGATGCTGGAGCGGTTCATGTTTCCCCAGGAGCAGCAGTGGACCTATATCGGCAAGCTGTCCGGCGGGGAGAAGCGGCGGCTGTATCTGCTGAGGACCCTGATGGGCGAGCCCAATGTGCTGCTTTTGGACGAACCCACCAATGATCTGGATATTCAGACCTTGACCATTCTGGAGGACTATCTGGAGAATTTCCCCGGTGCTGTCATCTCTGTCTCTCATGACCGCTATTTTCTGGACCGGGTGGCGGACAAGCTGCTGGCATTCGAAGGCGATGGCGTGATCCGGCAGTTCCTGGGCAGCTATTCAGACTATCTGGATGAGCGCAGGGAAGAGACACAGCAGTCTTCAGACAAGCGTCATGCAGAGGCCGGCCACGCCCCGGCAGCAGCCTCATCTGCAACTGGGAGAGCAAGCGGTGCAAGCGAAGAACCAACTGCTCCTCCAGCGCCGCGGCAGCGCAAGCTCAGCTATAAGGAGCAGAAGGAATGGGAGGAAATCGAGGAACGGATTGCCCGGCTGGAGGAGGAATCCGCCAAGATCAGTGAAGAGCTGGCGGCGTCAGGCAGCGATTCGGCCCGGGTGCAGGAGCTGTTCGGGCAGCAAAGGGCCAAGGAGGCGGAGTTGGACGGGGCGATGAGCCGCTGGGCCGAGCTGTCCGAGCTGGTGGAAGCCATTGAGCGGGATAAGCGGTAGGACAGACTCCTCGAGGACAGGTAAAAGATCTTTGCATGCAAGAATAAGCTGGTTTATGCTACAATTAATAGTTAGTATGTCACTCTCCATCAATGGACGAAAAGGCGGTAATCAAACGAATGATTAATGTAAGCAATGTTTCCCTGCGGTACGGCAGCCGCAAGCTGTTTGAAGATGTGAATATCAAGTTTACACCCGGCAACTGCTACGGCCTGATCGGCGCTAACGGAGCGGGAAAATCCACTTTTCTGAAAATATTGTCAGGTGAGATCGAATCCACCTCGGGCGAGGTATCCATCAATCCCAATGAGCGGATGGCTGTATTGAAGCAGAACCATTACGAATACGACGAGTTTTCGGTGCTGAAGACCGTCATCATGGGCCATACCCGTCTGTATGCCATTATGGAAGAGAAGGACGCCATCTACATGAAGGCGGACTTTACGGATGAGGACGGCATGCGCGCCGCTGAGCTGGAAGGCGACTTCGCCGAGCTGAACGGTTGGGAAGCCGAGGCTGATGCGGCTGAGCTGTTGATCGGGCTGGGCATTATGCGGGATAAGCATGATCTGCTGATGAAGGATATGGAAGGCAACGAGAAGGTGCGCGTGCTGCTGGCCCAGGCACTGTTCGGCAATCCCAGCATTCTGCTGCTCGATGAGCCCACGAACCATTTGAACCTGGAGTCCATCAAGTGGCTGGAGAATTTCCTGGCCAAGTTCGAAGGCACTGTTATTGTGGTATCCCATGACCGGCATTTCCTGAACCAGGTATGTACCCATATCGCCGATATCGACTTCGGCAAAATCCAGATGTACGTGGGCAACTATGACTTCTGGTACGAATCCAGCCAACTGGCCCAGCGCCTGCTCTCCGACAAGAACAAGAAGGTGGAGGAGAAGCGCAAGGAGCTGGAGGAGTTTATCCGCCGGTTCAGCGCCAATGCCTCCAAGTCCAAGCAGGCCACTTCCCGGAAGAAGCTGCTGGAAAAGCTTACTCTGGAGGATCTTGCAGTATCCAGCCGGAAGTATCCTTATTGCCACTTCAAGCCGGAGCGTGAAGCCGGCAAGCAGCTGCTTGCCGTGGAAGGAATCAGCAAGACCGTCGGTGACGAGCAGGTGCTGAACAATCTGACCATTACTGTAAACAAAGGCGACAAGATTGCCTTCGTTGGCCCCTACGGGCAAGCCAAATCCACCCTGTTCCAAATCGTTACAGGCGAGCTGGAAGCGGATGCCGGCACCTATACCTGGGGTGTAACTACTTCCCAAGCCTATTTTCCCAAGGATAATTCCTCCTACTTCGACGGCTGCGAGCTGACCCTGGTGGATTGGCTGCGCCAATATTCCAAGGAGCAGGATGAAGGATTCATTCGCGGCTTCCTGGGCCGCATGCTGTTCTCCGGAGAAGAAGCGCTGAAGAAAGCCAGCGTTCTCTCAGGAGGGGAAAAGGTCCGCTGCATGCTATCCAGAATGATGCTGCAGGCTGCCAATGTGCTGATTTTTGACGAGCCGACCAATCACTTGGATCTGGAATCCATCACGGCGCTGAACAACGGTCTGATCGACTTTGACGGCACTATCCTGTTCGTCTCTCATGACCATCAGTTCATTCAGACCATCGCCAACCGGATTATTGAGATTACCCCCAACGGCATCATCGACAAGATGATGACCACGTATGATGAATATCTGGACAATGAAGATGTCAAACGCCAGCGCGAGCTGCTGTACCGCTAAAACTGGCCATAGCACGTGCACCGCTTAAGGCAGCAGGCTTGCGGGAGTTGCCTTGCTGACGCACATAAGCAGGCTGCGGCGGATTCAGGTTGGCAGGGAGGGGCAATCCCATGTTTGATCCCACCGTGTATGAGAATCTCAGAGTAGTGCTGGAGGGAGCGGTTTACGATCTGGATCTGGCGGGGACAATCCGGATCACCGCCCGGGAGGATCTGGTGGATCTGGCTGCCATGAGCAGGTGCTACCGGATTGCCTTCACCCTTGCAAGAGGAGCTGCAGATGCCGGGAATGCGGCTGCGGGCTTGAACGGACCGCAGCAGGAGGCAGAGGAGCTGCCGCCCCTCACCGCCCGGATCGAGCTGTCCGCAGGCCTGCGCGATCTGGCTGCGGAGATTCTGGAGCAGCCGGAGTCCAGTCCGGGCTGCTCCATCAAGATAATATTCACCCGGGTTTTGGAGCCCGGCGTGACGGAAGAACAGGCATGCGCCCGTTCGTTGGCTGCGCTGCAGCAGGTATGGGGCGACCGGTTCCAGATCAGGCAGACCATCTCCCATGAGTACGGGGCTGAATCCGCAGGGTCTGGGTCCGGCTCCCTATCCCATGCCGTCCGGCGGATCCATCGCATGGGGCTGCTGTTCGGCCGCAAGTTCGGGGAAGAGGTCGTGGAGGACATCCCGCCCATGGTGGATCACGCGGTGCTGACGCTGCAGCAGCTTGCGGGCGGGGGATAAGCCCCGGCCAATGTACAGGATTATTGACGAAGCGCCTTTCGGGCAGAAGTTTTCTGCCCGAGGGGTGCTTTTTAATATGCTGAGTCCATATGCAAGAACATCCCTTTTCTTATGAGTAAGCGGGGCGGTACAGCCATAGAAAAAGGCATTACTCCTCTTGAAACGTAAAAGAACCTGACGGTGTTTATCCGCCAGGTTTTTCTTGTTGTATCATTGTATTATTTTTACTCTATTTACAAATTCATTATATTGACGCAATAAAACCTTCAAACCGGGAAAACATCCGATTAACAATCCCTGCCTATAATCAGACTCAGGAAGAAGGGAGGCATGACCCAATGAGCCAGGCAGAGAAGGAACTGCTGCTCACGCGGCTGCATGCAAGATCCGGGAGCCCGCGTTTGCAAAGCTTGCACCTGTTGAGATGGAAGGAAAACATGTGGGGATATCTTTTCCTGCTCCCCTCCATTATCATCTTCGGACTCTTCTTGTTCTACCCCATGCTGCAGTCCGTATATTTGAGCTTGCATCTGACCAATCCCCGGGGCAAAATAGCCGCATTTGCCGGATTGGACAATTTTACAGAGCTGCTTACCAGCGCCAGATTCTATGAAAGCCTTAAAGTAACGGGCTTGTTCGCCCTGTACACCGTTCCCACGGTGGTGGTTTGGTCTCTGCTGCTGGCGGCCTTGACCAACCGCAATACCAAAGCAATGCGATTGATGCAGTTGGTATTCTCCTTGCCGGTAGCACTGTCGGTAGGAACATCCTCTGTCATCTGGTCCATGATGTTCCATCCCAGCACAGGCATGTTCAATTATCTGCTGAGCCTTGTCTCCATTGATCCGGTACAATGGCTGACCGATCCCCATTGGGCGCTTCCATCCATCTCGCTGATGACGGTCTGGATGAATGCCGGATTCGTGTATATTGTGCTCTTGAGCGGTATGAAGGGGATTCCGGCGGATTTATACGAATGCGCCAGACTGGACGGAGCAGGAGCGCTGGTCACCTTCTGGAGAATTACCCTGCCTCTTGTGTCGCCGACCATCTTCTTCGTCAGCATTGTGTCCGTCATCAACGCGCTTCAGTCCTTCGGCCAGATCCATATTCTGACGAAAGGCGGACCGATGCATACCACAGATGTGGTGGTGTACTCCATCTACCAGGAAGCCTTCACCAACTTCCGGTTTGGGACAGGCAGCGCCCAGGCACTGGTGCTGTTCGCCATCATACTGGTGCTTACCTTGCTGCAATTCCGCTTTGTGGAGAGGAAGGTGCACTACCAATGACAAGCTCCTGGTCCCGAATGGGCTCTCCCGTACTCCGCTGGCTACTGCTTGTATCCATGGCGGCATGCGTGCTGTATCCGGTGTGGTTTACCGTGACAGCCTCCTTCTTCACACGGTCGGAGACCGGAACTTTTCCGCCGCCCTTCCTGCCAAGCAGCCTGTATCTGGATAACTTCAGACAGGTGCTGGAGATGGTGCCTATTTCCAGATTCATTGCCAACAGCTTTACGATCTCCGGCGTGATCATGCTGGGGCAGCTGGCGGTTGCCAGCATGGCGGCATATGCTTTTTCCCATCTTCGCTTCTATGGCAAACCCTTCTGGTTCGCACTGTTCCTGTCCACGATGATGATTCCGTGGGAGGTTACGATCATTCCCAACTACCTCACCATGAAGGCATGGGGTTGGATGGATACCTTCCATGGCCTTACGGTCCCGTTCCTGGCTTCGGCGTTCGGCACGTTCTTGCTGCGGCAGTTTTTCCTGCAGCTTCCCGGAGAGCTCTTCGAGGCGGCGAGGATGGATGGCTGCGGCCATGTCAGATGCTTCCTCCGCCTCGTGCTGCCGCTGTCCCGTCCCGCCCTGGCTTCACTTGCTGTCTATGCCTTCCTGAATGCGTGGAATATGTACCTGTGGCCGCTCCTGATGACCAACAGCGAGTCCATGCGGACTGTCCAGATCGGCATCAGCATGCTGCAATGGGAGGAGTTCACTTCCTGGAACCTGGTGCTGGCAGGAGTAACACTCGTTTTATTGCCCTCCATGATTCTGCTGGTTGCAGGTCTCAAACAATTAGTCAGCGGCATTACGGCCGGCGCTTTGAAGGGATAGCAATTAATACCGGCAATAATTAATTACATAAAATATTAAATAGTGATGGGAGAGATGAGAGAATGAAGAGGTTCAGCAAAGTGCTGACTGTAGCCGTCGCGGCAAGCATGGCATTTTCCGTTGCGGCATGCGGCGGGCAGGAGGAAGAAGGAGAACAAGGAGTTGCCGCGAGTCCTGCATCCGTCCAGCCTGCCAAGGCGGGAGAAGCATCTACGGCAGCCAAGACGCCGGTCAAGGTGGTCTGGTGGCACGCCATGAGCGGGGAGTTGGGCAAGGCAGTGGATACACTGGTGGCGGATTTCAATTCCATGCGCAAGGATGTGCAGGTGGAGGCTGTCTATCAGGGGACTTATGATGAGAGCCTGAACAAGCTGAAGGCTTCCATGGATTCCAAATCGGGACCGGCCATGATCCAGGTATACGAGATCGGCAGCCGCTTCATGATTGATTCCAAGGCCGTTGCGCCCATTCAGACCTTCATTGACGCAGAGAAATTCGACACCAGCTCATGGGAGCCGAATATTCTCAGCTACTATACGCTCGATGGCAAGCTGAACTCCATGCCGTTCAATACCTCCAATCCCATTCTGTATTACAACAAGGATATGTTTAAGGCAGCAGGGCTTGATCCCGAGAAAGCGCCCTCCACCTACGAGGAGGTTGCCGCAGCGGCGGAGAAGCTGACCAAGGACGGCAAGTCCGGAGCCTCCTTCGCGATTTACGGCTGGTTCATGGAGCAATTCTTCGCCAATCAAGGGGCGGAATACGTCAACAACGGCAATGGCCGGACCGCTCCGGCAACGGAATCTCTGGCTGCCGCTGACGCCGGGGTGAATACCCTGGCCTGGTGGAAGGAACTGATCGACAAGAAGACCGCCACCAATCTGGGCCGCAAAACAGAGGATACCCGCAAGGCTTTCGCTGCGGGACAGGTTGCCATGATTCTGGATTCCACCGCTTCCCTGCGGGGCATTGTCAACAGTGCAGACGGCAAATTCGCCGTGGGTACGGGTTTTCTGCCCAAGCCGCAGAATGCCAAGGAAGGCGGCGTGATTGTGGGCGGTGCCAGCAACTATATTCTGAATAACCGTCCGGAGGCGGAGCAGAAGGCGGCCTGGGAATTTATCAAGTATCTGGCCTCGCCCGAAGTGCAAGCGGCCTGGCACATCAGCACCGGCTATTTCCCGGTAACCACCAAGGCTTATGATCTGCCCAATGTAAAAGACAATATGGCCAAGTATCCCCAGTTCCAGACGGCAGTGAACCAGCTTCACAGCACCAAAGCCGGCACAGCTACCCAAGGCGCAGTCATGGGCGTTTTCCCGGAAGCGCGCCAGATCATGGAGAGTGCCATTGAAGAGGCGCTGAACGCCAAGAAGTCGCCCAAAGAAGCGATGGAGGGTGCGGCCAAGGAAATCACCGCCAAGCTCGAAGTGTACAACAAAACAGTAAAGTAAGTTAGGGGTCAGATGGAGTGTCCATTGAATAAAGCTTGCGCAAACCCGGTGAAGCGGCATATGAGCCGCCTTCACCGGGTTTATTCCTTTTACGCCCGGACAAAGATTTGATAATATGAAGAGAGATTCGGGAAATAATGAGGAAAAATGATCAACTCTCAAGGGAGGTTTCTGTTATAATGATCCATGTGCTGTTCGTGTGTCTGGGCAATATCTGCCGTTCTCCAATGGCGGAGGCCGTGCTGCGCCACAAAATAAACGCCGCCAAGCTGGATGACAGGATCAAGGTGGATTCTGCGGGTACGGGAAGCTGGCATACCGGGAATACGCCCCACAAGGGAACCCGGGCGATTCTCAAGGAATACGGCATTGCCGATAGCGGTATCTTTGCCCGCCAGGTTGCGGAGAAGGACTTCCGCGACCATCATTATATTGTTGCCATGGATGCGGCCAATATGTCCGATCTCCAGGAATTTGCCCCTGCCGGCCACCAGGCCAGAGTGGCTCTGCTGATGGACTATGTAGCCGGAAGGGAGGGAACGGGTGTCCCCGATCCCTACTACACGGGCAATTTTCAGGAAGTATACGATATGGTGGATGCGGGCTGCGAGGCGCTGCTCCAGCATATCAGAAGCCAAGAAGAGTTATAATACTTACCATTACTCTGGGATTTTTGTGGAGGTTGCCTGCTTGATGTTTCGCAAAGGGCTCTTAACGGCGGCTGTCTGTGCCTTCAGCTTCACGATGACCTCATCCGCTCCCGCCGCTTTCTTCGATATCGTGATCTACGGCGGCGGACCCCAGGCAGTGTCTACTGCCCTGACGGCTGCGAAGACCAGCAAGGGAAAAGCGGAGATTCTGATGATCGTGCCTGAACGTCAGCTGGGTTCCATCATGACTGCCGGGAAACAGAATTTATTCGATCTGAACTACTACAAGCCCTCCGTATTGCCGCCCGGGATTCCCCAGGGGTACGAAGGCTCCCAGGGAGGCTCCTTATTCCGGTTTGTGCGGGATTTGGGAGCGGTTTACCCACCTGATGAAATGGCCGGATACTTCTCCGCGCAGCTCCAATCCGCCGGGGGAATTCAAGTGCTGTATGAAACCGATATCACAGGTTTGGAAGCCGATGGCGTGGAAGGACGGGACCAGAAGGAAATCCGCAATATTCAATTCCAGAAAATCCGCAAGGACAACAGCGGACGTTATACCTTCCAAGGGGACAAGGCGGCCTCTGTGGAGGCAGAGATTTTCGTCGATGCCTCCGAAACGGGACGGCTGCTCCGGATGAGCGGTGCAGGCTACACCACCGGGCGGGAGGATACGGATGCCGATCAATTGCAGATGGTAGCTACCCTGATGTACAAGGTGAAGGGGGTGGATGCCTACGCGGCGATCGAGCCTAATAAGGAAGCCTACGGAGTGGCGTATTCCAAGAAGGGCTCCTTCCAGTTCTGGGCAGGCAGGGAAGCTTACTCCATTCCGGAGCTGGTGGAATACGATAAGAATAATGCCTATTTCCGCTTGAAGGCTTATAACGCAGGGGAGGACGGATATTCCCATGTAGGCGCGGATACCAGCGCCACGCCGTTCTGGATGAACCACCTGATCATTTACAAGGTGGATGCGCGCAAATCCTGGCGGGATAAAGCTGCCGGCAACGGACTCTATCCCCAGTCAGAAGGCCTGGACCCGGAGGAGGCAAGGGAGCTTGCGCTTAGGGAATTGAGTACCCCGGCCTTCTGGGAGATGATCCGCAAGCTCCCCGGCTTCTCCAAGGCGGGGCCTGTCCTGGAGAACGGGAAGCCTGCCGTAGGGGATATTCTCTACCTGCGGGAGAGCATTCATGCCCGCAACAAGCCGGGGGAGCCGAAGGAGCATGCCCTGTCCAAAGAAGATGTGATGAATGGGGGACAGGCATTGTACAACAGACGGATCGGGGTGGGCTTCTATAATTTTGACTCCAATACCTATCTGAAGCACGAAGTTCTGACCAATCCTCTCCACGAGCCTTGGTATGTGCCATATGAGGTAATCCGCACCCCCGATGTGGCCAATCTGCTGCTGCCCGGCTACGGTGCCAATATTGACTCCTACTCCTGGTCGGCCATGCGGGTATTTCCCAATCTGATCATGTTGGGAGATGCTGCCGGTGCTGCCGCGGGACTGGCTCTGGCCGGCAAGTTCGAGCTGGACAAGCCGGGGCAGCAGGAGATGGAATTGCTGCAGAAGACGCTTTACGGCCAAGCGGCTATTTTGGAAAAATAATCAATTTTATCTCCAAAGACACTCGGATTTCCTGAGTGTCTTTTTCCAGTGGACAAATGTGCGGTTTTTATAAAAATTCATGCACAAACCCCATACCAATTCCGATAACCATATGTTATAATTCAAATAGATAATAAAAATGTGACATGACGTGTTATGGTTTTCCGTGCGGAAATCCGTGAGGAGGGGACTCAAGATGATTACACTTTTTTCCAAGAAAAAGAAAACGGCTTACCCTGAAGAAATCTATGAGATCGAGAAATTGGCCAATGCCCAAGATGAGATCAGCCGGATTCTGCGGGAACACCGTCCGGTGGAGTGGCCGCAGGTTTCAAACCAGCAGCTTTCAATCTTCCAGCGGCAATTTTAAAATATTCTTATACAAAGATGCTTCCCCTCCCGTGGAAGTGTCTTTTTTTTAAATCTCAGAAAGTATAAACGTGGATGATTGTTCGATTTCTGGGTAAACGCACGGCGGTAAAGGACGCCGCCAGGCGTTTATCCTCGTCTGAATTGCGACAGTAAAGTCTATAGCCCATCCATTCATGAAGCTATGCTTGCATGAAATCGCCGGGGGAAATGATAATGCTAAGCGTAGCGGCGGCCTTTTTGGGGGATTGTTTTTCATATCCGAAAATACTGTGTTAAAATCAAGGAATCAGGTTTTCATTCTCAGGCGCCCCAGGCAGGCAACCGGCATAACTTATCACAGGACGGATTTTCCTTGGCGTAAAAACCCACATAGGGAATAAAGCGCGGCCATACCTTGTTAAGAAAAGAATCCTAATCTGAAGCGATGCAGGTGATGCCTAATGAATTCCGAACAAGCGGGTCACGGTCAGACGCAGCTCTTGTTCCAGAATGTAAGTGAGCGCCGCCTGACGCTAGAGGATGTATTCCAGCGAATGCAGGCCTTTATGCACAAAGACCCCAAAGGGGTTTACCGGTTCGTTGTAGGGACGGACTGCCAGGCGAATGCCAGATCCACCACTTTCGTTACGGGCATTGTTATTCACCGTCTGGGCCGGGGAGCTTGGGCCTGTTACCGTAAAACGGTAGTGCCTACGCGGATTTATTCTATCGGCCAGAAGCTGTCCATGGAAACTTCCATGTCCCAGGAGACTGTCGCCGAATTCGGCACTGCCAGACTGCTTGCGCTGGAGGATATTGTGCTCCCTTATGTGTATCAGGGCGCTTCCTTCTCGGCATTTGTGGATATTGATGCAGGTACGGATGAGTTCCATAACAAAACGGCTCCTTTCGTAGCGGAAATGGTCAGCCGGGTGGAGTCGATGGGCTTGACTGCCCGTGTAAAACCGGAGGCGGTTATTGCTTCCAGCTATGCCAACCGGTATACCAAGTCCAGATCCCGTTCCAGGATCAAGGGCGGATAGGGCGGCTGGCGCGGGCAGGATGAAGCACCCGGCAGAGCGCCGGCAGCAGCGGCTTGATCAAAGAGTTTCGCCAGAAAATATAAACGGGGAAGTTGAAAGGAGGGCTAATTTTTAAGTGAACCGGGACTTTATCTCTATTCGCTCCATGGAAGGGGAACTGAAGCTCTCCCATAAAAAACGGGGTTATGGTCTTACGGTGACGACCAAGGAGCTCATCGTCCAGAAACCCCACATCAATTATTATCTGCTGCTCGCCGATATTCTCTCCATTGTTCCGGCGCAACCGTATGGCCTGAAGCCCCTCCGCCATGTTCCGGACTGGACGGAGCATGCGGGGCTGGTCAGTGTTGCCCCCGGCTCGCGCCATTACCGCCTGATGCTGAGATGTGCAACGGTACACAACCGCAGCGGAATCCACCAGATCCGTTCATGTGATTTTATTCTGCCGATTGATGACAGGATGCTCCAGGCAATCGTCGATTGGTCCAAGCTGGACTGCCTGTCTGAAGGGACAAGCCGGCCGGGGCCGGACATATCGGATATAACGGGAGGATAATGCTATGCTGCGCGGAAGATTCGCCCCTACTCCGTCGGGGCTTATGCATCTGGGCAATGCCATGACCGCTTTATTGTGCTGGCTCCATACGCGCTCGGCGAATGGGAGGTTCGTGCTCCGGATTGAGGATATCGACGGCCCCAGGTCCCGGCCGGAGTTCACCGGACAGATACTGGAGGATCTGCGCTGGCTGGGCCTGGATTGGGATGAAGGTCCGGATACAGGCGGTCCATATGGACCTTATGTACAAAGTGAGCGGCTCGCTTGCTATACGGAGGCGCTGGACAAGCTGCAGCGTTCCGGCAGGCTTTATCCGTGTTACTGCAGCCGCGCCGAGCTGGCAGCCGTAGCGAGCGCTCCTCACGGACTCGCCTCCGAGGGACCGGCATATGCAGGCGCCTGCCGCAGCCTTTCTCCCCAGGAACGTGAGGAGCGCACCCGGCGCAAGCTGCCTTCCTTAAGATTTGCGGTACCGGACACGCCCATTTCATATATGGACGGAATTGCGGGGCTGCAATCCTTCTCAGCCGGGGCGGGAGGAGATTTCGTGGTGCGGCGGGCCGACGGCATTCTGGCCTATCAGCTGGCGGTAGTGGTAGACGATGCGGCCATGGGCATTACCGATGTACTGCGGGGCGGTGATCTGCTGGATTCCACTCCCCGTCAGATCTGGCTGTATGAGGCTCTTGGGCTTCCCGTGCCCCGGTTTGCCCATCTGCCCATGCTCTTCGGAAGCGATGGCCACCGGCTGTCCAAGCGGGCGGGGCTGGGTTCTCTGTCCGCCCTGCGCGCTGCCGGAACCGCCGCGGAGACCGTTGTAGGCCTGCTGGCCTGCTGGAGCGGTCTGGTGGATCGGGCGGAGGCTATGATGGCCAGAGAACTGGTCGCAGCATTCGACCTCACCCGCATTCCTTCCGGGCAGATTATCGTGGATACACAGGCTTTGCAGTCCCTGTTGGGTACATAATCGGTTTGGGCTTCTTTTCTCGGCAAATCATTTCATTTAAGGAGGTATTTCCATGAATCCGTTTACGTTCTACAATCCTACCAAGATTTTGTTCGGCAAGGGCAAAATTTCCGGTCTGGGCTGCGAAATCCGTCCCTACGGCAAGAAAGTGCTGCTGGTTTACGGAGGAGGCAGTGTAAAGCGCTCCGGCCTGTATGACCAAGTCATGGAGCAATTGAACAGCATGGAGGCCCAGGTTATTGAGCTTCCGGGCATTGAACCCAATCCGCGGATATCTTCAGTCCGGGAAGGGGTCAGGCTGTGCCGGGAGCACGGCATTGAATTCATCCTGGCCGTCGGCGGAGGCAGTGTGGTGGACGCCTCCAAAGGGATTGCGGCAGGCGCCCGTTATGAGGGAGATCCCTGGGATTTTTATTCCAATCAGACTCCCATTCACAGCGCGCTGCCCTTGGGAGCAGTGCTGACCCTGGCCGCTACGGGTACGGAGATGAACGGCAACTCGGTTGTGAGCAACTGGGAGGAGAAGCTGAAGCTTTCCTTCGGCAGTATTCATGTGTATCCCCGTTTCTCTGTGCTCGACCCCACGTATACGTTCTCGGTTCCCCGCGACCAGACGGTGAACGGCATTGTGGACATGATGGCTCATGTTTTCGAGCAATATTTCAGCCTGACTGCGGACACTCCGCTGCAGGAGCGGCTGTGCGAGTCCATTCTGCAGACCGTGGTGGAAACGGGGGAGGGGGCGCTTGCCGATCCGCAGGACTACAATGCCCGGGCGAATCTGATGTGGTGCGGCACCATGGCCTTAAACGGCGGGCTCATCAGCGTCGGGATGGCCAACGACTGGGCCAGCCATGGGATTGAGCATGAAGTCAGCGCAATCTATGACATTCCCCATGGAGCAGGGTTAGCCATTCTGTTCCCCAATTGGATGAAGTACGTATACGACGCCCGGCCCGACCGCTTCGCCCAATTTGCCACAAGAGTATGGGGCATCCCGGCAGACGGAAAAACGGCAGAAGAGCTGGCCTTGGCCGGCATTGAAGCCACCAGGGCTTATTTCAACCGGATCGGCGCTCCAAGCACTCTCGGCCATTATGGGATTGGCGGGGAAAATCTGGAGAGGATGGCGGAGCTGGCCGTCCGGTATGGTCCTATCGGCTCCTTCAAGCCTCTCCACAAAGAGGATGTATTGGAGATTCTGAAGCTCAGTCTGTAGAAAAAGCGGCAAGCCCGGCTGGCTGGTAAACGGACGGACGGGTTTGCCTGGCTGATTATGCGGCCGGCCGGGTTGCCTGTCCGGTTAAGCGGGCAGCCCGGTTTGCTCCATATAACGCGCGACTGCACGTGTAAGTCTGGACATTCCCTCGCGGATCTTGGCGGGATCGGAATGGCTGAAGTTAAGGCGGATATAAGGCTGGGCCATGCCGTCTGTAAAGAAACCGGAACCGGGAACGAAGGCGACGCCTTCCGCGATGGCCACGGGCAGGAGCGCTTCCGGGTCCAACCCGTCAGGAAGCTTGAGCCACAGAAACATGCCGCCCTCCGGTTCGGTAAAGCTGCAGCGGTCCCAGACAGGGTCTGACCGCAGGCATTCCGCCATTGTTCTCATCCGTTTCGCGTAAGCAGTCCGCAGCATGCGGATATGCAAGTCAAGATCGAATCCGCGGAGCAGCTCCACCAATGCCTGTTGGTCCAGGCATGAGGAGTGGAGGTCAGCGGATTGTTTGGCCTTGGCAAGCTGCCGGATGATCTGTTCATCGGCGGCCGCCCACCCGGTGCGCAGACCGGGGACCACGGTCTTCGAGAACGTACCGGTGTAAATAACCGGACTGTCTGCCGCCCGGCCGGATAAGGCCATAAGCGAAGGCTTGGCCGCGGCTTCATCAAATACCAGTTCCCCGTACGGATCATCCTCCACAATCACAACACCGTGCCGCGAACAGATGTCCAGCACCTGTTTTCTCCGCTCCAGGCTCCAGACTGCTCCCGTAGGGTTGGCGAAAGAGGGGATCACATAGAGCAGACGGGGGGCATGCGTTAAGACGGCTGCTTCCAGCAGCTCCGGACGGATGCCCTCACTGTCCCTGTCCACCCCTGCGACAGTTGCTCCCGCGGCTTGGAATACCTGAAGCGCAGCCAGATAGGTGGGATTCTCTGTAAGCACATAATCCCCGGGCTCCACGAAGATCCGGGCCGTCAGATCGATGCTCTGCTGAGATCCGGTGGTGACGAGCAGTTCATGGGGAGAGGCATGGATTCCTTTGAGCGCCAGCCGTTGGGACAGCAGCTGCCTGAGCACGGCAGAGCCTTCTGTCAGACCGTACTGGAAGACCAGCCGGTTATCCGCTTCGAATACAGCGTCCAGCGCCTGCTTCAATTGGCTAACGGGAAACATCTCCTCGGCAGGAAGCCCTCCCGCGAATGAAATAATATCCTTGCCCTGTGTCCACTTCAGAATGTCACGGACCGCTGAAGAAGAGAAGCGGGACATTCTGTCCGCAAAACGGTAATTCATAAGACCACTCCCAAACCAGTGTATTTCCCGCGGCATTTACGCAAAACCGACGGAAATCAATAATCACAATTTATCATAATTATGTTGCTATAGCAACTAAAATATGGTGCTAAGGCAACAAAATAACTTTATAAAAGAGAATTCCCTGCTGCAGCAAAAAAACGCTCCTTAATGCCGCTAAGGAACGTTTTTTCTGCATGCGAATATGGGCATTCTAAACAAACTGCCGAATTACCAAGGCTCTAGCGATTCACTGCGGTTCTTCCAAATCGGTTCGATTCATAATAATGCCTTCCATATTAAGGTCGAGCTTATCCAGCACCTGCCAGAACTGCTGCAATTCCTCATCGCTGACACCGCTCCGCAATTGATCCCGGACCTGAATAGCTGAAGGCAGGCACTCCGCCAACACCTCACGTCCGGCGTCAGTCAGTTGTACTTCTGTTTTTCTGCGGTCCTTCTCATCGGTCCGGCGGGCAACCCAGCCTTTCTTTTCCAACGTAAGCAGGATCCGGGTCATATTGGGACGGTCATCCATTATGCTCTCCCCCAGCTCTGTCTGGGACTGGGGACTTCTGAGCGCAAGCTTATTCAGGATAAACCATTGCTCCGGGGTCAGGTCAAAGCCGCTGCGCTGGAAGGTCAGGAAATGAAGATGCCGCACAAGACGCGAGGAACGGTATATGCGGTAAGCCACTGTTTCCTGGATCGGCACAATGGGTTGGTCGGATTGTGTCATCATACTGGCTCCTTCAAAAAAACGGATTATCCCGCATCATCCTCTTAGAATAGGCCTGTTTGCGCAGCGTGTCAAATTGCTTCTGGCATCCGGTCCATATTCTTGGTAACATGGTAGGCGAGTAGAAAAGGACTATGGGAGGAAGGTCATCATGCAAGTGCGATTAATGGAACAAATTCAGTTTATTATTGAAATTGACAAGCTGAAGCGGATCAGCCGCAAAACGAAGCCGATCGGCAGCGACCGGTATGAGAATGACGCCGAGCATACGTGGCACTTGGCGATGATGGCTGTCACATTTGCGGAATATGCGAACGATCCGGAGCTGGATCTGTTGAAGACGCTGCGGATGCTGCTGATTCATGACATAGTGGAAATCGATGCAGGGGATACCTTTACTTACGATTTGCAGGCCCATAATGACAAGGCGGAGCGTGAGGAGAAAGCGGCGCTGCGGATCTTCGGCCTATTGCCGAAGGACCAGATGGAGAATTATCTGGCTTTATGGAGGGAATTCGAAGCCAGGGAGACGGCGGAAGCCCGTTATGCCAACGCCATAGACCGTCTTCAGCCCATGCTGCTGAATGTTCATAATCACGGCCAGTCATGGAATGAAAACGGAATTGTTGCTGAGCAGGTATTCGCCAAAAATCTTCAAGCGGCGGAAGGGTCCCGGATGCTGTGGGCGGCCATGGAGGAGATGCTGCACGAAGCAGTAGCGCGCGGCGATCTGAAAAGCGGCGTAAAGCAGGGATAATGAACTCTGGATGAAGCGCAGCGCCGTCTGCCCACTGTTTCAAAGGTTTTTCAAGAGGTTATAGAGCTTGCATACGACAGCCGATTCATGAGATTCTAAACCATGACTGTGCGAAACAATACATCTAGGGCAGGAGTTATCTGTATGGGAATGGTCCAACTTTTTGGGATGAGGATGAGCCGGCAAGTCAGAAACAATTTCTTCTGGGATTTTGCCGGAGCCGGCATATTCAGTTTGTTCAATGTGGTATTCAACCAGTTCTATATGCCTATCGCCATCCGGAGCGGAGCTACGGATTTGCAGATAGGCTTGTTGAGCGCGGCTCCCGCGGTCGGCCTGTTGTTCTCTCCCTTGTGGGCAGGAATGGCCGAAAGGGGCCGCGCCAAAAATTATGTCGTCTACCCCAACCTTGTGGGCAGGCTGCTGATCTTCATCCCTGCATTATTCGCCTCGCCCTGGGCGTTCGTGGCGATTGCGCTGATCTTTCAAATGCTGATGGGCGTTCAGGCGCCCGCATATGCCACGCTGATGACCCAGATCTATCCTGCCGACATCCGCGGCAGAATTATGGGGTATGTGCGTGTGGCCATGGGTTTTCTGATGATTCCTCTGGCCTTTACCGTAGGCATATGGATTGATAAATCCGGAAGCTTCTATCCGCTTCTGTCCGCTGCGATCTGCGGGTTCGTGTCCATGCTGCTGTTTATGAGAGTGAAGGAAGAACAGACGCCTGCACCGTCTGCCGTGGCTACGGCCAAGAAACGCTCCTCTTTCAAGCAGCAGCTGCAGATTCTCAGAAACAACCGGCCGCTGGTGCTGTTTCTTGCAGCGACCACCTTGTCCGGCTTTGGCAATATGCTGGCCAATCCGCTGTACAATATCATCCAGGTGCAAGAGCTTAGGCTGAGCAATATGGACATCGGTCTTGTCCGGATCGTTTACTTCGTCTTGCTGCTCCTGGCTTACTTCTTCATGGGACGCGTGATCGACAGGTATTCGCCCAGACTGGTTATGATGTTATGCATCGCCTGCCAGATGAGCTGCCCGCTTTTGTACGGACTGTTCGGAACTTATCCCTCGGTGCTGGTAGCCAGCGGTTTACAGGGATTTGCAGACGCCAGCTGGGATCTGGGATGCTTGGCTTATGTGTTCCGGCTTGCACCAGGCAGGGAGGGAGTGGTGTTCGGTCTGCACCTGATGCTGTTCGGCATACGCGGCACCATCGGACCTTTGCTTAGCACGGGTCTGAAGGGAGTGCTCCCGTTGGAGGCCATATTGCTCTCCGCTGCGTTTTTCTGCCTGCTTGGTCTGCTCACTTTGTACATCGCCAAGAAACAGGAATCCTCCGGCATGAGAAATAATCTGCCAGCATAAGCTAAGGGAGTCGAAGGCTCCGTCTTTGTGAAAATGTCCCTGAAGGGCTGAAGCCATGGAAACACGGCTTCAGCCCTTCAGGTTAAACAGGGGATCCAGATACAGACACTTGAAGTTCTCCTTGAGCTGTTGAAGGGAGTAGCCTCTCCCGTTGCGCAAAAACGTAAACAGGTCCGGGTCGGAGGCGGCGAGAATAGCGTCGGCTGTAAAAACAGGATCCAAGTTCTCCCGGCATTCCCCGCGCCGGACCGCTTCTTCCAGCAGCTTGCTTAGCCACAGATGGCCTGCCTCGTACAAGGATGAGCGGTAGTAGGAGAACTCCTCATTGGAACAGCCGGAGGATTGAACAACACCCAGCCATTGGGATTTTTCCTCCACATAGTCAAGCAGCCGGTTGAGCGCCTGCTCCAGCATCCACGAGACGGGGGCCGTCTTGTTGTTCTCCAGCACCAGCCGCAGCTCATCCTCCACTCCTGCTGAACTTTCCTTCATGATCTCCAGACACAGATCCGCCTTGCTGGCATAATTCCGGTACAATGTTCCTTGACCGATTCCAGCGGTTTTGGCGATCTGGTGCATATTAACCTGATCCACTCCATGGGATAAAAATAATGCCTTGGCTGTCTTTAGAATATGCTTGCGGTGCTCGATGGCGTCCCGTCGGATGGGCATGATGCAGCTCCTTCCCGTTTTCCCCGGTCAGCTTATAGTCTGCGGGTTCATTTGGCATTGACAGATTGGCGCGTCTTCGGGTAACATCCATCTAAACGGACAATTGTCCATTTTATAAAGCGGCAGACGGCCAACCTATAATCTCCAGCCCATTGTACCTGCTTGTACAGATCAGGTCAACGAGCGGAGGGCCGGATATGGCGCAAAATAGACGTCTGTCAGGCATGAGCTTGCCAGCGCGTCTGCTTCGGATGCTGCAAGCGGCCGATTGAACGGGATGCTTGGCAGAGCAGTGAATATGGGATGGGAGGATTATCATGTCAGGATCAACAATCAAAGCTGGAGAGACGCCTGCTTCAATCAGGCAAATACTGGCCCCTTTGTCCGCAATCATCATTGGTTTGTTCATGGTTATTCTGGATGGTACGGCAATGAATGTTGCTTTGCCGGGATTTATGAATGAGTTCCAAACGTCGTTTACCGTGGTGCAATGGACGGTAACAGGGTATGCACTGGCCCAGGCAGCCGTTATCCCTCTGGCCGGCTGGCTTTCCGACCGGTTCGGGGCGAAGAATATCTTCCTGGTGTCCGTAGCGCTGTTCACCGTCGGTTCCTTATTATGCGCTTTGGCGGGTTCTATCGAGCAGCTGATCACTTACCGGGTGCTGCAAGGCCTGGGGGGCGGCATGCTGGCCCCGATTGCCATGGCTTTTACCTACCGGTTGAGCCCTCCCGGGAAGGTTGGCGCGGTGATGGGGATGATGGGCATCCCGATTCTGCTGGCGCCTGCCGCAGGTCCTGTTGTTGCCGGCTGGCTGGTGGATTATCACAGCTGGGTCTGGATTTTTCTGATTAATATACCTGTGGGCATTATCGGCCTGTTAATCGGATTTCGCACGTTGCCCAAGATTGAGCGCCAGTCCGTCGCATCCCTTGATGTACTGGGCATGCTGTTTGGCCCCCTCGCATTCGCAGCGCTGTCCTACGGGGTGAGCGAGGGTGCGGTGAGCTGGACCTCCGCCAAAACAATTGGAGGCATCGTTATAGGCGTCGTTGCCTTGATCGCTTTTATAATAGTAGAGCTGAACCACAAGAATCCCTTGCTGGAACTGCGGGTGTTCCGCTCGATGAACTTCACCAGAGGCATTGCCGTGCAGTGGGTATCCCAGATCAGCTTGTTCGGCACCCTGTTCCTGTTCCCTTTGTTCCTGCAGCAAGCCAAGGGCTACAGCGCTTTTGATACTGGGCTGATCATGCTTCCGCAGGCCCTCGCGGCGGGAATTGCCATGCCGATCGGCGGCAAATTGTTCGACAAGCTGGGCGCGCGTCCGCTTGTTATCGCCGGGCTAAGTCTGGTTACGGCTGCGGCCTTCATCCTCTCCGGCCTGCAGGCTGACGACGGGCTGATCATGCTGATGCTGCCTTTGGTGTTGCTCGGATTGGGCATGGGTCTGTCCATGATGCCCCTCAATACCCATCTCATTCAGGCCGCTCCGCAAAATCTGGTCAGCCGTGTCACTTCTCTGACCAATGCGGCCCAGCAGGTCATCAGTTCCTTTGCCATAGCAGGATTGGCCACACTGCTGGCCCATTATATGAAGGGTTATATGAGCAATCCTGCCAATACGCCTCTTCAGTCCTATGCAGGTTCATTCGGCGATACTTTCCTGATCCTTGGCTTTATCTCCATCGGCGGTGTGCTGCTTGGCCTGCTGCTTCGCCGGGAGAAGACCAGTCCCCAGACGGACGGCTCCGGAAAAAAGGTGGAGGTAGGAATGATGATCGGCCACTGACAATGGCTTAAGCTGCGCAATGCTGTTTTGGTGAATGCGCGAAAACGCTCAGAGGCTGCCTGCGGATAATCCTGTCCGCTGGCGGTCTTTGTTGCTTTTTGCGGCGGGGCAAGGTATTGTTAGGACTAGAGCAGACGAATTTGACCAGGAGTTGACAGATTACAGGGGGAACACCGCAGATGGAAATCAATATATTGCATGCCACCATGAGCTATTCCAAGGAAGACGGATATGTGGGCAAGGTGGAATTTGAAGTGTCCGGACATAAGGAGCCTTATGAAATTGTGCTGCACAGCAAGAAGCGCCAGGACTGGAGCTATGGCCTGTTCTTTCTGAAGCAGCCGGGCGACGAGGAGCAGATCGAAGAGGTGGAGGATTGGCTGGAAGACAGCGATGAAGCTTATCTCATGCTGATCGATGCGGCCATGGCGGCGTTGCCGGAGGAGAATAAGGGAGGAAGCGGCGGTGAGCGGGATGGAGCAAGCTTATCTTGAAAAACTGTTTCCCGGCGGTCGCGAGCTGCCTAACGACCGGCTGATTCCTGCTATTCTGATGAAGGGCGAGCAGACGGAGGTTATCTTCCTGATCAAGGCGGAGGACAAGTACGCGGAGCTTTTGCGCAGCGGGAATGACTCCAGGGTGCTTCATTCGGATATCTCTGTCCATCAGGTAACAGGAGGGAGCAAGGAGACTGGCGGCGGTGTGCCGGACTTGCGCATCGGTCTGGAGCTTAGTTATCCGGAGGAGGTCGTCCGTTACCAAGGGCTGATATCCGATGCGAGCGGCCAGAAGCAGTCCTCCATTGTCCAGGCTCTGCTGTTGGTTAACCGGATTGCGGTGTTCGTATCGACTCATGATCTGCAATTCCGCTCATTCAAGGCCTTTGACTGGAACCCTGCGGCGCTTTCGGGTCTGCAGAAGGAGCTTGGCGGACATCATGCTTCGTAGGCTCAATGGGAATTTCCCGCTTATCTAAATATATGGAAAAGGAACGTGTACATGAACGAATCATCTTTTGCTTCATTGGGAATTTCAGATAAATATATCAAACGCCTCCGGGAGGAAGGAGTGCTTGTGCCTACTCCGGTTCAGGAGGAAGCGATTCCGGTGCTGCTGTCAGGCCGGGACCTGATCGCCCAGGCTCAGACGGGAACGGGCAAAACGCTGGCGTTCGCGCTGCCGCTGCTGCAGACTTTTGACCCCGAATCCCCTGTGGTCCAGTCCCTGATCATAACACCTACCCGTGAGCTGGCCATTCAGATTACGGCGGAGCTGCGCAAGCTGGCCCCATTGGCCGGAGCCCATATTCTTGCCGTCTACGGCGGACAGGATGTGGAGGCTCAGAGCAGAAAGCTGAAGGGCACTCCGGCTATCGTGGTCTGTACACCGGGGCGGCTGCTTGATCACATGCGGCGCAAAACGGTTGACCTGTCTCATGTGGGCAAGCTGGTGCTGGATGAAGCGGATCAGATGCTGCATATGGGCTTCCTTACGGAAGTGGAAGGGATCATCAAGGAACTCCCTGCAGCACGGCAAACCATGCTGTTCTCCGCAACCATGCCCGATCCTGTCAAAAAGCTGGCCAAGGGATATATGAACAGGCCTCAGGATGTTCGCATTCAGGGCAAGCAGATTACTCTGGAAGAGATCAAGCAGTTTGTAGTCGAGACGACAGACCGCTCCAAGCAGGCCACCCTGTTCCGGATGCTGGAATTGTACCAGCCGTTTCTGGCGGTTATTTTCTGCCGGACCAAGCTCAGGGCGAAGAAGCTGACAGAGGCGATGCAGACCCAGGGGTTCAATGTGGACGAATTGCACGGGGACCTGACCCAATCCAAGCGGGAGCAGGTGATGGAACGGTTCCGCAAGGCGGATCTTCAGTATCTGGTTGCCACTGATGTGGCGGCACGGGGCTTGGATATTGAAGGTGTCACCCATGTGTTCAACTATGATATTCCGTTGGACCCGGAATGGTACATCCACCGGATTGGACGGACAGGCCGGGCCAAACAGACCGGAACGGCGATTACCTTCGTTGCGCCCAAGGATCATTCCCTGCTGGCCAAAATCGAACAAGGGATCAACAGCACCTTGAAGCGGCGCAGCATGGAGGAATTTAACGTCCATGCCACGGGAATGGACGAGGATGTGGATGCGCTGGAGGGACGGCGGATCAGCTACGCGCAGCAGAAGCCCGCGGGGGCGAAGCGGCCGGCAGGCCGGGCTGGCGGACCGAGACAGGCTGCGGGACGGCCGGGCAGAGGCGGGTACGGCAGCGAGACGAGACCGGCACGGGGCGGCCGGAGCGAAGGCGGATACGGCAGCGAAGCGAGGCCGGCACGGGGCAGCCGGAGCGAAGGCGGATACGGCAGCGAAGCCAGGCCGGCGCGGGGCGGCCGGAGCGAAGGCGGATACGGCAGCGAAGCCAGGCCGGCACGGGGCAGCCGGAGCGAAGGCGGATACGGCAGCGAAGCGAGGCCGGCACGGGGCGGCAAAAGCGAAGGCGGCAAGCCGTCTTATGCCCGCGGTGAATCCAGGCCTGCCCGTGACAGCCGGAGCAGCCGTTCTTCCGCGGCTGAGTCCAGTTTCAAGAGTGCCCGTGAGGATTCCCGCGGCTCGGCGAAATCCGGCAGCTATGGTGGCTCATCTGCCAAAGGCTCGCAACGCAACAGCGCCCGCGGAAGCACCTCTCCGCGAAACAAAGGAAATGGCGGCGGCGCTAACCGCGGCGGACGTAAGTGGTAAGCAGGTCGGTTATAATGGCAACAACGAACAATCAACCCTGACTCATCAGTTAGGGTTGATTGTATTTACCGGACAGGAGCGCTGCTATGACACCTTTTACTGAGGCAGTGATTGCCATCATTACGAATATTCCCGAAGGCAAGGTTATGACATACGGCCAAATCGCCAGAGGGGCGGGCAGTCCCCGCGGCGCAAGGCAGGTGGTGAGAATTCTCCATTCCATGAGTACGAAGTACAAGCTGCCCTGGTACCGTGTGGTTAACGCCCAGGGAGAGATCGCTATTCAGGAGGATGAAGGCAGTTCCCTGCAGCGGATGTATCTGGAGGGAGAAGGAGTGGAATTCACCGGCAACAAAATCGATCTGGACATATACCGGTACCACCTGGAGCCTGCGGGCCATTACGAAAGCGGGATGCCCAATTAATGAGGCCTGGTGTTGACCTCCAAAATCCAGACGGTTCCTTTACGGTCAATGCCAAAATCAAACCCAAGCGCACCGATCCCCGGATAGCTTTTCTCCAACAGAGCTGTGCAGGTACGAGCCACTCCGATTAGGGTGGCATGCTTATCCTTGACAATGGATTTGGGGAATGTCATCCGGAGGGCACGGGTGCCGCCCAGCATGGTTCCCCCTCTGCACAGGTTAGTGACGAATAGTCCCGGATGCGCCAGCCTGGCCACAACCGCTCTGATTTGCCATTGGTTATTGACCTTCACCATCTTCACCCGGTAGTCCAACGGCCTTCCCTGGATCGTGGTCAGCATAATCCCCTGCTGCAGCATAAATCTGCGTCCTTTTCGGATGCGGTCGACCGCTGCGGCAACCCCTTGGCTAGTCTGTGCGCGGCTTACGCTCCCCCCATGGCGGATTATGTATCCCCCTTTGGTTTTGGAGATTTTAACCACGCCATTGCCCCCGGTTCCCACAATTGGTTTGGCGACAACGAAAGAATAACGGCCCAGCATATGTTGAAGTTGTTCGGAACTGTACAGGCGCATTTCCGGTATATGCTTGGTTACGCCCTCATGCTGCTGCAAAATTTTGAATTTGGCCCATTTATCTGCAACTTGCCTCATCTTCGATTCCACCTTTCCAAGCTTGATGGTTTACTATATTCTGTAGTGGAGAGATATTCTTAGACGGATGCTCTATTTTCCGGCCGGATATCATGAATACAAAGAAGAAGGGATATCTTCAGCGGTGCTTATTACCGCAATGTTCAGCGGGCAGCATATTGTGCAGGTATTGATCATGTTCCTTGTGCTATCCGCCGCCGGCATCTATATGGAGCAGGACTGCCTGGGGGAGACCGGATTAAAGGCCAAATGGCTGTTTATTCCAAAAGAAAGCATTATGGGGTATGAGATGGTGGAGGGCAGTGTTAACGAGGTGATCTTGATTTTATCAGGAAAGCCGCAGACGGTCCGCTTTAAAGTAAGCAGGAAATCAAGCAGTGATTCTCTGGAGGATATTCTTTCGGAATATTTTTCTCCGCAGCCTTAGTAGGTCATATATAGCCCTTCCACAGCCCCTTCCACAGCGGAAGGGGCTGTTATGCGTCCGCGGGGAAGCTGTCATGCATATGCCGGACCTCTTCCGCTAATCGCGGCTTGACAAGACTTTGTACTCATAGTATAACTAATTTAACAAATAACTAATTAGATTATTGTTAAATTAGTTTATGGAGGAACAACTATGCAATTGGATAAAGTCGTTCTTTATCACAAGGCTCTTGCCGATCCTACGCGGATCAAGATTCTGATTTTACTTGCCGAAGGGGGATTAAGCGGCCAGGTTCTGGCGGAGAAGCTGGGCGTTACGCCTGCTACCATCACTCACCATGCAGCTAAGCTGAGAGCAGCCAGTCTGATCAACGAACGGAGAGACAAGAACACGATCTACTTTTCCTTAAACCATTATTTCATCAAGAACAATGCGTCTGCTGCGGAAAAATTAATCTACCGCAATGTGCAACCCAAAGGAGAGGGACAAGCGATGCCAAACGAAATTCAAGCGGAAGAATATACACGGGTAAAAGAATCGGTTATCAAAAATTTCTTCACCAAGGACGGCAAGCTGAAGAGCATGCCCGCCCAGCTCAAGAAGAAGCTGATCGTATTGGAGCATCTGGTCATGAAGCTGGAGCCCGGAAGGAAATATGAGGAGAAGGAGATCAATGCCTTTATCAAGAATTTCCATGAGGATTTCGCTACAATCCGCAGGGAATTTATTATGCACCAGTTCATGTACAGGGACAATGAAATCTATGAGATGAATCCCCGCGAGATATGGACGCATTGGGAGAATCTGTCTTAGGCTTTCTAACGTCATTGAATCTGACACAAACAAAGATGTATTTATTGATACGATAAAAAAAAGTAATGTTACAACGGTAAATATCATAATTATGTCATAAAACATGACACAAAGTCATTGATCTTCAAGCCATGTACGTGTAATATAAGTTTAAATTATATATTGCAATTCTATTAAACAGCAGGAGGGAGGTTGCATATGATTGAGTTTCGCAATGTGAATAAGTTTTATGGGCAATTTCAAGTGCTGAAGGGGATCAATCTCAAGATTAAAAAGGGTGAGGTCGTTGTTATTATCGGTCCTTCCGGATCGGGAAAGAGCACCCTGCTGCGTTGCATTAACCGCCTGGAGACCATTACGGACGGGGAATTGGTAGTCAATGGAGTACCTCTTCATGACAAGAAAGTAGACATTAACAAGTTCCGCCGCAATATCGGCATGGTGTTCCAGCATTTTAATCTGTACCCTCATAAGAAGGTTATCGATAATATCGTACTGGCTCCAACCAAGGTGCTTAGAGTTTCCAAGGAAGCGGCACTGGAGACGGCTAAACTCTACCTCGACAAGGTAGGCATTGGAGAGAAGGCTCAAAGCTATCCTTCCGAATTGTCGGGAGGCCAGCAACAGCGGGTAGCGATTGCCAGAGGACTTGCCATGAATCCCGATCTGATGCTGTTCGACGAACCAACCTCTGCGCTTGACCCGGAGATGATCGGCGAGGTGCTGGATGTTATGCGTTCGTTGGCGCACAACGGTATGACCATGGTGATCGTAACCCATGAGATGGGCTTTGCGCGTGAGGTGGCGGACAGAGTTGTCTTCATGGACCAGGGCCAGATTGTAGAAGAAGCCGGCGCTAAGGAATTCTTCGATGATCCCAAGGAAGAGCGGGCCCAGACCTTTCTCGGCCGCCTGCTGCATCACTAAGTTTGCAACACACCTACATACCTAATTATATGAAAAGAGGGAAAACGATGAGAAACCGCAAAGTAATGGGTTTGATTGTGGCTATGGTCATGGCGCTTACGGTAGTATTGGCAGGCTGTGGAGGGAAAGATGAGCCGGCGAGCGCTTCTGTTGCTCCCGCCGCCAGCCCGTCCGCAGCAGCTTCGGCTGCCGCAGACATTAAAGTAGACAGCAAAACAGTAGATGCCATCAAGAAACGCGGCAAGCTGGTTGCCGGGGTTAAATTTGACACCAATTTGTTCGGCTTGAAGGACCCTGCCTCCGGTAAGGTAGAAGGATTCGATATCGATATCGCTAAGGCGTTGGCCAAGAAAATTCTTGGAGATGAAACCAAGCTTGAACTGAAGGAAGTTACTTCGAAGACCCGGATTCCGCTGCTGCAGAATGGCGACATTGACATCATCATTGCTACTATGACTATTACCGAAGAACGCAAGCAGCAAGTGGAATTCAGCGATGTATACTTTATGGCCGGCCAATCTTTGCTGGTGAAGAAGGGCAGCCCTCTGAAGAGCATTGCCGATCTTAAGAAAGCTGACAAGGTATTGGCTGTTAAAGGTTCTACTTCTGCTACTAATATCCGTGCCAAGGCTCCGGAAGCGACTGTACTGGAATTTGAAAACTATCAGGATGCGTTCACTGCACTCAAGGCTGGCCAAGGCACTGCTTTGACAACTGACAATGCAATTTTGTTCGGAATGATGAAGCAGGATGCCGGTTATGAAATGGTAGGGGGCACCTTCACGGAAGAGCCTTACGGGATGGCCATTGTCAAGGGTGACACCGGATTCGTCTCCGTTGTTAATGAACTGCTGGCCGATATGAAGAAGAGCGGCGACTATGCCAAGCTGTACGAGTCATGGATGGGTGTAAAACCAGAAAACTAATGCAAGGCCCGCAAAGGGATGGGCGCTGGCCGCTCATCCCTTTTTAATGCGGGGTCCGTCCACTTATATGGCCGAAGAGAGGGGAAACTATGGGAAAGTTCGATATTACCGTGCTGTTCCGGCATTGGGACCGGTACATCGAAGGCTTTTTCAATACAGTAGAGATAAGTGTGATTGCGCTGATCGGTAGCTTTCTGCTTGGGGCGCTTATTGCCATTTTCCGGATTGCTCCCGTGAAGCCCTTGAATTGGTTTGGTACGGCCTTTGTGGAATTTATCCGCAATATACCGTTGCTCCTGGTCGTCTATTTCTTCTATCTGGGTTTACCGTCGCTGGGGATTCCTCTGGACGGCTTCCAGGCGGGCACTATTGGACTCACGGTATATACCGCATCCTTTATTGCCGAATGTATACGCGCGGGTATACAAACAGTCCCCAAAGGACAAAGTGAAGCGGCAAGAGCGACTGGTATGACCTACAGCCAGACTATGATCCATGTAGTGCTGCCTCAGGCGATTAAGATTGCTATTCCTTCCATCGGCAACCAATTCATCAATTTGGTGAAGAATTCATCGGTGCTGGCAGTTGTAAGCGGACTGGATCTGATGTATTACGCTGATCTGATCAATTCCGACACATTCTTGCCATTAACTGTATATACGCTCGTTGCCTGCTTCTATCTGGTCCTGACGGTTCCGCTTAGTTTTGGCATTCATTATCTGGAACGCCGTTTGGCCAGAAGCTCATAGGAAGGAGAGAAGCTTGCATGGATTTTATTGGCGCATATTCCGGCCCTAATTTATCGTTTGTTATGGAAGGCTTCTGGATGACGCTGAAAGTAGCCGGGCTTTCCATTGTATTTAGCTTTTTGTTGGGACTGGTGCTGGGCGTGCTTCGGTATACCCGGATTCCTGTTTTGTATCAAGTGGTTGCATTCGTTGTGGACACTATCCGCAACCTGCCGCTGTTGCTTCTGATTTTCTTCGCGTATATCGTGCTGCCGCAGCTTGGTATTAAGCTGGGGATCTTCTGGTCAAGTGTAGCGGCGCTGTCCATATTCGAAGGAGCCATGATTTCAGAGATAGTCCGCGGGGGGCTGACCTCCATCAACAAGGGTCAGATCGAAGCCGCCCGTTCCTCAGGGCTTACCTATACACAGACGCTGTTGCATATCAGTCTGCCTCAGGCGCTGCGCAGAATGTCTCCGCCCATGGTCAGCCAGTTTATTTCCTTGCTGAAAGATACTTCACTGGCTGTTATCATTTCGCTCCCTGAGCTAATGCATAACGTGCAGATTGTCGGCGGACGAGACTTCGGCCATGTTATCCCGTTATTGCTGCTGGCTGCCATGCTTTACTTTGTTGTCAATTATCTGTTATCCATCGTAGCCAAACGTCTGGAAGCCAAGCATATTTAACTGTGAAACACAATCATAACAAGACGAAGAGCCCGGCGGGCAACTGCCGGGTAGTTTTAATACAAAAAGCTAGTTGGCAGATTGCTTCTGTGCGTAAAAGCGGTGAATCGAAGGGGCGGGCGGTGGGATTTGTGGTGTTCCCCTTTCTTTTGGATACTATCCCCTTCGATCAGGAGAGTGGGGAAGCTTTCCAAGTGACCAGCATAAGACGAGTGCAGCACGCGGTTATCATCAGCATGAGGGGATACAGTTTGTTGTTATCATCAGCATGAGGTGAGTGCAGCAGCAGAGGCGAGTGCAGTACGCGGTTATCACGAGTATCGTTGCAGGAGCAAGGGACAAGTGCGGAAAACCGACTGTAAGCCCAAGTTAAGAATATACTTGTAAGGAGCGTTGGTGAGACAAACGGCAGCTGATGCGGTTTTGGCCCTGAGCCTAAGGGATAGTACCGGGAAAGGCTCTTGAGAGGTACACGAGCCCCAACCTTTTCTAGGGGGGAAGATCAACTGGGAGCATCTTGGCAAGACAAATTAGGGATAAGTTCCTGGACAACAGAAGGGAATGGGCGGATCGTGTAGAAATAACTATGGGTGACATCTGGCTGCCGTTCATGGACGGTGCGGGGCCAAGGGAACAGGAGGAGATTGGCGAGAATGAAATCTGTTACGGTAAAAGATTTAGTGGTTCGTTTTTCTTTGGAGGTGCTTGCGGGGGAATCCCAACTGGATCGGCCGATCCAGAAGCCGGAGGTTCACCGTCCCGGACTTGAATTCGTCGGTTACTTCAACTTTTTCTCCCAGGAGCATATCCAATTGCTGGGCAGGAAGGAAGTCAACTATTTACATACCTTGACGGAAGAAGAACGCAACGAAAGAATCGGCAATGTGGTCCGCTACCATCCTCCGTGTTTTGTGGTGACATGGAATCAGGAGGGACTCAAATACCTGACCAAATACTGCGAGGAAGAAAATATTCCCTTGCTGCGCACCTCTCTGCGTACGAAGAAGTTCCAGGAATTGGCCAATGCCTATCTGGGCAAAATTATGGCCCCCCAAATGACTGTTCACGGTGTCTGTGTCAACGTAGCGGGCATCGGCATTCTGTTGCGCGGCAAATCCGGTGTGGGCAAAAGCGAAACCGCGCACACTTTGATCCGCAGGGGACACCGTCTGGTTGCCGATGATGTGGTTGTGCTGAAGAAGATAGGGCCTGAGACCATCCTCGGGACGCATGACGGTAAAACGAAAGAGTTTCTTGCTCTTAGGAGCATCGGGCTTATCAATGTATCCCGCCTCTACGGTCGAAGCGCCTTCCAGGATGAGACCCGGATTGTGCTGGACATTGAGCTGACCAAGTGGCAAGCCAATGCTTTGAACAATGAACTGGAGCTGGAAGAAAAGTATACGGACTACATGGATATCCAGATCCCTCACATTGAGATTCAGCTGCAGCCAGGAAGGGATGTAGCCGGATTGGTGGAGGCGGCAGCCAACAACTGGTATCTTAAGCAGCAAGGCTACAGCGCCATGGACGATTTCGTCAAGCGCCTGGAGAACGATGCAGATTGATAATGAATGCAAGATGACAGAGCAGGGAGGAAGAAGGAACCCCATATGTACAGATGTATGTACCGCGCGCAATTAAGAGAGGGCAAGGAAGAGGAGGGCGTAAGCCGCCTGTTGTCCCAGTCCGCAGCAGCCCGTATATCTCTTCATTCGGGGGAGCTGATGGTAATGACCGGTCACAAATGGAAGCGTTCCGTATTCCTGTATTATGAATGCATGCATGAGCCGCTCCATCCCAGCCGCTGGTTCGCGGATCTCGCCGATGTGCTGGAGGACTGGCCGGGACTGGATCAGTACCGCAGTTGGATTCCCATGGTGGATGTATTCCACTTTAATGAGCCGGTAAGCGCCGAGCATTGGCGCCGCAAGGAGCCGGTGGAGCGCCGCGTAGGACGGGTGGCCCATCTGCTGCCTGAGAAGATGGCCAGCTATATCTACTATCACCATCAGCTCCAAGAGGAGCACGCTTTCTTCGGTCCTAAATATGAAATTATCGCCATGCATGAGAATTTGCTGTTCGGCTACCAGGAGTTTCCTGCCGTTGTGGAGGAACCATTGGCGCCGCGGCGGCTCGCTACCGCGGGAACGCCGGAGAATTGGAGCGATTCCCGGATGGATTTGCATTTCCAGGCATGGGAGGACGGGCATCTCTTCTTCAAGCCGGTGGAGACTTTATTCGAAATCTGCGAGACATAAGCGCTTCAGGAACTCCACTTTTGTGGAGTTTTTGCAAAACCATCAGATAAAAGCTGGAGAAACGGAGTGGGGAAAATGCTGGGAATTGAGCATTATTGGGTCTTTTTAATGTCGGGGCTTCTGCTGAATATTACACCGGGGAGCGATTCTCTTTATATTTTCGGCAGATCCATCTCCCAAGGCAAGTCGGCGGGTATGATGTCCGTCTTCGGAATTATTTCTGGAGCCGGCATGCACACTTTGTTCGCGGCGTTCGGTTTATCGGCCATTCTGATGCATTCGGCACTGGCTTTCAATCTGATCAAGTGGATCGGCGCGGCCTACCTGGTGTATCTGGGCGTCCGCTCCATCATGAGCAAGGATAAGCTGACGCTGGAGGCGGGGGAGATGAGGAAGGAAGGCCTGCGGAAGGTTTACTTCCAGGGATTCCTGACCAATCTGTTCAACCCCAAGGTGGCGCTGTTCTATCTGGCCTTCATGCCCCAGTTCGTCAGCGCGGACAACACGTACGGCTCTTTGCCGTTCCTGCTCCTGGGGTTGACCTTCATTACCACAGGCACGCTGTGGTGCAGCCTCATTGTGGTGGTGTCGAACCTGCTGACGCAGAAGATCCGCCAAAGCAATGCTGGCAAATATCTGAGCAGGGTTACAGGAGTGATCTTCATTGGTTTGGGACTGAAGCTGCTGGGCTCGGGCCGCACTTAACGGCAGTCCGTCCTTCGCAGCAAGCAAGGAGAAGACCCGCAAGTGCGCTTCTACGAAGCGTTCTCCTGCGGGTCTTCGTTTTTTCTTTTTACAGCAGGCCGTTTTCCTTGAAGTAGTCCAGAGAAATCTTGGCGCTCTCCAGGGGCGAGGAAACAAATTGCTCCTGCTCCACGATGTAATACTCGATGCCGGCGTCTTCCGCAATGGCGAAGACGCTCTTGAAATCCACATCCCCGTTGCCCACTTCTGTATCATTGCGGCCTTCGCCAAAGTCTTTGATGTGAACCAGCGGAACCCGTCCCGCATACTTCTTCACATAGTCCACCGGACGCTGTCCGCCTTTGTGCACCCAGCCCAGGTCGAATTCGGCAAAGAGCAGCTCGGCAGGAATGCGTGTCAGGAACTGGTCCATAATGGTTTCGCCGTTCACCAGTTTGAACTCGAAGGCGTGGTTGTGATACCCGTACTTCAGACCGGCAGCCTTCACCAGTTCAGCGGCTTTGGTCAGGTAGAGAATGCGCTGCTCCAATTCTTCTTCAGTAGGAACTTCGGAGAAGGGAGAGTAAGGTGTGACAATGTATTCCAGTCCAAGCTCCTGGGAATACTCGATTTGCTCCTTCAATCCTTCCTCCATAGCAGCAAGGTCGGTAAAGTTGATGCCGATATGGGCAGACGGGGCGGCCAGGCCCAAATCGTCCAGAAATTTACGCAATTCACGAGCCGGTACGCCGAAGAAGCCTGCGAATTCCACTGCCTTATAACCCATATCCGCTACCTTGCGGATTGTGCCGAGAAAATCATTTTTTGTTTCATCGCGGAGCGTATACAATTGAATGCCTACTTGAGCTTTTGCCATTGCTTCCACCATCCGTTTTTTTTGGAATTGTTACATCTGTTACTCCTATAGTATAGTGAAGCGTTCTCAAAAAACATAGGAGCATTGTTGGGCTGTTTATATGGGATTTTGGCATAAAGGCGATTTCGCGCCAAATCTGGTATAATGAAACGCATAATTCAGGAATGAGTAAATCGAGGTGAACCTAATGGTCAAAAAACGCAACTCCCAACACTCCTCCAATGCTTCGGATAATGGAGACAAACCGGCTACGTTGAAGGATCTGCTGAATGCGGATATCGTGAGCAAGCTGAAGGCCCAGGCCGATGAGATGAAGGCAGCCGAGGAAGCGCGCAAGCAGGCCCAGCGCAAGCAAGAGGAGGAAGCGCGCCGCGCAGAGCAGAAGCGGCTGGAGAATGACTTCGAATACCTGCTGAACAACAGCAAGCAGGATTGGCGCAAGCATAAATAGGTGACGGTGCAGGTCAGTCACCGGATTGCATGAAGAAATTTGGCTGTGAGGAGATTGCCAAATGACCAACCGCAAGGTGCTCGTAATTGACGATGAGTGGAATATGCGCAATCTGCTGCGGATTTACCTGCGCAAGGAAGGTTATGAAGTGACGGAGGCTGCCTCAGGACGCGAGGGGCTGGAGAGGATCGGCAGCACCTCCTTCGATCTGATCCTCCTTGACGTCATGATGCCGGATCAAGACGGGTGGCAGGTGATGGAGAAGCTTCGGGCCCTTACTGCCGCTCCGGTCCTGATGCTGACCGCCCGCGCGGAAACCAAGGACAAGGTCCAGGGATTGGGACTGGGTGCAGATGATTATGTGACCAAGCCCTTTGAGCCGGAGGAATTGATCGCCCGAGTCCATGCCCTGATCCGCCGCTCTGCACTTACCGGGGCGGATCTTCCCAAGCTGGAGTTCCCCGGGCTGGTGATTTATCCGGAGAGCCGGCAGGTGCTGATTCACGGTCGTACGGTTGATTTCACGCCCAAGGAATTTGATATGCTGACGGTGTTCGCCCAGAATCCCCAACGGGCGTATACAAGGGAAACCCTGGTGGAATTAATGTGGGGCAATGACTACCAGGGAGAAACACGGGTGATCGACTTCCATGTGAAGAATATCCGGGAGAAAGTCCAAAAGGCCGGACTTGCCTACAATCCCATCCAGACGGTATGGGGCGTCGGGTATAAGTTCGATGCGGCAGGCGCATCCGTATGAGGTGGCTTAACCGCATCGAATTCAAGCTGGGCGCGGTTATTGCCGCGCTGCTGCTGCTTGTGATCCTGCTCATGGGATTCACCATCGACCGCATGTTCACTACGTTCTACCACAAGCAGGCCGGGGAGGACCTGGACGAGCTGGCCAGCCATTTTGCCGGGATGGCGCAGACGCATGAGAACGGCAGCGAAGAAATGATCCATCTGTTCGCGGAATTCTCCGATGTAAGCATCTCCATGGTGGATATTCAGGGGAACCGTACGGCAGAATTAGGCAGCCTGAGAGTGGAGGACGACGGATTTATTACCAGAGAGGCGCTCCAGCTCCTGGAACGGGGACAATCAACACGCTCGGAGTTTGCCTCGCAAGCGGGAGTACGGTACTTCGTCTCCGCCCATCCCATTGCCGGGGGCGAGCATACCTCCTCGGCGATCTTTGTGCTGTCCTCCATGAGGAGCATGGATGAGTCGCTGCAGCGGGTAAGGCTGCTGATCATCCTGTCTGCAGCCGGAGCCTTCATCCTGGCTATAGGCTTCAGCTATGTGGTGTCCCATCAGATGTCCCGCCCCCTGATTCAGATGGAGCAAGCCGCACGGACCATTGCCAAGGGGAAGTTGGAGATCCGGCTGCCTGCCCGCTCCCAGGACGAGATCGGTACATTGGCTGCGGCAATCAATGATTTGGCCCGGGATCTGCAGCATTACCGGGATACGCGGCAGGAGTTCTTCGCCAATGTGTCCCATGAGCTGCGCACGCCCATTACTTATCTGGAAGGCTATGCAAAAGTGATCCATGACGGCCTCTATGAGACGGAGGAAGAGAAGCTACAGTATCTGTCCATCATCCGTCAGGAATCCTTGCGCTTGAGCCGTCTGATCCATGATCTGTTCGAGCTGTCCAAGATGGAGGAGGGAAAGTTCTCCCTGTCGCCGGATTGGCTTGATCTGCCCCGGCTGGTGGAGAGCTGCGTCGGCAAGGCGCAGCTTGCCGCCCGGGACAAGGGACTGGAGCTTACTTGGTCCATGTCCGTGTCCGTACCCGGTGAGCCGGCTCCCGTTTATTACGACAGCTTGCGGCTGGAGCAGGTGATTCAGAATCTGCTGGATAATGCCATACGCTATACGGAGCAAGGAGCTGTTCGCGTTCATATATCGTCTGACCCTGACGGATACCGGATTGCTGTGGAGGATTCGGGAATTGGCATCCCCGCGGACGAATTGCCGTATTTGTTCGAACGCTTCTACCGGGTAGAGAAATCCAGGTCCCGCGATTACGGGGGCACCGGACTGGGACTAGCGATTTCCCGTAAGCTGGTGGAGCTTCAGGGCGGAACGCTGGAGGCGGCAAGCGCGCTAGGGAAGGGCAGCCGGTTTACGGTTTTTCTGCCCTACGAAAGTGGCAGTGCGGGCCAGCATCCATGATTTCAAAGCTGAAGTTCATATTTTGTTCGACGCTTCCACACGGTTTCCACATAATTTCCGCTTACAATGAGGCTAGTCCTTATGAGGAAGGAAAGGCGGAATTTTATGAAGAACAGCATTGTCCCCGCGGCAGCACTGGCAGTTCTGCTGCTGTTTCCCGCCGGAGCGCTGGCGGACGAGGGCAACGGGGGGGCCGATCCTCACGCTCATCATAGCGTTGCCGGTACGCCGTCCCCGCAGCCAGCGGCCAGTCTGAAGCCCGCACCAACGGCCGGCTTAGCGTCTCCCTCTGCCGCGGAACACAACATGACCGAACAAGAGCACCAGAACATGGCCGCCACCCCGACTGCGTCGGATCATCACATGACTGAAGATGAGCATGGGCACATGAGCCCTGCACCGGGTGCAGCAGCAACCGCAGGAGCCTCTTCGACGGCTTCTACGGAGGAAAGCGGAGACACATACGGTGATGACGGCCACAGCTCCCATGATGACGGCAATGACGGTCACAGCCCGGAGGAAGCTCCCGCTGCGGGAGGACACAGTCACGGAAGCACCGAGAATTTGGTAGAGACGCCGGCGAATGTGCCGGTGCTCAGCTCCTTCGCTGCGGTTAACGGCGCGTTCCTGCTCGTAGGCTTACGGAATAAGCTGGTCAAGAGGAAGGGGAGAGAACACCATGAATAACCTGCTGCAAATCCCCTTCGTCAAATCGTTCATAAAAAGCCGGTGGTATCCCGGCATATTCCAATGGTTTGCCATGGTGGTGTTCTCGGTCATAGTGGTTGAGCTGGTGGCGGGAACAGTCAATCCCAGCCGCAACTTCGGCACTTCCATGACATGGGTGCTGTGGTGGCCGGCTATTCCGGTCCTGTTCCTGGTGCTGGGACGTTTCTGGTGCGCAGTATGCCCCTTCGGCAAGATCAGCGATATCGTGCGCAAGCTGGTGGGCAGCGAACGCCCTATGCCTAAGTTTCTGCAGAAATACGGGATTTGGTTGATCGATTTCTTCTTCATTCTAATCACGTGGTCCGACCATGTGTGGGGAATCGTCGGCTCTCCCCGCGGCTCAGGCTATCTGCTGCTGCTCTTGACTACGATGGTAGTGGGCACCTCGGTTTTCTATGAGAGAAGAACCTTCTGCAAGACCCTCTGCTTTCTTGGCGGACTAGCAGGCAATTACTCCCGCTCGGGGATGCTGGCCCTCAGGGGAACCCCGGAGGTCTGCAAAGGCTGCAAAACCCAGTCCTGCTACAAGGGCAATGAGCAGGCAGAGGGCTGTCCCATGTTCGAATTCGTCCGCACCATGGATAACAGCGCCGATTGCAATCTGTGCGGCAACTGCGTCAAGAGCTGTCCCAACGACTCTGTGCGCATCAGCGTGCGCAAGCCTACATCGGAGCTGTGGGGAATCCGCAAACCCAAGATGGAGCATGCTTTTCTTGCAGCCGTGATCATGGGCATTGTCTTCGTCCAGAATATTACCATGCTGGAAATCTGGCAGAATATCCTTGATGTTATCGGCAAGGTAACGGCCACTGCCAACTATAACGTGAATTTTACGGTTGCGTTCATCTTGTCCATGCTGCTGCCCATCGGTCTGATGTGGGCCGCCGCCCGGATGACAGCCGGAAGCAGCAAGCAGGAGACCGTCATGCAGAATTTCGTCCGGTTCGGCTATGCGATTATTCCTCTTGATCTGGCAGGACATCTGGCCCATAACCTGTTTCATGCCTTCACAGAAGGGAAAGCAGTCTGGTTCAACACCATGAATCTGTTTGGCCATTCCATGACCGGTGATCTTGGTTTTGCATCCGCCGGTGTGGTGCAGGTGATGCAGTATGCAGTGGTGCTGCTGGGAGTGGCAGGCTCTCTGTACGCCGTATACCGGATCGGCGGCCGCGCATCCTGGCGCAAGCTGCTTCCCTATTACGCCCTGATGGTGCTGCTGGCCTTGATCAATATGTATTTGTTCTCCCTTCCGATGACCCACCGCGTTTAACAAATGAAGATGCCGGACAGTCCTCCTTATGTGAGGGCTGTTTTTTGCATCATGAGACCGGCCCTTACATCAGGGAAGTATGGCTGCGTGGTTGACGCTCCTGAAAAAGCATGATACATTGAACGGTGTTTAATATATATTACATCGTTTAACAGGAGGAATAATTTCATGAAATACAGCCGTCCCGTAGCATGTCTTGTGTTGGTTATTCTCGTCCTTTCTGTTCTGGCCGCTGGGTGGGGGATATTCTCACCGGGAGGAGAAGGAGAGCGTTCCTTCGTATCCGTCACAGGTGAAACGGTATCTGTCTATGGGCAAGGCTTATACAAGAATGAATCTGTGTCCATGGCGGCTCAGGCCAAGGGGCAGGACGCGGTTACGCTGGTTATCGGCGTTCCTCTGCTGGCCATTTCCTGCCTGCTTGCGTGCAGGGGAATGCTTAAGGGGCAATTGCTGCTGGCGGGAACACTGGGCTATTTTCTCTACACCTACGCCTCTTATACCTTTCTGGCTATGTATAATCCGTTCTTTCTGATTTATACCGCGCTGCTCTCGGCAAGCTTCTTTGCTTTTGTCCTCACCTTCCGGGCCATCCCCCTTGCGCAGCTGCAGCCGTCCTTCGAAGGCAAGCTTCCTGTCAAGAGTATCGCGGCTTTCTTGTTCTTCCTGGCTCTGGCCTTCGGTATGCTGTGGCTGGGAAGGATCTTGCCTCCATTGATGAAGGGAGTAACTCCGGCCGGGCTGGAGCATTACACGACTATGGTGATTCAGGCCTTCGATTTCTCCTTTATCCTGCCTGCCGCGGTTCTTGCGGGGGTGCTGCTTTTGCGGAGAAACACATTCGGCCTGCTGCTTGCGGCCGTAATCATAATGAAGGGCGTTACCTTAGCAGCCTCCATCACGGCCATGATGCTCAATATGCTGCGGGCGGGGGAAGAGGTGGCCGCGGCAGAACTGGTGCTGTTTCCCCTCGTCACCTTGGGGGTGCTGGGCTTTTTGGTTCTGCTTCTCAGACATTTGAAAGAGCCTCAGGCAGACATGCACGCATAGCCGTTATTCGCTACGGCTTGGGCCAATCCCGAATGGAGGCGGCATGCAGGGAATAAGATTGAATTAGACGGGATGCGCAGGTATGTTTATGTCCGGCTTGGCCGATAAAGAGGAGAGACCGGCTACTTGCATACAGGAGAGTGATCAAAGGATGCAATCCTCCATACTGATTCTGCTGGGAATCGCCGCCTTGGGACTGATCGGCAAGAATCAGACCATTGCCATCGCCATGCTGGTTCTCGCCCTGCTTCGTCTGGCTCATCAGGATAAGACTTTTCCTTACCTGGAGAAGCATGGCGTCACCATCGGCGTGATTATTCTGACCATCGGCCTGATGTCCCCCATAGCCAGCGGCAAAGTGGGCCTTCCTGAACTGGCGGGGACATTCACCCAATGGAGATCCTTCCTGGCCATCGGCATCGGCATGCTGGTGGCTTATTTGGGCGGCAGAGGACTCAGGCTGATGACGGAGCAGCCGCTGATTGTAAACGGATTGCTGCTGGGGACCATCATTGGGGTGGCCTTTTTCCGCGGTGTTCCCGTTGGCCCTCTGATTGCCGCCGGCATACTGGCCGCATTGACCGGCAAGCTGTAGGCGCCGACTTGACGCTTTTCCATACACCGCAACAGATTGCAAATTAATAAAAGATATACTACTTTCTTACCGGAAAAATAAGGTATAATAACCATGTACAATGATAGTCTGAGTCTTATGAAATGGGGGAGAGCCCAATGGGGATTTTAAGCGGATTATTGGGGAACGCATCCGAGATTGACGTGCAGGCCATTGAAAAGGACTTCGAGGAGCTTCTTGCTCCCAATGAGAAAATCGAACGTGCCTACAAGCTGATCCGGGATCTGTTTGTTTTCACCGACAAAAGACTGATTCTGGTAGATAAGCAGGGAGTAACCGGCAAGAAAACCGAGTATCATTCCATTCCTTATAAGAGCATTACCCATTTTGCAGTAGAATCGTCAGGACACTTTGATCTGGATGCGGAGCTGAAGATCTGGCTGTCCGGCATGCATGAGCCCATACTCAAGCAATTCAAGAAAGACAAGAATATCAACGAGGTGCAGAAAACGCTGGCTGCCTACATTTTCAAGTAAGCTTTCGCAACTGCAAGCAACCAGTCTATTGTGCAGCGATAGGCTGGTTTTTATTACAGGAGGAGATGGCAATTTTGATCGTGGATGCGGTAAAAGCAAATGATCTGACGCAGCTGGCGAAGTTGTACAAGCAGTTGATGGGCTCAGAACCGGACCAGGCTGCAATGAGGGAGCTGTTCCCCGTTATCGGTGAAAATCCTAATTACTATCTGTTGGGTGCCTACCAAGCAGATAGGCTGTGCGGAACGGTAATGGGTATTGTCTGCTATGATCTGGTGGGACTGTGCAAACCGTTTATGGTAGTGGAGAACGTGGTGGTGGATGAAGAGTGCCGGGGCATGGGGACCGGGGCGGCACTGATGCATGATATTGAACGGATCGCCCGGAAGCGGGAATGCACCTATATCATGCTGGTCTCAGGCATGAAGCGAAGGCAAGCCCATAAATTCTACGAAGCAATGGGATATAGGTTAGACCGGGTGCAAGGTTTCAAGAAGGAACTGGACAATTATCCGGGTCAGACAGTGGGAGCCGGAATGTGAGCGTTATAAATTAAGATGTGCTCTTTCCCCTTGGCGTTACGACATCTCTGTGGTTGCCTCTCAATTTGTTGTTGAATAAATATGCGCAAAAAAGTATATTTATACTACGTGACAAGGAAGGGAAGATAGCAGATGTACAGATATCTCGAGGAAATGACACTCAACACATGGCCGGCTATTGAAAATTTGATCTCCAACGGATGGGTGATCAGAAGCTCCGAGGGATTTACCAAACGGGCTAACTCCGTCAGTCCGCTGTATAGCTCCGACCCTGTTGATGCGGAGGCGCAGATTCGTTTCTGTGAGAAGCATTTTACCAATCTGGAGCAGGATACGGTCTTCAAAATAACTCCGTATATCCAACCGCCCAATTTGGATCAAATTCTGGAAAACCAGGGATATGCCTTAATCGATAAATCCAGTGTTCAAGTCATGGAGCTTGCTGCTGCTCCGGAGCCCGCTGTTGCCGCCCAATATGAACCGGCGATCAACGAAGCCTGGCTGGAGGCCTTAGTGTACTGCGACGGTTTGAGTGAAACCAACCGCAGCATTATCAGAAGGATGCTCCAGTTCTCCACGCTGCAGCAGGGCTTCTTTATCATCTGCCAGGATGGACATCCCGCAGCCTGCGGCCTTGGCGTGATCCAGAATGAGTTCGTCGCGCTATACGATATCATCACTCACCCCGACTACAGAAGACGCGGCTTTGGCATGCAAATTGTGCTGAACATCCTGAGTTGGGCCAAGACCGAGGGCGCAACCCACTCCTGTCTTCAGGTGGTTCAACAGAATGAGGCGGCGATGCGGCTTTACGGCAAGATCGGCTATCAGGAGATTTATCCTTATTGGTACCGCGTAAAGAAACATTCGGGAGAAGCACAGATATAATGCATGGCTGAATTTGATCAGTCTGTTTATGGCAGCCAGGTCTGCAGGAGACCGGAGCGGGAGCTCTCTGCATGCCCGCCGCCTGCTGATAATCCGAGGTTGATCCCCTGTCGGCAGCAAACGGCGGTGTGATGCTTACCGGCGGTCAGATCCCGTCATAATACGTGTATACATAGCGGGTGGGCACACAAGCCGGAAACGCGTGTACGTCCTCAATCGAACTGACCGGATAGTGCTTCATGGCAAATTGGGCATGATACAGGTACTCCATCACGAACAGCTCCCCGTTCTCCAAGCCGCACAGCACTCCGCTTGTTCCCTGACCGTTCATAAAGGACACGCCAATTGGGCTTCCCATGAGTGAAATGGCTTTTTCCTGCCAAGGCATTCCAGCATTCCTCCTTCTGGTGATACATTAGCCTATGTTCCTTCAGCGGGTTAGGTTCGTAGGACACTGACAAAGAGAGACGGATACACCAAGAAATACGGGTAATCAAGATCAAGCAAGGACGGTCCATATTGGATGAAGGGGAGTGGCCTATGGGGTTTGAACTGGTAGAGGCAACGATAGCGGATGTCCGGCGGGCATTCGAGACAGGAGAATTGACGGCAGCCGGGCTGGTGCTTGCCTATCTGAACCGGATTGCGGATCATGACAAGAATGGGCTCACGTTAAATTCGGTATTGGAGATCAATCCGGATGCCATGTTCATCGCTGAGGCGCTGGATGAGGAGCGGAGCTTGTACGGCTCAAGAGGTCCTCTGCATGGCATACCCGTTCTGTTGAAGGACAATATCAACACCGGCGACAAGATGCATACCAGTGCGGGCTCCCTGGCGCTGGCCGATTCTTATGCGCCGGAGGATGCCTTCATTGTCAGGCGTCTGAGGGAAGCGGGAGCCGTTATTCTGGGCAAGGCCAATATGACGGAGTTCGCCAATTTCATGACCGAGGGCATGCCTAGCGGTTACAGCTCCCGCGGCGGACAAGTGCTGAACCCGTACAATATTTCCACGCCCACAGGAGGATCAAGCTCCGGGTCGGGGGTGGCGGTGACGGCCAACTTCTGCATGGCGGCGGTAGGGACGGAAACCTCCGGCTCTATTCTTAATCCCGGCAATCTGAGCTCTACTGTAGGGATCAAGCCTACAGTCGGCCTGCTGAGCAGAACGGGCATCCTTCCCTTATCCAACACCCAGGATACGGCAGGACCTATGGCGAGAACGGTCACGGATGCGGTATTGCTGCTGAACGGGATGCTGGGAACGGACAGGGATGACCCCGCTATGGGGGGCGGCACGGGAAGAAGGCAGCGAGATTACAGCGTGTTTCTGGATAAAACCGCGTTGCGCGGCGCGCGGATCGGCATACCGCGGGATTATTACTTCGAGGAATTGTCGGAGGAGCAGCTCGCCATCTTCAACCGGGCGGCGGATATCATGAAGGAGCAGGGGGCGGTGATTGTGGACCCGGCTAATATTCCGTCCGCCCGCCAGATCGTCTATTCCAGCGTGCCGCTCAACGAGTTCAAATCTGCTCTGAACGCTTATCTGTCCAAGCTTGGCCCCAATGCTCCTATGCATACGTTGAAAGAGATCATCGACTTCAACAACCGCCACCCCATGGAAACACTGAAATATGGACAGGTTACGCTAATGGCGGCCGAATATACCACCTCCGGGCGGTTGACGGAGCAGCAATATATCCGGGACCGCACGAAGGATCTGCTGTTGTGCCGGGAGCAGGGGATTGACGCCGCCATGAAGGAGCATCAATTGGACGCGCTGCTGTTCCCGGCGGATTTCGGCTCCAGAATCGCCGCCCGGGCCGGCTATCCTTCCATCGTGGTGCCCGCAGGCTACACCAAGGCAGGCCCGCCCTTCGGCGTTACCTTCTGCGCCCGGGCCTACTCGGAGCCCAGGCTGATCTCTCTGGCATACGCCTTCGAGCAGCATACCCGGTTCAGGCGTCCCCCGTCCTTGCGCAGCTTTGTTTGAATGAATCGCCCTTTGCCGGGACATTTGTAACAAAGTTGTCCCATTTGGCAGGTGAAGAACCGGTAATCCGGGCTTACGATGAAAGAAGTTTACCATTATTGCTACCTTGAGGAGGAAGTTCACTTGTCCCATCCCGAATGTATGTACTGTGCCGCTGACGAAAGACAGGCCAAACTGATGATCGAAATCGCTCCCCTATCCGTATCCACCCTATATTTGTTCCGGGAGCAGACTTACCGGGGCCGGGTGCTGGTAGCCCTTAACCATCACGAGCGGGAAATGTTCCTGTTGCCAGAGGATACCCGCAATGCGCTGATGGCCGACGTGGCCAAAGCCGCGCAAGCGGTGGAACAGGCGTTTAAGCCGGGTAAAATCAACTATGGCGCATACGGGGACACCATGCCCCATGTCCATTTCCATATCGTTCCGAAGTACGAAGGCGGCGAGCAATGGGGCAGCACCTTTGTCATGAACCCGGCCCAGGTGTATTTGTCCGATGAGGAGTATGCCGGACTGATCGAGCAGATCCGGGCACAGCTCTGATAAGCAAGCGCGAGCCAAATATGAGAATCTGAAGCGGCGGGTGATGCACCCGCTGCTTTTTTACGCATAGGAAGACCACCATTGATCTGTTATTGCAGCTCATTTTCCACGGCTTCTCAGAGGCGGGGAGGGGAGAATATGAGGAAAGGCGTATATTTTTTGAGCCAATGTTGCTAGAATGAAGGCGAATACGCTTTCACAAGAACACAGCGGAGGGGGACCCTCATGTACCGGGTTATTATAGCCGACGACGAGGAGCATGTAAGAGCAGGGATTGCCGATGTAATCGATTGGAATAATATGGGATTTGAGGTGGTGCAATGTGTGGCCGACGGCAGAGAAGTGATCGCCTATCTGCAGGATCATGCAGCGGATGTCATCCTGACCGATATTAAGATGACGTTTGTTTCCGGTCTGGAAGTGGCCAAATACGTACACCGGGAAAAGAGGAACGAACGGGTCGTCCTGCTAAGCGGCTACCAGGAATTCAAGCTGGCTCAGGAGGCCATCCAATATCAGGTGGCCCACTATTTGCTCAAGCCCACTGACGTGAATGAGCTTCAGGCGGTCTTTCAGGCGATCCGCCAGGAGCTCGACGACAGCCGCAGCGGCAGCACCAGCCCACGGCCCGACGCAACAGCGGTGGAGTCGGCGGCAGCGTCGTTGCATATCCGGGTGGCGAAGGAATATATGGAGCATCACTATGCCAACGATATTTCCCTGGTGACGGTAGCCGAAAGCGTCGGTCTGTCCACCGCCTATTTAAGCAAGCTATTCAAGCAAGCCACAGGAGAAAACTTCTCCGATTACCTGTCCTGCATCAGGGTGGAGAAGGCCAAGCAATTTTTACACGATCCCCGTTACAAAATTTATGAGATCAGCGAGCGAGTGGGCTATCAAAATTTGAAGCATTTCTACAAGCTGTTTAAGCAGATCACCGGGGTAACGCCGTCGGAGTACCGCAACCGCGCGGAAAAAGAGGGAGACAGATGAAAAACACGGAGCTGTTCCAATATGTGAGGCGCTACAAGCTGCGAAGTGTGCTGCTCCGCACGTTTCTTGTTACTCTGTGCATCCTTGTTTTGCCGCTGGCCGGAGTCAACTGGTTCGTGTACCGGTACAATGAGCCTACCATCCGCGACGAGATCGGCAAGGCATCGCTGAATGAACTGACCAAGGTGCGGGATACCGTGGATATGATTGTGTCGGAAGCCGAATTAATGTCCCTTCGCATCGGTTCGGACCCGGATGTGGACCTTATTCTACAGGAACCGTTGTCAAGGCCCCTCAGTTATGCAGATCTGACCCGGGTGCACCGCATCCAGCAGATTTTTACAACCTCGCAATTGACCAATCCTTACCTGTATTCCATTCAGCTGCATGCCTTTCGCGGGGAATATGTGATCGGTTACGATGGGGGAAGCTCATACGATCCCGCCAAGCACCCGCTGCTGGCGATGCAGGAATCCCGGATCGAAGCCGGGAAACGGGATTGGAGGATGCTGCATACGGACGGGCTTCAGGAAGGCTCGCCGCTATTGCTGGGCTTGTACCGCTTATTGCCTTATACGGACTGGAAGCAAACACGGGGGATGCTTGCCATGTATATCAATTTCAACAAGTTTGATCAGCTTCTGCGCAGTGAAGTGCAGCGCCAGAGCATCTACATCATCGACGGCAACAACCGCTACGTCTACCATTCCGATCCCGGGGCAATCGGCGGGCCGGTAGAAGAAGCTTTCATGAGAGAGCCGGCCGGTCAAGCCCCGCCTTACCGGATTATCCGGCAAAACGGTCAAGCGGTAGTCGCAGCCATGCTGGCGTCGGTCCTTCATGAGGACTGGAAATATGTCTCGGTGGTTGCGCTGGATGAATATCAGGTGCAGCGGGAGCAGTTTCACCGCCTGATGACCGTCTGGGTTACGCTCAATATAGCCGCGGCCATATTGGTGGCCATCGCCATCGCTTTGCGCACCTATGGACCGATCAGGCGCATCCTGACTCTGTTCGACAGCTCCGACCGGTCGCAAGACGCAGGAGAGGATACCGCCGCAGCCAAGGATGGGAATGAAATCAAGCAGATCATGTCCACCATTAACCTGGAGCTTGCCCATAAGCAGGAGATGAAGGATGAGCTGGAGGAGAAATACCGCAAGCTGCGTACAGCGCAGCTGATCGCGCTGCAATCGCAGATCAACCCGCATTTTCTGTACAATACGCTGGAATCGATCAATTGGCTGGTCATGCGGTTGACCAAAGGGGAGAATGAAGCCTCCCGCATGCTCCATTCCCTGTCCCGGCTGCTGCGCATCAGCTTGGAAACCGAAGAGATGCTGGTTCCGCTGCATAAGGAAATCGAGCATGTGCGGCTGTATACGGACATTCAGCAAAGGCGCTATCCGGACAAATTCACCGTGGAGTGGATCATTGACGAGCGGACGCTGGATTATAAGGTATTGAAAATTTTGCTGCAGCCGATTATCGAGAACGCCATCTATCATGGCATCAAGCCCAGCCCCCACAGCGGTTTGATCAAAATAACCACTTATCAGCGGGGACAGGCTCTGGTTCTTACGATCAAGGATAACGGCGTTGGCATGTCGCCCAGGCATCTTGCCGCCATTCATGACGAACTGGGCCGGGCGGGAATCAAGGAGGACAGACATATCGGCCTGTACAACATTCACCAGCGCATCCGGCTGGCTTTTGGCGAGCAGTATGGCTTGAAGCTGTACAGCAAGCCGGGAACGGGCACCATTATCATTGTGCGGCTGCCGCTTATTGTAGAACGGACCGAATAACCGGTCCTGATTATTTGCGCCGGAGGATAAACGGACAGGACTAAATGACAAACCAGCAGGATTTTGCGACTATGCAGAGTGATCTATAATAAGCTTAGGTTTTGAAAACGCTTTACAAAGCGGATGCTTACGAGGCCAGTTTTTTGGATTCCACTCGCTGCGCTCGTAAGAATCGGCCAAAAAAACTCTAAGCGGATGCTTACGATGCCAGTTTTTTGGATTCCAACTCGCTGCGCTCGCAAGAATCAGCCAAAAAACTCTAAGGAGGTGAACCAATGAGGATCGCATCTTATTACCTCAAAAACAGATGGCTGTATCTTTTCCTGATTCCCGGAATGCTCTATTTGCTCGTATTCAAGTACATTCCCATGTTTGGCATTGTAATTGCTTTTAAAGATTTTAATCTGATGAAAGGAATCTGGGCAAGCGAATGGATCGGGCTGGACAACTTCACTTATTTGTTCCAGTCCCAAGATTTCTACAATGTGCTCCAGAACTCGTTGCTGCTCAGTGTGTATCAGATTGTATGGGGGTTCCCCGCACCCATCCTGCTTGCCGTTATGCTCAATGAAGTGCGCAGGCTGCTGTTCAAGCGGGTAGTGCAGACCGTCTTGTATTTGCCCCATTTCATTTCCTGGGTGGTGCTGGCAGGCATGGTGGTCAACTTCTTGAGCCCTTCCAACGGGGTAGTCAACTTTGTGATTGAGTCCTTGGGCGGGCAGCCCATTTCATTCCTGCAAAAGCCGGAGTATTTCCGAACCATCCTGATCTCTGCCGAAATCTGGAAAGACCTGGGCTGGGGAACCATCATCTATCTGGCGGCCATGACGGGTGTCGATCCCACTTTGTACGAATCGGCCAAGATGGATGGGGCGAGCCGTCTTCAGCAAATCCGCCATGTGACTATTCCGGGAATTGCCTCCACCATCGTCGTACTGCTTGTGCTCCGGACGGGCAGCATTCTGGATAACGGCTTCGAGCAGGTGTTCCTGCTGTACAATCCCCTTACCTATGAGGTTGCGGATGTATTCGAAACGTATACCTACCGGATCGGGTTGATCGACGGCAGGATGTCGTTTGCAACTGCAGTGGGATTGTTTAAAGGAATTGTGGGGTTTATTCTGATCATTTTGGCCAATCGTACATCGCGTCTGTTCGGAAAACAAATGTGGTAGGTGAAAAGGATGCATGGGGTACGGAAATGGCAATGGTTCGATCTGTTCAATAACACTTCTCTTGTGGTTCTCTGCATCATTATGTTGTATCCGTTTTTGAATGTAATCGCAATATCCTTCAGCTCTTATGAACAATTTCTGCTCAATCCCATGATGATCTGGCCGCAGGACTTCAACCTGAGCGCGTACAGGGAGATTATGGCCCATCCCATTCTGTGGCGGAGCTACCTCAATACCATCGTGATCACGGTGGTCGGTGTCGCTTTGGGCACACTCCTGTACCTGATGACGGCTTATCCCCTGTCGAAGCGGCATCTCCGGGGCAGAGGCTTCATTATGCTGCTGGTCATCTTCACCATGCTGTTCAACGGCGGACTGATCCCCAATTTTTATCTGGTCCGTTCCCTTGGCTTGCTGGATACCCTTGCTGCGCTTGTCTTGCCGTCGCTGTTTACCAGCTTCAATCTGATTCTGATGAAGAACTTTTTGGAGGCGATTCCGGAGGAGATTGAGGATGCGGCCAAAATCGACGGCGCTTCCGAGCCGTATATCCTGTTCCGGGTGATTGTTCATTTATCCAAGCCGGTGATTGCAACCATCGGTTTGTTCTCGGCCGTAAACTACTGGAACACGTTTTTCAACGCCATCGTGTATATCCGCAGTGTGGAAAATTGGCCGCTCATGCTGTTTCTGCGGGAAATTATCGACGGGGCCAAAATGAAGGAGATTGCCACCGGCGGTAATATGGCCGAATTGGGCAGCGGCGATGTCATGTCCGAAACCTTGAAGTACGCCACCTTAATTATTGTGATGACTCCGATCCTCTGCGTGTATCCGTTCTTGCAAAAGTATTTTGTCAAAGGAATTATGCTGGGCTCGGTAAAGGGATAATGGAAATCAAAATGCACCCGTTCCAAATGAGCTCAAAATAGGTTGATCAAAAAAAGAGGGAAGAGGGTCAACGATGAAGATTAAAAAGGGGAAATGTCTGGTAACGGTCATGCTGGCAAGCGCACTTGCCTTGTCGGCCTGCAGCGGCAACGATAATACCGCAACGGAAGGAAACAGCAGCCAATCACCAGGGAACACGGCTGAAGCTCCGGTAACGGTCAAGATTATGGGCCAGTTCGATGAAGCGAACCTGGCTCCCACGGATAAAAAGTTCGTGGAGCAGTTGGAGCAGCTTACCAACACGAAGCTGGAATTTATTATCCCTCCGTCCACAGGCTATAAGGAGCAGCTGCAGCTGGCGCTGGCCACCGGAGATTTGCCGGACTTGCTTCTGTTCACGGATATTAATGACATTAATCTGCGCAATGCGGTGGATAACGGCACTATCATACCGGTGAACGACTATTTGAAGGCGGCCCCCAATCTGCTTCCGTATTCCTACGAGGAGTCATGGAAGGCTCTCCGGTTTAACGGAGACGACAAGATCTACGGGATTCCCCGGACATCGATCGTGCGGGAGGACTCCTTCTTCGTGCGCCAGGATTGGCTCGACCGGCTGGGCATTGCGCTTCCGGCCAATCATGAGGTGACAATCGACACGTTCAAGGAAATCATGCGCAGGTTCACCAAGGATGACCCGGACGGGGACGGCAAGAGCAATACGTACGGCTTCGCGCTGAGCTTGAACGGCAGCAAGGTGCTCGGTCCCATGCTGGTGTCCCAGTACGGTCTGCTGGGCTGGCAGGAAGCTTCCGGCGGAGCATATAAGTATACCAACGAGATGTATGCCAAGGACGCAACGTCGTTCAAAAAGGCGTTGGCCTTTACGGCGGACTTGTACAAGGAGAGACTTCTTGACCCGGATTCAGGGACGCTTGACAGCAGCAAGGCAAACGAACGGTTCCAAAGCGGTGTTACCGGTGTGAAACGGGGCTTCGTGGGAGGTTTGCTGTCTGAGGAGCAGGTGCTGAAAAAGGTGAATCCCAATGCGGAGCTGACCTATCTGTTTGTCCAAAACGAGCAGGGCAAGGTGCAGGGAGCGGGGAGCGGTGCGGGAATGTTCGGCGCCTGGGTGTTGACCAAAACAAGCAAACATCCGCAGAAGGCGGTGGATGTGTTGAACGCCGTCCTGTCCGACGACGTATGGCCCCATGTGATCGACGGCTACGAAGGAATCGACTATACGGTGGAGAATGGCCAAAAGGTGCAAAAGGAATCCAAAACCAGCAGCATCCGCCGGAATATGATGAGGCGCTCCGGAGACCCGGAATTCTTCATTGCGCCGGGAACCTCGGCCGAGATCAGAAGCAGGCTGCTGCCCTGGCTTGACAAAGCGGTCAGTTCAGTCGTTATATCCAAGAGCCTGGACCATGTGCCTGCAGCCGCCAAAACTCCGGCCTTCATGGATTACCAAAAACAATGGGATCAGACGGTGATGAAAATTATTGTGGGCCAGCTGCCTGTCGATGCCGCGGATGAGCTGGTCAAAGGCTGGTATGAGAAGGGCGGCGAGGTGTACACGCAGGAGATGAACAAGTACATTGAGAAGATGGAGGGCCAGTGATGGAGATGGAGTTTCGCGGGAACGGTCACAGCTTCCGGCTGGCAGGCGCCCGCTACACCGTCCGCTACAACGAAGCCGATCCCTTTGCCATTGCGGTTGATCAGGAGGGGGATAGCCTGTTCCGGCTTCCCCTCGTCTCCGGACTCGCCTCCCTGACTGAAGAGGAGCGCCTGACCAACATCCGGACCGGCCTGCCGGCTGCTGTAAGTGAAGAGCGGATGGAGTGGACCATATACGCCGACAGCTCCCTTTGGCAAAACAGACGCTTCGTGTGGACGTTTGAGGAGAACCGGATCACCTATGTGCACCAGGCGGACGGCCCGTGCACTCCTGGGCGCTGCTACTGGTTTTCCAACGGCATATCGGGCCACTATAACGCCGGAAATTCGCAGGGGCTGGCGTTTAACGCTACGTTGTATGCCGAATCGTATTTCTCGCCGGAAATCAATCACGCGAATCTGTTTCACTTCCCGGTCAGCATGCCGCAGGCGGTAGGGATACGCAAGCACGCCCCCGGCGCGGACGGTGATCACCCGGAACGCATCAGCGACGGTTTGTTTGCGCCGCCGCCCCTGGTTCTCTCCTTCATGAAAGGGGATAAGCGGGCCGGCATCGGACTGGGCACGGAGCCGGGCGGGTATATGTTCAACGGTCTGGAATATACCGGCTCCCGGTATGCCGGTGCTTCCTTTTATGTCAATTACTGCGGGTATCATTGCGCTGAGAGGGGCTTCCAATCCCCGGCGGCAGCCATTCATTTCGGCTACAGCGAATACGAGAATCTGGCCGACTACGTGGCATGGCTGGATGTGTCCGGGTATACGACCCAACGCCGGTATCCCCATGCGCCCTGGCACCGGCTGCCGATCTTCTGCGGGTGGGCGGAGCAGACGGCCCAGGCCAAGCAGCGCGGCCAGCCGCCCAAGGAATGGGCCACCCAGGAGAACTATGAGCGCTGGATCGGGATGCTGGAGGACCGGGGCTTGCCCGTAGGGACGGTGGTGATCGACGACAAATGGCAGACCGCGTACGGGACGCTGGAAATCGATGAGCGGAAATGGCCGGATATGAAAGGGTTTATCCGCCGCCAGCATGAGAAGGGCCGTCACGTGCTGCTCTGGACCATGACCTACCACCCGGAGGGGCTGGACGGCCGGCTCTGTGTGCAAGATGAGGGCAGGCCGGTAGCAGCGGATGTGACCCATCCGGAGTACGAGCAGTTGTTGCGGGAGCGCATCCGCTATCTGGTTCAGGAGATCGGCGCTGACGGCTTCAAGAAGGACGGGGTGGGCGGCTTGCCCAACAAGCCTTCCCTTGTCATGCACCGGCCGCTGTTTGGTCTGGAATTTTTGCGGAGATTCCAGCAGATTTTATATGATGAAGCCCACCGCTGGAAGGCGGACGCCATGATTGAGACCCAGACGCCCAACCCGCTGTTTCGTGATTGCTCTGATGTGCTGCGGCTGAACGATATTCATTTTGGCTCGCGCAATGTGAACGAAATCATGACAAGACGGGCCCGGATCGCCCGACTGGCAGGCTGGAGGCTGGTGGATTGCGACAACGCCTCCTCCACCTGTCTGGAGGAATGGTGGAGCTATATGCAATTCCAGGTAAAGCTGGGGATTCCATCGCTTTATTTTGTTACACAGACAGAGAGCACCTATGAATCCGTCCCCGGCAGCTATTGGGGGTATTTGGGCCAACTGTGGTCTGACTATATGGAGCAGCAGGGCTTACAAGGAGGCAAGGGATGAACATCTTGGAGCAGGAAGACGGATACCGGATCGAAACCGGCAGTTACCGTATAACAGCCCGGTCAGACCGGTTTGAAGCCGGCGTGGGAGACCATATTTTCTTTGAGCTGTCCGTCCGGTCGGAGGTGGCAACGGCAGAGGGGTCCGATGTGGATGAGGAGCTTCTGCAGCTTGATCATGAACAGACCGGGGAGGGAGTGGTGCTTGTCTGGCGGACCCGCAGCAGCCTGTGGGAGCAGAAGGCGTATATGCTGGACTGCCGGGAGGACCGCTTCTTGTACAAGGTTCAGGTGACCGGCTCGGGCAAGCTTCACAAGCTGGCCTATTTCAGCGGGGCGGGCAGAACAGTCTGCAAGGGAAGCCGGTATGATGCCTCCCACTATGCGCTGCCTGTTGCCGCAGGCGGGGGAGCGGATGTGCGGGTGCATACGACGGCGCAAAACGGGGAGCTGACGCTTGGATATATGGCTCCCCCGCAATTTTGCTTCCCGTTTAGGATGGAGGGAGCGCCGCAGTGGCTGGGCTTGGGGCTTGCCGCACGGCCGGGCGCGTACAACTTTGACAGCTTCGCCTACCGGTTCCATGCCCCTTATTACGGCTTGTTCCGCATGTATCTGGAAACCGATCTGAAAGGGTATACCACTGTGAACGGCCAATTTGAGACACCGGCCATTCTCGGCGGAAGCGGAGGGGATGAGTGGGAGGTGCTGCGGCATTACAGCCGGTGGCATTATACGGAAGGCGGCTGCGCTAACCCGCGTGAAGAGGGCAGCGGGCCGGTTGGCGCGAATGAGGATGCCCACCCCCATATGGAGCCGTCTTGGTGGAGCGGCCCCTTCTTCTGCGGCTGGGGCGAGCAAAACTCCATAGAGCGCGCCAATCCGTTCGTCCATGCCAATGAGCGGGCCTATACCGCCATGTCGGACCGTCTGGATGAGCTGGGGCTGAAGCCCACGGTGATCATTATCGACGACAAGTGGCAGCGGTATTATGGCGAGTCGCTTCCCGATCCCGGCAAATGGCCCAGCCTGCGGGCTTATACGGACCGTGAGCATGCCAAAGGGAGGAGGGTGGTGCTCTGGTTCAAAACCTGGAATACGGAAGGGCTGGACGCGGACGAGTGCGTGACGCTCTGGACCCAGCCCCTGGGAGCGGACCCCACCAACCCCAAATATCGGGAACGGATGAAACGCACGATCCGGCTGCTGTTATCCGATGAAGAGGGCTGCTGCAATTGCGATGGCTTCAAAATCGACTTTGCCAACTGCATGCCTCTGGGGCCTGATCTGAGAACATCCGAGCCGGGGGTGTACGGCGTTGAATTATTGAAGCGGATGATGGCGCTGCTCTATGAAGCCGCCAAAGAAGTCAAGAGCGACGCCCTGATCAATTGCAGCGCCTGCCACCCGTACTTCGCGGAAGTGGCGGATCAGATCCGGCTGCATGATTATTATGGCGGCATGCGCCATTCCGTCGATGTTATGACGCATCGTGCAGCGTTGTTTCAAGCGGCCATGCCGGGCATCAGCATGGATACGGACGGGGCTTCCCATACCCATTACCGCGATACGATGGCTTATATGAGGGCTGCTCCCAAGCTTGGAGTCCCCGACCTGTATAATCTGTCCTCCACTTCTGAAGCGCCGCTTACCCGGGCGGACTGGGAGGAGATCCGCTTGATCTGGGAGGCGTATTCCCGTTCCCTGCATGCAAAAGGAGGCGAACAAAAGTGAGGCCCGAAATCAGCAGAATATCCCCTTTTTCCATCAATGAAACGGTTCAGCTGTTCGGGGAAATCCCGGAATGGCCGGAAGTATATATGTGGCAGCCGGAGCAGTCTGTAGAGATGGCCCCCGAAGCGGCGCTGCTGTCTGCCGATGGCTGGCCGGAGGCGGAACTGCCTCTCACTCCTCCGGCAGGCTCAGTCAGGCCGGTCATAACGGGCTCCACCCATCAGGTGCTGTACGCCCGCTCTCCCATGTCCGGAGTGACCGTGCTGTGGCTGCAAAATTCACGCACCGGGCAGTTCTCCAGCCCTTGCCTGGCGAATCTTCCGGAAATCTGGAGCAGCTCCGGGACCCTCGCAGTACCGGGCGAACGGCTATCTCTGTTCGGACAGCATTTCTGGGTGGATACCAATACAGTGGATAAGGAAATCAATAGCCGCTGCCAGCATACCGATTTGCAGCATTTCCCGCCCCGGGCGGCTATCCGCAACCAATCCGGCGGGGAAGTGCGGGAGCTTATCTGGGGATTGGCCAACGATCAGGATATGCCTAGCCAGACCCGCCATAAAGCGGATTTGCTAATTCCGGCGGGAACTCCTTCCGGCCAATATGAATTACGGTTTCACAATGGCACCGGAGGAGCATGGGGCTGGTCCGGGCCGGTCAGTATTGGGATCACGGAGCGGAGGGATCTGATCGGAACCCGGCTGATGGCATGGACCCATGCGGGTCTGCATGCGCCCGACAGCTGCACTTATGACTTTATCTCGGAAGTGATCGAGGCCCCGGCCGACGGGGATTTATCCGATTCGGGAGGGCGGATTCAAGCGGCAATCGACCGGGTTCATGAGCAGGGCGGAGGTGTGGTGCTGCTGAAGGCAGGCAGCTATGGCATCACCCGCACCATTGGCGTGAAGCCGGGGGTAATCCTGCGGGGAGAGGGGAACGGCAGCACCACGCTGACGGTCACTTATGGCCGCCGCCTTGCCGTTGCCTGGCCGCCGATCCGGCCCGCCAGACGCAAGGGAGGCGCCGGACACTGGGCCGCCGGCTTTGAACCGTTGTTCCGCGATGAAGCCCAAAGCACGCCCCTTGTCTGGATGCAGTCCGAATCCGGACTGGAGGATATCCGCGTGCTCAGTGGACCAGGTACGGGCTGTCTCGTCCTTGTCGCTGCTGCGGCCCATACGGCAGATCAGGGCGGACCGGCCGATGACGCCGCTGCAGACTGGTGCAGCCGTGTGTTTCTTAACCGGGTCGAGGGCGTCTACCAGGGGCAGCCTGTACTGCAGGAGGAGGGGCGCTGGTATCCCCAATATCACGGGGTCGTAGTCTTCTCCAAGACACGGGAATTCACCATGTGGCGCTGCCGCATCGTAGCGCCGTTGGCCTTGAATATGCTGTGCTGCCGGCATGAGCAAGCCCGGATTTTGGATAATTATTTTGAGGTAAATCCCAAGCAGGGCACGATCAACACCTTCATCGGCAGTGCATTTCATTCCATGATTGCGGAGAATACGTTCGTTCACGGGAAGCGCTCGCTTATGTCGCAGATGGGCTTCTCTAACAATTGGGTATTCCAGAACCGCAGCATCGGGGTAGGCCGGGGGACGAACGGCCAGGAAGAATACATGTCGGAATTCGGTGACTCCAGCTGGTACGGCCGGGCGGAGCGGATTGAGCCGGATTGCGTGCTCATTCCCGAGCTGACGGATCAGTACCCGCTTATTTTTCAGGGAACAGTGGGGACCAATCTGGATGAACTGGAGCATTATTTGTTTGCAGCCAAGGGCCGGGGCTTAGGGCAGTACCGGAAAATTACGGCTGTTCACAACGGCAGGGTTCAACTGGCCAAGCCCTGGACGGTTCTTCCCGATGCGGACACGGAATTCACGCTGATCAATGCCACAGTTCATAATCTGTGGATCAACAATAATGCCGAGAACGGGGGAGGCTTAAGCCAGTTCATATTCGGAGCGGGCTTCGACAATATTGTGGCGGGACACGAAATGCTGAATAACGGGGGGATTTCCCTCTGGTCCTTCCCTTATACCCGCAATTCCCAAGGGAAATTGGATAAATATGGAATTGTAGCCTTCAATCAGATTGTAAACAATACCTGCCGCTTTTCCTCCAACCAGAATGCGGCTATCATCTTGTGGTCCAAAAGCGGCAACCGCGACGATTACTCCGGAGAGCCTTCCGCCATCCTGGGCAATGTGATCCGGGGCAACGTCATAGCAGGCACGAATGAGGGGGCGCTGCTCAAAAACCAGACCTTCCGCTACTGGATGCTGAACAAGCAGCTCTGGCTCAATTTCAATCCGGACAAAGTGTGCGGCATCGAAATCAACGGGGACTGCAATCTGGTGGAGCAAAATCTCCTGCTGGGCATTCCCAACGGCGTGTACGTCCGCGGCACCGGCTCGGGAAACGCCGTTCTGCATAACCGGACGGAAGGCAGAGAGTGCCGTGAGCTGATCGATGAAACGGGCCGCTCCTTGTTTGTCCAGTTCGGTTCCTGATTCACCATTCTTGGGAGGAGAGATCATATGAGATTGATCTATCGTGTGGGGATGTTCGTACTGGCGCTGGTTCTGCTTCTGCCGGTTTTCACGGTCCCGGCAAGGGCAGCAGAAGAGATTCTTGTCATCGATTACGGCGATCCGGGTTATGCGGAAACCGGCACCTGGTATGCCAGCAGCCTGCAGGGCTATAACGGCAGCGGCTCGCGCTATGCGCAGACGGCCGGCTCCCGGGCTACCTGGACAGCTATGCCCGCAGCGGGTGTATACCGGGTGTCGGCGTATAACATTGTCCATCCCTATAATACGGCCGCCGTGTCGTATTCCGTGTATCATTCGCTGGGCACAGACACGGTGTCTATCCCGGGCCAAACCGGAGGAAGCGGCTGGGCGGATCTGGGCCTGTACTATTACAATGGCAGCGGCCCGGGTATTGTTGCCTTGACCACAGGCCCATCCGGGGCGACGCGGGCGGATGCCGTCTCGTTCGAGCGACTGGCGATCTCTCCAGCCGCTGCGCTAATAGAGCCGGCGGGTGAAACCGGGGTGTCTGCCTATACGTCCGTCCGGCTCTTGTTTAATAAGCCGATGGACGCTGTCACGATAGATGAAGCCTCCGTATTGTTGACAGACGATGCGACGAGTCTGACGGTGCAAGCCAGCCTGACTCTGGAGGGCCATAACCAGGTTATTCTCATACCGGAAGAGCGGTTGGCGTTCGACCGGAGCTACACCGTTTCTCTGGCAGGCACCATTCTCGATATGGAGGCCCTGCCATTAACCGGGCAGACCTCCTGGAGCTTCACCACCGTTGCCGCCAGCAATCCGGTCAAATCGTATTATGTCTCTCCAACCGGCAGTGATGCCAATCCGGGCACGGAGGCACAGCCCTTTGCCACAGTGACGCGAGCCCGCGACGTTATCCGCCAGTTCAACGGCAATATGGACGGCGACACGACAGTGTACATCCGGGAGGGGACCTATACGCCGGAGGAGACGCTGGCCTTCGGAGCGGAGGATTCCGGCAGCAACGGCTTCGACGTGGTCTACCGGAACTATCCCGGAGAGCATCCCGTGATCAGCGGCGGAGCGCCTGTTACCGGCTGGACGGAGGAGGACGGGCTGTGGAGGGCCGACTGGGCCGGGCCGGCCTTCCGCCAGCTGTACGTCAACGGCCAGCGGGCCGTCCGGGCGCAGACAGGCATCTTCCGCCACGGCACAGGCTGGTCAGACTCCGGCGACGGAATTCTTGTCCAGGCAAGCACGGTGGGGGAACTGGGCTCATGGGCCAACCCCGGAGATATGGAGGTGCATTGGCCCCGTGGCTGGCGGGATACCCGGCTGCCGGTGGACAGCGTCATCAGCGTCACCTCTGGAACCTACGAAATCCGCTTCGAGCAGCCTTATCTGGACTGGGCGCTGACCTCCGGCGCGCAGGACTTCAAGCCTGATCCGGCTTACGGCTTTTATCTGGAGAATGCCTTGGAGCTGTTGGACAGTCCGGGGGAATGGTATCTGGACCGCTCCGCAGAGACGGTCTATTATATGCCGCGGTCCGGCGAGCAGCTGTCGACGGCAGAGGTGACCGCTCCTGTATTGGATACACTGCTTGCCGTCAAGGGAACATTGGAGGCGCCGGTCCGTCATCTCCGCTTCGAAGGACTGGCCTTTGCCCACGGCACTTGGCTCCGTCCCAGCGGGCAGGGGAGTACAACCTTGCAGGCGGATGTGATTGCCGACGGCCTTAACCAGGCCGGCAGCCGCCATCAGGGCGTAATCATCCCCGGCCAGCTGCAGATCGAAGCGGCGGAGCACATTGCGCTGACAGGCTCGGTGGTCGAGCATATGGGTGCCGCGGGCATCTCTGTGCGGGGGGCAGCGGGGATCGAGCTGTCCGGCAATATATTCCGGGATATTTCGGCCGCAGCCGTAATTGCCGGGACCATGGCCGATGCGTATCCCCTGGATGCCCGCCAGGTCGTCCGTGACAGCCGCATCGTGAACAATGTCATCTATGACACTGCCAAGGAATATTGGGGCAGCGCAGGCATTACCGCCTTTTATGTCAACGGACTGACCATTGCCCATAATGAGCTGTGGGGGCTGCCTTACAGCGGCATATCGGCAGGATGGGGCTGGTCGGTGCAGCCTAATTCGACGACAGCGGGGAACAATGTGATCGAAGCCAATCACGTCCGGCATTATGGGGAGCTTCTCTATGATCTGGGCGGAATATATACGCTGGGCCAGCAGCCGGGGACGGTCATCCGCCGCAACCTGGTGCATGATTCGCCTAACGAAGCAGGGATTTATCTGGATGCAGGCTCCTCTTACATTGATGTGGGGGAAAACATCACATACAACGTGCATATAGACCTGCACAACAGCGGTCTCAATCAAGGCAATTCATCGTCCAATAATTACTGGGGAGTGGCCCCGGGAGATAATGATGCCGACTATTCGCCGGTTTTCTCAGGTGTGCCTCCCGCTCCCAATACCAAGCCATTGGACGCCGGCTTCCCCGTTGGTCTGGCCGGCGCAGCCGGTCTGGAGCAGGAGTATGCCGCTCTACTGGCGGGATTGACCCCGGGCGCGATGGCAAGGCCCGCAGCCGATTCCTCCGATTCAGCCGTTATCGTGCTGGACAATAGCAATCCCGGTTATTTAGAGACCGGCGATTGGGGCCGAAGCAGCATTCAAGGATTGGACAGCAAACCGACACGTTACGGCTACTCCATCGGCGCATCGGCCGAATGGGAGCTGGACGTGGCTCCGGGTCTTTACCGGCTGCTTTATTTCAAGCCTGTTCATGCCAACGGTGATCCCTCAGCCCAGCTCGAAATCACCCACTCGCTGGGAACGAGCACCACGGGCATCGATTTGTCGGCCGGTTCCTCCGGTCTCGCCTGGATCGGCAATTACCAATTGGGCAGCGGCTCCGCCGAAAAAGTCCGGATCACCCGCATGACCAATCCAACCGGCAACGGCTACGGCTTTATCCGGACGGATAGTTTGGTATTGGAACGAATCGGGGACTGATGAAGAGGAGAACGGATGAAATGAAGAGCATAATGTGGGATCATTCCTTGTTTCAGGGGGCGGTGTCGCTGGAGCAGGTGGCTGGCGGCATCAAGCCGTGGCGCATACCCTACAGGGAGTACGCTTTGTTTCCGCCGGACGGCATGGGTCATACGGCCCATATGGCTGCAGGGGTGCGCATCCGCTTTGCAAGCGGCACAACGAATGTGACCCTCGAGCTGGCCCCGGTGGAAGCGGTAGTGCGGCTTGATCTTGTATGCGGGAACGAAGAACCTGTTACCAGGCAGTTGGAGCCGGGTGAAACCATTGTTACCTTCCGGGGGCTGGAGAAGGGGGAGAAGGTCATTGAGGTTTACTTGCCGCAGAATGCTCCCGTAATCGTAAAAGCGCTGTACATCGATGAGGGTGCCTCCTGGCATATTGCGGAAGACTGCCGCGCCAAGTGGATCACATATGGCAGCTCGATTACGCAATGCAACGGCGCATTCAGTCCTGCCCGAACCTGGCCGGCCCTCGTCGCTCGCCGATTCGGCTTGCATCTGACCTGTCTTGGTTATGGCGGCAACTGTCATCTGGAGCCGATGGTGGCCAGGATGATCCGGGATTTGCAGGCGGATGTCATCTCCCTGTGCCCCGGCATCAACATCTATGGAGGAGGCGGCAGCCTGACCAAGCGAACCTTTCAGGCTGCCGTGATCGGGTTTGTGCAGATTATTCGCGACAAACATCCCGAGACGCCAATCGTGCTCATGTCTCCGATTTGGGCTCCGCGATGTGAAGAAACCAAGAATGCGGTTGGCTTCACCCTGCAGGAGATGCGGGCCGAGATCGGGGAAGCGGCTGCAATCATGACCGCTCTCGGCGACAGCCATTTGCATTATGTCAACGGACTGGCCATATTCGGTGCAAGCTTGGCCGGGCATCTGCCGGATCAGCTTCATCCCAACGGACAGGGCTACACGCTGTTGGGCCAGAATTTCGGGGACACCGTTATGGAACAGCTCGTTATGCAATATGGGTTGACAAGAAAGTGGAATTAACGGCTCTCGCTAACCCCCCGCTGCAATCTGCAGCCGGGGGTTTTCCATATAACCGCGCACACATTCCCCTCCAATTTTTTAGCACACCAGCCAAAAAAAATCAATCTATCCCCTATATTTACTTTCCAATTCCATCATCCGGGGTATAAGCTGTATACAGAGGAGAATTCTCAGTTTAGGGTGAGCTTTTGGAACAAAAAGCGATTTCCTTGCGTAATAAAGTGAAATGACAGAGGGCTGGTGCTAATATGGATTTTGTCGATTCGGGATTTGCAGGCGGGATGAGTTGGTTTTTTATCCTTTTTAATGGAATGTTCTTTCTGGTTTTTCCTTTTACTATAGGACTTATGATCTTTCTTGTGATTCGGAGATCCAGAACCTTTTCCCGAAACAAGGCGCAGCCGGTGCTGAGCGTGGAAGCCAAAGTTGTGTCCAAGCGGAGTGATATAGCCAGGCGGGCGCGCAGCCACGTCAATGACTTTCACTATACCGGAACAACTTATTATGCCGCCTTCGAAGTGGAAAGCGGGGACCGGATGGAACTGGAGCTGCCGGGGGACGAATACGGCTTGCTGGTGGAAGGGGATTTCGGCAAGTTGACATTTCAGGGCACCTGGTTCAAGAGCTTTGACCGGAGCAGATAATCGGGTGTAAGGTGAGAGTGGGGGGATCAGCATGTCCCAAGAGGAGCAATTTGATATTTTCAATGAACAGATGGTGAGAACAGGAACGGCTTCCAGAAAGGAAGTGCATGCCCGGGGATTATGGCATCAGACCTTTCATTGCTGGATCTTGTCCCAGGAGACGGACAAGCAGTGGAGCTTGCTCCTGCAGCTGCGCCATAAGGACAAGGATACATTCCCGGACATGCTGGATATCTCCTGTGCCGGACATTTGTTGGCCGGTGAAACGCCGGATGAGGGGACAAGAGAACTGGAAGAAGAACTGGGGATCTTGGCTGATCCTCAAGAACTTCAGTTCCTTCAGGTAATAGCCGAGGAAAATCTGATTTCAGATTCCCTGATTGACAGGGAGTTCTGCCATGTCTGTCTCTACGAATGCTCTCAGCCAATGAGCAGCTACCGGTTGCAGCAATCCGAGGTGGCCGGGCTGTTCCGGGTTGCCGTTATTCCGTTTATGAAACTTATCGCCGGGGAGCAGGATGATGTGCTTGCTTACGGAATCCGGTATGAGGAAGAGACCAATCTCTATATAGAGGAGAACCGGTCTGTCCGTCTGGAGGATATTGCACCCAACTCAACGCATTATTATAATGTTTTATTTGGTGCGATGAACCGGTTTATGGACAGATCCGGTACAGGCGGCTAACATTATCTCGAAGGGCCGTTGTTATTGAAGGACGCATATAGGAGGACTCATTACATGCAATTGCTATACGGAACAGGAAATCCGGCCAAAATCAAGCATATGAAAGAGATGCTCCATGGGATCGAAGTGGAGATCATCGGGCTGAAGGATACGGGAATACAATTTGACGAGATTGATGAAAGCGGCAATCATCCTCTGGAGAATGCCAAAATCAAGGCGCTGGCTTATTACCGAAAGGCGGGGCTTCCCGTTTTTTCATGCGATTCAGGGCTCTATATCGAAGGATTGGAACAGGACAGACAGCCAGGTGTTCACGTGAGGCGGGTCCATGGCAAGGTATTGAACGATGAGGAGATGATCGCTTATTATACCTCCATTGCCGCTGAATTCGGCGGCACGGTCAAGGCCAGATACCGCAATGCCATCTGTCTGGTTATGGATGAAGAGCATACATACGAATATGACGGCGATGATATCGCCACTTCATATTTTCTCCTTGCCGCCCAAGTCCATCCAAACCGGGATCCGGGCTTTCCACTGGATTCCATCTCTCTGGAGTTGCAGTCAGGAGCTTATTATATGGACATCAAAGACAGCAACAGCGTGTTTGACAACGGGATGTCCCAGGCGTTCAAGCAGTTTTTCCGAAAAACCGCATTGAATGAACAGGAAATCTATGAAAAATCGCCCCTGCCGGAAATATAATCCTTCTGCCGAATATATTTAAAGAAAGATGGAAGGAGCGGATGAATAATGGATTTATTTCATAACAGATACCAACTGGAGCATTCATGGAAGAGAATAAATAAAGGTTGGTTTGCTACCGCAAAAGATACAAAATTGGAACGGGATGTGCTGTTATGGCGTGAAGATGTTGCGGGTCAGGAGGAGAGGGAGGAATTAATCCGCCGTTTGGGGAATGCGGCCCGATTCTCCCAACGGAGCTTTGTCCATATTCTGGACGTCTCGGTTGCCGGCAATGGAGTTTATGCGGTTTTGACAAAAGGCAAGGGGCTCAGACTAACAGAACAGCTGCGTCATTTGAAGTGGAGCGACCAGGAAATACTGCAGCGCCTTTTGGAGCTGATTCCGGCAATTAGGGAAGCCCGTAGGGAGAGACTTCAGGATTTCTCCGTAACGGCTGAGAATATTTGGATGGACGGAGCCGGCAAGCTGAGGTTGATCAATTCCTGGACTGAGGCGGAAAAAGAGCAACGTGACGTGTACGGATTGACCATGCTCTTGTATCAGTTGTGTACCGGTCAAGAGGTACTTCCGGGCAGTATTAGGGAATTCAATCAGGCTATTTCGGGGAGGCTGACGGGGTTGCCCGGTGGAGATGCCCAAGAGGCAGTAGATTGGGCGAGTTCCGCATTTTTGCCCTCATGCTCGTTAAGAGATTATGAGGCCGGTATTGTCCGGTTGCTTGCTCCAACCGTGCCTTATGCCGCTCCGGTGAAAGAACCTGGAGCCGCGGCAAGAAGTTCCGCCTTACGGCGTAAGGATAATGAGGACAAGGAAGTCACTTCTCAGCGCAGGCAGCAGGAAGTAAGAGTAACGACCACTCCACCCCGAGCGTACGAGGATGAACAGAAGGATGGCCGCCGGCTTCACCCGTGGATATATTTTACGCTGGCGATCGTATTCGTCGGTTTTCTTGCGGTAGGTGGACTATGGTTTGTTATCCGGGATAGAGGCGCAGATGAGAACGACGCCGTTGCTCCGTCAACCCAAGCGACAGCCTCTGCTATATCCGCAAACAGCGCATCTCCTTCTGAAAAGACCGCCTCTTCGCCAAACAAGACTCCTGCACCCAGCAAGGCTCCGGCTTCGCCTGGTAAAACCCCTGTTTCTTCTCCTGTTCCGTCGGGGGGAAATGTGAGTGCAACACCAAAGCCGCCGTCTGCAGCGGTACAAGCCACTCCTAGCCGTAATTCTGATAACGCAGCCGCAGACACAGCCAATGCTGTTCCTGACTTGGTTAACCACACCTTGGAAGAGGCGTCCAGAATGGCGCTTGCTTCAGGACTTCGCTACCAGTATTACGTGGAGGCCAGCGAATTGCCGAAGGATACGGTGTTTAAGCAGGACTTGGTCCCCGGAACTGTGGTAAGCAAAGGTGATACAGTTATTTTTTGGGTCAGCAGAGGGCCTTAATGAAAGGGAGAATGATATATGAATGAAACAATCCGTACTCTCTTGAACCACCGCTCGATCCGGTTGTATGAGGATAAACCGTTGACTGACGAGGAAATTCATCTCATCGTCCGAAGCGCCCAGGCGGCCGCTTCATCAAGCTTTGTTCAGGCATACACTATTATAGGCATCAAAGACAAGAACATGAAGATCCAATTATCAGCCTTGGCAGGCAACCAGCCCTATGTAGCTGCGAATGGTCATTTATTTGTATTCTGCCTGGATTTTCACCGGCTGGAATTGGCCGCACAATTGGAAAAGGTACCTCCCGAGGAGATTGAAATCACATTATCATCAACGGAAAAATTCATGGTTGGAGTAATTGACGCAACCCTGGCAGCGCAAAATGCGGTGGTGGCCGCGGAGTCTTTGGGGCTTGGAACAGTATATATCGGCGGCTTGCGGAATCATCTTCCCGAGGTAAATGAGTTGTTGGGCATTCCCAGCCGCGTGGTTCCCTTATTCGCTTTGTGTGTAGGATATCCGGTGGATCTCTCGCAGAAAAAGTCGCGGCTGCCCCTCGACAGCATTTATCATGAAGAGCAATATAATCGGAACGAGGATCTGGAGTTGGGACGGCTTGCGCAATATAATGAGGAAATCTCGGCGTATTATAGAGAAAGAACCGAAGGAGTGCGGACGGAGCGCTGGACGGCGGCCATAGCCAAGCAGTTGAGGAGTCCCAAACGGCTTTATTTGAAAGATTATTTAAGAATTCAGCGGTTGCCTTTGGATTAGCAGTTAGCAGTTACTCGAATTTACGTCCGGCATCAAAAGAGAAGGCCAGTGCAGACTGGCCTTCTCTTTGATGCTAATAGTTTACCCTATTTGGGCCCTATTTTGGTAACACCCGCTTTTAGCAACACTTATTTTATTTATTACCCATTTATGGTAATCTTTGAGTTTAAGCCTCAATATCGTTGCCTCCCTGTATTGATCTCCATAATCCTTTCATGGGCTATCCCATTTAATCAGGAGAAAAGTTCCTGCCTTCAAGGCAGAAACCACTTCTTCTTTGGCCCTCTGATCCCCCTGAGTAGAAGTTACATTCTTGGGTGACCACCCCTTTGAGTAGAAATAGGTGGATTCTTTGGCGACCGATCCTTTGAATAGAAACAGGCGGATTCTTTGACGACCGATCCTTTGAATAGAAACAGGCGGATTCTTTGACGACCGATCCTTTGAGTAGAAGCACTTGGATTCTTTTGGCGTCCAATCCGATGAGTAGAAGCAAGTGGATTCTTTGTTGACCAATTCTTTAAGTAAAAGCACGCGGATTTTGGGGCGACTAGTACAACATGTTGTAAATTCGTTCCCTATGGAAAGGACCAACAAGGTCCTAAAACTCGTCGAGCACAAACGGGAATTGATCGACGAGTAAAGCGAGCAATTCACGAGCGGTGCCGGTATAGGGGGTCGCTTCCCAACGACCGGATGAGTTGGCCACGCCAAGCTGAAAGAGACGGCCCTTCCTTTCCAAGGAAAAGCGA
>JAQSYI010000051.1 GCA_029256185.1 Paenibacillaceae bacterium
GCGAAAGCAAATAGCCAACCTATTTGCTTATAGAAAGTAACGGTGTTGGCTGGTAAGAAACCCCTTCTTCTAAACGAAGTGTAAGCAGGGGAGGTTCATTTACTTGATTTTGAGGTAAATAAGCGCATCTGTGTCCGTTACAGCTTAAGCGCGAGGAGAGCTATGGCGCCTTCCCACTACTAATGGTCAGTAATGCTCCATAGTACTTGGATCGAGAGGAGAGGTACGGCATCTTCTCTCTTCTGCTGGCCAGTTCGCGCTCCATAACTGCTTGAACGGCCTAGGCCGCGCGGTTTTGATAGCAAGAGCTGCCAGCTCCTTGTTTCAGAAGACGCCCCAATGGAATCCCCAAATATCCGACTAGCCATGTTCCCCGCTCCGCTGAGCCAGGGGTCTTGCTCGCCCGAGCCAGCGCTCCCCGCTCCGCTGAGCCGGCGTCCCCGCCCATCCGAGCCCATGTTCCCCGCTCCGCTGAGCCTGGTTCTTGCTCACCCGAGCCAGCGCTCCCCGCTCACCCGAGCCCATGTTCTCCGCCCCCCTGAGCCTGGTTCCTGCTCATCCGCGTTGCGTCAGGTCAGCGACGGAGCGCCGCACGACAAGCTCGGCGGGAAGCACGATTCTTTTCCAGAAGGGCTGTTCTTCTTCCCGGTTCATAATCCGTTCGATCAGCAGCTGGGTGCCGGTGTAGCCGAACTGGTAAGCTTGTTGCGCAGCCACTGTCAGGAACGGATCAATCTCGCCCACAGGTCCCAGATCATCGAAGCATACGACCGAGATGTCCTGAGGCACCTGGAGTCCGCAGGAACGGATGGCCTGGACTGTCTGGATTGCCAGCATATTGTTGCCGCACATGATGGCCGTGGGCCTGCGGGCAGCCAGACTCTGCAGCCATAAGGCGATCCGCTGGCTGCCGCTGCGGGGGGCGTAGTCCAGTTCCAGCACCCGCTCCTCCTCGCAAGGGAGATCATTCAGCTTAAGGGCCTCCCGGTAGCCGGCGGCCCGGAGCCTGGCGCTGGATACCTCGCTGCCGCCGTTGACCAATGCTATATCCGTATGGCCCAGCGCAATCATATGCTCCATCAGCATCCGGGTGCCTTCCTTGCTGTCGCCCAGCACCACATCGCTCTGAATGCCCGGCACCTCCCGGTCCAGCAGAACGAAGGGCACATTATGGGCGCGGAGCGTCTCCAACTGGGGCAGGGAATGGTCGCCGGCCGGAGCCAGCAGCACCCCGTCCACTCTGGACTTGAGGAGCGTGTCCACATATTCCCGTTCCTTGTCCAGGCTCTCGTCGCTGTTGCCGAACAGCACCCGGTAGCCCTGCTTGTTGGCGGCATCCTCCGCGCCCCTGGCCAGAGTGGTAAAGAAGGGGTTCATAATATCGGTGATAAGCAGGAACAGCACCTGAGTCTCCCGGAGAACCAGGCTGCGGGCCATTTCATTGGGAACATAGTTCAGCTCCTCCATGATGCGCTTGACCTTGGCCCTGGTTTTTTCACTGATCCGGCCCTTGTTGTTGATGACCCGCGATACGGTCATGGCGGAGACATTCGCTTTTTTGGCAATATCATAGATGGTGACCATAGGTTTATTCATTCCTCCGATCCGGGTCCGGGCGTTCTCTCTTTACAAAAAACTGCGATGACAACAAGAAGTGTAAACGGGAAGAACCGCTTTTCCGAGGTGCTCCGATAGTAGTCTATTTTACTTGAAAAAGGGGATTGACAGCAAGGGGGTAAACTGCTAATTTAGGGTTATCGGTAACATTATTTTTTTCTGGAGGGATTAATTCATGATTGAGCAATACAGATGGCAAGAAGGATTCCCCAAGATCGGCATTCGTCCTACAATTGACGGCAGACGCCGGGGAGTAAGAGAGTCCCTGGAAGAGAAAACCATGCAGATGGCCCGCAGTGTAGCTGAATTGCTGGCTTCCCAACTCCGCTATCCCGACGGAACTCCGGTTGAATGCGTCATCGCCGATTCTTGCATCGGAGGCGTTGCTGAAGCTTCCGCAGCAGCCAAAAAGTTCGAAAAAGAAAATGTAGGGTTATCGATAACGGTAACTCCTTGCTGGTGCTACGGCACTGAAACCATGGATATGAATCCCAGCATTCCCCAGGCAGTATGGGGCTTCAACGGCACGGAGCGCCCAGGCGCCGTATATCTGGCCGCTGTGCTGGCCGGTTACGCCCAGAAGGGAATTCCGGCATTCGGCATCTACGGCAAGGATGTTCAGGATATCAGCGACAGCGCGATTCCTGCGGATGTAGAAGAAAAGCTGATCAACTTCACCCGCGCCGGTCTGGCCGTTGCCCTCATGCGCAGCAAGTCCTATCTGTCCATGGGCTCGGTATCCATGGGGATTGCCGGTTCCGTTGTAGACGAGCGCTTCTTCCAAGAGTATCTGGGCATGCGCAATGAATATATTGATATGTCCGAGTTTGTCCGCCGTATGGATGAAGGCATCTACGATCCGGTGGAATTTGAGAAGGCGCTTGCCTGGACCAAGGAAAATTGTGTGGAAGGCCCGGATATCAACGCCCTTGCCATTCAACAGAGCCGGGAAGCCAAGGACAAGAATTGGGAAACGGTTGTCAAGATGACGCTGATTGCCCGGGATCTGATGATCGGCAACCCGCGCTTGGCCGAGCTTGGCTTCGTCGAAGAATCCAACGGCCACAACGCCATTGTGTCCGGCTTCCAGGGGCAGCGCCAATGGACCGACCACTTCCCTAACGGGGATTTCATGGAAACCATCCTGAACAGCTCCTTCGACTGGAACGGCGTCCGTTCCCCTTATATGGTAGCAACGGAGAACGACAGCCTGAACGGGGCGATTATGCTGTTTGGCTACCTGCTCACGCATACCGCTCAAATCTTCGCCGATGTCCGCACTTACTGGAGTCCGGAAGCAGTTGAACGGGTAAGCGGGCACAAGCTGGAAGGACGCGCCGCCGGAGGCATCCTCCATCTGATCAATTCGGGCTCCGCCACTATGGACGGCACCGGCGAGCAAGCCCTTAATGGTGAGCCTGTTATGAAGCCCTTCTGGGAAGTATCCCAGGAAGAGGCGGACAAGTGTCTGGCCGCCACCTCCTGGCGTCCGGCCAATGTGGAATATTTCCGCGGAGGCGGCTATTCCAGCGATTTCCTTACCAAAGGCGGCATGCCGGTAACCATGGCCCGGATCAACCTGCTGAAGGGTGTAGGTCCGGTATTGCAAATCGCCGAAGGCTATACAGTCGACCTGCCGGAGAATGTTCATGATATTCTGGATAAGCGTACAGACCCTACCTGGCCGACTACCTGGTTCGCTCCTGTACTGACCGGAGAAGGCGCATTTACTTCCGTTTATTCGGTAATGGACAATTGGGGGGCCAACCATGGTTCCATCAGCTATGGACATATCGGCGGCGATCTGATTACGCTGGCTGCCATGCTGAGAATTCCTGTGAACATGCACAATGTGTCTGCTGACCGGATTTTCCGTCCCAAGGCTTGGGGTCTTCACGGAACCGCCGATCTGGAGAGCTCCGATTACCGGGCGTGCACCAATTTCGGACCGCTGTATAAGTAAACTTCTGGCATCAACGGCACAATTCTAAACAGATCGGAGGAAATTTCCATGGAAAATGAACTTGTCCGCCAGGAGTTATGCAAATATGCCCGGAAAATTGTGGCCAAGGGCATGGTTGTTGGCCCCGGCGGCAATATCAGCGCCCGCGACGGCGACACGATGCTGGTGTCTCCCAGCGGCTTCGCCCTGGAAGAGATTGAGCCGGAGCAATGGGTGGCCGTATCGATCCAAGACGGATCGGTGCAAGCCGCTCCCGGACTGCGCCCCTCCTCGGAGGTGCTGATGCATCTGTACGGGTATCAGACTAACCCTGCAATCGGGGCTATGGTCCACACCCATCCCGCCTATTCCATCGCATTTGGGTTGGTAGCCGAGGAATTGCCCATCATGTTCCCTGATCAAGCGGCTTTGACGGGCGTCACCGGATTCATCCCTTATGTGATTCCCACTACGGAGCTGTTGGCCAACGCGGTCAAGGAAAAGATTACTGCCTATACCACCCTACTCCTTGGCAACCACGGCCTGGTGACGGTGGGCAGGAATCTGCGGGAGGCATATTACCGTACAGAGGTTGTGGAGGAAAGCGCCAGAATCTACCTGATCGCCAAAGCCGCGGGAACCCCCAAAGCGCTGACTGAACAGGAGCTTCAGGATATCCGCAACCTGGAAACCGAAGCATACAGAATCAAGCTGCTGCAGCAGCAGTAAGCTGCCCATAGGGGCCGTCTTTGCGGGATTATCCGCAGAGGCGGCTTTTTCCATCTCCGAAAGCAATTGCGCGGAGAATGTTCGATTTCCGGGCAAACCGCACGGCTTCCCTTGATGCCGCGCGTCTATTCTTGGTTGGCCGCTTTTGTGGCAGAAGAGTGAGGAACTTTCACAGACTTCGAGAGGAAACCAGGTAGATTTGGAGAATAAGTGATTGACGTCACAGAGTCCGGAAGCTGGATCGTCGTATACTGTCAAGAAAAGAACCTATAAATCGAAACAACCGAGAGGATGTGTCCAGCTTGCAGGAATCGGATGTTCAGCAACGGCTTCAGACGTTAACTGACAGGCTGCACCGGCTCGTTAACGAGAAGGAAGGAAATCTGCGCGATCCAGGGGTTGTGGCAGTCAGTCAGGAGATGGACCGGTTGATTGTTACTATCCAGAGAAGCTGGCTCAAGCACTAGAATTACCGGCGTATGATCTTCACCAGGTTCCCAATGCCTAAGGGCTTGCATAGTATGGCAGTGTGATCCTAAACAGACAGGAGTCCTGCCGGTGGAAGCGAGAAGCTCTGTCATTATTATCCTCGTCTTATTCATTTTGCTCTCACTGATACTTTTGTTGTTTATCTAGTACAGATCCAGCCGTTTTTCGTTTATGGCCGCCCGTAAGACATGTGGACATTCGTCCTTGCATGTTTTACGGGCGGCTTTTTTTGATTATGGAGGAAGTTCCCTGTTATTCGAATTTAAAACAGCCCTGTGGGGCGGGTTGCTTGTGCTGTCCGGCGGATGCTTGTGCTGCGGATTTCCGCGGCTGGGTGAGGCAATGCAAGGAGGAGGCGGCGGTCAGTACCAATAGCCCGCCCGTCTGGGCATATTTTATAGGATTTTGGCAAATAATCTGTTTGGAGGCAAGTGCTTAAGAAGGGGAGAGATCAAGTGTCCGATTGGGGAACTATTGCAGTTCGCGGGTTGGGCGCTCTCATTATGTTGTTTGCGTTGACCCGCATTCTTGGCAAGAAACAGATTTCGCAGCTCACCTTCTTCGAATACATTACCGGCATTGTGATTGGGGATTTGGCCGGATTCATGTCCACCGATGTGGAAGCCAATTATCTGCATGGCGTAATCGCTTTGCTTATATGGTTCTCCATTCCCCTGCTGGCTGAGAAGCTTGCGCTGAAAAGCCAGTTTCTCCGGGAGTTTCTGGAGGGAAAGGGAACGGTATTCATTCAAGGAGGCAAGGTGCTGGAGGGAAATCTGCGGAAGGAAAGATATACGTCAGACGAGCTTCTGGAGCAGCTTCGCACCAAAAGCGTGTTTAATCCGGCGGATGTGGAATTCGCTATTCTTGAAGCAAGCGGCGATCTGAGCGTCATGCTTAAGGAAGAACAAAAGCCGCTTACGCCCAGCACCATCGGTCTCCATCCCCAAAGGATCAAGCCGCCCCAGGCCGTTGTCAGAGACGGCAATGTTATCGAAGAAGGGCTGGCCGCGTTGGGGTTCAACCGGGCCTGGCTGGACAAGCAGCTGAAGGAATCGGGGCTAGCCCCCGACGATATTTTCCTGGCGGTTGCAGATGCTGACGGAGGCATGTACGTGGATTGCTACAAGGACGGAATTTCAACTCCCAAAAACCGGCGTATCGGTAAAAGGAATAAATCAGCCTCGCGGTAACAGCAGCTTGAATCTGTACCGCAGCAAGGAGACAGGATTATGGCCAATCAAGCTTACAATGCAAAGAAAACCGCCGAGAAGCAGCAGAATTACCAGAAGCTGGCTAACCAAGTGACGCCGAAGCGCCCTGTCTTCAAGAATTGCGTGTTGGCTTTTTTAGTCGGCGGTTTCATATGCATCATCGGACAGTGTTTTATGTACATCTTCGAGAAGTGGTTTCACTTTGATGAGAAAACAGCAAGCAATCCCACGGTAGCTACGCTGATTCTCATCTCGGTCATTTTGACCAGTTGCGGGGTTTACGACAAGATCTCCCAATGGGCGGGAGCGGGTACAGCTGTGCCGGTAACTGGCTTTGCCAATTCCATGTGCTCAGCTGCGTTGGAACACCGGAGTGAGGGACTGGTGCTGGGGGTTGGCGGCAATATGTTCAAGCTGGCCGGCTCGGTTATTGTATTCGGAACAGTGGCGGCATTCTTCGTGGGACTGCTGCACTGGATGTTTACATATGGGGGGTGAGAGTATGCTGGTGGGCAGACAAAGCTGGAGCTTCGAGCGCAAGCCGGTCATTATCAGCACTGGCACCGCAGTAGGTCCGGACGAAGGGGCCGGCCCTCTGGGCAGGAGCTTCGATAAGGTATTTCCGGATACGAAAATGGATGAGAAAACCTGGGAAAAAGCAGAGAAAAAGCTCATGGAAACCGCTGCCCAGGAAGCGGTGAAAAAATCGGGCGTCCCGGCCGACAGCATCAATTTCTATGTGGGAGGCGATCTGCTTAATCAGATTATCAGCAGCAGCTTTGCGGCCCGGACATTGGAAATTCCCTATGTGGGCATTTTCGGGGCCTGCTCCACGTCCATGGAGGGGCTGGCGCTCTCTTCCCTGATGATTTCCTCGGGCGCCGCCACATATGCCTTGGCCGGCACCTGCAGCCATAACTGCACCGTGGAGAAGCAATTCCGCTATCCTACGGAATACGGGGCGCAGAAGCCGCCCACGGCTCAGTTCACCGTAACGGGAGCAGGAGCCGCGGTACTGGCGGCTCAGGGCCAGGGGCCGCGGATCTCCAGGGCTACAATGGGCAAGGTCATCGACATGGGCATCAAGGACCCGTTCAACATGGGAGCGGCTATGGCTCCTGCCGCGGTCAATACGATTGAAGCCCACTTCCGCGAGTTTGCGCTGCAGCCCGACGAATACGATCTGATCATAACCGGCGACTTGGCTTCCGTAGGCCATGAGATTGCCAAGGAACTCTTCAAGCAGCATACCTTTCCCATCGACAAGATCAATTTCCAGGATTGCGGGCTGCTTGTGTATGACCGCAACAAGCAGGATGTGCAGGCAGGGGGCAGCGGCTGCGGCTGCAGTGCAGTTGTGACATATGGTCACCTGCTTCAACAACTGGAGCAGGGCAAGCTTAACAGAATACTGGTAGTGGCAACGGGGGCGCTGCTGTCGCCGTTATCTTACCAGCAAGGGGAAACCATTCCTTGCATTGCCCATGCGGTGGCCATTGAGAGCGGAAGGGGGAATTAAGCGATGGATGCGATGATGTTTGTCAAAGCTTTTCTTGTAGGAGGCGCCATCTGTGTCTTTGGGCAGCTGCTGATGGATGTAATGAAGCTGACCCCGGCCCACACCATGAGCCTGCTGGTGGTGCTGGGGGCGATAACGGACGGGCTGGGCTGGTACGATCCTCTTGTCACCTTCGCCGGAGCCGGAGCGACTGTTCCCATTACCAGCTTCGGCAACTCCTTGGTGCATGGAGCGCTGGAGCATGCGGATACTCATGGTTTCATCGGAATCGTAATGGGGATCTTCGAGCTTACCAGCGCCGGAATTTCCGCGGCGATCATCTTCTCGTTTCTGGCCGCCCTGATAGCCAGGCCGAAGGGCTGATGAAGAGCGGGTGCGGCATGCATGCAAGATGCGGAACCTCTATATTCAATAAAAAGCCGCTTCCGCCGGGGAAAGCGGCTTTTTTCTGATTTTGTTGTAATCGCTTTCTGTATTGGCATATAATAGAAATACGTGCAGTCACGGGTTTGCGCGAACTCAAACTACGAAGGAGGAAACGACAATGAAATTGGGAATTGTGCTTCATAAGGATGACACTGCGGTTTTTGATGAGCTGCTTCTTGGCGAAACCTTCACATTAATCCGGCGGCATGGTTTGTTGTGCGAGGTCGAAACCAATTCCTATCCGCTGCTCAAAGCCAGGCTTGGCCGAAGCGTTGTTGTTCCCACCTCCTACAGCATGTATGAGAAAGTGCAATACTGATTGTTTTGGCCATCGAAGAGAGCTCCGGGTTCCGGGGCTCTCTTCGTTTGTAGCGGTCCCCGAAATGGGGCGTAAATCTATCAAATGGATATAATAGTACGAAGATTCCGAAGAATTTTACAAAAAAACCATGTTCCTGTATTGTTAAAGTTGTAGACACTGATGAAGGGAGCCCTATGCAGGACTAGCTGAATGACAATTTGTAATAATAATGAAACACCAGGAAACACATGTAATAGAAAGAAAATGATATAATAGTGTAAGCTTCTGTGCCCTGATGCAGCGTCATGCCGAACATAACAGGGAATGACCGACACGCGGCTATCCAAAGACAGCGCTTACCAAAGGCTGGAAGCCTGCATGCAGACAAGTTGAACTCATTTCTCACAGGAGGTTCTTACATGGAGACTATTTTGCAGGATAATATGCAGGCTCTTAAAGGGCTTCAATCCAATCTGGAAGCTTGTATTATGGGCAAAAGCGAGGAGATCGGACTTCTTCTCACCGCCCTGCTGGCCGGAGGCCATGTTCTTCTCGAGGACGTTCCCGGGACAGGCAAGACGGTCCTGATCAAGGCTCTGGCCAAATCCATTGACGGGCAATACCGCCGCATTCAGTGCAATCCGGACCTGCTTCCCACCGATATAACCGGCGTCTCCATCTATCACCCCAAGAATGAAGCTTTCCTGTTCCGTCCAGGCCCCATTATGACCAATATTCTGCTCACCGATGAAATCAACCGGGCCACAACCAAGACGCAGTCCGCTTTGCTGGAGGCGATGGAGGAGCGGCATATCACAGTGGACGGCGAATGCTACGATCTGCCCCAGCCGTTCTTGCTGCTGGCTACCCAGAATCCCATTGATTTTGAAGGTACCTACGTACTCCCGGAGGCTCAGCTTGACCGCTTTATGATGAAATTCAGTCTGGGCTATCCGGATGAAGCCACCGAGAACAAAATGATTTTTGCCCAGAGCAAGGGACACCCTATCGAAAAGCTGATGCCGGTTGCCTCAGCGGATACTGTGCTGCAGCTCCAGCAGAAAGTCCGTGAGATTCATATGGATGAGGCTGTAGGGGAGTATATTGTTGGCATCGTCCGCAAGACCCGCGAACATCCCTCCGTCTTCCTGGGAGCCAGTCCCCGGGCTACATTAGCGCTTGTGCAGGCAGCCAAGGCCTATGCCCTTCTCCAAGAACGGGATTATGTCATTCCCGATGATGTCAAGAAACTGGTCCCCCATGTGCTGGGCCACCGGATTTTGCTGCATGCCGAAGCAAGAATGGAAGGGGCGAGTGTGCCTTCTGTTCTGGAGGCCGTGGTGCAGCAGGTGCGTACCCCTGTCCGCCTGGAGCGCTAACCCATGGTTTCCCTTGCGAAGATTGGGGTACGGCAGTCCAGTCGCTCTCATCTCAGGCTGCTGGTCATGCTTGGCTGCCTGGCAGCAAGCCTGATGTTTGTACTGTTTCAGGGCGGGAAGCTGGCCCTGATGGTTTTTGCAATAGTGGTACTGATGAATCTGTATCTGTTTCTTGGCCGCTGGAGCGGGATTACGCGGGTGAACGGGCAGCGCCTTCTCAATTCCGAGCATCAGGAGGATGGAATTGAGGCAGGCAGCACGCTGCGGGTTAGAGTCCGCGTCCAGATTCCGGGCTTCTGGCCGGTCCCGTACGTGATGATCCGGGACCGGCTCATTCGCAAGAATGGGGGAGAGCATGATTTTGAGGCTTCTCTCATCCCGGACTGGAGCCGCAAGGGAGAACTGGAATATACCACACCGCCGTTATTGCGGGGCTTTTACCGCTTTGGCAAGACGGAGTGTTCCACCAAGGATGTGTTCGGGCTCTTCGAGCATGCGGGTGGGATGGATTTGCCCTTGACCTTCAAGGTGCTTCCTCTGACTGTTCCTATTAAGGAATGGAAGCAGCTTCACCGGATGATGAAGGGAATTCACCACCATGCCGTGTCCACACGGGCCAACCGGGAAACCACCCAGATTAACGGAGTGCGGGAGTACAGCTACGGCGACCGCTTGTCCCGGATTCACTGGAATGCCACCGCCAAGACCGGAACGCTGAAGTCCAAGGAATTCGAGAAGGAATCCTTGCCCCAGACCATCGTGTTCCTTGACCGGCAGCAGCGCAGTTACAGGAACGCCGACCAATTCGAGCTGGCTGTATCGGTTGCCGCGTCGCTGCTTCAATACGGCAAGAACCGGGAGATCAATCTGGGTCTTCTCTCTGTCGGCTCCGATTCAGCCTACTATGAGCCGAATAGCCGCCAGAACGGCGTGAAAAGTATGATTCACCATCTGATTGAGGTCGCCGCGGATGGCTTTCAACCTATTCAGAAAGCGCTGGAGGACCGGACAAGGCTGTTCCAGCCCGGAACCTGCATGGTCATCATCAGCCCTTTGAAGGGAGAGCCCATCTTGAAGGCGATCGGCTGGCTGCACCAGCGCCAGATGATCTGCTGCCATATCTGGATTTCGTCCCAGCAAGAGGATGGGGTAAGATGGTGCAATCAGCTGCAGTCCATGGGGCATATGGGGTATGCGATCCGGACGCTTGATGAGCTTCCCGCTGCATTAAGGGGGGTGTCCAATGGCTAAAACGCGCAAGTGGCATATTCCTTTAACCGAAGATTGGCAACGCAGGCTGACTGCCCTGCTTACGCTCGTGTTTGTTATGCAGTTCGTATCCTGGTTTGCATCCGAAGAGAATATGTGGTGGCCGGAGACGGTGACGATTGTCCGTCTGTCCTTGGTGGTGGTCTTTGCGCTGGAGCTTCTGCCGCGGGTCAATTTTTGGCTGCTCCGCTGCATTCAGCTGTGGATTCTGATTATCGCCAACGCATTGTTCAGCGGATATGAGCCGGTATGGTACAAGGTTCGTTCGTTTACAGAGTTTGGCAACTGGACCTACGATAACTTCTGGCAGCTCCATCCGTTCATCTGGTTCAGTCTGGGAGCGTGGCTCATCTATGTGACAGCCGAATGGTGGATGCGGGTCCGCTGGAGAATCGCTACGGTCACGGTTGCTTCCGTGCTTGTGCTGGCTGCCAGGGATTCCTTCAGTCTTCTCGTGCTCTGGGAGGAAACCGCCGTCATCATCCTCTGTGGTCTGCTTCTGCTGATTGTCTGCCACTTCGGGGAGATCAAGCGGCAGAATCCGTCGGGTTGGGCGTATCTGATTGAATATCCGGCTACGCTGCTGATCATGGTCATTGCCGTGCTTGGCATCATGATGACGCCCGGGATTCTGATGCCCACGGTGCGGCCTCTGCTGACAGATCCGTACACCGCCTATCTGCAATGGAAAGGGGAGCCGGTTCCGTCACTTGGCAAATCCTTCTTTGGAGCAGGCGTGTTTTCGTCCGGAAGCTCTTCATCGGGGTACAGCCGGGATGACAGCAGCCTGGGCGGAGGCTTCGATTATGACTATTCCCCGGTGTTCACGGTGGATACCACGCACCGCAGCTATTGGCGCGGCGAAACCCGTGCGCTCTATACGGGAGACGGCTGGGAGCTGAATGAAGGAGACAGGCAGGGCTCTTCCGGAGCGGTGGCCCTCAATACGCCATTGATCAAGGATCCCCGGTTCAATACCAATCTGCTTCAAACAGTGAAGGTTACCCAAACCATCACCATGCTTAACGAAGACGCCTCCTATCCCGTCTTGTTTGGAGCATTTGCCATCGGCCAGGTGAACGCGGTTAACGGTGCGGGTGCCGACCGGCTGCGCTGGTCGGCCAGGCAATCGGAGCTCCGCTTTAATGAAGGGGGAAGAAACAACAATTATCCCGAGTCTTATGTTATCGAGTCCGAGATGCCCGTTATTTCCGGAGAAGAATTGAGAAAAGTGGCCAGTCCACCCAATATGGCTGCATTCAGCGAATATCTCCAGCTTCCCAGAAGTTTGCCTCCAAGGGTGAGACAGCTGGCGCAGACGGTTACTGCAAGCGGAGCTTCCCCGTATGAGAAAGCCAAGCTGCTGGAGAAGTACCTGCAGGAGAGCTTCCCCTATACGAGCAAACCGAGAACCGAGCTGGCGGCCAGCAGTGATTTTGTCGACAGCTTCCTCTTTGAGATCAAGGAGGGATATTGCGACTACTTCTCCTCGGCCATGGCGGTGCTGAGCCGGACTGTGGGCATTCCTTCCCGCTGGGTGAAGGGATATGTGTCCGGGTATAATCAACTGGATGATCTGAGCTTCGGACAGGTTCCTCTTGATGTGATGGACAATCCCGACGGTCCCGGCCTCTATACGGTGCGCAATTCCGACGCTCATTCGTGGGTGGAGCTGTATTTCCATGGGTACGGCTGGATTCCGTTCGAAGCCACCTCAGGTTTTGTCATTCCGTTGATCCAGCCGGAAGAAGAAGCGGTGGACACGGTCCTTCCGGAGGTGGATGCCTCTGTTGAACCGGCTGCTGCACCAGTAGATGGAGAAGCGTCGGGCTTGAGCAGAGGGGCTGTAATTACACTCAGCCTGACAGGTGTGCTAATGGCGGCGGCAGCGGTTCTGGGATGGATCTTCCGCAGGAAGCTGGCTCAGCTTCCCGGGGCGAAATGGCTGCTTACCGGCAAGCGGGCGATTAATCCCCGGCAGAAGATCATATCCGAATACTCCCGGCTGCTGCGGATATTCCGCCGCAAGGGCTTTGCGGTTGCGGAGTATGAGACCGCGCGGGAAACCGTGGTCCGGCTGAAACAACAGCACAAGTGGATGTCCGAGGATCTGGAGCGTCTGCTCGCTCTCTTCGAGAAGGCCAAGTACAGCACCGGCCTCATTACCCACGAGGAATGCGGCAAGGCCATCGAGATTGTGAATAAGCTGAAAAAAGCAGTTTAATGAAACAGCGCGGCTGCCAGACTCCCTAACAGGAGCATTGGCAGCTTTTGTTTTCTTTTTTGCAACGAAAAGGCGAAGTATGGTATAGTTTCTCGTATAAGAAAATCCTGGGGTGATAGAAGGTTGCTTAATAAGCTGGTGCCGCAGCTTGCGGTGAATTCTGTATTTGATATTCCGCTTGACGTCCTGTGGGACAAGGGGATTCGGGGGATCATTACCGATCTGGATAATACGCTGGTAGGAGCCAAGGTGCCGATTGCAACACCGGAGCTTGTCTTTTGGCTTAATCAGGTTCAAGATAGAGGCTTTCAGGTCGTAATCGTTTCCAATAACAACAAGCTGCGGGTGAGCGCTTTTGCTGACCCTATTGTTGTTCCGTATATTTCCAGTGCCAAGAAGCCGATGAACATGTCCTTCCGCAGGGCGATGAGCCTTATGAAGCTGCTTCCGGCACAGACTGCGGTAGTAGGCGACCAGATGCTTACCGACGTCCTTGGCGGCAACAGGCTTGGCCTATTCACGATTATGGTGCAGCCGATTGCCGCAGCGGATGAGGGATTTTTTACCCGCGTCAACCGCCGGATAGAGCGGGCAGCGCTTGCGCTGATGCGAGACAAAAAATAATGGGGGAACAATATGCTGGATGTAGAAGAATCTGTCCGCTGTGAAGGCTGCGGGTCCACTCTGCAAATGGATGACCCGGGTGCTGTCGGTTATATCCCGGAAGCGGCCCGGATGAAGAGCCCGTTGATCTGCCAACGGTGCTTCCGGATTAAGAACTACAATGAAATGTCCAGTATTACCTTGAATCAGGATGATTTCCTGAAGATGTTGGGCTCCATCGCTGCTAAGAAGGCGCTGGTGGTTCATATAGTGGATATTTTCGATTTTGAAGGCAGCCTGATTGCCGGTCTGCAGCGCTTTATCGGGAACAATCCGGTGCTGCTCGTGGTCAACAAGATTGATCTGCTGCCCAAAGTAAGCAACTGGAACCGAATCCGCAATTGGGTGCAGCGGCAGCTTAAGGAAAACGGCCTGAAGGTGGCGGAGACCGTACTGGTCAGCGCCAAGAACAACCAGGGCTTCGACCGGCTGCTGGATCTGGTGGGAAATCTGCGCGAGGGCAGGGATGTGTACGTGGTCGGCGCCACCAATGTGGGCAAGTCCACCTTCATTAACCGGCTGATCCGGGATCACAGCGATCTGGAGGCGGAGCTGACCGTATCCCAATATCCCGGAACGACCCTTGACCTGGTGGAGATTCCGCTGGAAGATGGGCGCTCCATTATCGATACGCCGGGGATTGTCTATCATCACCGCCTGACGGAGCTTCTGCCCAAGCGCTATATCAAGTCGGTGCTGCCGGACAAGCCGATCAAGCCGATGGTGTATCAGTTGAACGAAGGACAGACGCTGTTCTTTGGGGCTATGGCCCGCTTTGACTTTGTCAAAGGCAACCGGCAATCCTTCACCGTCTATATGTCCAATGGCGTCAATATCCACCGCACCAAGCTGGAGCGGGCAGACGAGTTGTTTGCCGAGCACAAGGGAGAACTGCTGACTCCTCCCGTACTGGAGGATGTAGAGGCGCTGCCCTCTTGGATCAAGCATCCGGTCCGGACCAAACGGGGTGTGGAAACAGAGATTCTCATCTCCGGTCTGGGCTGGATTACGGTTAATAATACCGACGGCTGCGAGTTGATTATTCATGCCCCCAGGGGTGTGAAGGTAGCCGTGCGACCCCCGGTAGTATAGGTAGGACATTAGGAGTCTGATTAAAGCGGGTTATGCCGCACAGACTTACAGGAGTTCACCACACCGTGGTGTTCGCAGATACAAGGGAGTGTTGGTCATGGGGGAGCAAGGAGAGGGCCTGGGAGGGCAAAGCCTGAACAGCCAAACGGTAATGTACGGCGTGTTTGGTGATCCGGTAGGACATTCCAAATCGCCGCTCATGCTGAACCGGGCCTTTCAAGCGGCGGGGATTAATGGGGCTTATGCGGCATTCCATATTCTTCCCGGCACTTTGGGTGAGGCGGTGAAGGGAATCCGGGCGCTTGGATTCAGAGGCGTTAATGTGACCATCCCGCACAAGGTTGAGGTAATGGACTATCTGGACGAAATCGACGAGTCCGCCCGGGCGATCGGGGCGGTCAATACGATTGTCAATGATAACGGCCGTCTGAAAGGCTTCAATACAGACGGCATCGGCTATGTCCGTTCATTGAAGGAAGAGACGGGAGTGGACCTTTCGGGCAAGCGCATCCTGCTGCTTGGAGCAGGCGGCGCGGCGCGGGGAATTGCCTACGCTTTGGCCCGGGAGAATGTGGGCCGGCTGCTGATTGCCAACCGTACGGCGGAGCGGGCCCGTGAGCTGGCTTCAGCCATGAGCGCTTATACGGAGACGGCGGGCATGGGGACGGAGGATATCGCGCTGTGCATCGGCGAGACGGATATTGTCATTAACACCACCTCCGCGGGAATGCATCCCCATGTGGATGAGGTCCCCATGAACACGGAGCTGCTTCACCGCAATCTGTTGGTCAGCGATCTGATCTATAATCCCCGTATCACCCGTCTGCTGCGGGAGGCGGAACAGGCCGGCGCCCGTGTTCACAGCGGGTTGGGCATGTTCATCTATCAAGGGGCTTATGCCTTCGAGTATTGGACAGGTCTCCCGGCACCGGCAGCAGAGATGAGAGCCATTGTGGAAGAGGCCCTGAGCGGGGGCTGAACGGGCGGTTGAGCCCAGGCCGGATGAGATAGGGCATGCGTGAGTGCGCAGGCAAGATGACAAATGCGTGAGTGCGCAGGCAAAACAGTAAGGTATAGATGTGAATGTGCAGGCAAAACGGGCAAGGCATAGATGGATGGTACAGGAAGACGGCAAGGTATAGATGAATGCGCAGACAAGGCGGCAAGGCATGAGTGGAAGCACAGAAGCGGGGGACAGCATATGCTGACAGGTAAACAGAAGAGATATTTGCGCGCGGAGGCCCATCATTTGGACCCGATTTTCCAAGTGGGCAAAGGCGGCTTGAACGACCACATGATCAAGAGCATTGGAGAGGCTCTGGAAGTTCGGGAGTTGCTTAAGGTGTCCATCCTGACCAACAACACGGACGATAAGCATGAAGTGGCCCGGGAGTTGGCTGACGGAACAGGAGCGGAGTTGGTCCAACTGATCGGCAAAACCGTGATTCTATACAAGCAATCCACAGACAACAAGAAGATCGAGCTGCCTAAGGGATGACCAGAGAGGGGAGGGAACACCCCATGCAGGTTGGAATTATGGGGGGCACCTTCGATCCGGTTCACCAGGGCCACTTGCTGGCGGCAGAGCTGGCGCGGGAGGCGGGCGGATTCGATGAGGTATGGTTCATGCCGTCCTACGCTCCTCCGCACAAGCAGCCGGGACCGGTGGCCACACCCGGGCAGCGTCTGGAGATGGTCCGGCTGGCAATAGCGGATCATCCCTCTTTTAGGACAACGGATATTGAAATACGCATGGGAGGCACCTCCTATACCTACGATACGGTAGAAATGCTTCAAGGCCGGTATCCATCGGTAAGATTCACGTATATTATCGGTGGAGACATGGTGATGTATCTGCCCAAGTGGTACAGAATTAACGAGCTCGTGGAACGGATCGGCTTTATGGGACTGGCCCGTCCCGGCGCTCCGGTGCATCTGGAGCTCTTGCCTGCGTCTATCCGTAGCCGGGTGACGCTTGTCCCCATGCTGCAGATGGAGCTTTCCTCCACGGAAATCCGCAGACGGAGGCATGAGGGGCTGACGGTGCGCTATATGGTGCCCGAGGCGGTCCGAATGTATATGGAGGTGAACCGGCTATATGAGGGATAGAACCAGTCTGATGGAACAGGTGCAAAGCCAGATGCCCGCCAAAAGATGGGCCCATACGGTGGGGGTTATGGAATCGGCGGTTTCGTTGGCCCAACGCTACGGCGCTGATCCGAAGAAGGCGGAGCTTGCGGCGATGCTGCACGACTACTGCAAATATTGGCCGGTGGAGCGGCAGCGTTCCGTCCTGGCTGCCGCAGGAGCGGAGGAGGACTTGCTGTCTCATGACAAGGCGTTGTGGCATGGACCTGCTGCTGCCGCCGCTATTCCCGATGAGACGGGAATTACCGATGCGGAGGTGCTGGACGCCGTCAGATGGCATACCTCCGGACGGGTAGGAATGTCCCTGCTGGACAAGATTGTTTGCTTGGCCGATTATATTGAAGAAGGCCGGGATTTTCCCGGAGTGAATAAGATCCGCAAATTGGCTGAACATAGCTTAGAGCAAGCATTGGTGGCGGGCTTTGATTCCACAATCTCGCATTTGCTTGAAAAAGGGCAGCAGATTTATCCCTTGACTGTTCAGGCGCGCAATTCGCTGCTGCAGGAACTGGGAAGTAAGTGATTTATATCGGCCCCCGCCAACGTATCCGAAAAACGGGCCCAGCAGGTTAACGTCGTTTTGGCGGGATTAAGAAGAAGTAGGAGGAATGCTTGATGAGTCTAAAGCCGGAAGCAGTCATGTCTCTTGTGATGGAGGCTGCGGAAGATAAGAAGGCATTAAATTTGATTGCGCTGAACCTGGAAGGGTTGTCCCTGGTAACCGATTATTATGTGATTTGTCACGGCAATTCGGAGACCCAGGTACAGGCCATCGCTACGGAGGTCAAGAAGCGTGCGGAAGAAAAGGGCGTCGTGATCAAGGGAATTGAAGGAGTAAGCACCGCCAGATGGATTCTGGTGGATATGGGCGATGTGGTCGTTCATGTGTTTCACCGGGATGACCGGGAATATTATAATATCGAGCGTCTCTGGTCAGACGCGAAAGTGGTTGAGCGGGTATGAGCCTTCAGGCCGGAACCAAGGCAGTGCTCCAGGTAGCCAGGGAAAAGGCTCCTTTCGGTTATTTCCTGACGGATGGCAGCCAGGATGTGCTGCTTCATTATACAGAGCTGACCGGCACGGTCAAGCAAGGAGAACAGATCGAAGTGTATCTGTTCCATGATACGGAGGACAGGCTGGCTGCAACCATGCGCTGTCCTCATCTGCTGCTGGGGGAGACTGCGCTGCTCGAGGTAGTGGATATCCATCCCCGCTTCGGCTGCTTCCTGGACATCGGCATCGGACGCAATCTGCTGTTGCCGTTCCGAGCCCAGCCGGAGCTGAAGGAGCTTCGTCCCATTGTGGGGGACAAGGTATTCGCCACGCTGGGTCATGACAAGCAGGGGCGGATGCTGGCCCAACTGGCGGGGGAGCGGGAGCTTGAGCCGCTGTGCTTCCGCGCTCCAGAGTCGTGGAAGAATCAATGGCTGGACGTCCGGGTATACAAGCCGCTGCAGGAATCCACCTTTGTGGTGGTGGAAGGCGGGGTGCTGGGGTTCGGAGCCATCGGTATGATTCACGCCACGGAGAGAACCAGACTGCTCCGTACCGGAGAGGCTCTTCAGGCCCGGGTTGCGTTCGTCCGGGAGGACGGCAGGGTTAACCTGTCCATGAAGCCGCTGAAGCAGGTGGGACGGGATGAGGATTCGGCCGCAATCCTCAAGCTGCTGAGAGAACGTCCCGACGGGGGCATGCCGTATTCGGACCAGACCCCTGCGGATATTATTGCAAGCCGCTTCAAGATCAGCAAAGCCGCCTTCAAGCGCGCGCTGGGCAAGCTGATGAAGGAAGGCCTGATAGACCAGAAAGAAAACTGGACTTACCTGAAGCCGGAGGCCCGGGAGGCAATGGACCGCGCAGATGCGTTGACAGCCGAAGCTTCCCCATCAGCCTCGTCTAAGGCAGCCGAAGCATCTCCTTTAGCCCCATCTCTGGCAGCCGAAGCGGAGGAGTGAGATATTTTCGATGGCTTACGAGAAATTTGCCATGGTGTATGACCGCCTTATGAATGATATGCCTTATGTCCGCTGGGTGGAGTTTGCCGCGGAGTGCTTCAGACGCTGCGGAAATCCGGTCACAGTGGCCGAATTGGGCTGCGGGACAGGCAGTGTGGCCATTCCTCTTTCGCAGAAGGGGTATACGGTCTATGGGATTGATCTGTCGGAGGATATGCTGTCCGTGGCCCAGAGCAAAAGCAGACAATTGGCCGGGCATGTCTCCCGCGGCGAAGGGACGGAACCTGTCTGGGTGCAGCAGGATATGACGGAGTGGGAATTGGGGCTTCAGGTGGATGCGGTCATCTCCTTTTGCGACTGCCTGAACTATGTGACGGACCCCGCCGGGGTATCCGCGGTGTTCCAGCGCACATATGCGGGGCTTAAGCCGGGAGGCCTGTTTGTCTTCGACGTCCATACGCTCCGCACTCTGGAAGAATATGCTGCGAACCAGCCTTTTGTCTACAACGAGGAGGATCTGTCCTATATCTGGGAATGCGAGCTTGAGGAGGAGACCTGCACCATCTATCACGATCTCACCTTCTTCAGCAGGGAGCCGGGAGGAGAGAAGTATACCCGGTTTGATGAAACCCATGCCCAGCGGGCGTATCCCCTCCATGAGCTCAAGGGCATGCTTGCAGAAGCGGGCTTCAGCGGGATTCGGATCCTGGGGGACTTCACCTGGGAGCAGGCGGACGAGCAGACGGAACGGGCCTTCTTCGTGGCCGTAAAGCCGCAGGAAGATGGGGCATGAGCGAATCGCCGGCTGAGTTCCCGAGAAAGGGTACGACCACTACTACCGAGAGGCCGCACGTAAGGGGTGGGAGGCATATCTCCCGCTGAGTTCCCAGGAAGAGGCGACCGTATCCCATGCTGAGTTCCCAGGAAGGGGGCATGACCGTATCCCCGGCAGATTTCCTGGTCCACACATGAGGCTATCCAACCTCTTAGCGGAAAAAATTTCCGTTAAAAGACGATTATTAAGCAAAAAGAGGAATTTAACGGAAATTTTTTCCGTTATTCATGGCAGTTAGCGGGAATTCCCGCCATTTTTGATGATAACCGGGAGATAACGGAAAAAATTTCCGCTAACGAAGAGTGAAAGAGGAAAATTAGCAGGTTAGCGGAAAAAATTTCCGTTAAGGATAAACGCCGAGTGGGCTCAAGGACCTTAAGATGCCGCCCCCTCCGCTGTAGGATAAAGAGAAACCGTCAAGGCAATCGCCTGACGGTTTCTCTTTATCTCGGAGCCGGAGCATACACGGGCAGACTCGGGCATGCGTCAAATACTCATCACCTGTCAAGGAGCACAGCTGCGGTGCATCCAGCGCCCAAATGTTCTTCGAGTGGGACAGCTATTCCAAGGCCCGGATGAAGAGCTGCGCCTAGGCCCATAGAGCTTCCCCGTCATGGCGTGCGGATTCTCTCCGGAAGCAGCCGGCAGCTCTAGAAATCGCCGAAGGTCAAGAGCAGCGGATAATCCTTGATCGGAATATTGCGGAAGGTCAGCAGGTGCTTGCCCGTTGCTTCCAGCATGGATTCGGGGAACCGGTACACCGTTCCGTCCAGAAGGTCGATCAGTTTCACATCCCCCGGCAAGGCGGCTGTCTGCAGGCTCACCGTGGATTCGAATTCGGTTGTCATGAGGTCCGTCGGATTCCAGTAGACAAATGCGCTTGAGCCGTTAGGCTTGGTAAACCCCGAGCTGATAACCGACGGTTCTTCCAGATCGCGTCCGAATATCCGCTCCGAAACCGTCGGTGCAAACAAAACCGGAAGTCCGGCAACGGTAAAATCCCCGGCGAATACAGAGGCGACGGTCTGCAAGGCCGTATAGGACAGCTTGGGCGTGTAATCCCCGGTGGCAACCCCGTTCTCATCAAAGTCGGCCCCCAGCACGCCGAAATATCCGTAGTCCAGGTAGCTGTCCTTGTTGCCTACAATTCCGTTCAATGCTTCTATCATATCCATGCAGGAAAAGTAAGAGGCAAACTTCACATCGGAGATTAAATCCGCCAGGGTATGCCGAACGAGCTGCTTGGCCTGCTTCCTGGGGGTCCAGGCGCCTGTGCGCAGGGCTCCGCTGCCGCCGCTTCTGGACTGGGAGCCGGATTCGCCCTGAATGATTTCAATGGCCGGGTTATATCTGCCTGCCAGGGCTCTCAATGCGCGAACGCGTTCGAACACACGCTCTTCCCGCGCCGTATATTCATGGAAGGTCAGGGCGTCGATGTATTCTCCCATGCCGGTCTCGAAGGCTTCTGCCATATAATGCAGATTCCGCTGGCATTGGGAGCCGCCAATCACCTTGGCTGCGGCGTCTCCCCGCTTGATCGCCCGAGCCGTATCAATCACAAACCGGCCGTACTCTGAAGCATTGGGTCCATGCTTCCAGCACCAGACGCCGTCAGGCTCATTCCATACCTCATAATATTCCACGCGTCCGGCAAAATGGCTCGTCAGCGCTTCGACGTAGCGGCTCCAGGCTGTCTTGGCTTCTTCTGTGTGTATGGGAGGGCAGCCCACTGCGCCAAACACTTGCGCGGCCCGCTCATCGTACAGCCCGTTGCCGTAGCACAGGCACACCCAGGGAACCAGGCCGCGGCGGATCAGATTGTCAACAATGCTGTCCAGCCAGGCAAAATCATAGGCGCCCTTTGTTTTTTCGGTTTTGGCCCAGCCCGATTGGATACGGACCCACTTCAGACCCAATTGGGCCACCTTGTCATAAGCCTTCTCCGGATCGAACACATCCCGGTCCAGCTTCTCAAAGCCGATGCCGATCCGCGAATGTGCGACTTGGGAGGAATGCTTGGGAATAACCTTGCCCGCCCGTATTAATCTTTCCATTGCCACCACTCCTTGACGATCATTGGTTATTGGGAACTATGGGGTACAGCTGAACCGTATTGCCGCCGTCAACAATCAGCTCGGCTCCGGTGATGTTCTTGGCTTGCTCGCTGCCCAGGAACCAGGCGGCATCGGCGATGTCGCCGAAATCGGCAATATCCCCGATTGGCGTATAGTTGGAAGGGAGCTTCCGCAGTTCGGCGGACTGCTGCCACCGCTCTGTCTTGATCATCCCCGGCAGAACACAGTTGGACCGGATTCCGTACTTGCCCAGATCCACTGCCATCGCGCGGGATAGTCCGGTAATGCCGCTCTTGGAGGCGGAATAGGCAGCCCGGTTGGGAATCGCTCTGTATACGGTGTTGGAGGAGATGAATACGATGGAGCCCCCGCCTTTTTCCCGCATTTGGAGGGCGCCCTGCCGCGCTATAGCGAAGTTCCAGCCCAGATTGGTTGCGAACACATCCATAAAATCCTGCAGCGCCACTTCAAAAAAATCCTGTCCGATCCCCAGATTCGCCGCACTCAGCACCACGCAATCCACCATATACCCCAGCCGCCTGATATCCTCGAACACGGTTTTTACAGCCGCTTCGCCGGGGGAATCCAGCTCATAGCCTTTGGCGAATACACCGAATTCCCTGCTGATCTCCGCCGCTGCCTCATCCAGCCCCTCCGTGGTGCGGCTGGTGATGAATACATCGTAATGCTCGGCTGCGAAACGCTTGGCAATGGCCAGGCCCGTTCCGCTTACGGCTCCGGTTACAAGCACCGATTTTCCCATACATGAATCACTCCTGTAAGTGAACTGTGAACCAGGGCGTGTCTTAAAAGTAAAATGCTGTTTCCGGAGGTCTGATGTCGGTCAGGCTCCCCGTGTAGTGTCTGAGGGAATGGGACTGATAAGGATATGTCCCGCACGCCTCTTCATTCAATTCAATGCCCAGTCCTGGTTTGTCGGGAATGGTGATCCACCCGTTGCTGTGCTCCAGCGACTCGTTGGTAATGCTGCTGCGGTAAGCCACATCGCTGAACATGATTTCCAGGATGCAGAAATTGGGACAGCAGGCGGCAAGCTGCAGGGTCGCCGCATTGGCCACAGGCCCGCTGGGATTGTGGGGCGCGAAGGGGATATAATGGCTCTCCGCGATTGCGGCGATCTTCTTCAGCTCCATGATTCCTCCCGCATGGCTGACATCGGGCTGGATATAGTCCACTGCCATTTTCTCGAACAGCTCGTTGTAGCCGAAGCGCGTATACAGCCTTTCTCCCGCCGAGATAGGGACAGGGGACTGGTCCTTTACCTGCTTCAGTGCGGATAACTGATCAGGAGGTATGGGCTCTTCAAACAGCATCGGCTTGAATTGCTCTAATTCCTTGGCAATCTTGACCGCTGTAGGCACATTGAATCTCCCATGGCCTTCAATCAGCAGATCAACATCAGGGCCAACGGACTCCCGGACAGCGGCGATGCATTCCAGAGCCGTGCTCAGGTCCTTGTTCGAAATGTTCATGTAGCTCTTGCCGAAGGGGTCCCATTTCATGGCGGTAATGCCCCGTTTGCTCACTTCCTTGGCTTTCTCCCCGAATTCCTGCGGAGTTTTGGCCCCTGCAAACCAGCCGTTCACATAGATTCTCACCTTGTCGTTCACCTTGCCCCCCAGCAGCTGGTAAACAGGGACGCCCAGGCTTTTGCCCAGGATATCCCACAGTGCCATCTCTACCGCGGACAACGCCGACATTAAGACCGCCCCGCCCCGCCAGTAGGCGTCACGGTATACGTCATGCCAATGCTTTTCGATGGTTAGCGGATTTTTGCCGATTAAGTATTCTCTGACATGCTCGATCGCGCCCCAGAGCGCCTTTTCCTTGTACTCCAGTGTAGCTTCGCCGACCCCATCGATCCCCTCGTCGGTATAGACCTTGACAAACACCCAGTTGGTCCGGAAGCAATCTACAGTGAAGGTTTTGATATCCGTTATTTTCATAAGGCAATCTCCTCATAGATCCGTGGAATCACCCGGTTGGTGCAGATGAACTCCTCCGGGTTGATCTCGTCAAACATTCCCCAATGAAGGGGCACAACGGCCTTGGCCTTGATCCGGCTGGCAAACCGTCCGGCGTCATGCATATTCATGTTGTTTCCGGCGCCATTAACAGGGAGAAACAGCACGTCAATCTTCCCGGGGAGGTCCTCGAATATCTCCGAGTTGTACAGCGTGTCGCCGGTGATGTAATACGTCTTGTCCCCGTCATCGATGATCACGCCGATTGCCTCATCATCGGAATGCTCGGCCTTCACTGCGGTGAACCGGACATGGCCGCAGGTCCATTGCGTATGCCGCCGGAACAGAACATAGTTGTGGCTGCCTCCGCTTTTGCGCACCTCCTCCCACACCGCGCGCGGCGCAAGCACGTCCATGGCGTTCCCGTTGTTCAGATAGTGCGGCAATGTTTCCGGATCGGCATGATCCAGATGGTTATGGGTGCAGAGCAGAACATGGGGAGCGATGGATAAAAAGCTTGCGTCAACCTCCTTCCTGCGGTAGTTCTTCGGATTGACCTTTTCCACACTGTTGGAGAGGTAGGGGTCCACGATGATCCTGATATTCGGATCCTCCAGCAGCAGACCGGCCTGTCCCAGCCATGTAACCTTCAACATGCGTTCATCCCCTTGAATAATTTGATTTCAAATTGTGAAATATTATGATAGCATATTGATAAAATAAGTATTACACAGGGATAATATCACGGATAAATCGATTATTATAGAAAGAATCTTATCTACTTTTTTTGAAATCTTATTTTAGGCGGTGAAGGCCATGCCCTTATCCCTTCCTGTTATCGACAGGGCAGGAATTTTTGACAGCAGTGTGAAATTTCAGAATATCACTGTAACGCCCAAGCGTCCGGTGGAATTGTTCGAGGTGGAGCTGTTCATGCATGACGGCGGAACAACCTTCATCGACGGGGTGGAGTATCCCATTAGAGCAGGGCGCCTGCTTGTGGCCAAGCCGGGACAGATCAGGAACAGTGTGCTGCCCTTCCAATGCTATTACATCCATCTTGAGGTGCAGGAGGGAGCGGTATACCGCTGCTTGATGAACGCCCCCGATTATATGGAGCTGGCCCAGAAGCAGATATACCGCAATCTGATCCATGAGATTATGGGGTATTTTCATTCTCCGTATGAGGGGGGCGAGCTGTGGGTTTATGCCAAGCTGCTGGAGCTGATGTATCAGATCAACCAGGATACCTTGCTGCACCAGCGCAAGACGAGGCTGGCCGGCAAGGTGGACGACAGGGCTATCTTGCAGGCGGTATCCTACCTGGACGAGCATTTCCGCAGCAGCAGCGCGACGCTGGAGGCTGCCGCCAAGGCGGCGAATTTGAGTCCCATCTATTTTCACAAGCTGTTCAGCGCTATCATCGGGAAGACGCCCCATGCTTATGTACTGGACAAGAAATTGAGGTATGCGAAGGAATTGTTGCTGACCAGCACGCTTTCGCTGACGGAGATTGCCTATGAATGCGGCTTCTCGTCCCAATCCTATTTCAATTATGTGTTCAAGAAGGAGGTGGAGCTGACGCCTAACCAGTTTCGGGGAAAGAAGTATCTGAAGGAGTACCTGTAGCGGGTGAGAGGGAAGGGAATGAAGGGCAGAGAGGCGAGGCAAGAGAAGGGCAGAGCAGAGAAGAACAGAGCAGAGAAGAGCAGAGAAGAGCAGAGAAGGGCAGAGCAGAGAAGAGCAGACAAGACAAGATAAGAGCAGAGCAGAGAAGGGCAGAGCGGAGAAAAGCAGACAAGACAAGACAAGATAAGATAAGATAAGAGAAGAGGAGAAGCGGCAAGGCAAGACAAGGGAGTACGGAGCCGGGCCGGACTGGCGCAACCGACACTAGAGCGAAAAGAGATGCTCCAGTGTCGGTTGCGCCTCTCTGCGTCAGCAGAAGACTGTCCGGCAGACGAATCCGCTTCTAATCAGGAACGTGCTGCAGCCACGGCTTCCACGTACAGCCGGGCCCGCTGCGTCAGTTCCTCCAGGAACGCTCCGTCCTGGACGGGAGCCGGACTGTACAGGGAATTGCCGACACCTGCCGCCGCCGCTCCGCTGCGCACATATGAGCCGATATTGTCCAGCTGGATGCCGCCTGTGGGCATCAACGGGATCTGAGGCAAGGGTCCGTGGATATCCGTGATATAGCGCACGCCCAGAGGTCCGGCGGGGAACACCTTCACCACGTCAGCCCCAAGCTCATAGGCCGTCAATATTTCGGTAGGCGTCATGGCGCCCGGGATGCTCAATATGCCGTAACGCTTGGTTAGAGCAATCGTCTCCGGCTTCACTGTCGGGGACAAAATAAACTGTGCCCCTGCCAGAATCGCTGCTCTGGCTGTTTCGGGATCCAGTACAGTGCCGACTCCCACAATCAAATCCGCGGGCATGGCCGCACGCACTCTCTCAATCAGCCCCATGATGCCGGGAGTGGAGGCTGTCAGCTCCAGCACCCGAATTCCCCCGTCGTACAGGGCTTGAACAGCAGGCAGCGCCTGAATCTCATCCGCCCCGCGCACAATAGCTACGGCAAAATGATGTTGAATCTGTTCCAATAAGCTCATAATGGCTTCCCTTCCACTGCTGACCCCTGTTCGCTCCAGCGGAGTGCAAGCAAGTCCAGTCCCTTCAGTGTTTCCCAGGTTTCCTTGCGGATACGCTCGTCGATAGGCGCATTGGGATTGCGGACATAGGCGGAGCGGATGACTCCCCCGCGTTGCAGAATCTCCTTATGGACGGACATGGCGTAACCCGGCATGGTGCCAATCCTGATAAACGGAAGGTATTGGTAGAAAATCTGCCTGGCCTGATCCGTGTCTCCTTGCTTGAAGGCCTGATAAATCTTCACACATACCTCCGGAAATTCGCAGGCGGGCATAGTCCCTGCCGCACCTCTCAGCAGCTCCTCGTAGAAATACATGGCGTTCATGCCCCCGAATACAGTAAGCCTGCCCTCTGTTTGCTCCAGCACCTCGGTTATCTTCACTGTAGTGGGAGGAGCCTCGACCTTCACCATGGTAATGTTGGGGAATTCCTTGGACAGCCTCGCCAATAGCGGGACAGAGATAGCCACGCCGCTGGCGTTGGGCGCATCCTGAATCATGATCTCAATATCCACCGCCCTGGCAACAGCGGCGAAATAATCGTACAGGCGGGCACCGTCGGGCTTGGCCATATAGGGCGGCAGCACCATCAGCGCGTCTGCTCCCTGATTCTGGGCGTTCTTGCTCAATTGAACGGCTCCTTCTATTCCCGTATGTCCGCTGCCGAAGACAAGGGGCACCCTTCCGTTCACCTCTTCCGCTACAATCCCTGCAATAAGACTGCGTTCCCCTTCAAGCAGGGTGTACATCTCGCTTGCCATCCCGAACAAGGCAATACCGTCAACTCCTGCGGCCAATTGAAACCGGACCAGCTCACGCAGGCTGGATTCATCCACTTCTCCACTGTCAGTAAAAGGCGTGGCCAGAATAGGGAAAACTCCTGCAAACTTCGATTGAGTCATAACCAATCTCTCCTTCATCGAATATAAATATCATAATTCATGATTAAATTCTATAATATGAAATTGTATTTATCAATATGAAATTTAAAATTGAATTAAAAGGAGTCAGTTTGTACAATAATGCTTGGTCATATATAATGAATGTGAACGCAAGCGAACGCTTCCGAATAACTTAAAGAGGAGAAACGACCATGAAGGAAGAAAAAAATTCGGCCCTCTTGACGCAAAGCGTGACCCGGGCATTGGCGATCCTCTCTTGCTTTACCGACGAGCAGCCGGAGGTGCGGGTGATGGATGTAGCGAAGAAGCTTAATCTGACCCAAAGCAATGTCTCCCGCCTGCTGACCACGATGGTATCTCTCGGATTTGTGGAAAAGGACGAATTCTCCGGCTTTTACAGACTGGGCCCGGAAATCATTGCCCTGGGCGGCATTGCGCTGAATCATTACGAGATTCGCAAGCAGGCGCTTCCGGAGCTGCATCACTTGGAGCAACGGCTGGGACTGGGCGTCAATCTGGCAATTTTGAACAACCGCAAAATTTTCTATCTGGCTCATGTGGACAGCCATAAATCCCCCCGCATGTATACCTTGATCGGGCGCAGCAATCCCTTGTATTGCACAGCGATTGGGAAGGTGCTGCTCGCCCATATGGAGGAGGACCAGGCCGTCTCCTGCTTGCGGGAGCAAAAACTGCATGCTTATACGGACAATACCGTTACAGACGAGGCACAGCTGCTCGGCGAGCTTGCATTGGTGCGCAAACGGGGCTACGCCACAGAGGCGGAGGAGTTGGCTCTGGGAAGGGCTTGTGTGGCATGTCCTGTCCGTGGCCGGGCAGGCCGCGTGATTGCCGGAATCAGTCTCTCGGGTCCCGTTACAGAAGTGGATCTTCCCAACCGCACGGAGGAGTTGTCACGGATATTAATAGAGGTGACGGACCGGATTTCGATGAAGATGGGCTATATTACGGCGGGAGGATATAGATAGCCGGATTGTATATCACGAGAAGGTATAGATAGCCGGGCTGTATATCGCGGGAGGATACAGATTGCCGGGTTGCATATCTTAGGAGGCGGAGCTAGCAGTAGTGACCGCAGGAATCATACAGGACTTGTACGGTCTGGGAGGTAAATGCTAAAAATTTTAATAATATTCCAATAAATATTTCAAATATCATCCAACAACATCCCTTATTCTGGAAATGGCAGATAGGGGGTGATGATTGGAGGTATTTGCATGGAGTCATTTAATGTAAGCGGTATCATTTGCAACCAGATGCTTTCGCTGCATACCTTCCGCTGTTGCTGCATTGCCGGTAACGAACTTTAGGGCCTTTTCACCCTAACCCAGAAGGAGGAATTTTATGCTTAGACGAATGTTCTCTTTGCTGTTAGCCGTTTTGCTGCTGGGACAATTTGTCCCCCAATTAGCTTATACGCCGACTGCCCACGCCGATGACGATCCGGAGCCGGAGGAAAGGCTGCATTATTACATTCCGCCCAACCATTTTTACCGCTTCGGCTCGTGGACGTTAACCGGAAGCTTCATCATGGGCCGGACTACCGGGTCTACACCCGGTGATGCGAACCCCGGAGACGGAGGAGAGCCGGCTATTGCCAGGGTCAATATTGAGTCCACAGGCCAATACAAGGTGTGGGTGCGGGACCGGGATTTCGCCGCCAACCAGCCGGGCACCCGCAGCTTCCACGTGGAGGTGGACGGGGTAAGGGCCGCCAATAAATTCGGCAATCACGGACAGGACGGCTTCCGCTGGACGGAGGTGGGCGTTTATACCTTGGAGGAGGGTGTTCATGAGCTGTCCCTGATCGATACCTCCGCCTTCTACGCACGTTGTGAAGGTTTTTTTCTCACCAAGGATTTGAACCTTGTTCCGTCCGAGAATCTGGATGAATTGATCGACCTGGCTGATCCTGAGGACCCGTTCGATTTCCTGCCGCCTGCCGATTTTCCGGAATGGGCTACAGCGGACGTTCCTTCCACACAATCGGCTGCCATTGAGAATGAACAAGTGAAGGTGGTCTTTCATAAGGGAACCGGCCAGGAAGGCAGTCTGGTGCAAAATGAAATTTTCATCAAAGACAACGGCCAATGGCTGCAGGTGAAGGGAAAGACAGAGCAGTTGGGCTTCCTGATGATGGCCGCTGCCAACAGCGAGTTCGTCGGTCAGGATGGGCAAGCTGTTCAATTCCTTCAGGAAGTGGAGGTCGGTGCTAACCACGCCTATACGGTCATCAGTGATTTTTTCCGTTCCGGAGTTCCGGTCTGGTTTATTCCCAACAATTTTACCAAGATTAATGACCACAAGGTAGAGCTCAGCTTCCCCAGCCACAGTGAGGCGGAGCTGAAGGTATTCTTCGAATTTGATGACCGGAGCGTTGAGCCCAAGGTGACCCTGGAGGCGGAATTCCCTGAGGACGGCGCCTATTCGTTCCTGCTGTTCAACGGAAATGAAACGGCTTATGAGGATTTTGACACGGTGACTGCGCCCCTTCTGTATGTGAAAAAGAATGTTCCCGATGCCTCGACAATTATTCCGGAATCTTACCTGTTCACGCCAATGGCGACCTTGCATTATGCAGAGGGAAATATCCGCTTTGGCGGAAAGATGATGACCTCCGGCATTGCCATGGACCCGGTATCGGTGCCCCAGGATTATGCGTATCCGGAAACCTCCTCCTTCGGTCTGGTGCTGCGTGGGCCGGAGCAGGATGTGCGGCCGCAATTTACCGCGCCTATGTTCGGGTCGGAGCACAGCCTCTTCGAGGCAGGGGACAGCTATTCCGTGTCCTACCGGATTATTAACCGGTCGGCTTCCTGGTACGATACCTTCAAGCATGCGGCAGAAAATCTGTACAATGCGCGGGATATCCGCACCAACTATTTCCATTCGCTGAATGATGCCATCTACAATGCCACCGACCTGATGATGGATGACGATTACGGCGGTTGGGATACGGAGGACATGGCGCACTACAATATGGAGGAAAAGGACTTGGTCACCGTCTCCAACAGTATGGCGGCGTTGCAGCGCTATCTGCTGACGGAGGATGAGACAATTCTGGATGAGCGGGCCATACCGACGCTGGCCTATATGCTGGGCAGAAACAGGCCGCATTTCCGGGGAACGGGAGACGGGGGAACCAGCAATTATGCAGGCGCGCTCCCTACTCCTATTGGCGGTCCAGTCAACAACTATTCGACGCATGTATATGGCGGTCTGTATGAAATGACCCAGGGGCGCATGCCCTTTCTGCTGAACCGGGCTGTACAGTCTCCTGCCCAGCAAGCCAATCTGAGCGGAATAGCGGACCAGGCGGTTATGTTCAAATACACCGGAGACGAGACATACCTGAATAATCTGCGGACGTTGGCCGACCAGTATTTGGAGCAGCATCCCAATGCCGGAGCCAACCGGGAGTCCCGGTTTGTGAGCGGCTTCGTATACGGCGATTATATTCCTATGGTCACCACCCTGCTGGCCGCCTATGAGGCTACGGGGGAGCAGCGGTATCTGGACGGGGCGGAGCAGAACGCCCAGCTGCTTCTCACCGGAGTGTGGACTACGGGCTATCATGACGACTACGCCACTACGGATTATACCGTCACCCAGGAGAAATCCGGCACCCGGCTGCTGTTTGCCAACCGCTTCAATTTCTGGTGGCATGGGGAAGAGCAATGGCGGCTGGGCAATGTGGACGGCGAGGCCAAACCTGCCCAACTGCTGGGCGTGCCTCTGGAAACGGAAACCGCTCCCGGATGGTTGGGCGGCCGGATTGGCATGGGGACCGAGCATCCCGCAACTCCGGGCCACGGCAACGTGATCACCATGAACAACTGGGCGGGGATGCTGACCAAGCTGTCGGTGTATACCGGGGATGAGTTCTTCTACAACATGGCCCGCAACGCCACCATCGGCCGGTACGGCAACTATCCCGGCTACTACCAGGACCGGATCATCTTCCATCAGATGAAGGAGGATTACCCGTATACGGGACCGGACTTCACCTCCATCTACTGGCACCATATTCCCGTGTTCATCAGCATGCTGGAGGATTTCCTGATCAACAGCGCGTGGGTGAAGTCGGAGCAGCAGATTGAGTTCCCGTCTCTGTACCAGTCGGGCTACGCCTATTTCAACTCCAACCAGTTCGGCCATGCGCCGGGCAAGTTCTATGGGGAAGAGGATATGTGGCTGTGGCTGGACCGGGGGATCGTGGAGCCGGATACGGTGGAGATCGACTATGTGGCCGCCCGCAAGAACGGAGTGCTGGGTGTTGCTCTGATGAATGAGGGCAATGATGCGGTGACCTCCACGGTGACGCTGGGTGAGAAGGCCGACCCTGCCGGCAGCTATACGGGCACGGCAACGGTCTATGAGGCCGACGGAAGCACCAGCACGCTCGGCGTGGTGAACGGGGCATTTACGGTGACCATTCCGTCGAAGGGGATTAAGTCTGTGGTACTGCACGGGTTAACGGCAGTGAAGACACCGGCGTATGCCAACCCGGACTTCGAATATTCCAATTATACGGAGGGCACCACGGTGGAGCATACCCGGGGCAAGGGGCATGTGATCCAGGTGACGCCGGAGAGCTATTATGCTTATGTATATGCAACAGATCAGAACGACACCGCCCAGAAGGCCGTTCTGAACTATACCATTGGCGGGCAAAGCTTCACCCGGGAGAAGATCGGCTATCCCTACGAGTTCCTGATCAAGGTGGATGATCCGGCGGAGAGCTTCCGTTACGAGCTGACGCTGTTCAAAACGGGAGGCGGCACAGAGGCTTTGGGAGGCGGAGAGCTTAGGCCCTATGATTTCTCCCATCCGGGTGTTGCAGTGAGTGGCAATTATGTACAAATGGACACATGGGTGCTAAGCAGCAGCATCGATTCCGGAAATAACACGCTGCAGCTTGAGGTGCCGGCAGAGGACTTCTTCCCTCTGCTCCCGTCGGCTAATGTGCTGAAGGGAATGAAGGTCAACGGGGTGCTTACCCATAAGACGGATGGCTCCTCCAAGCTGTTGTCCAGCACCATTATAAGCAATGTGGCCAATCATACGGCCGGGACTCTAAAGCTCGCCGTGAAGCCAACCGCTTCTGTTCCTTTGGCGGCAGATGACAGCTATCATATTTTCCTGTCCGTTTTTGTTCCGGAGGAGCGGGTGGTGGACTATGAAGAGCTGGATATTGCGGTGACCCAGGTGGGCATGAACGCCTCGAAGAAAGAGATCCGGCTGGTGGTGAGCCAGGCCGATTTTCCCTTTGCAGTGAAGGAAAATTCGCTGCAGGGCTTGAAGATCAAGGGAACTCTGACCCACAAGCAGGATCAATCGGTGCTGCAGCTGGATTCGGTAATCAGGAGCAATGAAGTACGAACCGGCGGTACCGCGGTGCTGGTGGTGGAGCCGACTGCCGAAGTTCCGTTAAAGGACTATAAGGACTACAATTTTGCGGTAAAAGTACGCTCTCCGTCCCATTGGGGGAAAATGCCCCAGTATGAACCGGTGGATATTACCGTGACTCAGACGGGCATGAACGCTTCGAAGAAAGAAATCCGGCTGGTGGTCAACCAGACCGATTTCCCTGAGCCCTTGGAGGTTAATTCGCTGCAGGGCTTGAAGATCAAGGGAACCCTGACCCACAAGCAGGACCAGTCGGTGCTGCAGTTGGATTCGGTAATCCGGGGCAATGAGATGCGCACCGCTACAACGGTGCTGGTGGTGGAGCCTACGGCAGCGGTTCCGTTGGCGGATTATAAGGACTATAATTTCGACGTAGCCGTGTATTTTCCGCTGGCCGGGCAAGCAAGCTATGAGGCTCCGTTTGATCTGGACGTGACCCGGGCGGGCATCGGCCAATCCCCGCGCACCCTTCGTCTGGTGGTGCCGCAAAGCAGCTTCCCTGTGCCTCTGGAGGAGCTATTGCCTGACGGTCTGCGCATTACCGGGGAGTTCAAGAATATAGCGGACGGTACGGTGTTGGGACTGGACAGCTTCGTGCTCAGCACGGAAATCAAGACCAACGGCACAGTGGTGCTGGTCGTACCCCCGACCTCCCGGGTCGTGTTCAAGGAATACAAGAACGACGAATACACCATGAGCCTGACCATCCATCCCCAATTGGAGGGAATCTGGAATCTGGAGGCGGAGCGGGAGGGACACTTCCTGTATCAGATCAATGAGGATGGCCAGGGCGCGACAGTCACCGGCTATACCGGATGGGGCGAAGCGGAGCTTCCGGCGGTGCTGGGCGGCCTGCCTGTGGTGGCCATTGGCGAGTCCGCTTTCCAGGGCAAGGGGTTGACCCGGGTATTGATTCCCGACAGCGTACGGAACATCGGGTACTCTGCCTTCCGGGACAATGCTCTGACCGGCATCGTGCTGCCGGAAGAACTGGAGAAAGCGGAGAGCTCGTCCTTCCGCCTCAATGCATTGACGGAGGTAGTGGTGGAAGGAGCAGACACGGTGCTGGGACAGCGGCTGCTGGATTTCAATCCCGCTGCTCTGACCATCCTGGGCTATGAGGGCTCCACCGCTCAGACCTATGCCGTGGCTAACGGCTTCGCCTTCCAGGCGATTCAACCGGTGGAGGTAAGCTATCAGCCCAACGGGCGGGAGGCATGGGGCAAAACCGCATCCACGGTGGTAAGCGTCACCTACGGCCAGCCGGAGGTGCTGGCCGTCTGGGCCCCCAGCATGGAGACACCCGGAGCAGAGGCCGACTGGCAGCCGGTGAATGGGGTGCAGCCTGTGGAGCTGGCGGCCGGGGACGGCTCCTGGTATCTTCACGTACGGGCTGAAGACGCAGCTGGCCGCCCTGTGTTTGCCAGCTCCCCAGCGTTCCAACTGGATAATGCGGCGCCTGTGCTGGAGGCCACAGTGCAGCAGGAAGGCGGAGCGGCCTACCAATCGGGTACTTGGGCATCCGGTACCGTCACCCTGGCCGTATACGCCCGGGATGCAGGCAGCGGAGTAGCGGGGATTCAGCTGTCTCTTGACGGCGGAGTGAGCTGGGAAGAGTATCAGCAGGGAGAGGAGATTGTTGCGGAGGGCAGCGGGGTTCATACTCTGTTGTTCCGGGCGGAAGACAACGCGGGCAACGTCGGGGAACAAGCCTATACGGTGCAGATCAGCACAGAAGAGCAGCAACCCGCAGCTGCCGGTTACCGCAAGTCGGGCGGGGCAGATGGATCTATGCAGCCGCTGTTCTCCCAAGCGGTGGATAAAACGGTTGGAGCGCAAAGCAGTTTTTCACAGATCTGGCGGTGAATCAAGCGGGCCCACCGCAATGTGGGGGAAGCGGCAGCCTGTGCGGCTCTGACAGCGGCGCGGCGGAGGTTGGCCTCCGGGTAAAGCGGCCCAGGCGGAACCGGATGAGCCTCTGAGGGAGACCACGCCGGGCACAAAAAGTGCAAAGTCCCTGAAGCCACGAATGGCGAAGCAGCTTCCGTGTGACCGGTCCTGGAGCCGGATCACCCACAGCCTTACAAATGATGCCTAATGCGAGAATCCTTGGGACAGCACTCCCCCTGCATGGTATAATGAAAGCAACATTTTTCATTATATCCAGCTGGGGGAGTGTTGGTTGATGAACGGAGACAAGCCTTCCAAAAAACCGGTAGTAAAAGAAACGCAGGGCTTCTATGACCGGCCGGAGCGGTTCGAAATCATCGGAGGCATCCGTTATGATTTCCTGTCGTCTCCCAAGTATGTCCATCAGAAGGTGCTGACCAATTTTTATCTGGCTTTTCATACCGCCTGCTGTCTGGATGGGGAAACGCTGCTCGCGCCTATGGATGTGCATTTCGATGAGGAGAATATTGTCCAGCCGGATGTGATCTACATCGCCAGGGAGAACAGGGGCATTATCCGGGACGGCTTCGTGTTCGGAGTTCCCGACCTGCTGGTGGAGATCTTGTCCAGAAGTACGGGGAGCCGTGACAAAACCATTAAGAAAGCCATGTACGAGCGCTTCGGAGTAAGGGAGTATTGGCTGGCCGATCCCGAGTACCGGGTGGTGGAGCAATATGTGCTGACAGAAGGCCGCTACCTCCAGGCCGCTGTACTTGCGGAGCATGACAGGCTGCAGGCTGCCACAGTGCCGTGCTTGACCATGGAGCTTTCCGCTATTTTTCCGGAGGAGGAGTGAACGGCCTGGGGTGACAGGGGGAAGGAAGCGAACGAGCAGCGGAGTGCCATTCCGCTGCTCGATTTTTTTCAGCCGGAAAGTATAAAATCCTGAGAGGGGAGCGCATTCTAAACGAAACAGTGCTGTTCTGCCAGGGTTTGATTAGGCGGCACCAATAGGCCATGTTTGCTTATTCGAAGGTATTTAAAAATATCAATACAAGATCAATAAATTTTTAAAAAATGACAATCCGTTCTCCGGTATGATAAGAAGTGTAGAGAGAAGCTAGTGAAGGGAGCGGTTGCCGTGCTGCTGAAAGGACGAACTGCATTAGTGACGGGAGCGGCCGGAAAGATCGGAGCAGCTATAGCAAGGCGGCTGGCCGAAGAAGGCTGCAGGGTCATTATGACAGATATCAAGAGCCCGGAAGTGGAAGCGGTTGCCCGGGACCTGGAACGGGAATTGAAATTGCAACCGGTACTGGGAGCGGGACCCGCAGATGCATTGGAAGAGGGGCTTGCACCGCCATATGGAGAAAGGCGTCTGCTGCCAAGCCGCCTGGACGTGACTTCCGAGGAAGAGGTAGCGCAGGTCTTCGCCGGTCTTGACCGGCTGGATATATTAGTGAATAACGCGGGTGTTACCCGGGCGAGTACGATTGCTGAGCTGACGCTGGCAGGGTGGAGGGAAGTTATCGATCTGAATCTGACCTCTGTCTTTCTCTGCACCAAGCATGCGCTGCCCTTGCTCAGGCAATCCTCCTGTCCGGCAATTGTCAATATAGGCTCCATCAACGCCCTTCGCGCCAATCCTGGTTTTCCAGCTTATTCGGCTGCCAAGAGCGGCATTATGGCCTTGACCCGGCAGTTGGTGATGGAGGGGGCGGCATGGGGGCTTCGGGCCAATTGTATTTCTCCGGCGTCGATTGTACCCAGGGAGCTTCAGAGCGAGCGGCAGCAGGACCCGGATCATCAGAGAAATGTGGATTGTTATCCCTTGGGGCGTCTGGGATATCCGGAGGATGTGGCCAATGCGGTCCTGTTCCTGGCTTCAGAGTTGTCCGCTTTTATTAACGGGGTGGATATTCCGCTCGATGGCGGGCTCTCCGCGATGGCACCCGGCGCGTTGATCCGTGACAAGTTGCGAGCCCGTTGGAAGCAGGGGCGTTACGCCTTTGTTCCCCAGGATGAGCAGATATTGGCGGAGCTTCCCACGGACAGCAGAAGGCGCAGGAATGAATAGCCGATACAGCGTCGCCATTAGGGAACAAGAGGGAGACGCCGTTCTGCAACTTAGGGATGAGCGTATGGACTGTACGGTGGAAATCGCGGCAGCAATCGGGATGAATGTGATCCGCTATACGCGGGGAAGGGGAGACATTATTCTTCCTCCGCCCTCGCTGGCTCAGTTGAAAGCGCTGCCCACCCGCTTCGGCATACCCGTATTGAGCCCGCCCGGCCGCACGAGCGGGGGGAAATTTCAATATGCCGGCCGCTCGTACCAGTTGCCTCTTACGCATCATCTCCATCATCTTCATGGAGAGTTGAACAGACTGCCCTGGCAGGTAGAGCGTCATGGGGCGTCGGCCACGGACGGGGCATTCGTGGAGGCTGTCTATGCCTATCACCGGGACCCGCAGCGGCATGCTTATTTTCCCCATAAGCTGGAGTACCGGCTTCGGTACAGGCTGAAGGACGGGGATTTATTTCTGGAAGGCAGCGCTCATAATACGGGGGAAGAGATAGTTCCCTTTGCCCTTGGCTTCCATCCGTACTTCGTGTTTGCGGGAGACCTGGCCCATGTATTGCTGTATGCTCCTCCCGCCACGGAATGGCCCAAGGACCGGGAGGGGCAGGCCATTGGGCCGCCTGAACCAACCCCATTGACGCTATCGCTTGCGCAGGGGGTTCCGCTGGCCGAGCTTAAGAGCAGCCTGAGCTTTCTGCGGCTGGAGCCGTACCCGGCTGCTGCTCCCGGGCAGGCGCACATTCCCGGGCAAGAGGCTCCTCCCGGTCCAACTGCCGCATTCGGCTCTGCAGCCGTACCCGGCCCGGCTGCTCCCCAACCGGCCTCACAGAACTGCTGGATCATCGAGGACGGCTATGCCGCCAGACAGATCCGGCTGCAAACTGACACTCTCTTCTCCAACCTGGTGTTATTCAAGCCCCCTTGGGCCAACGCCATTTCCTTGGAGCCCCATACCTGCGTTCCGGACGCCTTCAATCTCCCTTGGGACAGCGGATTGACTGGGGCAAGAGGACTGGAGGCCGGGAGCAGCCAAGTATTTTCGTGGTCCATACAAGTGAAAGAGAGGTGACGGCAATGAAAATCGTCAGCATTGAAGGCTATATCGTCAAGCTGCCCCCGGCGGGTCCGGTGAAGACAACCGGCAGACGGTTCATTACCAAGGATTATTTCATTAACGAAGGAAGACGCTCCTGCGTATATTCCACCCATGCGGAGACGGTGTTCGTCAAAGTAACCACTGATGAAGGCATTGAAGGCTGGGGAGAGATATTGGCCCCCACCAATCCGGAGGTAGTCTTAACCCTATTGAAGCATCATCTGGCACCCTTGGCATTGGGGCAGAATCCGCTGCAAAATCAGGTGCTGTGGGATAAAATGCTCGATACCCTGCGGGAACGGGGGTATACGGGAGGATATCTGGTGGATGCCATGGCAGGACTGGATATCGCCTTCTGGGATATCAAGGGCAAGGCCCTGAATCTTCCAGTCTCGATGCTCTTGGGGGGCCAATACCGGGATAAGCTGAAGTGCTATTGCTCCAGCGTTCCGGGAGAGACTGTAGAGGAAAAGCTGGAGAATGTGGCGCGGATCAAGGAAGAGGGCTTCGATGCCGTCAAGATTCATACCTTCGGCTATGGCAAGACGAGAGATCTGGAGCTGCTGCATGCGCTCCGCCGCACTTATAATACGGATCAACTGGATATCATGTATGATGCCCACGGGAAGCTGAATCATACAGAGGCTTATACGCTGGGAAGAGCGCTCAGCGAAATGGATGCCCTGTTCTTCGAGACTCCGCTGACCTTCGAGGATCTTCCCGGCCACCGCAAGCTGGCTGAAGCGGTGGATGTGGCCATAGCGGTGGGTGAGCCATTGCGCACCATCTATACCTTCCGGGAATGGATCGTCTCCGGAGCGGTGGAGGTGGTCCAGCCTGATATGGGACGCAACGGCATCACGGAGATGATGCGGATTGCCACGCTGGCAGAAGCCCATCATATCCCGTTCGCTCCCCATCTCAGCGCCCATCAGGCAATCGGCCATGCCGCATCCATTCATGTGTCGGCAGCCGTCTCCAATTTCCTGCTGTACGAATACCAGCCTAATGCCCTGAAGGCTTGCGCCCCGTACTGTCATTCCTCATTCCGGTTGGAGAAGGGGTACCTGACGGTGCCGGATGCTCCCGGGCTGGGCGTGGAGATCGATGAACAGGCCTTGCAACCATTTGTAACCGGCAGCTTTAAGGAGGGGGAAGGAAAATGAATGTCGCTCTGGCAACAGAAAAACAACGGGTGAAGCCCACGGTGCTTACCAAGCTCATGCGCAACATCCGCCGGTATAAGATCATGTATTTGCTGCTCGTTCCCGGCCTGGCTTACTTTACCATCTTCAAGTATGTCCCCATGTTCGGTCTTATCCTTTCCTTCAAAAAATATAATGTGGTGCTGGGCTTCTGGGACAGCCCCTGGGTGGGGATGGCCAACTTCAACCAGTTCTTCCAGGGAGCCTATTTCGGGGACCTGATCCAAAACACCGTGCTCATTTCCCTTTATAAGCTGGTGTTCGGATTTTCCGCTCCGGTGCTCCTGGCTCTTATGCTCAACGAAATAAACAAGCAGTGGTTCAAGCGGATCGTCCAAACCATCACGTATCTGCCTCACTTCCTGTCATGGGTAATCGTCTATGGTCTGATGCTGGCCCTGCTGTCTCCTGGTGAGGGAGTAGTCAATATTGTCCTGAAGCAGATGGGGTATGAAAGTATTTCCTTCCTCACATCCCCCAACTGGGCCCGGTTCCTGGTGGTGGCATCGGATATCTGGAAGGAGATCGGCTGGGGCGCGATTCTGTATCTGGCCGCGCTGGCAGGGATTGATCCCAGCCTGTACGAGTCCGCCCGGATGGACGGCGCATCCAAATGGAGACAGATATGGCATGTCACCTTACCAGGCATCCGAAACGTAATTATCGTATTGATGATTATCAAGCTAAGCCATATTCTCGATGCCGGCTTCGATCAAATCTTCATGATGGCCAATGTCTTTAACCAGGAGAAGATCGATATTATTGACACCTGGGTCTACCGCGAGGGTGTACAGCGGCTGCAGATGGGGATTGCCACGGCAGTGGGCATGTTCAAATCTCTCATCGGACTGGTGCTGGTTGTGAGCGCCAATGAACTGGCCAAAAAATTCGATGGACAAATCTGGTGACAATGAAGGAGGTGCCTCATGGAATATCTTACACCCGGTGAAAAAATCGCCAAGGTTTTCAATTATGTGCTGTTGGTCTTGCTTGCTGTAGCCTGCCTGTTTCCCTTTTATTATGTGATCGTCATCTCCATGTCTCCGGAATCGGAGGTTGTCCGCAAAGGAATCGTCCTGTTTCCCGAGACGGTCACATGGAATGCCTACAGGGAGATGTTCCGGGAGAGCTATGCGTTGGATCAAGCCTATAAGGTTACACTATTCCGGACAATTGTAGGAACCACGCTTAATCTGCTGGTTACCTTCATGACCGCGTATCCCTTGTCCAAGAAGATGCTGCCGGGAAGATCTGTCTTCATGTTCTACATCGTATTCACCATGCTGTTCAGCGGTGGGATGATTCCCACCTACCTGGTGGTACAGAGCCTGGGACTCACCAACACCATCTGGGCGCTGATTGTCCCTGGCTTGGTGGGAGCGTTCAACGTGATTATTATGAAGAGCTTCTTCGAGCAGCTGCCTCCGGAGATTGAGGAATCCGCCAAGGTGGACGGCGCCGGAGAACTGCAGACCATGGCCCGCATTGTATTTCCCTTAACCATGCCGGTTATGGCCACTGTAGGCCTGTTCTATATGGTGTTTCATTGGAACAGCTACTTTGACGGGGTCATGTATATCAGCAAGCCGGAGCTGAATCCGCTGCAGGTGGTGCTGCGCACCATTCTTCTCAGCGTGCAGCAGCAGAACACGGAGGTCAACCAATACAGCGACGAGCATCTGGTAAGCTCCCACGCCATCAAGATGGCAGCTGTTGTCTTAACCACCGTCCCCATCCTGCTGGTATACCCGTTCATCCAGAAGTATTTCACCAAGGGCGCTATGCTTGGGGCAGTAAAAGGATAATGCCGCTTTACCGGCATTGACCTTATTCCTTATATTCCACTATGATTAAAAAAAGGGGAGATGTGCATGTTGAAAGGAAAATGGTTCAAAAACTCAATGATTGTATCCATGTGTGCGATTTTGCCTGTGCTCAGCGCTTGCAGCGGCAATGGGGACACCAAGGAAGCCGATCCCTCCACTCCGGCCTCCAGCACGGGGGCAACCACCCAGCCGGCGAATCCGTTCGCCAAGAAAATGACGCTTAATGTGTACAATGCGGGCAGTTGGATTGGGGGAGGCACTCCGCTGCCGGCCCGTGAGAAGGATGTTCAGCGGCAAATGCTGGAGAACGCCGTAAACATTGATCTGCAGATGACCATCCCGATTGTCGGGGAAGATATTGCCAAGCTGAATACGCTGCTGGCTTCGGGAGATATTCCCGATCTGATCTTCTTCAATAACCGGACCGATGCCATCAAGTATTATCAGGATGGACTTATTGCGGAGCTGGACGGCTATCTGGATCAATTCCCCAAGCTGCAGAAGCAGTTTACCCAGGATCAATGGAGTGCTCTCAAGTTCAAGGGCAAAACCATCGGAACCCCCGGCCTGGAGCTGGTCAGCGGCATCGCCGGCTGGTGGATCCGCAATGACTGGCTGAAAAATCTCAATCTGCAGGTCCCTACTACAACCGAAGAGCTGTTCCAGGTTATGAAGGCGTTTACCTTTAACGATCCTGACAAGAACGGCAAGGCGGATACCTACGGCTTTGTCGGCGGAGTTCCCAAGGACGGGGATATCTCCAACACGGCAGTTCAGGGACTGGGACTGAATGCCATCATGTGGCTGTTCGGCGTCAATCCCCACAAGATCGATATTGTGGACGGCAAGCTGGTGAATCATAACACTGATCCCCGCATGAAGGAAGCGGTCTCTTACATTAACCGGCTGGTAACGGAGAAGGTGATTGATCCCGACTGGGTGACTCTGGCATCAACCGGAGAGAAGATTCAAAAGGGCAAAATTGGTATATCTGTATCTGACTGGAGAATGATGGATAATCCCACAAAAATTATCGAAGTCAGCGGCGAAACCCCCGAGTGGGTATCCATGGCTCCTGTAAAGGGACCGGACGGCAAGCAAACTCTCGGTGAAATGGCCTTCCAAAGCAATATGTGGGTGATTTCCAAAAAGGCCGCGCAGGACCCGGAAAAGGTCAAGCGGATTCTGGCCCTGCTGGAGTATTGGTACGCAGATCAAGAGGCTTATCCTTATTTTGCCTATGGTGACAAAGGTACCTTCTGGGATTATAATGATAAGAAAGAGGTTGTCCGGATCAGGACGACTACGGAAGTCAACGAAGCGATGAAATATGTGAATCACTACAAGCTTCCCCGCAGGGCGGCTGATGCGCTGTATTATAACTATAATAAGCCAGAATTTACATCCGCCGTCCACCAGAACAATTTGAAATACAGCATCTCGCCCAAGCCCAGCGTGTATCTGGTTCCCAATGAGAGCGACAGTCTCTACCAGGACCGCAGGAAGTTCATCAACGAAGCGCTGCTGAAGTTCATCTATGGCCGGGAGCCTATCACCCAATGGGACACTTATGTGCAAACGCTGGAAAAAACCTATAAGCTCAAGGAATATGAGAATAATGTGATGGAGCAGCTGAAGGAACAGGGCGTTATAAAGTAACTGGCTTGTAGCGGCGGGGGGCAGCACTCCCGCCGCTATTGTGCCATCAACCGCTCTTTGCAACCGCTTGCGCCCGGGGAGCATACAGGAGGAAGAGACATGAGAAGACGAACAAGCAGTCTCACCTTCAAATTGTTTGTAATCTGTCTGATCTTCGTGTTGGTCTGTGTGTTGATTATCGGTCAGCTTTCCGCCCGTTTTGTCAAGCAGCAGCTGACCAACCGGGAGCAGGAGTTCGTCGGTCAGATTCTGTCCAAGGTAAACGAGTATCTGACCTTAAACTTTTCCTCCATGCAGACCATTCTATTCTCTGTGGATTCATTCCTGGGAACCCAGGAGGAGAGCGGCATCGAGGAGAATCGCTTGGGCCGCCATCTGGAAATGCTGTATGAGATGAACCTCCAGCATATCTCCAATGTATATGTAATCAGGAATGATCTTAGCCTGATTGGCGGCAGAACGATTACGCGGATCGCCAATGAACCCATGCCGGAGCTTGCTCCGGTCTATGACGACTCCATTTCCGGAGGTTACTTCAGCACCAAGGTCAGCTCCTTGTACTACAGCCGCTTTTCGGGCTGGACGATTACCATCTCGCGAATATCCCGGTATGACCCTTCTCTTGTCATTGCCGTTGATCTTAATTTGATGGATCTGAGCCAGAAGCTGCTTATGGTTCACCAGCAAGAGCGGATTCAATTGTTCATCGCAAACTACAGCGGTCAGGTACTGGTCTATTCTAACGGTATTCAATCTGGCGTGCCGGACACCATCGGCGCTCCGGCAACCATCGGCGGCATGGAGATGGATGAGATTGTCCGGGCCAATAACAGCACGATTCCGCCCGAGGGGGCCAACAGCGGAGAGCAGCTGGTGGTGAAGCTCCATTCTCCCACCTACAATTGGCTGCTGGTTGCCGCAAGCGACGGTTCGCGCATGGCCCAGATTCTCCGGCAAATCGACGCCCACTTTATTCAATTAAGCCTGATCGGCCTTGTGCTTAGCCTGGTTACCTCCATATTCATTACCCGCTATATCCGCAAGCCTGTGTTTGAATTGATCGGCAAGATGAAGCAGGTGGAGCAAGGACGGCTCGATGTCCAGGTGATCACGCAGCGCAGCGACGAGTTTGGATATCTGTCCCGCAACTTCGACAAGATGCTGATGCAGATCGCCGATTTGTTCCGGCATCTGGAGGACCATAAGGAGCAGCAGAAGAATCTGGAGATTCAAGTGCTGCAATCCCAGATTAATCCCCACTTCCTCTACAATACGCTGGGGGCGGTAAGCAATGTGGTCCGTCTTGGCCAACTGGACAAGGTGGACCCGGTCATCCGTTCCCTGATCTCCATTCTGGAGTATGGGGTGAAGAATCCGGCCCAGAAGGTATCCTTGCAGGAAGAACTGTATAATGTGCGCAATTATGTGGTCATTCAGAATATCCGCTACAACAAGAATTTCCCGCTGGTGGAACGGATCGATCCCGGTCTGCTTGATTTCAAGGTATTCCGGATGTTTCTCCAGCCGATAGTGGAGAACAGCATCTTTCACGGCTACCGGGGAGGGCGGGAGGAAGGGGAGATCCGGATTTCGGCTTACCGGAAGGAAGACAGGGTTGTGGTGGAGGTTGCGGATTCCGGCATCGGCATAGACAGCGGGACGCTGCAGCATCTGCTGGAGCAGAAGACACCGGAGGAGGAGACCGATCCCCGGAGCCGAATCGGCCTGGCCAATATCCATGGGCGCATTAAGCTTCACTACGGTAATCCTTACGGGCTGGACGTAACGGGCGAGCCGAATAAAGGCGTATGTGTGAGGGCTGAATTCCCCATAGGGCAGAAGGAGGAACGACAAGATGAGCCCCATTCGTTGTCTGATCGTGGATGATGAGGAATTGATTATCCAGCGGCTGCAGCTGTTCTTCCATGAATTATCTCTTCAGGAACCATTGTTCACTCTGGCCGGTGTGGCCTATTCCGGTGCGGAGGGGTTGCAGTTGGCGGAGCAGGAGCAGCCGGATCTGATCATCACGGATATCCGCATGCCGGAGATGGACGGTATTACCATGATCGAGCAGATGAAGAAAAGCCTGCCGCGGGCGGAATACCTGATCCTGACCGCTTATTCCGACTTTCATTATGCCAAACGGGCGATTCAGATGGGGGTATCGGATTATATCGTCAAGGTTCCGTTGGATGAGGAGGAATTGCTGCGGGCCATGCGCAAGGCGGCGGACAGTCTGCAGCAAGCCAGGAAGAAGGAAGAAGAACTGCGGAAGCTGGATATGAGCATTATGAAAAACCGCCACCGGGTTTTCAAGCAGCTCTTCCGGGAATTGCTTCAGGGAGAAGCCAGGTCCGCTCAGGCAGAAGAGATTATGTTAAGCTATGACATGCACTTGTTTCAAGACAGATACTGCTGCCTGGTTATAGAGATGGACCAATATACCACCTTCATCAACCAATACCCGCTGTCTGACCAGAGCATCCTGAAATATGGCATCCTGAATATCATTGAGGAGACGCTTAAGCAGTATGGCAACAGCTTGGCTTGCCATCTGGAGAGGCACCGGTTTATTGGCTTTGTCAGCTGGCCGCATCTGCACAGCGCCAAGGAGAATGAACAGAAATTCTGGAGTCTGGCTCAAGCCATTGCAGGGAATATCCGCACGTACCTGAAGCAGCCGGTTTCGGTTGGCATCGCTCCTCCGGCCGTAGGGTGGAAGGAGATGGCAGCCGCATACGCCCAGGCGCTGGAGGCCTGTGCGGAGCATTATTACGCAGGAGAGGGAACTATTGTCACTCCGTGTCATCCGGCTGTTCAGACAGCCAGGAATGAAGGGCCTATACGGCAGCGCCTGCTGGAACTGGCGGCGTTGTTTCACCGCGAATTTGAGGATATGGGCGAGGTGAAGAGCCGGCTGCACTCCATTCAGGAGGAAGCGCGGAGGGAGCGGCTATCCAGACATGTGATGACCGGTCTTCTGAAGGAGTTTCTGGCTGCCGCCCATAACCGGATGGCGCACTGGAAGCCGTCGGTGGATGAGCTCATGGAGAACAGTCTGCCGGATATGTCACTGGCTGAGCAAATGGATTATATATCCGCCTATCTCGCCGGAAAGCTCACCGGCAGGGATATCCCCTTGCGTCCGGATATTGCCAAGGCCATCGATTATATTGAAACGAATCTGTCGGAACGCCTGTCTCTTCAGATGATTGCCAGGCAGGTCAATCTGGCTCCGGCCTACTTCAGCACCTTGTTCAAGAAGGAGATGAAGGAGAGCCTGGTGGATTACATCAACCGCAAGAAGATCGAACTGGCTGTGGAGCTGCTGAAGGTCAGGAATTATTCCAACCAGGAGCTGTGCGACATGGTGGGAATCATGAATGAGGCGTACTTCTGCACCCTGTTCAAGCAGAAGACCGGCAGCACTCCGAAGCAGTATCTGAAGCAGATGAAGGAATGAGGCAGCGTACAGCCGCTGCCCCAAGGTTCTGACGACGTTGACCATAACAGGTCAACGTTTCTTCATATTGACTACAGGTCTTTCCGGCTGAACGCGCGGCATCCCAGCAAGAGCAGAACCGCCGCGTACCCCACCGTATACAAGAGATAAATATTCGATGGAGTACTAGGTATGGAGAAGGGCCCCATGTCACCTGTCGCCAGGCCGGCCCAATCCGCTCCGCCCATAACCTCGTAGAGGCTTCTTTTGTAGACGGAGTCCGTCGGCAGGAGCAGACTGGTCAGGAGAAGGAATTTATCCAATGCGGGATGGCTTCCTTCGTAGATGGTTATGCCTTCGATCAGCCCGCTGAAAAGGGCAAACCCGTACAGCAGAGCGGCGCAGATTCCATTGCTCAGCATCGGCAAATAGACGGAGCCCAGCATCGTCAGCGAGAGGAGGAGGAGAGGCATCCAGAGAAACAGGACAAGACCCCGCAAGACTTCATCCAGCAGTACGGGAAGTCCGGTCTGGCTGTGGATCGTCCATACTATGGAAACGAACAAAATAGTGCTGTATACGGTAATCCAGACGGCGTGGCCCAGCCATTTCGCCAGATAGAGCTTCCACCGGGGGATGGGGCGGGAGGCGACGGCCAGCAAGAGACCGTTCTCCTGTTCGCCGGTAACGATTCCCATGGATGAGAAGAGCACGAAGAAAGCCGCCAGGAATTGTGCAAAAAAAAGCCCCAATACCATCAGCACCATGCTGTTCAACAGGGATTCCGCCGGGGAAATCCGGGTCTGTGTGACCGTGCCGCTCAGTTCCCTGGCCCCGAAGGCATACAGGACCAGAAAGACGAAGGTCAGAATGAGCGTGACCAGGAATACCCGCTTGCGGGTCAACTCCTTGAAGGTAGCGGAGATATACATGGTCATTGCGGGACACCTCCTTGACGGGAGCCGGCCATCTGCAGGAACCAGGCCTCCAGATTATTCGGCTCCGGACCGGATTCGTAGAGTGTCAGACCGCTGCGGATGAACAGGGAGCACAAGTACCCGGCTTGTTCCCGGTCGGATATGCGGGCAGACAGGAGGACGTTGCCGCCCGCATCAGCCTCGGCTAAGCGCAGCAGGGAGGAGAGAGTGCCGCCCGCGGCGTCGTTCAGCTCCGCCCACGTCTGAGGGAGCCAGCCCCCAAGCCGGAACCGCCAGTTGCCCCTGCCATCGCCGGCGCCGCTGAGCAGCTCTTGCAGTGAACCCGCCGCCAGCAGCTTGCCTTCATAGAGGAAGGCTGCTTCATCGCACAGCTCCTCCACGTCCTCCAGCAGATGGGTATTGAGGAAGATGGTTACGCCGTCTCCCCGGAGCCGCTTCAGCAGACAGCGGATTTCGTAGCGGCCGACGGGGTCCAGGGCGGAGGCGGGCTCGTCTAAGATCACCAGCTCGGGATCAAGGAGCAGGGCGCAAGCCAGGCCGAGACGCTGCTGCATCCCCTTGGAGAAGCCGCCGACCCTGCGGTCGCAAGCCTCGGACAGTCCAACCAGCGCCAGAATGTCCCCGGCCCGGTCGCGGAAGCTGGTGGCACGCGTTTCCTGCGCGCGCAGTCCGCCCAGCCGGGCATGGAAGCGGAGCACTTCCTTCGGGGTCAGCCAATCCTGAAAGCGGAACAGCTCGGGCAAATACCCGAGCTTGCGCCGTGCCTCCGCCCGGCCCAAGGGATGACCCAGCACAGTGGCTTGGCCCGAGTCAGGGCGGTGGAGACCGGCAAGCATTTTGACAAAAGTGCTTTTGCCGGCGCCATTCGGTCCAAGCAGGCCGAAGATGCAGCCCGGCCGCACCTGCAGGGAGATGCCGCGGCAGCCGCCGCGGCCATTGTAGGTTTTGGTTAAATCTGCTGTATCAATGATCATCATCGCAAGATAAGCTCCTCTGCCGCCTTCAAGAAGGCGGACTCTGTGGGGAAATCCTTCTTATCGCCGCCAAGCAGGCTCATCCGTTCCCCGTCAAGCCAGAGCAGTAAGCGCCTCCCGCCATCCTCAGTCATGACGGCATCATGTCCGTCTATCCGGAGGACGCTGGTCAGACCGTCAAGCGCCGGAACCGGCAGCGTGCTCTGCCAGTCACCGATGGCGGCCAGCTTGGTCCGCAGGCTGTCCGGCAGCACGGGCAGCTCCAATACCGCCTCGCGGACGGCTGCAGCATCGATGCCATCCTCTACAGTAAGCTCCGGCCTGCCGAATTGGAGCAGCCGCACCGGGCTCCCCGATAAGGTTCCCTCCGTCATGACGCCATCGGGCATATGCAGCGCAATGGCTTTGCCGTCCGCTTCGGCAGGCAGAGTGGTTGTGCTGCCCAGACGGGTAAGCAGCCGGTTGACCGCCTTCACATTCAGGTTGAAGGTAAGGGTGGTAGCCGCTTGGTAAGCCGGGGCAGTGGGGTTTGCCGGCCGGAGCAGAGGGGCGCCCATCCGTTGCTCCGCTTCCTCCCAGGTAACGGTGCTGTCCTTCCCTCCGCCGGACTGGGTCAAGCTGCCGTATTGGGCCAGTTCGAAGCTCCGGTCTCCCTCGGGCGAGCCCCGCTCCAGCAGCTGGGAGATGGCAGTCATGTCGTCAGCGGAAATGCCCACTCCTACCACATGCTGAATGCGGAAATTTTGCTGCATGACAGCCAGCGCCCGATCCCCCAGGGGAGTGGTAAAAAGACCGGTAACCATAACGGCAGCCGCAGCTGCAGCTGCAAGCCTCCGAAGCCTGCGCCTGGCCGGTTTCTCCGTCCGCCAGGCGCTGCTGGTTCCGTTAGCTCTTGAGGAGCTTGGGACCGCCTTCTCTCCAACAACCGGAGGCTCTAATGATTCATCCAATACTCCCGTCTGTTTCATCTCTCCTGCACCATCCTTCTCATGATTATCCGGATTCCCTTCCAAGCGTGCTTCGACCCTATTCTCTTCCGTTCGCCAAGCTGCATCCGTCTGTTTCCAAAACGCCGGAACCGGCTCTTGGGAAGCCAGACCTTCGAATCTGTCCCAAGCCCGTTCTGTATCAAAAACCGGTTCCCCGCCGGTCTGTTTCGCTCCGTCCGCCATCGTGCCTCTCCTCCTTCCCGTATGTCTTCTTCAACCGTTCCTCCGCCCGGGCCAGCAGCGTGCCGACAATCTTCGGGTTGACTCCTAGCCGGAGAGCAATCTCCTCGTAGCTGTAGCCTTCCTCCCGCAGCACAAGAGCGTTCCGGTCCCGGTCCGAGAGCTTCTGCAGCACCCGGCGGACCACCTGTTTCTCCCATTCGCGGATAACCTCCGTCTCTCCCGAAGGGGCGGCGCTCTCCGGCCCGGCCGTTACACGGGCTGTTTCCTTCTCCAATAACGACTTGCTTGACGCCCGTTGTCTTAAATAATCGTAGGCCACCCGGGTCAGCACCCGGTGCAGCCAAGCGCCGACGGCCTCCAGCCGGTCAGGAGGGTTCTGGTAGAGCCGCAGGAATACCTCTTGGGCCAGATCCTCCGCCGCCGCATAATCGCCGGTCAATGCATAGAGCTTTCGCGCCACCCCGGGGTAATGCTCCCGGAACAAGCGTTGGAACAGCTCGGGTATCGGTCTGTCTTCCCCCATGTTGCCGCCGTCCCCCCTTTCGCATATAAGACGGATGCCGGACTGGTTTTGTAGCAGGGCTTTTTCAAAATCGTCCGGGGTGGGACTGAGCTTAAGTTACTATGGTGCCCTCTTAGGCCGTGTTTGCAGACCCGCCCTAGAAAAAAAGCCCCATGAACCGGAATTCATGGGACTTCTTCTATTTCTCCCCCGTCAGGATAATATTTCATAATGAGCTGGCTGGAAGGTGCACCGTAGTCTGTAATTGCTGCTGCATACCTGACTTTGTTGCAGTATACAAAGATAATGCACTCCTCTGCCCCAATAAGCTCATCCCAGTGGGACTGGACGTAATCATTGATGAAAGCTTCCTTGTCCGTTTTGGACAGGGCTTTAAATGTGGCAAGGTCGTTGTCATCATGAATGTACAAGTACATAATGGCTTGCTCGGCAGTAAGATCCATATTCTTCACATTCAGCCCCTCAATTACACGGCGTGACAGCTGTTTTTCCAACAGGTGCAGACGGTATTCCGGCGTTTTTTTGAATTCATCCGGAGCGGATTGGACTTCGCCGTCGAAGAAGAAGCCTGTTAATACCACATCACCGTTAGTGTCGTGCAAGGCGCCTTCGCCATAGGGCTTTCCTCGGTATACCTCCCCGGAGTAGAGAGGCTTGTTTTCAGAATATATGATTCCTCTTCCTGTTTTCTCGGAATAGCTTATGTCACCTTGGAAGTGAATCTCTCCATTTTGCTCGTAAAAGGTTCCCGTTCCATGAGGCTTATTTTTTAGGAAGGTGCCTTCATACAAGAGAGAACCTTCGTGGTACAGCTTCCCTTTAACAATGTTGTCCCCGTAAAAAATCCCTTCAAATACCACTTTCCCATCCGAATAAGTACTCCCGTAACCGAATTCCTTGCCATTCATGAATTGTCCGCGGAAAATCAAGCTGCCTTTACTGTAAACGGATGCCTCCCCGTTTAATTCGTTGTCCTTGTAGTTCCCCACGATCTTGCCGCCGGCATCGTCGGTCCAAACCGTGGCTTTACCGTTCAGCTTGTTTTTTTCGTAGCGTCCCTCTATCAGGAGTTTATTGTCGCTGGAATAAATCTTGCCTTCTCCCTCCTGTTTTCCCTTGACGTAGGACCCCGTATAATATGTGCCGTCCTCAAACACCGTCTTGCCGGTGCCGTCCATCAAGTTGTTGTGAAACTCACCCTCATAATAGGAAGCCTCATTACCGGTCCATCTGCCCTTGCCCTCCATAACCCCGTTAGCAAACTGCCCTTCGTACCACAGCTTGCCCTTGTACCAATATTGACCCTGTCCATGGGGAACCCCGTCTTGTTTCTCCCCCTTATACTCCATGTCTGTGGAGTACAAGGCTTCGTACATATAAGATGGCAAACTTGAATCAATGTAGATCTCCCGTGTATTCTCATTCCATGTCACGTCCCGGCCTGTCGCCTCACCGACGAACCGCAGAGGGACAAAGGTCATCTCATGCATAATCCGGGGGGCTGCGGCCAGTTCTACGGTTCGGCCATTTAACTGTGCGTAGTTTTGTCCAATCCGCAGCCGGATCTCAAAGTTGCCCTTCGTTCCGGTTGCCGTCTCAGTCTCCTGCTCCCAGCTCACCTTCAGCCCCAACGCCTCAAATATGGTGCGAAAGGGGACCAAAGTACTCTCTTCCACCAACTCGGGCGGAACAGCAAAAGGAATCCTTTTTGAATCCGCATAAACCTTGATCGGAGGCTGATCTTCACTCTCTGCCGCAGCTCCGGCAAGTCCTGCGGACAAGACTAGGCACCATACCAGGGCAAAACAGGCGATTCCTCTCAAACCATGCAGTATTCTCAACCTGCATTCTCCTTTCCATATGCGGACTTGCTGTTTTGGCACCAAAAAAACAAGCCCCTATCTTGGCGTAATGCCAATTCGAAATCTTAAATTTGCAACAATGACAGCCATGCAACTCCCAGCAGAATATTCCAGAATGTATTCTGCCGGTGTTTGCATTTATCCTGCCAACCCGTTGCTCACTTGTTATATTTGTGTGAACGATTGTCGAATTTTGCAGCCGAATAAGATTGTTGCAGGGCAGGTTGGCAGCCCTTGACAAGACAAAGGAGAAAATCATATAATTTCACCATATATGCGCAATTCGCGTCAAAGAATGGCTGAGAGAAGGAACAGTAATTCCGCGGGAATTTTCCAGAGAGCCGGCGAGGGTGGAACCCGGCAGATGATCCCGGAATGAACTCGCCTTGGAGCCTGAAGGATGAACGTAAGGCTTGCCTTGCGTAGTCCGACCGTCTGGCCTGCGTTACGGGCTGAAGAAAGTGGGGGCATAGCCTGACCGAAGAGGCCGTCTGAACGGCTGGTCACAGGCATGCGCCAAGCAGGGTGGTACCGCGGGAATTCAACCTCTCGTCCCTAGCAAGATTTTTTGCTGGGGACAGGGGTTTTTTCGGTTTTCTGGGGATATTTATGATGCTCAAGGAGGTCGCTTAAGGATGGCGGAAGAAGTGAAGGAAGAGGGCTATAACCCGCTCAAGGTAGAGCCCAAGTGGCAGGCATACTGGGATGGTCATAAGACGTTCAAGGTGCTGGAGGATTCGGATAAGCCGAAGTTTTACGCGCTGGATATGTTTCCGTATCCTTCCGGAGCGGGGCTTCATGTAGGACACCCGGAAGGATACACGGCAACGGATATTGTCTCCCGCTACAAGCGGATGAAGGGCTATAACGTGCTTCACCCCATGGGCTGGGACGCCTTCGGTCTGCCTGCGGAGCAGTATGCGCTGGATACGGGGAACGACCCCCGGGATTTCACCAAGAAGAATATCGAGACCTTCAAGCGCCAGATCAAGTCCCTGGGCTTCTCCTATGACTGGGACCGGGAGATCAGCACCACGGATCCGGATTATTACAAGTGGACCCAATGGATCTTCATCCAGCTGTACAACAAGGGTCTGGCTTATGTGGACGAGGTTGCCGTCAACTGGTGTCCGGCGCTGGGCACGGTGCTGGCTAATGAAGAGGTCATCGACGGCAAGAGCGAGCGCGGCGGCCATCCGGTCATCCGCAGGCCCATGCGCCAGTGGGTGCTGAAGATCACCGAGTATGCCGAGCGCCTGCTTGAGGATCTGGAGGAGCTGGACTGGACGGAGAGCATCAAGGATATGCAGCGCAACTGGATCGGCAAGTCCACGGGCGCCGAGGTGCGCTTTGCCATCGACGGGCACGAGGGCGATGAGCTGGTGGTCTTCACCACCCGTCCCGATACCCTGTTCGGAGCCACTTATTGCGTGCTGGCGCCGGAGCATGAGCTGGTGGCGAAGATTCAGACGCCGGAGCAGGCAGCCGCCGTCAAGGAGTATCAGGAGCAGGCAGCCCGCAAGAGCGATCTGGAGCGGACGGATCTGGCCAAGGTCAAGAGCGGCGTGTTCACCGGAGCCTATGCGGTGAATCCGGTCAATGGCAGCAAGACGCCCGTCTGGATCGCCGATTATGTGCTGGCCGGCTACGGCACCGGCGCGATCATGGCAGTTCCGGGACATGACGAGCGGGACTATGAGTTCGCCAAACAGTACAATCTGCCCATTGTGGAAGTAGTGAAGGGCGGCAAGCTGGAGGAGGCTGCTTATGCGGGCGACGGAGAGCATGTGAATTCCGGCATCCTGGACGGCCTGCACAACGAAGAGGCCATCAGCAGGATGATTCAGTGGCTGGAGGAGCAGGGCAAGGGGCGCGGCAAGGTGACGTACCGCCTTCGCGACTGGCTGTTCAGCCGCCAGCGCTATTGGGGCGAACCGATTCCCATCCTGCATCTGGAGGACGGCACCATGAAGCCGGTCCGCACGGAGGATCTGCCGCTGGTGCTGCCCCATACCGATGCAATCCGTCCTTCCGGCACAGGCGAATCGCCGCTGGCCAATGTGGAGGATTGGGTGAACACGGTAGATCCAGAAACCGGCCTGAAGGCCCGCCGCGAAACCAACACCATGCCCCAATGGGCGGGAAGCTGCTGGTACTATCTCCGGTTCATCGATCCCAAGAACGACCAGGCTCCCATCTCCAAGGAGCTGGCGGAGAAATGGCTGCCGGTGGATCTCTACATCGGGGGCGCGGAGCATGCCGTGCTTCACCTGCTGTACGCCCGCTTCTGGCATAAGGTGCTGTACGATATCGGCGTGGTCCCCACCAAGGAGCCGTTCCACAAGCTGGTCAACCAGGGGATGATTCTCGGGGAGAACAACGAGAAGATGTCCAAATCCCGGGGCAATGTAATCAATCCCGACGAGATCGTCAACCAGTTCGGCGCCGATACCCTGCGGATGTACGAAATGTTCATGGGTCCGCTGGAAGCGACCAAGCCGTGGAATATCAGCGGCGTGGAAGGAATCAACCGGTTCCTTGGCCGGGTATGGCGCATGTTCATCGGTGAAGGGGGAGCCTTGCACAGCAAGATCGCCCGCGGCGGTGAAACCGCCGACTCCTTCAAGCGCGTCTGGCACAAGTCCATCAAGAAGATCGGCGAGGATTATGAAGCGCTGCGCTTCAATACCGCCATCAGCCAGATGATGATCTTCGTCAATGAGGCTTACAAAACCGAGTCTCTGCCCATTCAGGCCATGCGCGATTTCGTGCAGCTGCTGTCCCCCATTGCCCCGCATATCGCCGAGGAGCTGTGGGAGAGGCTGGGAGGCGCGGATAGCGTCACTTATGCCCCCTGGCCGGTATATGACGAGGCATGGACAGTGGACAATGAGGTGGAGATCGTGGTTCAGGTCAACGGCAAGATCGTGGAGCGGCTGAAGATTGCAGCCGATATGAGCGAGACGGCCATGCAGGAAACCGCGCTTGCTCTCGATAAGGTGAAGGAGGCCGCCTCCGGCAAGACGGTCCGCAAGATCATCGCCGTCAAAGGCAAGCTGGTCAACATCGTGGTAGGCTGAGGCGAATGCACATAGTGAACAGTGAAAGGGACATCCCGCGGCAACTGCCGGGAATGTCCCTTTTTCCAATCCCATACCACGGGCTGGTCTGCTGACGTCCGTTTCCTTACAGTGGACTGTGCTTATTAAGGATGTAGAACCTGCATGGGGCTAGTACATCATGTTGTAAATTCGTTCCCTACAGGAGAAGAACCCGGACGGGCTAAACACAGGGAGCACAAAAGGGAAGCGACTCCTATGGGAGCAGTTTGGCGAAGAAGAGTCATCGCCTTAGGGCGCATCTGAACCTCTATGGGGAGGAGATAATTCCCAGATAGTCGTTGCTGACCAGGCCCTTTCGGGCAGACGTACCGGGGGAAGTTAAGCGAAAGTAACGATAGCTCGGGGTGAAAAGGCGGTGAAAGATGCCCTCAAGCGGGTGTTCAGACACGCCCCAGGTTGTAACGGACCTGAGCGCCCTTATTCGGTCCAAAACCGGGGGTTTGGAATTGTAACGGACTTG
>JAQSYI010000052.1 GCA_029256185.1 Paenibacillaceae bacterium
TGCTGGCGCGCCATGCTCCCCCTTTTCCTTCAACAGCTTGATAGCTGTTGGCGCGCCGCGCTCCCCCTTTTCCTTCAACAGCTTGCACTTTGATAGTTGTTGGCGCGCCACGCTCCTCCTTTTCCTTCAACAGCTTGCACTTTGATAGCTGTTGGCGCGCCATGCTCCTCCTTTTCCTTCAACAGCTTGCACTTTGATAGCTGTTGGCGCGCCGCGCTCCTCCTTTTCCTTCAACAGCTTGCACTTTGATAGCTGTTGGCGCGCCACGCTCCTCCTTTTCCTTCAACAGCTTGCACTTTGATAGCTGTTGGCCATCGCTGACCTAAGCCGTCCCCTTCAATCAGGTTTCGCTAGTATGTAGGCAAAGACTTGCTGGGTTCCCGGCTTTACCGGGGCAAGATAATGACGCTCCTTGAGCTTATGCAACGCTCTGTATGCGCTGGCTGTGCTCACTTTAAACTCTTTTTTCACAAAAGCAGCGTTGATTTGCCCCTCCCGTTTTGAGCGGAGGCAGCGAAGAATCTCCCGTTCCAATAAATTAAGCTCCTCCGCCTCTCCACTCTCCCCCGAACTTGCACCATGAGCATCCGCAGCCATAACCACCATACCCAACATCTGCTGAATAATTTGCTGGCAACGCCGAGGTTTCTCCAATACATCATCGTATGCAAAACGGAGTACCCTCCAGCCATCCAGCACCAAATGATTCTGCCTCATCCATTGATCCGCAAACTGTCTGCGGTTAATGTCCCGCCAATGAGGCCCGAAACCGTCCACCTCCATGCAGACACGCAAAGCTCCATTCACATAAGCAAAATCCATAAACCGTTGTCCATCCGAATAATCGCGTATCTCATACTCCGGAATCAATTGCTCCAAATGCCCCACAGCCGGCCACCATACCTTTTCTACGAATGCCCGCTCTGCTACTCCATATCCTTCTTCCAGCCTTCGTCTCGCTTCACCCTTGCGCCCTTGGCAATGTTTCTGAAGCCACTTTTCATGCACCTTGTGGAAATTCTCCATGTTCATCCTCCTCATTCCTAGATTTGAAGCACTCTCTCCCAGATCCATCCGGTACCGCCAGTTGGAGTCCTTCTTGCATCAATCCAGTCGGCCCCCAAACTGGAGCACTACCTCCCCAAGCCAGCCGGTACCGCCAGTTGGAACAACTTCTCTCAATTATTCCTTACGCAATCCAAGCATATGCCAATCCTTCCCGCCGCTTCTGCTGTAATCCTTTTGCCTGACAGCAATACAAAAACGCCACCCCCATTCCCATAAGGAAACGGAAGCGGCGCGTGCTTCGCAGCCGAAAATATGCTTTTTTCATCAGATATGCTCTGTCACTATCATATGTCATAAAGCCATCATCTTCCATCTTTTATTGCAATAATACACGTGCAGATCATCTGAAAGGTCATCCGGGGTACTCCATTCTCCGGAACCAGAAAAGGGATAAATCCGGACAGCAAGCAGGCTTGCCGGGCGGCTCTGGTAATTCAGGCGGTACATTGTTATACTGGATTCGCATCTGGTTATTGATTGTGATACCGGATTCGCATCTGGCATTAACGTCTTAAGTGAATTGAAATCCCATGCCTAATGAGGTGAGACAAATGGGCTTTGCCAATAACGGCCATCCTGCCATCCTGATCCTGACAGGCAATCTGGGGGATGGACACCGGCAGGCAGCCAGTGCGATTGCTGATACGGCCGCCAGGCTATACCCGGGCGCCAGAATCCGGGTGGTGGACATAACGGAGGGAAAGTACCCCCGCCTGAACAGGCTAAGCCAATATTTGTATATGCTCTGGATTACTAAATTCCCTTGGGTTTACGGATATTTGTTTAAGAAGACCAAAGAAAAGACAGTGCTCTCCCATTGTCTGAAACGGCTTCCGCTGTACAGCCTGGACAAATTGCGGAAGCTGCTTGGGCAGATGGAGCCTTCCGTTGTTGTAAGCACCTTTCCGGCCGCCAGCGCGGCCATCTCCCGGATGAAGGAGAAGGGCCTTACTGCTGTCCCGGCCATCACTGTGATCACCGATCATACCTATCACAGCTACTGGCTGCATCCGGGAACGGACCGGTATATCGTAGGCTCGGAGCATGTGAGGCAGGCATTAAGAAGATGGCCGGTCCCTGACGGGAAAATCGCCGTCACCGGCATTCCCATCCGCAGGGCGTTCGCCGCGCCCCAGGAGAAGCGGATGCTTCGCCAGCGGCTTGGATTTGACTCCGATCTGCCCCTGGTGATGATCATGGGCGGAGGCTGCGGGCTGATCGGCGGCAATTGGGCCGGACTGCTGGCCGATCCCGGCTTGCTGGACAAGCCCGTGCAGGTTATTATTGTCTGCGGACGCAATGAGGAACTCCGGGAACGGCTGATCCGGGAGATGAAGGATTATCCCCACCGCCTGATAGTGCAGGGGTACGTGGATAACGTGCATGAGCTAATGGCTGCGGCCGATCTGCTTATTACCAAGCCGGGAGGATTGACCAGTTCAGAGGCGTTGGCGTCGGAGCTGCCCATGCTGCTGTACAAACCGCTGCCGGGGCAGGAATATGATAACGCGGCGTATCTGACGGCAATCGGAGCGGCTGTGCAGGCGAGAAACCAGGAGGAATTCGTCAGGCACCTGGCGGGCCTGCTTAAGAATCCGCAGCAGTTGGCGCAGATGAAGGCCAGCACCAGGCTGTTCGGACGCAGGGAATCCGCTGAATCGGCGGTGCGGGCCATCATGGAAACCGCGCATACTCCACTGGAGGCGGTTCCTATAAGACATAAGGTGTATGCCAAAGCTTAATAAGCCGCGGCATACACCCTTTTCTTCATTCGTACTGATTCACCGCATTGGCGGGCCGGCCGCTTTGAAAGCTTCGTATATTCTCTACGACCGTATCCATTAATCTGGAGCGTGCTTCCTTGGTTGCCCAGGCGATATGGGGCGTAATGAGACAACGGGGCTCCCGGAGCAGAGGATTGGCAGGATGGGCCGGCTCTATGGAGAGGACATCCAATGCGGCTCCGGCAAGCTTCCCCCCTCGCAAGGCTTCCGCCAGCTCATTCTCCGCAACAAGCGGCCCCCGCGACGTATTGATCAAGTAAGCAGCAGGCTTCATCAACGCCAGTCTTTCCTTGTTGATAAGCTGCGTTGTCTCTGGCGTCAAGGGACAGTGGAGGCTGACCACATCCGAACGCTTCAGCAGCTCCGTGAGCTCCACCCGTTCCACCTCCTGGTCCGCCGGCTGCGCGGTGGTGCTCCGTCCATTATTTGCCGCAATCACCTTCATGCCGAAGGCTCTTGCAATGTCGGCCACCTGCCTGCCAATCCGGCCGTATCCAATTAAGCCCATAGTCTTGCCTGCCAATTCAACCATTGGGGTAAGGGTGAAGCAAAAATCCGGGGAAGACGCCCACTCTCCGGCACGAACAGCCCCGGCATGTCTGCCCACCTGCCGCACCAGCTCCAACAGCAGCGCAAAAACAAACTGGGCAACCGACTGCGTCCCATAGTCAGGCACGTTGGCAACCGGAATGCCGCGCCGGCCCGCGGCTTCCACATCGACCACATTGTAGCCTGTGGCCAGCACTCCGATATAACGCAGGTTGGGAAGCTGTTCCAGGGTGGAAGCCGTCAAGGGTGTCTTGTTGGTCAGAACAATGTCCGCTTCCCTGGCCCGGTCTACGATTTCCACGGCTTGCGTACGGTCATAGACCGTGACGGCCCCCAAGCTCTCCAGACCGCTCCAGCTCAAGTCGCCGGGATTCAACGTATAGCCGTCCAGCACCACAATCTTCATCAGACTCATTCCTTTCTCATGACTTCCGGTTTACTTGAAGCGCCACTGCCGGAACGGCCCGGATTAACCGTTCTTTGTCATAGTCCGGCTCAGAGTGGTCTGGGGCAGATAAGCTCCGAACCTGCGCAGTGTACCGACCAGTTCCTCCGTATCGATGGAGCAGGCAGTCTGCCCGGTCTGAATGGACTGCACAGCCGCCGTTCCCGCCGCTTGGCCCATCATCGAACAAGCCGGCTGCACCCGGATGGAGCCGTGAACCAGCACATCGGAGGACACGCAGCGCCCGGCCACCCACAGATTGGCCCAGCCTTTGGGGACGAGGATTCCATAAGGGATGCCGAAATATTCCCCCTCCTTCAGCTTGAACCGCTTCTCCTTCTCCAGCAGATGATGTTGATACGCTTCTTCCGAGCAATCGTAAGGATGCACGTCAACAAATTTGTTGAACACGCCGATCTGATCCGGGAACTGCCGCTTGGCCACATAGTCTTCGATAGTTAATTCATACTCCCCCACAATCCGCCTCGACTCCCGCACGCCGATCAGCGATGCAGTTGTCACATGCTCCAGCTTCTCGCAGCCGGGAATATATTTGCGGTAGAAGCCCAGATATTCCTCCGCAAGCCTGCGTCCGAACATCATGCCTTCCGTTAAATCGTTGACCCGGAGCGCATTCAGGTTAAAAAGGTGCCCGCCATTCAAATACCCGATATTATCCCCTACCTTGGACATGCCGACCAAAAAAGGATCCGGCTGCGTGAAATGGCCTTCCTTGATCGCCTGCCGCACCTCCACTCCTTTTTGTTCATTAACCTGTCTTTTCCGGTCCCAATCAATATTGACGAACAGGGATGGAAGAGTGGCCGGCATGATGTTCTCCGTTTCTCTTCCGGCTTCACGGCAATCCGCTCCGCACAGATCGGCCAATACCGCATCCCCGGTACAATCGATGAACGCCTTGGCCCGGACAAAGCTGTATCCTTCAATATTATGAATAACCACTCCGTTTACCACTTTGTCCGCTTGGGATACATCCGCATCTATAACCCGTGTGAAGAATCTGACCTGCACTCCGGCCTGAATAACCATCTCGTCCAAAATCCGCTTGTATCCCTCCACACGGAACGGGGACCACTTGTGATCGTATTTGCGCCAATTGTTGGGATCGATCCCCGGGCTCATGTATCCCCTTGCATACATCGCCTCCACGACTTCCTCCATAATGCCTCTCACCAGCATTTCTTCTCCGTTCGCCATAGGATCGAACGCCGTCACAAGCCCGGAGGTTCCCATTCCTCCCAAGCATCCGGTTGCTTCCAGCAGCAGCACCTTGGCCCCCAGTCTTGCCGCGCTGACAGCGGCGGCGAAACCGGCAGGACCTCCGCCTGCGACTGCAAGATCGTATCCCTCTTCGACAGGGATGCTGCGTTCCAGTTTGAATATACTCATGATTTGATCCTTCCTTTGCTTATTCTATTGTCCAAAACTGCTTCAATCGCTACAATGAACCCATAAGGCTTACAGACAGGATAACGGAGGTTGTTATGAACAGTCCCTTTCCCCATACAAGCCGCCGCTCGCTGCATTGGAACGGGCATGAGCTTGATCCCTTCCTGCGTTACGCAGAACAGTTGGACCGCAGCCATATGCTGGTCAAACCACGGAAACTGATGGACTATTGGTTGTTCTGGCTCAAGGAAGGCTCGCTTAACATCGGATATGAACAGCACTCTTATCTGCTGAAGCAGGGGGACCTGATCATGGTTCAGCCGGACACGGAGCATCACATTGAGGGGCTGTCTCCCGTTGTGAAGGGATTGTCCGTGCACTTCGATCTCTTCTTCCACCCGCACCGCAATTTCATAAGCCCCATCATGCCGGACATGCTGGACCCACGCTTTGCCCCGTTCATCCAGCCCAAATTAAACGCGATGGACGGATTGGCGCTCCCTCTTATTCTCAGTCCCTCCGACACGCCCCGGTTCCTCGCTGCATTCAAGGATGCTGTGGAGCAATGGGAGAACAAATCCGTCGTCTCCCAACTCCGGGCCGGCATGCGGATGACGGAAATGGCGGGCATGTTAGTAGAGCAGTATATCTTTTCTGCCCAATCAGCCGGTTCCGGGAGGGACGATGGCTTAAGCTGGATGCTTTCCTATATGAAGTATCATTTGGATCAACCGCTTGAGGTGGACGGTCTGGCCGCCCTGCTGAATCTGTCCCCCTCCCGTTTTTTCCATTTGTTCAAAGCCCGTCTGGGTGCAAGTCCCCATCAGATGCTCCTGCGCTTCCGCCTTGAACGCGCCGATGAGCTGCTGCTAATGACTGATCTGACTCTGAGGAAGATCGCGGAGCATTGCGGCTTCGCCAATGAGCACCATTTTGCCAAACTATACAAGCTCAAGCGGGGAACCACCCCGGGCGCTGCAAGAAAAGCGCTTAAACTCAGGTGAGCATGCTTCTGTGTTCCCACAGTTATATTCTAGCTGGAACAGAGGGAAAACCAATGCCAATACCTGCTCGCTTTATTGTCTAAAACTCTTGCGTGGATAAACACCCTATCGGCGTCCTTTGACGCCTTGCGTTGGTCAAGAAGTCCAGCAACTTCCCCGTTTATAGTTTCTGAGACTTCAACGAAAAGCGCCGCCTCCGTCCCCCATAGAGGAACAGAAACGGCGCTTGCAAATCACGCACAGACTCCGCGGCGGCTCTTACACCGGAATAACCTGCCCGCCTGATTCTGCAGCTTGCGGCCTGTGGCGGCGGAAGGAAAAGATGAAATAAGCCAGGGTCACTCCGGCGCTGACCAGGATGAAAACACCAAGATACCCGGCGTTTCTCCAGAAATCGCCCATCTCCCCGCTGGAAATGACCGCCTTGTAGCCCTGTACCGTGTAGGTCATGGGCAGCCAGGTGTTCACGCCGCGCAGTGCATCCGGGATGAGCTCCACGGGAAAGGTGCCGGCACAAGTAGTTAATTGCAGGATCAGAATTACGATAGCAATAAACCGCCCCGGGTCCGCAAACAATGTGACCAGCATCTGAATCAGTACCATGAAGGTCCAACTGGTCAGAATGCTGAAGAGAAAGAACATGGGGATGTTCTGGAGTTCAAGTCCCAGCCCAGCTGTAACAATCCCCGCCATCACAACCGCCTGGATAAATCCGATCAGCAGCATCGTACCCAATTTTCCGAAAAACCAGCTTATGCCCGACGCGGGTGCAAGCGCCGGCTCCTTCACCGGAAATACGATGGTTAACAGCAGCGCTCCGACAAATAAGCCCAGGGAGAGAAAGTATGGAGCAAATCCTGTACCATAATTGGGCACCTCCGCCAGCTTTTGCTCCTCGAATGCAACCGGCTGGGCGAATGCAGTGAACAATTGGTCATTGCCCTTAATGGCCGAGGTCTGGACAGAAGCATCCTTGAGCTTGCCGGACAACTCATCCGTTCCCCCGGCAACCGTCAACGCTCCGTCCGCCAGCTTCCTGGCACCTTCGTTCAATTGCTGCGTACCGGCAGCAAACTGGAGCATGCCGTCAGCTACTTGCCCCAAGCCGGTCTGCAGTTGCCGCCCGCCTGGTATAAGCTGCTGCATTCCCTGATCCAGGGATTGACTCCCTTGGGCTGCCTCCGCCAGTTTGGCGTCGAACAGGCTCAACCCGTCATTTAACGTCCGCTGTCCCTGCACCAATTGATCCGCTCCGGCGGCAAGCTGCTTCTCTCCGGCTGCGGATGCTTTTAAGCCCCCTGCCACAAGCTTGCTTGCTTCCACCAACCGGGCGTAGTCCGAATTGCCGGCCAGTTCGGGTACCGCGGCCGTCAACTGCTGCAAGCCCAACGCCAAGCCGCCCGCCGCCTGGTCCAACTGCTCCAGTCCCGCCGATGAAGCTCCCAGTCCTTCCTTGAGCTTGACTGCCCCTAGCTCGGCCTGGCTTCCTCCTGCAACTAACTGTCCATGTCCGCCGGTTAACTGGGCCAAGCCGTCATTCAAGCGGTCTGCGCCTGTCTGCAGTTGTGCAAGTCCTCCATTCAACCGGTCCGCACCGGCAGCCAATTGTCCTACCCCCGCCTGCAGAGGCGCAACAGCTTGGCTCAGCTTGCCTAAATTTTCATCGATCAGGACCGCACCGGCTTCCACACTTTTCGTTCCTTCGGATAGTCTGGATGCTCCGTCTGCCGCTTGGGTCAACCCTTCGGATAACTTGCCTACACTCTCGAACAAGGTTTCCGTATAGGATTTGGTCAGCTGCGCGGACAGCTCGCTTTTCATGCGTTCTACCGCGGTTTTTCCGATCTGGGAGGCCAGGAAGTTGGAGCTTTCATTGGGAATATACCGGAATACGGCGGGCTCAGGGTTAGGCTCCAGTATCTTGGTCGCTCTGGTGGAGAAGTCCTCCGGAATTTCAATGGCGATATAGTATTTATGGTTCCTCAGGCCGTCCTCCGCCTCTGATTGGGATACAAAATTCCATTCGAAGGTAGGTGTTTCCTTCAGCTTATCGACAAACTGGCTGCCCACAGACAGGGTCTTTCCTTCAAAAGAGGCCCCTTGGTCCATATTGACAACAGCCACGGGCAGAACATCCATCTTGGCGTACGGGTCCCAGAAGGCCCACAAAAACATAAAGCTGTAGAGCAAGGGAATCAGGGCGACGGCCGCTACCGATATCAGCACTTTTTTATTTGCAGCAATCGCAGCAAGCTCATGGGAAATTTGCTTCACACTTCTCTTCATACGGTTCACTCCTCCGTTAATCAAGCTCTCTAATGTATTGATGTACATGCTTCTCAATAAATGACCATATCGTTCATTTGGTCACTTTTCTGTAAAAAATAAAGCCGTTACCGGACGGCCAGCCCTTCGAACAAAAACAATTGGAACAGTTCCGCAATCTTCTGCTGCGTAAGGGGCTCATGGTTTCTGTCCCAGTCATACACAAAGGAGATGTACAGCTTCATAATGACAAAGGCCGCAATCTGCGGGTCGCAATCCCGGACCTCTCCGCGTCCGGCTGCTTGGCGGACATGCTTCTCAATGAAGGCCAGAATAGCGGCTTCCAGCTGCTTCATCCCTTCCTGCACCTTCACAGTCCCCATCTCGTTAATCTCATGAGACAGCTTGATCAACAGCTCATGATTGCTGCGGAAGCGCAGAATCTCACCCAGCGCCTGTTGAAGATTCTCCGAGAAGGTCAAATCAGGCCGGATAGCAGTATCCGCAACCAGCTTCATCTCCTGGATAACCTCAGCCATAATGGCATCGAACAACTCTTCCTTTGTGGCAAAAAAAGTATAAATGGTTCCTTTCCCCACTCCTGCTATCCTGGCAACCTGCTCCATCGTAGTCGCTTTGTAGCCAAACAGCGCAAAGGATTTGGACGCGGCCTCAAGAATCCACTTCTTGCGGTCAGCTGCCATTATCCGCCCACCTCCGTAATCTTAAATGATAACATCCAACAAATGACCGGAATTCAAAATCGGTCAATCAGTCAATTCATTATACATACTTGTGCAGGCCGTTTTCAACCCTTTTCAAAAAAATAATTACCCGCATGAGAATTCAACTCCCGGTTTGGGGCAAGGGAAGAATGATATCCACCGTTGTACCTACTCCCAGATAACTGGAGATGGTGAATTTCCCGTTATGATTCTCCACAATCCTGCGGCAGATCATCACGCCCAAGCCATTGCCATTCTCCTTGGTCGAGAAGAACGGCTCCCCGATTCTCTCCATATCGCTGTCGGCGATTCCACAGCCTGTATCCGTTACCTTGATCACCATAAATCCGCCGCGCTCCGCCGCGTCAATGCCAAGCTCCCCGCCTTCCGCCTCCATGGCCTCCAGCGCATTCTTGATTACATTGATCAGCACCTGCTTGATCTGGTTCTCATCACAGGACAGCTGTGTCAGTTGGACGGTGAGATTATGGGTGATCCGCACGTTGGCGGATGCTGCCTGACTGCTGAACAACCGGAGAACATCCATAATAATAGGCTCAATAGATTTCAGAGCAAATTTGGGATCGGAGGGTTTGGCAAGAAACAGAAATTCATTGATAATCAGCTGAATCCGGTTAACCTCTCCCAGCATGAGCTCGACCATTGGCTTGTGGTAAGTGGAGTCCTTTCTCATCAGCTGCAGATATCCGGATATCACTGTCACCGGATTGCGGATCTCGTGGGCTACCCCTGCAGCCATCTGTCCGGCAACGGACAGCTTCTCTGTATTGGACAGACGGTACATCATGATGTGTACGCGGCGGATAATAATTACAATGAGACTCATCAGGAAGAAGAACACTCCCCAATAGGCCAGTTCGGGGAAGCTGCCGGAGATATGAAGCATCTGCCGCAGAATATCCACCGTCCCGCTGATACTGAATATGAAGATGCCGAACAGCATGATGCGCGCATCCTTGTCGCCGGAATAGGCAACCCGGCCAACCCGCGCTCCCACCAGTACAATACTGGCCAGCATGAACAGCTGGTATGCGAACAGAAGAGAGCTGACTTCCACCACATGCGCGGCAACCAGCGGCATCACGGCAGCCCCGAACCAAAGATGGCTTTTCCAGAGAAGGCCGGTTATGCGTTTATACCCCGCCCCGAAGATCTGCTCCGTAAAAGCGGTAATAAATACAATCGACAACACCAGCGCCGACAGCTCTGCCATCATCCAGAACCCCGGGTTATCCCAAAGCAAGTACACGAAGAATGTCCTTATAATGGTATACAGGCCAAAACAGACCGCGAAGCTGGAAAAGGTGAACAAATGAAGCTGCCGCAGTTTGATATACGGATATATCGTAATCATGCCTATAAGGACATAGAAACAGCCCAATACAAACCGGACAACCTGCTTTTGAATCAGCTCCAGTGCAAGCTGGGAACGGGAGGCAATAACCGGCTTCTTCATCAGACCGATATGGTCTGCGGAAGAATAGAAGCGAATCGACAGCGTTTTACCGCCCGCGTCTTCCGGGAGGGGCACTAACCGCGGCGGAGTTCCAATATAATGGGACACTCCCGCTCTGATAGTCCCATGACGAAAGACCAGCCGGTCTGCCGCGAACACCTCGAACAACTGGCTCCCCTGCACAAGAATATAGGGCTTAGGACCGATATCCTTGGGCAGCTGAGTCCGCATCCACAATATAGGAGACATTTTCCTCCCATTGGGATTCATAAGCCGTGATGCTGTCCCCCAGTCTGATTCCGGCCGTTCCGCCCATCCTGTCTGGTTGGAGGAAGGGCCGGAATCAGGATCCCCCCAGGCAAATTCCCAATCGGCAAGGGCAATCTTAGGCTCGGCAAGCTGGTCTATAACGGCAGGATTAGGGAAAATCGCTTGGAAAACGGCAACTGCAGCGACACAAAGGAGCATGACTGCAACCAGGATAACCGGGATTAATTTGTCTTTTCTCATACGGACCCCTTTACATGGGGAGAATTTTGTAGAAAATTGTCTATATACCCCATCATACCCGAATTTGACTAAGGTGAACATGACATTTTCTTGAAGAAGGGTCAATTTTGTTCAATATTTGCAGGAATCAAATTCCGTCATTAAAATAGGATTATAGGAAATTTTGTGGAGGAGGGGTCCTGTGGGAGAACAGGCATTGGTATTGGGGGCAAGCGGACTGGTGGGAAGCGAACTGGTAAGGCAGCTTGCAGCGGATCCTGCATACAGCGGGATTACCGCGCTGATTCGCAAGCCGCTGCCGTTTACACATGAGAAGGTGGAACAGGTGCTTGTTGATTTTGACCATTTGGAGAGATACGCATCATCCTTTGCCGTGGACACCGTGTATTGCTGTCTGGGAACCACCATCCGCAAGGCAGGCTCGCAGGAAGCATTCCGCAAGGTGGATCTGGAATACCCTGTAACGGCGGCGCGGCTTGCCTTAGCGGCGGGAGTGAAGCATTATGCGGTTATTTCGTCACTGGGGGCCGACGAGAAGTCCATGTTCTTCTACTCCCGGGTAAAGGGTGAGCTGGAGCGGGCTTTAGGGGAAATCGGTCTGCCTTCCCTTTCCATTATCCGGCCCTCCCTGCTGCTCGGCAACCGTCAGGAGCGCCGGACCGGAGAGCAGGCAGCCGCCGCAGCCAGCCGCGCTCTGTCCTTCATCTGGTCGGGGCCGCTGAAGAAATACCAGCCGGTGGAGGCTGGATTGGTGGCCGCAGCCATGCGCGGAGCCGTCAGGCAAGGAACGCCGGGAGCGTTTATTTATCATTCCGCTGAATTGTCCCGGCTCGCGGCGGTGCTGCCATAGAAGATTTCTCCCATAATGCGGATATGCTCATAAGGCAGACGCGGATTGGCAATCCGCCACAGCATTCTGTCAGCGGCGCGGTACCCCGACTCCTTGATCAAGAGCAAGGGGCGCGTCAGAATCGGCAGATCCCGGTGCTGCATATTCACCAGGGCCACCAGGGAACATGTGCGGGGAACAGGGGCATCCAAACGGGCCAGCTCCCGGAAAATATGCGGTGTCTCTTCGTCGATCCCGCACAGAACCGCTGTCGGCCGCTCACTGATATACAGCTTGCAAAAATGCTCCAGCCAGCCCGGCGTTCCATCCCTCTTCAGGGTGGCGTGTCCCGACGGGGTGACTGCCTGATCCAGCTCTCCCATGGCTTCACGGAAGGCTTGCCAGCGCAGCGTATATCCCCGCTGGCTGGATATATCTCCAACATACAGGATTTTCCTGTGGCCAAGCCTAGCCAGATGCCGAACGGATTGGAACACGGCTTCATACACATCCCAGACAACGCTGTCCACTCTTTCTTCGGCCGGAGGATAATTGAGCAGTATCCGCGGGACGGGGAGATTAAGCAGCCGTTGTTCCCAGAGGCTTGGATGCAGCCGCGGCGCAATGAATACCCCGTCGGCATACAATACCCCGCTGTCTTTGACCCACTTCACGTATTCCTTCTCCGTCCACCGCTCCGGCAGCACCAGGGCTTCCACGGTATGCCCTAATTCGTGGAAGCGTTCTCTTAGCCCCTCCATCAATAAAACGTTGTAATTCAACGAAGCCTCCCCGAGCAGCAAGAGAAAGCGGCGCTTGGCTACGGGGAACGGATCGAGCCTGTCTGAGCTCATGGATTCCAGTTGGCCGCGGGTCAGGTAGCCTTTGCTCCGCGCCAGCTGCATGACCTCGCTGCGGGTCTTCTCGGACATGCCCGGAAGACCGCGGAGAGCTTTTGATACGGTCTGAATAGTCAGTCCCAGTTCATCAGCCAGGTTCTGGAGAGTTACTGCTTTTTTACGTGGCATCCTGCTCCCTCCCATTGCGTGCGGACATTGTATTTTAAACAAATTTTAAACCAAATTGTCCGGCAAGACCAGCTTATAATGGAGAGGAACAAGGCTATAGGAACACTACGGAAATTTTAGAGGAGGATAAGCATGACGTTCAGTCATCTGTTTGAAGCGGATGTAGTGGTATGCGGCGGAGGTCCTGCGGGCATTGCCGCAGCGCTGGCAGCGGGAAGAAGCGGGGCGAAGACCCTGCTGGTGGAGCGTTACGGATTTATCGGCGGAATGTCAACCGCCGCGTTGGTCTACCCCTGGATGACCTTTCATACGGCAGAGGGCAAGCAAGTGATTAAGGGAATCGGCCAGGAAATCGTCGACCGCCTCATGGCTGTGAATGCTTCGCCCGGGCATGTGAGGGATACCGTAGGCTTCGTTCATACCATCACCCCCTTTAACCCCGAGGTATTCAAGGTGCTGATTCCGCAGATGCTGGAGGAAGCGGGGGTTACCCTGCTCCTGCACAGCTTCGCCAACCGGGTGCAGGTACAAGACGGCCGGATCGAAGCCTTGGAGGTGGCAACCAAGACAGGCACATGCCTGGTGCGGGGCGGCATCTTCATCGACGCTACGGGGGATGCGGATATCGCTTATATGGCGGGTGCGCCATGCTTGCAGGGCAGGGATAACGATCACTTAACCCAACCCATGACCATGAAATTCCGCATGCGGGGTGTGAATTTAGCCAAGGTAAAGCAGTACATGCTGGATCATCCGGATGAATTTTATAAGAAAACTCCGTTTGATGAGCTGGAGCAGCTCCCGCTGTCCGGTGTATTGGGTTATTACAAGCACTGGAAGGAGGCTGCGCTGCCCATCAACCGGGATCAGGTGCTCTTCTTCACCGGACCGGCAGAGGATGAGGTGCTGGTGAACACGACCCGGGTACAGGGTCTGGACGGGACCAACGTAGTGGATCTGACCACGGCCGAACAATTGGGACGCAAGCAGGCCTTTATGGTTGCCGACTTCATGAGAACCAGCCTGCCGGGCTTCGAGAACGCTTCCCTCGCCCAGACCGGCGCCCAGATCGGGGTGCGCGAATCCCGGCGCATCGACGGCCAATACGCGCTGCAAGCCGACGATGTCATAGCGGGCCGCCGGTTCGAGGATGTCATCGCCCGCAGCGGCTATCCCATCGATATTCACGATCCCTCCGGGAAAGGCGTCACGGCGGCCTGGGTGCAAGGAGACGGCGCTTATGATATACCGTACCGCTCGCTGCTGCCCAAGAAAATTGTTAACTTGCTGGCCGCCGGACGCTGCATCTCCACCTCTCACGAGGCATTGGCTACTACCCGTCTCACGCCGAGCTGCATGGCTACCGGGCAGGCTGCCGGCACCGCCGCGGGCCTGGCCATTGCGGGAGGCTGTCTGCCTGCCGGGGTAGACGTGAAGCAGCTGCAGGCTATCCTGACCGGACAAGGCGGCGTTCTGCTGGATTAGGAGAACGCGCATGCCTCTTCTTCCCGGCTATGGTGAGAACGGGCGCTTGTTATCGCCAAAAACGCCGCTGCCCGGTTCCTTGGGCAGCGGCGTTCATATTTCGGGAGATGCGCTATTCGTCCAAAACCGGAGCCTTTTCCACGAGAGCCGGCTTCGGCGCCACAGGGGCGGGGACATTCTTCTGGGTCAAGCCCGAAATGAGCTGGTTCAGATCCAGGCCGGAGACCTCCTTCAGCATCTTGGGAGCAGTAGCCATAAGCTCTGTCACATAATTGCTGACCCGGGCCGCGCCTTCTCCCTTGCCTGTGTCCACCACAGTCAGATGGTCGATGGAGCTGATCGGTGCAGCTACCTTGCCGGCCAGTTCAGGCAGCATCTTGACTACGATATCCAATACCGCGGCCTCGCCGAACTTCTGGAACGCTTCGGCCAGCTTCTCCTTGGCCTCCGCCTCCGCCAACCCCCGCAGCCGGATCACTTCCGCCTCCGCGGTTCCCTTGGCCCGCTCCGCATCCGCTTCCGCCTGTCCGGCAAGCCGCTTCTGCTCGGCGTTCGCTCTTGCTTCCGCTTCAATCCGGTACTGGAGCGCATCGGCTTCCTTCATCTTCTTCGCCTTGTCCGCCTCTGCCGCTTGCTCCACGGAATAACGGTCGGCATCGGCCTTCTTCTTCACTTCCGCGTCATATTGCTTCTCACGGACCTGGATTTCCTTCTGCTGCAAGTCAATCTCCCGCTCCTTGCGCACCAGTTCCACCTTCATCTGCTCCTCCACCGCGATCTGCTTCGCTTTGGCCTCCTGGATGAAATAAGCCTGGTCCGCTTCCGCCTTGGCGGTATCCTGATCCTTCTTGAAGGAGGCTACCTTCAACTCCCGCTCCTTCTCGGCTTCGGCAATATTCGTGTCACGCAGCAGCTCGGACTTCTTGCCATCCTCTTCCGCCTTGGCCTTCTGAATCCGGGAATCCCGCACCGCCTGGGCTTCGGCAATCTCCGCATCCCGTTTTACCGCGGCAATCCGTGGCTTGCCCAGCGCATCCAGATAGCCTTGCTTATCCCGCACATCCTTGATGGTGAAGGAGACAATCTGCAGACCCATTTTCTTCAGATCCCGGGCCGCTACTCCCTGAACCTCCTGAGCGAACTTGTCCCGGTTCCGGTACACTTCTTCAACGGTCATAGAACCGAGAATGGCACGCAAGTGACCCTCCAGCACCTCTTGGGCCTCTCCCTTCAACGCTTCGATGGGCTTGCCCATAAACTGCTCGGCTGCAGTCGCCACATCCTCCACAGAACCGCCGATCTTGATAATCGCCACTCCGTCGGCGATAACCGGCACGCCTTGCTCCGTATATACCTCGGGCGTGGATACGTCCAGCTTGTGCGACAGCAAGGAGAGAAATTGGGAATCCTGAAAGATCGGCCAGATGAATGCACCGCCGCCGCGGACGATCTTGATCCGTTTTCCGGTGCCGCCGTTTTCATCCGTATCCACATTGACATTCTTGGTGCCGAGAAAAGTACCTGTCACGATCATTGCCTCATCAGGCCCCACAGTTTTGTAACGGGCCATGAAGGCCAGACCCAGGACCACGATTACAGCAACAACAGCAACAGGAATAATGAGAAAATCAGGCATCTTTTCAAACTCCTTTAGTCATATTTTCGAAGCGGGATACATACAGAACACCGTTCTTCACTTCTACAACTACGATCCGCGTTCCCGCCTGAATGGCATTGCCGTCAAAGCTTGCAGCAACATGGTTGGTATTGCCTGCCCCCACCTTCACCAGCACCTCGCCAAAACCGTTCACGGGAATGCCGGTAAGCACCTCACCGATCCTGCCCGAGAGCCCTACCATGGAGTATGCGGTGGAATTCTCGGACTTCTTGATCGGCTTCACGTAGAAGCGGCCTACGGTATAGGCAATGACCCCCGCAATAACCAGCGCGGCCAGCGCAGCGAACAAGCCCGCAAACGCCGTGTACCGGGTCAGCATAATTCCCGCACCGCCGAATACAGTTACGCCTACGGCAAAAACCGTGGGATTGAGGAAATCCAGCGACAAGAAATCCAACGCGCCGTCCAAGCCTGCACTCAGCAGGTCCCCCAGCACTACCGTCACAAAGGTAAATATGATGCCGAACGAAAAACATCCCCAGAATACCTGCTCCATACGGTGACCCTCCATAAAAGAAGTTGGCCGTGCTTCAAGAATCCTGCAAAGTGGGGCCCAGGGCGAGTTTGCAAGCACGGCCCGGCCTCCGATGTATGGTCAGACGGCCTTGCAGGAAGAGGATCTTACACAACTAACAGCCTATGTAATGATATACGGACAACAACGGGAAAAGTTTCACAACCGCAACGGAATAACCGTTCCGGGCACCCTATCTGACCAAAGGGATGCCATTTTATGATATGCTGAATGTATTCCAAATAACAGGAGCAAAAAGCGCCATGAAGGAAAATTCAACTAAGCCGCAAATCGTAATTGTAACCGGTGGGGCACTTGGGGATTGGGCTCTCCCCTATCTTGCATCCGGCTGTATGCTGGTGGGGGCGGACAGGGGCGCATTATTCCTGATCGCAAACGGCCTTGTCCCTGACGCGGCATTGGGTGATTTTGATTCGGTGAATGAAGATGAGCGGCGGCTGATTCGGCAGAAGAGCATCCAGTATCTCGATTGTGATCCCGTCTTCAAGGATGTGACGGATACACAGTGGGCATTTGAATGGGCGATGTCCCGCCAGCCCGCCTCTCTTCTCCTGCTGGGAGCCACCGGAAGCCGCTTCGACCATACCTTCGCCAACGTCCAGTTGCTGAAGCGGGCCGCGGAGCAAGGAGTTCCCTGCCGGATCGTTGACGCCTGCAACGAAATAAGCCTTCTGCGGGGAAGAGGTTCGCTCTCCCTGGCAAAAGGCAGCTATGAGCAGGTTTCCCTGCTTCCGCTAAGCGGTATGGTGACCGGCATTACCCTGGAAGGCTTCCTGTACCCTCTGACGGACGCACAGCTTACGATTGGGCAGAGCCTTGGCATAAGCAATGTGATTACAGAGCAGACCGGTACGGTCCGGATAGAGGAAGGGCTGCTGCTGGTCATTCAGAGCCTCGGCTAGGAGTCTGACCGACGTAAGGAAACCGGTGAATCTGTATTCACCACAACTGCTCCGTCGACAGACTCCTTATGAAAAACCTGGCGAAGAACACCCGGCAGGTCCCATTTACATTTCCAATGAGTAACACTTTTTCCCATGGGGGTCCCGCCCGCTCTTACTCATAACGGAAATTTTTTCCGTTATTCCGGCAAATTGTTGATTACTCGCTCATTTAACGGAAATTTTTGCCGTTATCTCCTGCTGAGCTCCCCGAAACAGGCATATTCACCGATTTTATGAGAGTTAGCGGAAATTTTTTCTGTTAACTCTCCGTAATGACCGAAAAACCTCCTGTTAGCGGAAAAAATTTCCGTTTTGTCATTTGATCTACTGAGTAAAGGTTCCCCTTCCGGCAATTCAGCCGTTCAGATCAGCCCAATGGTCACTGTTGTTTTCACCGGATAGCTGACCGTGATGGTATGATTCTGGCGGTGCCAGGTAATCAGACTGTCCCCCAGCTCAATGAAGGATTCGGTGCCGAGGCCGTAGAAGAGATCGTCGGACAAGGTGCGGAGGCAGTCTCTCCGCTCTTTGTTCTTAAGCGAAATCCACTGCTCCTCCTCCATCTCGAAGAACTCGTGGCAGCCTGCTATATCCATCAAAGCATCGGTTAGCTCCTCAATAATTTCCTCGTACTGCCGGTTGAATTTTACTCCCATACTGGCAACCCCATCCTATTCAACATAATGCGAAGCCTGTTATCTGCAATTGTACACCAGACAAGCAGAAAGAGCGACTGGAATGCGCACATTTTGCGCCCCCGGCGGCAAATTCCTTGCATTTGGCGGAAGACAGGGTGATGGTGCATGGAGGTTTTACCGGTGATCGGGAGTCCGTATGCAGCCAAAAGCCTCTGGCCCTCCTTAAAGACAAGGGGTACCAGAGGCTGCTATGTTGAAGCTATGTTGAAAAGAAGGGATGCGTTGCTCGCATTGGTCCGCTTTTATCCGTTAATGAAATCTGCGAATTGCAGCAGGCGCTTCAGCATAACTGCCGCCTCTGCACGCGTAGCAGGCTGGGACGGCGCGAATCTGTTGCCGCTTGTTCCCTGAATAATGCCTGCCGCCGTGCTCTTCGCTACAGCTCCAGCCGCCCATGAGGGGATCTGGCCTTCATCGGCGAAGGCGCCTGTGCTTCCGGCACCCGCACTTTTGCCTGCCACACCCAGCGCCCGGCTGACCATCACTGCCATCTCCGCGCGGGTGATCTGCGACTCCGGCCGGAAGGTTCCGTCCTCGAAGCCTTCCATTAATCCGGCCTTCACCGCAGCTCCGATCACTCCCGCGTACCATGCTCCCGCGGCTACATCCTTAATCCCGGCAGCTTCAGCCGCGTCCTGCTTCAACCCCAACGCCCTGGTGAGCAATGCGGCGAACTCCCCGCGGGTGATCCGCGCTTCCGGAGCGTACCGGTCTGCGGCCTGACCGTTGACCACCAGCTTCGACGCCAGCAGCTCCACATCCTTCTGTGCCCAGTGCCCGGACAGATCCCCAAAGCTCAGCGCCGATTTCACCACGGCATACACACTGTTGGAGTTTCGCTTGATGGTAACTGTGGTCTTTCCATCGGCAGTTTCGAATACGGAGGGTACAAAGTCCAGTTCCCCGGTGTTCGTATCCATGGTTACCGCTGTGGCCTCAGCAGCCTCCAGGGACTCGCTTAGCGTCAGGGTCCGGTTCACATAGACGCTGCCAAAATCATTAATCTCCACCGATTTGTCCCCGGCTTCGGCTATGATGCTGTAGCTGACCACATCCGATACCAGAGTGACGCCCGCCTGCGATGCCGCTGCTTCCACTGCCTTTTTGTCAGCTCCGGATACCATGCCGATGGAGACGGTAATGGCGATATCGTCCATTGCTGCACCGAGAGAAGCGGCCAGCGACTCCAGTCTCAGCGCCGCAAGAGGCAATTCATAGGTTTTGTCTGCGGTCTGAATGTGAAGCAGCCGCCCGGTTTCCCCTTGCAGACCGGCTGCCGGCAGCTCCACCTTCACGGCGCCGCTCACCTCGCTTAAAGAGATCACTACCTTCGCGTCTGCACCCGCCGTCTCGAACGCCTTCGCAAGAGAAGCGGGACTGACTGCGAATACAGTAACTATCGTTCCGTCGCTTGCGGTCTCCTGCTTCAGTTCCCCGGCAGCAGGCTTCAGCTCCACTCCGCCGTCAATCGGGGTTGGCGCATTCGGTGTTCCGCCATTGCCCACGGGTGCAGGATTGTTATTGTCCGGAGAATCTTCGCCGGGGTCTGACGAGTCCGGAACTCCTTTGAGATCCACGATCCGTCCTTCCACTGCGGCATTGGCTGCAGTGACGGTGCCAAGCTTCTGCAGGTAGCCGGTAAACACCTGATAATCCGGCAGATACAGCAGATTCACCTTGCCGCCCTCATACGCCCTCTGGAGGGAGGCATAGAAATCGCCGCCCTTGGCCGTGAAGACATTGGTGGCCACCTCATAGGACGCCTTCCGGTCAAGAGGCGTATAACGTCCAGCCTGCTTCACCTCCACCCGGACAACCCGCTGGCTGGCCGGTTTGGTGGAATCGTAATAGAACCGCATTCCCGATACATGGGGGAACCGCCCGTCCTGGTTCGGCAGCATGGATACTCCGTTCTCCAGCGCTTCCCAGATTTCCTGGCCGGTGAGTGTAATAGTAACCAGATCATTGTTGAACGGAAGCACCTCCAGCACACCGCCCTGGGTAATGGGACCGGCAGGCATGCTGGCCCTGATTCCGCCCCCGTTCTGCAGCGCCATCACCGCGCCGGTGCCAGCCTCTTGGGCGGCTGCAAGCATGCCGTCGGCAATCAGGTTGCCCAGGTTGGTTTCCCTGGTGCGCACATCTGCGCGAACCCCGTTCAATTCCACCTCCGATTGGCCAACAACCTGCTGCTTCAGCTCTGTGATGCCGGGCTTGTACTTGGTATTGAAAATATTGCGGGCCGTCTTGTCCTCCACAATCACATACGAGCCATTCGCATTCTTGGCATCGATAGAGATCAGGTCCTCATCCCATTGGGTCAATACGCCCTCTTCGTTGAATGCTACAGACAGCTTGCCCAGAAATTGCCCCTTCTCGCCTGTCTGTACAATCAGCTTGGGAGCGCTGTGGCTGGTATCCACCACAGCCTCGTCCAGCTTGGTATGGGTGTGTCCGCCCACGATGATGTCAATGCCCTCCACCTGCTCCGCAAGCTCCATATCCGCCTCGTAGCCCAGATGGGACAAGGCAATAATCTTGTTGATCCCTTGCTTCTGCAGCAGGGCTACCGTCTGCTTCGCCTTCTCCGCGGCGTCATCGAAGGTCACATCCCCCGGAGACGAGATATTGGCGGTGTCCTCTGTGGTCAGGCCGATCAGTCCCACCTTCCCGCCGTTCACTTCCCGGACCAGCGCGGGGTAGATGTTGCCCGGCTCACCGGGCTCGCCGATCCCGTCATGGAAGCGTTCCGACAATAGGGCGTCCTTGGAGAAATCCACATTGGAGGAGACGAACGGGAAGCGGGCCTCCTTGATGAAATTATCCAAGACCTGCGATCCCTTGTCGAATTCATGGTTGCCGAAGGTCATGGCGTCATAGCCCGCCATATTCATGAATTCCAGATCGGCCAAGCCTTCATATTTGTTGAAATACAAGGTGCCGGAGAATACATCCCCTGCGTCCAGCAGGATCGGATTGGTCGAGGTATCCTTGGCCTCCCTGATCGCAGTTACCCGGCGCAGGATGTTATCCGGTGCGTTGGTCGTATCCAGATTGGCATGAGTATCATTGGTGTGCAGAATCGTCAGGGGGAACTCTCCGGTCTGGGCCAGATCAATCTGGGCCAGCACCGCATCATGATCAGATACCCGTCCCTTGGCCGGAGAGAAGTCCGCATTGAGATGGACCACATCCACCTCGGAAGCCGATGCAATATTTTTGCTCACCAGAATATGATCCAGCGCCTGGGAATTGCCGTCATAGGTATAGGTGTACCGCTCATGAACAGGCAGCTTGTCCAACAAATCCGTCAGTTCATCGCCCTTAAGCAGTCTGATGGTTTCAGTGAACTGGAAGTCATTGAAATCACCCAATGCAACAATCCTCGCCTCGGAATTGGCTGTCAGCACATCCTTGACAAAGCTGTTGACCACTTCGGCAATCTCGTGGCGCTGCACCTCACTGGAGAGTACAGGCGGTTGAATACGGCCAAAGGGGCTATTGTCTCCCGACTTGGAATTGAAATGGTTGGCAATCACGATGATGTTCTGTTCGTTGAATACGAATTGCGCGGCAAGCGGCTTGCGGGAGCTGGCGAATGCCCCGTTCTGGGGATCGATCCGGCCCGGATTGTACGTGAGCTGATCCTGGTCGGCATTGTACGCCACGGCGGTAGTGGCGTTCCCCTTCTGTCCGTTTATACTGGCAGCCAATTCTACACGGTCAGAATTGTATAAGAATGCAACCCGGATGTTCCCTCCCGGCGCTCCCCCGTCCTGGTTATTCTCCGGGTCAATGTCCGTATAGACATACTGCGGTCCTCCCTTGGCGGCAATGGCGTTGATCAGGACCTGCCCGTTGGCATCGGCTTCAACCACGCCGTTATTGGTTTCGCCGTTGTTGTCCTGAACCTCCACCAGACCGATAATATCAGGAGTCTCCAGATTGTTTACGATAGAATCGGCCAGCTTGTCGATCTTCGCGGCCGAGTCCCCTTGGTGGAAGTTCTCGATGTTATAGCTTGCTATCAGCAGCTTCTCCGGGTCAACCGCGATAGTAGAAATTTCCCGTTCGAAAGTGTTCGGTTGAATGGCCGGCAGAGCGCCGTAAGCCGGTATCACCTTGTAATTGGCGTAGTTGTATCCGATCACGCCAATGATATCCTGAGCGAACTGGTCTCCCGTGCTTACCTCTTGTCCCGGATTACCATAGGCTACCAGAAGACGCTGGGGATTGAGATTGCCCTCTTGCTGCAGCACCAGTCCGCCTGCCGGAGTGATCCGGTCGGGAGCAACGTTGTCCACCCGGGTAGGAATATTGTAAACTGTTCCGCCGCTCATCCAGTACGGGCTCAGAATGACGGGAGTCTTCAGCCTGACCCGCATGCCCTCCATGGATTCATAGAAGTCCGCACCGTCCTCCTCCGGATCGAAGCTGGCCAGTCCGTCGTTATCAATCACGGAGGCGGGAATCGCTCTGCCGCCCTTGCCCAGCAGAACCGGCTCGGGAAGCGGCTGGTTGGACGAGACTATGGTGATGGTATTCATGGTGATTTGCGTAGAAGTCAGATTATTGGCATCATTCTCGTTGTACTCGTTCACTGTGCCGCTGACATGTACCAGATCCCCGACCGCCGGCTTTCTGGACGAATCGGTTGTATACACATAGATGCCTTCTGAAGTGCCGTTGTCATTATCGGGGTTGGGGTCCTCCATAAAGAAGCCCTTGTAGCTGCCGTCGTTGAAGTTATAGCCGTATTGTGTGACAATCCCTTCAATCTCCTCCACCCGTTGTCCGGCAAAAATGGAGGTATGGCCTTTGCCCTGAATATCGTGAATCCGGATTTCTCCGGCAAATGCGATATATACAAAGGTGTAGATCCGGCTTGTCTCTCCGCCCGAAACCGCTATTGCCTTAATCGTGGTATCCGTTGCCACGGTAATCGGACCGGTATAGAGGGTGCTGCTTGCGGCAGGCTCCGTGCCGTCTGTCGTATAGTAAATGGCGGCATTGTCCGCCGGGCTGAACAGCTTCACCGGTTGTCCTGCAATAATCGGCCCCGCGCCCGGAGCAGCCTTCACCGACAGCATGACTTCTATCAGTGCATTCTCGTCCAAGGGAATCAACTGGTAGTTGGTTTGGTATTGTTCGACTACACCGATAATCCGTTCGAAGGTCTTCCCACTCTGCAGGCCGGGGAGGCTGGAGTAGATGATGAACGTCTCATTGTCTCCCTGTCTGGCGGTCACTGTGGACTTATTCACATCCACGATAGTGACATTCTCCATATAGACAAGCTCGGCCTCATGACTCTCGCCTGCGCCGGTTCCCAGATCGGCGGCAACTATTGCTGCCGGTGCAGGAGCACCCTCATTCTCAACCACGACGCTGTAGCTTGTCACTCCTGTCTTCTGGACAATTTCCTGCAGATTGTTATAATAGCTCATTGCTCCGCTTACTTCGACACGGTCGCCGATCTGGGCGAATGCGGGGAATCGGTACAGGACAATGGCGCCTGTGCCATCCTGAATGTACATCTTATCCCCGGAGATGTGAGTTACCACGCCTTCCGTATGGACATTCGCCCCGTCCGCTGCTGCGCGGGCGGTTGCAATGTCCGTCTTCGGCGGGATATTGGTGTCAAGGATGGTATAGTCAAAAACAGCAAGCGGGCTGTCCGTTTTGCCGGCTAAAGAGGCGTAAGCCTTGATAGTGCTGTTCTCCGTTATTTCAACCGGTGAAGAATCCTCATACGGCTGCAGCGGGATGAGAACCGCGCCATCCGCAGCATAGACGCTGTAATAGACGCTGGCGGATACTGTCGCCGTGCTCAGTCTGACTGTTGTGCCCGCGGCTACGGCTCCGGGAGCAGGCTGGGCGGTGACAGGTGCAACCGCATCTCCGGAGTTCGGTGCTCCATAGCCGTCCATCGTATGGCTGCCCAGGTAGTCGATCGTGTCCTGGGCATAGGCCACCCACTCTACCGAAGGATCAAAGGCATCATTGGGATTGGTGTCGCCGGATGTGATGGAGCTTTTCCGCACCAGCGTCATATTTAACGTGCTCACTCCGGAGCTGGTCCATTCCGTACCGGGGTCTTGTCCCACTCTGCCGAAGGAATCAACAATAACAGCGCCCTTCTTCAGAAGAAGCGCATCATCGCCGTTGAAATTGACATCTGTGTTTTCCATATCAGCCTGAGCCTTAATAGCAGCATTGGCTGAAGCGTGAACAAGCACATAGACTTCTCCGCTGGGAAGGGAGCCGGATAAAGCCAATGTGTTCTGGGGAGTTGTATTCCCATTGAAATACAACTCCACGCTGTAATCCGCCAGATCAACCGTATGATCAGTGCCGTTGTAAATCTCAATTGCCTTGTTATTGCTGGAGCCCTCCAGATATTCCGAGAAAAACAGATCATTCGCATACGCGGTGGCATGAGCTGCCGGTGTAATGCTCCAGGGCAGAATAGTTCCGCATACCAGCAATAGCGCCAGACAAAAGCTTATCAATCTTTTCGCACGAACTGAAATCATCCTTTTGAATTCCTCCCTATAGGAAAAAATTGGTCTGCCAATTACAAGGTTATCATCGTTGTGTAAACTGTTATGTCTGTAATAGGATAATATTTTGTAAAATAGCCCACAAAGTGAAGTCTTGCCTTCGATGCATATTCCAGGTACTTTGCGGGGGCCCCAAACGTATAAATTCTATAATGTTAAAAAACGGCAAAAAAAACAACCCTTTGCTCCGCCTTCAAGGCCGGATCAAAGGGCATTCCGATACCGCACGTATATAAGCAATCCGTGAGAACGTTCAATGGTCAATCAGCTGATGATGACGCATGACGGCCAGCCTTGGGCCAGCGCGTGATAGAATGGACCGTCTCAAACCAGCGTATGAATCGTAAGCTCCGGCCGGCAGAGGAAGCGGATGGGCAGCCCGGTGACTCCGATTCCCCTGTTGGTGTATAGCTGAAGCTTGCCCCCGCCGGGCCGGCACAATCCGTCCGGATAAAGCTTGGCCCCGGGTACCCGGACCACCGGACCTGCGAAGGGGAGGCGGACTTGCCCCCCGTGACTGTGTCCCGAGAGCTGAAGGGATACGGGAAACGCCAATGCCTGTGCGGCAAAATCGGGAATGTGGGCCAGGAGAAGCACGCATTCTTCATCCTGGGCGGCTTTGAGGGCGTTGCTCAGGTTGGGCTTGCCTCTTGAATAGTCCTCTACCCCGGCAATCCGGATCGTCTGCCCTCCCCGATGCACCAGCTCGGACTCATTGCGGAGCACCCGGAAGCCCCCATTGGCGAGGGCCTCCGCCACATCCCGGGCATTGTCGAAATAATCGTGATTGCCGAGCACCGCATATTGGCCGAGAGGCGCTTGCAGCTTTCCCAGGATCTCGCTTACCTGATTGCCTGCGTTGCCCATGGAGCTGTCCACCAGATCTCCCGTAAACAATATCATATCCGGCTCTTCGTCTTGGATCTTCCTGACCAACCCCCGCAGCCGGTCTGCACCAAAGTAAAAATCAAAGTGGACATCGCTGAAGTGGGCGACCCTGGCGCCACGGAATGCCGGGGGCAGATCGGGAAGCTCAATCCGGCTGCGGACCACCTCCAGCCAGCGCGGCTCAAGCACCGTGGCATAGCTGCCTCCAGCAGCGGCCAGCCCCAGCAGGCCTAAGCCCCATTTGGCCGAGGTCTTCAGGAAGTCCCGGCGGCTTGTTGCCCTCCGGGGCGGAAGTCCCGTTTCCGTTTGCTTCTCCACAAGGTCTCCCCCCTCAAGGTTTTTATGCCGGCAAAAACCGGCTTCGAAAGCATCGGCTTGCTGTGCTCTGCGGTTGTTTCGCTCATTTTAGCGCATTTTCCGAACGATTTCCAATGCTTAGGGGCGGCAGGGAAATCAGCACCCGCTTTTATTGGCAGAATCTCCATGGTTATTGCCTGGCGCTGCATAAGGTTCCGGCGTTGCTTAGGGAGTGCAAGCGCTGTCGGGTGCGGGACTATATCATGCAAAATTACATGGAGCAATTGGATGTGAAAACCATCTGCAAGCAGTTTCTCATCAGCCTCTCCACCCTGAGCCATACGCTTATGAAGGAGCAGAACACCACCTTTCTGGAAATGGTCAACGGCTGCCGGGTGAAAAAAACTGCATTTTTACATTGGGTCCGTTGCGGTGGGACGGGTCTGCCGCTTGGTATCTGCAAAAAAGCTTCTGTATCCACTTTATGCAAGTGGGTACAGAAGCTTTCTGTTCAAACCTAAATAGCTCAATAAAAGGCTGCCTTCATTTCCCCTTCAGAGGAGAACCAGGGAATCGAGCCCCTCCCTCCACTGCACGCCGTCCTGCGCTGTCACTCAATCACAGCAGCTGTCACTCAATCAGCAGCACAGGCGGATTGGCGCTGTTCTCCCGGCTATTGGCGAGGAAGTTTGAGATGTCCCCGATGAGCAGCAACGAGATGACCTGATCCCCCTTTAGCTGGCCCTGGACGAAGTCGGTCACATCCCATTCGTAATAGCGGGCCTGATTGGTTGCTTGTACCGTATCCAGCGGGAAGGCAGATGCAACCGGCGCATTATTCCAGGTCACGCTGCTCTCCGACCAATTATCCTGGAGAACAGGCAGTACCCTCAGATATATGCCTGTTGCGTTCTCGTTGTTTAAGCCGAACAACCGCAGCTTGGCGCTGCGGACATTGCTGATTCCGCTTGCGTCGAATTTCAGATAGGCCTTGCGGGAGTAGCTGAGGGTGGATACCTTGGCCCGCAGGAACGGATCGCTTGCGCCGTCGAAGACCGTATTGGCATAGGTGCCGTCCCGCACATAGGCATCTGCAGTGACAGGGAGCTCTACAGGCGTTGAGGCCAGTGTCTGAAATTGAATGCGGAAGCTCTTTCCCTGGGCCTGATTCACATCCACCTGGAGGACAATGGGATTAAGACTGGTGACAGTTACGCCGGGATCGGCGGTGTACGAGACCGCAGAGCGCCCCAGCTCCACTTCGATGGCGCCTGTTTGAAGATGGGTCGGATCGGCTACGCTCACCTCCAGCAGACCGCCCGGGTGTTCCTGCGTCATAACGGATGCAGGAGCCTTGGCCGTAATCATTCCCGCCGTCTGAGGCTCCGCCCCGGAGGCTTGCCAGAAATTGGCCGCTGTCACCTGAAGCTGCTTCTCCCGGACTGCCTGAACCTGGGCATCGTTGCGGATAATGGTCACATCCGGCTGCTTGACATAAGCCTCCGTGTCGGCGGCGTTCTTGGCAGGCAGCAGCACATAGGAATAGTCGGCATTCACCGGCTGGACACCATGGCGCAGCGTCAACGAGGCGAAGCTGCCGGTATAGACGGGGTCCGTCCGGATCACCAGCTGCGGCTGATTGTACGCCGCCTCCCTGCTGTTCCCCGTGAACATCCGGTCCGCCCCGGAGGCATCCTGCAGCAGCAGAGTGGCGGTCTGGTCTCCGGCAGCCTGCGCCCTGATGTAATCCGTCACATCCCATTCATAGTATTTGCTATGGGCATCCACCACTGTTGTGCTTAGCGCATTGCCCTCGGGAGCCGGACTGTTGTTCCAGGTGACCGCGGATTCGCTCCAGCTATCAGACGACACTCCCCGGACCTCCACCGGAAACACGCTGCTGTCCTGGGTATTGGAGCCGAACACCATCAGCTTGGCGCTGACAATTTCACTGATTCCCGACAGATTGAAGGTCAGATAGGATTTCCGGGCATGATCAGCGATGGTGGAGCCCTTCACGATCAGCTGCTCCTTGCCGCCGAAGTTTTCATTACCGCGGGTGCCCTGGTGAACATAGGCATCCTTCACAGGGGCAAGCGATACTGTCTTGTAATCACTCTCATACTTGGTCATGGAGGACCATTGGCCGGTACGGGTCTCCTTCAGCATAGTGACACCGGGTGTACCGGGAAAATAATAGCCGATATCCGAGCCCGGCACATTGCCCTGCAAGTGGGCCCAACTCACCTGCTGCTGCACCTGGGGCTGACCCAAGGGCAAGGCAGGGGCTGCGCCGTTGACCGTAAAGGCATTGCCCGTATCCGGCAGAATCATCCGGTTATCCACGATGGTGTCAATCCGGCTGCTGCCCGTACCGGTTATGCCTGCTCCCAATGCTGCAATCTCGTCGTCGAACATGAACCAGGATTTCTTGCCGGTCAGAGTGCCGGCCTGATTCTTCAAGTCCATGCCGGCGGCTCCGTACAAGGAAGCCCCGCCGCTTACGGCATCTCCCCCGATGGACGTCCCGCCAACCCAATCCTTCTCGGAGAACTTTCCTGCATACTGCGCCGGATTAAGCGTTTGCACATCTACGGTCGTGCCGGCGAGACGCTGCTTGTAGATAGTAGCCCAATACTGGTTGCTGTACTGCGCCAGGTCATTGGTGTACAGATATGTCATTCCTTCGCCCTGATACCAGCCGCGCAGATTCTGGTTATTGATCAGCTCGTAGTTCTTGATCCGGCTGGAATGCATGCTAACGCCGAAGCCGAAATCGGAGCGATGATGGACAACCCGGTCCATCATGGGATACGCCTTGTTCATGAGCGGAGTTGCCGCTGCCTCAAGCAGCGGGTCCGACAGCAGCTCGTTTAACAGCACGATATCAAAGACAGTGGCTGTTGTGTAGATGCTGCGGTACGTATTGGTTTCTATCCAGTATTTCAGCAGCCTGCGGATTTTGAGCGCATCGGCAGGGGGAGCAGATTCCGCCACCAGCAGCAGATTGCGGGTCATGGCGGTTCCCCGGGAGTGGTCTGTCGTGGTGGGATACGCCACCTCCCGGCCGCGGACCATGTCCATGATCGCCCCCCTGTACATGAAGGGTGCGATGGAATCATACACCCATTGGTACATATTGGCCTGATTGGGGTCTGTTATTTCCCAGGGCGAGCCGTGCAGCGCGTAGATGACCCTTGGCAGAAGATTCATCAGGGTCAGACCGTAACCGCCGATATACGGGAATGCATAATGCTGGATATAAGAGCCGTCCTCATAGAAGCCCCCGTCTCCCTGGTCCCGCTGGCTATCATCCGGATATTCCGTCTCGTATTCGAATATGGTGCCGATCTCGTCTCCCAATTCCAACAAGGGAGCCTCCGTCTGCGTATTGGCGCCGGTGAGCAGGTAGACCGTGGCCTTGTAAGCCAGATTGGCTCCCTTCATCAGCGTGCCGCCCTGGCCGCCGCCATATTTCAGATCGGTATTGTAGTGGAGAATCGTGTCTGCATATTGGCTGATCTGGGCAGGGGTGAAATCATCATACATGAGCACCAGGATATTATTGATGCTCATGGGGGCCGAAATCTGATAGTCGAACCAGTTGCCCGGCCAGGCCTTCAGATTGGTAATGGAAGGCGGATCGGGAATAATGGAAGGGTTATACCAGTTGGTGTAAATCCAGTCCATGGCGTTGATGATATCGTTCTTCAACGCAGCCCGTTCCGCCGTGGTGAAGGTGGTTCCGCTCTGGGCATAGGCCCGGGCCATGGTTTGCAGCCGGGAATAGGACTGCGAGAAGTGCAGGGATTTGCCTGGAGCGTATTCGAAGGAACTGCCGTACCAGATGGCCGTACGGCCGCTGTCCTTGTCCATGCTGCTCCAATAGGAGCGGGCGCTGCTTTCAATGGAAGTAATGTTGGCTTGAATATTAGGGTCAGCCAGTTGAGCGCTTGTCAATTCCCCTCCTGTAAGCAACTGCTTCCACTTGGTCCGGACTTGGGCATAATCCTGCGCGTCCGCAGCATGTCCGGTTGTTATTCCAAGCGAGCTGAAGCACAGGGCAATCATCATGATCATGGCAGATAATACGCGGATAGTTCTCATTGTTGGGCCACCGTTCCCCTCTTCAAGGATTTACTAAAGACTCGTACCAATAGCCGCAATGCCCCTTCGTCAGACGCATCAGGGCTTCCATATAGAAGTAATCCCCCCATATCATATAATCGTCCGGATTGCGTCCGGCCCGCACCGAGTAGGACCCGTGGCGGAGCAGTCCTTCCGCCTCCTCTCCCATGGTAGAGCAATTCCCGATAAGCGCCGCAAGCAATTGCCGCGCGCCTTCATCCATCTCCCTCCTCTCATCCCCCTCCTGAAGATGCCCTGCCAGTTCCAGCATGCCGCAGGCGGCGATGGCATTGGCGGAGCTGTCGCGTGGTGTTCCCGCCGCTTGGGGAGCATCGAAATCCCAGTACACGACCCCATCGGGAGGCAGCCTCTGCATGAAATAGCGGGCCATCCCTCTTGCCGTGTCCAGAAATCCGGGCTCTCCCGTGTAGCGGTAAGCCAGGCTGAAGCCATAGATGCCCCAGGCCTGTCCCCGGGTCCAGGTGGAGCCGTCCGCGTAGCCCTGGTGGGTTGCGCCACGGACTGGCTCTCCGTTCTCCCGGTCGAAGAAGAAGGTGTGGTACGAGGAATCATCCCCCCGCACCAGATAGCGCCTGGAGAGCTCCGTATGCCTGCGGGCGGCATGACGGTAGTGCTCCTCTCCCGTCTGCAGGGAGGCCCAATAAAGCAGAGGCATATTCATCAGGCTGTCTATGATGATCCTGCCTCCGTTCTTCTCCTCCCCCTGCGCTCCCCAGGCCTGGAACACTCCCGCAGCCGGCCGCCAGCGCTCCATGAGCACATCGGCGGCGCGCAGGGTCAATTCCCGGGCTGCCGGGTCGCGCTCTGTGATCCACTGGGCCTTGGAGGACAGGGAATACAGGAAGCCGATGTCATGATGCTGAAGAGCCATGCGCCCTTCCAGCCGGCTGCGGAAGCTGTCCACCGTCCTCCGCGCTGCCTCCCGGAAGGCTTCGTCCCCGCTTTGGCTGTAAGCCAGCCAGAGCATGCCGGACCAGAATCCGCAGGTCCAACTGGCATTGCCGATACAGTCGTATTTTCCGTTGCTGCTTACATTGGGGAACCGCTCCCCGAAGCGCTCCATATTCGCCCTAGTTTTGCCCACCGCATCCTCCAGGGCAAGGGAGAAGCTGCTCTTGCCGTTGTTTGACTCATCATCCCTTAACCGCACCCAAGAGAGCCCCCTTCACAAAAAATCGCTGCAAAAACGGATATACGCACAGCACCGGCAGCGTCGCTACCATAATCGCCCCGTACTTCAGAGTTTCTCCGAGCATGGCTGTATCCGCCGACTCCGCCCCCGTCACCATGCCCGCCGTCTCGCCGGAGATCAGAATCTCGCGGAGAATCAGCTGCAGCGGGTACAGCTCCCGGTCCCGCAGGAAGATCATGGCATGAAACCAGGCATTCCAGTGGCTGACACCGTAATACAGAATCATCACGGCGATAACCGGCAGGGAGATGGGAATCATAATGCGGAAGAGGATTACGAAATCGTTGGCCCCGTCGATCTTGGCCGATTCCTCCAGACTGTCCGGGATCGCCTCGAACGCCGTGCGCATGATGATCAGATTGAAGGTATTGATGGCCTGTGGGATAATCAGCGCCAGCAGGGTATTGCCAAGCCCCGCTCCCTTGACAGTCAGATAGAACGGAATCAAACCGCCGCTGAAGAACATGGTGAACACAATAAACAGGGTCAAGGGTCTTCTGTAATAAAGGGACTTGCGGGACAAAGCATATGCCCCCAAGGAGGTCAGCGTCAGATTGACCAATAGGCCCATCCCCACCACAATCAGCGTATTCCCATACCCCCGCAGAATCATATTATTGGAGAACACCATGGAATAGGCGTCCAGGCTTAAGCCCTGGGGAAGCAGCAGCAGCCCCCGGTGGGCTACAAAATCCGTTGGCTCGCTGATCGAGGCAATGGCGGAATAATAGACGGGATACATGGTCGCCGCCATAAGCACAAGCAGAAAAGCAAAATTGACAAGCTCAAAGATACGTTCCCCTGCTGTCCGTTGCTGAAGCATTCCGGTTCCTCCTACCATAAGCTGGTATCGTTTACTTTGCGGCTGATCCAATTGGCCATAATCACCATACTGAAATTGATCACGGAGTTAAACAAGCCAACCGCCGCACTGAAGCTGTAATTGAGCTCCTGAAGTCCAATCCGGTACACATAAGAGGAGATCACATCCGCCGTTTCATAGGTCAGCGGATTATACAGCAGAATGATCTTCTCGAAGCCCACGTTCAGAATTGTTCCCAGATTGAGTATGAGCAGGATCACGATGGTAGGAAGCATCCCGGGCAGGGTAATATGCTTCATCTGCTTCCAGCGGGTGGCTCCGTCGATCCGCGCCGCTTCATACTGCTCCGTATCGATATTCGACAAGGCGGCCAAATATATAATCGAGCCCCACCCTACCTGCTGCCAGATGCCGGAGGAGATGAACACGGTACGGAAATATTCGGGCAGCAGCAGAATGCTCTCCTTGGGTCCGCCCAACGATTGAACGATGGTAGTAATCAGCCCATTGCTGCCGGAAAACTCCTTGATCATCCCGCATATGACCACCAAGGAGATAAAGTGGGGCATATAAGTAATGGTCTGCACCAGCTTCTTGAACCAGGCAAGGCGAAGCTCGTTTAGCAGCAAGGCCAGAATGATCGGAGCAGGAAAGCCAAAGATCAGATCATAGAAGCTGATGGTAACGGTATTGCGGAAGGTCCGCCAGAAATAGGGTCCCTCAAAAAAATCCCGGAAGTGCTCAAGCCCCGCCCACGGACTGCCCAGAATGCCCAGCCGCGGTGAAAAATGCTTAAAGGCCACAATGGCCCCATACATGGGTGCATAATGAAACGCCACATAGAAAATCAGGACTGGCAGCAGCATCAAATAGATATACTTGTTCTTGCGGATATCCCGCAGCAAATTCATCCGGGGTACTGTCCGCGCTTGTTCTCCTGTCCCCGGCAAGGGCGCCGCCTGCTGATAGGTTTTCATTCTCCTCTGTCTCCCTCCACTGCCTCCAAACGGTCCGGAGCAAGACGAACCTCCATGGCCCTCCATGGCATTGCCTTGCTCCGGACAGCTGTTATCTGGCGTTGTAGCGCTCCAGCGCACCTTGATAAATGTTCAGCACCTTGGATAAGCCCAACTGCTCCATCTGTTTCACATACGCATCGAAGGAATCCAGCGGTTCCTTGCCGATAATGAACTTGAGCACCATCTCGCTCTTGTAGCTGGTAATGGCGGTGAAAATCTTGGCCAGCTCCCTGGCCTCGTCTTCTGTGGGTGTAATAAACGGAGGCAAGGCATGCTTGGGGGCATCAGTTGCCGACCATAGCTTGACGGCCTCCTCCTGCTGGGGATACTTCATGACGGCCTTGGTAAATTCCTCGTCGATAGCGAAGGGACCATTGTAGCGTACATACTGGGACAGCATCTGGACCATCGAGTAAGCAGGGTCCTTGGTGATCTTGTCCGTGAAGGCAGGCTTGCCGTTCTTCAGTTCATAGCTGACGCCTTCAATGCCGAAGTTAAAGAGGCGGCTGCCCTCTGTGCTGTAGGCATAATCCAGCCATTTTACCGCCAGCTCCGGATTCTTGGCATCGGCTGTTATCGCTGCCCCTCTACCGGGTACAATGGGAAAGTCATATTGGCCTACAAAGGGCGTCTCCCCCTTCTTCAGCGTAGGATACGGCGTCCCGACCATATTGAATTTGGGGTCCTTCCCCGCCATGGCATCCAGGTAAGTCTGCAGGCCGCCGGACAGCAGGTTTACAGTAGCGCCTGCCTGGCCACTGACAATCTTGCTCGTAAGCGTCTTCGTATCGGTCAAGGCGAAGTCCTTGTCGATCAGCCCATCCTTATACCATCTGTTGAACAAGGTCAGTGCATCCTTAAACTGGGGTTGTGCCGGGCCATACTTCACCTGTCCGTTATCGTCTAAGTAAAAGCCGTCGGAGGTGCGGTAAGCGCCGATAAAGGTGCTGCCAATGTTCATTTCTCCGGTAGAAACGCTGTATGCGCTGAAGGGAGCGGCTGCGCCCTTCTTCTCCTTGAATGCCTTCAGCATGGTTTCCCATTCATCAATGGTTGTGGGGACAGCAAGGCCCAGCTCATCCAGCCAGTCCTTGCGCACCATAGGACCGGTATATACCTGGCTGACCGGGTTGCGGATCATCGGGAATACGAAGATTTCGCCGCTGTCGGTCTGCAGCATCTTCTTGAGCTCCTTGTTCTGCTCCAGGAGCTTCTTGAGGTTGGGGGCATGCTTGTCAATCAGGTCGTTCAGGGGCAAAATCAGCTTATCCTTCAGCGCCTTGTCCGGACCGCCGGGATAGTCGCCTCCGTTGAACCAGTTGGTCTCTACAATATCCGGGAGCTCGTTGGAGGCGATCATCAGATTGAATTGCTCCTTCTGCTGGCCTGCCGCCGGGTGGGTATATTTCACCTTCACCCCGGTTCTTGCTTCCAACTCCTTGCCAAACGGTGTTTCTCCTACATTAGGGAAGAAGTTGGTCATATTGGAGTTGCCCACCGGTCCCCAATACGTTAAGGTGCCGCTATCCTGCAGCGGATAAACATTGGCCGCCTGGGCCGTCTGTCCCGGCGAAGGACTGGAAGCTGCAGGCGCAGCCTCCTCCTGGTCTGATCCGCAGCCGGTCATCAAGCCGGATACAAGTCCGACTGCGGCGAATACGGCAACAAAGCTGTTCTTTCTTTTCAGAGTCATTTGCACAGATCCCCTTTAGGATAATGGTGTCAAGCGGGCCCGGTCCGTCATCGCCGCTTTCATATTCAGAATAGTCGCGTCTTCCCTTCACAGCTATATGCAGATTCGGCACCCGGTAGGCGAAAGTCCAATTGGAGAAGTGCAAAACCCCAACGGCATAGGCAAATTTGCCCTTAATCCGTTGTCTGGTTCCATTCCCGGAATTGACCGGGAGTAATGCCCTCGAATTTTTTGAAGGTCCGGTTGAACGTGGTGATTTCATTGAAGCCTGCCAGCCTGGCAATCTCCTGAATGCTGTCATGGTGCTCGACCAGTAGCCGCTTGGCCTGCTGCAATCTGGTCCTCTGAATGAACTCCAGCAGCGCTTCCTTGGTGTAGCTCTTAAACTGCTTGGCCAGATAAGAAGGGGTGATCTGGAATGCATCTCCGATGGTATTGATGTTAAGATTGCAGTTCCCGTAGTTCTCCTCCACATAGCGGCGCACCTCTTCCATAAGCGGATTTCTATCGGGGAGAAGGGTTTGCCAATTGCAGATGACATCAATCAATGCATGCATTTCAGTGCGCATTTCCTTGATGCTCCTGCACTGCATCAGCCCGCTGATTCGCTGGTCCACCCCGGACAGATGCTCCTCATCCTCCCGCATCTCCAGAATCGCCTTCAGCAGCGTCCCGCTGAATTCGGCCAGCAGATAATGCAGGAGCCGGGAGGAGCCGGGCTGATGCTCCAGATTGCGGCGGATCATCTCGTCTACCAGCAGCTTGCTCTGCCCGCTGTCGCCTGCGGTCAGACAATTGATGATTTTCTGTTCCATGGAGATGGGGTAATAATAGGAGAGAACTGAGTCATTGTTCAGTTCCTGCCGGATGGTCTCGTACATGACGATTTCTCCTCCGCCCATAATCACCTTGTATTCCGCCGCCTCCAGAGCCTCTTCATAGGCAGAGGACAATTCGGCAAGCTCTTTCTTCTGTGAGCTGATGGCAATGGTCAGATGGATGTTAAGCCTGGTCCAGATAAAGGAACGCGCCTTCTCCGACAACGCATAGATCCGTTGTGCCACCCACTCCTCATTCCCTCCGTCATCCCCGTTCACAATACAAGCGAGCATGCTGTCCATTTCCGCCATGTAGATGTGATGCTTCCGTTCTTCTTGCTGCGCCAGCTCCTCCAGCACATTGGTGATAATAAAATAAACCAGTTGCAGACGGTCATTGTAACGGGAGTCATCGGCGCCGTCATCCAGCTTGCCCAGATTCTCGATGGAGATGGCCAGTACGGCGAAGGAGGGCTGCTGGAACCGGATGTCCAGAGCGGCAAAGGAGTCGTCTAAGGAAACCGTGCGGTGGAGTCTCCCCCGCAGAAGCTGCACCAGCATATTGCTCCTAATGGCCGGGCTGAATTCCTTCAGCTGCATGCCCACCTTCTTCTTCTCCTCCGCCAGACCCTCCAGCGCCTGCCTGATGAAATCGTATTCATTAAGGTGGGGAACAAGCGTGAAGGGGGAGCCGTACTGATCGGACACCTGGCGCAGCAATCCGTGTATAGGCCCATAATTCCGCCGCAGAAAAAAACCGACCGCCACGCAGCCCAGGATCAGGCACAGCATGACGATGCCCACGGACAGCCTCCTCAGATAATCCATCTTCTCCAGAAACACACTTGTCGGTGTAACAAAAACATATTTCCACCCGGTCAGTTCCGAGGTTGTGTACGAAATAGCATGGTCCTTCCTGTCCGCGCCGCTGTAGAAAATATCCGAGGTCCGGCTCATTTGGCTGTAGTGCAGCCATTCCGGGCGGGAGAACCCCCGGGTGCTTGCGATCACCTGCTCATTCTCATCCATAATTAAGATGAATCCGCTGTCCGCCTGGGGAATGGTGGAGATATCCTCAAGAATTTTGTCCGATTGAATCAAAAAAATCAGGGCGGCCCCGGGACGGTCCGGATAATCGGGTACAAGCGTGCGGACATACATGACCGAATCGGTTCCTTCCAGATCCGTGAAGTCGTGCTCAACCGGAATATAGCTGCGGATATACCGCTCATCCGAAACCTTCTTTAGTACATCAGCCTGCAAATTATCAAAATGCCCAAAAAACACCTTTTCGGGCTCAATATTTACCGAGGAGAGCACCCGCCCGCTATTTTTGAAATACACATGAACCTGATCCACAAACTCATTGAGCATTTTCAGCTTTCGCAATTCCTTCATGAGCTCAATTAACATATATTGTTCATTGTCCGTTGCGGTCGCTGAGGCCAGGATCAGCGGCTCCAATACCTTATTGACCGAGATTTCGGTGGTGAGCTTCTCCAGCCCTGTCATTTTGCCGTCTATCGTTTTCTGGACCTGGAGCATGACCCCTTCATTGGAGCGGTTGATTTCACGCTTGAGAATGGACATGGCCTCCATATAGATCACCGAGCCGATCAGGATGGGAATCAGCATAATGCAGCCATAGGAAATGACCCAATCCCGTATGACGCTTGTCTTTCTGAATAATGTTGCCCTCACTTGATACCACCCCAATGCTGTAAATAAGCGCTGATATGCTATCTATTATACATGAAACTGCTGCAGCAAAAAGACAGAGAAGGTTCCGCCGCGGCATTCGGACAGCCTTTTCCCGCCTTTTGCATATCCAGTTACGAAATCGCCCAGAAGAAAAGGCAAGTTGATTATCGCGGCCTGCGATAAATCAACTTGCCTTTGTCATTGCTCTAATGATTCTGAATAAATAAGCAAGCGTTGATCCTTAACGATCCTTGGAACTTGCCGCGGTGTTATCCAGCGGCAGACACATCGGTGTCATGCTTTACCGGAACCGTACAGGATCAGCCGGTCATTACTTCTCCACATCCACGGTCATGGGCTTCTCGGTAATCACATCACAGAAAGCGGCAAGCTCATGTCTCCCGGTAAGCTTGGGCAATCGCCCCGTAGAAGAATGAGGCCCTTCCTCCAATACCTACTTGAACATATCTTTTCTTTTCCATTAATTTAAAATACTTCTAAAAATGTATACAAATATTATCCGCCTAAACTTTCCTACTTCAGATCCTGCTTGTTCTTTTGGTACCATTCATTAACCAGCGTATCCACGTTGTCTCCGCCGAGACGCTTCCATTCCTTGCGAATTTCCTCCATCCCTTGCTTAGCCGTTGTGCCCGTTCCGCCGGCGACAATTTTGGCTTCAATTTGTTCTGCAATGGGATTGAAGGTAGCAACCAATTGGCTCAGCTCAGGCAGATCCGGACTGTAGGGAATGTCCCGGCGGAATTTGTTCTTCATGGCAACCTTCAGCGAATTGGCCTTTTCCTTGGCATATTCCTGAGAGACAGGGTCAGAGGCCGCCATCACGGAGAACCATTCCGGCTTCAGTTCGTATTGATTAATTACAGCGTACTCCCTTGCATAGACAACTTCCTTGCGGTTTTTATCTGCATCAATAACTTGGGGCACACCGTTAACCAGTTTATAATGAACATTCTCCTCCCCGAATTTAAGAGGCTTCCAGCCTGTATCAATCATCCAATCCAGGAACTTGATAGCCGCTTCAATTTTGTCCTCCTTCATGTTGCTGTTGAAACCCACCATGATGCTGGGTATCGCCGATTGGAGCAGTCCTGTCTTGCCGTATTGGGTAGCAACAGGCTCAAGCGCTGTCATCTTTGCATTGGGATTGTTTTTCTTCATATCCTTGAACATATTTTCCATGTCCCAGGAGCCCAGAAAGATACCGGCTTTACCAGTCGTCCACAGCTGTATAGCCCTTTGGCCGTTTTTGTCCGTAATATATTCCTGATCCATAAGATTCTGGTCAAACATCTGCTTTTGGAAATCCAGGCTTGCCATGTAGCGCTCGCTGATTCTGCCGAATTCCAGCTTATCTCCCTCCAGATACCATTGGCCGCCCATATGAGAGGTAAAAAGATTGCGTATTATCGTGTTGCCGTTTGTATTGAATACGACCGGCACGGTATCCGCCTTGCCGTTCCCGTCAGGGTCTCCATCTCTGAACGCTTTGGCTACTTCAATAAATTCTTCGATGGTTGTGGGCGCCGCAAGTCCCAGCTTCTCCAGCCAATCCTGCCTGATCCACATTCCCGCGTTTGCTACCGATTCCACTCCGCGCATACTGGCAACCGCGTACATTTTCCCGCCGACTGTCAGATAAGGCTTTAGTTCCGGATGCTGTTTCAGGTAATTCTTGTAGGAGGTGCTGTACTTTTCGATGTACTCATCAATGGGCTGAATGGCGCCTTGGTTGGCTAATTGGGCTATATACGGCCGCTCATAATCCCATATCAGATCGGGAGCGCTGCCCGAAGCGATCAGAGTATTCATCTTGGTAATCGCCTCGTTGCGGGGAACAGGCACCCATTTCACCGTGGCAGGCGAATTCTCATTGATCCACTTGGTCCAACGGTTTTTTTCATAATTGCCTTCTTCTCCCGACACTTCCCCACGGTCATATACGGAGATACTGATCTCCTTCTTGGGTCCTGCGGCTGCACTGGAAGAGCTTGCAGGCGCAGCGGAGGAGGCTGCCTCCTCCTTATCCGAGCCGCAGGCGGCCAGAATCGAGAAGGTCAGGCATGTGGCGACGACGGATGCGGTAACCTTGCCTAGCTTGAACATTGCTTCATCCCCTTATAGTAGTCTTCTTGTTATATCAAGGGCGGACCGGATGATCCCCCTGTGATATCAGCCTTTTACAGAGCCAATCAGTACACCCTTGACAAAATGCTTTTGCAAAAACGGATACACGCACAGAATGGGCGTAATAGCAATAACCACTGCCGCTGCTTTGATTCCTTCCGGTGTCAGCATAACGGCGGATGCGGTGTCGCCTCCACTCTCCAGAAGACTGGGGTCCACCTGCTTGATCATCTGGTACAGCTTCAGCATGAGAGTCTGCAGGTTGGAGCTGGTAATGTACAGCATGACGTTGAAGTAGGAATTCCACCAGCCTACGGCATAGAACAGTGACAACGCCGCCAGAATAGGTTTGCACAGGGGAATCATGATTTGAACCAGAATCCTCCAGTTTCCCGCTCCATCGATGGACGCGGATTCTTCAATCTCATCCGGAAGCCCTTCCATGAAGCTCTTCATGACGAACATATTGTATGTGCTGATCATTCCCGGCAGCCACAGAGCCCAATATGAGTCCATAAACCCCAAAGATTTAATCAGAATAAAATTGGGAATAATACCTGTCACGAATACCATGGTAAAGGTAATGAACATCAGGAGGGGGCCTCTTCCGTACAGTCGCTTGCGAGACAGAGGGTAAGCGGCCAGAATCGTCATGAATATATTGATAGCTGTTCCTACCAGGGTGACGACAAGAGTATTGCCCATGGAATCAATCAGTTGACCATCCTGAAACAGCCGCTTATAAGATTCGACATTGAATTCGACTGGCCAGATATAGACTTCGCCTGCCGTTATGGCTCTGCTGCTGCTGAAGGAGGCGGCAATCTCGTACCAGAAGGGGTACAAGGTTATCAGCGACAGCAAACCCAGAATGAGATAATTCAGAGCTGGACCGGCATGCAACCAGAGGGACTTGTCTTTTTTGAGCTGCATCGTTTACCATAACCCCCTTTCACCGAATAGACGAATCACCTTATTGACACTGACCACCAGAATCAGCCCGATCAACGATTGAAACAACCCCAATGCAGTCGTATAGCTGTAATTCATGTTCTGCAATCCCACCCGGTATACATAGGTACTGATAACATCTGCCACATCCAATACAGAGCTGTTCTGCAGAGATAATGTTTGCTCAAGCCCCACATCCATCATACTGCCCATTCTCAGGATCAGGAGAATCGCAATCGTGCTGCGAATGCCGGGAAGGGTAATATGCCAGATTTGGCGCAGCTTGCTGGCGCCGTCAATCTTGGCCGCTTCATAGAGCTGAGGATCAATGGAGGCCATAGCCGCCAGATAAAGAATGGTGCCCCAGCCCGCTTCCCTCCATATGGAGGAGACCGTATACGCTACCGGCCACCAGGCAGACTTGGCCATGAAATAAATGGGCTCTAAGCCCATATTTTTCAGCAGCAGGTTTACAACTCCCGTGCTTGGGGAAAGGAGCGCAATGATAATGCCTCCCAGCACCGCCCATGAAATAAAATGGGGAATATACAGCAAATTTTGAACCAGACGTTTGTAGCCTTCCACCCTTACTTCATTGAGGAGAAGAGCCAACAAAATGGGAACAGGAAAACCGAATACGAGACTGTATACATTCAACAGGAGCGTATTTCTCAGCACCCTCCAGAAGTCCGTGCTTTCAAACAGCATTCTGAAATGCCTTAGCCCAACCCAGTCACTGCCGAAGATCCCGTCTACAAACCGGTAATTCTTGAAGGCAATGATTTCCCCTACCATAGGAGAGTATTTGAACAGCAAGTAAAAGGCTGCAACGGGAAGAAGCATCAGATATAAGGACTTATCCCGCTTCAATTTGCTCCAAATCTTGTTGGACGGCTGTATGACAGCTGCTGCCCCACCTTGAGCCGGAAGGCTGCCCTCCGGAACCGCCAGTTTTTCTTTCATTATCCTTCACCCTTTCCCATCATTCCATTCTGCGGTTGATAGCTAGATCATAGCGGATTGGACCGGATTGGGATACACACTCCTTGTTCACTGAAACACATTAATTAGCCTGAAACGGATCACATTTTTTACACTATGGTTACTTTTTTGCTCTAAGGCGGGCGAAACCCCCGCAGCGGGATGATTTTGGCGTTGCCAGTGAACCGAAAAAACGGTCCCCTTTGCGAAAAAGAGACCGTTCATGCAAACCGATTTATTCAAGGGGTTGTTCCGGCTCTGCTCCATCTGATGCTTGATCACGGAATTCCGTTGGGGTAAGCCCGGTGTATTTCTTGAAGGTCCGCGTAAAGCTCCTGCTATAGGTATACCCGACGGCATCGGATATATCGTTAATCTTGATGGACTTGTCCTTGAGCAGCTTCTTGGCGGCTTCTATCCTGATTCTGATCAGGTAATCGATAAAATTATCCTCCACATGCTCTTTAAACAGCCGGCTGATATAGGTTCGGCTCAGGTGGAATTCGTCAGCAAGACTATCCAGAGAGAGTCCGCTGTCCCGATAATTTTCTTTGACGAAGTGAAGAATTTTATCGATGTTGTCATTTTTTCCCCGTTGACTCTTTCTGATCTCAATCTTTTCTACCAGCCTGTAAAGCACAGAGCCTACCACCTGTTCGGCTTCCCACCAATTCTCACACCGGTTGATTCTTTCATACAGATTCCCGATTTCGGCCAATGTTTCCCCCGTGTTGATTCCGATGGACTCAACAGCCTGCATGGAGCGCATCACCAGCTCGAATGAAAATTGCCGCAGCAGATCGGGAGATAAATTCCTCTTGACCGCCTCTTCGTAGATTTCCTTCAGCAGGGCGTCTCCTCTTCCGGAGTCCGCTTGCTTCAATGCATCCACAATGCTGTCGAACCTCTGAACGATGCGGTAATAATCCTGATTATCCGGTGATCGGATATCCATGATGGAAATGACGGAATCCCTCCCGGCGACCATCCTGTATTGAAGAGCCTGCTGGGATTCCCCATAGGATAGCGGTACATCCTTCAGCTCCCGGTATCCTCCCCCAAGTCCCGCCGCAACGGTCAGGCCGATTTGCTTGCGCATGACATCGAGAATTTGCTCCAGCAGCGCCGCCGCACGCAGATGATTCTGCTCCTCCTCGCCTTCCGGGAAGCTGAACAGAATAACCGCCCTTCCCGAGCCCAGATCAATCGCCACTCCCGCATTTTCCATATTGATAATCTCCTCTGCCACATTGCACAAGGCATAGGTGTAGAGCGCTTCATCCTTCGGGTCAATCCCTCCTTCCTTGCTGATCTCCGCGGTGCATACGACATACCAACTCGGGAAAAGGCGCAGTCCGGCGAATTCCAAATGAGGCTGTACCAGGGCGTATTCCGACCTGTAGCCGATCAGAATGTCCATCACCGTCCGCCACTTCAGCATCGGCTTCGAATCCCGCAGCTGCTTTTCCAGCTGCTCCCGGTCCATAAACATCTGATCAAAGATGGTCTCGAGATAGGAAACTCCCTGGGCTTGCATTTTGAAGCCGCGCCCTGTATCCGCTGCCGGCCTGTAAGTGCCGGAGAGCTTGCCGATCAAGCGATCAATCGGTCTAAACGTCCTCCGGTTGATAAAGAACACGATAATAAACGCCATGAGGAACATTCCGGCGGCAACAGCGATCATCAAATTTCTGGTGACGATTAGCGGCTTGTACATTTGGCTTTCCGGTACGATGCTGACAATTTTCCAATCGGTATAGCTGGATGCTTTGTAGGAGACCGTTTGTTTCACTTGGTCAATCTCCGCAACAAAGGAGCCGCTTTCATTTCCGGAGAGCACCTTCTGAATGTAAGGCAGTTCTTTCATTCTGCTGTACAGCTTGGTTTTATCATCATGAGTAATGACTTCCCCATGCTTATCAACAATAAAGGTGTGCCCTTGGAAATCGTCCTCATAGATCCCGTGAATCATCTGATATAGAACGTCCTCATCAATATTGGCGGCTATCAGACCTTTTCTGTATCCTGGAGCGCTAAGCGCGGGATACGAACGAATCAGGGTAACCACATCCCGGTTGTCATGACCATCCCATATCTTATGGGTAGGCAGCCATTGGAAATAAACCGGCATGTCCAAATATTCCGTTATCCATTGATTCTCCGACGTTGTCTTGTCGGTATACAATTTTTCGGTTAGTATCTTGCCGCTGACATCAGAGTATACCAAAAAGGAGGAAAACTGCAGATTATTGTTCATGAATGCGCTGAGCTTGGAACTCAAAGCATAGAAGTTGGTATTTTTTTGTCCACTATCCCGGTAGCTGTCATTCATGAAATAAACAAATTCCAGCTCATTGGCAAGCTGCAGCAAGTTTTTCTCCATCTGCTGAAATTCCGTGGCGATTTTCTGGTCAATTTGCTTCAGAAGCGCCATATTGGTTTTTTGCAGCTGCCGTTCCAGGCCGCCTACTGTACCCTTATAGGAAAGAAAAAAGCTCAGGGAGATAATGAGCAGCAGCACCCCTCCATAAATAACCATAATTCTTCCAGTCACACTAATTCTCATAACCAACCCTCCATTGGCTTGCAGCAACCTGTGTACGTATACTGCCTTAAATATAGAGAAGACAGAACGATTTTGCAACGGCAAGATTGGAGCTAATCCCATGCATATGCATGAAACCGCTTTCTGTGTTGGCGGCAAATAAACAAGGCGCCTGCGGTTGCGGCCGCGGGACGCCTTGCTCTTTGTTCTTGCATATCCGGTCTGTTGCGTGTTCTTATATAATCAGACTGCTCACCGCAAAGCCCATACCCACGTACACGCAGGCAAGCAGAATACCCACAGCCATATTGCCCTTCTTAAGCTGCTCATGCAGCGTCAGATTCGGGGTAGCCCATTCGAAGATCCAATAGGCCGCGAGCAGGCAGACATAGCCGATCAGAAACCATAATCCCATATGCCAGATGGAGCTGTTGGTAAAAGCGGACACGCCCAAGATAATGGCCGTAGACAAGAACTTGCCGCCCATGGCCAGACCTACGGCCGAATTGCCCTGCCGCAGCTCCTCCATATCATCGAACGGGGTCATCCAACTGAAAATAAGCATACCCATAAATTGAAGCACAACAATCACCAAAAAACTGATTAAAATGTTAACCGCTACCATTACTCCGCCCACCCCCTGAATTTGGACATTGCCAGATCATAATCGCCGAAGTCATGGACTTCCTCAAGAATGACCTCCACCTGCTTCTTGTCTTTCAAGCTCGCATACCGCTCTTCCGAAACAGGCTGCTTGATGCTGTGTCCAGTAGGAAGGGTGATGACTGCAAACTGCCTGAACTTGCCCTGGTATTCCGTCTTGTAGACTCCCACCAAATCCACTTGGGCTTTCACTTCCGCTTTCAGCCCGACCAGGTCCTCCTGCGCCGCTGCCGCGGAGCGGTACGACTTGAGAGGAGCCCAGGATGAGAGGGTCACATTGTTTTGACCATCTGCATCGGTCTTCATCTCGGCGGTCATATAGCTTAATACCCAGATCTTGTCCCCGGTGGCATAGTTGTCATCGTTGGGAAGCAGCTGATTGTTCGGTGTGATGGTCATATCCACCCCGATCAGATCCCCTACCTTGGCCTCCTCCACCTTGTAATCCCATGGGACAGTTGCACTTCCCATTTCGGCTGCCGAAACAGCCTTGTTGTTGGAGGTTTTCAGCACAGACGGTTTATCGGAGAACGCCTGGGCGATCCCCGTGATGACCGCCAGGATAATCAAGCCAATAACCAAAACCATCAGGATGCGCATGCTGTTGCCGCCCCGTCTGGGCGCATTCGGGTAATAATTGCTCAATTCTTCCTCACTCCCAACGCCACGAAGTGGCTGGTATTTCCTGTTATGAGTCCGCCGGCTCTTCCCAGCAGACCGCAAGGCTCTCCGTTGATCATGAATACCCCGGTCAACAGCCGGTATTCCCCGTTATGAAGCTGAATCCGGGGCAGGTCCGCCCGCTGCTGATAGACTTCCCGGAAGAAAACACTGGTATCAAACCCGTCCTCATCCTTGATATCCATCCGGCCGTCACCTCCGTACATCCGTACCGAACCTCCCTCACGGCCAAACATGGACTTCACCACATAATCGGCCTCGAAGACAGGATCGTTGTACGTCGGCAGCATGTATGCCTCAATTGCATCATGCTCGTCGCGGGTGAACAGCGGTGCCGCCAGCTCATGAAGCCCCCAGATAACGGCCTGCAGGCCCTTGGATTGCAAGATGATCGCATGGGGAGAATTGAGAATGGTCAGCCGGCCGCTCTCAATGCTGTAAGCAAGGGCTTCCCCCCCTTCATCCACGCTCATCCATTCCTTGGGGTACAGGGCGAACAGACTGGGTATGGCATTGCCCTCTTTATCCCGCAGCGTCCCCTCATCCACCCATAGGTCCAGAGTATCCACACAACGGGTCTTGCAGCCGCTATGGCGCACCAGCATATCCACCGTGCCGGAATCCTCCACATGCTGACCGTAAGCAATGCAGGCCGCATATGCGGGAGGATTGTCCTGCCATGCTCTGCGGATCTGCTCGGGCATAGCCGTATTGGGAGACAGCAACCCATAAGGCCCGCACATCCAGGGAGTAGCCACTGCGGCTTCCACATAGCCTGTAGGTGTATCCGAATTCAGCTCCAGCAGCTTGATGGTGCCCCCGTCCCCTACACTGAAGTCAAAGCGGGCATACCGGCTCAGGAGCTCCGGCTCCTCCGGGGACAGCTTATCCAATCCTCCCCAAAGCACTTCGGGTATAGACAGAAGCTGGTATAGGTCATGCCGCCCCATTACGAACCGGGCCGCTTTGTCAAAGATGGTCCATAACAGCCGCGATGCATCCCACAGCTCTTCCCACACCTCATATTCCATGGCAACCGCCTGATCGATCCAGTAAGCTTCATCTTCCAAATCCGCCCAGGCGAAGCCCAATTCCTTAAGCTGCCTCACCCGTCCGTTCCGGTCTGCGGCAGGCTGGCCAACGACTTCGAAGCCCATCCCCATATTCCACTCTTTTCTCTTGTATTAACTTCCTGAACTGCTGGAGAAGCCGCTTGACTTGCTGCCGATGCTTCCGGAAGAGGAAGATTTGCTGGATGACGACGACTTGGTCGAAGACGATGATTTGGCAGATGATGACGACTTGCTGGAAACACTGGAATCCGACGTTGAACCGGACGACTTCCCGGCAGAAGACGTGGTGCCGGAAGTGGTGCCCGTAGATTTCGTTCCCGCCGCGGTACCGGACGTGGTGTCTGTAGACTTGGTGCCCGACGTTGTGCCGGATGTTGTGCCTGTAGATTTCGTTCCCGACGTTGTGCCGGCAGACTTCGTTCCGCTGGACTTGCTGGGTGCAAGCCCCGCCTTTGTGCTGAAGGTGCCGCTGGAGGCAGTGGTCTTGGGCTTCACATTGCTTCCCGTAACCGGCTTGTTCTCGAATGCGCCTTGGGAATACGTCTTCGGCTGATAAGGCTGGTTGGTGCGCGCGTCATAAACAGGCTGATTCTGATGCCAGCTCCCCGAGGAGTAAGAGCCGCCACGGTTGAACAGCAGATGGTATAACAGCATATCATCCCAGCCGAAGCTGCTGCCCTGATGGATGATCACCGGTTGTGTTCCCCCGGTTGTTCCCGAAACTGGGGAACCTGTTGCTGCACCTGATCCCGCTGGTATTATCTCTCCCAGATCTTCCTCGGGCAGAGCAGGCAGGCTCCAATCCACACTGGGGTTGAAAAATTCCTTGACCGCCTCCGTTGACCATTCCGTAAGCTTGGGTTGCGCGACCTCCTCGGCCGCATAAGCGGTGCCTGCGGAGAGCCAACCCGGATTAAGCATCATATTCGCGGCCAACGCAACTCCAAGGGAGGTGGACAGCACTCTCGGACCACGCCTTGCAGGATGCACATCGCTCCCTGAGCTGCTTTCCGTATCGCCTGACGGCTGCTGCTGCCCGGTTGAAGCATGGCTCTTGTCCACATCCGCCAAGCTGCCGGTAGTTTTGATTTGCTCCATTTTGCTCATTACACTCCTCTCACCCTGATGAACAAGGTTGCTCTCTTGCTGTTCCCGCGGGATCAATCCTCCGCTGTTTCCTCCACCGCTTCATTGCCTACGGCAAGCACCAGCAGCTCCATATATCCCTCATTGATGTTAAGACGGCCTTCCACCATCTCATATTCCTTGCCGCTTAGCAGCAGATAATTGGAATGATTCAGCATGGCAATCATCTGATCGTTCCAATCCCGGGCGTCCACGGGAATCAGCTGGCCTGCTGCTGTTTTTTCCGTAATAACTACTTTCATCTTCTTCAGCTCCTCGTTTAGCAAATGGCTGTCACTTGCATGTCATGGATAATATAACGTAACAGAAACTGAAGAAGTTTCATCGGACGGCGATTCCCGCCGAGGAATCTATTCCCTTGCCGCCCCAATGGTCAAAAAAGCATGCAAAGCATCGCCGGGAGACACCCAGACAAGCTCATCCCCACGGTTCAGTTCACCGTTCATAGCCATCCAAGGCTCCACGCATACGAAATCCTTGCCCTCTGCCGTCCACAGCATCACATAGCGGAACTCTGATGAATATTCCATCGTGACCCGCCGGCCGTTGCCGGGGAGACGGAAGGATATCCGGGGCGTATGGGCATCAAGCAGCACAACCGCCTCCTGCAACGGCCCCAAATCCAATTTCCCTGTGAATTCCTTGGTCAGCCCGTCGTTATAGTCCAGATACAGCGAAGCATCCGACGTATATTCCAATTCCTTGCCTTTCGTTGCAAAATAAGGATGAAAGCCGGGATACACAGGCATCCGGCCGTTAGAGAGGTTGCGGTATTCCTGCAGGATGACCAGGCTGCCGCGGCGGATCAGGTACGTAAACACCAGTTCGAAAGGAAAGGGAAATGATGCCAGCATCTCCCCTGTACTCGTAAGGCGCAGTCTGGCATAAGGCTCTCCATCCCCGTTAACTCCCGTCTCTTCGGCAATCCATGGCGAAATCCGGGCCAGCCCGTGATTTTTCATCCGATAGGAACGCCCGTACAGCTCGTAACCCCCATCCTGCAATTGACCGCTGACCGGAAACAAGACGGGATTGCCTCCACGGATATTGGCCGCCGGATCAAGGAAGGTTGCCCTGTCCAGATAGAACAATTCCTCCCCCGCCGGAGCAAAACTTGTCACAATTCCTCCCCGTTCGGGACACAACGAAACAGTGGTGCCGCTCTGCCCCTCAGTCAACTCCAGCATCTTGTATGGCCCATCATTATATTCTCTCACATTGGATATCAAGCTTTATCCCTCCACCAAACATTGCTTAAGAGCCTGCAATTTATTTTATCATATAAACTGAAACGGCAGAGAAGAGTATATTCTTTTTGTCATATTTTCTTAAGAATCTTGTTGAGAAATTCGTAACGATTGAATAGTAACATAGGTCATGAGGTGAGATAGGATGAGGAATATGGCGCTGAAATTATTGCTGCCGGCCGCCGTTCTTGCAGTGCTGCTCTGGATGCAGCCGCCTGGGGAGGTCCGGCATCATGCCCGCTTGATGATCGAGACCGCCTCAAGAGCGGCAGACGGTATCCATGGCGGAGAAGCCACGCCGGCGGCCGACAAATTCGATGCGGCGGCGGTTGTGCTGATGGACCTGTCCAACGGACGGATAGTCCAATCCGTGAATCCGGACACTCCGCTGCCGCCGGCCAGCATGTCCAAGATGATGACGGAATATCTGGTGCTGGATGCCATTAAGACCGGGGAACTGCAATGGGGGGAGAAAATAAAGGTGAGCCCCTATGCTGCTGGAGTAACGGGCTCCAAAGTATCGCTGCAAGCGGGTGACATGGTGTCTGTCCGGGATTTGCTCGCTGCCGTAGCAGTGTATTCCGCCAATGACGCGGCTATTGTGCTGGCAGAGCGGTTGGGGGGAAGCGAAGAAAAGTTCGCGTCCATGATGAATGATGCCGCGAAGGAATTGGGCTTATCCCGCAAGTCGCGCTTCATCAACGCCACGGGCTTGCCCCGCAGGGATATGGGCGGCAAGGCCCCGTCCTCCATCAAGGGGGAGCAGACGCTGACTGCCGCGGATACGGGCAAGCTGGCGGCAAGGCTGATAACAGACCATCCTGAGATTCTGCAATATACCAGCAAGAGCCAGTACCGCATGGAGTACAAAAGCATGGTCTTGGACAATACGAATCTTATGGTGCGCAAGGAATACCGCTCCTCCTTGCATGTACAGGGAATGGACGGACTTAAGACAGGCTTCACAGACGAAGCCGGCTATTGCTTCACCGGAACGGCGGTCATCGACGGAAAAAGGTATGTAAGCGTCATAATGGGCAGCTCCGGCAGCGTCAAGCGCTTCGAGGAGACCAAGAAGCTCCTCGTCAATGGCAGGGATGGGGGGAACTCGGCTTCATCCGTCATTACCCTTGGGCTATAATAAAGAGAAGAATCACCGGAAAGGAATTTGATCCTTATGGCGAAGTACAATTTGCTCGTTGTCGATGACGATCAGGCGATCCGCGAGGCGCTGGAAGTCTATCTGAAGAATGAGGACATGGAGGTGTTCTCCGCAGACAACGGCCTGGAGGCGCTGGAGGTGCTGGAGCGCCGGGAGATTCATCTGATCATCATGGACGTGATGATGCCCCGGATGGACGGGATTAAAGCTACCCATAAAATCCGCGAGTCCCGCAACATCCCCATCATCATGCTGTCCGCCAAAAACGAGGACCCCGACAAAATACTCGGGCTTCATGTGGGCGCAGACGATTATGTGACCAAACCGTTCAATCCGCTGGAGCTGATCGCGCGGGTCAAATCCCAGCTGCGCCGCTATACCAATCTGGGCAACTACCAGCATAACGACCACGAACTGCAGGTCAAGGGATTGATTCTGAATAAAAACAACAAAACCGTCAGCGTGGACGGGGAAGAAGTAAGGCTTACGGCTACCGAATACAAAATTCTTGAACTGCTGATGGAGAACAAGGGGCGGATTTTTTCTATCGGGGAAATCCATGAGAAGGTTTGGAAGGAGCCGTTTTACAATTCGGAAAATACGGTTTCCGTCCATATCAGGCGCATCCGCGAGAAGATTGAAATCAACCCGGGGGAGCCCAAATACCTGAAGGTGGTGTGGGGAATTGGATATAAAATGGAAAAATAAACCAACCACATACCTGCTCCTGGCAGCCGGCTTCTACCTGCTCTCCTTCACGCTGTTCTGCGCCGTAGATATCTTCATGCATCAGGATATCTGGAGCATACTGGAGTTATCCGCCTGGGACAGGCACCAGGACGCCATTTATTATTCCAATATCGGGGAGCGCCTGATTAAGGAAATGATCCTGGGGACAGCGTCACTGGCAGCTGGAGTTCCGCTTCTGTGGAAGCTGCGGAAGACGGAATATCCCGATTGGATGAGAATGGAGAAGCTGGATCAATTGGCCGTTGATGCCCGGGTGATTCTGCTCCTCCTGTGCGGGGCTCTACTGCTTGTCATCCCGTCGTCCTTCAACTTCTTCTATATTCCGCCGCGGTTCAGCCATTTGCTGCTCTTGACGGTGGAGAGTCTGCTCCTTGCCGTCCTCCTTCGGCTTGGGAAAGGTCTGCTGCCGCTATTGCGCAATCGGGAGGATCTGCGGAGGGAGTGGGAGAAGAGTCTTGCGCGCGTCCATTTCCGCATGGTCCGCCACGCTTTGACCGGTTTCAGACCGCTGCTTCTTGCCGTTGTGCTGACGGGTATGACGGGCTTGGCGGGAGTGATGGCCGCCATCTTTCTCCTGTCGTTCCGCTTGCGGCCCATGGTAGTAGGATATCTCTTCGTTTATGTGCTGGTGTTCCCTCCGCTGCTGCTCCACGGCTTGGGGACGCTGCAGCTGATTTTCCGGAGAACCGGGGAAATGGCGGGCGGCAATCTGAATTTGACGCTGGAGGAACGGGGCAGCGGCCCCTTTGCAGGGCTGGTCCGGTCCATCAATAATATGAAGTCGGGGTACCTGGCGGCTTTGGAGGAGCGGGTCAAGAGCGAGCGCCTGAAGACGGAGCTGATCACCAATGTGTCCCATGATCTGAAGACGCCGCTTACGTCTATCGTCAATTATGTGGATCTGCTTCAGACCGAAGGACTGCCTCCGGAGACACAGAAGAAATACCTGGAGGTGCTGACCCAGAAGACGCAGCGGTTGAAGATTTTGATCGATGACCTGTTTGAAGCCTCCAAAATGGCCAGCGGCGCCGTGGAGCTCCAGTTGGAGCGCATCGATGTAACGGCGCTGCTGGAGCAGGCGATTGCGGAATTCAGTGACAGGATTGCGCAATCCAGCCTGGGCTTCCGGATCAGGGGGGCGGAAGCCCCGCTCATGGCCAGACTGGACGGGCGCCAGACATGGCGGGTATTCGAGAATCTCATCGGCAACGCCCTGAAATATTCCCAGCCGGGCACACGGGTTTACCTGGAGCTGGAAGAGGACGGGGACAGCGTGAGCTTCACGATGAAGAATATCTCCGCCTACGAGATCGACTTCGATGCAGGTGAGCTGATGGAGCGCTTCAAGCGCGGAGACGCGTCCCGCAGCACGGAGGGCTCCGGGCTGGGCCTGGCCATCGCCCGGAGCATCGTGGAGCTGCAAGGCGGAACATTCCGGATTGAGCTTGACGGCGATGTATTCAAGGTACTGGTCCGCCTGCCCAAATGGTAGCTGGGAGCCTGACGGATAGAGACTCCCCGGCGCCTCCTACTGCAGCTTGCCCGCTTCTCCAATGTGCTTCCACTCCGCACCGCCGTCAACCGACCGGTACAGCTGCAGATTGAAGCTGGCGAAGGCCAGTTCCTTGGTGTTCACGGGATTGACTGCCACATATGCCACAGCATCCCGCTCCAGCAGGGGCAGCTTGACCCCGGCAGGCTGTACGCCGCCTGTGGCCTCTCCGCCGCCGTTGCCGGCAATACGAATCAGCCCCGCCTTGCCGCTGCTATAGGTGCCGGCATAGAGCGTCCCGTCCCGGCCATAGGCCAGGGAAGTAATTTGAGTTCCCGAGAGCGCCGCCACAGCCGTATTGCCGCCATCCGCGGACAAATACAGACCGGTGGTGGTGCCGATGGCCAGGGTATCCCGCTGTTCCGGGTGAACAGCTATCGCACTCAATTCGCCGCCGATTCCCGGCAGCCTGCTCTTCGCCCATTCCTGTCCGTCATTGTCGGTATAATACAGCCCTATTCCCTTCAGCTTCGCCTGGGGAGCAGGATTATAGACATAGATGCGATGGCTGCCGTATCCCGCGGCCACCAGATGAAAGTCGATCTCCCCGTAGAATTCCAGCATGTGCAGAGACTTCCCTTCATCCCCGCTGTGAACCAACCCCAGGGGGTCCTTCAACCCGGAGCCGGGAACCGGATGGCCGCTTGCGTAGAAGCCGCTGTCCGTCATGGAAAATCCCATATAATCATGCTTGTTTCCATTGCCTTCAGACCAGGATCCGCCTGAATAAACCCGCAGCCCGTCGTGGGCCGCGAGCAGCAGCCGCTCCCCGTCCGCAGAAAATCCCATGCCATGAATATGGTCAATGCTTAGATCAACCTTGGATTGCCAGACTCCGGCAGCATTGGCGGTCCCCGTCAGCACCAGACCGGCAAAAGCAAGCCACATCCCAGCGCGGAGCAAGCGGTTGTTCGCCTTCTTGCCGCGGCGCACAAGGAGCAGCACGGCGAGCAGCGCCAGCAGACTGGCGAACAGCAGAAAAACATAGGTCCCGCCGGTCAGCTTGGCCGGGGCGGCAGGATGGACGCCGTCGGCGAAAACACGGTGAGGCAGTAAAACAAGCGCACCTGTGAGATACATATATGTGCAGAGCTTCTTCAACGAATGGTCCTCCTCGACTGGACATGTTCCGGTTCCCCGCCAGTATAGCATACATTTATGTGGAAATTATGCGGATTCCCCAAAAATCGCCCCGCCTTCGAAGGCACCTATAATGATTTGGCAACATTTGCGGCCATCTCCGTCATCTACTATGTTGCACCCCTTCGGCTCCTCTCTCCCTCTAACAGCTAGCATTCTGATAGCTGTTGCGCCCCTTCGACTCCTCTCTCCTTCCAACAGCTAGCATTCTGATAGCTGTTGCATCCCTTCGGCTCCTCTCTC
>JAQSYI010000091.1 GCA_029256185.1 Paenibacillaceae bacterium
TTTGCAGATCCGGTCCTCCAGCGAATGGAAGGTAATTACGGATACTCTTCCCTCAGGTGCAAGGCAGCGTACAGCAGCATGCAGTCCATCCTCAAAAGCACCCAGCTCATCATTGACAGCAATCCGCAGGCCCTGGAAGCTCCGTTTGGCAGGATGTCCTCCTGTCCTCCGCGCAGCTGCTGGAATGCCCTCTTTAATCAGCTCAGCCAATTCTCCGGTGCCCTCCACCGGACGCTCTTCCCGGCGCTCCACAATTTTGCGGGCAATCCGCCGTGAGAACTTCTCTTCTCCATACTGGAAAAGCACACGGGCAATTTCCTGTTCACTCCAGGTATTGACGATATCGGCCGCAGTCAGCTGTGCCGACTGGTCCATCCGCATATCCAGCGGAGCATCGTGATTGTAGCTGAACCCCCGCTCCCCTTCGTCAAACTGCGGAGAAGATACCCCCAGATCGAACAGAATCCCGTCCACTTGGGGAACTCCGTCCTTTTGCGGAACAAAAGGCAGTTCCTTTAGTACTTGCTCGAGGTCACGGAAGTTAGTCTTAACCGTAACCACTTTGTCTCCGTACTCGGCCAATCTCTCTTTGGCATTGTTCAGTGCCCAGTCATCCTGGTCCAGACAGATCAGCCGGCCCTCGCCGCTAAGCTTGGATGCAATAAGCGAACTGTGCCCGGCTCCTCCGAGCGTACAGTCAACATATATACCATCCTTCTTGATGTGCAGCCCTTCTGTCGCTTCTTCCTTAAGCACCGTGATGTGGTGAAACAAGCTGCATCCCTCCAAGGCAGTAATTCGAATTGTATGTTTTATAGATCAAAATTGAAATCAACCAATTTCTCGGCAATCTCGTTGAACGATTCCTCTGACTGTTCGAAGTACTGCTCCCATAGCTCCTTGTTCCAGATCTCCACCCGGTTCGAAACGCCCAGAATAACACAGTCCTTGTCCAGCTTGGCATATTGCCGCAGATTCCCCGGCAGATTCACTCTGCCTTGCTTGTCCCATACACATTCGGTCGCTCCCGAGAAAAAAAAGCGGCTGAAGGCACGGGCGTCCGATTTCATCAGTGAAAGGCTTTTAAGCTTTTGCTCCATGATTCCCCATTCTTCCATGGGATAAACAAACAAGCAGGAGTCGAGGCCGCGGGTCGCCACGAAGGAGGTTCCGAGCAATTCACGGAACTTAGCCGGGATAATGATCCGGCCTTTGTCGTCAATGCTATGCTGGTATTCCCCCATAAACATGATCTTTCCCCACCCCTAAGTACCGATTCCCCACTTTGCCCCACTTTTCACCACTTAAGCATAATAGATTCGCCATTAAAAATCAAAAACCTTTTTCCTAAGCAAGGTAATTTTTTCTTGTTTGTCAAGTGTCTCTGCAATATTCCGTAAAAAATAAAAACCCGGGCCAGTTGATTGGCTCCGGGCTCTTGCAGATCCATTCCTTAGTCGTTCAGATTCCAGCTGTCCAGGTAGTCCACCTGTGCCTGCGTCAGGCTGTCAATGGCGATTCCCAGACTCTCCAGCTTATAACGCGCAACCTGCTCATCAAGCTCATACGGAACATTCTCCACCTTGACGCCGATATCTTTATAATTATCATTCACATATTTGAGGGATAAGGCCTGCAGCGCAAAGGTGGTATCCATAATTTCTGCCGGATGGCCATCGGCTGCGCCCAGGTTCACCAGACGTCCTTCAGCCAGCAGGTACAGCTTGCGTCCATCCTTCAGCAGATACTCTTCAATATTCTTCCGCACCGTCCGCTGGGAGGTGGAGCGTTCAGCCAGCTCCGGCTTGTTCACTTCAACATCGAAGTGTCCGGCATTGCAGAGGATCGCACCATCCTTCATGACATCATAATGCTCGCCGCGGATAACATACCGGTTGCCGGTTACGGTTACGAAGAAGTCGCCGCGCTTCGCTGCTTCCAGCATTGGCATCACATGGAATCCGTCCATGTGGGCTTCTACGGCCTTAATCGCATCCACTTCAGTAACAATCACGTTCGCCCCAAGACCCTTGGCCCGCATCGCTACACCTTTACCGCACCAGCCGTAGCCCACCACAACCACTGTCTTACCGGCTACAATCAGGTTGGTTGTGCGAACAATGCCGTCCCATGCCGATTGGCCTGTGCCATAGCGGTTATCGAACAAATATTTACAATAGGCGTCATTTACAGCCACCATCGGGAACTTCAGCATGCCTTGCTTCTGCAGCGCCTTCAGCCGGATAATTCCTGTAGTTGTTTCTTCAGCACCGCCGCGGATATTCTCCATCAGGTCAGGACGCTCGGAATGCAGCAGTGTGGCGAAATCTCCGCCGTCATCGATAATCAGATCCGGCTTGCTCTCCAGCGCCTTAATGTTCAGCGCCTTGAATTCTTCAGGTGACGGATTATATTTGGCGAACACGGTGATGCCGTCCTCAACTAATGCGGCACACACATCATCCTGTGTGGACAGCGGGTTCGATCCGGTAATCGTAACTTCGGCACCGCCAGCCTGTACCACCTTGGCCAGGTAAGCGGTCTTGGCTTCCAGGTGAAGCGTGATCGATACCTTAAGGCCCTTGAACGGCTGCTCCGCTTCGAACTGCTCACGGATACGGTTCAGTACCGGCATATGCTGGCGAACCCAGTCGATTTTGAGATGCCCCTCGGGCGCGAGCGACATATCGGTTACGATACTATTTTCCTTG
>JAQSYI010000013.1 GCA_029256185.1 Paenibacillaceae bacterium
CATCTATCTGGAGGAGAACAGCCCCATCTATTCGTACGGGTTTCCGGTAACCGTCTCCAACGGCAGCACCTCCCAGAAGCTTCATGTGATCAAGTCGGGGGTGGGAGGGGACACGGTTGCCCGGCTGATCCGCCGGATAGGCGATTACACCGGAGCTGTGGTGGACGGCATCGAGCCCGACCTGATCACCGTGATGGCCGGGATCAACGATTCCCTCCGGCAAGACAGCCGCAAGTATGCGCCCGCCGCTGAATACGGGAATGATCTGCGGGCCCTGATCAGAATGATCCGAAGCCGCACGGCTGCCGGTATTGTTCTGATGACCCCATCGTACAACGATGACGGAACATCGGCCGAGTCCTCGCTTGATCCGTATGCCGCCGCAATGAAGGAGGCTGCGCATGCGGAACAGGTCAAGCTGGTGGACGTGCACCGGCTATGGATGGATCATATGATCCTGAACGGGGCCGTAAAGGGCCAGGGAACCTGGCTGTCCGCTGCAAGGCCGGGAGATCATTGCCATCCCGCACCGGATGGCCACGAAGCAACCGCTTTATTGATTTTCCGCGAGCTATTTCCTGATCCGGCTATCCTGGACTGACCGACTTGACAGCTTCCCCGAAACAGACGGGCAACGGAAGTGTCTTTTACAATATATCCTGAAGGAACGGAACCAGACATGCCCTTCTGGCAGACTGAGAACATCTTGAATTTTTAGCGGAAATGGGTTCATTGTATGAAACAGACAACACGCTAATCCCGCGGCGTGCAAAACTTGAACGAAAGGTGATTCCCTGGACGCTGTCGCTGGATTCAGGAAAAGCGTATTCGTCCAAGCATGAAGTATCGGAGATCCTGGATTGCATGGAACCTGCTAACTCTTGAAAGAACCGCAGCAACGTGTGTGGCTAACTGGAAGAGGACAAGTAAATTTAGGAGAACAGAGCATACCTTTATTGGGTATGTTTTTTTTATTTTCAGTAAAAATCCAGTCATATCAACCCTTTTGGAATTCTGCAAAGCCATAGAAACAAGTCGATTGGCATTTCGTTAGGGGCTATGTATAGTGTGAGTATCACGACACAGGAAGAAGGAGATACTCACATGAACGCAAGTTCTTCACAGAACAAGGCTTTGGCTCCGGCGCTTATCAAGCGGCGGCGTACAGCCGGGTTCGCTCGGGACTACCAACTTTATCTGCTGATTGCCCTCCCCATTTTATATTTTATAGTCTTCAAGTACATTCCCATGTATGGCGCGGCGATCGCTTTTCAGGATTACAATATCTTCGGCGGAATAACCGGCAGCGAATGGATCGGTTTTGAAAACTTCCGGCAGCTGTTTTCCATGAGTCAATTCATTGTGGTTGTTCGCAATACTCTGGTTCTGAACTTTTTGGATCTGTTGTTTTCATTCCCTGCTCCCATCTTGCTTGCGATTCTGCTCAACGAGCTTACGGTTATCTGGTACAAAAAATTCGCCCAAACCCTGCTTTATCTGCCTCACTTCATTTCCTGGATTATCATTGGCGGACTGGTCTACCAGATGTTTGCCACCAAAGGAGGTTTGGTCAACAACCTGGTCACCAGTCTGGGCTTCGATCCGATTCCCTTTTTGACGAACAAGGTTATATGGCTCATGGTTTATTTGGGAACAGGAATTTGGCAGAGCGCCGGCTGGGGAACCATTATCTATTTAGCGGCCTTAACAGGAATTAACAAAGAGCTTTATGAAGCTGCCGATGTGGATGGTGCAGGGAGGCTGAAGAAGATATGGCATATTACGCTTCCGGGGATCCGATCCACCGTTGTGGTTATGCTGATTATGCAGCTGGGGAAAATTATGACCATCGGCTTCGAGCGTCCGTTCGTCATGGGCAATACGCTGGTCATGGACTATTCTGAAGTGATTAGTACCTTCGTGTACAAAGTTGGGCTTCAGTCGGCGCAATTTTCATTGGCTACTGCCATGGGCTTGTTTCAAGCACTGGTGGGTCTTGTCTTTGTTATAGCATCTAATACTATTGCCAAGCGCTTCGGCGAACAAGGCATTTGGTAAGGAGGAAGCATATGTCAACTCAAGTACTTAAAAAGCAGTCGAGCTATCGGCTATCGGATATCGCAATTATGCTGATCGTTGGCGCGGCAATCCTGGTTTGCCTCCTGCCGTTTCTTCACATCATTGCGATTTCGCTAAGCTCCAAGCATGAAATCATGTCCAACAATGTGACGTTTTTTCCGCGTGATCTGGATTTCAATGCCTATCAAATTGTATTTACGGATTCCCGAATGCTCTGGTCCATGGGACTTACCATTGTTTTGACGGCCACCTATACGCTGATAAGCATGGTGATGAGCATTGCCGCAGCTTATCCGCTCACGAAGGACCGGTTGAAAGGCAAAACATTCTTTATGATGCTCATTGTCTTCACCATGTTCTTCAGCGGCGGAATGATTCCCGATTATTTGCTTGTCAGGGAATTGGGAATGCTTAATAATTTGTCGTCCTTAATATTCCCTACGATGATCAGCGCATTCAACCTGATCATTCTGCGGACATTCTTCACGTCCATTCCGGCTAGTCTGGAAGAATCAGCCTATATCGATGGAAGCTCCCATTTCAGTACACTAATCCGAATCGTTTTGCCCCTCTCTCTGCCCGTTCTGGCCACATTGAGCCTGTTCTATGCGGTACACAGATGGAATGGATTCATGGATGCCCTGTTTTATATCACCAAGGCCGAATTGTATCCCATACAACTCAAATTGTACCAGGTGGTTATGAACAGCATGGTCACCGATTTGACAGCCCAGGAGGGGGCGAACCAAGCCGAGGTGATTCCGGAAGGACTTAAGGCGGCCAGCATTATGTTTGCAACGGCCCCCATTCTGCTGGTGTATCCATGGCTTCAGCGGTATTTTGTCTCCGGTGTTATGGTAGGTGCAGTGAAAGGCTAAGCCTGTAAAAACATTTGGTTTCTGCCTCGCAATTGGAGGAAAAACATACACTTGCACCGAAAAATGAATAGTAAAGGGGAGTTTATGCATGAATGTGAATCACGGAAAATGGTTCGGCATTACCGCTTCTGCACTGTTGCTGACTGGTATGCTGGCAGGCTGTTCGGATAACAAGGATACAGGAGATCAGCCAACCGCAAGTCCTGAAACCAGTACCCCGGCTCCGAAGGGTGATCCTGTCACCCTAAAAGTAGAGGTATTTGACCGGGGCAATGCTCCAGCAGGTGCGGGGCCGGTGGACAATAACTTCTGGACCCAATGGATCCAGAAAAACTTCGGTGATCCCAACAATATCAAACTGGAGTTTGTTCCGGTTCCGCGGAATCAGGAGGTGGCCAAGCTTAACGTTCTAATGGCTACCGGAGATGCTCCCGACATCGTATTTGCATATGATTTGAATACAGTCAATAATTATGTTAAAAGCGGAGGACTGACCGATGTTGGTTCTTTAATTGATCAATACGGACCGAATCTGAAAAAATTCCTTGGAACAGAGGTTCTTTCCTACGGTCTTTTCACCGGCAAGCAATATTCCATTCCTGCGAAGAGAACCCTGCAGTATACCCAATCCTCTTATATTCGCAAAGACTGGCTGGATAAATTAGGTTTGCCGGTTCCCACAACAACAGAGCAATTTTATAACGCGATGAAAGCGTTTAAGGAAAAAGATCCGGGGAATACAGGCGGCAAGGTTATTCCTTTTGGTTTTAGTGCCTTGGGCGGCTCCGGAATCAACACCCCTATTGTATTGGCCAGCTCCTTTGTGGAAAAATTATCTGAAGAGGATTTTTATGCCTTATCGACAACAAGGCCAGTTTTGGAATTGATGAAGCCTGGCTTCAAGAACGGTGTTCAGTTTCTGAATAAGATGAACCATGAGGGACTGATTGATTCGGACTTTGCTCTTGACAAAGACGGTAAAACCTTTGAAAAGAATGTAGCAAACGGACTTGTAGGCGCCTTTACTGCCGTTGCCGCACATCCAACCTTGATGGGCCCGGGCAACCTGTTCGATACGCTCAAAAAGAACGTTCCCGGAGCAGCGTATGTTGCCATGGATCCTTTCACAAACTCCGAAGGTAAGCATCCTAAAAATATCTACGGTCCCTCGGGTATGCACATTATGATTCCAAAAGCGAGCAAGCGTGCAGTGGAAGCGATCAAATATTTAGACTGGATGTCTCAACAGGACGTGCTTTTCACACTGACAAATGGTATTGAAGGGCAGCATTACACACTGGAGAATGGCTATCCGAAAGCAATCACAACAGATGAAGCCAAGCAAACCTTTTATAATAATGTCGATATTGCAATCGTGGTCAACGGCAAGGACTTCGGCAGTCTGGAGAAAAATATAGAAGCTACTACTCTTGCATTCCCGGATTACAAGGATATTGCCAAACAAAGTATTCTGAATGCATTAGCAGACGGTTATACGGAACCACGGTTTGAGCGCCCGATTGAAGCGGAGAACAAATACAACAAAACGCTGGTAGATAAATCTCAGGAAGCCATTGTAAAAAGTATTCTAGCTAAGCCGGAGGAGTTCAGCAAAATCTACGATGCTCTGTCCCAGGAATTCTTGAAACTGGGCGGGCAGGCTGTGATTGATGAACGCAGAGAGGCATACAAGGAAATGAAGTAATGAAGGGGGAATGGGGAGTATGAAAGCTCAAAAATTGAACTACATCAGGAGAATGCTGCTTTCCTATCTCCCCATTCTTTTTCTTACAGTCAGTATGCTTATTTTCATTTTCCTCTCCATATTCAGTGGAATCAATGCCAGGAATGCTATTCAAGCCAATGAGATGACAGCCGCTTTCATCGTTAATATGGTGGATAATTCCTTAAAAAGTATAGCTGACGATGCACAAAAAGTGGCAGTAGCCAACATGCAATTGCGGCAATTTCTTGAGGAACCTTCAGATCGTGCTTTGGAATTCGATGTTTCCAAAGCGTTGAGCAATCTGATGGATCTTCGGTACGGCTTAATCGATTCCATCTACTTGTTCAGGGCTTTGGACGGCAAGGTGCTTGACCAAAACGCACTGCGTTCTATTGAACAGTTCCCGGACCGCAGTTACATTAACAACTCAATCAAACAGGCCTTGACCGGGGGATGGTCATCTCCGCGCATTAAATATAATGATGAAGCAGACTATACGTCTGTTACTTCGTTGATTATTAAAATTCCGCAAGATTCCGGAAGCCTCGGGCACGTCATGATTAATGTGAAGCTTTCTTCACTCTACTCCTTCATTAATCAAATGGTTAATAAGGAATTAACCGATGTACAGTTGTCTGACCCGCAGGGCAGGCTTTTCTTTACGGGCCAATCGGCTGCGACGAATAATGCCCTTAATGCTGTTTTAACCTCTGATTATACCCAATGGACTTATAAAGTAAGTATCAAGGACGGCAAATGGTTTGACAATCTGGTTCAAGGCAATATGATTTGGCTTATGCTCGGTCTGGGGTCTATCATTCTGGCGATAAGCTCAACCTTGTATGTGACAAGGAGAAGCTACAGACCGATTGAGACTATCCTGCACCGGATTAACCTTTTTTCATCCTCTGTTAAACAGGCGGATCAACGGGGGAGTAAGGATGAATTCGCCTTTATTGACCAAGCCATTGAACGGCTGATTACAACCAATATGGATTTTCAGGAGAGGCAGCAAGAGCATCAAGTCATCCGGAGGCAGCAATTTTTGCAGATGCTGCTTAAGGGAGAATATGAAAATAATCAAGCGGAATGGGAGCAGGAGTGGCAGCATTTCGGATTAGCTGCGGGCAACTATATTGTTGCTGTGGCAGAACTTGATCATTATTTTCAGTTTGAGCTTCAATACAGCCCCAAGGACCAATCCTTATTCAAATTCATCATCAGCAGCGTTGCGGTTGAAGTTGCAGAGTTAAGCGGAAAGAAGATCATCACAGAATGGTTAACCAAAAACCAACTGGTGATTTTTCTTGTCTCGGAGCATGATGGTGATCTGAAACATACTATTCTGCAGATGTCGGAGCAAATCAGGAATTGGGTGGAAAAAAACCTGAAATTTACCGTTACCATTGGCATCGGTTCGACAGCCCGCAGAGAATTGGAGATCAAGCCATCCTTTGATGACGCGGTTGCTTCCGTCAGCCGCAAAGTTACACTGGGCATCAATCAAGTTATCGATGCAGCGGAAGTCGAAGGCAATCCCCATGAGGATTGGTACAACTATTTAGAAATGATCAGAACGACCGTTCGCCAGTTACGCACATCGGAAGCCGAATGGGAAACCGGTCTGGCACGCCTGTTCGCCGAGATGGGCGCTCAAGGTCTGCGTAAGGATGATGTAGAGCGGCAGTTGCATTATTTTCTTTTTCATCTGGAGTATGAGTTGAAAAAGGCATGGCCTGAAGCAGCGGAGGATTGGGTCAGGAATGTCAAGCCGGATATGCTTCTTGCCATTGACCAATCCGATACATTGGAGCAGCTTGAGGCGGATTTCCGCCTGGTTCTGGAGCAGCTCTTCGAACAGATTGCAGAGCTTATGAAAAATCGCAGGCATGATGCGCTTATGAAAGAAGTCCGAAACTATGTGACACAGCATTTTTGTGATTCCAACCTGTCTCTTGGGATGCTTAGTGACCGTTTCCAGATTAACTCCAAATATTTAAGCCACCTGTTCAAGGAAAGCATGGGTCAAAACTTTATTGATTTCCTGATCTATCTAAGAGTTGAACATGCCAAAAAACTGTTGAGTGAAACGGAAATTCCGGTGGGTGACGTAGCAGAACATGTAGGGTATACAAATACTACATCCTTCATAAGGACTTTTAAAAAAATGGCTGGGGAGTCACCCGGACAATTCAGGGATTCCTGCCGTCAAAAATCACAAATTCTAACGAAGGGTGGCCTTTGAAATATCGTGAGCAAGAACAGTTATGGAGCACCATTTAGTATGGAAGAGATTCTTATCCCCCAATTTCCCGACAGAGTATGTGCAATTCAAGACTTCGCACTGCTTGAATTAGCAGGGAACGCGGACAAAGACATTATTCAACGGGCTGTTGACGCTTGTGCCGGCCTTGGAGGCGGAACAGTCGTTGTGCCTGAAGGGAACTGGATTTCAGGACCGATCCATTTGCGCAGTCATATTTGTCTGGCTCTTGAACAAGGTGCGGTAATTACCTTCAGCGATAATTTTGCGGATTATTTGCCTGTTGTTTTCACGAGATGGGAAGGAATGGAGTGCTACAACTATTCCCCGCTTATATATGCCAGAGATTGCGAGAATATTGCCGTAACTGGACAAGGAACCCTGATTGGCAGCGGGGAAGCATGGTGGCATTGGAAGAAGCTCCAGCAGGAGGCAGCCAATAAGCTGTGTTACGCCGAAAGCCTGGGCATCCCGGTTGAAGACCGGATCTATGGTACGGAAGAGGCAGCGCTAAGGCCCTCCTTCATTCAGCCTGTAAACTGTAAAAATGTTTGGATTGAGGGGATATCCATCAAAGACGGCCCTCAATGGACGGTGCATCCGGTTTATTGTGAAAATGTTCTGATTCAGAACATCCGCATTGTGAGCTGTGGCCCCAATACTGATGGTTTGAATCCTGACTCCTGCAAAAATGTGTTGATTGAAAACAGCTACTTTGAAACTGGGGATGATTGTATTGCCATCAATTCCGGCATGAATGAGGACGGCTGGAGAGTCAACAAGCCCTGTGAAAATATTGTCATCCGGAATTGCGTGATGAGGGAAGGCCATGGCGGGCTGGTCATCGGCAGCGGCATGTCAGGAGGTGTGCGCAATGTATACGCCTATGATTGCAAGATCGGCGGCGGCGACAGGGGAATCCGGCTGAAGTCCATGCGCGGCAGGGGCGGTTATGTGGAAAATGTCTGGTTTGAAAATATCGAAATAGATGATGTTCGGGAGGAAGCTGTGCAAATCAACATGTTTTACGGCTACAGCACCGTGGTTCCCAAAACCCAAACCCCTTCTGTTTTCGACAATATTCATGTGAAAGAGATCGCAGGGAAGGGCGCAAAAATCGCTGTTGAAATCCGTGGATTGCCGGAGCACCGGCTCAAGACCATCTGTCTCGAGAATATTGCACTAAGCGCGGAAACCGCTTTGGTTTGCACGGACGTGGAGGTTATGGACATCAAGAATGTTCATATACAAGCAACGGATGATAAAACCATTGAATTAACAAAGGTTCAAAAGCTTAAAGTACAGGATTTGTCCATTGAATAGGCGCATTTAACAGGAATACATGATACAAAGGATGCTTCGTCGGGATATGTTTCCATGGGGAACTGATCCCGGCGATATTTTGTATACCTGTTCCAATTTGAATGTTTGGAGGATACTCATGACATTGCATTTCGATTTCGGACCAGAAGGGACATCGCCGGATGGATATGTGAAGGTGAGTGCTGCCGATGCCTATGATCCCGATAAAGGTTACGGCTTTGTCGACTGCTCGTGCGTTACGGCTGTCAGGAGAGAGGAGACTCCGTTAACAGGGGATTTCTGCATTCCGTTTGGCGCGTCTTTCCTCGCTGATGCAGAGGATGGGAATTACATGGTGACCATTATCATGGGAGATGCTTGCGCTCCCACATGCACAACAGTCAAAACCAACGGAGAACGTCTGGTATTGCACAATGTCCGTACCGTTGAGGGGCAATACGTCCGCGAGCGGTTCGCAGTGAATGTGCGCGGCGGAAAACTGAAGCTGAGCTTCAGAGGAACAGGGCCGCGCGTCAACGCTTTGGAAATTGTGGCCACGAAAGAGCAAATCACGTTATTCCTCGCAGGGGACTCGACGGTAACAGATTCCAGCGAAGCAGGCTTCCCGTTTTCCGGCTGGGGTCAGATGCTCCCATATTTCTTTAAGCATGATGTAGCGGTAGCCAATCATGCCAAGGGTGGCCGCAGCTCAAAGAGTTTTATATCGGAAGGGCGTCTTGCTCCTATTGTAGAGGAGCTTAAGGAAGGCGACTATCTGTTTATCCAATTTGGCCATAACGATCAAAAATGGGACGAGGATCGGCATACCGATCCTTCAACCACATATCCGGAGTGTTTACAACAGTATATAGAAGCGGCGCGTACAAAAAAAGCGACTCCCTTACTTTTGACTTCGGTACATCGGCGCTATTATGATGCGGCGGGGGAGCTGAAGGATACTCATGGCGCTTATCTGGAAGCCGTTAGACAACTGGCGAAGGAAGAAGGCATTCCCATGATTGATTTGGCCGAGAAAAGCAGGCAATTGTTTGAGGAAATCGGACCGGAAGGGACGAAATCTGTATTTCTCTGGGGCAGTCCCGGAGAATGGATGAACCATGCGTCCGGGGTTATGGACAATACGCATTTCCAAGAGCGCGGCAGCTTACGGATTGCCGAACTGGTTGTTCAGGGAATTCGGGAAAATAACCTCCAGACGCTTATTATGTATTTAAGGTAAACCGAAATAATCCATTCCGTTAACTGGGAGATGACCGATATGCGCAGATTTGAAATCGATGAAAATCAAGTGAAGGAACTTATTGACCGGATCGTCCACAGGACGATGAATATGGATTTTACATGGAACTGGTCGTGCGGGGTGGCGTATTACGGTATTTGCAAAGCCTGGGAGGTGACGGGAAAGCAGGAGTGTATTGATTTTCTGGTCAATTGGGTGGATGAATATCTGGAGCTGGGATTGCCTCCCTTAATGGTCAATGCCTGCGCGATGGGGCATACAATGCTCACTTTGCACGAAGCCACAGGTGATCCCAAGTATCTGGATTTGGCTGTGAAGAAGGCCGAATATCTTCGCAAGGAAGCTATCCGGTTCGGAGATGGCGTATTCCAGCATACCGTATCCTCGAAGAATGACTTTCCCGAGCAAGCTTGGGCGGATACGCTGTTCATGGCTGCTTATTTTCTGCTGCGCCTGGGCTTTAAGCTGGACAACAAGGAATACATCGACGATGCTCTTCATCAATTTTACTGGCATGAGGAGTATCTGCAGGATACAAAGACGAATTTGTTCTATCATGCCTGGGACAATGTAAGAAAAGATCATCTGTCAGGAATTTATTGGGGCCGCGCGAATGCTTGGGCTGCGTATACGATGGCACAGGCCTATAAATTGCTGAATCCGTTTATGCCCATGTGGATGCAGATTGGCGGTGCGCTCGGGGATCAATTAAGCGCGTTGGTCCGATTACAGTCTCCAGAGGGGCTGTGGAGAACGGTATTGGATGACGAAACCTCATATCCGGAGACATCTGCTTCCGCGGGGATTGCCGCCGCGCTGGGGGTCAAGGGACATCCGTTGCACGAACACGCCATAGCCAAAGCTTATGAAGGCATTCTAGCCAATATTGATCAAGACGGTTCAGTCCGGAATGTGTCGGCCGGAACAGCAGTAATGTACTCCGCGGAAGATTACAAGGTTATTTCCAGGAAGAGAGTTCAGGGCTGGGGGCAGGGACTGACTTTGGCATTTTTGGTGGCGCTGCTTCAGAATCGCGGGAATAAGTAAGGCGGTTTAGTTTTGGGGATATGGATTTGGGAGATACAACGTGTTGCTCCGCTTGCTAAGGCTGCCAAAGCTGCCGTCCCCTAATAGGCCATCCCACTGATGAACGCTCAACGCAGCGCTGCATCAGTGGGATGGCCTTTGGATTTTCAGGAATAAATCCCACCTGCCTGGCCATTACGGCGGCTGGACATCTCCAGGTCAGGCCATCCCATACGCAATATGCCAGAAGCGGAACGGCCAGGAGGAGGATCACAGAAGGAACTAGTAGATGATGGGCAGACTGAAAACATCTTGATTTTTAGCGGAAAAGAGTTCATTGTATGAACCAGACAACACGTTGTTCCCGCGGCGTGCAAAACTTGAACGAAAGGTGATCCCATGGACGTTATTAAAAAACAGTTCAAAATAGTCTTCGATCCACAGACAGAGAAGGCGCTGGACAAGAAAGACGGATGGTATGCGATTGCTTATTTTTTATATCTGATGATTTTTATCTATTTATTAGGGCTGTTTATGTTTAAGACCAGTTATATCAATGATCTGTCGCGTCATTTTGATAATAAATATCTTTTCAAAAATATGCTGTATTTTCCAATAGCGCTTCTTCAGATCCTGCCGGTTTTTCTAATCCTGTATTTGCGTAAACAACCCGTCTGGACAATGGGATTAACCCTCCGGAGGTTGATACCGTCGATTGTTATCGGAATTATCGCTTGTTTGCCCCTTAACCTTACAAAACTATTTAACTACATAGATCATAGCAATGGATTCCATCTTAAGGGCAGCGAGGCCTTCTATAATTTAGTTTATTTCCTGGTTTTTATTGCATTTGTAGAGGAGCTTATCTTCCGGGGATTTATTCAAGCCAGGGTGCTCCGGCTGGTAAGCAACAAATATCTTGCCATTCTCATCGTAGCTGTGATGTTCTCGGTCATGCATATTCCCTTTCAGATGATCAAGGCGCAGATGGGCTTGATTGAATTTATAGCTTACGACTGGCCGCATCTGTTGATTACCGGACTCATGCATATTTATTTTGTCTACATCTATACAAGAACGAATAATCTTGTTGCTCCTTCAATAGCGCATGGACTCAATGATTTTATACAGACCTCTATTTATTAAACACCCCTGCATATTAAACACCGCAACCTATTCTAACCCTATTGGACAAAACAGCGTACCGCCTCCGCGCAGCAGTGTGAGCGGGGGCTGATGCTTGTTATTGCGGATCTGCCGCCGCGGAACAACCCGGGCTTGGAAGCAGCTTTATTCGCGGGGAAAAATCCGCTCCCTCTCTTTTTTTGCCAGCTCTGAAATGCTAGACTAAGGATATATCCGTATAGCAGAAGGGGGTGAATATCATAAAAGAACGCTTTTTACGGTTCAGCCATTCGCTTACGTGGAAGCTGTCCATTATGTTCTTCTCCATTATTCTGTTCATTGTGGCGTCTGTCGCCGTTTTTTCCTATCTGGAATCCTCCCGCAGCATCAAGGGGGATGTGGAGCGCTCCAGCATGCAAATTCTGAAGGAAGCCAACCTGAATCTGGAGAGATACTTCAGGGAATATGAGCAATTCTTTGTCCAGGTGGCTTCAAGCGGAGATTTCACCCAATGGTTTCAAGGGGAGCAACGCTCTGACCCGGTTCTTTCCTTCAACAGATTGAAGGACAACTATTTCCATCCCTTCGCCACTCTGCACCCGGAGGTATTGTCCATCACGCTGCTCAACGGGAACGGGCTCGAGAATCATTATACAACGGGATCCGGTCCTGCCTTGCGATATGACTATTCCATGAAGAATGAAGCATGGATAACGGAGGAGCAGAGCTCCCCAGGCCTGAACATGCTCATGACTCGAAGCGGCCATTACGTGGAGCTTAACAATGAGAGAAGAGAGGTTTCGGTGCTCACCTTGTTCAAGCCGTATTCGTTCTCCTTCCAGAAGAAGGGTTGGATCAAGATGGATATTGCCTTGGAGCCGATCCAATCGATTCTCTCTGAGCTGAAGACAGAGGACAGGGGCAGCGGCATGATTGTGGATAAAGCGGGCATGATTATCGCCCACAGCAATCCGGCACAATTCCTGACCCCGGTTCCGGCGCTTATTGAAAGCGGTATCCGGAGCAACCCGGATGGTTTCTTCTACTCGTCCGAGAGCGAACAGATGATTACCTATCGCAACATCGACAAGACGGAATGGAAAATCATCTCCACCGTCCCCTACCGCGATGCGGCCCGGAGTGTGTTCCGCGTCAAGAACGTGACCATCGGAATTTCTCTGGCCGGGCTGTTCCTTGCCTTGCTGCTGGTGATTCTGGTCTCCTCCTCCAGCACGAGGAAGCTGCGCCAGCTTAGGCGGGTGATGCTGGAGACCAGCCTGAGCAACATGGGAGTGCGCGCGGATGTGGACGGCAGAGACGAGGTGGCGGATCTGGGCCGGGTGTACAACAAGATGCTGGCTAACCTGGAAGACTCCCTGGAGGAGCTGGGGAAGACCCGTTACGCCCAGCAGCAGGCGGTTCTGTCGGCGCTCCAGTCCCAGATCAACTCCCACTTCCTGTACAACGCGCTGGAATCCATCAAGAGTATGGCTTATGTTGCCAATCAGGAGGAGATTGTGCGCATGACGCTGGCGCTCTCCGAGCTGCTGCGCTATGTGTCCAATTACCAGAATACGTCGGTGCCTGTGCAGCAGGAAATCCAGTATGTGGCGAATTATATGCATATTATGCAAACCCAGTATGGCGAAGATCTGACCTATGAAATTATTCAGGAGGCAGGGACGAATGAGACGCTTTGTCTGAAGGCGGTGATCCAGCCCATCGTGGAAAACAGCATTCGATATGGCCTGGAGCAGACGGGCCAGCCTCTGTTTGTCAGGATAGAGACGGTCCGGTTATCCGAGGGCTGTCTGAGTATCCGGATTAGCGATACGGGCCCGGGCTTCGATCAGGAAACGCTGACAAGAATGAACAGCAAGCTGCAAGACAGCAATGTGGATGCTCATTACCGCCAGCTCTCCAACATCGGTCTGCTTAATGTGCATTATCGTCTGCGGGTGTATTACAAGGATGAGCAGGCAGGGATTACCATCTGCAATCGGGCGGATGGAAACGGGGCCGAAGTCACAGTCACCTTGCCTGACCGGCCCGCAAGGAAGGGAGAAGCTGCTAATGAACCGAATCTTGATTGTGGATAATTCACCCATCATCCGTACCGGGCTGGCCAAGATGACCGAGGATTACCCGGGGGAGGTGATGGTGTCGGGAACGGCGGCCAACGGAAGATTGGCCTTGGACTGGCTGGAGGGGCATTATGCGGACATCTGCATTACCGACATCAGAATGCCCTTGATGGATGGACTGGAGCTGATCGAATATATAAACAGTCATTATCCGTGGATGTCTTGCATCATTATTTCCAGTTATGATGATTTCAGCTATGCCAAATCGGGCCTGGAGCTGGGAGCAGTGGATTATCTGCTTAAGCCGGTTAGCCAGGAGAATTTGTACCGGGTGCTGGATAAGGCGTTTCAGCGAATTCGGGAAACCCGGAATCATGCCGCCAATATGCTGCTGCTGAAGCATCTGACCATACATCGGGACATGATGGCGCGGTGGGTGGAGCATATCCGCTACAACCGGCATGAAACCATGCCGTTATTGATTGTAGATACCCTGGATATGCTGGAAAAATGGGTGGAGCGGCGTTATGAGCTGCTCAATCCCCTGGCCATGGAGTGGCTGTTCCTGGTTGTGGAGGAGCTGAAGCATGAGAAAATCACCTTCCATCTGGAGGAAGGCAAGGATTTGGGGCTGGGTGACAGGGTGACTCCCATGGACAAGGTGAGGTTTTACTTCCGCATCTGCTGCGTCAGAAGGCTGGAGGAAGGGGCGCGCTATTTATTCAGGATTATGAACGGGTCCCGGGATAACCAGACGCGCAAAGCCATTGAGCGGGTTCAGGCTTTCCTTGAAGAAAACTACGCGGCCAAGGATATAAGCTTGCAGCAGGTGGCAGATCATATCGGGTTTAGCAAGAACTACTTGTCCAATCTGTTCAAGCAGGAGACAGGCACGACGGTCTGGAACTATCTGGTGGAATATCGGATGAAAAAGGCCAGGGAAATGCTGCTGAACACGGAGCTCAAGCTGTACGAAATTGCGGATAGGCTGGGATACAGCGAACAAATTTATTTTTCGCGGATTTTCAAGGAGCATTATGGTCTGAGTCCGTTGGAGTTTAAGAAGAGAATTGAGCAATAAGAAATGGATGCATAAGGACAAGGGCCTCAGCAGTCCTGCGGGACATGAGGCCCTTTACTCTACTGTGCTTCCTCGAGCAGAAGGATGGCGGTTAAAGCGGCTGTCCAGTGATAATCGCGGATGCTGTCAATCTTTGCACGGATATCATATGGCTTGCGGCGCGGGCCCTTGCGGTCGCAGTCCACCGGGTCTACACGGTCTGTAGAATCGTAATATTCGAACACAACGCCGTACTTCACATAATACTTGTTGACTAAATCGATGGTTTTTTTCTTGAGCCAGGCCGCTTCCTCCTGCCTGCCCTGTTTACGGAGTCCCAGGATGATGAAGAAATTCATGTTGATCCACGTTGGCCCCCTCCACATATCGGTGCCCCATTCCGGCTCGGAGACAGCGATGCTGGGCACCGGGCAGGCGGTCAGAAAGTGGCGGGGATCCTGCAGCATGCTCACTAACCCCTCCGTATGCCGTTTGGGCAGCTTATCCAGCAGCAAGGGCAAAAATCCGCTGACGGACTTGACGGGGGACAGAGCGCCGTCGTGCTCCAGATCGTAGTAGAACTGGTCCTTCTCGCTCCATAGAAGGGTCTGAATGAATTGCGAAAGCTCCTCCCCACGCTGCGCCCAAGCCGCCGCCTTCTCCTCCTGCCTCAGCTGCTGACAAATCAGAGAGAGATACTGCATATCCAGCGCCATGAACACATTGAAATCTACTGCATCCATCTTGACGGCTTTATCAAAGCGGGAGGAATTATCCATGCCCGACTCGCCGGACCGGCACATAACATCGCCAGCAATACTCCATTCCAACAGTCCGTTGCCGTTCACATCCCGGTTCTGCAGGTTCCACTCCAGATATCTCTCCAGATAGGGGAGAGCACGCGTCAGCATCTCCTCCTTGTTCAACCGGCGGAAGTTTTCCCAGATACCCCAGGCCAGAATAGGCGGCTGGGTAATGTTGCTTTTCCAGCCTCTTACGGAAATCTGGTGGGGAATCATGCCGTCCTCCAGTTGGGCCTCCAGCATGGTGAAGAGGCACTCGCAGGATAACTCAGGGTCCAACTCATTCATGGCCAGCGAATGAAACACCGTGTCCCAGAGCCACATGTCCCGGTGGGGCACCCGGTCCGGGGTGGACCAATGCTGCTTCAGCCCGGCCTCGGCGGCTAGTGTGTTCACCTTCATAACGGATACGCATTTCTGCAGCAGACGGTCCAAGGATGGTTCAGCCAGCAGGGGCAGGCCAAGACAGAGGCCCACCCGCTCAGACACAACCTCTTCCATGGCTATGGATAGTCCCGCTTGTGCCCGGTCAACCGCTTCCTCGCGGCTACGTCCGAAGGATACGGCGAATCTGTTCTCCCGGTGGGCCAGCACTACCCAGTCTCCGGTCTTCGCATCCCAGGTGAGCATCATGCCGGGATGCTCCTCCATAGCGCTGCTCCCTGCCATGTCTCCAGCCGCTTCCTCAGCAAAGCCAAGCGCAAGCTTTACGCCCATGCAGCTTAAGCCCGCCAGCGTGTGCCAGTGGGAGTAAGCCAGGGTCAATGCTCCCGCTGCGCCGCTCCAGGAGCAAGCGTCCCCTGTCACATAGGATACTATGAAATCGGCGGGCAGATTGACGGACAGCTTCCGTCTTAGCGGAGTATGAAACAGCAAATCAGGAAGCCGTTCTCCCCATGTGGCCACGAACCGGGAGGCCGTATCCGTTGGCCCATCCATTCCCGAAAAGGCGAATATCGCTCCTTCCCCTAAGCGGTTCGGCAATCTTTCCATTCCCAATACCATGTTCATTTCCTCCTCATGCATGCTGTTTACTGCTTCATTATGGGATGAAGCAGCAACGGATTCTATACTTCCGATTGCCCAAAAATGATATAATCTTGCTAGGGCGTGCCCAGGAATTTTCAAACGCGCCCAGGGGAGGCTAAGCCAATGACGCATAAAAAAAATGAACCTTTTGAGGGAAGCTCTTTTCCGCTGCGGGTTACCGTGCAAAAACAGAAGGAAGATCTGGTGAACCCCCATTGGCATGAGCATCTGGAGGTGCTCATGATTCTTGCAGGCAAGGCAAGGGTGCAGTTGAACGGAAAGCTGTTGGAGGGGGAAGCAGGGGATATTTTTTTTGTCAATTCCAATGTGCTGCATGGGGTTGAGGCCGTCGAGGCGGGGACGGAGCTCATGGGCGTGGTCTGGGATGTGCATCTCATCCAGCCACTATTGGAGGAGGTGGAGCTGCAGCACATGTACCAGCTCTTGATCCGATCCGAAGCCGATCCTGTCCTGGCCCGGGCCGGGAGCGGGGAATGGAACAAGTATTGCGACCTGTTAATGGCAATTCGCCGGGAATATGAGGCCTGTGAGCTGGGATACCGGACGGCTATCAAGTTCCACCTGTTCCAGCTGGTCCGGAAGCAGATGGGCAGGCTGGCGGACGCTTCTGATCTATTGAGGCTCACCCGGGATTACGAGCGGTTAAAGCCTGCCATAGCGTTCATCGAGCAGAACTACGGCAGCAAGCTGCTGCTGCAGGAGGTGGCTCAGTCTGTGAGGCTCAGTCTATTCCATTTCAGTCGGCTCTTCAAGCGGGGGATGAACCGGACGGTTCAGCAGTTTGTGCTGGAGGTCCGGCTCCGGGAAGCCAAGCGGCTGCTTCGGGATACGGATCTGCCCATGGCCGAGCTATCCGAGCGGGTTGGCTTTTGCAACGCGAATTATTTTGCCCGAATGTTCCGCGAGCATACGGGTACAACGCCGCTGAACATGCGCAAGCAATTGCAGGCAGTAGTCTTTGAAGAGCATCACCCCCATGAATAGACCGAACTAAGTAATATTCCTACAACATATCATAGGATTCTCATATTGTTCCGGACGGCTGTTTTTTTTACAATAAGATTAGAAAACAGACGGAAGGAGACAACAGGATGGCAGAAATACAAGCTTCCCGGCAGCTGACCGGGGAATACGTGACGGTAAACAGAAGGCGGAGTTATTTTGCCAGGAATCATCCTTTTTACCTCATGCTAATTCCGGCAGTGCTGTACTTTTTGATTTTCCGCTATATACCGCTGGCCGGGTCGATAATCGCATTTAAGGATTACAATATTTTCAGGGGGATTATCGCCAGCGATTGGGTAGGGCTGCAATGGTTTCATCAGCTCTTTACCTTCCCGAAATTTCTCAAGCTGCTGCAGAATACACTCCTCATTGGCTTTTACCAGATCGTCTTTTCTTTTCCCGCGCCCATCATTTTAGCGATTCTGATGAATGAGTTGCGGATGATGAAGCTGAAGCGGATTATCCAGACCATTGTGTATTTGCCTCACTTTCTGTCCTGGACGATTGTGGCCGGCTTGGTGTATATGCTTCTATCGGTACAAACAGGGCTGGTGAATACGGCATATGTCAGCTTAACCGGGAATGAGCCCATTGAATTCCTGCAGAATGCAAATTATGTGAGAACGATCATTGTTTCCTCCGGGATGTGGAAAGAGGTTGGCTGGGGAACGATTATCTTCCTGGCTGCTCTGGCGGGCATCAGCCCCAGCCTGTATGAAGCGGCGACTATTGATGGAGCGGGCCGCTGGAAGCAATTCCTGCATATCACTCTGCCAGGGCTATTGCCGGCGATTACGGTGCTGCTGCTGTTGAAGCTGGGGCATGTGATGGATTTGGGCTTCGAGCAAATTTATCCGTTTCTTAATCCGTTAACATCTGAGAATGCCGATGTCTTTGATACGTATACGTATCGGGCGGGTGTAGTCGGCGGGCAATACAGCTTTACTACGGCAGTGGGATTATTCAAGTCGGTAGTCGGGTTTGTGCTGCTGCTTGTGTCCAATAAGGCAAGCAAGCTCACAACTGGCGAAGGGCTGTTCTAGGGGGAGATACAATGAAAATCAGAAAATCGCCGGCGGAAAAAGCCTTTGAGATTACCAACATTCTTTTTCTTCTCATCATGTGCGTCGTTATGCTGATTCCGATTCTGCATGTTGTGGCCGGCTCGTTAAGCTCCAAAAATGCTCTGACTCATTCCCTGGTTGGCATCTGGCCGGTGGAATGGACGCTGGAAAATTACATGGTGGTTTTCAGAAACAAAACCTTCTGGCGGGCATTCAACGTTTCCGTGTTTTTGGTTATTGTAGGCACTATCGTTAACATACTGATGACGGTTATTACCGCATATCCGCTCGCCAAGACGAATTTGAAGGGTCGCCGTGCCGTGATGCTGTTCATCATATTCACCATGATCTTCAGCGCACCGCTTATTCCCTCCTTCCTGGTCGTCAAAGCATTGGGCTTGCTGAATACGGTTTGGGCCCTCATCGTTCCCAGCGCGTTAAGCGCCTTCAACATGATTCTATGTCTAACCTTCTTCCGCTCTCTTCCGGAGGAATTGTTCGAGGCTGCGCGTGTGGACGGCATGAACGAATACCGGATTTTATTCCGGATTGCCCTTCCTCTGTCCCTTCCCATTCTGGTTACATTGCTGCTATTCTATGCTGTAGGACATTGGAACAGCTATTATTCGGCCATGCTGTACATATCCAACGCCGCCCTTCGCCCGCTGCAGCTCTACCTGTACTCGATTGTTGCGCAGGCTTCCACGGCGGATCTCTCCGGCAGCGCAGAGGACGTAATGATGGATCTGTCGCCCCAAGGGCTGCAGATGGCAACGATCATTGTGGCTACCGTTCCGATTGTGCTGATCTATCCGTTTATCCAGAAGCACTTTATTAAGGGCGCACTGATCGGTTCATTGAAGGAATAGAGCACTGCTGATATGGTGTGAAGGCGGTTGCCGCCTTTCATATACAAGCAATATAAAACGGGAGGTCATCTACAAGTGAGAAAAAAATGGAGTCCATATGTAATTACGTTAAGCGTTGCCAGTTTGGCCGTAACAGGCTTGACTGCATGCTCCTCTAAGGAGCCGGCAGCCGGGACAGCCTCTGTCCAGCCATCTGCTGCTGCGCCCAGCCCGTCCGCTGCTGCTGAGAAGGGGAAGTTCAGAATATTTGTATCCGATTTCAACAACCAATATCCCGCCAGTCCCTCCATGCAAATTCCCGCCATTAAATATATGGGGGAAAAGACGAATAACGAGATTGATCTGGTGTTTATTCCCCATGGCCAATATGCCGACCAGCTGCGAATCAAATTCGCCTCCGGGGATATTCCGGATGTGTATCAGACCTGGGGCATTGCCGACGCGGAACCCATCCAGAATAATCTGGCCATGGAGTTAAATGAGCTTCTGGACAAATACGGCCCTAATCTGAAGAAGAATATTCCGCAGTCCGCCTGGGACGCTGTAACAATCGGCGGAAAAATCATGGGTATTCCCTCTCCTGCCGGCTTCAACGCTCCGGCGGAACGGGTTCTGTATGTACGGAAGGACTGGATGAATAAGCTAAATTTGCAGGCGCCCAAAACATCAGAGGAACTGCTTGCCGTTCTGAAGGCCTTTAAGGAAAGGGACCCCAACGGCAACGGGAAGCAAGATGAGATTCCGTTGACCTCCCGCGAGAAATTCACCTGGCTGGAGAATATATTCGGCATGTGGGGAGTCAATCCGGATTCATTCTCGGTATATAACGGCGAGGTGATTCCCAGCTTCACTCATCCGAATATCCTGAAGGGCCTGGAGTTCATCAGGACGCTGTATGCAGAGAAGCTGATTGATTCCGAGTTCATGACGAACAACTCCACCGTCTGGAAGCAAAAGATTCTGTCTGACCGGGTTGGCATGTTCGATCATAATCAGACAACCGGCGGCACCTGGTACAGGGATATGAGAAGCTCACTGAAGGATAATCCCGACGCCGAATTTATGGCTATCCCAACACCTCTGGGCGCCGGGTACACCGGACCTGTCGGCCGGGTCGAGCAGCCGGTTGGAAAAACCTTCATCCTGTTTAAGCAAAGCAAGAACGCGGAAGCTGTAATCCGATTCTTTGATTGGCTGGCTACAGAGGAGGGCAATGCCTATGCTGCCTACGGCGCTGAAGGGCAAGCGCTGACCCGTCAAGGCAATGACCTGGTCCACTCCGCCGATAAGGAGAAGGAGTTCCAGGAAGCGTGGAGAAATGCGGTCTTCAACATTGCTGTGTTGGATTCCACCAGTAAAATGATCAAACAGGATGAAGCGGTCTATGCCCGCACAATGCAGGCCGTAGAGGTTGCACGGAAGGAAGGTATTCCCAACCCCTTCGCTCCGATGCCCATACCCCAATCCCTGATGTCTCAGAGTGAGTTGAAATGGAGCGGCTCTCTGTTCCAGGAAGCTGTTGCCAAGATCATCGTCGGCGACAAGCCGTTGGAATCCTTCGATGAGTTTGTGACCATGTGGAAGAAGCAGGGCGGGGATAAGATTATCAAGGAAGCGACCGAATGGTATAACAAGAACGGCAAGAAATAATTGGCAGGTTGAAGATTCATTCCGAAGCGTCCAGATGCTGTCCCCTGCATAGGCCGGCTACGCTTATTGTCATGGGATTGCTTCTGGCGCAATCGGTTGATCCGTATAGGAAGGCAAAAAGGAGCGTGAATTAATGAGAAGGCTTACAGCATTTGTTTTAGCGGTTATTTTAAGTGTTATTCCGTTTTCTTCTTCTTTTGGCGGTGTTGTATCTGCCAGCAGCAGCATCGCAAGACAACTGATATTTGATGACCGCGAAACGTTTGAGGTTAATCAGGATTTTGTTATGGGCGGTGCATACAGGGCTGAGCATGTATCCTTGTCCACTGAGGCCGATCACACAACCGGTGAGGGCAAGAGCCTCAGAATGGGAAACCGCACCGCTTTGTATAACAGGGTTAAGCTGGAGAATATTTTCCTGGAGTCGGAGCTGGGCAATAAATTTACGGTTACAGCCTGGGTTTACTCCAAGGACGAGGCTGCTCCCGGCGTATCAATAGGCGCTTATGGGGCTGCAGGCACAGCATATGCAACTTCGCCGGCAGCTTACGCTATAGCTGATGTGCCGCCGAATACCTGGACCAAGCTTGAGATGGCATATGAGCATGCGAATGGGACGGTCACTCAGCTTGGCATTGACCAGAGAGGCAGTGCCGGTACAAGTATCGCCTCCACCTTGTTCATCGATGACATTACAGTCACCCAAACCGGAGGACTGCTTCCCTTTGAGACAAGGGTTACAAAAGAGGGCAGAAGGCCGATCCCCGTTGTTGCGGACACGGGAAAGGGTTATGAGGATTTAATCTTTTATGACAGAGAGTTTAATGATGATCCCGAGACGGAAGTAAAGGACCCCGAGACCATGTTTAATGAGCTTCCGCCGGGAAGGGTTGTCAAGAACCAGAACGACTTGATTAATGCCAGTGTTACAGGCCCGCAGTACGGCCAACTGGATATCGTCCCGGTAACAGGAATGCCCTTTACTACCGCTTGGCAAGCCGAGGTCATTTCCGTTCCGGAAAATCCATGGGACTATCAGCTTGTATTGGACAACATGGCAGAGGACATTGATTATACAGCCGGAGACAATATGCTGCTGGTGTTTTATATGAGAACATTGGATACCTCCAGGGAAGACGGCACCGGCTTGGTGCAGACTATCGTAGAGATGGATCAACCGCCGAATTCGAAAGCGCTTGCAGAAAATGTAGCAACTCTTGCCGGGCAAGGGTGGCTCAAGGTATATCTGCCGTTTGTAGCCAAGGCTGGGTATCCGCGCTTATGCATTCGCTTGGGGTATCACCTGCAAACCGTACAATTCGGCGGTTATGAGCTGATTAATTATGAGAATCAGGTTACGTTTGACAAGCTGCCCTCCTCCTCTATTATGAAAACAACGGATGGAAGAGGCGTATTCAACAAGAATGAAGCATGGCGAATAGATGCATGGGACAGAATTGAGCAGATCAGAAAGGGTGATATCCATATCGCTGTTTATGATCAAAACGGGAACCCGGTTGAGGGCGCTCAGGTAGACGTGAATATGGCTGAGCATGAGTTCAAATGGGGATCAGCGATTAACGCTAACCTGCTGGCCAACGATCTGAGGGGAGTACGGTCAAAGGCTGCAGTAGCCTCCCTGTTTAACTCGGCTGTTCTGGAGGGGGAGCATAAATGGGTGGCGTATGAGAATAATCCACAGCAAGCCGCAGACCTTGTGGACGCAGCCGCATCATTAGGACTTAAGAGCTTAAGGGGCCATACGCTAATATGGGACAGAAGCTTCCCCAACGGTTGGACACCCAATTCATCCATACCCCAGGATTTGGCGGAGATGCTGGCGCAAGACGACCGAGCTGGATTGGAGGCCAGGATTAGAGGACATTTCCAGAGCATTCTTCAATCGTCACCCAATGTGATTAGTGAATGGGATGTACTTAACGAAACACTGTCCAACAGGGCCATGCGCGAAGCATACGGCAACATTATTATTAAGGATTGGTTCCAATGGGCAAGGGAATATGCGCCCCAAGCCAAGCTGTATATTAACGAGACGGGGATTATCGGGTTGAATCCGCCCAGGGTGGCCACTTTCAAAACGGTGCTGAATTCAATGGTGGATAACCAGGTTGACTTTGACGGTATAGGTATTCAGGGTCATATTGGAGACAACTACACGGATATGGAAGATGTGTATGCCGATCTCATGGAGGTCGCAGCATATGGAAAAGAAATGAAAATCACCGAATTCGATATGGGAGCTGAAATCAGCAAGGACCGGGAGTATGAATCCAGCTTTACCCGGGATATGATGATCATGTCATTCAGCATGGAGAATATGAACGGGTTTTACATGTGGGGCTTCTACAGCGGCATGCATTGGCTGAAAAATGCTCCTATTCTGAACGCCGACTGGACGCTCAAAGCATCCGGAGAGCAGTATCTGGATCTGGTATACAACAAGTGGTGGACAGACGAAAGCGGCGTAACCGAGAGCGATGGGACATACAGCACCCGCGGCTTTTATGGGGATTATGACATCACTGTAACCGTCAACGGGAAGGCAACAACAGTTGAGTCGCAGGTTTATAAGGGGCAAAGCAGCACCATTGAGATTGTGCTGGAGGATTAAGCTCTGCCCTCCGGTCTTCCTCTCCAATGTGGCGCAGCTTACGGACTCCTGTACGGAGTGCGGGGGGAGCGGTTAACGCTCCTCCCAGTTTTCGTTACCACATCAGAATGTTTAAGTGCTTTAAAGCGCGAAAGCGCGTAAGGTAAACATTCTGCTTGGCGATAAAAACTTCCGCTTAAACGCGGTCGCTCATCCTCGAAATACTCCGATAGGAGTTTTTCTCTAAGCCTGATTTCATCGCTAATTGTCTTAGAAAGGGGTGATACATCACCGGGGATTTTAAATTCTTCATGAGCAAATTGAACCGGATATTCTTCATCCTCTGTTTATACCGGGCCAAGAACCCGTCTATTCCCTCTTCAAGACTCTCGGCCAAGTACAAGGAGCTTTTTAGTGCGTAACTGATTCCTTCTGCAGAGCTGGGGCTGATGGCACCGGCAGCTTCCCCAACCAAGGCGATGCCGTCCCTTCCCGCACAAAGCTGGGATGCTTTCTTCGGCCGATAGATATAGGCGCCCTCCACTTTTATTTTGTTCCCGAAATGAAAGCCCAGCTGTGTTAATTTTGTTTTCAACAAATCATACTTTTCCCTGGTATTATCCTTGGGTCTAAGGGCCGATCCCAATACCAGATGATCTTCCTTGGGTATGATCCAAGAGTAGAAATCACTGATTTCTTCATCGAAAATAGCGGTGAAATAAGACAGAGGAGCGGAGCATGCAAAATGCTCCTGAATGGAAATGTACTTTTCAGGCATGGCTATACCCTTGCTAATAGACTCTCTTAGCCTCGAAAAGGCGCCATCCGCGCCTACGATAACTTTTGTTTTTGCAGATATCTCCTGTCTTTGATGCATATATCTGACTTCATATCCTCCCGGTATTTCAGCAAAGCCTTTATAAACAGAGCTAAACCTCTTATCAACACCAGCCGGAAGAAGGGAAACCAGCCACCGGTCAAACTTGCCCCGGTCCATATTGAAATAGAATCTTTGGTACAGCCGTTCCAGATGATTGGTTAAATCAATGGTTCTCACAGCAAAAAGCTGCGGATCAACCAAAACATCCTTGGGGATCCCTAAACCCAGCCTGGCAATCATTTTCTGGGCGTCGGGCGCCAGCAATCCTCCACAGCATTTATTAGCGGGATTGTGGGGATTCTCATGCTCCAGCTCCCGTTTATCGATCAATAAAACCTTGTATTGTTCCCCGATTAACCGTGCAAGATTAGCCCCTGCAGGGCCTGAGCCTACAATGACGATATCATACATAAATTCACCTGCTTTAGTTGATATCATTTCGGTATTCCAGAATATCGCCCGGTTGGCATTCCAGCGTTTGACATATAGCCTCCAGGGTCGATAACCGGACCGCCTTTGCCTTGCCGGTTTTCAATATAGACAGGTTAGCCATAGTGATCCCAACCCGCTCGGAAAGCTCGGTCAGGCTCATTTTCCTTTTCGCCAGCATCACATCAAGATTGATTATAATGGCCATGTTATCACCTCATACCGTTAAATCATTTTCTGATTTGATATCGATGGCATTTTTCAGAAGCTTCTGAAGCACGGCAGCAAACACGGCCACCACCATGGAGGCAAAGATCATGCCCATTCCCGCCAGTATGACACCCGGAGCGTCATCTGCCTCGGCCAGGAGATAGAAGAGCGGCAGGCCTGCCACATACAAGCCGCTGATGGCAAATGCACAGTTTTTGATATTCTTTAGAGCCTGGACAGATAATTCGGAAAATGCTTTATTCTTGTCAATATAGCTTAACAGCTTGAAGGCCTGATACAGAGCGATGTAAAAAGGGACCGCCGTTGCATACAATTGAGCGAAAAAAAAATATTGGATATATGGCCAGTCCGGATACAATTCTGCTGCATAATTCGCAATCCCGGGCACTAAGAATATGCACAAAGCAAGAACGGGAACGCCCATCAGAATAACCGCTGCCTTCAAGAAAATGGTTGAAGCTCCTTTCACCAAAAGCACCCCACTTCAGGATTGATACATAAATCATAAGTTGCTGTTTATTGAATGTCAATAAATTATTATTGATTTGCATAGTATTATTGTTGTTATGCGCTAAGCTTGAATCAATATAATGCCGTTGGGGGAGGGCGTTAATTATTCGAGCAAGGTGGTCAAATAAGAACTTAGGAATCCGTTAGAATTCAAAACACCCCGTTTTCCGCAATATGGAGCGCTGATGTCCGTTTGTTCAGGCAGGACCGATAACAGAAACAGACCGCCCGAAAGACCGGGCGGTCTGTTTCATTATCTTGGGACACTTCAATCGGATGCCGGAGCGTACAGGGGCTACAGCGGGGCTGTTTCCTGCTTCAGCCATTCCCTGTGCGCTTCGTCAAGATGGCAAGACAGCTTGTCATAGACCTGCTGATGATAATCATTGATCCATTCCAATTCGGAAGGGGAGAGCAGGGCGGGAACGATAGCACTCCGGTCAACCGGCAGGAAGCTGAGCGTTTCAAACCGGAGGAAGACCCCGCATTCGGTTGCTTCGCCCTCTACAACCAGCAGCGTATTCTCCGTGCGGATGCCATGCCGGCCTTCCTTGTATACCCCGGGCTCCACGGTAATGGTCATGCCGGGCTCCAGCCGGACGTTGACCCACTTGTGGCTGAACCGGTGGGGCTCCTCATGGACATTGGAGAAGTAGCCCAGGCCATGTCCGGTGCCGCACTTGTAATCCAAGCCGTTATCCCACATGGGTCTTCGGGCCAGCACATCCAGATGGGAGCCGGTGGAGCCGTACAGGAACTTGGCGGTGGATAAGGCAATCACCGATTTCAGCACCAGGGTGAAATCCTTCTTCTGCTCCTCGGTCAGATGGCCGAGAGCCAGCGTCCGGGTGATGTCCGTGGTTCCGTTCAGGAAGTGGGAGCCGGAATCCAGCAGGTACAGCCCTTGAGCGGCCAGTGTATATTGGCTGTCCGGCAATGCCTTGTAGTGCATCATGGCCGCATGTTCGCCGTAGGCGGAGATGGTATCGAAGCTCAGGTCGACAAACAGCGGCTGCTCCCGGCGGAACTCCAGTCCCTTCACATCCGCGTCGATTTCCGTAACCGATTCGTGGGCTACGGTCTCCTTCAACCACTTGAACAGCTTCACCAAGGCAACGGAGTCTTTGGTATAGGAGTCCCGGATATTGCGGATTTCCACTTCATTTTTGATCGCCTTCAGCGGAGTAACCAGGCCCTCCGAGCTGATCTTGCGGACAGAGGCAGGAATGGAGCGGTACAGGCTGGTATTGGTTTTGTCCGGGTCGAACGCAATGGAAGAAGGGCTGTCCAGCTTGGCCAGAAAGGAGTAAATATCCCCGTACGCCTGCATGTGGATCTGCTCTTCCTCCAGAATACTGCGCTCTGCATACCCTGCCTTGTCCGGTTCGACGAACAGCCAGGCCTCATGCTCTCCGATGACGGCGAAGGAGGTTACATAGGGATTGCGGGGGATATCATTGCCTCGGATGTTCAGCAGCCAGCAGATTTCATCCAGTACGGGCAGCAGATAGTAGTCGGCGCCGCGGGCTTTCATCGCCTTCCGCACCTCGGCCAGCTTCTCTGCCCGGGTCTTGCCCGCATACACCGCCTCATGAAGGTACAGCTTGTCCCCCGGGATGGCGGGCCTATCCCTCCAGACTACTCCAATAGGATCCAGTTCGGTACGGATCACCGCCGACTTGTCCGCCAGGACCGCAGACAGCTTGTGAAGGGCACCGACGGGCAGGCTTCTGCCGTCTACGGCCAGACTGCCGCCCTGAGGCAGGATCTCCGCCAGCCATTCCTCATGGGTCTGCACCCCCGGCTCTCCCATCTTGAAGAGTCTGATGCCGCTATCTTCCAGCTGGCTGGCCGCCTGAATAAAGTATCTGCCGTCTGTCCACAGTCCCGCATCATCCCGCGCAATAACGGCGGTTCCGGCTGATCCGGTGAAGCCGGTAATCCATTGCCTGCCCTTCCAATGCTCTCCCACATATTCGCTCATATGGGCGTCGGCGCTGGGCACCAGGCAGGCGTCTATACCTTCCTTGTCCATCCATTTTCTCAATTCGCTAAGCTTTTCGCTGATTTTCATTGTTGAAGATCTCCCTGTTTGGTGGTATGCACACAATAATTCGATTATATCAAGAAACAGGAAAGCCTCCAAAGAAAAGTTGCAAAGCGGTCAAGCCGGGTAGAAGGAAGGCGCCTTAACTCCCACTTTTAAGATGTTGTTTTCTCTGCTTGCTTTTTTCCATATCCGGTAAAATTTCCTGCATGACCAGGGACCGGATAGGCAATGATACATCCATTAAATGAAAAAGATGGTGTATTAATATGAAAGAACATAAATGGGACCTGTTCGCCCTGGCCTCGATCCCGTTGATCATGACATTGGGCAACTCCATGCTGCTGCCCGTATTGCCGCAGATCGCCAGACAACTATCCGTCTCCTCCTTTCAGGTCAGCATGATCATCACGGTCTACAGCATAGTGGCAATCCTGATGATCCCGGTGGCAGGTTATGCATCGGACCGGCTCGGCCGCAAAAAGGTGCTTCTCCCCAGCTTGCTGACCGCAGCGGCAGGTGGAGCAGTCAGCGTTGCCGCCGCGTGGATGGCGGAGGGAGCGGGGGCGTACTGGATCATTCTGGGGGGCAGGTTCCTGCAGGGAATCGGGGCGGCGGGCGCTTTTCCCATTGTGCTTCCCTTCGTGGGTGATATGTTTCAAGATGAGAAGGAAGTAAGCAAGAGTCTCGGCCTGATCGAAACCAGCAATACCTTCGGCAAGGTGCTCAGTCCCATTCTCGGGGCCTTTCTCGGCTCCATATTGTGGTTTGCCCCTTTTATCGCCATTCCGGTGCTGTGCGTCATCTCCTTCGTACTCGTGCTGCTGCTGGTGAAGGAGCCGGAAGCGGCAGGAACAGGGAAGGCAGCCGGAGGCTTCCGCGATTTTGCCCGGGGGATCAAGAGACTGCTGGTGGAAAAAGGCCGTTGGCTATACGCGATATTCGCAATCGGCGGGGTCTGCATGTTCATCTTGTTCGGTGTCCTGTTCTATCTCTCGGAGACGCTTGAGAACCAATATAATCTGCACGGCTCCATGAAAGGTCTTGTATTGGCCATTCCCCTGACCCTGCTGTGCCTGTCTTCGTTCGGCGGCGGGAAGGTGATCGGGCAAAACAAGGTGAGGATGAAGTGGCTGGGATGCAGCGGCATGATCCTGGTGTCGGCCATGATGATCATGAGCGGTTTTACCACGGCCATCCTGTGGCTGGTTATTTACCAGAGCATTGGCGGGATCGGCATCGGCATAACGCTGCCCTGCATGGACGCCTTGATTACGGAGGGGATTGCCAAGGAAAACCGGGGCACCATCACCTCCCTATACAGCAGCATGCGGTTCATTGGAGTAGCTCTGGGTCCGCCGGTGGTATCCCTGCTTATGGTACGCGGACATTGGCTGCTGTTCGGCATCATGGCCGCCGTCGGGGCTGCCGCCGGCTTGCTTGCCCTATTCTCCATCACGCCCGACAAGAGCAGGAACGGGGACGGGGAAGGGAGCGGGAAGCCCCAAAGGGAGCGGGAGGGTGGCCGCAAGGGAAACCGGCAGTTTGCCAGATAAAGAGGAGAAAGCAGGCCCCCTATTCCGGTTTCTATCGGATAGGGGGTTCTTTTTTTACAAATCAGACTTCCCCGGCGGTGTTCTTCCGCCAAATTTTTTTAGAAGAAAGTCGCCGCGGATATGGGATGTCCAAGACAAACAGAAAGGATGGATAACGGATCTTAAATATAGGCGGTCGCCATATCGAAACTTTGGGCAGCCCAGAAGAAATTCATATTGTTTTCCTGCCTGCATCTCCCCATTATGATAGTAAAAGCAAGAATATTTCATATACAGCTGGAGGAGGTCAACAGGAAATGAATACAGAAAGTAAGGGACTTATGGCCCTGCACCGAAAAAAGAAGCTGGCGGCAGGGCTTGCGCTGACCATGCTGCTCGCGGTTGCTGCAACGGGGTGTAGTTCAGGTGAAGAAGGCGAAGCCTCATCTCCACCGCCGCCGGCAAGCAGCTTACCGTCCACCGCCCCGGCAGCGGACAAGGCTTTGCAGCTTCCCATTGTGACGCAGCCGCTGACTCTTACCTATTTTATCGGTCTGGGGGGAAATGCCACACCTGTCATCAAGAATCAGAATGAGATTGCGGCTTATCAGGTAATGGAGAAGAAAACGGGGATTCACATTGATTTCCAGCCGCCCGCCAACGGCCAAGACAAGGAACAGCTCAGCATTATGCTCGCCTCCAACAATTATACGGACATGATCGATTTCTACTGGGTGGGTGGAGGCAGCATTCCCGGAGGCGCGCCCAAAGCGCTGAAGGATGGGGTGATCATCCGCTTGAATGAGCTGATCGACCAGCATGCGCCCAACTTCAAGAAATTGCTCGCTGACCACCCCGAGTACAAGAAAATGATCAGCGATGATGACGGCAATATTTACGCTTTCCCGTTCCTGCGGACCGATCCGCTGCTGCTGACATCTGCAGGTCCCTGGGTCCGCCAGGATTGGCTCGACAAGTTGGGATTAAGCATGCCGGTTACAATCGACGACTGGCACACCGTCTTGAAAGCGTTCAAGGAAAAGGATCCCAACGGGAACGGGAAAGCAGATGAGCTGCCGTTTACCATCGCAGGAAACACCAAGTTCTGGTTCGACCGTACAAGCGCCTTTGTCGGGGCGTGGGGGATTGCTTCAGATTTCTACCAGGACAATGGCAAAGTGAAATATGGACCCGTCCAGCCGGAGTTCAAGTCCTTCCTGCAAACGCTGAACACCTGGTTCAAGGAAGGTTTGATCGATGTGGATTATGCAGTAACGGACGGGAAGATGATGGACGCCAAAATAACCGGAAACCTGCTTGGTTCAGGCTTCACTGCAGTCGGCAGCGGCATCGGCAAATATGCGGGACTCATGGCTGACAAAGATTCGAAATTCAAGCTGGTCGGCACACCGTTGCCCGTACTTAAAGCCGGCGACAAGCTGCAATTGATGCAAAAGGATTTTGCATACAGCGGATCGGGGACGGCCATTACCAAGAAGAACAAGTATCCCGTCGAAACGGTCAAGTGGCTGGATTACCATTACAGCGAGGAAGGGAGCATGCTGCTGAATTTCGGCATCGAAGGGCAGAGCTATAAGCTGGAGAACGGCTATCCCATGTACACCGAGGAGGTAACGAAGAACCCCAATGGACTGGCGTTTGCCAACGCGCTCTCCAAGTACACCATTGCCGCCACTGGAGGCGCTTTCGGGCAGGATAGACGGTATTTCGAACAGTTCGCCGCTCTTCCCGTACAGCAGGAATCCCTGAAAAATTGGGCACAGGCCGGCAGTGACAAGATGATGCCGCTGGTGACGTCAACGCAAGAGGAGAGCGCAAGACTGGCTTCAATTATGAATGACGTCAACACGTATATGGGCGAAATGTTCAACAAGTTCGTAATGGGCCTGGAGCCCATCGATCAATTCGATAAATTCGTACAGAAAATGAAGAGCATGGGGATCGACGAGGCTGCTGAGATCAACCAGAGGGCTTTGGAACGGTATAACAAACGCTAACTTATATAAAACCGTGGGTATGGAGGAAGAGCAACCGCTTCCTCCATCCACTGGAATGAATTGGAGTGAGGGCCATGCTGCTTAAGGATATCATCAGAAACCGCTATATCTATCTCATGCTGCTCCCGGTGGTGGTTTATTACATTATTTTCAGCTATTTGCCCATGTACGGCGCCCAGATTGCCTTTAAGAGCTTCAGTCCCGTCAACGGCATTTGGGGGAGCACATGGATCGGGCTTCAGCACTTTGAGGCTTTTTTTCAGGGCATATATTTTTGGCGGACGTTTCGCAATACGCTGTTAATCAGCTTGTATGACATCCTGTTCGGGTTTCCGGCGCCGATTCTGCTGGCTTTGCTGCTGAATGAGCTAAGGAGCCTCAAATACAAGCGGCTCGTCCAATCCTTCACGTATATGCCCCATTTCATTTCCGTCATTGTCGTGGTGGGCATCATGGTTGATTTTCTGACCAGGGACGGCCTGGTGAATCTGGTGCTCGCCGATTTGGGGCTGGAGAAAATCGCTTTTTTGCAGAGTCCCGAATGGTTCCGGGGTCTGTATATCGGCTCGGGCATTTGGCAGCAGGTAGGGTGGGGCTCCATTATCTTTATCGCAGCCATCGCGGGGATTGATCCTACCCTCTATGAGGCAGCGCGGGTTGACGGCGCCGGCCGCTTCAGGCAGGTTATGCATATTACCCTTCCGGGAATCATGCCCACCATCATCATATTGCTCATTCTGCGCCTGGGAAATGTGATGAATGTAGGGTACGAGAAGATCCTGCTGATGTACAATCCCATGGTGTATGAGACGGCGGACGTTATTTCCACCTATGTATACCGCAAGGGTATTCTGGACGCCAGCTTTGATTACAGCTCCGCCGTAGGGTTGTTTAATTCCGTGATCAATCTGGTGCTGCTGGTGATAGCCAACTATACAAGCCGCCGTGTCAACGGCTCCGGCTTATGGTAAGGGGGGGATGGTGATGAAACAGAAGCGTGGAATGGGTGAACTGATCTTCGACAGCGCCAACGGCGTCTTCATGGGCTTGCTGAGCTTGAGTGCCGTTTATCCTCTTCTCTATATTCTTCTTGCTTCCCTGAGTGATTCAGGCGAGCTGCTCAAGCACCGGGGACTGCTGTTTGCGCCCATCGGGTTCAGCTTGGAAGCCTACTCGCTTGTATTCCAGAATCCGATGATCGCCATCGGGTACCGGAACACGCTGGTGATTCTGATTGTGGGGACATTCATTAATATCACCATGACGGCGTTCGGAGCTTACGGGCTGTCGCGCAAAAATGTGCTGCTCAAAAAGCCGATTTTGCTGATGATTGTGTTCACCATGTTTTTCAGCGGGGGGCTTATTCCCGCCTATATGGTGGTACGGGACCTGCATATGCTCAATACCCTATGGTCCATCATCATTCCTAGTGCGGTGAATGCCTATAATTTAATCGTCATGCGGACGTTCTTTCTTTCGCTGCCGGACAGCATCGAGGAGTCGGCCAAAATGGACGGGGCCAATGATTTTACCGTCCTGTTCCGCATTATCCTGCCGCTGTCCATGCCCATTGTGGCTGTGATGATTTTGTTCTATGGGGTCGGCCACTGGAATGCCTTCTTCAATGCGCTGATCTATGTGCGCGACCGGAATCTGTATCCGCTCCAGCTGGTGCTGCGGGATATTCTCATTAACAACAGCACAGACAATATGTCGGCCGACGCCATGAGCATGGATAAGCTGGCCATCTCCGAATCCATCAAGTATGCGACGATCATTATTGCTACAGCGCCCATCTTGTTTATGTATCCTTTTTTGCAGAAGTATTTCGTACAGGGAGTCATGATTGGGGCCATTAAGGAATAATACCATTTCTTGTATGGGGTGAAATGATGCGCAAATTAAGTATAACCCTGCTAACGGCTATATTATTTTCATTGTGGATTCCCGTTGTTTCTTACGCCGTGCAGAACATTCTGCCAAACAGCGGCTTCGAGACGGATGCCAACAACGACTTAAGACCGGATGGCTGGAACTTCAATGTGTACACAGGCACGCCGGCCATCACAGCCGATACCACAACATTCCGGGAAGGAAGCCGGTCAGTCAAGATAACCGGTAGCGCTTCCACTGATCAGGCCTCCGTTTCCGCTTCTTACAATGTAGCCGCCGACAATGGAAGGAACTACCGTTTTTCTGTTTACCAGAAAACGAGCAGCATCGTCTCTGGGGATCTGGGCACAACGGTGCGCATTTATTTCCGTGACGCTGAGAACAAGAACACCGCGGCGCCGTTGTTCATCGCCGGAGCGAAGGGGACCAACGATTGGAGGAAGCTTACCGCGTCTTTTACCATTCCCTATGGGACTCAGGTGATCTGGATCGAAGCCTTTCTGTGGAAAGCCTCAGGGACCGTGTGGTGGGATGAGGCTAATCTGAGCGTGGATGATCTGTTGGATAACAATGGATTGGAAACGGACGCGGATGCCAACGGGTTGCCGGATGGGTGGCATATCAATACGTATAGCGGCACGCCGGCGTATCAACTGGATGGCACTGTTTCCCGTGAAGGCTCCCGGTCGATCAGAATCAGCGGGACTTCGCCAAACGACCGGATGTCCTTAAGCGCCCCTGCCATTGATGTCAGCGCCTTAACGGGGCAAACCTACAGGCTGACGCTCTGGCAAAAAACGGACGGGATTGTGTCAAGCAGCTTCGGCACCTCGGCCCGGGTCTTGTTCCGGGATGCAGCCAATCAGGATGTGGTGCCCCAGATGAACCTGCAGGGCGCCAAAGGAACAGCGGATTGGAGCAAAATCGAGAGAACCTTCATGATCCCGCCGGGAACAGTCAGAATCTACGTGGAGGCGTTCCTGTACCAGGCAGCGGGGACCGTCTGGTTCGACGATCTGCGTCTGGAGCGCATGAGTACCGGGTTGGTTCTCAACTCCGGTTTTGAAACGGCTGATCCGGCAACGGGGACTCCATACGGGTGGACGAAGCAGATCAATGACGGCAATGCCACAGTTACCCTGGATACTTATGTGAAGAAGTACGGGAATCAATCGCTTAAGCTGAGCGGCGATTCCATCGACGACCGCAGCAGCGCCGTTCAGAATATTACTATCCCGCCCACCTCCAAATCCAATGTGTTCACCTTCTCCGCCTGGGTGAAGAGCGAGCAGATTGTCTCCAATGGCATGGGCAATACGGCAGCCGTTCAATTTCTTGACAGCAGCGGGAACGTCATAGGCAATACGTTATACATTACGGGTCCCAAAGGAACGACGGACTGGCAGCAGCTCAGCCAGACCTTCCAGGCGCCGGAGGGCACGGCAAGCTTGCGGTTGTATCTGTTTTTGTTCTTCGCTTCAGGGACGGTATGGTGGGATATGGCGGATATAAGACCGGAGTTCGTTGCCAATCCCAGCTTTGAAGCCGGAGGGAGCACTGTCGGTATGCCGGACGGTTGGACGCCGGCCGTCACCGGAGGATCTCCCGTCATCGAGTGGGATGCCACCGCCGGGTATGAGGGGACCCATGCGCTGAAGATGACCGGAACCACTCCCCAGGATTATGCAAGCATCTCCCAAACGGTCAAGCTGCCTGTCCACCAGCGTTCATGGGGATACCGCATCCGCATCTATCAGAAGGTACAGGATGTGGTCTCTCCCGACAAAGGCACAGGGCTGCGGATCAAGTTCCAGAACGACGCGGGCCAAATATGGCGAAGCGACATCGTGATCCGCGGTGCGAAAGGAACCAAGGACTGGTCGGTGCTGGAAACCTATATTAATTTGCCGTACAACGTGACCCAATTTGTCCTCCAACCGGAGCTGATCAATGCCACCGGCACAGTCTGGTGGGATATGGCGGAGGTGTCTCCGGTGCCCATGATCGACAATTACAGCATGGATGCGGATGCGGACGCCAATCAAGTACCGGATTCCTGGTCATACACCGCTTTGTCCGGCTCGCCTGTGCTTACGCTGGATACAACGACCAAATATCTTGGCAGCTCGTCTGCCAGAATTGTGGCCGGGACCACCGCCGACCGCAGCTCCCTCAGCCAGGTCATTCCGTTGCCGGCGGACTATGCAGGGGGCGGCAAAGTTTCCGTCAGCTACAAAAGTGAGGGGGTCAGCGCCGATTCAAGCGGCTCCGACATCAACGGCGCGCGGATCAAGCTGTCGTTTCTCGACGGAGCGGGCAACGTCATCGGCAACCCGTTGTACTCCTCGGTTCCTTCGGGAACCAATAACTGGGTGACGCAGAATCTGAGATTCCTGCCCCCTGCAGGTACCGCCAAGGTTCTGCTGGAGCTGCAAACATGGAAAGCCTCGGGAACCGTATGGTGGGACAACGTCATCATGCTGCCGGATAAGGTAGAGCTTGGCGCGGCATTCGTGTCCGGCTTCGGAACGGTCAGACAGTCCGGCCGGACACCGTTAAGCTGGGTGCCGGCAGTGAATGCGGCGTGGTATACCCTGCAATATTCCCGCGATCCGTTATTTGCCGACGGCACCACGGTCACTGTCCCCAATCTGTACCGCAACAGCTACACGCCGAATGTGGAGCTGGCCGAGGGACTTTGGTACGCCCGGTTAAGTCTGGCCGGTGTCAACAACGCCGTATCCGGTTACGGTCCCGTCACCAAGTTCATTGTCCAGCGCCTGCAGGTAACCAATCCGGCCATTACCCCCAATGGCGACGGGGCAAATGACAGCACCGGGTTGTCGTACACGCTTCAGAATACGGCCACTGTCAATCTGACCGTATACAATGATTCCAATCAGGCGGTCAGGCATCTGGCTGCCAACCAGGCGCAGGCTCCAGGCACTCTCCAATACACATGGGACGGGAAGGATGATTCCGGAGTCATTGTGCAAGACGGAGTCTATACCGCCAAGCTGGACGGTGCAACAGGCGGGCAAACCATGCCGCAATCGGTTCAAACGATTGTGGTGGATGCGGACGATACTGCGGGATACCGAGGCTTGGAAAATAACAAGGATTGGTCGCATTTCTATGAGGAGCTCAAGGAGAATGTGGCACGCAATATGTTCGACGGCATTGATCTGGCCACCGGCCGCATTCTGTGGAATGCGACAGATAATACATGGGCGATCGGTGATAGCACAGGCTATGCATACTTATTGGGGTATGCTTACCACAACCAGGAGAGCATATATTACGGCAATGCGGAGGCAAGGAACCGCGCAGTATTGGCCTTCAACTATGCGGTTGACTTTGAGATAGAGGGGACGGGTTCATGGGCCAATGAGAGAGACTGGGACCCGAACATCGACCGTTTCTCGCTGCCTGCCCTTATAGATGCCTATGTGCTGTTGAAGAACGATGTGGATGCAGGAACGGAAACGAAATGGAGGGAGTTCCTGCGGCGGGCCGCCTACTACCAGATGCAGACCTATCCCTATGACCAGTACGCCACGGAGTATCCCAACCAGGATCAGGATTACGTCCAGATTGTCGGGAGCATCGGCGCTCTTCTGAATGACCAGACCCTGCTTGACGAGGCGCACCGGATGCTGCTGGAATCCCAGGATGATATCAACGCTAACGGCGGCTTGAATTATATCATCAAGTCCAATCCCAGCACCGGCTACCAGGCGCATATCAAGAACTGGGTCCGTTATTACCAGTTTACCAACGATGCAACCGTTCTCTCCTATTTGGAGCAAATCAAGCCTTATTATCCGCTGGCGGTGGATTACAACGGCACGAGCGAATACGCCAGCTCGCCGCAGCAGAAGCAAGGCTGGGCGGACAGGGAGGAGCCTGTCTCCGCCGATATGGTGGCCTATTATACAGGGGATGGACAGAACAAAATGGTCGCCAATATCGAGAAGGAGAGCTATACCCGCAAAAATCCGGTGGGGCTGGTGGGCGGGCTTGCCGCCTATGTCCTTAGCCAGGGTATGGATACCAGCCATATTGCGCCTGTGAAGCTGCCGGACTATGGGGTCATCCAAGACCCGGATGTGAGGGGCTTCCGGGGCAGGTGGGGGAACTTCAGCGTGGTTCTCACCAATAACAAGCTGTCCAATACATTGGCCGGCTTGCAGATTTCCAATGACGGCAACATCAATAACCCCAGGGACAGCGCCCTTGGCTGGGTTCACTTCGAATCCAAGGACGGGACTGCAGGCGGCACCAGTCCCAGCGATTGGACCTACATGATGCCTGCGGATAATCTGCTGACTGGAGATTACGTATTTCAGCCGGGCATCATCAAGCAGAATGTGGCCGTCAATTCAAAGATAGGTGTGCAATACACCAAATTCGTCCCGGTCCCGCTATACTTCTGGCGCATGGCGAATGCGGACAATTCCAATTGGGATTGGGAAACCCGCCAAACCTGGATCGTGGTGAAGGACCGTCTGATCGGTCTCCATACCATGTCCGTCCGGGATACCAATACAACGCTGAACTCCGGTCCTGCCCTATTCGCCAGAAGCCGCTTTGTATTTGGCCCAGCCACGGGGACGCTGGCAACGCAGGTGAACAGCAATGATCTGACCGGCAGCTACAACAAGCTGGGATTCTGGGTGGTGAACCGTACGCCTGCCAATTGGGAGTTTAATACGACTCTGTTGAATAATAATGAGCCGGGCAGCGGAATCTCCGGCTTCCGCAGCCAGCAGCAGGTGGCCATTCAGAAGAAGAAGGACATGAGCGGGAATGTCTCCTGGGGGCCGTACAGCTCCACGGCAACAGACCAGACGCTCAGCTATGATGCGGTCTTCTTCCCGTTGGGCACTTATGCTTCGGGAGGCGCGTGGAAGCAATCCGCCGACAACAATATCACCTTCGGTTCTCCACAGGATAAGGTGAGGCTTGCCCAGATCAGAATGGACGATTCATCCGGGGAAGTGTATGCCGTGGTCGCCAATCATAACAATACGGGAAAATCCGGCACCTTCCCGGTCCAACTGCCAGACGGAAGCTATACAGTGAAGCTGTATACAGATGGTTCGCAAGTACCGGCCTCCACTCAGAATATTACAGTTACAGGCGGCTCCTATTCCATGGCCTACAGCATGAATGCCGACTCTGCGGCTGTATATCAGTTCTCGCCTCAATAAGGGCTTCACAATAAGGGTTCCAAAATTAGGCACACACAATAAGGGTCCTACAATAAGAGGCCCGCAATAAGGAAGGCGGCGGTCGTTTATGGCGCATCGGCGCCTTCCTTTGTTCGAGTATTAAGAAAGCATTCCTATTTAATGGAGGCTCAAGAGGCATGCATCATTTGATTCGCAGCCATATGGAACGTTCCCTGCTGAACGTCGCCAATCGGTATATCGGGGAAAATCCCCCGCTTCCGCCCGTCTACCGGGTATTCCAAGAGGAAGGCATTACGGGCAACGGCGACTATCTGTATGAATATGACGGGCAGCATCATGAGCCGCAGGCACGAAACGGCGAGATGGTATATATAAGCGGCAGGATCATGTCCGACCGGGAGCAAACCGTCACCTTCCGAATCAATTGCCGCTGTCCGGCGGTGGTGTATGTGAATGCCGAAGCGCTGTTCCGGTCATCGATTGATACGGAAATCTATCCCGGCCGGTTCGCTGAATTTGCATTGCCGCTCAAGCCCGGAGCGACCCATGTGACCGTCCGTTTTACGAAGCGGGCCTCCGGCTTTGGCGGAAGCTTCGGCTTGGCCGGGATGAGGTGGAATTATCTTCCTGTTCTTTGTCCGAGCAAGGAAAGAGAAGGCCGGTTGGGGTGGATCTACACCCCTGCATCGGCGGAACCGCTTGCTGAGCTTCCTTATGAAGGCTGGGCGGAAGGGCAAAGCCGTGTGGAGTGGCTGCCGCGGCAGCATTGGAGCGAAGCAGAGAAGGGGATGGGACAGCTGCGCCGTCTATTCGGCTGCAAGCCCGGGCAGACGGCCGTTGGCTGGTCGAAGCTTTGGCTGCCCGGTCCAGACTCTTCGCATTGCATGCTTCAGGGGACTTCCTTTGGCAGAATAAAGATTTTTGTCGGTGGAGAACCGGTATATGAATCCGATCCGCAAGGGGAATTTGAATTTGAAGCGGCGTTCACGAGAGGCTGCGGCTTCCATGATGTAGTGGTCTTCTCCTTTTGCGGAGAGCTTGATTGGGGGTTCCGTCTGCATATATCCGATGATTCAGGTTCAGATGTCGTAGGGATAACCGGAGTAAAAGTGGAGGGGGCGCCTGACCGGTGGCTGTACCTGGGGCCATTCGAATCGGAAATTCCCATGACTCCGGAGCTGACGGACATGTGCCGGCTGCACGGCAGCCCAGCCTCTCCCATCTACTGGCGGGTGGACCGGCCGGACTGCCGGATCAGACCCTCCTTGGAGAACCGGTTGTTCGGCAAATGGAATTATCCGCTGGGCGTTACCCTCTACGGGCTGCTGGAGACGGGGCGCTATCTGGAGCGGGAGGATGTCGTCTCATATGCAAGAAAGCATGCCGAATTATGTTCCTCCTGGTACTCCTATTCCGTCTGGGACCAGTCCGCCTGCGGCTTGCCCGGGATGAATCATCAGCTTGTGCAGCTGCATATGCTCGATGATTGCGGCTCGTTCGGCTCCGCATTATTGGAGGCCTGCCGGGAAGGCGATCTGCCGGGAGCAAGCATGGTGTCGGACCGCATTGCCTCCTATATTCAGCAGGAGCAGAGCCGTTTGCCGGATGGTGCCCTATACCGGATCTTTCCCGAATCGGCCACGCTTTGGGCGGACGACTTGTACATGTCTGTTCCCTTCCTGTGCAGGTATGCCCAAAGAACGAATAACGCGGCCTGCTTGGAGGATGCGGCCAGGCAATTTATCCGGTTCCGCGAATACCTGCTCTTGCCTGAGACACAGCTGCTGTCTCATGTCTACGATTTCGGCTACGGGGCTCCAACCGGGATTCCCTGGGGCCGGGGCAACGGTTGGGCGCTGTTCTCGCTTGCCGAGCTGCTTGCCGTATTGCCGGAGGATCATCCGGCGCGGGCCGAACTGCTTGATTATTACCAATCGTTCAGCTCGGGCATTCTCCGGCAGCAAGGCCCTGGAGGCATGTGGCACCAAGTGCTGACTGACCATGAGTCATATGAAGAAACATCCTGTACCGCAATGTTCATCTATGCGCTTGCCAGGGGGTTGAGAATGGGCTGGCTGGAGCCTTGTCATGAACTGGCGGAGCGGCTGCAGGCGGCCTGGCAGGCGCTCGTCGAGCGGCAGATCGATGCCCAGGGCAATGTGCTGGGGGTTTGTGAGGGCTCCTGGTATTCTTTTGACCCCGATTATTACAAGTATTCTTTAAAGCCCAAGCTAAACGATACACATGGGATCGGAATTGTCCTGCTGGCGGGAATTGAACTGCTGAAGTACCAGGAATGGGGAGATAGCCCAAGGGGAGCGGCAGAGTAAGAGACGCTTCCAAAAGTTTCCCGCATAGGATGAGACGTGTTATATAATGGGGTAAGGCAAGCTTGGTCAACAGATATGATGGTCTGAAGATGCTGAAGCAGGAGGTTTCCCGGCAGGGGAACCCTTAAACGGGAGAAGGACGGGGGATAGATGAATATCCTGAAGCGGGTAACGGCGAAGCATTTCTTTAACCGCAAGAGCACTTTTTTTACCTTGTTGACGTCCTTTATTATTGTACTTCTGTTGCCCGTCAGCATTACCGCTGTCATGTATGAACGGACCGTTTCCCTTATGGAAGAGAATGCGCAGCGCTATAATCTGGCCATGCTGGAGCAGCTGGAGGGCGTTATTGACAACGGGTTGAATGAAGTGGACAACATCGCCTACCAGGTTATGAGGAACCCGAAGCTGCAGGAGTTGCTGCTGGCAGAGCCGGGAGTCAGCCCTGACAGCGAGTCTGATGCCAGGGCGTCTGCTTACACCTACGTCAACATTGCAAGCGATCTGCTGCAATACAAAGGCTCCAGCAGGTTCGTGGATGATATGTATGTATACCTGGCGGCAACCGATGTGGTGCTTACCCCTTCATCCAAGGGAGCGTCCAGGCTGTTTTATGACAATATCTATTCCTATGAGAATATGACCTATGGGCAATGGAAGAAGGATATGCTGGAAGCCGCCCACTTCCAAACGTACTGGAAGTCCATGCGGCTTCATGATGGAAATAAAGCAAGGAATGTGATCACTTACACGCAATCCCTTCCCTTAGGCCAATCGGAGCGGGTTAAGGGGCAATTGGTGGTGCTGATCAACGAGCAGCAGATCATGGAGATGATTGAGAAAATCAACTGGGCCAATCGCGGCTCCATCTTGATCTGGGATGAACGGGGGGAATTGATTACCACCACCTCTGCCGATCCCGCCTTGCCCGGGCGACTGCAGGAGAAGATAGCGGGAGAGAGCGGATTTCATACGTTTCAGGCTGAAGGGAAGAGCCAGATGGCCGTGTATACGGTCTCCCAGGAAACAGGCTGGAATTATGTGTCGGTAAGCCCCAAGGCGGAATTTCTCGGCAAAGCCAACACAATGAAGAATAGAGCCGTTTTGTTGCTTGGCATCTGCCTGATTGGGGGGGCGCTGCTGTCGTATACATTGGCTCACCGGAACTATAGTCCGGTCAAGGAGGTCGTGCGGACGATCCAACGGGAGCAGGGGAGCAGGGAGGGAAATATTGAGAATGAGTTCCAGTTCATCAAAGAATCGCTGGCCAAAGGGCTGTATGAGGAGAAGCAGCTGCGGAGCATCGTGAACCGCCAAGGACCGGTGATCCGGGCCAATTTTCTTGGCCGTCTCATCCGGGGCACGGTGGATAAAACAGCGATCACGCAAGAAACCTTGGATATGATGGACATTCACTTTCCTTATGAGAGGTTTGCCGTCGTCATTGTTCATATAGATGATTGCAGCGGCTTTATCAAGGAAGAATCGGAGGCGGAGTGGACCTTCATCCGGTTCATTATTGCCAATCTCGGCGAGGATCTGCTGCAGGGGTCATGCGTACCCTACGTATCCGAATTGGATAAGGACAGTCTGGCCTTCCTGATCAATGTTCCGAATGAGGCCGCCAATGCGGTGAAGGATCAATTGCGTTACCGCTTAGACCAACTAATCTCTCTGGTTTCCCGGAAGTTTGCCACAACCTGCACGGCTGCGGTGAGCTCAGTCCACGAGGGAATTCAAGGTATAGGCGCTGCCTACCGGGAGGCATGCCGTGCTATCGATTATAAGTTCTTCATCGGTACGGGCTCGACTATCTTGTATGAGGAAACGGGCGCAGACGAGAATTATTATTTCTACGAGCCCGAGGTTGAAGCCCAGCTGATCAATTATGTGAAATCGGGTGACTATGCAAGTGCGGAGCAGATTCTTAACCAACTGTATGAACGGAATATAAAATCGCGCAAGCTGTCGCCCGAGCTTGGCAAGTGTCTTTATTCGGATATTGTCGGAACCAGCATCAAGGCCGCTCTTTCATTTGGCAATAATTATGAACAGATCTTCGAAGGGGTTATGAAGGACCCCATCGAAAGAATCGCTGCTTGCAAGACCTTCGAAGAGATGCTGGAGGAAGTAAAGAAATTGTTCTTGTATCTGTGCGACCACATGAAGAACAACCGCACGGACCGCAGTGAGTGGCTGCTTGCCAGCATGACCCGGTACATTCAGGAGCATTATGGAGACAGCATGCTTAGCTTGCAATCCATTGCCGCCCAATTCCAGCGGACAGTGCCTTACCTGTCAACCTTCTTCAAAAACCGGAGAGGGCAAACGATCTCCGACTATATAGCAGAGGTGCGCATTGAGCAAGCCAAGAAGCTGCTGCAGAATTCCAGCCTGACCATTGCCCAGGTGGCGCAGGAAGTGGGTTATGCCAACGATGTGGGATTTATCCGGCTGTTCAAGAAGCACGAGGGAATTACCCCGGGGAAATTTCGTGAGCTGCATTTGTAGCATCAGCAGGAGTCTGCCGGCTCAAAACACTATTGGGCGTAAGCCGCGGCATACAAGACGATGGTATCCATTCATATGGGCAACTGTGACGGAAAATCGGGAAGTGTGCTGATTCTAAGGAATGATTTACAAGGTGCTCTGGATTCGGCGAGTAAGCGGCGAAATGAGCTGGGCTTTGGCAAATAAACAGCCAGGGGTGAACCGTCAAGGTATGCCCCTGATTTTGCTGCTCCACTTTTACGGGGCTGTTTGGCATATGGTAAGCCCAAAGAATTTAAGGTATATTAACAGAATACAGGGGATCGCCTGCACAGGAGCGAATTAGAGACCAATGAAGCTCCTTCAGGTAAACCAGAAGTGGCAAAGCGAGCCGGAAGTAAGCCAGAGGTGGCAAAGGGAGCCAGGAGTAAACACTGGGAAACGAACTTAGCGGAAAATTTTTCCGTTATCAGATGGTTTTCGCTGATTTATGGAAAATTAACGGAAAATTTTTCCGCTATTTGCTCAAAAAACGGCTTAATAGCCTCTTTCCCGGAGATCAGCAGGAGTTAACGGAAAAAATTTCCGCTAAACGAAGGAATAATGGACATTTCGCAGGAATAACGGAAAAAATTTCCGTTAAGTAGAGGCGGACCTGGCTGGATCTATAGCTGGATCTAGGCGGACCTTGGCGGACGCCCCTCAGCAGGCCCCTCCAGCCGGACCTGGAGGAACCATGAAGAATGAGAAAAAGGGGAGATCCTCATAAAGAAGACCGTTCCAAGTCTGATATTTTTATGCCTCTCATTGGCTATTCTTTTGTACTTGCTGCTGTATCTTGTGCCTTATGCGGAGAAGACCGGCTTTTTTAGTGAAAATGAGACTCCGGATAAGAGCCAGCAGTCCCTATACCTGATCCGGTCGGCGCCAATTGTATTGGGGTATGTCATATGTGCTCTTATATATTGGAAGAGGGTTGTGTTCCCCAAATGTATAATATATCCCCTGGGAATCGCAAACGTATATACGGGAACCGTGTTATGCTTACTTTATGCCGGCGGTACAATTCTGTGGTTTATCCTTCCGTCCGTCGTGCTACCGTTGTTGATCCTGCCTGTAAGCTTTATATACGGCTTGGTGAAGGATATTCAATATGTCAGGAGGTGAATGCTAGCTCAGCTTCTCCGTATGTAGCGGCACGGGAGTCTGGATAAGGGTCTGAGTGTAAAGTGCTTCTATAGATTTGGCGAAACGAATGCCGGTCAGCTCAGAGACGGAGCGCACGGCTTCCGCGGACAGCCGCTCCCGCAATTGCCGCTCATGGAGAACAGAATCAATCCGTTGTATAAAATCCGCCTGTTCATGGAACATGAAGCCATTGCAATCGTTGCGGATTACGCCGTCCAGGCAGGGATCGGCCTTGGCCACTACCGGCAGACCCGAAGCCAGCGCTTCCGTATACGTAATTCCCTGCGTTTCACTCTGTGAGGCGCTGACAAACAGATCCCCCAGCTGATAATACATAGCAATCCGATCCCAGGGAACCTCCCCGGCAAAGAGGATACGGTCTGCCATTCCTCCTTCTTCCACGGCCTCTTCCAGCTTCCTTCTTTCCGGCCCGTCTCCAACCAGCAGCAGCTTTACATGCTCCTTGCTTTGAAGATACCGCTGTACGTATCGGAGCAGCAAATCGATGTTTTTCTCCCTGGAGATTCTGCCAATGTAGAGCAAAAGCTTGTCACTGGCTCCGATTCCCAGAGAAGCGCGCAGCTCCATAAGAGCTGCGGGGCAGCAATTGCTTTTGCTGAACCGGTCGGCATTGATACCCGTTGGGATGACGGCAATATCTTTGTTTACGCAGTAAGACAGAAGCAACTCTCTGACTTTTTCAGTAGGAACGATAACCTGGTCGGCAGAATTGCAAAACCGGGTGCTGATGGTGCGCGCCAATTTTTTTGCAACCGGCTCCAATAAGCCGAACTTTATGATATAGTGGGTATAATTTTCATAGATGGTGTGATACGTATGCACGAAGGGGATCTTCAGTTCTTTGGCAAGAGACCTTCCCATAATCCCCAGAGAAAATTCGGTGTGCGTATGAATAACGTCCAGTTCAAGCCTCCTGATCATCTTCGTGACCTTGGGATGAAAGAATGTGCCAATCCTCCTGGTACTGGCAAAGGGAATGCTGGATATGCGGAATACGCCTAGCTCAGGCATGATGGCCTTCGGATCGGTGGTGGTAAAAACAAACACCCTGTGCCCTAACATTTCCAAATATTGCTTGTGCATCAATACTGAAGTGGCCACTCCATTCACCTGCGGATAATAGGTATCCGTGAAAAGTCCGATCTTCATATTCGCCGCTCCCCCGCATGCGTAATGAAAACTATGCTGATCTAATTTTATCATACACAGCGGAAATGTGGTGCCAATTAAACGATTGTTAACTTACAGTTAAATCCTGCCTTACATGTCCAATCCTTGGTAATCATGGCGGGGGCGGTTATTTCGAGAGCTTGATTTGCCCGTTTATGAAGACAAGATACTTACCCAGAATCTCCGGCAAAGAATTTGCACACGGACAAGTTCTGAAGAAAGAATGTGATCATTCTGAGAAAAGTCACAGTGCTGTGTAAAAGTATTGCGTCCTCACTTAAGTACAAACTTTTTTTTGCTTTAGTCGCGTTCATTTTAGTCCCGTTTGTCATGCTGGAATTGAATAACTACAAAAAAATAGAGAAACTATACGAGACAAGAATGAGTGAGCAAAGCGGTTATCAATTGGCGCAAATCAAGGAGAGCTTTGCGGATCTTCGAAGTCTTATATACAAAACGGCCATAACATTGGATAATAATCCTGCAATTGCCGCAGCTGCCGCGGGTCAAGGGGGCGATCTGAGCCAAAAATCGGCGTCTCTGATCCGTACATCGTTCAACGAAATGAAAAATCTGTTTTCGAAGGATAGCTTATATATTCAATATACCTGGATTACTGCGGGCGGAAATGTGATTGATGATTCCACTGAAAAGCAAACTTCGCTGGAGGATATTTATAAATGGCACCCGTTGGCCAAAAAAGTGCTCTCAGGCGAAGAAGCGTTACAATGGGATCTGAATCGGGGTGTCTCGAAAGATTATTATTCGATGTATATGAAAATGAGTGAAGGGAGCACACTGATCATCCAGTTCCGGTTGAACGAATGGATGAAGTCCATGGCTGCAAATTTCATTTTTCAGCAAGGTTTTTTCCTGATGCATCCCGATGGGGAGATTGTGACCCAAACGATACCCGGCATGCGATTGCCGGAAGGCAGGCTTGATTTGCTGAAGAGCGAAAAATCCTTCTACGCCCCGACCCATAATTCGCTGGTCCATTCCTTGCTGCTTCCTTCAGCTAATTTGTACTTGATCGGCCAAACGGATCTGGAACCCTTTTTCGGTGACATCCGGCACATCAAAATGCAATTTTTTCTTACATTCTCGATCTTATTGCTGATTTTCATGCTGATTCTCTTCATCGTTCTGTCTTTGTTGATGAAACCGCTTCAACTGTTGAAGAAAAAAATGTCGGATGTTGTCCGCACCCAGTTTAAAACGAGTATCCGTACCGAGAACTACAGAGGGGAAATACTGGAGCTTGCCCAGGCGTTCAATCAGATGGTGAAGGAAATCAACGAGCAGCTGCAAAGCTTGAAGAGAGAGGAACGACAGAAGGAAGCCAACCGGTTTCAAATGCTGCAGACGCAAATGAACCCCCATTTCTTGCTGAATACATTAAATAATATCAGGTGGCACGCCTACAAAAACAAGGATTCAACCATAACCGACATCTGCGTATCCCTCGGAAAAATACTGGAAAGCTCACTGAATAACGATGCTGATTTGATTCATCTGCATGAGGAACTGAGTCTGATCCAGGCCTATGTGCAAATTCAAAACTTTCGGTACAGCGGCGGTATTCATGTCCAGTACGAGATCGACGAAAAGCTCACCTACGCGCTGGTTCCCAAATTAACTCTGCAGCCCCTTGTAGAGAATTCGATCCAGCATGGTTTTGCCGAGCGGGATTACGGAGGGACGATCATCATCCGCGCGTACCGCGACCAAGGGACGCTGATTTTGGGAGTGGAGGACGACGGGACGGGCATCCGGGAGACGCCAGCCCCCGTAAGGCCAGGCAAGAAAAAATCAATTGCGATCAACAATCTGAGGGAACGTCTTTTTCTTCTTTACAAAACAAACGCATCGCTGGACCTTGTCTCGGGACCGCAGGGAACCCTTGTCCGGATTGTCGTGCCGTTGTTGATCTCCGAACCTTATCAGGAAGGAAGCGGGAACCATGTGGAAAGCGATCATCGTGGAGGATGAAGCGTTTGTACGGTTATCCTTAATAGAATCTTTGGATTGGAGCGGCAATGGTTTTGAGGTGGCGGGCGAAGCAAGAAACGGGAAGGAAGCGCTGGAGCTCATACGCGGCATCCGGCCGCACCTGGTGCTTTGCGACATCGTGATGCCCATAATGGACGGGCTGGAAGTATTGCAGACATCCAAGGAGGAGGGGCACGCCGCGAAGTTTATCATGCTGACTTGCATGAATGAATTTGAATATGCGCGGCAGGCACTGGAATGTGGTGCTTCTGGGTATATCCTGAAATTGTCCATGAATGTGGATGAAATGAACCGGAAGCTTGCCAAAATCGGCAAGGAGTTGAGGGAGAGCAAGCGGGATCTGGATACGGTCACCAACCAGGAGTTTCTGTCCTTCTACCAATCGGTATGGCCGTTGGTTGCAGGAGGGGATACGGGTGCCGTTCGGGCGGAAGAACCGGGAATCGTTCAACGGCTGGGGAGCGGTCCATTCGCCTATGTGTCAGTCTTCGCTGTTCCGGACGGGGATGTCCCAATCCAGAAAGACGATTTGATCCGTCACGGGCGTATCCAATCGGATAGCATAGCCCATATGTTCCGAGCGGAATCCGTTATCTTCTACTTCTGTTGGTCCGAGCGTCCATGGAAGCATACTCCGTCAGCCGGAGCCGACGCTTCCCTTCCGATGGGTGAATCACGCTGTTATCCAGCCGGCGAACTGGCAAGCGCATGGAAGGAGGCGCTCCGGCAACTGGACGAATTGTGGTATAAGGAGTGGGAAAGCGAATGGCATTGCGGGCTTGAAAAAAGCTGCTCCGAAACCGCCGTACCTTCGTTATGGGGGGATGAGAAGCTGCTGATGCGGGAATTTGAGCAGTTGAATATGGAGGCCGGCGCTGCAATACTTCGGAGAATGTGGCAAGGGATGGCCGAGGAGCGGCAGCCGTTGATCCGGGTCAAGGAAACGGCTTTCCGTCTGGATCGTCTGTTCAGCCGCATTTCGGGATTTGAAGCAGACGATCAAAGTACGCTCAGGCGGGCCGTGACTCATGCGCAGCTATTGACGATCCTGCTTGAGCGGCATCAGAGGTATTTAATTAAGCGGATCGCCCAGAAAGCCAGGATGAGCGATCATCAGGAAATCAATAAGATCATCGAGTATATCCAACAAAATTACGAACGCAATATATCGCTTAAATCCATGGCCGACCGAGTGGCGATGGAGGAAACGTATGTCAGCGGACTGTTCAAGAAAAAAATGGGCGTCTCCCTGATTCATTACCTTCAACAAGTGCGGGTGGAAAAAGCAAAGGCGCTGCTTGTCGAAACGGACATGCCGGTAGTGGAAATCAGCAAACGGGTCGGCTTTGAAAATCCGAATTACTTTTTCAAAATATTCCGCCGCCTGGAGGGGATCTCACCGAACGAATACCGCCATACCGCCCAATAGGCCGATTCTCGTTTAGTTGGGTTCTTTTCCGCTCAACAACTCAAAAATGTTCCTACCACTCCCCAAACCTGTTCCTTATGTATGCGCTGTATGCCATGGTAGACTTAAGGCATCATAAAAGGATGACAGAAAAAGAAGGAGTGGGTCTAGTGGAGCAGCAGACCGTATGGACGGGGGTTCCCCGGCAAGAGAAGATGCCGAAGGTTCGGAGCCTCCGCAACCTGTGGAAGCGTGTGTGGAATCACAAGGCATTGTACCTGATGGCTTTGCCCGGCATTATTTATTATATCGTGTACAGATATATTCCCATTTATGGAATTGTGATTGCATTCAAGGATTTTGACATTTCTGCGGGAATTTTGAGGAGTCCATGGGCCGATCCATGGTACAGTTATTTCAAGGAATTTTACGATTCCCCATACTTCAGCCAATTGCTGGCCAATACGATTCTGATTAGCTTGTACAAGCTTTTGTTCGGATTTTTTCCGCCGATTATCCTCGCGCTTCTCCTGTTCGAATGCCGGATCCGCTGGTTTCGCAGCGCGATTCAGACACTGACTTATCTGCCGCATTTTTTATCTTGGGTCGTTATGTACGGGATTCTTCAAGCATTCCTGTCGCCGGATGGGGGAATCATCAATCGTTGGCTGTCGGTCATGGGGATCCGGCCCATCCATTTTATGGCTTCCGCCGAATGGTTTCGAAGCGTTCTGGTCGGTTCGGAAATTTGGCAGGGAATGGGCTGGGGAGCCATTATTTATTTGGCTGCCATGTCGAGCATCGATCCGACGCTGTATGAAGCGGCCCGTGTGGACGGCGCCAGCCGGATTCAGAGAATCCTTCATATCACGTTGCCCGGCATCCGTTTTGCTATTGTGCTTGTGCTGATTCTAAGGCTCGGACATGTTCTGGATGCGGGATTCGAGCAAATCTACATGCTCTATAATATTCACGTCTATCCGGTTGCCGATATTCTGGACACCTGGGTGTTCCGGGTCGGCCTTGAAGAATGGAACTACAGTCTGGCCTCGGCGGTCGGTTTTTTCAAATCGGTGATCGGACTGGTTCTGGTTCTCCTTGCCAACAATCTGGCCAAAAAATGGGGTGAGGGTATATGGTAAAGTCGAATGAAGAACGGTGGTTTTCCATTTTTGTCAATGCGGTGCTTGCCGCTATCGGCATCACGATCCTGTTTCCGTTGTTGTATGTGGTTTCCATTTCCCTGACCCCGTATACAGAAGTACTGAAAAATGGCGGGTTCGTATTCTTGCCCAAGTCGATTACGCTCCAGGCCTATGCGGAATTATTGCGCAATGCAGCGATTCCCCAGTCGCTCGGCGTAACCGTGTTGGTTACTCTGGTGGGTACGATCTTGAACGTAGGGCTAACGACCCTGCTCGCCTATCCGCTAAGCCGAAAGATGCTTCCTGGAAGAAGAGTCCTGATAATGATGGTCGTATTCACCATGCTGTTCAACGGAGGGCTCATTCCGACTTACATGGTAGTCCGGGCAACAGGATTGCTGGATACCCTCTGGGCGCTGATCATTCCGGGAGTCATCTCGAGCTACAACGTGCTGATCGTCAAGACGTTTATTGACAAATTGCCCGAGGAGCTTTTTGAATCCGCCCGCATCGACGGCGCCAGCGAGTTTCGGCTGTTTTGCCAGATTTTGATTCCGCTTTCGGTTCCGGTTATGATCACCATCGGATTGTTCTGCGCAGTCGGGCACTGGAATCAATATTTCGCAGCCATTATGTATCTAACAGACAGGCGATGGTATCCCCTTCAAGTGACCATTCGGGAAATTCTGATGCAGTCGCAAATGCCATCTTTGGATGTTGATCAAACGCTGCCTACCCTTACGGTCCAAATGAGCTCTATCGTATTCGGCAGTTTGCCGATTGTGGCGATATATCCGTTTTTGCAAAAGCATCTGATCAAGGGTATGACGATCGGCGCCGTTAAAGGTTGATGTTGGTTCATCCAATTTCAATAAACACTATCACAGGAAAAGGGTGGCGGTATGTATGCAAAAAGGGAAATGGCTGCTGAAGACGGGAGTTATGCTCACGCTTGCCTCAAGTCTTATGGCAGGCTGCGGCAGCAGCAGTAAGGAGGGGACGTCGAGCATAAGCCCTTCGGCAAGTCCGGCGGACACGGGCAAACCGGTTCCAATCGAATTTACATTGGTGGGCACAGGAAACCCGGCCAGTGGAGATGATTATCTGAAGCAGGCTATTGATCAGACGCTGAATATTGATTTGCAGATCAATCCGATTCAGTCATTTGACGATTACAAGAATAAGATCCGCGTTCGACTCGCTGCAAACAACCGTCCGGATTTGTTCGTAGTGGATCAGGCGCTGCTCAAAGACCTCTCCGACAAAGATATGCTGCTGGATCTGACTCCCTACTGGGATAAACAACTGAAGCCGGCTAAAGACTTCATCGTGAGCAATTTTGGCGAAATTATGATAAAAAAAGGGAATGTAAACGGCAAATCATACGCGATTCCAAGAAGCAACGGGGTACCTTATACATCATTCTGGATCAGGAAGGACTGGCTGGATCATTTGAATCTGCAGATGCCGACTACACTTGATGAGCTATTTAACGTTCTGAAGGCGTTTACAGAGAACGATCCGGACGGGAATGGACAGAAGGATACCTATGGGCTAACCGGATTGGGCGGAGCCGGAACCACACTGGGCGCCTTCATGCCGATATTCGGGGCTTATGGTACCGGTTATCCAGGCAATTTTATCGAAAAAGACGGCAAATTGGAGAATACGTACTATGATCCCAACATGCCGGAGGCGTTGAAATACATCAAGAAATTGATCGATGCGAAGGTGATTGATCCCGACATTATTACCAACAATGGATTAAATGAAGTCCTGACAAAGCTATTCCAGGGCAAAGCCGGCGTTGCGTTCCTCGCTTGGCCTGATATCGCCAAGGATGCCCCCAAGGAGCAGATCAAAGCCATTAATCCGAAAGCGGAGTGGATTCAGATGGATCCGCCGAAAGGACCAGGAGGGCAATTCAACGACGCTTACGATTTCGATGCAACAGCTTCGCTTTATGCCATCCCGAAAGCGCTTGAGAAGGAACCGCAAAAGCTGCAGAAGGTTTTCGATCTCATTAACTACGTTTCCTCGAAGGAAGGCAACATGCTTGCCTTATACGGTGTTGAAGGCAGACACTACAATATGACAAACGGTAAGATGGTTCCGACCGATCTGCAGGGCAAAGAAGGCGGATATTTCTGGATGTATCAGATCACAAGCCGGCCGCATCAGGAATATTTGGCAGCGAGATTCCCCAATCTGGCGAAGGAAATCGAGTTTGCCATCAAAACTCCGCGGCTCAAGCAGTTCAACAGCTCCGTCATAGCGCCCGATGGCTTCAACAAAGCGGATGCCGACCGTTATTCGCAGGAGGAACTGGTCAAGTTCGTTTACGGAAAGCGGCCGATCGAAGAATACGGCGATTTCCTGAAAACACTGGAAACCACATATAAGTACAAAACCTACGTAGAATCGGGATTAAAGCAAATTAGAGATCAGGGATTATCCAAGTAAATTATGGATCAGACGGGGAGAGGGTTGACACCCCTCTTCCTTCAGATCTTCAATCTTTGATTATTATTAGAGCGCGGATGATGAAGCAAGTCCTTTGAACCCTATCAAGAAAGGACGATTATCCTGATGAAAACATGTCATTTAGCCCGTAAGGGAATGGCGGCAATGCTGGCGGTATTTATGCTGCTGAGCATGATCACAGTCGCTCTGAGTTCTATGCCCTTACCAGTGTATGCCAATGAAGCAGGAACCAGCTATTATTTTGACTCTGCCGGAGGCAACGACGGTAACAGCGGATTGAGTGAGGCGGGGGCCTGGCAGTCTCTTGATAAGCTTAGAGGCATAACACTTTTACCCGGAGATAAAATTTTGCTGAAGTCGGGCAGTATCTGGAACAATGTGAATATAACCCCTACCGCTTCAGGGGAGCCAGGGAATCCTATACGTATTGATAAGTACGGAGAGGGAAGCAAGCCTATACTCAATGGGAACGGTAACACGAATGCAGTAATCAGGCTGGATGATGTCCAATATTGGGAGATCAGTAATCTGGAAATTACAAATGATAATGACTTTAATGTAGATGAAAATGCAAGTAATGTATTCAGAAGAGGGATTCTGGTTATAGCCAGGACAAAAGTGATCAGCTATATCCGTATTACCGGCTGTTATATTCACAATGTTGATGCTTATAACGAAGACAAGGATTCAGGCGGTATCATCGGAAGAATTGAGGGAACCAATCCCGATTTGTATTTTAACGACATACGGTTAGAGAACAACAGGATTGAAAAAGTCGACAGAACAGGAATAAACTTTGGATTCAATAGTGTAAATGGAAATTATTCGAGAGGGAATAGGAATAACTCAAAAGTAGTAATCCAGAATAACTATTTTTCTGATATTGGCGGTGACGGCATAATAGTAATAGGCTGTAATGCACCATTGATCCAGTTTAATATATTCGAACGGTGCAGGGCCAGAACAACAGGTCCGGCAGTGGCAGTGTTTCCATGGCAATGCAATGATGCAGTATTCCAATATAATGAAGCATATGGGACAAAAGCAGATCGCCCTGACCAGGATGGGCAAGCCTTCGACTGTGATTATGGAAACAACGGAACAACCTTTCAGTTTAACTACAGCCATGATAATCAGGGCGGATTCATGCTGCTGTGCAGCCCGGGAGATGCCTCACCTTACCAGAGAAACTACAATTCAATTGTCCGGTACAACATCAGCCAGAATGATGGCATGCGTGTATTTCGTCTGGTGGGGCCGGGGACCAGATTCTCAAATATTTACAACAATTCCGTCTACCTTGGGGCCGATGTTGTGGGAGATGTGGTCAAAAATGAATCCTGGAACGGATTGGCAGGGGAGGCCCGTTTTGAAAACAACATCTTCTATATAGAACCCAATGCAGGGGGGACCAGAGCTTTTGACCAAAATCCTGAGATTTATTATGACAACAACGCTTATTTTGGAGTAGCGGGACCAAACAGCGATCAGCACAAAATTACCGGAGATCCGTTGTTTGCAGATGCAGGCGGTGCAGGCATCGGAATGGCTACCGGTGCAGCATACAAACTGACTTCAGGTTCTCCATGTATAGATAGCGGCAAGCTGATAGTCGGAAATGATGCCATGTACGATTTCTTCGGTAATCCCCTGTACAATGGTTTGCCTGATATAGGGGCAAGTGAGTACAGTACCGGGGCGTATACGCCGGCTCCTGCTCTGAAGCAGCATTTGGCGAACGCAGGATTTGAGTCTGGCAATCTGGACTTCTGGGATAACATGGATTCTGTTGCAGTAAGTACGGAGGCAGGCATCAGCGGAGAGTATGGAGCCGAAATCGGTAGCAAAGGCAGAATTCAGCAGCTTGCACGGGAGTTAAAGCCCAATACATCCTATACTCTCATTGTATGGGGTAGGGTAAATAATCCGAATATCCCGCTTAAGATTTCTGTGGAGGGTTACGGTGGAAGTAACAAGCAGGCATTACTGGCGTCGCAGTTCAATGATCAGGCACTGATTACCTTTACTACAGGTGCGGAGAATACCACGGCAGTAATAAAAGCTTATTATGATACAACGGATACCGGTGCCAGGGCCTATCTTGACAACGTTCAAATCGTTGAATCCAGGGCGCCTTTACCGGAAGATATTGAAACAAGGGAACTTGTGAGGAATGGAGGCTTCGAATCAGGCCTGGAACGTTGGGGCTACCTTAACGACAACCAAAGAGGTCCTTTTGAAATTACAGGAGATGCGCAAGCAGGCTCCTATGGCTTAAGGGTGAGAGGGAATAACACACTGGTGGGGCAGACTGTAACCGGAATGCTTCCAAATGTTCAGTACAGACTGACTTTCTGGGCAAAGGTAGACGAAGGTGTTGCTAAAAATAAGGTATGGATAGGAATCCAAAATCCCGGACAAGGTTATGACGCCGCTGTAACACCTGCTGTATATAGCTATAAACAGTACAACATTCCCTTTACGATAACCAAACCGGGGAAGACTGATGCAACGGTATTTATTTATAATGGTGACACTGTTACAGGCGCTGTATATATCGATAATTTCAGCATTATCGGGCCTACTACACAGATTCAGGTAAAGAATATAACAGTAACCGGTGCAAACGGAGCAAGCACGATCACAACCAGAGGAGGCACTCTGCAGTTAAGCGCGCAGATTGATCCTGACAATGCCGCAAACAAGGCTGTAACCTGGTCGGTGGAAAATAAGACAGGAAGTGCAGAGATAAGTGCAACCGGAGTACTGACAGCGGTTTCCGACGGAGAGGTTACGGTAAAAGCAACGGCACAGGATGGCTCGGGCGCAGCAGGGACTCTTGCTGTGAGCATCTCCGGGCAGAAAACAATAGAAGCCAGCGACAGAGGAATATATTTAAACATACCGCCATCAACTCCGGCAGCACATGTGGCGGAAGGAAAAATAGAAGTGGAGGTAAAAGCCGGCACTGATGGAGCTGCAAAAGCTGAAGTTGCGGCAAGCGACTTTGATGCTGCCGTTAATAGCTCCGGGGATAATTCAGTTGTTATACAGGTGAAAACGGAGAAAGGGACCAAAAGTATCGAGGTCGTTCTTCCTGCACAGCGTATCGCTGCGATAGAAGAAAAACAAGTAAAAACGATTGCAGTTCATACAAACTTTGCTGCTGTTTATATAGATTTGTCCGTTTTGAAAGGCGGCATGAACCAAAACTCCGCTAAGGTTGTGCTATCAATAGCTGAAGTAAATAAGGCTGAGCTTGGGGCAGAAGTGCGGGCAAGAATTGGGAACAATAAGGTCTATGACTTCATTTTAAGTGTGGACGAAGTGAAAATTGGCGGTTTTAACAATAAAGAAAAGGCACTGGTTGTGGAAATGGAGTATGTTCTTGAGAAAGGACAGAATCCCAATCATATAGTAGCTTACTTTATTAATGAGAAAGGTCATTTGGAGGTTATCAAGAATAGCAGGTATGATGCTGCCAGCGGCAAGCTGAGATTTAATCTCTCCCATTTCAGCAAATATGCCGGAGCGAATGCAGATGTCTCCTTTGTTGATATGGATGGTATCAATTGGGCGGAGGAAAGCATTCAGGCTCTTGTTGCAAGGGAAATAGTAAACGGAACAGGTAATGGAAACTTTAATCCGATGGCGGATATAACCAGAGCCGAATTCATTCAGATGCTCCTGAAAGCATTCGATCTCATCAATAAAGATGCAGAGAGCACCTTTAACGATGTAACTAAAGGTAATTGGTACTATGCACCTGTTGCCTCCGCTGAAAAACTCGGGATAACCTCCGGCAAGGCGATGGGATATTTTGGTGCAAATGACAGCATCAGCAGAGAGGAGCTATCGGTTCTGGCCTATAGAATGATAAAACTGCTGGAGGTACAGTTACCTGGTCAGGCTGCGGAAGCCTTTGCAGATGGATCAGAAATCTCGGGGTATGCCAGGGAGGCCGTTGCAGCGATGAAAGAAGCCGGTATTATCCAGGGGGTCGGCTCGGATCGGTTTGCACCGAAAGCAATGGCCAATAGGGCGCAGGCAGCAGTAATCATTTATAGATTATTCAACCTGTACTATAAATAAAACAAAGCTTGGATAAGCCGATTAGAGAGAGCTGTCTTAAAAATCAGACTGCTCTCTCTATTATTTCCATGTAACATTTTTGGACTTAAATGTCGTCAAGTATAGGAGGCAGGATTGATGAATAAAGCAAAAATGTATGGTGCAAAGAAACAGGCTCCGTTTAGAAGCAGGAAATGGGGCATATTTACGGCTATTAGTGTGATTATCATTCTGGCGGTTATTGTTTTGATAGTAAGCACCGGCAATGGAAGAAATACCGACTGGAAAACACTAGCTTCCGTGAATGATGAGCCTATAACCGTAAGGGAATTTAAAATGATGATGGAAAAATATAGAGCAGCTATTTATACGTACTTTAACCAGAAATATGGGGTAAATCACTCTGAGCATTTCTGGTATGAGAGTTTTCAAGGAGAAAAGCCGGAAGAACTGCTTCGGCAAAAGACCCTGGAAGAGCTTATCTTCATCAAAGTCCAGCAGATTCTGTTCAAGGAGGAGGGCCTTGTAAGGGATATCGGCTATAAGTCTTTTCTGAAAGATTTTAAAGAAGAGAATATCCGAAGGAAAAAGTCAATTGATGAAAAAAAGATTTTTTTTGGTCCTGAACAATATAGTGAGAATCAGTATTATGATTATTTATTCAGCAATCAGGTCATTAAGCTTAAGGAGAAGCTTTCGCGGGAAAAGCTTGAAACAGATGATGGAGAATTGAAGCAATATTATTCAGCCAATAAGGATCAAAAATACCGTAAAATTGACTCCTTTAAGCTTGAAAAGATTACTGTAAAGGCAGATCCGGAGGGTAATACGGCACAATCTGTTATGGAAGATATCCTTAAAAAGCTGAATGATGGAGAAGCCCTATCCCGGGTGGCTGCAAAATATTCAAAGGAAGAAACTCCTGAAGTCTCGCTGGAAGAAGTGATCCTGAATGAAGCAGTGTTTTCCCAGAACACCAGAGAACTGGTAACTCTGAAATCAGCAGCCGAAAAGCTTGAAGAGGGGCAAACCGGCAATGTGTTCACAGATGATGGGTTCCTGACGTTAATCCATTGCGTCGAAAGGAAGGATGGGGGATATTACCTCTTTGATGACGTTAAAGGAATGATAGGAAAAGAAATTCTGGATGAAAAATATAATAAGTATATTGAGCACCTTGTCGGCATGGCGAAAGTCAAAATAGTTGAGGATGTTTTTCATGCTGTTCATGTGCGATAATACAAAAGTTCGGCAGTAACGCGGCTTCTAACTCTTTCGCGCCGCGCGATGCTCGTGTTACTGCCAGCGTTCACACATCAAAAAGAGGACGGGCTACCGGAATTTCTACGGGTTAAAAATGGACCTAAATATTCAGTGAGATGCATCGTAAAACGTGCGGCAGATGTCCTCGATCATTTTTTCATTATATTGGGTATAGTTCCGGTTTTCCCGGTAGTTGAGCGCATAGACAAAGGAGAAGAGACAATCCAGAATATAATGAACGGCTACCTGGGAGGAGTAGGTAGTCAATTTGTCCAACAGCCGCTCCTTTTCCGCTACTCCTGTGAATATCTGCCATGTGGCCATTTCCGCCAATACTGAAAGCGGTTCCGAGGTAATCACGGTAAACGGAACCTGATTCAGCTTCAGCAGTTTGGCAATGGCTATGGGATTCCGCTTCCGGCCTGAATGGGAGATGATGACGGCGCAATGGGCGGGATCGGCGTTCATGGCCTGATGAGCCTGAGCGGCAAAATCGGTTTCAAATTCAATACGCTTGTTAATCCGCATCATCTTGCTTTTGAAGTCGTATAAGCTAAGAAGGGAATCCCCTTCCCCAAAGCAATGAATGACAGGCGCTTGGGATATGGCTTCGGCAATATATTCTAATATCGGGAAATTCATAGCTTTCCGGGTATTATGAATAGTCTCGACGCTGATCTGCTCAATTTTTCTGGCGATTTGCTCTATGCTGTCATTTTCGCTGTAAGGAATATCCACGCTGGGAACAGGATCTTGGCTTCCCCGCTCTTGCAAGTCAGCCCATAATTTCATTTTGAAATCTGCAAAGCTCTCGGCTCCAGTCTTCTTGCAAAACCGGGTGATCGTAGCTGTCGAGGTAAAGGAGGCGCCGGCCAGTTCCCTTATGTTCATCCTCATTACCGCATGGCTATGCTCCGTAATATAGGCAGCAAGGCTCTTTTCTGAATTGGTTAACAGGCTTCCTTTCATCAGTTGTTCCAGCATCCCATGCAACTCCATTCATCATCCGTGACATTTTTTCATTCTGTTTGTTGCCGCATCTCAAAATAGATAATATGTAACACAATACATATTCTGGTTGACTCGCTTTGTCCCGCCTCCCTATAATGAAGATGAGCAAAAACGACCGGTGCGCGCCGAGTACACAACTGAAAGGTAGAGTACGAATGGGTATTTTCTTTTTCAAGGCAATCCCCAAATACGCCATTTGGGGAGGAAAGGCGTGCAATGCCTATTTTGATTTTACGGACGAATTTGATGATGGTGTCGGACAGGTGTGGGCGTTCAGTGCCCAGGCAGGAGAAAGCACCACCTGTCTTACTCCCCCGTATGAAGGCTTAACTCTGCTGGAGATATGGCAGGAGCATCCGGAATTATTCGCATATCCCGCCGGTCCGTTTCCTGTAATCGTTTCGTTGGTTGCACCTGAGGAAGACTTAAGCATCCAGGTCCATCCCGACATGGACAAGGCCCGGGAGCTGGGCTATCCTATGGGCAAGAACGAGGCTTGGTACTTCATCAGATGCCGGCCCCAATGCAGCATCGTATACGGACAGCATGCGCAAAACGAAGAGGAGATTCTCCGTTTCATCCGGCATAACCGATGGAACGAATTGGTGAAGACCCGTCCGGTGGCCGAGGGGGACTTCGTCTATATTCCCGCTGGGCAGCTTCATGCTCTGGGTAAAGGCAGCATCGTATACGAGGTTCAGCAATCCACGGACATCACTTACCGCTTCTATGATTACGGACGGAAGGATGCCGTTGGCAATACAAGGCCGCTTCACCTGCAGGAAGCCATCTCCTGCCTCGATTATAGTACATCTAAGAAGGAAAATACAGCGCCGGTCCGCCGGAAGAAGGGGCATTATACAGAAACCACGTTTATCCGCAATGATTCCTTCACTGTCAGCAGCTTGGAGGTGGCAGGCAAGTGCAGCTACGATACAATACCCTACCGGCTGGCCACCGTCGTTGAAGGAAGCGGCTATGCCGACGGCTATGCGGTGCGGCCGGGGAGCAGCTTCCTCATTCCGGCGAATCAGGAGGTTCTTTTCGGGGGGAGCATGACGGTGATGATGACCACAAAAGAATTAAGGGGTGAAGGCAATGAATAAGAAGGGTTTTCCCAAAGGCTTCCTGTGGGGAGCGGCAGTCAGCAATGTTCAGGCCGAGGGCGGATATCTGGAGGATGGAAAAGGTCTGAATGTGTATGATATGCATCAGGTAGGCTCTATAGATGATGCGGACCGTATTCTTTCCGCCGCCAGCTCTACCGCAGTGGCCTCCGACCATTACCACCGCTATGCGGAGGATATCGCCCTGATGAAGGAAATGGGCTTCAAAGCTTACCGCTTCACAATCGTATGGTCCCGCACCCATCCCCAGGGAGACGACGGAATGGTGAACGAAGCGGGGATGGCGTTTTACGAGAAGATGATCGACGAGCTGCTGGCGGCGGGCATAGAGCCTGTGGTTTCTCTGATGCACTTTGACATGCCGGAGCACCTGCACCAGACATACAACGGCTTCTATGACCGCAGGGTTGTGGATTATTATGTCGCGCATGTGAAGGATATTGTATCGCGACTTCATCATAAGGTGAAATATTGGATCACCTATAACGAGATTAACTGCTCCTATCACGATCTGGTTTTCTGCGGCGCCGTATGCCCGGAAGGAGTCAGCAAGGTGGAGTTCGCCCACCGGGTTATGCATCATGTGCTTTTGGCTCATGCCAAGGCTGTAGTTGCTATTAAGGAAATCAGCAAAAGTGCGGAAGTGGGAGGCATGGAAGCCTATTCGCCGGTTTATCCCTATTCCTGCCACCCCGGCGATATTTATGCGGCGGACCTCTACCAGAAGATGCAATACTGGATGCCCTTTGATTGCATGTGCTCCGGCGACTATCCTCATTATTACAAGACCTTCCTGAAAAACAGGGGGATTGAGGCGGAATGGGCTGAGGACGAGCGGGCAGTTATGCTGGAAGCCGCGCAGAAGATGGATTATCTGGCGCTCAGCTATTACCAGCCCGTCTGCATCCGGGCAAGCGGACTGGCTGACGATCCCATTCCTCTCCAGGACGAGATTGTCTACGGTGGTAAAGTGTTAACTAAAAATCCCCATCTGGATAGTACCGATTGGAACTGGGCCATTGATCCCCTTGGCTTGCGCATAACGCTGAATACGCTGCATGAGCGTTACCAAAAGCCTCTGTTTATTGTGGAAAACGGTTTTTCCCTTCAGGAAACGGTTGTGGACGGAAAAGTATACGACGATAGACGGATCGACTTCTACCGCAATCATATTCAAGCGTTGAAAGATGCAATTGTGGTGGACGATATCCCTGTGATGGGCTATCTGGCCTGGTCGACCTTTGACTTCTTAAGCTCCCGCAAGGAAGTCAAAAAGCGGTACGGCTTCGTGTATGTGAACCGGACCGGCGAGGAACTGCTGGATCTCCGCAGAATACCCAAGAAGTCATTTTATTGGTACCAGCGGACGATTGCCACTAACGGCGAGCAATTGGAACTGGATGTAGAGTATTAGATTATGCTAACGAAAAGGGCTTTCCTGAAGGAAAGCCCTTAGGGAAGGCGTGATGGGTGCAGATGAAACAATATCTTGGCATTGATGTGGGAGGCACATTTATCAAATACGGTGTGATGGATGCCCAATACCGGATCAGGAGCAAAGGCGAGGTTCCCACACCACTGAAGTCCATGGATCAGTTGCTGGACAGCTTCGCGTCCATTTACCGGAGCTGTGGAGAGCCCATTGCCGGAGTGGGCATCAGTTTCACGGCAACCATGGATGCCTCCAATGACGGGTACTGCTTCGGAGGAGCACTGGACCAATACACCGAAGGGAAAAAAGTGCTGCCTCTCTTCCAGTCACTGTTTGCTCTGCCCACGGCTGTGGAAAATGACGGCAATTGCTTCGCCATGGGGGAATTAGCAAGCGGGGAATTGAAGGACTGCGAGCACGGGGTCGTAGTGGGGCTGGGCACAGGCATCGCCGGGGGAATCGTCATCAATCGAAGAATCTATCGGGGAAAATGGTCGTGCGCTGCGGAGTTCAGCTATATGCTAACGAATATGGACCGGAAAGAGGCTTGGCATGAGATAAACGGCGCCAATGGGCTGCTTCGGGAAATACGCCTGCTGAAGCAGCGGCCTGATCTGGACGGCAAACATTTTTTTGCGTATGCCCGCCAAGGGGATGCCGATGCAGTGCGCATCCTGGATGCGTATACCTCCCGGCTGACCGTGCAGTTATATAATCTCCAGTGTGTTTTGGCCCCGGATAAGATTGTCATCGGCGGTGGCATCAGCAGAGATCCGCTTCTGATGGAATCGCTGTACAGGAATCTCCATGAGTTCTATGAAACCCATCGCGGGCTGCCTCAGGCCAACGTGGTGAAAAGCAGCTTGGGCAATGACGCCAATCTGATCGGGGCTGTATATAATTTGAGGGAAAATAACTAAAAAAATATATAGGAGGAAAAAAATACTATGAGTCCTCGTGTGATTATTTCTCCTTCAATCATGTGCGTCAACCCGTGGGACTATCCTGCTCATGTGGAGGCCTTCAAACAGGCGGGTGTTGACATGATTCACTTTGATGTGATGGACGGCCATTTTGTCCCCAATGTGATGCTGGGCACAAGAGATTATGCAGCATTGAAGAGTATCACGGATATCCCCCTGGACCTTCACCTGATGTGCGAGGAGCCGGAACGGATAATGGCCTATTTTCCGATATCAGCCGGGGATTGGGTTAGCTTCCATCCGGAAACCAGCCGATGCCCCTACCGCACCTTGTCCCATATCCAATCCTTGGGGTGCAAAGCGGGCATTGCCTTAAGCCCCGGTACATCGGTGGAGATCATCCGTGAATTTAAAAGCGTCATTGACTTTATTCTGGTGATGGCGGTGGAACCGGGCTTCGCAGGCCAAAAGATGGTTCCCGACCATCTGGACAAGCTTCGGGCCATACGTAAAATTATAGAAGAGCATAAGCTTGATGTGGAAATTCTGGTAGACGGCAATACATCGGCGGCTAATTCACGGGCTATGCTGGAGGCAGGCGCAACGGGATTTGTGGCGGGCACCTCCTCCATGCTGAAGAACGGTCCTGAAAGCTTCATTACCAATTACAACCTCTATCTGAAGGAAATTGTGGATCCTGCCCAATAGCTGTTCATGCGGTCGACGGGATAAGATTATCAAAAGGGGGCATCCGGTTGAACAGCATTTTGCAGCATCAAGCGCTGGTAGGAATTCTTGGGACACCAGGAGCCGGAAGAAACTGCGCCAATAGCCTCATCTTTTTATCCGCGTTTTAACGCGGATTTATTGTATTTGTGCGCCTAGGGCGTGTTTGCAAACCCGCTTGAGGGCATCTTTCAGCGCCTTTTCGCCCCTTGGATTCGCGGCTGCTGGCGGTTTGGAGATTTGAAATTCAGCGGGAACGGCTGGATGGTTTACAACATCATCGGATTACAAAAACAAGAAATGAAACAGGAGGAGATATCATGAGTGTACTAGAATTGAACAACGGGAGCATTGCCGGCCCTAAGCCCCTGGTCATCGTCTGTCACGGCTGGACGGGTCATAAGGAGAGCATGGTGGGAGTTGCAACACGGTTAGCGAATATTGGCTGTTTCGCCTTGTCAATAGACGCACGTAATCACGGGATGCTTAAACAGCGTGAAGGATATCCGCCGCTGCTTGAATCGATAATCGAAACTGTTAGCGAAATGGATAATCTAATTGACAAATACAGCGAACATCCGCTGGTCGATCCGGATCGTATCGGACTTCTTGGGGTTTCGATGGGCGGCGCGGTCTTCCTCAAATATTTGACACGGACACGCCGACCTATCCGGGCCGTTGTATCCGCGGTAACGTCATCGATCTGGTCGGAAATCTACAACGAAGAGATGAACGAGAAATTGAAGCAAATTTCGACCGATTTTGACAAAATGGCAGCATTGGCGCGTGACGAGCAGCCGATCAACGAATGGTCAGCGATTCCCAATATGCCGCTTCTGTTACTCGCAGGCGACGAAGATCCGTTAATTCCACTGGAGCATGTGGAGCGATTGCACAGCTTATTCCGGGAAAGGGACGGGAATCTTAGCCGGGTGAAGATGAACGTGTATCCAGGCGTCATGCACGATTACACAAAGGAAATGATGGACGACTCGATAGAATGGATGAAATTTCATTTGTTTCAATAAGGTTATCAAGCCGTTGAAGAAAAAATAAAAAAATCGATTCCAGACTATTATTGCATACCTCTCCATCTCCGTTATCAACATTAACTACTTACGTCTCTGCGAGTAATCAAAAAGATTTTTCAAAAAAATGTCCAACTGACTACGTTACAACCTCCATACCTAAGAAGTCACGAAGTAAGGACTTATCGTAGAAGCTTTAATCTAACGGACCGTACGGACCCTATTACAGCCATTTTCCCTCTTCTTGGATTCCAACGGACATCAGCGCCCTTATTTCCTGATTTCTTAGCTGAGTTGCTGCGTTTCCCTGAAAATAGAGTCGCTCGGGTCCGTTAGAATTTGGAAAGGTATCTTTTTGGCTAAATAGCGTCATCTGGGTCCGTTAGAGTTCCTGCAGCATGCAGGACCTGCACTTCCGAACTCCTGCAGCACCTTCAGCATGCAGGAACTGCACACCTCCAGTTTCTGCTTGCGGCCGTATGACGTGGGGTTCATTCCGTTACCGCATCGATGTAATGAACCAAGGGAATGACATCGGGTGTTAAATAAAGCAAAATCATGAGCATCAGGCACAGAAGAGTGAGCGGAACCCAACGCATTTTCTTCTGTCTTTTGTATGCGCTTGTGATCGAGAGGGCTTTTTAGCTTTACGAACGGTTATGGCGTGATGTAGAAACGCCCGTACTTCATTTCTTTTTTTTATGACCTTAACGGAAGGTGTGATAGAATGATAGTATGGAATTAATGGAAGGACCTGCCTGAGAGCTACCGCGAAGCGGTTTCGTTCAACACCGCATTCCCGCGGCTCTGACGGCCCTTGCTCTCCTGAAGCCATAACTGCTTGCCCTAAGATTCTCGGGTTCGGAATTACCACCACGTTATATACAAGGCTCGGGAAAAGGAGAAATGTATGATAATGAACAAGAAACAGATTGTTTTAAGAGATAGCTGCAGTGAAGATATAGAAGACTACATTCGATGGCATACAACAGATGTTGAATGGATGAATTGGGATGCTCCATGGGAACAGACGGAATCCGTTAACGTTGCCCAATTAACCTCTAATATAAGAAAGCGGATCGATCATCCTGAAAGCCCGAGAAAAAGATTGGAAATTTCCTTGGACACCGGAGAGCATATCGGATGGGTAACATCTTATTTGATAGAGGGCGACACAACGAAATTGGCAGTCGGAATCGATATCCCCGAAGAAAAATATAGAGGCGGAGGGAATGGGAGAATTGCGCTGGAGTGCTGGATGAATTATTTGTTTACCTCATACGGGCAACCCCAGCTGTACACTCAAACATGGTCAGGAAACGGGCGGATGATCAAATTGGCGGAAAAGTTAGGGTTCCAGGAGTCAAAGAGAAAGGTTGGAATGCGGGAAGTGAGAGGAGCCTTATACGATGCCATTACTTATGAAGTCACCAGAGAGAGGTTTTATGAGGGCAGATGCTGCTCTGCCTAGGTATTCGTACACGGATTATTTGCCAAATGGGAGGGATTGGATTGAGTGTTAATAAATTAGAGGATCAAATTAACTTTCTTGTTGAAGTTGGAATGAGTTTGAGGAGGGAATAAGTTCTGAATCGCGTTATGCCCAAGCGTTAGATAGTTTTATGCCAATATTGCATAATTATAGAACTCGAGTAATTAAATGGAAATCAATGAATGTTACAAGTGAAATGGTTATAAATCGAAATGTAAGAATAAAAAATGGATCAAGGAAATTATGGAATTATATTGAAAGTATCATCGAGGATGCGGTTAATAAGGGTTATTTGTTGAAGTAATTACAAGTTTTCCAAAGGAGGTAAGTTCTTCACTACATACTCTAATTGGAGGAGGCGAGTCCCCTGGTTGTTACGACTAAGCGGTATTCAGGCAAGCCGTCATTCATAATTCCAATTATTCTAATAATCTTACTCGGTGGAGCCGTGACATATCGACTCCTCAGCAACCAACATGCTATTGAGGAGGCCCCCGGTTACGGATTGGAGAAAATCTCTGAGAATATGACATATGGAGAAGTGATTGAACGGTTAGGCCCCGGGCAAGACATCGGCTCCGGCAGGTATATTTACAAGTATGAATTTAAAGAGGGTTTGCAGTTGGTTCTGAATTTTGGCTCATATGAAGAGAAGATCAGAACGGAAGATTATTTGAGGATAAAGGAGATCTTGAGCCGTGGATACAATTAAGCAGCTATTGGTAACAAAATTTGAAGAGATCCACAGACGAATGATCTTGGTCTTAAATCAATTAAACGATGAGCAAGTAAATTGGCGCCCGAATGAGTCGAGCAACAGCATAGCGAACTTAATCGTCCATATCCGCTGCAACATAAAGGAAAGAATCGGCAAAGGAATCAATCGGAATGATTTTCAGAGAGACCGGGACGGGGAATTTGAGCAACTTTATAAGTCGCGGCAAGAGTTGATCGAATTAACGAATGAATCCTTTGGTGAATTAATTGAAACTGCAAAAAACATGACCGGGAAAACATTGATGGACACGCAATTGGTAAGGGATAGGGAGAGAACCAACCTGGATCTGCTCATGCAGTGTGCGGCCCACTTTTCAGAACATCTGGGACAAGTAATGTATATAGGCAAAATGATAAGAGACGCGGAATATGTAACAACCTCCATACCTAAAAAGTCACGAAGTAACATCCGAAGGATGGAGCCCAAAGATATTTCTGAGGTAGCGGTAATTATTAAGAGAAATTTGGAAGAGCATATTGCCAAAGACCATTCACAAGAGGTCATAACGAAATTTATATCGCACAATACACCGGACCAACTGGAGAAACAAGCATCCTGGAAGGACATCTATATAATTGAAGACAAAGGAGAGGTTGTCGGAACGGGGGCGATTGCTAATTTTGGAACGGCGGATAACCCGAAGATTTGTGTTTCAAACTTATACATACTTCCCGAACGGCATGGCTCCGGGTTGGGTAAGGCGCTAATAACATATTTGATGGATAAGACCTGGGAGAAGGGAGTAAAGGCTATATTCGTACCAAGCAGCAGAAATGCAGTTGAATTTTATAAAAGGCATGGTTTTACCGTAGAAGAGGTGCAGGTTGATTGGGCAGATGAGATTATCTGGATGAAAAAGGAAAGAACGTGACGGGATGAGGCTGGCCCGCCGCGGACTGTCCGGTAGAACGGGTTACCCCCCTTTTTTAACAGAAAGTATATCGTTCGGAGGTAGTAGAGTTCTTTCTCAACAGATCAGACTTCCATGCCGTTTGCTCGGCACCACTGATGAATGAAATGACGGGGCTCCGGTTATTTCGGGACAGTTTCAGGACAGAAAGTATTTCATTCTGAGGTAGGGGATTCCTATCTCCCTAGATCAAGTGGGGAAGGAGCTGGAAACAAAGGGCGCATGGGACGATGTAACGGAAATTTTTTCCGTTATAAGGACATTTTTCGGTAATTGCCGAGATTTAGCGGAAAAAATTTCCGTTAACTCCCACCAAACCAGGTCAAAATGCCTGTTTTGGGGCGTTCAGGAGGAATTAACGGAAAAAATTTCCGCTAAATCACCGAGAAATGAAGAATTTGCAGAGATAGCGGAAAAAATTTCCGTTAGGAGTAAGCGGGGCGGGACCGCCGTAAGGCGTTACTCCCTTGGTAACGTAAAAAACACTCATGAGCCTTCGGCTCACAACCCGGAATGAAAATGTTTTTTTCGGGCATTCACCCTACGTCTGAATCTGGCGCAACCTGCCCATCCTGTAAGGGAGAGACAGAAGAAATACGAGGTCTTTAGTGGTGGTTCAACCCCGCGTAAAAAACCGTCCACGGCTGGTCGGAGCACAACCCATTGTCGCCATCTTCGAACGAGGGTGAGCACGCGTAAAAAAGTACACTCTTTCTCATCAGCCTACTCTGTCCCTCCCACATTTCGGTATGGGAGGCTGTTTGTTATGGAAGCTATTTTAGAGAATTGCTGTGGTCTTGATGTCCATCGGGATACCGTCGTAGCCTGCTTGCTTACGGGACATCTGGAGGACCGCCCCAAGAAAGAAATTCGCACCTTTTCTACGATGTCCAAGGGGCTACACGAACTGGGAGCTTGGCTTCAATCCGCATCTTGCACCCACGTGGCCATGGAAAGTACCGGGGTGTATTGGAAGCCGGTTTATCAAGTGTTGGAAGAGTCTTGTGAGCTTTGCTGTGGATTAATCGAGGGCAGCTTTGTACCGCCGGAAGATATCCGGGAGCTCCGTGATCTGACCCGCTATCGGAAAAAGATGGTGAACCATGCCTCTGCCGAAAAGAACCGTATTCAGAAGGTGCTCGAATCCGCGGGTATCAAATTGGCTTCCGTTATTTACGATGTCTTTGGCGTCACGGGGCGTTCCATTCTGAATCAACTCATGGACCAAGGAAAACTGGAGGAGGATACGGTGCGCTCCCTTGTGAAGGGACAAATTAAAAACAAAGTTCCCCAACTGATGGATGCTAAAACCGGGAAGGCCGTCCGGTTCATTCCGTTACCGCATCGATGTAATTAACCAAGGGAATGACATCGGGTGTTAAATAAAGTAAAATCATGAGCATCAGGCACAGAAGAGTGAGCGGAACCCAACGCATTTTCTTCTGTCTTTTGTATGTGCTTGTGATGAAATGGGCCAGAATGGAGCAGGTCAGGAAAAAACCTCCCAGCAAGGCAAAATAATAGGGCCACACGTATTTGGCGTTGGAATGCCCGGCGGTCAACCCATAATAGAAATAGCCGGCCCACAATACCGCAAAAACGGCAGGGGGAATGACAGAAACAGCTTTGGTGACGGGCGTGTGCTTGTCCAATAAATGATTGCAGCTGCGGCAATACCCGCTTTCGATGCATTGCGGACATACATACCGGTTGCAGTGATGGCAGAAACGGGAGGATTCATGGCTTAGATGGGTGCTGCAGTTCAACGTTATCAGCTCCTGACGATTGGCATTAATATACATCTATCTGGCCAGCCAGCCGCCGTCCACTGCCCAGGTTGGTTTACTTCCTACTCCATACGCTGCCAAGCGTACAGAGGAGTCGCGGGATTGCGCACACGTAGCTCTTCAGGCTCTTACGGAACCGTTAGCACTGTTCTGGCCTGCATTAAAATAATGCTGTCCCGGATAAACCCATGTTCCGCCATTTTTAGTCGGATTAACCGTATAGGTGGCTGAGCCTCCAGTATAGTATACCGTATATTTTGCATTTGTTGCTCGGTTTTCGTGAGCTGTAAAAGCAGCTTAAAGCCACCGGAATGCGGTTAAGGCACAGGTGGAAGAAATCATTTTTCAGAGTTGATATATGTGTGATTTTAGCAAGGGAGTATAGTAGCTGCTGTACTTCCTTGCTCATTTATAATAGTATTTCGCTCTACCACATCTTCTCCTGTTGACAAATATGCGAATTGTCACTATCATAAACCTATGAATGAAAAATAAATTTCAGTCATAGATTTATGAAAGGCGGTACTATACATGGCAAGAAGTTTTACCGAAGCTGAAAAAGATAATATCCGTGTAAAGTTGTTAGACGAATGTGAGAAAAGTTGGGCGACTTTCGGATATAAAAAGACAAACATTGATGAACTCTGTTCAAAGGTGGGAATATCAAAGGGTGCATTCTACGCATTTTTTGATTCTAAAGAGCATTTGTTTTGCAGAGTGCTTGATGTTCTACAAGAGCGACACAAAGCTCTTGGGGATTCACTCCCTACAAATCCAACCAAAGTAGATATATGCTATATGCTCAAACAAGTATATCTTGAATATGACAAAACAAATATACTCATACAGCGAAATAGTCCGGACTTTATTAGTTTTCTAAACAGAGCACCCAAAGAATGGTTAGAAAGCAGCCAAAAAGTCAGTGAGGATTTCATTTTAAAGAATGTTTTTAATTCTAACCTTAAACTAAAAATGTCTAAGGAAAAGGCAATCGGAATATTTGAAGCCTTGCTTTCTATCTTAATGAGCAAAGATATACTGCACTATAACCATTATGAGGTGTTCTGCACATTACTTGATAATGTTATCAATGAAATATATGAATGAATTGGAGATTAGAGCATGAATAGCGAAGCAATTATAGTAATTAAAAACCTTGCAAAAAAATTTGATGATACCTTGGTTGTCAAAGACAGCAATATGACTGTACCAAAGGGTTGCGTTTACGGATTTTTGGGTGCAAATGGTGCAGGGAAAACCACAATATTCAAAATGATTACATGTTTAATATCTCCAACAAACGGAACGATTGAAGTTTTGGGGCATAATGTGACAAAAAACAGAGAAAAAGTCTTGCGGAGTATCGGTAGTCTGATTGAAGCTCCAGTGTTCTACGAGCATTTATCCGCAACCGAAAATCTATCAATTCACCTTGATTATATGGGGACAGAAGGTTTTAACATTGATACTGCTCTTGATATGGTTGGGCTGAACGGGACAGGCTCTAAGCCTGTGAGCAAGTTTTCACTTGGCATGCGGCAAAGGTTGGGCATTGCACGAGCTTTTATTCATAAGCCGGAAATTCTGATTCTGGACGAACCCATAAACGGATTAGACCCTATGGGAATACGGGATATGAGGAATCTATTTCTTGCACTGATACAAAAGCATGGCATGACAATCCTTTTATCAAGCCATATTCTAAGCGAAATTGAGCATACCGCCGATATGGTGGGGGTAATTGTAAACGGTACTGTTGTGCAGGAGATTTCTCTTGAAGAAATTAAAGGGCAGAAAGACATACGTTTAGAGGAATACTTTTTTAATATCATGAGTGGAGGAAGCATATCGTGTTAAAGTTAATCAAATTAGAACTTAAACGGAACAATATCCGTACTTATCTGCTGGCAAGTGCCATTTCCTGCGTTGTTTTGCTTGGAGCTATCTATTTTATAGCCAGTGCTGCACAGCTTGAAGATAGCAATACCAGTCAGATTGCATTTAGAAGCTATGCAAACATTTTTCGTTTGATTGGAATAATTAGCTTGGTTATTTTTAGTACCATGTCGGGGATTATGTATTCAAGGTTGATAATAGGAGAATATACGGGAAAAAGGGTAGCTTTATTGTTTTCTTATCCTGTTAGCAGGAGCAAAATACTTGTGGCTAAATTATTGCTGGTCTTTGTGTTCACATCAGTTTCCATGCTGATTTGCACAGCAGTACCCTATATTGTTTTTAGTATAACAGAATCGGTTTCTCCTATCGTCGTACAAGATGTTATGACAGCCGCACTATTAGTAGATTCATTGAAAACATCAAGTATTGCTGTTTTAGCTCTTGGTGGAATTGGAGTTATTTCCCTGCGGATTGGTTTTATTCACAAATCCGTTCCAACAACGCTGATAAGCTCCATTTTACTAAGTGCTATTTATGGAAATGCAGCAATCAATGCGAATGCTATTCTATCAAGTGTGTTGATTAGTGGAGTCGGTCTTGTAGTTGCTGTTGCTGTAACGGTTCAATTGTCAAATAAAGTAAACAAGATGGAGACGGAGTAATTTGACGGGCTATATGTATGATAAAATCAGTGATGAAGAGAAAAAATCCCTAATCAAAGAAATAGAGATTTTCTCATGTGACGAGGCTGAATTGCCTTTGAAGTCTATTTTATTCAATTTTCCTGTTTATAAGGACGGCAGCGGTCAGCATGCCACCAAGAAAGCCTTACTGTTCTGCAAGCAGTGTCTTGGCGCCGCACCTTGCCGATGCGATTGCCGCAATGGCGCCTGCAATGCCTCCTCCTACGACCACGACATCAAAATGATTGGTTATCATGCCTGTTACCCTCCTTTATTTCAAGCCGGTCGTCGCGACCCCCTCGATAAATTTCTTCTGTGCGAAGAAGAAAACGAGGAGCAGCGGAACCGTCGCCATAACGGACGCCGCCATCAACAGATGCCAGTCGGTTCCAGCCATATCGGTGAAAAGCTTCATGGCGATCGGCAGCGTAAACAACCGGTCGGAGCTTAAATAGATTAAGGGATCCAGAAAATCCTCCCAGCTGTTGAGGAACGTAAAGATCGCAAGCGTTGCAAAAGCCGGAGCCGCCATCGGCACCATGATGCGCCAGAACGTCTGCCACGGCGTGCTGCCGTCGATTTCGGCTGCTTCGTCGAGATCCTTCGGAATCGTAATGTAGAACTGCCGCAGCAGGAACACGCCGAAGATGCCGCCCGCTCCGAGCATCGGCGGGATAATGAGGGGGAAGTGATTGTTGACAAGCCCCAGCTTTGAAAACCAGATGAAATTCGGGATGATGGTGACCTCATTCGGAATCATCATCCCGCTGAGCAGGATGAGAAAGAACACATTTTTTAACGGAAATTGGAGCTTCGCAAACGAAAAGCCAGCCAGCGCACCGACGATGCACGTGCCGATTGTGACAAGAATCGCGATGTACAAGGAATTGGCATAGTAAAGCAGAAAATGCGGCTGCGTCGTAAATACATCCGAATAGTTCGACCACACAATCGGTTTCGGAATCCATTGCGGCGGAAACAGAAAGATTTTATTCTGATCCTTTAGAGATGTGGTCAGCATCCACAGAAACGGGCCGATTATAACCAGTGACACAATGGTTAACAGCAGATAAGTGATGACGTTTCTTAATAACTGCAATGTCTTATTGCTCATAATGCACCCACCTTTTTCTTATATTCCACTGAAACATGGTGAGCAGCAATACAAGGAAAAACAGAATAAATGCAACTGCCGAAGCATAGCCGAATTCATACGTTTTGAATGCCAGCTTATAGATGTAATAGACAAGTACATTCGTACTGGTTCCAGGTCCTCCATCCGTCATGACGACGATTTGCGAGAACACCTTGAGCGATCCGATCAATGTAATGATGAGAGTCATAAATATGGACGGCGAAATCAACGGGAGTGTAATTTTTGTGAATTGCTTCCACTTTGAGGCGCCATCAATGGTTGCCGCTTCATAATACATTTTCGGCACATCCTGCAGCGCAGCCAGGAAAATAACCATGTTCATCCCGACCTTTTTCAGCACGGAGACGATAATGACGACCGGCATGACCAGTTCTGTGTTATACAGCCATGCAGGACCTGTAATGCCGACTAATTTCAAGATTTGGTTCAGAAGACCGGCGTCAGTCGCGAATACATACTTCCACACAATCGCCCACACGATAATGGATGTGACCACCGGCGTGAATATAGCTGTGCGGAACAAGCCCACTCCCGGAATTTTTGTCGAAAGTAAAAGGGCCAGGGCTAAGGCCAGAATGAGATTGAGCGGAATCAATCCTGCCGAGAAATACAGGGTGTTTTTGATCGAGATCCAGAACATGGGATCGTCGGTTAAAATGTTACGGTAGTTGTCGCCCCCCACAAAAGAGGTGTTATGCAGCAGCGAATAATCCGTGAAGCTGAGCCATAGTGCGCTGATTATGGGACCTGCCATGAAGATCAGGAAACCCAGCATCATGGGAGCGATAAATAAATAGCCGTATATGGCGTTCCGGCGTTTAAGCCGGCTGTAGGTGCCTTTTTTGGTTTTGGCAGCTGTTGTATTTGGTGTCTCTAGGGTCGTTGTTTCCAAAGCCATTCTCCACTCCTTTGTAGACGAGAGGCCAAGCAGCTTCAGCTTGGCCTCGTCATCTAACCCAATTCGGTTATTGCAGAACCGGCGTAACGTCAGCTTCCATTTTCTTCAGAATGTCTGGAATCGTGCCGCTTTGTGTATAGATCGCATCGAAATTCAGCTTCATTTTATCGTCGATTTTCTGAAAGTTCACGAAGCCCTGGCGAACTCTTGCGCTGGCCATTTGATCGAGCACCACTGTTTTCATGCTTTCAGGAGACGGACCTTGCTTCAAGAAGGCATCGGAGTTCAGGACGGATTTGCGGCTGGGCACAAAATATTGAGATGTGGTAGTCATGTTCTCTTTATTGGACAGGAACTTCACGAATTCAATCGCTTCCGCCGTGTTCGCTCCGCCTTTTGGCACCATGTATGCTGCATAACCGAGTGTTGTGCCTTGACCACCTTGGCCCTTCGGCATCGGAGCGATATCCCACTCAAAATCCTTGATCGCTTTCGCTTTGCCCATATAGCTCAGTAAATCCTGCTGCATGGCGATTTTGCCGGATTCGAATGCCGTCTGATCCCCGGGCTTCGGATGCACCTTCGTTTTGAACATCGCATCGTTAAAATATTGCAGAGCCTGCTCCCCTTGCGGCGTATTTAACGTAAATTTCTTGCCGTCCTTGCTAAAAAAGTCAGATCCGAATGCCCAAACAAGCGTCTGAAGTGATTCAATCCAGCTGGTCCCCCAACCCGCAGGACGAATTAAGTTCATTCCATAAATTCCTTTATCCGGGCTTGTGAGCGCTTGCGCCGCTTTCAGCATCTCATCGTAGGTCCACTTGCCTTCTTGATAGAGTTCGTTGGGCGTTTTCAAGCCTTTCTCTTTGAACATGGTTTTGTTGTAGTACATCATGTTCGGTGGTGTGGAGAACGGTACGCCATACACTTTGTCGTTCCTCGTTACCAGGTCCATGGTAGATGGAATGAAATCTGCCGACTCGTACGCGCTGTCAGATTTGATCGCAGACAGATCCTCGAGCTGGTTCGTCTCCATGAACTGCGGAATGCCGCGCTCCAGCATCCAGATTACGTCCGGAGCAGTTTTGGACGCCATCAAAACAGACATTTTTTGGATATAATCGGCACCTGGTATAATCATCACTTCCACGTTTACGTTCGGCTTGATTTTCTTATAATTCGCGATAATATCCTCGTACATCTTCTTATGCGCATCACTGCCCCAAATGCTGAAGGTCAACTTCACGTCTTTCGCCGGCGCCTTAGCAGCCGCCGTTGTCCCCGCCGGTGCGGAGGAGGCGCTGGTCTTCGTATCTTCTGAGCTGCCGCAGCCCGCAAAAACGGAGCTTAGTAACAAGAAGGATGTGGTTAAAAGCAAGGCATTCTTCATCGTGTAATGTCCCCTTTCATTTATTTATTAGTTAAGCGCTCACAAAACTTATTATAGAAGAAAGGCGCTGCCCAAGATAACGCCACAAATTCCATATATGGTTCGAAATCGCAAGGTCATTTCTGGTCTCTGTACTCCGTCGGTGTACACCCGGTCTGCATTTTAAAGAGCGATGCAAAGTATTTATGGTTCGCAAAGCCGCATATCACCGCCACCTCCGCCACCTTCAGCGTCGTTTCCCTTAGGAGCTTCCTTGCTTTGTCCATCCTGCGTTCCGTCACAAAGTCGGACAAATTTTGTCCCGTTGCCCGCTTGAACATATCGGACAGATACTTCGGATGCAGATACACGCGCTCAGCCAAGAACGGCAAGGAGATGTCCTGGCTCAAATGCTGGCCCACCAGCTCCTTCACACGGCGAATGATCAGTCGATCCTTATCGTCGGGCTGCCCGGCCTCCTTGCTCTCGTCACTGCCTGCCTGCTGCGAAGCCAGGCGTTGGTCACTGATTTTCTGCAGAACTCCTGCAAGCTCAACCCGCTCAATCGGCTTAAGCAAATAGTCACAAACTCCATAGCGCAACGCTTCGCGGGCATATTCAAACTCGTCATAGCCGGAGATAATCACAAACGGCGTAGCTGGATGAGATTCTTTAGCCCGTTTGATCAACTCGATCCCGTTTATCTCCCCCATCCGGATATCCGTTATCACCAGATCGACGCGATCCTGCATCCGCAGCCATTCCAGCGCCTCCCGGCCATTACCGGCTTCTGCAATATGAAGCCCGGACGGGATCACATCCTCCACTATTCTCCGCAGCCCCTGCCGAATTTTCATTTCATCTTCCACGATTAGAATGTTCATGAGCTATTCCTCCTATTGAACCCGCTTAATTTCATTGAAACGGCATACGGATACAAAATGTGGCCCCGTTCTCGTTGGTATCCGGAATCGACAAGCCATACGGCTCCCCGTACAAGATGACCAGCCGCTGATGAATGTTCCGGAGCGCAAAGCCCTTCGTATTCTTCTCTGTCGTCTGCTTGGACAGCGGACGGTCCGGCCCATAGAGCCGCTCTTGGATAAGCTGCCGCCGCTCCGGCGTAATGCCGCGGCCATTGTCAGACACATAGATATAGAGATCCTGCCCCACTGCTTTGGTCGTAATGACAATGGTGAAGGGGAGGCTTCGCATGCCGTGCTCAATCGCATTTTCGACCAGCGGCTGTAAAATGAGCTTCGGCACCATCGCATATTCATGTGAGAAATCCATATGAATTTCCGTCTGCAAGCCCTCCTCCAAGCGGAAGGACTGGATGTTCAGATAATTTTGCATAAAGCTAAGCTCGTCCTTCAAATAAACGAACCTCTCCTGCTTATTTACGGTGTAGCGCAGCAGCTTCCCTAAACTGGTAATAACCTGGGAGAGATCATGATTGCGCTCTTTAACGGCCACCATATTAATAGACTCCAAGGTGTTATATAAAAAATGCGGATTGATTTGACTTTGCAGCGAATTCAATTCGGCCTCCTTCTCCCGCAGCTTGAGCTCATAGACTTCTTTGATCGTAATATCCAACTGAGACACCATGTTATTGAAGCCTTCCGTCAGCAGTCCGATTTCATCGTTGGAATAAACCTGCGCCCGTTCCTGAAAATCGCCTTTTTGCACGCGGCGCATTTTCCGCTGGAGGTGAAGCACAGGCTTCACCAGTCGGTTCGATGTAATAACAGCGGCAATAAACGCAAAAATGAGGGAAGCTGCAGATATCCACAAGGTGAAGCTAATGAGCTGCCTTGCATCCGCCTGGAGATCATCCTTTGGAATCGTGCTGACGATCGTCAGACCGCCGACAGGGGTCGCAGTAACCGTTTTGAGCATATTGGATGTGTTCATATCCACCGTCTCAGCGTAAGACGGAGACGACGACCCCTCATTAAACGGATAGATGCATTGGAAATTTTCATTAAACACAAGCAGCTTGCTCATTTTGGACATTTTGACATTAGCCAAGATTTTTTCGAACCCGATGGACGTCAGATCGATCTTGACGTAACCGATTGTTTTGTTGGTCAACGGATTTTTAATGACCCGGGCGAATGCGAGCGCTTCTCTCGGCTTTTCAAGATAGTAGTTCCATTGCACCGGCGGTAAGATGACCAGCCCTCCATCCTTCTGCTTCACTTGGTCCATCCACTTGGACCCGTCGGGAAACCAGATAGGGGATATGGTTTCTGATAAATTGCTGAATAGCGTGCCATCCAAGGCAAAAATGTAGACGCCTTCCAGCTCCGTTCGGTCAAACACCAGCGATGAGATGATATCATTCATTCTCAAGCGCTCCTCAAAGGGAACGTAAGCGCTGGCTATGTTCGTATTGTGCGCTTCCAGAATACGAACGAAATTGGAGTCGTAGTACATAGAAATCGTAATTCGTTCAATCTCGCGAATATAGCGCTCCAAATTAATATTGACTTGATCGGTCAGCTGATCAGAGTAAGCTTTGGCATCACGTTCCACGTTGGAGGAATACTTCTGATAGGTCAAATAGCCGCTAAACAAAAATGGCAGCGTTATCATAAAACAAAACAAAACAAGAAACTTCATCCGAAGCGATACGAATGGCGAATTGTTTAGCTTCAAGCGGCCTCCCTACTTCCCCATGAATAGTAGTTAGTAGAAGTATAACGTGCAAGCCTGAAAATTTACAAGATGGCGGACGTTATTTATGCCCGCCCTTTGACTTGTACGCCGCTGGGCCGCCGCTTCCTACTGGCGCTGGGGAATGGCTTTATATCCAATCCCTCATGATCGTGAAGTCGGAAGCCGCAGATTTTCGTTGCCTAAACAAAAAAAAGCAGTGTAAAGAAGGAGTTAAATGCATAATTGTTCATTTTTATCGCTGACTTATACGCATAATCACGAACAAAAATGAATTATATGACACGAAATATTCATGTTTATGCAGGATAAAGCATTGTTTTGCAAAGGCTTACAGGCTATCATGAAAGAAGTTGAACCTCACAAGGCATGATAGATTACAAAAAAATGGGAGGCATGCATTCATGATTCAATGGCCCAAATCCAACGATGTTCTTGGAACTGTAAACCGGGGCAATCCGGCGGAGTCCGGACTTTGCACCTTATGCCGCGCGGACTGTCAGGGGAAATGTGAAACCTGGCTGTCCAGTATGAAGGGCAGGAAGCTGCTCTATCCGAGAGACTTCGGAACAGTAACCGCAGGCAGCGCCAATACGGCTCACGTAGGCGTTTGTTACAACTCGCTGCGGATCAATGGCTATCATTACGGCTCTCATGGCATGCCTGCCGGATTGGGAGACAGTGCGGACGACTGCATCTTCCCCAACGTGAGCCTGGAGACGGAATTCGGAGCCAAGGTCAAGACGAAGGCGCGCATTCCCATCATGACAGGCGCTCTCGGCTCCACCTTCATAGCCGCCAAGTATTGGGAGCACTTCGCCATCGGCGCTGCGCTGGTGGGCTTTCCCATCGTTGTCGGTGAGAATGTGGTGGGCATAGACAAGCAGGCGGCAATCAGCAACGGACGCATCGGGAAGGCGCCGGAGATGGACCGGCGGATCGATACGTATTTGAGATACTATGACGGTTATGGCGGGATCATCGTGCAGATGAACGTAGAGGATGCCCGCAACGGAGTGGCGGAATATCTGGCGGAGAAATACGGCGACAAGATCATTCTGGAGCTGAAGTGGGGGCAGGGCGCCAAGGATATCGGCGGAGAAATTCAGGTTTCCGATTTGGAATACGCTGTATTCCTGAAGAACCGGGGCTATGTAGTGGACCCCGACCCGACGCTTCCGGAGGTGCAGGAAGCATACCGCGCAGGCGCTATCCGTTCCTTCGCCCGGCACAGCCGGCTTGGCTATACCAACCTGTCCGGCTTCGGGGAGGTCCGGGAGGATTTCATGGGTGCAGTAGAGCATCTGAGATCCCTGGGCTTCAAGCGGATTACCTTGAAAACCGGCGCTTACGGCATGGAAGGTCTGGCAGCCGCGATGAAGCTGGCTACGGAAGCGGGGCTGGATCTGCTGACGATAGACGGCGCAGGCGGCGGCACGGGCATGAGCCCGTGGAACATGATGGAGACATGGGGTGTGCCCTCCCTTCATCTGCATGCCAAGGCTTACGAATATGCCCAACTGCTGGAAGCACAGGGGCATAAGGTAGTGGACCTTGCTTTTGGCGGCGGCTTGGCCAGAGAGGACCAGATCTTCAAGGCGCTTGCGCTGGGTGCCCCTTATACCAAGCTGGTCTGTATGGGCAGAACGCTGATGATTCCCGGCTTCCTCGGAGCCAACATTGAGGGGGCGCTGCATCCGGAGCGCAAGGAGCGGGTGAACGGCAACTGGGCATCTCTGCCCAAGGCCGTGGCCGATCAGGGCTCCAAGGCGGATGAAATCTTCGCAGGCTACTACGATCTTCAGAAGAAGGTCGGAGCTGTGGAGATGAAGAATATCCCTTACGGCGCGATTGCCGTCTGGACCCTTGCAGATAAGCTGGCCGCAGGCCTCCAGCAGCTGCTGGCAGGCGCGCGGAAGTTCTCCATTCAGGATATAGCGCGGCAGGATATCGTTTCCGGCAACAGGGAGACCGAGAAGGAAACCGGAATTTCCTTCATTACAGACGCTCAGGATGAAACGGCGAAGCTGATACTCCGTTCCTGACAGACTGTTGCGCCTCACGTTAAGCGGGAGCATCCATCGACCGGATGCTCCTTTTGCAGTTTGGACGGCAACGGCGTTGCGGCCCAAGCAGCGTTGACAACGAACAGCTTGCTGTGATAGGATCAAAGCGAAATCTGAATGGTTCATAAGGAGGGTGCTTATCCATGCATTCCGTTCGCTGGAGGTAAGATGGGCAATAAAAAAGCAGATTATTCCATTTTTTATGGGCTTTTTTGTGTTGCTTATTTTACGGACAGGAACATTCATGGATGAGTGAAGGAAATGGCTTATAGGCTTGTTTAGCTATGCAGCTACACTACCCTTTCTTCCCCGTGCCTTTTCGTTGGTATGCAGACTTAAGCCCGTAACGGTGGACTTGAGGCCTGCATTTTTTATTGCCTAAAAACCAATAAAAAACAACCAATAAAAATGCGGGGAGACAAGAATATGGACAATCAAAAGGTAAATTGGAAACGCAGCTTTTTCACGATATGGGCCGGTCAGGCGGTATCGCTAATCACCAGCGCTGTTCTGCAGATGGCGATCATATGGTACTTAACCGAAAAAACCGGCTCAGCCATGGTGCTGTCCATGGCGACGCTGGCAGGATTTTTGCCGCAGGCGCTTGGAGGGCCGTTCATCGGGGTCTGGGTGGACCGTTGGAGCCGCAAGAAAGTCATGATCATGGCCGATCTCATCATCGCGGCGGCAGCGGCATTATTGGCTGTAGCAGCTCTTTATATGGAATTGCCTGTGTGGGTGATCATGCTCGTCCTGTTTATCCGCAGCATTGGGACGGCCTTTCATTCCACTGCGCTGAATGCGGCAACGCCCATGCTGGTACCGGAGGAGCAGCTGGCCAAGTGCGCCGGATACAGCCAGTCGGTGCAATCGGTCAGCTACATTGTAAGCCCGGCGGCGGCGGCGTTCCTGTACTCCGTCTGGGATTTGAACGCGGTTATCGCCATTGATATTGCCGGTGCGTTGATCGCTTGCTTCGCGGTTGCCCTGATTGCGGTTGCCAAGCCGGAGGGGAAGCCGCTTGCCGCAGCAAGCCATTTTGCAGGAGAAATGAAGGAAGGCTACGAAGCCCTCAAGCAGCACAAAGGACTGGTTGCTCTTCTGTGGATTGGCGGGTTATACATCTTCGCCTTTATGCCGATCAATGCTCTGTTTCCTCTCATGACCCTGGACTATTTCGGAGGAACAATGAAGCACGCGTCCGCGGCGGAAATTATTTTCGCAGTGGGTATGCTGGCGGGCGGGCTGCTGCTCGGCGCATGGGGAGGCTTCAAGAACAGGCCCCTTACCATCATCGCCTCCATCTTCGTAATGGGATTGGCCGTAATGATTGCCGGACTGCTGCCTGCAAACGGATTTGCCGCTTTTACAGTATGCTGCGCCCTGATGGGCTTCTCCGGCCCTTTCTACAGCGGTGTACAGACTGCGCTGTTCCAGGAGAGAATTCAGCCGGAGTATCTGGGAAGAGTATTCGGCTTGCTCGGCAGTGTGATGGCTTTGGCTATGCCCCTTGGTCTGGTCAGTTCGGGTGTTTTTGCTGATCAAATCGGTGTGAACCGATGGTTCATGCTGTCTGGCGTGATGATAATCGGGATTGCGGTCTTGTCTCTGTTCATTCCCGCCATCACTCAATTGGACCGCCCCCAACAGCCGGCGGATAATGGGATGAGAGGGGAACACTAAGCACGGCGCCGCCGTTGAGCCGCTTGAAATCCAGCCAATCACAGCATAAAAAATGACAGGTTTTCCTGAAAAAAAGATAGGTTTTGATATGAAAGCGTTTTATTTGAGCTAAAAAATGCATGATTTAAGTTTGAATGTACATATCCATTTTTTGGTGACACCGCTATAATGAGATCAGGTTCGGAGAATTCGAATCAATACGGAGAATAAATCAAGGGGGAATCGGCATGAAAGGGAAACAGGTATTCCATCTTGCACTGGCAGGCGCTCTGTGCGCCGGAATGCTGGCAGGGTGCGGAGACAGCGATGAGAAGAGCAATGTGACCGCCGCACCATCAACGGCGGCTAGCTCTGCAAGCGCTTCCGCCACGCCAAGCAATGCCCCAGTCACCCTCAAATGGGCTCTATGGGACTGGGAAGCCACCGCCTATTACAAGCCTCTGATTGAAGCCTACAAGAAGAGCCATCCGAATGTAACCATCGAATACGTGGATTTGGGCTCCACAGACTACATGACTATGCTCAGCACCCAATTGTCCGGCGGCGCCGATCTGGATATTCTGACAATCAAGGATATCCCGGGTTATGCCAACCTGGTCAAGCAGAACCACCTGGAGCCCTTGAAGCCCTACATCTCCAAGGCGGGCATCGATACCGCCGCCTATGGCGGAACGGTGGAGCAGATTCAGGTGAACAACGAGGTGTATGCCCTTCCCTTCCGCAGTGATTTCTGGGTGGTGTATTACAACAAGGACTTGTTCGATAAAGCGGGGGTGCCTCATCCTACCAATGATATGACCCTTGACCAGTATGATGAGCTGGCCCGGAAGCTGACTGCAGGCTCAGGGTCCACCAAGGTGTATGGCGGCCACTATCATACATGGCGCAGCGCGGTCCAACTGTTCGGTATTCTGGATGGCAAGCACACCATTGTGGACGGGGACTATGATTTCCTGAAGCCCACGTATGAACGGATTCTGAAGGAGCAAAGCGACGGCATCGTGATGGACTATGCCACCCTGAAGACCTCCAGCACCCACTATTCCGGTGTCTTCTACAATAATAATGTGGCCATGATGAACATGGGCAGCTGGTTCATCGCCACCCAGATTGCCAAGGTGCAAAGCGGAGAGTCCAAAGCCGTCAACTGGGGCATTGTGAAATATCCGCATCCGGAAGGAGTGCCGGCCGGGACCACTCTGGGCACCATTACCTCTCTGGCCGTCAACAAGAAGTCAGCCAAAAAGGATGCAGCCCTGGAATTCATGAAGTTCGTTACAGGCAAGGAAGGCGCAGCGGTCATTGCCTCAACCGGCACGATTCCGGCTATCAAGGATGAGCAGGTGGTGAATTCCATCGCTTCGGTCAAGGGCTTCCCTACAGATGAGAACAGCAAGAAGGCGCTGACGACGGTGAAGACCTACCTGGAAATGCCGCTTCATGAGAAGAGTGCGGAAATTGAAGTGGTGTTAAACGAGGTTCACGATAACATCATGACCAAGAATGTGACCATCGACAAGGGCTTGGCCGATATGAAAACCCGGGTCGGGCAGGTGCTGAAGAAATAGCGTTGAGCAGATAGAAGCATTCATCCAAGAGGAGGCGGATTAATCCCCGTCCTCTTCTTGGATGAATACAGGATAAGACGGAAGGTCTGGAGGGGATTTCATGCAAAAGCAAGCCGTTCTGGGAACGGAAAGGCCATCCAAAAGCCGGTTCCCCAAAAGTGTCAGAGAGCATTTGGTGGCATACAGCTTCATCGCCCCGAATTTTTTGGGGTTTGCCGTGTTTACGCTGGTTCCGATGATCTTCGCCATGATTCTTGCCTTCGTGGAATGGGATGGCTCCAATCCCATGGAATTTGTCGGATTGGGCAATTTCCTGAGATTGTTTGAGGATGCGGTCTTTCATAAAGCGCTATGGAACACCATTGTATATACGGCGGGCGTTGTCCCGCTGACCATGGTGTGCGCCCTTGCATTGGCGATCCTGCTTAATCAGAAGATATTTGCGCGTAATTTCATGAGGACCGTATTTTTCTTCCCGTATGTGGCTTCCCTGGTGGCCGTGGCTGCCGTGTGGAATTTTATCTTCAGTCCCACAATGGGGCCGCTGAATAATCTGCTGCACACGATTACGGGGATTCCTCTGGAGGATCTGCCCCGTTGGGCGGCGGACAAGAGCTGGGCGATGTTTACCGTGGTTCTGTTTACCGTGTGGAAAAACATGGGGTACTATATGGTCATCTATCTGGCCGGCCTGCAGAGCGTCAACCCGGAGCTTCATGAAGCGGCCCAACTGGATGGGGCCAATGTCTGGCAGCGCTTCCGGAACGTCACCATTCCCCAATTGGCTCCCACCACCTTTTTTGTGCTGATGATTCTGGTGATTAATTCCTTCAAGGTATATGACATCTTTATTAACCTGTTCGCCGGGGCAGACAACCAACTGAATGATTCCACCCGGGTATTGGTCTATCAAATCTATAATACGGCATTTCGTTCCCTGGATTACGGGTACGCCAGCGCCATCAGCATCGTGCTGTTTCTGCTCGTCTTGGGCATCACCATCCTTCAGTTCCGCGGGGAAAAGAAGTATGGGCAATAACGGCAATGCTTATCCAGCCGCTCTTGCCGGCCGGGCGTTAAGGAACATATGCAACGAAGGAGGTTATCCGGGCTATGGCAGGGCGTAACAGAGGAATGAAGCTGACTGTGATGATCATTGTGTATGCTTTGCTGATTGCAACTGTATTGTTTATGCTGGTACCCTATGTGTGGATGCTGTCCTCCTCGCTGAAGCTGAACAAGGACGTATTTTCCTTCCCCATGCAATGGATTCCCGAAGCGCCGCGGTGGCAAAATTATGCGGACATCTGGACCCGGATTCCGTTGGGGAAATTTATCTATAACACCGCCAAACTGTCGGTTATTGTCACCATCCTGCAGCTTCTGACCTCCAGCTTTGCCGCTTATGCCTTCTCCAAGCTGAGGTTCAAGGGCAGGAATACGCTGTTCCTCGGGTACATTGCCACCATCGCCATTCCCTGGCAGGCTTACATGGTGCCGCAGTTCATTCTGATGCGTTACCTGGGGCTGAATAATACCCATATGGCGATTATTCTGCTGCAGGCGTTCTCCGCCTTCGGAGTATTCCTGATGCGGCAGTTCTATCAGAGCATCCCCGACGAGCTGTGCGAGGCCGCCCGGATTGACGGGTTAAGCGAATACGGCATCTGGGCCAGAATCATGCTCCCTTTGTCCAAGCCGGCCTTGTCCACATTGGTGATCTTCACCTTCGTTTCCACCTGGAACGACTTCCTGGGGCCCATGATCTACCTGACCCGGACAGAGCTGAAGACCATCCAGATCGGCCTGCGGATGTTCATCTCCCAATACTCCGCCGAATATGGCCTGATTATGGCGGCCAGTGTCATCTCCATCATTCCGGTGCTCCTTGTATTTCTGACGCTTCAAAAATATTTTGTGCAGGGAGTGGCTTCTTCCGGCATTAAAGGCTGATTGCATGAACGGAGATGGAGCGCAGGTACTCACTGCGCTTCTTTTGCGGAATCCCGCGATTACCCCGATTTAGTCAAAATAGCACCATAATCGGTCAAAATTACGCTACATACATGCACTGGAAGCGCTCTATAATTGCTGTGTCCGGTACTAATACAGATTGGAATGGGTACAACAGCACAGAAGGCAGGCGGTTATTGCCTTCCGGCTGCAAATCGTATTTTATTATAAGGAGGGAAATAGAATGAGCAACCGGCAATCACTCACATCGAGAATATGCTCGATGGCATTGACTGTCATGCTTGTTGCAGGAATGATTCAGTCCATCATGCCGTGGACCGTCTCGGCAGCCCAGACGGCTGCCATCTACGGAGCCGCCTATATGGGGGCCACCACCACGGAGGGGACAACCCTGCCTGCCAGCGTAGAAATTCAAGGTGTTGCCCAGCCTGTTAGCTGGCATATTGGTGATGATACCTTTGCTGTTCCCTATGATACTGCGGCAGTAACCGGGACAGCTGCAAACGGAACATCTGTTCTGGCCAGTGTGCAAGTCATTCCGCCTGCGGCCAATCCGTTGGCCTACTTCGTGGACAGCGGCAGAGGAGGGGACTCCTACAGCAATCCGGCCACGGCCTCGCCTGTGTATGAAGCGGTCAAGGCGATTAGCGGGAATACCTTGCTTAATCAGACGCCGGATCAGAGATACGTCAGCGGAACTACCGAATGGGGCTTCGATGATTCCGTCCAAAAGGTGAAAAACTCCGCTAGCGGAAATCTTACCGATCCGGCCGCCGATCCTTCCATCTGGGTAGTCGGGCTTCGTGCCGACCCCAATACCAATGATATTGTTTATAAGCTGAAGTCCCTTGCAGCAGGAACATATACGCTCTCCAGCGGTTTCCATGACTGGTACGGTTCCCGCTCACGGGAGATTCGTCCGAGAATCGAGTATAAGAACCTTAGCGGTGCAGTGCAGACCATTTCATTCGACCAGTTCAATACCAGCAGCACCAAGCTGGTTTCCGGGGAATTCACGGTGCCTGCCGATATTGATCCCAGCTTTCCCATGACATTAACCTATGCCTACGTCAAGGATGAAAAGCCGATTTTGAGCTGGTTTGCGGTTGCCCACGGCGGTATCAAACAAACCATCGACGATGCCCGTGCCACTGCAGCCTCCATGGTGAAGGTGATGCTAAACGGCAATGATGTGAAGACAGACAATGTCAATGGACTTACCTTCAAGGGTTTTGGCGTGCTTAGCGCCAACAGCACCAGCGCTCTTCTAATGGATTACAAATCCGAGCATCCCGAAGCGTATGCGCAGCTGCTGCGGGTTTTGTTCGGCGGAGAGCATCCCATCATGACCCATGTGAAGATCGAAATGGGCAATGACCGCAATACTTCCACCGGTCCGGACCCGGCTACCATGCGGACGGCAGATGAGGAGGCCAATGTCAAGCGTCATCCCGGCTTTCAGCTTGCCGCAGACGCCAAGGCTGTGAATCCAGACCTGAAGGTAAGCTTCCTGCGTTGGGAGGCTCCCGGATGGGCAAACAACAACAATAATATTTATGCCTGGTACAAGAAAACGATCCTTGAGGCCTATCGCCAATACGGCTATATGGTGGATTACATAAACCCCGGCGTCAATGAGCATTCGGCGGATTTGACATGGACGAAGGATTTTGCGAACAGGATCAAGAATGAAAGTGCAGATATGACTGCTGAAGAAAAAGCGCTCTATAACAAGATCAAGGTTGTCATTTCCGATGAGGTGGGGATTGGCAGCTTCGGCGGGAGCATGATCAGTGACGCTGTTCTTCGGGACGCGGTGGCGGTGGCCGGATACCACTATAATACCGACGATGACGGCAGCGGCAATTTCAAGAAGCTGGCGGAGCAATACGACAAAGAGATATGGAACAGTGAGGCCCAGGCAACCTTCAGCAACTCGGCCTTGCGCCCCAACAACAATACGAAAGATCCTGCGGCAGCGGGCACCGGCATTGGCGGCGCAGGCAGTCCGCTGGAAATGGGCAATACTATTATTAAAGGATTCGTCAATTCCCGCCGGACGCACTTCGTGTATCAACCCGCTATCGGCTCGTTCTATGAAGGCGGACAATATTCTTTCAAAGAACTGGTAAGCGCACGCGATCCTTGGTCAGGCTGGATTCACTACGATGCAGGTCTGGCCGTTCTGCAGCATTTCAACTGGTTTATCCAAGCCGGGTGGGAAAATGAGAGCAATACTGCCGGAATCTGGCGGGCAGTTCCCCAGGCCAGCTCTACCGGAGCAACAGGCACCAATCCTGTCAACGGGCGCAACGGAACTCCCAGTTACATGACGATTGCGGCTTCGGACAGGACCAATTTCTCGACAGTTATTGTTAATGACAGCGAATATGAGAGTTTTTATAAACTACAGACCGTTAATATGACCTTCTCCGGAAATCCCGCCCTGGAAATGTGGGAAACCCGTGCGGCCGATGCAGGTCAAGCCTTCAACAGCAATTATATGCAATATCTGGGGGATATTCATGCAGATGGAGGCGGCGTATATACGGTTCACGTGAAGCCTTATTCCATTGTGACGGTAACCACATTGGATAACCATGAAAAGCCGGAATACAATGAGCCCCTTCCCGTGGAAGGAGACCGTCCTGTTCTGGACACGGACGATACGGGAGATGCCGCCGATACGGAAGACGGTTTTCTCTACGCCGATGATTTCGATTACACCAATAAGACAGCCGCTCGAATTGACAGCAACGGTGAAATCGCGGGAACCCAAAGCTACATTGAATCGCGGGGCGGATCAAAAAGTGTTATTCCCCGGTATACCCATGACCGCAACGGCGCCTTTGAAGCGTATTTGCCGGACGGGTCCGACAATTATATTCTGCGTCAGCAGGTAGACAAGGCTATTATGGGGCTTGGCGGGACGTGGAACAACGGTGACCCCGTAACCGCAATCGGCGACAACCGCTGGGCCAACTACAAGGCAAGCGTAGATGTATCCTTTGAGAACAGCAGTACCCAAGGCGGGGCCAACTATGCTGCAATCGGAGCCAGATACCAGGGCGGGGGCAGCTCCCATTCCATTGCGGGTACGCCGTATGTGCTGAAATATTGGCTGGACGGCGGATGGCAGCTGCTCGTTAACAACAGCGCCAAGAACAGCGGGAATGTGGCAACCGGAACAGGCGGCCTGAAGATTGAAGGGTTCAACACAGCGTATGACGCCTGGCATAATATAGCCATTCAAGTCGCAGGCAATAAGATCACCGCCTATCTGGACGGCCACCAGCTCGCCACTTACACCGATCCCACGCCCAAGCTGACTGGACGGGTCGATCTGGCCAGCGGTTATTACAATACCCGCTTCGACAATTTGCAGGTAGAGACGGTTCCCGGCTATGTGCCGTACTATTCCGAGCTCATGGACAACCTGGAGATGTATGACCTGGCTTCCACTCCCAATTCCAAACTGAAGTATAGCGGTTCATGGAATCATCAACTGGGCCAGGGCATGTACGTTTACCAACGCACCATCTCCACCAGCCAGGAAGCAGGCGCTTCCCTGGAATACACATTCACAGGCACAGGCCTTGATATTCTGGGGGAAAACAACGGCTCGGCCGTATTGGAGGTAACTGTGGACGGAGTGGTTGTAGAACCGTCCGTGCCTACCAAGGCCGCAAGCACCCTGTATCAGACGTATACATTGCGCGGACTGTCTCACGGTCAGCATACCGTTTCCTTCAAAGTGCTCAGTGGAGCCTTAACTGTGGATGCCGTAGGAGTAATTACCGCCAATGCGAAGGAACCGCCGAATACCTCCGTTCTGGAGGCGGCAGTGACCAGCGCGCAAGCTGTGGAGCGGGAGGAGAGGTTCAAGGAAAGTGACTGGCAGCATTTTGTAAGCTCTCTCCAAACAGCTGAAGCAGCATTGAACGAAGAGAACTACCTTCTGGATCAGGAGGGAAGTGATCAGCTTGCTGTACGCCTGAGTTCCGCACAGGACAAAATGACAATCGGAAACGTCAAATCCCTTTCTTCACCGCTTTATGCCGCCACCTACACAGGAGTCTCTCCAACCCTGCCGGAAACGGTGGAGGCAACCCTGGATGATAATACCAAGGTTCCGGTGAAGGTAAACTGGAATCTGACAAGCGGCAGCTTCGATACACCCTATGCAACAGTGGCCGTCACCGGCACCTACGGGAATTTGAGCACGACATGCTATGTGGAAGTGGTCCCCAAGGATATTCGGTATTTCGTGGATTTGAATGCAACGGCAGCAAGCACGCTGGGATATGATTCCCCTGCATACAGAGCCGTTTCCGCTTTGGCGGCCCAATCAGGCAAGCCGCTGGTGAATCTTACTCCCGACCAGCCCTATGATTCCGCTACAGGATGGGGGTATGCGGCACAGAATGCCAGCGGCGCTTCATCGGTCAGCAAGAAAGGAGTCGTGGCGGGCGCTTATAGCAAGCTGACAACCACGGGGATCTACTCGGCTAATCAGATTGGCGCTTCCGTAACTTATACCTTCGGGAGTTTGCCGGCAGGCGATTATTCGCTGACCTTCGGTACGAACGACTGGTGGCCGACCAACAGAACAGAGAATATCTATCTCCAGTATGACGGCAAGGATGAGCTTGTAGACACCGTTAAGCTTACCGCCGCCTTGTCCCAAGCGGTAAAAGCCTATAGCTTTACCAAGTCTGGCGATGGAGAGCTGAAGCTGAAGCTGGTCGCTGCGGAATATAATCAGTCTCCGCTGCTGTCCTTTGTTGGCGTGGCGCAAGCCGCTGCAGACAAGACAGAACTGCAGGCCTTGTACGATCAGCACAAGGACAAGACGGGGGACCATTACACTTCTGAAAGCTGGAGCGTCTTCCAGGCAGCGATTGCCGATGCGCAGAGCGTGCTTGGCAGCGAGGCTGCAACGCAAAGTATGGTGAATGCGGCAGCGCAGGCTTTGTCCAATGCGGCAGCCGGACTTGAAACCGTACCGGAAGCAGCCCGTACTGCCCAGCTATTCGCGACCTACGTGAACACAATTCCCCAGCTGCCCTCGCAGGTGCGTCTTGCGGATGCGGGACCGGTGTATGATATTCTGGGATGGACAACGGGCGGCGGCGGCGCAATAACGGCCGCAGACTTCGGCACACCCTATGAGAGAGTCGCAGTTCAAGGCAAATATGCAGACGGCAGTGAAAAGGTATTCACCGCTTATGTGGAGGTTGTACCCCGGCAGGTGAAGTACTATATTGATGCCGGGGCAACCAACTCCTACAGCTATCAGGCTGTTCAGCAATTAACCGGCAACGGCTTATTGAACGGTGCGGCCAATCAGCCCTACAGCTCCGGTTCCGGTTGGGGGTATGCCGCCCTGACCGGCAGCGGGGGAGCAGCCTCCGTCATCAGCAAAGCGGAGCAGCCCGATCTGGATAAGAGCGCCACAGGCATAATGATTGATGGCGGTGATCCCCTATCCACGCTCACTTATCAGCTCGACGGGCTGGAAGGCGGCAAGAGCTACCGCTTTACCTCTTATCACCGGCTGTGGTGGGACAATGCCAATGAAATGCCCATTAAAATATCCATCGCCTATATGCTGAATGACAAGCCGGTTACTCAAATCGTCAATCGTCTCCACCTGGATCACGCAGGACATTCCGGGCAAATCAACTACAGTTTGAACTTGCCGGAGGGGGCCTCCCAGGTAAGATACGTATTGACCAATGCAGGCTCCTACACAGGAGGACCGGGAGCCGGCAAGACGAATAAGAATTCCGCCGTTAGCTGGCTTGCTGTGGAGGAACTGGCCAATTCGGCTGAAGCTCCGGTCTATTCCTCCTTGGGCGGGGTAGCAGGAGAGAATTCCGAGGTATGGCTTGACACCAATGGTGTTCCGATCCAGGCCCATGGCGGCCAGGCAATCTGGGATAAGCGTGTTGCTTGGAATGGCGATATACCATCCTTCACGGCGAATCCAGGCGAGAACGACGGCGCATGGATCTGGGTGGGCGAAGACAAAACATACGGTCGGCTGCCGATTGGAGGCATTCACACATATGCCTCCAAGGATTTGTATAATTGGGTTGATATGGGAGTTGCGTTATATACCCATCGGGTCTTCCCTGTTGAAAAAACAGCTGACGGTCAGGGCATTCAGGTAAGCGACGCCCAGCTTGCGGAGCTGAAAGCCCGGGCCATGGGAACCGCGGGTACAGGCGTCAACGAATTGGGGCAGCCTTTGACCCTATTTGATATTGATAATGCCCGGGACTTCCTGCAGGCTTATGTGGACAAAAACCAGCATCCGGCATATAGCCGCGCCAATGACGCAGGCTTCGATTATGCGGCGGCAAGCTATGATGAAGCAAGCCTCCAATTGGCGTTCGACCGCACATACGCTTATTACACCATTATGGAGCGGCCGAAAATGCTATACAACGAGCAATCTGGAAAATATGTAATCATATACCACGTGGACGGACCGGCCGATTCCCGGATTCTGGAGAAATTCGATACGTTGAAGTCCTCTCCGCTGGCCGATACCGGGGTAAGCCGCTACACCCGCGCACAGATGGGATTCGCCGTAGCGGATTCACCCTTCGGGCCGTTCAAGCTTGTCAATGCCCAGAGAATGAATTATGTGGACGGTTATTATGATGCCAGCAAGGGCATGGCCCGCGATATGACCGCGTTCAAGGATGACGACGGCAAAGCCTATGCCATCTATTCCAGTGAAGAGAACGGCTACACGTACATTTCGCTTTTGAATGAGGAGTACACGGCCCCGGCCAGGAATGGAACCGAAGGGCTTGGCGAAACCTTCACCGCCCGTGTCTTTACGGATAAGTCAAGGGAAGCTCCGGCAATCTTTAAGTATGGCGGGTACTACTACATTATTACCTCGGGAACAACCGGCTGGGATCCCAATCCGTCCATTGTTTACCGCGCCAACCATATTTTCGGTAATACAGCGGATGGCGGAAAAACCTTTACGCCGTATACGAATATCGGCAATCCGTTCCCGAACGACAGCTCGAACACCTCTTACCGCACACAACCGACGGCGCTCATTCCTTATGACGCGGAGAACGGCCTGTTCATCTATATGGGAGACCGTTGGATCCAAAAAGCGCTGGAAACCTCCGGCTATGCCTGGATTCCGCTCCAGATTAGCGCCAATGGCTCCGTGGTCGAGGGGCTGTCATTAAGCGATTGGTCCCTTGACGATATGGACGATTATGCGCCTCTGGAGGTTCTGACAAGCGCCGGCGCCCCGTTCGGATTAGGAGGGCTGCTGGATTTGCCGGATACTCTAAAGCTGCGCAAAGGCTCCAAGCTGTATGAAAACGTGCCTGTCAGTTGGGATCAGGCAAGTCTCGAACAAGCAAGATTGAAGCTGGGAAGCTCGGTAGTGCAAGGAACGCTCGGCGGTGACTTGGCCGGAAGCAAAATTGGTTACCAGATCACGGTCAGACTGCCGGATCATCTCCTGTATTTCGCCAATCCGGCTTCCGGCGAGGTGGCGGAGTATACCCAATTGGTGGATGCCTATGAAGGCGCCACAGGCAAGCACCTGAATCAGGAGGCGGCGGATCAGGAATACAACCCTGCAAGCGGCAGAGATTGGGGCTATACAGGCACAAACACGGAAGTGCGGACTAATATGACGACAGATATCTTCCAGAGCCTGCGTTATGTGAAGACTGGTTCCGCGGACCGGGATCTTGTTTACAAGTTTGAAGTGGGCAAGGGTGCTTACCGGGTTTATGTCGGTTATTATGATCCTTGGTTCCAATACTCCCAATCCAAGCGGGTTGCCCATACCTTCATTAATGGCACCTCTGTTGAAGCCGGGAGAATCATTAACGGGGACTATGCAGTTGCTGAACACAAGGAGATTACGGTGGGCAATGACGGACTGCTGGAAATCAAGATTTCTCCGGCCAATACCGGCAGCAACTCCGATGTTCAGCTAAGCTGGATCATGATTGCGGCATCCGGGGATTCCGATACGGTGAAGCCGGTGATCACGCTGGCGGGAGAAGCGCTTGTTCAGTTGGAGCAAGGCGCGGTCTATACCGATGCGGGAGCCACAGCTCAGGATGACCGGGACGGAGATATCACCAGCCGGATTGTGACTGCGTACAAGTGGAACGGCACGCCTGTAGCCGGTGTCAGCACGGTAACGGAAGCCGTATACACGGTACACTACAATGTCAGCGATTTGGCCGGCAACACGGCTGATGAAGTCACCCGCAGCGTCGTGGTGGGAGCCCCCCCGGTGATTCCGGATACAGGGAGGCCGGTGATCACGCTGGCGGGAGAAGCTCTTGTTCAGTTGGAGCAAGGCGCGGTCTATACCGATGCGGGAGCCACAGCTCAGGATGACCGCGACGGGGATATCACCGACCGGATTGCGACAGCGTACAAGTGGAACGGCATGCCTGTGGCCCGTGTCAGCACCGTAACAGAAGCCGTATACACGATACACTACAATGTCAGCGATTTAGCCGGCAATGGGGCGTATGAAGTGACCCGTACCGTCGTGGTGGGAGCACCCCCGGTGATCCCGGATACAGGGAGGCCGGTGATCACGCTGACAGGCGAAGCGCTTGTCCAACTGGAGCACGGCGCGGCCTATACCGATGCGGGAGCCACAGCCCTGGATGACCGGGACGGGGATATCACCAGCCGGATTACGGTGGCCGTCACCAACAATGTGAACAGTGGAACTACCCTGAATACAACCGTGGCCGGGACCTATGTGTACCACTACCATGTCAGCGATTTAGCCGGCAATGGGGCGTATGAAGTGACCCGTACCGTCGTGGTGGGAGCGCCGCCGGTGATCCCGGATACAGGGAGGCCGGTGATTACACTGACGGGCGAAGCGCTTGTTCAGCTGAAGCACGGCGCGGCCTATACCGATAGGGGAGCTACAGCCCTGGATGACCGGGACGGGGATATCACCAGCCGGATTACGGTGACCGTCACCAACAATATGAACAGTGGAACTACCCTGAATACATCCGTGGCCGGAACCTATGTGTATCACTACCATGTCAGCGACTTAGCCGGCAATGCGGCCAACGAGGTTACGCGTACTGTTATCGTTGCAGCCGCTCCTGCTGAATCCGGCGATTCCAATTCGGATGGTGATTCCGACCCAACACCATCAACGGCGCCAGCGAATCCGTCAACGCCGCCCTCAGCGCAGGAACCCTCCGCTTCCCAGATTCTCGGTCAGGGGGATCTGAAGCAAGACCAAGGAGGCAGGATTTCTGTCGAATGGCAGGAAGGAAAAGGGACAGTATTGCTGCCGGGCAGTCTGGCTGCAGCTATTAAGGAATCCGGCACCTTCCGGATTGCCAAAGAAGAGGTGGCGCTTGAACTGCCTGCGCGAGTCTTGCACGATCTGCTGAATCAGTCTGGAGATAAGGCCGAAGAGGCGCAAATAAAGATTTCCGCGGAGGTCATTGATCTTAGTCCTGCAGCACGAATCGCTATGCGCGCTTCCGTGCCGGAAACCGTGACCTTGGGAATCGCAAGCAATATCTATAGCATCAACGTGCAGGCAGTAGCCAAGAACGGAGTCGAGACTGCCGGCGGCGCTTCCCTGAAGGCCCCGGTGACACTGACCTTCAAGGCGGACCCGAAAGCCAATCCGGATGTATTGGGCGTGTATGCTATTTTACCTGATGGACAGCTTCAATATGTGGGCGGAACATGGGATAACGGGAGGGTATCTGCTGATGTGCAGCAACTGGGTCAGTTTGTCCTCCTGGAGTACAACCGTGTGTTCGAGGATGTGGACAGCAGCCACTGGGCCCATAGCGTGATTACCAGGATGGCGGCGAGGCATGTAATAGAAGGGGTATCAGATGCGGAATTTGACCCGCAAGGGAATGTTACCCGGGCGGAATTTGCGGCCATGCTGTCGCGGGCATTGCAATTAACCTCATCCGGCCCAAGCCACATATTTGCTGATGTGCCCGCCGATGCATGGTATGCCCGGGCAGTTGCTTCTGCGGCAGAGGCAGGATTGATTGCCGGTAGAGACACCGGCAGCTTCCAGCCGGACAGCCTGATCACCCGGGAGGAAATGGCAGTTATGTTAGTCCGCGCTTATGAATACCGGCAGAACCAACCGGTAGAGCTTGAACCCGCGGCCAGCTCATTTGACGATGCAGGACAGATCGGCGCATGGGCGGAGCGGGCAGTAAACGCGGCCAGTTCGGCAGGGTTGCTGCAAGGCCGGGAAGGCAACCGGTTCGAACCGCAAGAGCAGCTTACCCGAGCCGAAGGTGTGCAGGCCCTGTACAATTTGCTTAAATAATTCAATATATCAATTTTTAGCGAAAAAGCCGGTTTCATGGAGAAACCGGCTTTTTTCTTCAGAAAGTATATAAAAGCGAGGAAGGGGAGCCCAAATGAGCGGGGGGCAAAGGAGTCAGATAAGAGCGCCTGTGTCCGATTCAAACCACCCCGATTTTGGAAAATAGGAGCGCTCATGTCCCTTGATAAGACGATTTGCTCTACAGCGGTGGCGCGGTGTGAATGAGCTTTGTTTCCGCAGGAAACAAAGTGCTCATTTGCACATTGGTCATAGGTGTTCCCTTGAATGGTATCTATTCATCCTTAAAATTGAAGTTTGGAGAGTACCAAGGGAAATAAGGGAAGTGTTTTTCCCCTATTGTCCTCCCGTCGGCTGATTTTCTGGAATAAGGGAAAAGGGAGGGCCTTATTTCCCGGAAATGGCCTCCTGTCTGGGCAATAAGGGAAAAACCGGGGCCTTATTCCTAGCCAGGCCCTGTTCCCAGGCCCTGTTCCTGAGGTTAGAGCGTGTTTGCAAACCAAACGAGGGAAAGCTCATGCCGAGAGCCCAGTAAACGTGGGTCATCATCCATGATGGATACGAAAAACCGAATCCATGGGGATAACATGACCCGGCGAACTACAAAGGACCTGGCGGTGTTCTTAAAAGGGCGATTAGCGTAGGCGCGCTGATCGAATAGTTCCCGGCCGTCAGGCAGGAGCGGGGTTATAAGCCTCCCCCTTCTGATGATCCGCTCTCCTGCTGCATGTATTCGCGGGGAGACATGCCCGCCACCTTCTTGAACACCTTGCTGAAATAAAAGGCGCTTTCGTAACCCAGCCTCTGCGATATCTCATAGATACGGCCTTCTCCGCGCAGCATCATTTCCTTGGCGGCGGCTATTTTGGTTTCGGTGACGTAATCCACAAAATTGATTCCTGCCGTTTTGGAGAAGAGATGGCTCAGATAGTTCGGGCTGAAGCTGAACACATCGGCCACCTGGTTCAGAGAAAGCTTGCTGTCCAGATTCCGCCGGATATAGGCCTGCACGCTTTTTACCAGCTGTTCCTTGTAGCTCTGCCTGCGGCTTGGCAGCAGCTCGCAGCAGCCGTCCCGGAACCGCTCCAGCCATTGGATGATCCCCTCCATGGTATGCTGCTGGTAGATGGTCCGGTAGCCCTCCGGTTTGTCGTTGAAGATCTGCTCTACCATATTCTCCCCATCCGTCAGAAGAGAGGTGGCCATGTACAACACATTGCAAGCGGCGTCCATCGCCGGCACAAGGTAGCCGGGGCGGCTGTCGAAGTCATCGATCATCCGGCTGATGATGGCATACAGCGCCTGCGTATCCATCTCTTCGAAGGCGCGGCGGATTTCCTGACGCGACCCGGAGAAGTCGAAGAGGGGATGGTCCTCCGTCGTATCATCGGGAGAACAGAACACGAAGGACTGCTTCTGCACAGCCTCGGGCATAGCCCGCCGCGCGGAGAGGAAGCTGTCGCGCAGATGAAAGGGGTCCTTCACGGCGAAGCCGATGCTTCCGATGACAGTCACATTAAAGTAATTGTGCGAGACGGTGGCCATCTGCCCGAGCAGCTTCCCGGTCTTGGGCATCCACTCCTGCGGGTCCGTTCCCGGGACAGACAGGATGACGGCGAAATTCCGCAGGTCCAGGCTGAGGACGTGGCATTCGTCATCGGTGGCGGAGGCCAGAGTTTCCTTGGCCATTTGAACGGTGCTGGTGCACAGGGCCACCAGCTTTTCTCCGCGAGGCGGTACACTCGTAGGCCCCAGGATGCGGCAGGTGCAGATCAGATAAGCCGGCCGGTCCAGAGTCAGCCCCAAATCCTTCAGCTGCAGCAGATATTGATTTTTGTTCTCGAACAGGTTATTCAGCAGACGGATGAAGAACTTCTCCCGGTGGGGCTGGAGATCGCTGCGGTAAGGGGAGCCGTCGCTGCCGGTTTCGATTTTTTTATAGTCTTCAAGAATAGCAATGCTTTTCAGAATGGAAGCCGTCAGAATCTCCGGTGTCAGCTCCAGCTTGACCAGATAGTCCACCGCCTGCACTTCGACGGCGCTCCGCGCGTATTCGAATTCCTCATAGCTGGTGAGAATGATGAACAGCGGGAGGCGCCCCCGCTTTTGGCGCACAGCCTCGGCTACCTGCAGGCCGGTTTTGACCGGCATCTTGATGTCGGTAATCACAATATCCGGAGACAGGGCGTCGATCATTTGCTCTTCCTGGGCTCCATTATGGGCAACGCCCACAATTTGAATATTGTAACGGTCCCATTCCAGCATGGATTGCAGGCCGATGCATACCAGAGCCTCGTCGTCGGCAATGAGCAGCTTGATCAATGCGGTCACATCCTTATCCCGGAAGCTTGCGCCTCCTTGGTGTAGAAGGGCAGCAAAATAATGATGCGGGTGTACATCCCCATTTCGCTTTCGATGGTGATGCCGTACCGTTTCCCGAAGGCCAGGCGCAGCCGTTCATTCACGCTGCGGAGCCCTATATGGGAGATCATTCCATTGTCACCGGCACCGTCCTCCGCGAGCACATGGGCAATCTGCCCGGCCTCCATGCCGATGCCATTGTCCTCGATTACAATGCATAGCTCGAACACGCTTTTTCTTGCCACGGAGATGTGTACATGCCCCTTGCTTTTGGGCTCAATCCCATGGAAGATGGCATTCTCCATCAGGGGCTGCAGCGTAAGGGGAGGCAGCAGGGCTTGCAGCAGCTCGTCGCTTTCCACCTCCGAATCCATGGAGATGGTGCTGCCGTAGCGGTATTTTTGGATGAGGAAATAGTCCTCCAGAAGACTCAGCTCCTGCTTCAGAGTCACCGGCTTCCCCATATTCTTGGCAATGCTCCGCAGCAGCCGCGACAGGGAGGTGGTCATCTCCGCAATGCCCGTGGCGTTCTGGATCGTAGCCATCCAGCGGATGGAATTGAGCGTATTATAGAGAAAATGGGGATTGATCTGACTCTGAAGCACCCGGTACTCCAGCTCCTGCTTTTGCTTCTCCTGGGCCACCCGGCTTTCCATCAGCGCCAGAATATCCTGGGAGAGACGGTTAATGCCTCTGCCTACATCCCCCAATTCGCTGTTCCATTCAATATTCTTATCCATATGAAACTGCCCCTGGGCGATCTTATCCATCCGCTTGCGGAGCTTCTCCACCGGAAGGCTGATCGTCCGGGTCAGATACAGGGTGATTCCTCCGCTTAAGGCGATAACGAGGAGGCAGACCCCGGCCATCAGCAGCAGCCAAATCTTCGCCTGGGGCGCAAACTGGTTGCCGGACAACGTCTGGGTGAGCATGACGCCGGATCGAACAGGATAGGAGACGGCCAGTCGGCGGTCCCCGCCTGTACCCACATAAGACAATGCCGCCTCCAGATCGGCGAAATTATCGTTGGTGTACGGCTGTTCCTCATAACTCACCGGCTCGGGAGCGATTCTGTCACCGGAGATCCGGTAATGGTTGCTTCCCAGAGTCAACAAGAGAGAGGAATGCCGGGGAATGTCGTATCCCTTCAGTTTGTCTGTGATCACGGAGGTACTGACGAACAAATACACGGTGCCCACAGTGGATGCTCCCTCGCCGTAGACCGGCATGGCCAAGGGAATGACCGAAGACGAAGAGAAGGGGTCCTGCGTGATCATGCTCCACTGTTCCGCTCCCAACTCGCTTAGGGCAGGCAGCTTATGGAGATTGTAAACGCTCAAGGGGATGGACAGGCTTCCGGAATTATCCACCTGGACGAACAAGGAGTCGTTATTGGTGGCAATCAGGCGGCGGGCGTATTTATAGGAAAGGCTGCTACGGAAGCCCTCCTGCATGGAGTTGAAAACATCGATGGACTGTCTGGGATTGGGCTCCTCCGAAACCAAATATTCGGCCAGCATGGTATTGGTGGGGGAATTGGTGCTGCACAGCATAGCCAGTGCCAGCAGATTGGTGAGATCCTGGTCAACAATATTGGCGATGAGCTGCAGATTGAATTTGGTGGCCTGGATGGTGGTTTTGCGTTGGAAAAAGGAGATCAATTCATAGCTGAATACGGACAGCAAAGTTGCAATAAGGAGTGCAAAGATTGTCATGATCATCATAATACTGCTTTTAATCGTTGACCTTTTTCTCAAACCAACCACCTCTCACCCAGCCGCCCCGCAATTGAAGCGCTTGCATCCCATTATACCACCGATTGGAGTTCCTTGTAGCCCGGCTTCCCATAAGCTGCAAAAATTACAGGTTTTTCATGGGATTTTACAGGTAAACCGGAGGTGTATGTGGAAATAGATAGGGACGGCTTACCGGCTAATCTTTTATATATCAGCAAAGAGGAGTAATGAGAATGATCAGACTATGTGTTGGTAAAGACCTGGACGCCATGTATCACATCATAAATGATGCAGCCGTTGCCTATAAGGGCATCATTCCCGCCGACCGCTACCATGAACCTTATATGAGTGCTGACGAATTGCAGCAGGAAATAGACGAAGGTGTGGTATTCTGGGGATACACCGGTGGGGATGATCAGCTGGCCGGAGTGATGGGCATACAGGATAAAGGAGAAGTATCGTTAATCAGACATGCTTATGTAAGAACGAATCAGAGAAACAGCGGGATTGGCGGCAGTTTGTTAAAGCATATCACCGGCTTGACGAAGAAGCCTATCTTAATAGGCACTTGGGAAGCTGCTGTATGGGCAATCAGATTTTATGAGAAGAACGGGTTTTGTCTTGCAGAAGAAAGAGAGAAGGAAAGACTGCTGCGCCAATATTGGAGCATACCGGAGAGGCAGATCCAGACCTCAGTGGTATTAGTGGAAGGCAAGCGGAAGCAAGTGTGAAGATGAAACGATAAGTACGCTGCTATGAAGCAGAGAGGAGAACTTAGCGTGATATTTCCCACCCACATCGTTGCTGTCTCCGGACTGATCCGGAACCATGATAACAAAATCCTTTTAATGAAGCATCCGAAAAGAGCCTATGTGCAGAAGGGAGGGTCAATAAGGTGACAGAGGATGGCATAAATCAACGATAGCCACATTTAGAGTACCGCCATGTAAGTCTTTATCCTCATGGAAATGTTGAGGGTGAGGGCTTTTTTTGCAAATGAACGGAATAGCGAAAATGATAATAGAAAATTACACATGTAATCGCCTATACTTAAGCTGCCTGAAAGGGGGGAGGAAGAATCGGCTGTCAATATGGCAGGGGTTTTTCATAATATCTCGAGGGAGCGTGTGTAGATGAGGGGTGTACAAGTGTTCAGGTCAAGGCAGCTATTGTTGATATGCGGTACGTTCTTGGCTGTATTGTTGTGTGTCTTTTTCACGACAGAAGAGAAAGCGTTCGCAACAAATTACTATGTGGACTCAGTCAACGGAGATGACACGAAGGACGGCATGAGTGAAAGCAATGCCTGGAGAAATTTAGACAATGTAAATTCGAAAACGTTTACAGCGGGAGATCGTTTGTATTTGAAATCGGGAAGCATCTGGAACGGTCAGCAGCTGTATCCGAAAGGGAGCGGTGCGAGCGGCAATCCGATTATTGTTGATCTCTACGGCGGGACGACGAAGCCGATTATCAACCAAGGAGGCGGCGCAACAGGTGCGATTTACTTGTATAACCAGGAGTATTGGGAATTCAATAATTTGGAATTAACGAATGATAGTGCGTCAGCCGGCAATCGGTTGGGTGTCAAGATCATTGGAGAGGACAAACCGACAATTGATCATATTTATATCAAAAATTGCTACATTCACAATGTCAAAGGTAATTTAAGCAGCAAAACAACGGGAGGCATCGGATTTATTATTCAGGGAACCACTACGGCTACCAAGTGGAACGATATCCTCATCGAAGGGAATACGATTTCAAATGTGGATCGAACAGGTATCTTTACCGTATCCAGCTGGTCTGGAAGAGGAGGTGTAGGCGGAGGGACATGGACAGGATCGACGAATATTGTGATTAAAAATAATACGTTATCCGACATCGGCGGCGATGGCGTTACAATACGGGCAGCCACATCGCCGCTTGTGGAGTACAATGTCGCTTATGATACAGGTGCTCGCGCCAAGAATTCGAATGCTGCTTTCTGGCCGTTCAACTCGGATGGAGCCGTGTTTCAATACAATGAAGCATATAATACGCGCAAACTGTCCGGCAACAACGACGGCCAAGGATTCGACATCGATTGGAATACCAATAACAGCCTTTTCCAATACAACTACAGTCACGATAATGAAGGTGGATTCATGCTAATCTGCCAGGATGGTTCGGCTGCCGGATCGTTCAATACAGGAGGGATCGTTAGATACAATATTAGCCAGAACGATAAAATCGCTGTATTCTCGGTTCTAGGGCCAGTCGATTATTCATCGCACCAGTCCGTGTATAACAATACGGTATATCTCCCGCCGAGCTCGACGGCGTATGCCGTGTTCCATGGGAGTTGGGGCGGGTATGCCAACTACATCCGCTATTACAATAACATCTTCTACAATCTCGGCAGCGGCGGCTATCTTTTCAACGGAAACAGCACCCGAACCGGTACCGGCGGAGGAAGCAGCTCAAACAATGTTTTTAACTATAACGTGTTTTATGGGAAAGCGGCGCCGTCGAATGGAGGAGCGGTCTGGATTAGGAACACGCTTACCTCCGATCCGAAGCTTGTGAACGCCGGCAGCGGCGGCAATGGTCTCAGCACCGTTAACGGCTACAAACTGCTTACCGGTTCCCCGGCAATCGGATCCGGAATTTTGATCACGGATAATGGCGGCAAAGATTATTGGGGCAACGCAGTTTCTTCGTCCGCGGCTCCTCACCGCGGCGCTTACAACGGGCCAGGACAATAAATGCGGGCAGAAGGGGTAACTGGAACCAGCAGTTATCCCTTTTTAATTAAAACTAGTCTGTTGAAGGAGGGATGCCGACGTGAAATCAGGCTTAAGGAAAGGGCAGAAGCGCTCCCGGATGAGACAATTGATGCTTGTGACGATGATAGCGGCGGTTGCGGTCATCTCTATAGTTATTTTGTTCATGAAGCAATCACCGCTCCAGAGCAGTCAGGAGTGGATTGTACAGATCAATGACGAACGGGTAGACAGGGAAGAGTGGATGCTGCACGCTTTCCAGCAGCGCAGCGCCCTATTCGCCTATTTCAAGAAGCAGTATGGTGCCGATCCGGGACTTGATTTCTGGGATACCCGCTTCGGGCAAGAAACGCCGAGAAGCAAGTTGAAGGAGCTTGTGCTGCCCTCACTCGTACGTACGAAGGTGGAGCAGATATGGAGCAAGCAGTTGGGCTTGATGGCGGATATCAGCTACCCGAAGTTTCTGGATGACCTGGAGGCAGAAAATCAACGCAGACAACAAGCAGTGTCCAAGGGACACGCGATTTACGGACCTGTTGCCTATGATGAGCGAGGCTACTACAATTACTTGCATAGCAATCGATTGATTCAACTGAAAGATAAGCTTGCAGAGGCGTCAGTCAAGCCGACGGAGCAGGAGCTTTGGGTACAATACGAGAAGGTGAAAGAACGGTTTAAGAAATCAAATGTGGACTCGTTTCATCATATCGTTATAGCTGAAGGGGATGGGAGCGGACTGATTGCCATCCAGCAGGCTGTTACGAGGTTGCAGCAAGGTGAATCGTTCGAGAAGCTGCTTGCAGAAGTTCAGCAAACGGCGGCTGGCGCTGCATCCAGGCTTGACGAGGTGATGGACGAGTCGACCATGCGAAGCGACACGGAGCTTCGTCCACAAGTGAGAGAAACTGTTGACAAGCTTGCTGTCAATGGAATAAGCGACGTGTTGAAGGAAAGCGGAAGCTACCATCTGGTGAAGCTCATCGAGCGGAAACCCGGTGCTTATCAATCCTTCAACGACGTTCGCGATCTGGTAGCAGCTTCCGTTGTGGAAGATAAGTTCAAAGCGGAACTCAGTAAGCGTATCGCTGAGGCGAAAGTTAGCTTCAATGAATCAGTGTACGCTTCCTTGCCGTTGCAATGACCAAGAAATGACGCTGGCACTACATAGAGGCGGGGATGTCCCAGATGGACATCCCCGCCTCTATGTTTTTTACTTGCTTTTTCTTTGCTTGTAGCCGTCGTTGACTTCGTTCACGATCTTTTCCCAAGCCGGATCTGCCTGAAAGCCTTTTATAAGTTTATCCCAGTCTTCAATCGAGTTTTTGCCAATAATAACATTGACATACATATCATTGATTTTCTTGCTCCAATCAGCGCTCTTGTCGTTCCAGGAAGGTGAGACAATACCTAAGGACGGATCAATCACCGATTGCTTCTCGATGCTGTCAAGCAGTGCCATAGCAGCTGTGTTCTGCTCATCCGACCATGCGCCGATTTGTGCACGAGCATATTTGTTGAAGTATTGCGGAATCCACTGCGAGTGGCTGCTGCTCAGCTTCGTTGCCGCCTCGCTTAGTTTGATCAACAAGGGTAGCTTTGGATTTGGCGTCGTATAATCGACACCTTCAATTCCGCCTGTTACTAACAGATGGCCTTCCTGTGTAGATGTATAATCAAAAAGCTCCATAATTTTTTTCAGCTTCGCTTCAGGCACTTTTTTGTTCACCATCAAGATGCCGAATGAACCGCTTGACTTCTCGTAGTAATGTTTGCCATCCGGTGCCGTTGGAATTTCATAGGCTACGACGGTAGCCTTGGGGTCGGTTTTGCGCAGTTCATCCTGCCATTTTATTCCTGGCTCATTGATATTGGAAAACACCATACCTACTTTATTTGCGATAAACATCTCAAGCGGCTGAGCGGTCTTCATAATCGGGTAGTCAGGTGCGAAGTAACCGGCTTTAAATTGTTGTTGCCAATAGGCAAGCCCCTCGGCTGTCGATTTGGAGCTGAGCTTAGGCGACAATTGACCGGATGTTTCCTCCGTAAAGCCGAACATCGGTACGTTTTGACCGGCCATGCCATTGAACATTGAAGTCAAGTAATATGCCGGACTGGGAGAACCGAAGGAGGCGAAACCATACGTATCCGCTTTGCCATTGCCATCAGGGTCGTTTTTGGTGAACGCTTCCATCACTTTCGTGAAATCGTCCGTTGTTTTCGGAGGCTGCAAGCCAAGCTTATCGAGCCAATCCTTGCGAATGAGAAGTGATTCGTGGCCATCTGTTGGCCGAGCGCGCGGAATACCGTACAGCTTGCCGTTTACAGAAGTTACATCATAGACCGACTGCGGAATTTGAGACAGACTCGGATAGTCCTTGATGAACGGTGTCAAATCCCAGAAAGCACCTTGCTGAATGGCTTTGGCCCAGCCAGTGATGTTCGTATCCCATACCACGGTAACATCGGGTATGTCGCCGGAAGCGAGCACGACATTCAGCTTATCCTGATAGTTGTTAGCCGGCGCGAACGTCACATTGACTTTTATATTCAGCTTCTCGTTGAGCTTCTTGATTCGGTCAATATCATTCGGTGTGGATTCGCCGTAAGTCGGGGATAAGATTGAAATTTCCACAGGTGTCGAAACGGCGGCCGGGGACTTCACATCGGTTACTTTTTCAGGCTGGCTGCTGGAGCAGCCGGCTGCGATGGCAAGTGAGGCTGCCGCCGCAGACAAGCCTGCCATTTTCCAAATACGTTGTTTCATAAAAAAACCTCCCTATTATTGTTTGTTATCCTTTGACAGAGCCAAGCATCATGCCGGCAATGAAATACCGCTGTAAGAATGGGTATACCGCGATGATTGGTAGTGACGATACAATGACAGCAGCCATCTTGAGCGTTTCCGGCGGCAGTGTCTGCTCGTCGTTCAATGAGCTTGCAACAGCGGCGTTGCCGACACTTGTCGATGCGTTGATAAGCATAAGTTGCAGCACCACTTGCAGCGGTCGTTTCGAATCGCTCGTAATATACATAAGGCCAGCGAAGAATGTGTTCCAATATTGGACCGCATAGAACAGCCCGAATGCAGCGAGTACCGGAATGGACACCCGCAGAATGATGCGGAAGAAGACGCCGATGTCGGAGCAGCCGTCCAGCTTCGCCGATTCCTCCAGTTCGGGCGGAACTTCCTGGAAGAAGCTTTTCATCAGCAGTACGTAGAACGCACTTGCGAGAGCAGGCAAGATTAACGCCCAGATCGAGTTCATGAGTCCATACCACTTAATGAGCATATACGCGGGAATCATGCCTGGGCTGAACAGCATGGTGAACAACACGCCAGTCAGAATGACGTTGCGGCCAATCAGCCGCTTGCGCGACAGACCGTAGGCAAGACTTGAAGAGACGAGCAGGCTAAGCACCGTCCCCATGACGGCGATCAAGCCACTAACACCCATTGAATTCAGGAAGGAGCTGGAACTGAAAATGTAACGGTACGATTGAAGGCTCCATTCCGTAGGAAACAATAGCAGCGGATTGCGACGAAACTCCGAAGCGGATGTGAAGGAGATGACCAGCACGTAAAGAAACGGCAGCAGCGTCGATAATGCAACTAGGGCAAGAAATACGTACAAGATGATATCGACGACCCGATTGCGGCCCATAGTATGTGCGCTCATAGGTTAGTACACCCCTTCTTCGCCGAATTTTTTGGCTAACCAATTAGCCGCGAGAATAAGTATTAGGCCTACCGTGGACTTGAACAATCCTGCAGCGGTAGCTAGACTAAAGTCGCCTTGCTGGACGCCGACACGATAGGCGTAGGTGTCGAATACGTCAGCTACCGAGGATACAGGAGGGCTCATCATCAGGTACACTTGCTCGAATCCGATGCTGAGCAAGCTGCCCATGCGCAGGATAAGCAAAATGATGATCGTTGACTTGATGCCCGGGAGCGTAATGAAGAGCATTCTTTTCCAACGGTTGGCACCGTCGATTTGTGCAGCCTCATATAGCTCCGGATTGATACCGCTAAGAGCGGCCAGGAAAATGATGGTGCCATATCCTGCATCTTTCCATATGCTTTGAGCTGTCAGCATCGCCCAGAAAGTCGTACTGTTCGTCAGAAAATTGATCTTTGTGCCCCCAGATTCGACGATCAGCTTGTTCACAATGCCGCTTCCTTCACTCAGAATGAGGAAGCAAATGCCGACAATGACGACCCAAGAAATAAAGTGAGGCAAGTAGATTGCCGTCTGGATGAACTTCTTGAACTTTGCCGAACGAATTTCATTCAGCATAACGGCAATTACGATCGGAGCAGGGAAGAAAAAAAGCAGGTTTAGAAAGTTAATGCCGAGTGTGTTGCGGATAAGCAGAGGGAAATCGGAATTGCTCAAAAATTTGACAAAATGGCTGAAGCCTGTCCATTCGCTTGCTTGGAAACCAAGAAAAGGCGAATAGTCTTTGAACGCCAGCATAATGCCCCACATCGGCGCATAATGAAACAACAGAAAATAAAGAACTCCGGGGGCAATAAGGACATACAAATATTTGTCGCGTACGATTGCAGACTTCCATTCAGAACGCCGCCGAACAAGCTGCGTATTCTGCAATGCAGCTGTGGAACCGGGATTAGCGCTTGCACCTGTTACGGCTTGCTTGGACATTGATATCACCTCGCATAGATTGTTGTGGCAGCATGATTGCTTCCTGTCACCAACATAAAGCCGCATGGGTGTCAGCCGCAAGTATCAACTTAGATACACAAGCGCCCAAGCTGTTGCTTGGGCGCAGATGACGTTATTGCTGGCGGTATTGGTTGGGCGTTATACCCTCCAGTTTCTTGAATACACGCATGAAGTTAACGCGCTGATAGCCTACAGCTTCAGATATCACGGCAATCGGCAGGTCGGTTTCACGCAGCAGTTCTTTGGCCTTGTCAATCCGGTATTGCGTGACGTAATCGAGGAAGGATAGTCCGGTCAGTCTCCGGAACTGGCGAGTGAAGTGCGATGTGCTTACCCCGCAATGATCGGCGCAGTCATTCAGTGAAATGTCGCGCTTGAATTCAGCGCGGATAAAGGTGATGGCCTGCTCGACCATTTGGGTATAGTCAGCCTCTGTATGATTTCGGATATAGTCGGTAATAGGAGCGATCCACTGCTCGATAAACCACTCGTTTAGCTCGTCCATGCTTTTTAATCGCCGAATGATGATAAAAGGCTCATTGTCTCCGAGCTGTTCAACCCCTTCGAATTTGACATCATAAGCGGTTCGCATCGTAGCGGCCAGAAGTTGTGTGTAGAACGTTAGCACGCTTTCGGCTGTACCCGCAAGTCCCCTTAAGTAGTCTGCGAATTCAAAGAGCATCATCTCTGCATCTTCCCGGTTTCCTGTTTTCAGCGCGTGCTCGTATCGGCTTTCAAGCTCAATTGGATAGCGCCCTGCGCTGCTGAGTGCTTTGTTGGGATGAAGCACCTGATTGCGCCCTCGCAGAATGCGGGAGTCAAGCGCAAGGGATGCCTGATCGTACAGCATCGGAAGCTCTTTGGCGAATTCGGTCCCTCCGCCAACGCCAATGGTTACTGGCATTTGCAAATAGGTCTCGCAGAAGCTGCGTATCTGTTCGGCGAATTCGTCCGCTTCCTGAAACAGGAGTTGGTTCTGCTGTGACTGGGAAACTCCTATTTCCTTGGGCCATACCACGACAACGAGCGTATCGCTCGGAAGCTGGGATGCGATGCCGCTGAAACTGCTTGCGCGGAGCAGATCTTCAACAATATTTTTCATCGCGAATAAAATAAGATCTTTGTCGTATACACGAAACTTGCCGGTATGTCCATCCGGTCTGTCAAAAGCAATGGCAAATACAGCGGTGACGCTCGATAAAGGAAGCTCATAACGACTTAGAAGCTTCCTCAACTCCGCTTCGGAGTAATGCTGATAGTGACCCTGCAACAGCTGAAGCAGCACCGTTTCCCGCAGAAGCGGAATATGCTGCTTCTGCTTCTCTTGCAGCTTGGCTGTTGTACTGCGAAGCTGCTTCTCCGAACTCTGCATCTGCTCCCAGCGAGACAGGGCATAATCGATATCGTTAGTTGCCGTAACGGTATCCTCACCGTTGTCCATCATGGTGAGCAGCTTATCAATGGGGCGGTAAATTCGCCGCGAGCCGAGAAAGGAAGCAATCGCGGCAAGCAGCAGCAGGACGCCTATAAGGGCTGCTGTCATGATAACAATACCGCGTGACTCCCGGTTCAGCCCCGCCTGTGGAATCACGTCAACATATTTCCATTTGGTATGGTCGGAAATGACAGAAGAGATGAAATATTTTTTGCCATCGTAGGTAAGCTGAGCTTGCGATTTGTGATCGGTTGCCTTGTGAATAGCCTCCACCAAGCTGGTTGGCAGCGATGAGTCCTTCGAGTTGGCGATTAAGCTCCCATTGTCGTTGAGAATAAGCAGAAATTGGTCATCAAACAAGGTCGAACTGCCCAGCGCCGCTTTGAGTGTCTTCGAATCAATGGAGGCCAGCATCAAGCCGAAGAGTGGTTCAGAACGATTATATGGAAATTTATTAATAAGTGTGACGCCGCTTTTTGTTTCCGTAGTCACTCGGTAGGAGAAAATGCCGTTATACCACCGGCTTTGCATCGGTTGTCGAAGCTGCTCGTCAAGCAACTCGCGGTCGCGAATAAACTCGACACGGTTCAGCCCATAGGAAGATGAAATCATGCCGACCCCCTGCAAATATAGGCTCAAATCCTCAATATATTTGTTATTCAAAAGAAAAGCACTTAGCAGTGGGGTTATCTGTTGCGTCAATAGCACGGTTTCCTCCTGTCCAGTATGTAAAGGCTGCTCGAACTCAGAGTTGAAAAGTGGTGTGCTGAGCAGTTGCATGACGTTCACTTGTATATCGAATAGCTGCTTATCAATGGTGTCAGCCGTATGCTTCAAATACATGGTATCGGCTTTATGCGCTTGCCGCTCAAGAACACCCGTTGTATAGGTATTGCTAAGTCCCCCCAGCAGAATGAGCAGAAGTACCGTAATCGCGAATGAGGTTGCAAAGATCTGATTAAGCAAACGGCGTTTTCTATTGTTGATTGCGTTCCCGCGCAGTTTTCGCTTTGGAGTCATGGTACCTCTCCCGTATCCAATAGTTGTACATCAAGTGTAGAGGTTTGGACTCACACCGTCAATGTGCACATCACGGCAGAAGCTAAATTGATACTTGCCGCTGACAGTTAGACGTGGTGCTATATAAGAGTGTGGTGGAGGAACAAAGTGGAGGCAACTATTTGTCAAGGGAGAGATGGACCGATGAGTGCTGGTTATGTGGAGCAAGCAAAGCCTGGAATTATGAACTGGCTGGAATCCGTTAGATGGAAGGAAGAGGGTTGGGGCAGATGGAAATATAACGCGAAAATGATACGGGATTACGGCTTGATTCCTTCCGCGAATGCCATCTTGATTCTGGATCGGCTCGGAGAACTGGATAACATCGATCAGGCGCTGAAGAATGAAGCAGCCGCCTTTCTTCAATCGTGTCAGGATCAGGCAGACGGCTATTTCAAAGATCCTCTTGTTACCGAGTCGGATCGTTACGGAAAACATTCCTGGGAGGATATTTGGAACCAGATGGGGACGGCGGCGGTTGCGCTGGAGAAATTGGGTGCAGAGCCTAAGATCAGCTTGCCGATGGTGAGCTTTTCCGATCTGGAAACCGTCGACATACGGGAGTGGGTGCTCAGCTTAAACTGGACCAATCCGTGGCATGTCGGGGAAAGGTATCTCTGGTCGTTACGTTCGTATTTGCGCAAAAAAGGCGGACAGATAGACCTCGCTAACGATCGTGTTCTGCAAGAGCTGTTCGAGACGTATGAGCAGGATATTCACGATCCGGTGACCGGCATGCCAAGGAAACGAGGTTGCGACGACCCATCTGTTTCCGTGGCGGGGTTGTTTAAAGTGTATCTTGCCTACAAGGATGTGGGCAGACCGCTACCGAATGCGACGAATGCGATCGATTACACGCTCGCGATTCAACATCCGGACGGGGAGTTCGGGATGAGGCGCAACATGTGTATCAACTGGGACTCGTTATGGGTCCTGCGGGAGCTCGATATTCAATTGAAGGGCAGCTATAGGCATGATGAGATTGTTGCTGCGGGCAATCGTACCGCACAGTTGATGCTCGATACCTACCGCAAGCCGGACGGCGGCTTTGCTTTCCAGGGCGAGACATGCTGGCCCGTTCATCATTCCATTCGGATTTCGGATGAATATCCCATTGGTGATATGACGGGGACTTCAATGTGTTTATCCTGTCTGGAATATGCCGACGAATGGAATTCATAGTAGAGGTATATTATTAAAGCAGTGGTTCATCATTTAGATGCATTCAAAAAGAGTGATGGTGCCGTCGCCATATCCCCTCATCGCACCCGTCTCGAGAACGCGCATGATGCTGGCCGCTGCCCAGTGTCCACCGATATCGTTGGCCGTATAAGAGCCATTCCCTTGCTTCCCAGTCAGCAACTGGACTATGGTATGCGCATATTCTGCGCGGGTCGGTTCCGGCTGGAGCTTGTGTACCTGTTGGGGCCCGCTGCTTCCACTTATACCATCCGCCTGCATGTGGAAGGCCAGCCCGTTCAAGAGTTTGCCAATCTGAGCTTGGTCTCCCCCGAATTCCGCCAGGCGCACTGGATTGGTTTTGTCAGCAACAGTGTTGAGGCAGCCGTTATGTATATGGATGATGTGAAGCTGATCGTATCCGAGTAGCCTGAGTGCATTGTTGGGGCCCCCTGGAGCAATTGTCCATGGGGTCTGTCCTTTGTTCAACGTTTGATGTTCCGTGCCGATGCTCATTGTTCCATGTTCCACGTCCACGTCCCTATCATGCCCCATGTCCCATTCCGCATGTTCCAATGTTTGGGGAGCAGCTGTCCCCCGCATATTTTCCACAGGAGGCCTTGAATGCTATACTTGCTTGGAATACCTTGCAGGAGAGGAACCGGGTGGCTCTACATGGATACGATTCTGATTATTGAGGACTCCGAGGATATTAATCTTATGCTGGCGCAGGCATTGGCGGATGCGGGCTATCGGGTGGAATCCTGCTATACCGGCACAGATGGTCTCAAGGCAATCAAGGAAAACGGGTATGACCTGATCCTGCTGGATATTATGCTTCCCTACAAAAGCGGGGACGAACTCCTCAGGGAGCTGCGCACCTTCTCGCAGGTTCCGGTCATTATTATATCGGCGAAGGATATGGTGGGTACAAAGATTGATCTGTTGAAGCTGGGCGCCGACGACTATATCACCAAGCCCTTCGACTTGGGCGAGGTGGCGGCCCGGGTGGAATCCAACCTGCGGCGTTCCCGCAAGCAGCTTCATGAGGGGGCGGTTCTCCGCTATAAGGATCTGGCGCTGGATGACCGCACGAAGCGTGCTGCTGTGAATAATGCAGAGCTGGAGCTGACGGTTAAGGAATATCACATATTGGAGCTGCTGCTCAGGCACCGGGACAAGGTGTTCACCAAGGCCAATCTGTATGAGACCGTCTGGCAGGAGGATTATCTGGGGGATGACAATACCATTAAGACCCATGTGAGCAACCTGCGCAACAAGCTCAAGCGGGCTAATCCCCATGAGGAATATATCGAAACGGTGTGGGGCCTGGGCTACCGCTTGTACAAGCTGTAACTTATCGGTTTCTTAACCTTTTCGGGGACGGCCTTAACCTTTTCTAACCCTTTGGGTTGTATCATGAAGCCAGAAGGGAGTGGAGGACAGATGAAACAATATGTTCTGAAAACAAATAAACTGACCAAAAGCTACAATGGCGCATTTGCACTGCGTGATCTGTCGGTTGCCATGGAAGCGGGCAAAATCTACGGCCTGATCGGGCAAAATGGTGCAGGAAAATCCACGCTTATGCGCATAGCCGCCGGACTGGCGTTTCCCACGGGAGGGCATATTGAGCTCTTCGGGCAAAGCGGTGAACGGGCGCTGCAAGCGGAGAGAAAGCGGCTCGGCTGCATGATCGAGCATCCCGGTCTCACCCCCAATCTGACAGCGAAGGAGCATCTCCGGTTTCACCGGACGGTTCGGGGCATTCCCAATGTTACTCTTGAAAACGAGCTGCTGGAGCTGGTGGGTCTGGGAGGAACGGGCAAGAAGAAGGCCAAGGACTTCTCTCTTGGCATGAGGCAGCGTCTGGGCATTGCCATTGCCCTGCTCGGTGACCCCGAGCTGCTGATCCTGGATGAGCCCACCAACGGGTTGGACCCTGTGGGCGTCGTGGAGGTGCGGAAGCTGCTGATCCGGCTGTGTGAGGAGCGGCAGATGACCATTCTCATATCCAGCCACAATCTGCCCGAGCTCTATCAGGTTGCCACGGATTACATCATCATTCATCAGGGGATGCTGAAGCAATCCCTCACCCATGCGGAGCTGGAGGAGAATTGCAAGCATCATATCCGGATCAGCTGCGACCAGCCGGAGAAGCTGACGAACGTTCTCGAGACGCAGCTTGGGACCGTAAGCTACAAGGTGATGGCGGATAAGACGGTTAAGCTCTACGATTATTTGGACAATAAAGAGCAGGTGGCAAGGGCCATGTTTAATAATGGGATCATAGCAACCAATTTCTCGGTCGAAGGGGACACGCTGGAGAACTATTTTATCTCCGTGATCGGAGGTGAACGGCATGCTTAATCTGATTGTTGCGGACCTCTATAAGCTGCGCAAATCCGCGGCTCTCAAGATTTCATTGGCCATCACCTTCTTGAGCGCTGCGGCCATTACTGCGACCGCTTATTTTCTGGCAGAAGGGCAGATCAGCTTGGAGGCAAGCGGGAATGCCGCGCTTCTGATGGATTTGGTGATGATGTCGATCATCGGCGCTTTGGTGGCGGGAGTGTTCATCTGCGGGGATTTTGAGCATAAAACGATCCATGACGCCATTTCCAGCGGAACCGGCCGCGGGGCTGTTCTGGTGAGCAAGGCTATCGTCTATTTTCTCGCGGTGGCTGTTCTGGTGCTGCCGTACCCGCTTATAACGGCCGTCGCGGCGGGCACCGGCTATGCTTTCGCCGCACCTTTCGCGCCATCGGTGTTTTTGCAGATATTGGCGGATCGTTCCGGCGTGGCTCTGACTGCACCAGCGTTGGGAAAGATGCTGGCCATTGCACTGACCATGATCGCCGTACATGCGGCGCGGTTAAGCATTTGCGTATTGCTGGCTTTTGTGATGAGGAAGCCCGCCCTGGTAACGGGCATTGGGGTCGCTGCTACCATATTGGGTGATTTGGCCGTTGGCTTTCATGAGAAGATACCGGTGCTGGGCGCCGTATTTCTGTACACGCCTTTTGCCATGAATCACACGGTGGTGTCCATGAACGCCGGGGCGGGAGATTTGCTCAAGGCCATAACCGTGAGCCTGGTGTTTATCGCTGCGGTGCTGGCTATGACATACGGGGCATTCAGGAGAGCGGAAATCAAGTAGATTAGGCTGAAGAGAAAGTTAAAGTTAAAGTAAAAGTAACGGATGAGGGCGGGTGTTCGGGTTGACTCTTGCGGTTGGTGTTCTGGTGATGATTGTTCTGCTGCTCATCGGTTATGTACTGTATCTTCAACTGCAATTGCGCAGGATCAACCGGCAGTTGGACAAGCGCCTGCTTGCGAACACGCGGCAACCCCTAAGTCTGGAGCTGATTAACCGTGATCTCAACCGATTGGCTGCTAATATCAATACGGTTTTGAAGGCGGAGGAGAATCTCCGACTGAACAGCATCCGGGAAGAAAAACGGTTCAAGGAGCTGATTGCCAATATTTCGCATGACCTGCGGACGCCTGTTACGGCGATCAAGGGGTATCAGCAGCTGTTGGACAGAACGCCGTTGTCCGGCGACCAGCGGCAGAAGCTTCAGATCGCCCAGAAGCATGCCGCCGAACTGGGCATTCTCATTGAGCATTTTTTCGAGTATTCCTATCTGCTGAACTCCGAGCCGGAGCCTGCCGTGGAGCGGATCAATCTGACGAATCTGGTGGCCGAATGCCTGGCCCAATTCATCACCGCTTTTGAGGAAAAGCATCTATCGGTGCGTTTTGCCGAATCCGCTCCCGTGTTTGCCTTTGCCGATAAGGGGATGGTCATCCGGATTGTCCAGAATCTGATCCGCAACGGTGTCATGCATGCCGCGGGGGATATGGAGGTAGAGGTAGGAATTGGAGGGCAGACAGGACTGGGAGAGCAAGCGGGGGCTGAGGTGCAGGCAGGGCTGGAGCAACCGGCGGTTATCCGCTTCAGAAACCCGGTTAGGGAGGCTTCGGCGATAGAGGTGGACCGGCTGTTTGACCGCTTCTATACAGCTGATCAGGCCAGGGGCAGAACCACGGGCCTGGGGCTGTCCATCGTCAGGCTTCTGACCGAACGCCTGGGCGGCCGCGCCAGCGCATCCATGAAGGATGGGGCTCTGGAGATAAGGGTGGAGCTGCCGTCAGCGTAGAAGGACAATGCATGCTAACGTATATTGGACTGCTTACAGCCGATAAAATGTGAAATCGTCATCAGCATAGGCGATTGAGGCCCGCAATATGGGAAGCGAACAAACATTCTGTTCAACTGTCACCTAATATGGTAAACTTTAAGGCGTAAGGCATAAAAAATTCCACAGCCGCTATGTCTGGCGGGAGAGACCACGAGTTTTTTGGCGGTATGCCCAGTTTTAAGTCTTGATCTTGGACTTGATCTTGGACTTGTCGGCCCAGTTCCACTGACACTACCCTTTTGCTTATGCGGCATGTATCCTTAGCGGAAAAAATTTCCTCTATTGCTTAAAAACCCGCTTTCTTATAAAAATTAACGGAAAAAATTTCCGTAAGTTTGGTTGATAATAAGGGGAACAACATTGATCAATGAATACATGAAGCCGGATCTTGAATGGAAGCATGGCAAATCGTGTTGGGTAGAGAGGGATACATGCATGGCGGAGAATAAACGAAACGAGTTTGGCGAAATCATTCCAGGGATGGCTTACAGAGATAGATCGGGAGTATATGCAGTCATTGAAGCCGACGGGAAAATAGCGGTAATAAATACAAAGGACCGCATATTTCTGCCCGGAGGTGGGTTAGAGGGAGAAGAATCCCATCATGCGTGCTTGATCAGAGAGTGTTCGGAAGAACTGGGATGCGATGTGGAAATTGCTTATTACATAGGCTGCGCCTCCCAATACCTCCTTTCTTTTAAGGACGGGGAACCGCTGCGAATAATTGGACATGTTTACCTTGTAAGAATTACCGGAACGAATAACTTGAAGATTGAAGACGACCACGACTTGTCCTGGCTGTCTCCGGATGAAGCCATAGCAAGCATGTATGTGGAGTTTCAAGCTTGGGCAATTGAAGAATATATGAGAACATGCAGTTTGAAAAAAAGGGCTTAATGCATGCAAGGTACTTGTACAGGCTATTCCGGCAGAGATTAGTCCACCTGTAATTCCGGTAGTACAAGAACTGAAAAGAAGAATGGCTTTTAGCTGTAGGCAAATTGGTTGGTTCTTGGTAGATCACTTATTGGTGCGAATGGCAAGCTCACATGATTTTCCTAGATCTTTCGCACCTCAGATTTTGTCGAAACTGCACTAATAATATTATGTTTACAAAATGTCAAGGTTGCTGCTATGCTTTTTAAGTAAGGATTTACTGGTATAATAACTTAATCAATAACCATTTGGAATCAATTTGACCTGTTTTCGCTGTCGCTCCTACGCAGGAGCGTGGATTGAAACGAGTTGCATCGCCGTCCATATCGCATCCCGCAGCGCGTCGCTCCTACGCAGGAGCGTGGATTGAAACCGCTCGACCATCCGGAATCTTTCTCCATCGACGTGGGTCGCTCCTACGCAGGAGCGTGGATTGAAACGGAGGAGAAGAGCATTACCACTTTGGCGGCTCCTGGTCGCTCCTACGCAGGAGCGTGGATTGAAACATATTGTGACGCTGCATGATCCTGAAACTCTCGATGTCGCTCCTACGCAGGAGCGTGGATTGAAACACTTTTTCAGTAGCTCCTCTTACGATACCTTGAATAGTCGCTCCTACGCAGGAGCGTGGATTGAAACATGCAAACGATTATACATCCGTCCGGCCCGGATAGTCGCTCCTACGCAGGAGCGTGGATTGAAACCGTTTGCCAATGCTGACGCGTCATTTGCGCGAATAGTCGCTCCTACGCAGGAGCGTGGATTGAAACATCATCTGGAGCTAGACCAATGGCCTCCATCTTATGTCGCTCCTACGCAGGAGCGTGGATTGAAACACAATTACGACCAACCCAGCATTGCCAACATCATGGTCGCTCCTACGCAGGAGCGTGGATTGAAACTTGCCCGTCTACGAAAACCTTTCCTCGGTGCGGCTCGGTCGCTCCTACCCATGAGCGTGGATTGAAGTAGAGATCTGATACATGAATTACGATATGGAGATAGATGGCATACTCGGGCTTGATTTTATTTGTTCAGCAGGATTAGTGAATGATTCAAAGGAACTAACCGTTCTGGTCAAGGGCTGACTAAGCCACCTCCCCAAACAACAGAAGCATCACACGGCGGCGGATTGTTGCTTTTCCAAGCCGATAAGCCAAGATACGGCTTGGCAAAAGAACGAACAAATATTCTATTCAACGCCAAGTTGTTGTGGTAAACTTTAGGATATAAAATCATAGGAAACCCACCCCGAGTTTTAGCGGCCACTGGTGGGTTTTCATCTATATAACAGGTTTTTTAATACGCTTCGTAACTGGAGATGGTGAATGTGCCAAATGTGGAACTGACGAATATGTGCATGATCTATGATAAGAAGCATAACAAGGTGCTGGTGCAGGACAGGCTTAAATCGTGGAAGGGCATCACTTTTCCCGGCGGACATATGGAAGAGGGGGAGAGTATTGTGGATTCGACAATCCGGGAGATAAAGGAAGAAACCGGCTTATCCGTCCGCGACCTGAAGCTATGCGGCATTATTCATTGGGTTCATGATATGACCGGTGACAGATATTTCGTATTCAGCTTCAAGACGGAGCAGTTTTCGGGCGAGTTGTTGGATACGACGGATGAAGGCCGCATTTTCTGGGTGGATAAGGAGGAATTGCCGTTCCTTCCATTGGCGCGGGGATTCGGAGAACGGTTGCCGATGTTTTTTGAGGAAGGATACAATGAGGGCTTCGGAACCTGGAACGAGCATGTCAGAGGAGATATGGTCTGGAAATGATAATGTTGGCGGCTGACGCGGAAGGCTATCCTTTATAATAAGGAGCGGAACCATGATTCTATTGCTTGTTATTTTATTGGCGGCTTTTGTTGTTCCTGTTTGGACCAGACCGTTTCTGGAGTTTGTTCAAGTTCTTTTTGCCGTTGCCATTGTAGCATATCTGGTATTTATCAAGAAAAGTTTGGATATGTCCGAAGGTCCGGGACTGGTAATTGTACTATGGATATTGGGATCGTTATGCGCATTGAGTCTCCGGTACAAGGAAGCAGCGAGAGAAGCAGTTCAAGCCCATCAAACCGAATATCATTCCAATAAAACGAATCAGACTTGTACTGGAGAGTAATAAATTGAAGAAATACATAGAGATCGGCTATGGCAACACGTGGTTCATCCGGACGGAGATTGAAGAAGAGGATGGAACGGAATGCGAGCTCAGAGGAATTGTCAGACCGTTTAGTCCGAGATCCGCTTACCTCCGGCTGTGGATTGGCAAAAAAGTGGTCATATTGGATTCCAGGGAAGGTCTGAAGCTCACAACCAAGAACAGAAGAACGGTCAAGATCATTATCGGACTATCCGGCGTATAATTCCCGTCATTACGGCTATTTCCCACAAGGAGGTTCACATGTCGAAATCCAAAACGGTTATTTACATCGTAAGGCACGGACAAACCGAATGGAATGTGATGCATAAGCTGCAGGGCCATCAGGACTCGCCTCTAACCCCATTAGGAATGAGTCAAGCGGAATGGTTGGGGGAATCGCTGCAAAATGAGCCAATTGACCGGATCTATTCCAGCTCAAGCCAGAGAACCCTCCGGACCGCGGAGCTAATCAGGGCGACGAGGCAAGTGGAAATAACCGGAACAGATGCGCTTAGGGAGATCAACCTTGGCATTTGGGAGGGCAGGTCCCAGGAAGAGGTTAAAGTCAGCCATCCGGAGCAGTTTGATTATTTTTGGAATGATCCGGAGAAATTTGGGGTGGAGGACAGTGAAACCTTCCAGGAGGTTTACCGCCGGTCGATGAGGGTATTGGATCAGATCATAGGAGAGAACCAAGGCAAATCCGTCTTGATTGTGACACATACCGTTGTTGTGAAGCTGATAATGGCGTATTTTGAAGGCAGGCCATTGAAGGAGATCTGGAATCCGCCGTATATTCACCCGGCTTGCTTGTGCAAGGTGGAATTGACTATGAATAAGCCCGAGATCATCTTGCACGGGGACATCAATCATTACAGAGCACAGCCTGTCTCGGACTAGGGCTAACAAAAGCAATCCCCACCCAAGCTATAGTTGGCTAATGGAGTATAAGGCGTGAGTCATAGCGGTTACAATGAAACCAAGGTGCAGGTGAGAGTGATGAGAACGCTGGAGATCAGGAAAGCGGGTATGGAAGACGGCGCAACCGTAGCAAGGCTGATCCGGGCATCCTTTCAACAACAAGCCGAATTGCTTCATATATCTGAGACGGCATACCCCAATTATGTTGCTTTTGAAACGGAAGAGAAGGCCCAATCCAGAGTTGTTCATACGGAGGTAAAGCTGCTGTTTGTCGATGCGGTTCCCATAGGCACGATTGGCTCACATCACAAAGATGAGGTTGGCCATATTGAGCGATTGGCTGTTCTTCCGGGCCACCGCGGCAACGATTATGGAAGAATATTGTTGGAGCATGCCGAAGCGGAATTATCCGCCGCAGGGTGCAAGGTCATTCATATCTCCATTGTTGCAGATTTTCATAGGCTGAAGGAATATTATGAAGCGCTGGGGTATCGGCAGCAGAGAAGAGCCGCATTTGCAGCATTGCCATTTGAAGTGCTGTTTCTGAGTAAATCATTATAGGAACCAGCCGGCAGAGAACTCTTGCGCGCGGAGGTTAATTTAATGAAAGCTGTAGGGTTTGATCTGGGAGATACGTTAATTTATTACCAAAACGTTCCATTAAGCTGGAAGAGCTTGTACAAACAGGCATTAGTTAAGATAGCCGAGGAGTTAAATGTGCCATATAGCAATGACCTTATTACAAGGGCTGAGAATGTTTTATCGTTCTACAACACCAGAATAAACCCAAGAGATTATGAAGTAACGGATACAGATATTTTTATTTCCGTATTAGCTGAGTGGGGAGTGAACAGTCATTCAGTTGATCAAGTAATCAATATCTTTTTTGGTTTTTTTCAGCAGCAATCCAAAGTTTATGCTGATACAGCAATAGTATTCGAAGAGTTGAAACGAAGGAATTATAAGATTGGCATTTTAACAGATGTACCTTATGGCATGAACAAGTCATTAGTGTTAAAAGATATTGAGCCCATAAGGGAATATATAGATGTGCTGATTACCTCGGTAGATGTCGGATTTAGAAAGCCACGGCCGGAAGGGTTTAAACGATTGTGGAAAGAGTTAGGAAGCGAAAGCAACCAACTGGTGTATGTGGGTAATGAACAAAAGGACATAACCGGGGCAAATCATTCAGGAATGAGGTCCATATTAATAAACAGAGAGCAGCAACAAAAAGACTGGAACCAACAAGTAACTTTAGGAAGTCTCACTGAATTGATGGATTGCTTGTAAGGGAAAACGTCAGCAAAACAAGGCTTGGCAAAGTAATGGGGAGCGAGCGAAGTAACTACATTAAGCTACCTCTCCAAACCATCTGAGCATCGCGCAGCGGCGGAATGTGGATTTGCTGAGCCGTGGCGCATCTCCATATGGAGTATTACAAAAGCGACCTTAATCGGCCGCTTTTTAATTTATGCCCTGATTGGGACACAGTGGGCTTCAATGATATTGGCTAATTCGTTAAGCTTAAATTTATGTTTAACCATATCTACTGTGAAATCTTCAGCTTTTTTCGTATCCATCTCAAAGCTCAAGTTATTAAGCCTTAAGAAAATAACAAGTGCTGTAAAAGCAGTCCGTTTATTTGCGTTGTGAAACGGATGATTTTGGCCTAATGATTCAAACAACGCGGCCGCTTTTTCAAAAATCATGGGATAAGCCTCTTCCTCAAAAGCGGAAGATTGCGGGCGAAAGACTGCCGATTGGAGTAACCCGGCGTCTTTTACACCAATTTGCTCTCCAGGGCTATAGCGTTGAATCATTGCAAGATTAATGGCGATGACTTCTTGTACGGATAAACAGCGGGGCAGCCTCATCTATCTTTGAGCCCATGTAATGTCTGATCGTATTTATGAATAACATCCGCCAATGAATCCATAAAATCCCTGCTGATTCCATGAGGCAAGGGTATTTTATTTGATTTTCTGATAATAATTTCTCCCGTTGCCTGGTTTACATCAATAAGCACAGTATCTCCTTGATCTAGTCCTATCTGTTTTAGCGCATCAGTCATTGTAATGCCAAGGCTGTTGCCGAATTTTGAGACTTTTCGTTCCATTTCAATCACCCTATTCATTGGAGTTCCTCCTTATCAATATATATAACTGTTATAACAATTATACATGATCAGACTATAAATTCAATCCGAGTCTCAAAGGTGACATTGAAGTGGAGGGGATTAAAGCCAAGCATAAGGCTGATCAACAACGCTCCCGGGGCGGAATGATCCATGTTCGTGCGTTAGTGGACAGGCCCTCGTCAAAAGAACGAACAAATATTCTGTTCAACCTCAATTTGTTGTGGTAAACTTTGGAATATACCAGGGAGAAGGCAGGCCATTGAAGGAAATCTGGAATCCGCCGTATATTCACCCGGCTTGCTTGTGCAAGGTGGAATTGACTAGGCACGATTGGCACACATCACAAAGATGAGGCTGGCAATATTGAACGATTGGCTGTTCTTCCGGGCCACCGCGGCAACGATTATCTTTGCAACTGCCCGTCCGCCAAGAACGGTAAATCAATTTTTGCAAGCAGAATTGCGAAGTATAGGCTCATTTGTTTATTACAACAGGGCTTATATCACGTGCAAGTCTAGAAGAATATGACTATTCCACCATAACGAAGGTAAAGAGCAACCCGGTTGTTAGACAATTGCAGGAGCTTAAGAAGCTTGCTGCAACCAAAATCCTTTTTTCGGGCCAAAAGAATGTAAATGACTTTATGGAGAAGTTCGGCCGGTAGCGATGGGCAATGCCGTGGAGCCATTGAAGGAACTGGCAAAAGAGATCACCGACACGAATGATAATGATGGGGTGGCAAGGGTGCTGGAAAACATTCGTTTTACTATTTAGGGGGTTGGGGTGTCGTCTATGCTCAAATTTACTATATGTTTTATTAAACAAGCAGATAAAATCCTCTTGCTCAATAGAGAAAAGCCCAGCTGGATGGGAATGTGGAATGGAGTTGGCGGGAAGATCGAGCCCAATGAGACGCCAAGGGAATCCATAATGCGGGAAGTCGCGGAGGAAACCGGCATTATTCTGGAGACAATTGAATTTAAAGGATTGGTTACATGGTTGGTGGATGGAATTAGGGTAGGCGGAATGTACACGTATCTGGCACAGTTGCCGGATAATTATGCCTATGAAACTCCAGTGAAAACAGATGAAGGAATACTGGATTGGAAAGACCTGAATTGGATTTTGAATCCCGAAAACAGGGGAGTAGCTTATTATATTCCCAAATGTATAGAGAAGATCATCCATGAATCCAACTGTCATGATTACCGTTGTGTATATGAAAATGGTCAATTGATTCAGTTTGAGACAGATGAGGTACATGCAGGGATAGAATATATAACAGATCACAGGTCATTGGAAGAGCAGATTTTAGGCAGATATTTCGAAGAAGCGCGTGGTATTCGATAACACAGCATTCACCGACCTTTAAGGAGCTGGTAAATTGAAAAAAATTCTTGCTTTCGTTTTCGCCGCAGCTTTGTTATTCCTTTCATTCTACATTTACCAGGAAACGGGCAAAAGCAAAACAGTGCCGGAGGACATCAAAATCGAAGCGGTGTTAAAGCCCAACAATAACGAAAGAATGGGCCATAAAGATGTGATGCTTGAAGTTTCCATTGAAAAGCACAGTTCCAGCCGCCATTTGATTTATCCCTATATACCCGGTTTGATGCATATGTCTTTTGATAATGAAGAGGGGCAAGGGTTCTATGTGCCGACGAGCATCGGCAATGGACCGGACGATGAACGGAAGGTAGCGGATGCTTTAAGAGCCGGTGGAGTAATCAACAGTTCCTTCGATGACGAGGAACTGACCATGATGGGATTTGCTGGTCCGGAGGAAGCGGGCAGTCACAAATTAAGGATGTATTTTGAAGCCGAGGATGTGAGTTCTCTAAAGGAAATGCACCTGGTATATGTCCATAAAGAAACGGGGAGATTCGGACGGGAATTGGGCTGGACCAAGGTAGTGAAGGTGCAGCCGGAGCTGTAAGACCTATCCGGAGTAGTGCGGTGGTGATTGAACATAGGACAGAGATGTTACTGCATAAGCCGGAGCTTCGGGCATGGGGAAGGCAACGCTGTCATGGGCTGCTGCTGCCTTCCCTTCTTCTCGTGCAGAGGGAGCTATAACCTGACGATCTGGCCGGTACGCGCCGACTCCTTGGCGGCAAGTGTTACCCGCAGCGTCTCCACGGCACTGTCATAGGTGGAGAGAATGCCGCTGGCATCTCCGGAAGCGGCGGCTTCGAGGAAAGCCCTGTTCTGCGCGATAAAAATTTCATTGCCGGTCTGGGGCAGCGTTTCCTCTGTACCGTCGGCGTGAACAACGGCAAGACTCATCCCCCACCCGGCAAGGTCTGCGCTAAGACTGCGGGATTTCACCTGGAGTCCCACATCTCCCGGTCCCTTGCGCGGGAAGCAGCCTGTGTAGAATGCACCCACTGCTCCGGAGGCGAATGCCACATTGACCACCATGGCGTCGTCTGTATCATACTGCGGCACATCCTTCACGAAGCCTCTGGCGGAGAAGGCGGAGACGCTGGACACCTCTCCGGCTATATAGCGCGCCGCATCCACCATATGGGTGCATTGCTCCACGAACTGGCCCCCGGACTCCCCGTCCTTGCGCCACCACAGAGGGCCGGGCATGGGATTCACCCACCGTCCCGTGATCAGCGCCGGCTGGTCCGCCGCTTCCGCAAACAGCTCCCGGACCCGGTTAACAGACGCATGATACCGCATCATGTAGCCTGTGGAAACCATGGTCCCCGCTTCCTTAAAGATCTGCTGCACCTCCAAAGCCGCTTGCAGATTATTGGCTACCGGCTTTTCTACCAGTACGGCAGGTACATGCCCGGCGCAAGCCTTCTCCATCTCCCCGTGTACATGAGGCGGCATCAGAATGAACACTGCATCCAGTTTTTCCTTGGCCAGCATGGTGCGGTAGTCTCCATAGCACCGCCCTCCCGCACTTTTCGCCAGTTCTGCCGCTCTGCTCTCATTCTTCCCTGCAACTGCTGCCACATGAACTCCGGGGATTTGCTTGAGCGCCTCCAGATGCACCCCGGCTACCCAGCCCGTGCCGATAATGCCCACTTGCATATTCATAGACCTTACCTCCCGTTTCATATATGATTCCGCTCTGAAATTACATGATCCTAGCCCAGTGGATGACGCGCTTCCTAATATTTCAGAACAACCTGAATGATGTCGCCTGGATTGCGGTCGATCTCCTCATAGGCGCGGGCAATCTCTCCGTAAGGAATGACGGTTGTAATCAGGTTATCCAGCTTGAGACGGCTGAGAAGCTCCAGACAGGCGGCTTCCTTGCGCTGATGGTTCCACATATGCCGGATTTCCGGGTTGATTCCCCCGGTCTGGGAGCTGCGGATGGTGATCCGGTTATGATGGAATTCCTCTGCCAGATTAAGAGAATGGCAGAATCCCTGGTACCATCCCACTGCTGTGACCGTGGTGTCCCGGGCGGCAATGCGGATGGCTTCTTGCAGCGCCTGCACATTGCCCGACACCTCAATCACCCCGTCTGCTCCCCGGCCGTTCGTGAGCTTGCGGATTTCCCTGGCTACCTCGGGAGTAGACAAAGGGCTGAACGCGGCGGTAAGGCCGTTCTCCAGTGCAGCTTGCCCCCGCTTTTCCAGCAGATCCACGCCGTATACAGCCGAGGCCCCGGACATCCTGCACATTTGGGCTGCCAATTGTCCCAACACACCCAGACCGGATACCACCATGATATCCCCCAGCTTGATGTTCGCGTCCAATATGGCATTGTAAGCCGTCATCAGATTGGTGAAGAAGATACCGTATTCCGGCTTCAGCCCCACAGGCAATTTCACCGCTTGATTCTCCGGCTTGACGGTCTGCGACTGGTGGGGGGTATTGCAGTAGACGATATCTCCGGGCTGAAGCGTCTTCACCCCCGGTCCCGTCTCCACCACCCGGCCCACAGCAGCGTAACCCATGTACCATACGCCGGAATCGCTGCTTCTTACCGGATATGACCAGAGCTCTGTGGAATCCGCCTCCACGAACAGCCCTGAGGCATCCTTCTTCCGGCTGAAGAACGGGGCCGTTCCCCGGTAAACGGCCATCTCCGTGCCGTGGCTGATGCCTGTGTACATGGTTTCAATCCTTACCTGCCCTTCACCAAGAGGAAGATCGTGAGCTTCCTCAATGACAATGTGTCTTGGTCCTTCATACACCATCACTTTCATTCCTCAAAACCCCTTTTAAGATAAATTATGGATGTTAATGATTGCAGAAATCCCAGCAAAGCAACCCTGGCCAATGGTTGATTTGGCTTACTGCCTTTTGCTGCTTGCAGCCTTATTATAGGGAAAAGAACGGGAGCCATACATGGATAGAAGTGTTCTGTATTTGCACGGATGTTGTTAGTTGGATAAAATTATAGCTAACTGGGGTATGAGCGGGAAGAAGGATATGTATAAAAACTAGTGGAGGTGTATGAGGGATGCGTCTGGAATATTACCTTGCCAAGCTGGAGGAGTGCGATGTGGATTTGCACTATTGCGGCTACGAGGATACTGTGACCGATTTTCATATAGGACCTAACATCCGGGATTGTTACCTGCTGCATTACGTCTGCCGGGGCGAGGGGTTCTACACCAGACAGGGCGTCACGCATGCTCTTGCCGCCGGAGACGTATTCTGCATTTTCCCGGATGAGGTGGTGTACTATTACAGCAAGCCGGGTGAATCATGGTCCTTCTATTGGTTCTCCTTCAACGGGAGGCGAGCTTCCGATTATGCGGGACGAGCCGGATTCACGGCGGCCTCCCCCGTTGTGCGCCTGAATCCGGCTCACCGGCTGGACCGGAAGATGGACGCGTTGCTGGAGCTTCTGGGGAGGGAAGCGGAGCCGCGGCGGCTTGCTCTGTTAGGGCAGCTGTACGGATTATTGGAGGAACTGGAGGCGTCTGTCACGGCGGAAAGCGCCGCCGCAGGCTCCGGGAAAACGGCTCATTCCCAGTATGTTCACAAGGCTCTGCAGTATATCGCCTTTAATTATCACCGTCCCCTGCGGGTTACGGATATTTCCGGCTATCTGGGGCTGGACCGCACCTACTTCTCCAAGCTGTTCTCCCAGGCTACGGGAATTCCTCCGCAGACTTATATTCTGCGCTTCCGGCTGGAAAAGTCCATGCCCCTGCTCACCAATACCGACCTGAGCCTGGGTGAAATCTGCCGTGTTATAGGGCTGGAGGAGTTGTTCTACTACTCCAGGGCCTTCAAGAAAATGACGGGCGTCTCTCCCAGCGAGTATCGCAAGGCTCATGCTTCGCTGCGCGGGTAAGTGTGACCTTCAACCCGATTGTCCAGATAACCGTCCTTCTAATCGGTCTACCCTAACAAATTAAAAATTTGTATACAAGGAGGGAATTGTCGGAAATTATCGAATATTTTTGTTGTAACAGAAAGAGGTGGCAGTATGCCGGTTAGAATCGCCATTTGTGATGACGCGGCGGAGGATATAGCGCAGCTATCTTCCGCACTTTTCGCCTATGATCCTTTATTCAGCATTACCTCCTTCACCTCCGGGCAAAGGCTGCTGGAGGAATGTCTGGAGGACAGCTTCGTTACGGATATTCTGTTCCTGGACATCTATATGCCGGAGATCGACGGCATCCAAACCGCACAAAAAATACGGGCCAGGCACAAGGATATTAAAATCATTTTTCTGTCATCAAGCAACGATCACTACCTGCAGGCCTATGAGTTGTTCGCCTTCAATTACCTTATCAAGCCCTTGGACCGGGGACGCCTGCATGCGGTTATGGACCGCGCTCTTGAGGAGCTTCGGAAGGAAAGAGGATACAAGCTCCTCATCCAGTACAAAGGGAGCGTACGCAGCGTAGACTGCCGCGATATCCGCTATTTGGAAAGCCGGGACAAGCTTCTACTGGTTTATCTTGCGGATGATAGTATCCTGCAGTGCTATGGGAAGCTGGACGACATTCTGGAAGAGCTGCCGAAGCAGTCCTTCTTTCGCTGCCATCAGAGCTTTCTCGTCAATCTCGCTCAAGTGACGGAGGTGGGAGACCGCTACTTCCGTATCGGGCAAGCCATGGTCGGCATTTCAAGAAGATATGTCAAGGAAGCCAAGGACCGCTACTATGCCTGCCTGTTCTCCTCTATGGACGGAGGGCGGCCGTGACGAAACGATGGAACTGCACCGCATTGCTGCTGATTCTGGGCATCCTCTTCACGGTGGGAGCTTCCCATCTCCCGGTGGTGTACACCCTGTTCTATCATGATCTGACAGGCGCCCCCACAGCAGCTGCGGGACGTCTTGACCTGTCCGGAGCTTCCATGGATTCGGAGATCGTCCTGGACGGGGAATGGCAGTTTTATTGGAACCGCCTGCTCATTACGGAGCCGGAGCAGAACGCGGAGCCCGACTTTCTCATTCAGGTGCCGGGTTATTGGTCGCGCTACCAGATTCAGAACAGCTACTTGCCGGCTGGCGGGGTTGCCAGCTACCGGCTGATGGTGAAGGAAGCGGCGGCTTCCCGTCCTGTCACGATCTACATCCCGGATTTCGGCAGCGCATACCGGGTATTTGTTGACGGTCGGCTCACTGCAGAGAGCGGGAAGGTGTCTGCGGTGTCTGCAGAGATCTTCACCACCACCAAGACCGCGTTCCAGCCGCTGACGCTCACTGCCGTTCAGGAGCACGAGGTTGTAATTGAGGTGGCCACCACCCGCTTCTCCGGCTTGTATATGGCTCCCATCCTGACGGACTACGACACCGCCATGAAGGAGAGCGGCGGCCGGAACAGTCTGCGGCTGATTCTGTTCGGAACAGCGCTGTTTTCCTTCTTCGTCCTGATCGTCATCTACATCCTGTCCTTCCGGGAAAGCAAGCGCTCCGTCTGGCTTCCAGTCATGGGGCTATTTGTTCTGCTGCGCATTATGATGACCACGGAATTCTACAGCTTCTGGCAGGATACGGTGTTCTTCCACCTTACATATGAAGCCACCAACCCGCTGATGTTCTTTCTGTCCTTCGCCTTCAAGTACCTGCTGATCTATCTGATTCAGGAGCTGCTGGGGATTGCGTTCTCGCGCAGGGAGAAGCAGGGGCTTCTCATCTACTATGTTGTCTTGTATCTCCTGTATCTGTGGATTCCCAACAGCTTCTACAACCGGCATCTGACGATTCTGCTGCCGGTCTGCGCTTTTCTTATGGAGATGTATGCGTTCTTCAAGGTGTATGTTAATCGGCGCAAGATGAAGAAGTACGGTCTGCTGGTTTATTGGGGCGCGGTTCTGGCCATTACCGGTCTGATCGTGGATTGCTATTACATCAACGGCAATATCTATCTCAATCTGTCTCTCGCCCTGCTGCTGCTGCTCTCTGTATACCTGATGATTCTCAGTCTGGTATCGTCGATCCGCGCTGCGGATGTATACCGGGACTTGGCCTTGTCCTCCGCCCGGCTGACCCAGGCAAGAGCGCAGATCGACATGCAGACGGAGTATTATGACGCGCTCAGCGCCAGGATGAATGAGGTTCGTTCCGTTCGGCACGATGTCCGTCACTTTGTCAGCGTGATCAGGCGGCTGTCCGAGGAGAGACGTTACGAGGAACTGAACCGCTTTCTGAGTGAATATGCGGAGAAAGCCGACACTCCCCCGCTCCCGGTGTTCTGCGAGAACGTGGTGGCTAACTCCATCCTGGGCTATTATGCCTTGCGCCTCCAGGAAGCGGGAATTGTGCTTCGCTCTGCCTGTCAGATTCCCAGGCGGCTTGCGGTTAGCGACAGTGATCTGTGCATTGTGCTGGGGAATGCCCTGGAGAATGCCATGGAGGCCAGCGGCAAGCTGGAGAATCCGGCTGAGCGGTTTGTTGCCGCAGAGGCCCGGCAGGTGAACGGCCAGTTCCTGATCAGGATCACCAACTCCTTCAACGGTCTTACGAAGCAGCAGGAAGGGGATTATCTCACCACCAAGAGCGGCGGGGATCACGGAATCGGGCTGCAAAATATCAGGAGGGTGGTGGAGGCTTGCGGCGGGTTTATGAAAACAGAGCACAGTGGGGGGGCCTTCTCCCTGATGGCGGCTTTTCCTGAGCCCTACCAGAGGGAGCAGGCGGCTGCGGGCAGCGCTTGATGTTAAATTCGGCATGGATGACGTTAATTTCGCCATATCGCGTTTGGTACGCAGTGTAACAGGTACAATGGAAGCGCGAAGCCGGAGCGCATCGTGGAGGAGTACATGGGAATGGAACAAGTGCATAGGGAGGGAACAAGGAGATGGGATGGAGAAGAAAGCGGCTCTGGAGCCTGCTGCTGGCTGCGGCGATGGTAACGTCCCTGCTGCCGACAGCGGCGCTGGCCGCGGGGACAGCATATGTAGATGCAAATGGCAATACGCAGACCGCAGAGGCTACGGTGATTAATAATGGAACCACCACCCTCATGAGCGGCTGGTATGTGGTGGAGGGGAATGTATCCACAGTAAATCTAAGCGTCAGCGGCAGTGTGTATCTGATTCTTGCCGACGGAAGCAGGCTGACAGCCAGCGGAGCAATAGATAGTCCGGGAATCCGTGTCGAGTCAGAAAACAGCCTGACCATCTATGGCCAGGCCAATGGCAGCGGCGAGTTGGAAGCCATAGGCGGCCTTAATGGAGCGGGGATCGGAGGACGCCTTGGCGGTAGCGGGGCGGTAACGATTAGCGGGGGCACAGTGACGGCAAGTGGGGGCCCTAATGGAGCGGGAATCGGAGGCGGCCTTTTTGGTAGCGGCGGGGCGGTAACGATTAGCGGGGGCACAGTGACGGCAAGCGGAGGCAGTGGTGGAGCGGGAATCGGAGGAGGCCTTGGCGGTAGCGGCGGAACCAATACCTTCACCGGCGGCTCGATTCAAATCAATCCTTTTGTAGCAGCCGCGCCTACCTACGATGGAACCCAGCCTGTTTATCTGACCACGGTCACGCTGCTCTCCAATACGGCAAGCAAGCCGGTTCAGTATCAGGTGGATAACGGAACGGCCATCTTGGCGGACACGGACACTAATGGCAAGCTGTATCTGTGGCTGCCAGTGGGGGACAGGAGCATAACCATAAGAGATTACACCGCCGCAACACCGGTCTTGTATCGGGTGAACGGGACCGTGTCCACCGGCAGCAACGGATTTACATCGGGGATCACAGTCACGGCTCCAACGATTGTCACCTCCAGTCTTCCGTCCGGGACGGTTAACGCAGCGTACAGCCAGAGCCTGGAAGCTACCGGCGACGAGCCTGTCACATGGAGCATAGTTGCAGGAAGTCTGCCGACTGGCCTGCAATTATCAGGTAATGCCATTAGCGGTACCCCGGCACAGGCGGACAGCTTCGACTTTACGGTGAAGGCCGCCAATGAGGCGGGCGAAGCGACGAGGGCATTCACACTCGCAGTTGGTGTCGATGAGGCCGCGATCAGCCCGGCAAGCGCCAGCTATGATCTGGCCGCGTCAGACGATGTAGAAACGACCATTACCTGGAACAGCGCCCGGACCGTGACGGGAGTGGTCTATGACGGAACGCCTCTGGCACAAGGCACAGAATATACGGTCAGCGGAAACCAGATGATCATCCGGAGCCGCTATCTGGAACAACGGAATCCGGCAGAAGGCGATGTGATGCCCTTCGGTATTCAATTCGACCAAGGGGCAGCCGCCACCTTCACGGTTCATGTGGAGGACAGCTACATCCCCTCGGCCAATGCCAGGCTGAGCGGTCTGACCGTGAATGGCATACCGGTCAGCGGCTTTGATCCGGATACCATGACCTATGAGGAGGAGCTGCCCTATGACGCGGCTTCCGCAGCTGTGGGGGCCATACCGGAGGATGCCCGTGCTGCGGTCAGCATTGCCCAGGCGCAGAGTGTACCCGGGACTGCCACAGTGACAGTCACTGCTGAGAACACGACCACTACCCGGGAGTATACGGTCCATCTTACCCGTGGAGCCGCTCCCCGGTTCAGCATCACCCTGTTGAGAGAGGGAGAAGGTTCGGCAGCGGCCCACATGAGCGCAGCGCCTGAGGGAGAGGAGATCCTCCTGAGTGCGGCTGCGGCCAGCGGCTACCGGTTCAAGGAATGGCAGGTGGTGGAGGGCGGTGTGAGGATCACGAACAACCGCTTCCTCATGCCGGACCGGGATGTGACGGTGAAGGCCGTCTTCGAGGCTATTCCTGTTCCTGCCCCGGTATATGCGGTTGCCGTTCAGGACAGCCATGCCCCAGCAAGCGGCGCCGGGAGCTATGCCCAGGGGGCAACGGTGAGCATCGATGCGGGGAGCCGCAGCTCGTATACCTTCAACGGCTGGAGCTCAGCGGATGGGGTGACCTTCACCAACGCCGCCAGCGCGGCAACCACCTTCACCATGCCCGCGCAGATGGTGACGGTGACCGCCGCCTGGACCTACAGCGGCCCTGTCACAGGCGGCGGCAGCGGTGACGACAGCGATGACGACAGCGGTGAAGACAGTGGTGACGACAGTGGTGACGACAGCGGCGGTGGCGAGATGGCCGCTCCTGCACCGGCGGCCCCCGGCTATACGGCAGAAGTCAGAGTGATGAATGGCGCAGGCGGCGCCTCCATCCTGAAGCTGCCGGTGAAGCGGGACGGGAACGGCGGCACCGCTGTGCTGGATGCGGGAAGCCTGCCCGGCTTGATCCCCCCGCAAGGAACGACGGTGATCACGGTGCCATCCATGCCCGGGATCACGGCCTATACGACAGTCCTCCCGGCGGCTTCCCTGTCCACAGATGGCGCGCAGGGCCAACTGACGATCGCCACCGGCATGGGGAGTGTGACCGTGCCATCCAACATGCTGACCGGCGTGCCGGGAGGGGAGGGGACGAGAGCGGAAATCTCCATCGGCGCGGCCGATCCATCCGGGTTGCCAGAGCAGACGCGGGCGGCCATCGGGGGCAGGCCGTTGGTGCAGCTGAGCGTCGCCATCGATGGCAGGCCGTTCGTATGGAATAATCCGGATGCGCCGGTCACGGTGTCCATTCCCTATACCCCAACAGCCGAGGAGCGGCTTCATCCGGAAAGCCTCGTGATCTGGTATATCGATGGCAGCGGGAGGGCGGTATCCGTACCGAACGGACATTACGATCCGGCAGCAGGGGCACTGACCTTCGAAGTCAGGCACTTCAGCTATTATGCGGTGGGGTACAATCCGGTCCGCTTCACGGATGTAGCGGCAACGGCGTGGTACAGCAAGGCGGTAAGCTTCATCGCCGCAAGAGGCATCACCACGGGTACAGGCGAAGGACAATACAGTCCCGAGGCCAGACTCAGCCGCGGGGAATTCGTGGTCCTGCTGCTGAAGGCCTGCGGCATAGTCCCGGATGAGGACGGGGTGAGCAATTTCGCAGATGCCGGTGACATGTATTACACGGGCTATCTGGCGGCGGCGAGGCGGCTGGGCATCGCGGAGGGGATGGGCGGCAACCAGTTTGCGCCGGACAGCCCCATGACCCGGCAGGAGATGTTCACGCTGCTGAGCAAGGCGTTGAAGGCAAGCGGGCAATGGAAAGAGGAGCAACCGGCTCTACCCCTGGCGGCCTTCAGGGATGCGGAAGAGATTGCCCCCTGGGCCAGGGAAGCCATCGGGCAGCTGGCAGCAGCAGGTATCGTGAAAGGCAGGGGAGGAGAGCTGGCCCCGGCGGCATCGGCTACACGGGCGGAGATCGCCCAGGTGCTGTATAATCTGTTGAATCAATAAACCGGCGCAAGCAAGAGGCTGCCCTTCCGTCATTCACATGACCGGGGGCAGCCTTTTGTTGTTAGGTTTCAATTGGTTTTAGGCTGATTGTCTCACGCCGTCTTCGTCCACCTCATAACCATCCACCTTGGTGCTTTTGGCGAGGGTTCCGTCCGGGTAGAAGTAGTACCACTTGCTGTCGATCTGGAGCCAGGTCCCGGCGGCCATTACGCCGTCATCAAAGTAGAAGGTATCGCTGGCTCCGTTTGTTTCAATATCCTGCCAGCCTGTAGCGAGGATATGACCGGAATAATAACGCCAGTCTCCGCCCTCATCCTGGACCCAGCCGGTTCTCAACGTACCGTCGGTATGGAAGGTATACGGCGAGCCGTCAATCGTTTGAGCTCCGGTAAGAGCTTGTCCGTCCTTATAATAGAGGTATTGGCCGGCATCATTCAGAGACCAGCCCTGTGCGGTGGCCGGGTCAATCGTCAGCTTGATATAGCGGTACAAGATCATGCCTGTTTCGGCGCGGGTGGTGTTCCCCATGGGGTTGAAGCAATGGTTCTGGTCGCCGATCATGATCCCCGCCCGCTGCAGGGCATTCACTGCGTCCCGATAGATGCTGTCGATACCGGAGGCGTCAGCGAAAGCCGCTGCCTCCCGGCCAACCGGCAGCTTGTAGCCGGTGGCTCTGGCATAATTTTGCAGGATCAGGGCAATTTCTTGCCGGACAACAGGTTCATCCGGTGCGAATTGATCGTTGCCGATGCCTTGAATAATGCCCTTGCTGTACGCCCACTCGATGTAAGGGCGGAAGGGGCTTGCCGGGTCCACATCCGTGAATCGGTTGGACGTATAGCCGCTCATGTCTGCGCCGGACAGTCTGCCGAGGGCGGTTACCAGCATTCCCCGGGTCATGACGGCATCAGGGGCGAAGGTGGTGTCCGAGGTTCCTCCGAATAATCTCCGGCTGGTTACATAGTCGATGGATTGGCTGGCCCAATGACCGGCAATGTCCGTGAATGCGGCGGATGGAGCCATATAACCCACACCGTAGATGGAGAGATGGTCGGTGGGTATAATCAACCTGCCGCTGTTGGGGTCATAGCCGGAGCCCGGTACGGGAGTAATGTTGCCAAGTCCGTCCACATATACACCGACCAGATTGTATATCGCCTCTTCTAATGTTGGTCTATAAGGGATGGATAGAATAGTGGTGCCGCCGAGATTGGAGATCAGGTTCTCACGGTCGTTCGCATCAAGTCTTATGTCAGAGAGGATATGAACGTTATATGCCGACCGGACCTGGATAGTGCTCAACGGCTGCAGCAAGGGATTGATGGTCGGAGTAATCTGGATGCTCACCTCATCGCCGCTGCGCTCCCGGATCGTCCTGAGCGTGTTCAGGTCTATGGTAAAGTTGATTGGTCCGCCGGAAATTTCCAAGCTTCTAACCCCTGCGCTTATCAGACTGTCCAGGGTGTTTCTCGTCAAGTTTACTGTCAGGGCGGCGGCGCCCTCGGGCATATCAATCTCCAATCCTACCGAAATGCCGGAACCGTTACTTCCCTGTTCTGCTGCTTCGGCTTGCGCTTGGGCAATCGCTTCGGTTACAGCACTGTCCGGGAGGGAGAAGGTGGCCACACTGTTCCAAACAGTGGCGTTCGTTCCAGGAATGGTTGCCTTTACGGGCTCAATGGGTTTTTCCTTCTTGATAGATATAATAATGGGAGAGTCATCATCGATAGAGGCAGCGCTGCCACCACCTCCAGAGCCCCCACTGCCGCCGCCATCGCCACCATCGCCACCATCGCCACCATCGCCGCCGGTAGACTCAGCTGCTGTGGATGCTGCAACAGATGGACCGTCGATGGTCCATAGTCCGCGAGTATTCCCTGCCTGCACCTGGAAGCTGTAATTGGTGGAGGGGGAGAGTCCCGTCGCACGATAGGCTGTAACATCTCCCGCTACAGTGCCAATGAGATCCCCGTCCTTATAGATCCGGTAACCGCTAACCGCCTCGGCATCAACGGCGGCCGCCCACAGCAGGTCTACAGTCGCGGTGGTGGTTCCGGTGACAGTGAGCGTGCTTTCGGGAGGCCAGACTGGCGCCGCCTGTACAGTGACGGGCAGTGTGACGCTTGTGCTCGCCGCATCATCGAAGGTGAACGCTACCGTAATTATAGTGCTGCCGGCGGACAAGCCGGTTACGGTAACTGCACCGCTAGCATCAAGTACAGCGGGACTTGCTGAGGCGATCCGGTCATTTTCCACAGTGATGGTTGCACGGGAGGCTGCCTTCGTTCCTTGCCCCAGGTCAACGAAAAGACTTGCCGTACCGTCTTTGTCCATAGTCAGAGAAGCGGGGGCAACCGAGGGTGGTTGGCTGCTGCTGTTGTAATCGGTCAGAATCAGGTCAGCAATTAGAGCATGGCCGATCCTATTGGGGTGTGGATCAAGATTGAAGGCTGCCATATCCGTGTTAACAGGAGAAGCTCCTCCAACAAGGGAGGCCGCAAATGCAGAGTGGATATCAATAAGCGTATAGTTTGTGGAATCAGCATCAAAGGCCTGGTTCAAGGTGTGGATATAGCCTTCTGCAATGGCGCTTACGTCCAGGGTGCCAGCGCCATAGGGCAGGCGGATTCCCAGGTACGGGTTATAAACGTTGGTTACATAAATCCTGGCATCGGGCATAAAGGTTTTCAATTTATTGATGATTCCGTCGAAATTCGCAGAGAAGGAGGAAGCGAGGGCTTCGACAGCGGGATTGTTCTTCCAGCCGGTGCCGTCGTCTGCATTCAGCTGCGCCAGAATTTGCGCAAGTCCAATCGGGTTCGTATTCTGCAATTCCCTTAACTTGTCTGGAATCTGATCAATGGTGCAGCCAAGCTTGCTGGATAGTATGCCCAACAGCGGTCCCAGCACATCGTTGGACCCGATGCTGAGTGTCACGACCTTGGTGTCCAATAATGGAGAGGGACCTTCCGGCACTGGGGAGCTTAAGATTTGCAGAAGCGTCGAGCTGTTCAGGCCGTCAATCGCTACTGCTTGGCTAAGTCCCCCCACAGCATTCCCGACAATAGACACATAGGCGTCATCCGGAATAACTCCCGGTGTATAGCCTGGCAGACCATACCCGCTGGCAATGCTGTCGCCAAAAGCAAAATAGAATAGCGGGGCAGTGTCTATTACGTGAATGACAAGCTCCGGATTCAGATTCGGGGTATTGTAATCGAAGACGAGATATGCTTGATCTATAGGCAGGGTATTCAAGAACTCCTGTTTAATTGTAACGATATCATCGGCCACGGTGTAGTCGGCGCCCGGCGTAAGCGCAGCTCCGTCGTACATTACGCCCTGAAAAGTGTGGATGCCATCTGACTTGGTAATCATCAGGTCCGCAGGTGAGTACTTGTTATACAAGGCCATTGCCGGAGTGATGAAGGTATCAGACACCCTCAGCGGGATGGTTGAATAATTGCTTGCATAGTCGGTCATCCTGTCGCCGTTGTACTGCTCGGAGAACACCAGCAGACTGTAGACTCCCTCCTCAAGCCCGGATGGGATTGTGACCGGGGTGGTGCCGTCGATGTCGCCGGAGCCAGCTATCGCTCTTAGTCTGCCGTAATAGAGGGGGGAGCCGTGCTCATCCGCCAGAATGGCAGAGACATATTCATTGGCGCCGCTCGTGGCTGCCCAATAAGCAATCGGCACGATGCCGCCGCTTGTCGTCACAGAAGCATTCGCAGTACCCGATGCATCCGTTGCGTAAAACCATCTGCTGTTGTCCTTAAGCGTCAGCTTCCAATCGGCGGGAGCTCCGGCAGGGATCGCCGTCATTGCCTGATCCATCCCGGCGGCTGACTTGCCGCCTTCCGAGGCAGATGCGAACAGGACGGAGGACAGATTCAAATTAAATGCAGGGCGAACCGCGATGCTGTTGTCGGTCACGTCAGCGGAGCTGACAGCGCCCTGGGAATTGACCAGGAGCGTGCGGTCCGAAGCAGAAGCATCCGGCGAGCGGAGATGCCACGAGGCTCCTGTTGCCCGAGCGTCATCCGCCGAAAAGCCGTAGCTGCTGTTAACAGCCTCGGCGTACGACAGGCTGAACAGATGATCGGCATTCAACCCGGATGGGCCTGCATGATCCTGGCTGGCATCCGCTTTCGTCGTCCTAAGGACGGCATTTTGCTCCGATGAGGTAAAGCTGTTGGCATAGAGGCTTGTGTTCGAGTAATGCTGCAGAGCGCTTCCCTGGTAGTCCGTGCCGGAGCCTTCACCTTGGAACGCGCTTGTTCCGAGGGAGGCCTCCGACATGAGAAACAGGCCCTTGCCGGAATAGGGACGGTTGTCATTATCTCCCCAGGAATCACCATTCTTACTGGTGGACAATACCCGCCAATCGATGGGGAATCCGCCATAGGTTCCGTAATAAACCGTATTCGTTACACCGCCTGTAATGCCGAAGCTGTTGGCAGCGTCCAGGCGGATGGCGCCGCCGGAGTCAGTCCCGTTGGCTGCGCTTGCGGGAGGGGCTCCCAATGGCAGCGCGGACAATACCATCACTGCTGCCAGCAGCAGGCTCCATGCCCGTTTTCCAATGATTTTCACTTTGTCATGCCTCCTTGAATATGTGTCATACACCCCCGATTATATAGGAATGAATTTCCTCAAAACGGCGAATGGCGAACTTGACAGCTCTTTTGCCGAAATTGACAGCATAAGAAGGCATTGCTTGACAACAACTTGATTCTACTATAGCATGCATTTGAACAATGTTCAGCTTTGGGGGGCGTTCCGGTGAAATCGGATAAAATCAAGACAAATATCATTATGAAAAGGGCAATGTTTGCCGGAATAATTGGTGTTCTTCTCTCTTTTGGCTGTCCTTACGTCACGGCACTCGCAGAACATTACGATACTATCGATTCCTATCTTGAGGGACACATGAAGCAGGCGGCAATACCGAATCTTTCACTTGGTATTATCAAGGATGGAAAAATCGTTTATTTGCAGTCGTATGGCAAGGGGGCACGAGGGGTATCGGGTGCTAAGAATGATCTGTATGCAATCGGCTCAGTGAGTAAAACATTCACTGCACTTGCAGCGCGGCAATTAATGGCGAGTGGCTCAATTGATGAGAACGCTTCCGTTTCTAACTATATTCCCGAATTTCAATCCGAATACATGGGGAAAGCAGAGACTATCACCGTCGGACAATTACTCAGTCATACCAGCGGCATTTCGCAATCGGCTGGTGGCGCGCCTTACATCTATAACGCAGAGTATTCCTTGGAGGACGTTGTCGGCAAGTCGTTGCACATCACTCTGGCGCATCGTCCCGGCGCTTTGTATGAATACTCAAACTTGAACTACCTGATACTCGGTCGATTGGTCGAAATTGCATCCGGACAAACATACATAGAATATGTAAAGGAGAGGATTCTTGCACCTCTCGGGATGACCAATACCTTTCCGAGTATTTCTGAATTACAAGGGAAGACATACATGCAGTCATATCTGCCGTTTTATGGGGGTTCTTTACCTGTATCGTATTCATTTCCGGAAGGCATCTCGCCTGCCGGCGGATTTTTCTCGACTGCGGAGGATTTATGCAGATGGATGATCTTATATCAGCAAGGCGGGTATATTAATGGTCATTCACTGATTAGCAATAATGCGGTTTCCTCTAAGGAATTGGCGGACAACGATTGGTGCTATAACATTTTCTGGACAGCAGTCAAAAAGGCAGATACGCAAACTGTATTGCATAACGGTTCCTTGCCGGGATATTCCTCCTCCGTTCTGATGGATCCTGCATCCGGGTATGGTGTTGTGGTTCTGGTCAATACCTTCGATCAAGCAGGGGTATTTTCATCCGCTCCGACACCGTGGATTCTGACCGAAGGGATTGTGGCCTTCTTAAAAACAGGGGATTTTCCGGAGCAGCACGCGGCAGGCTGGAACTATACGCTGCTCTTATGGTTCGCAGTTTTAATTCTTGGCATGGCTGCATTTGCGGTTTTTGTTGTGCAGCGTGAGGTCCGGAGTGCCGGCAGGAGGAAAGGAATCCCGAGAATAATAGCCTGGGCAGCGGTATATTTCGCAGCTCCTGCTCTGTGGCTTATCCTTGTACCTTTGGTGAACGATTGCAGTTGGGAATGGCTACTTGTATCCAACCCAAACGTAAATCTCAGCATTTTATTTATTATGGCCGTGTTGATACTTACCGGAATTGGTAAGGGCATCGTTATGCTGATAAAATTCCTCTCCCCGCCTGTAAAAAGCGTCCCCGAATAAGAGGTGCTGCAGGGGGATTTTATGCAGTAGCCTGAAATATGAACCAGCCGTCCTTGACGGAAAACTGGAATACGCCGCCATGCTTTTCCACAACATGAGCCATGCTTTTTGTGCCAAAGCCATGCCCCTGTTCTTCTGATACAGGCAGACCCTGCTGGAATAGGGGGTCTGTCTGACAGCTGTTGCGGATGTCAATGCACAGCTTGTTATTCTTGGCATACACACGCAGCTTGATATGGCGTTCATTGGGGTCTATTATTTTTTGGCAGGATTGTATGGCGTTTTCCAAGCCGTTTGACAAGAGCGAACAAAGCTCGGTATCGCTGAAGGGAAGGACGTCGGGCAGCCTCGCATCTATCGTCAACAGGATGCCCGATTGTTTGGCCTTGGCGGCGAAGGCGGACAAAATCAGGTTGACGGTTTCATTCTCGCAATAGCGCATGGGAGTGATGGCGTCCATGTCGGATTGGGCAGTCCGCAGGTACTCCCTGAGCTCCTCTATATGTTCCTTCGAGGCCAGCCCCTGCAGAAGAGCGAAGTGGTGACGCATATCATGCCGATAGGCCGCGGCATTCTGCTGCATCTGCCGCAGCGAAGCAAATTCTGTCTGCGCCAGCCGAAACTGCGTATCCAGCATATCCCGCTCTCTTTGGATGGTTGCCTGTTTTTGCGTTTCGGCATAGTACAGGAGGACAAATAGAAAATAGAAAACAGATACGGTTGAGGGCATGAACTGCACCGCCCATTCAGTACCTCTGTAAAGCACATCGGTGTAGATGGTGGTAACATAGTCGAATATATAGTAAAAAAGCGGCATCGCGCCTAAAAACAAGCAGGATCTGACGGATTTCTGCATAAACTGCCGGATCGACTCAGCCACATATCTTTTCAGAAAATAATAGGACAGAAACACCGCCCCCATATAAAAAAGGTGGTCTGCCAGTCTGCTGCCAAAGGCGGCTCCCGCAAGAAAACCGACCCAGCGCGGCGCTTGACAGCACAGATAACCGGCTAGCACACTGACAGCGGATATGAGCCACGGACGCTTATAGTAGAGGGAAAGTATAACGATCAGCGGCAGGTGAGTGATCAGCGGATACAGCTTGAATGTCCAATCCAATCCCCAAAACCACCAGCAAGCGGATTGAATGAAGAGAAAAAATGCGCAGAGGAAACCAAGGCTAAGCCTGTTTTTTTGCGTAGGCGCTATTCCTGCGAAGAGAACCGACACCGCCATGCCAAAGATTAGAGAAAATCCAAATTGCATAAGTCCGATCAAGGCTACTATCATTCCAAAGCGTCCCCGTCCATTAGATTACTCCCCCTCCATTTGATAATTCAGATATTGCTGCTTCATCTCCCTTGCCTTACCCTGTGCGACAGGAACAGACGAAAGGGTCTGTAAGGTTATCCGATGATTTTCAATGCTGTCCACAACCTGCATGTTCACAAGATAGGAGCGGTGCGGTTTCATAAAACACCCAAATTTCAGAAGAGCATCGCAGGCGGAGGAAAACGGCTCTGTACATTCGATGACCTTGCCGGAGCGCAGATGATACAGCACATTTCTGCCGATGACCTCAGCAAAAGCCAGATTGGCAATGAGTATTCTTTGAATTCCTTCATTGCTCTTTACAATAACCGCATCCTCCTCCTTTTCCGCTTCTATATGTTCGAGCATTTCGTCAAAGGTGAAGAACAGTTTTTCTTGGGATACCGGCTTTAATACATAGTTGATGGCTTTCACCGAATAGCTTTCCAATGCAAATTCAGGCGATGAGGTAAAGAACAAAATTGGCGCCGCTTTGTCAAAAACACGAATTTCCTTGGCAACATCAATACCAGTAAAGCCCGGCATAATAATGTCCAGACAATATATATCAAACCGCTTGCCATTTTCCAAGGCTGAAATCAACTCAAATCCGTTCGGGAAGAGGGCATATTCACAGCTAAGATTTTTTGATGCCCGATACAGGTTAATGAGCTGAGCCATATTGGACAGCTCGTCAATATTGTCATCACAGACCGCAATCTGCAGCATAAGCCCGCTCCATTTCTCTATTTCTTCAAGCTAAGTTTACCATGAAACCTGAACCTGCAAAACCATGATTCATGTCGAAAAAACCATGTTTCATGCAGCGGACGGTTTTTTCGCAGAAATTCTGATAGGTTGAAGAGGTGAAACATAATTTCCATGTGATAAAGAAGGAATAACACTAATAAGCGTGGGAAACCCGAATATTGAATAGGAACGAGGAGGTATGAAACGATGCTGCCAACCTTCATCGCAATCATCGCAATTGCTGCGGTCGCTGTTCTATGGATGATCTCCACGCATCGCAGATTGGCCGTGCATGATGAGCATATCGGCAGTGCCATGAGCCAGATCGGGGTGCAGCTGTCAGGCCGCATGGATGCGTTGATGGCTCTTCTGGAGTTAACCAAAAACTGCGCTGAGCAGGAGAGTGAAATATGGATTGCGGCAATCCAATCAAGAAGAAGCACGATTACGGCAAAATCAACACCGAATGACGTGCTGCGCCAGGAGGCAGTTATTGCCACATCCTTGGGCTGGATTGCCATGGTAACGGAGCGATGCCCCGAATTAAAGGCGAACCAAGCTTATAAGAAAACTATGGATTCGGTGCAAGCCTTTGAAAACATGGTCCGCATCAGCCGCCTGATTTACAACGATAGCGTGATGAAGCTGAACCGAGAAATCCGCATGTTCCCGGTCTCCATGATTGCCGGGATGCTGGGCTTTCGCCAAAGAGACTATCTGGAGGAGCAGGAAACCCGGGCAGAGGCTATTTTGCAGGCAGTTCGGGAGATGGTTCGAGGCAACGGACAACAGAAACCGGAACAAAGCAATCAATCTATCAAAATGGAGGAATTGAGAACATGAAGAACCGAATAATCAGTATGCTTCTTGTACTGTGCATGACCATTTCGCTGCTCCCCTTACAGGCACTGGCCGAGGATAAGGCACCGGAGGCGGCGGTTGTCAATCCCTTTACCGATGTGGCCGCAACGGACTGGTACTACGACAGCGTTCTGTACGCCTATCAGCACGGCCTCTTCGGCGGTACGGGCGAGAAGAGCTTTTCGCCGAACGGCACGATGACGCGTGCGATGTATGTCACTGTCATGGGGCGCATGGCGGAAATTGACTTGAGCGTGTATAACAAGGCGCCTGCATTCACCGATGTGGCAGCAGGCAGCTATTATGCGCCTTATGTTCAGTGGGCCATGGAAAAGGGAATTACATCCGGCACGGCAAGCGGCTTATTTGACCCTGACGGTTTTGTGACCCGCCAGCAAATGGCAACCTTCATTATGCGTTATTTTGATGCTTATAGCATTCCATATCCTGAACCAACCAACAGTACACTCCCCAGGGATCTGGACCTTGCCGCCGATTGGGCCAAGGACGCGGTATTGAAGCTGTGGGCCTGCGGATTGTTTGTCGGCGACAGTGCAGGAAACTTTAATCCTGGCAACAACGCCACTCGTGCAGAAGCGGCAACCTTTTTTATGCGCACCGCTGCGCATCTCATTCATATCGGCGCCAAGAAGGACCCAACCAAGACAGAAGAACCAACCAAGACAGAAGATCCGGCAAAGACGGAAGAAAAGACCAATGCCGACCCTGGCACCCCATCGGAAGATGGTACCAAAACTTACTCCGTCACTTTCCAGGATGGGGAGCGCTTTGTGGACAGGCTTTCCGCTGCCGAAGGCAAGGCATTGGGCGCTGTTCCCGCAGCAGACAAAACAGCAAAGGAAAATGCCATCTTTGTGGGCTGGTTTACGGATAAAGCATTAACAACCCCATTTTATTATGACAGCCCTGTTGCCAGCAGCATGACCGTTTATGCCAAATACGCCGATATGCCCGGTGAAGCCTTAACCCTGACCTCCTTTGCCCAACTGGACCAAAGCCCGGATTTAAGCTTCGGGGTGGTCAAAACGGCGGAAGCTGCAGCTTCTCCCGACAATGCCTTCACACTTGTTCCCAAGGACGGCTCCGACCTCATACCGCTTCAGTGGACGGCCGATGGGGAGGTGTACACGGTCACAGCCGAGGGAGGCTACAACAAGGGCAGCTCTTACGAGCTTAACTTGGCGGACGGCTACCATTTCAAGGACAAGCCCGACTCGATTCGCACCGCGTCCTTTAGCATCAGAATGGACAAGGTGGATCATCTTCAGATGAATGATGGTATTGTCTATATCCAGGATACAGCAGCTATAGACTATACGATTGACGGTCAAACCTACGAGACGCTTACCCCGAGCCTTATACCTGAAAACGGCGGTACATTTACCTATACAAGTGCAGGCGGCCTGCAGATCAACGACATTCTCTGCTTCTACATCACAACCAGCCCTAAGGACAGGGACTATATCAGCACGAGCTATAACGACGACCCTGAGGTCTATGCCAAGGTGGAGAGTATTGCCGGCACAACGGTTACCTTCGGCGCGCTGGACGAGGATGATCGGACGGCCCTGTATAAGGTGCCGGACAACTTCCCTATTTTCGTTTCCACGCTTCCTTCAGGCGATACAGGCACGGTTAATATCAGTGGTTTGGATACGGACACATATGCACTTATTATGGGCGCGGATGGAACGCTTGATTATGCCCGGGAAAATCTTAATGCAGGTGACTTTATATCTCTTTATGTTTCATCAGACAGCGTAACAGGCGAAGATGCGGTCTATTTCGGAGAGGTCACTGACTACGACAAAGCAAGCGGCGACATTATCTACAAGAAAACCACTGCACAAGCAATTGAAAATTCCATGGATCTCTACATCTCGCCGGAAATAAGCGGTGACGATTTAATCACGCCTGAAGAAAAGGCTGCAATTGAAAATCAGCTTTTCACCCAAGTCCAGGCCAGCAACTTTGCTGAGGATGCAGCATTTATGCTGGCAGATATGGCAACCGGCACCGACGGCTTTCGTCATATGGACAGCGTACAAAGTGTATTTTTCAAGGATGAAAATGGAAAGCCCCTCTCTGAGGAAGAAATTGCGCTGCTCAACTTAGGGGGCTCATTCGAGCTTACCGACGATATTAAGCTAACTGTTGAGCTTGTAACCAGCGGGGACCAACTCCACTTTAGCAACGGCGTGCAGCTTGCCATTGGCATTGATGCGGCCTTTAAGGTAGAGACGGCCGACGGAGGCAATATCGTGATCGAGCTCTCAGCCGTCTTTGTGGAAGAGGTTGAGCTCGGGATCAATGTCAAGGGCGATCTTGTCTGGAAAAAGGTTTTGGGCTTTATTCCAGTTCCAATCGGTGTTACTGTAAGTGCCGCTGTAGACATCAAGAACTTCACAGCCGTGTCCTTCCAAGTAAACATCTATACCGTAGCGGCAGAAGATGAGCCCTTTTGGGAAAAGCTCAAAGGCTTGCTTGCCGACAGCGAGGTTGGCAAGCTATTGGATCAAATTGAAGAGGTACAGAATAAAATCGACCAGGCTAAGGGCACAGCTGAGCAGCTTAAGGGCTACGCGCAGGATTTGGAGGCTCTGTGGGGAGCCATGCCCGAGGATGGAACCAGCAAAGAGGAATGGGCGGAGCTTGGAAAAACGCTGGGCAAAACCAATATCACCAAAGACCTGATGGATATGTTGAACCTCACCACCGAAACCAGCCTGGAAGCGGGAATCTATGCCAAATCCATGCAGGATTTGATGGAGAAGTACAGCGAAATGCTCCGGAAGGAAACCGACTGGGTTAAGCTTGTGGATCATCAGATGTTCGGAAAAGAGATGTGCTTTTATGGCATTGCCATCAATGCGCATGTAAACTTTGTTGTGCGCGCCGACATTAACATCGCTATGGGCACAAGCCTTGAATATGAAGTGGGCAAGCGCTATACCTTCTGGTTCAAGGTTGGACTGTTCAAGCCTAAGGCAGGCAGCGAAACCATGGATTTGCTGGACGAACGCTTTGCCTTCCAGTTCTATGTCATGGGCAAAATGGGCATCAAAATGGGTGTTGCCGCAACGATTGAAGTAGGCATAGGCTCAACCGAGCTTGCCTCCATCGGCATTACGGCCGAGCTTGGACCTTATATCAAACTATACGGCTTCTTCATTTACGAATATGAAAAAACGAAACCGGCAAACACCGGAAAATGGCTTTACGAAGAGCGTATGGCAGGCGCCCTATACCTGGAATTTGGACTTTATTTCATTTTAACCTTTGATGCCCAGGCACTCGGCGGCCTCTTTGAATACAGCCACGACTTCTTCAACACAGAAATACCGTTGTTGAAGGCAGGTGAAAAAAGGTATCCGTATGCCTTTGCCTATGAGCCGCAGAATGGCGAGCAGGTGCGTATCGCAGATGAGGATAACAACGGCACCAACGGAATTACCATGAACCTGCCCGATAGTCTCCGCGCCCTCTCTTATGTGGATTTGGATACCGGCGTGTTGGGGAGCGAGCCTTATGATTATAATAAGTATAATGTAACATTCTCCAATCCCAATTTCTCTATGGACAAAACCGGCAAAATCTTCGTCAACGTGCCCAAGGGTGTACAGTATATGGAATCGGATGTCACCTTCACCTGGCTCTATGGCAAGCTTGCCTTCAGCCAATATGATATGACGGTGACCATTCCTCTCGTGTGGACGAATCTTAATACGGCCGAGCTAAATGAATATTTCACCGCCAGTGTAAGAGTGGGCAACGACCATGATGGCTATCAAACCATTTGGAGCAAGCGGATCAAGAAAAATCAGGAATTTGACCTGCCAACCATGGAGGCAGTGAAAAAGCTGATCAATTATGGAAGCTATGACAACGGCAGCGGCGTCAATATGAAGTACGAAAGCTTCTCAGACTATGGAAGTCAAGCTGCGACGGGGCTTAGAATCTATGATGACAAGGTGTATGATATTGTCGCAGCCTTCAAGGACTACAGCGTTACCGTCAGCGGCATAGAGCAGCCGGACGGCACAAAAACAAGCAAAACCTACACGACACAATATGGCAAAGCCTTTGACTTTACCGACCTTGCCGGAACAGGCACAAACAAGCCGTCTGATATTCCCGAGGACGCGGCATTCACCAGGTTTGCTGCAGTGGCTGCCGGCAAGGAGCAGGGGGATATAGGGAATGGGGAAATAGCCGCCTATGACCTGACAGCACCTGTAGAGGGGAAATTCGCCATTGCCCTCGCCGCAGACAAGGTAAATCCGGTGGCAAGCTATGTGGACGATTCTGTGCTGGCAACCTTCCAATTTAACGGCATTGAATATGATGATGTCATCCAGAAGCTGAAAAAGGGCACAGAGCCCAACCTTGCCGCAATCGAAGAAATCGTATCGGGACAAGGGTTGGCAGTTACAGATATCTCTCCTGCATTTGGCAAGCTATTTACAAACACGATCCTCACTGTGACCTGCGAGCAGACGACAGGGAAAATGTTCACCCTATCCTTTGAGGAAAACGGCGGCAATGAGGTGACTGATCTTACCAAGGAGGAGGGCAGTCTGATCGGCGTGCTTCCCGCACCGGTGAAGCTGGGCTACATCTTTGCCGGCTGGTATGCTGACGCAGACCTTGCCACAGCGTTTGGGACAAGCAAAATGCCTTCTGAAAGCATTACCTTGTATGCAAAATGGACGGCGGCCAGCTACACCGTAACACTGAACGCAACTGGCGGCACCTTCGGTAAGGATGAGTCCGTAAGAGTCATCAGCGCTACCTACGGCAACCCTTATGGAGATCAGCTTGCATCACCAGCCTTCAGCGGCAAGTACTTTTCCGGCTGGTTTACCGAGCTTCAAGGGGGCACAAAGGTTAAGGCGGATACCAAAGTGAAAACGTCGGACCATCATACTCTCTACGCCCAGTGGAATGATTTACAAACCGTTAGCGATGCGGTTTACAGCTTTACACCCGTAACCACGACCTATGCCAAGGGCATTACAGTACCTGCAAGCTATCACAAGAGTGAGGACTATGCAGAGGTCGATGGCTTTACCTTTGAGTATCGCAAGCAGGGTGATCCCAATGCCATCATCGACATTCCCGTTGATGCAGGTGTCTATGACCTGGTCATAAAAAGGGCGAAGGATGACACCTATGCCCAATTCGAGGATAGACACGAGGGTGTTGTCATTATTAACAAGGCAGTAAGGACGCTGGACAGCGTACCGCTTGAAGCGAACAGAACCGGCTACACCTTCCTGGATTTGAGGCCTGCGGATAATGCCATTGACGATTTAAGCGACAAGGCGGCATTCACCTATAAGGCTGTCAAGACAGTCGGCGGATTGCTCCTTCCCGGCGAGACCGGAAGCAGCAACTCTAGAGAAAGCTATATTGGCGGGCTCTTGCCTGATGCCGCCTACTATATCACTATAAAGGTTACAGATGACCCCAACTATGAGGACGCAGCCTCTAATAAGGGGGTTGATATGTCCACTTTGGCAGCGCCAACCACCTCATGGGGAGATCATACCGAGGCTTTTGCTGTGACGGACGGCAAGGCAACTATCACGACCGCTGGGCAGCTTGCTTACCTTGCCAAGCAGGTCAACAGCGGTACAACCTACAGGGGTGTCACCATTACACTGGTAAATGACATTGACTTGACGGGCCACAGGTGGGTGCCGATTGGCAGAGGCGGTTTAAATCTTTTTAAAGGCATCTTTGACGGCGGTAATAGAATCATCAGCGGGCTGTATTATGCCGAGCTTGATAATGCCGTCGGACTATTTGGCGGTACAAACGGCGCAACGATACGAAATGTAAGGTTTGAAGAGTCGTATATAAAAGGATTAAATTCGGTAGGCGGTATTGTTGGATATGCGGATTCCGGCACTTTCATTCAAAATTGCAGCAATGGTGCAACTATTGTGGGCAGCTATGCTGTCGGCGGTATCGCAGGGTACCAGGGAGGCGCTGCAACGATTGACAACTGCGTCAACTACGGCAGCATTAGTGGAGAGACGAATACCGGTGGAATTGCCGGTTATTCCAGTACGGCAAAAAATAATATGAACATTATGAACTGCGTAAACTATGGTTCTGTAACAGGCTTAGCAACAGGAAAAGATCAGTACCACACGGGTGGAATTTCAGGCTTCCAGTCGACGGGGATACTCCTGAACAGTGCAAACTTCGGTTCTGTCACAGGTGTTGCGGCAGTAGGCGGTGTGATTGGCCAGAATGATGGTAAAAATGCCCAGGTTCTAAACAGCTTTACCGTTGGTACAGTCAAGGGAACCGGTAACTATGTGGGAGCAGTGGTCGGCAGAAATGAAGGCGATGACGGTGACATATTCCAAAGCTACTATCTGGCGGGCTCTGCAACACGCAACGGAGCAAGCCGCAACGCTGCCGGAACTGAAAAAGGCTCGCTTGCCGATGGTGCGAAAGGTACACAGACCGCTTCCTTTACCTCGCCGGAAGCTGCCTTGAGCAGAGACTGCGGCTACGGAGCGACAAATCTTAAGAATGCCCTTAACCGTTGGGTAACGGATGCTCCTCAAGGCAGTGGTCAAGGCGCAAGCGAATGGGTTAGCAATGCAAACGGCTATCCGGTTCCGGCAGGGCTGCCGCAAAGATAATCAAGGAATAAGCAAAGCTGAAGGATGAGTAAAATCAAAGGGGGCTTCCTGAAAAGGGGAGGCCCTCACTTCTATGCAGGAGAGGCTTATGAAAAAGTTAATTACCTTTGCGATCGTGCTGATCATGGCTGTTACCGCCTGTGGGGAGAAGGAGGTCGTCTCCTGCGGAGCAGAAAAAGACGGGATTGTAAGAGTGGCAATCATCGACACAGGCATCTCAACCGTTGCGATAGCGTCAGAGCAGCTTCTGCCGGGCTATAATTATGTGACGAACACCACAGATATCGACGACTCTATAGGCCATGGCACCGCCGTAGCGAGCGTGCTTCTCGGAAGCAAAGCCGCCGGTGTGACAGGCGTTGCGCCCAATGCCAGGGTGATTCCGCTGGTTGTCAAAAGCCGCGGCAAGGATGGCAAAATTGCCGCTATAGACCCCGCGGCATTGGCGCTGGTGATTCGCGATGCGGTAGATACGTATCACGCCGATGTTATCAATATCAGCATCGGGGTGGCGCCGGGGACAGAAGAGCTTCGGGCGGCAATCGAATATGCGGAGAGGAAACGGGTTTTAATTGTCGCCTCGGTGGGAAACGGAGATATCAACGGGGAGGTCCTCTATCCGGCGGCTTACCCCGGCGTCATTGGCGTAGGCTCTGTGGATAAGGACAACCGGGTATCATCCTTTTCACAGAAAAGCGCGGCTGTCATGATCGTTGCGCCGGGGGAGGATTATTGGATGGCTTCAAGAACCGGCAAACCATATGGCGCGAAGGGAACCTCCTATGCCACCCCATTTGTCAGCGGAGCGATCGCTTTGCTGTTAGAAGCGAAGCCTGAACTGACGCCGGTCGAAATCAGAGAAATCCTATATGAGAGCGCGTTGGATCTGTACAATGCCGGCCATGACGAGGCAAGCGGTTATGGCGCGCTGCAAATCGGCAAAGCGCTTGAATTAGCGGCGAAGTGACCGCCCGCTGCCCGCTTCGATCCGCAGGGAACATCCCCCGAGCCGGGCACGGAGTGGATATCCGAACAAGCCGGGGCATAAATATCTCGGCTTATTCTTCTGTATCCGGCTATTGACTCTCACGTTGCGTTATACTTTATAGTAAATGCTGAAGGGGGCGGAACACAGCCATGAAGGTCAAGGAAGTTGCGGATTTGGTGGGAATCAGCGTGCGCACGCTGCACCACTATGATGAGATCGGATTATTGACTCCGGAGGAGATAACCGATGCAGGCTACAGGCTGTACTCCGATGAGAACCTGGAGGTGCTGCAGCAGATCCTCTTCCTGAAGGAGCTGGGCTTTCCGCTGAAGCAGATCAAGACCATGCTGGACAGTCCGGATTATGACCGGAATGAGGCGCTTGCCATGCAGCGGCGGATGCTGCTTGATAAGCGCGCCCAACTGGACCAGATGATCGCTACCCTGGATAAGACGATACTGCATAACAGAGGAGAGATTGAAATGACCAATAAAGAGAAATTTCAGGGCTTTAATTTCAGCAGCCATAACCCGTATGAACAAGAGGCCCGTGAGCGTTGGGGGGATAAAAAGGTGGATGAATCCAATGCCAAGTGGGCAGGAATGTCGGAGAAGGAGCAGCAGGACCTGGGCGCGGCCATGAACGCCATCTACTTCAAGCTGGCAGCGCTGCGCCATGGTTCTCCCGAGTCCCCGGAAGCGCAGGAGGCAATCAAGGAATGGTATGAGTTTCTGAACCGCATGGGCAGCTACTCCTTGGAGGCCTTCAGCGGCCTGGGCCAGATGTACGTGGACGATGAGCGCTTCACCAAGAACATCGACCAGTTCGGCGAAGGCCTGGCTGTCTTTATGCGGGACGCCATGGCGTATTACGCGGCATATAACAATTAGAATTGAAGTAGGCATTGTTTGAGCCCCCATCCCCATGCCATTATTGGATTATAGCAGGCGCTTGCTAAATAACCCGTAAGGTGGCCTCCGGATGAAGAAGAAAAACAGGCAATTGGCGGATTGGGCTGTATCTGTAATCAAGGAACAATTCAAGGATGATGTATGCTTGCTGCTGGAACACAGAACGCTCAAGCTGGAGAAAGACCGGAATGAAACGGCATTCAGCTTCTATATTCCTGCGGCAAGCAGAGCGAATGGCCTTGCCCGCACCTTCATGATTGACGGCATTGGCTATGACCTGTTTCCCATGTCTTGGGAACGCATGGAACGGACGGCTGATATCAAGGAGTACAATACGACCTGCCTGGCAGACGCTGAGATTCTCTATGCCAGAAGCGAGGATGACCGCCGGCGCTTTATAAGCCTGCAAGCCAGATTGCAGGCCAATCTGCAGAATCCCCACTATATGTATAACCGTGCCCTGAAGTGGTTCGATACGGTAACGGAAATTTTTCAGGAAATGCTGTTTGAAAGCAGGCTGTACAAGGTACGAGAACATGCCGGATATATCTGCGACCTTCTATCCCTCACAGTAGCATTTGTTAATCAAACGTACTTCAAGCATGGACAGACCGGCCAAATCAATGAGCTTCAGTCCATGAAGCAGCTTCCTGCACATTTTATCAGTTTGTATGAAAGCATTGTTCGCAGCCAATCCGCCGATGAACAAAAGCGGTTATGCCATGAGATGATCGGCAGCACGAAGAGATTTCTTGCAGAACATGACAAGAACGGGACAACACAGTTCGGCAAGCCCGACTTCTCCGAGTTGGCGGCATGGTATCACGAACTGAGCTATACGTGGAGAAGAGTATACCACTGGTGCGATTCTAATGATCCGGTTAACGCTTATATCTGGTGCTGCAGCCTGCAAGATGAGGTTGGGAAAACCGGAGCGGGATACGGCATTTCCGAGCTGGATCTGTTGAGCGCTTTTGACTCCGGGAATCTGTCCGGCCTGCGCAAGCGGTTGGAATACGTGGAGAGGACCTTCATTGCCGCGATTGAGGCGAATGGAGCCGAGCTTGAAGCCTACAAGAGCATCGAAGATTTCCTGAAGCATAACGCTTGATTGCTGGAGGTGCTTACTTTGAAATACAAGAATGCCTCCGATGTCCTGCCGGAAAATCTGCTCAAAGAGGTCCAAAAATATGCTGCTGGCGAAACCCTGTATTTCCCGAAGGACAAGGAGCGGAAGCAATGGGGAGAGTCCTCGGGGGCAAGAGCTTTTTTTCAGCAAAGAAATGAAGAAATCCGCCAGAAACATGCTCAAAAAAACTCAGTAGAACGAATTGCCGAGGAGTATTGCCTTTCTGCCGAAACGGTCAGGAAGATTATATTCAGGTGATCATTTATTCCGATACGGCCTCATTTGCATCGTTTGCGGAGCCGATCAAGTTGGCAGGGCGTTCCCGGCTAGCAGGCTGCAGCAACTTTGTTACCGCTTCATCCAGCTCCAGGCAGTTTCCGCCGGCATCCAGCCATTCCTCCCGGATGAGAATATAGCTTGCACAACTGCTGCTTCCCAGCAGGTAGCTGTAGATAATCTGGGCTTCATCAATCTCATGCTTGCTTACTTTTGGGGCTAGGGCAGCAGCCGCAGCCGGGAAATGCCGCAGGATACGCGACTTTACTTTGGCAGGCAGCCGCTTTCCGGCACTGCTCTTACCCACACGGCAGATCTCGCTGAAGAGAATCGTGTTCCTTCTTAACAAGATAAGCTTCAGGGAGCTGCTGTCCAACCACTCGACAATGGCAATGCTCCGGTTCTGCGCGGTGAAGCCGATTACTGCTTCTTTGTGCAGGAGAAATTCAACAGCGCTCACATAATCCCGGTATTTGGCCGCGGCTTCAAAATCATAGGCTTCCGCCGCGTCGGCCATTCTCTGCCTCATTCCGTCGAGGATGGCGGTGTCCTTGCCCTGCAGCAGGTCAATCAGCTTGTCCATTACGGAATTATATGCCGCCGCGGCTTCGCCTCCCAGGCACATGCCGATGCACAAGCCCAGAGCATAGTTCAGACAGGCTGAATGCTTGAACGCGGGATTGCCGCACATGAGCTTGTAGCATTCCTGAATGCCCTGGACGGCACGCTCCACGGTGTTTCTGCTTGTATAAGGGCCGAAATACAGGGCGTTGCCGTCTTCTTCAGCAGGGGCATGGGTGATTTCCAAGTGATGGAGCCCTCTTTCCGTACGAATCCCGATGTAGGAATACGCTTGAGGGGTCTTCATTTTCTTATTATAAGCAGGCTTCAGTTCTTTAATCAGCCGGCACTCCAGCATAAAGGCTTCAAACTCGGTATCTGTCTCTATGTAATCCAGATCCCGGATGCTGCGGACGAGCAGCTTTACTTTTTGCGGATGGGCCCGGGAATTTTGGAAATAGGACTGCACCCGCTTTTTGAGGCAGACGGATTTCCCCACATAGATGATAGAGCCGAGAGAGTCCTTCATGAGATAGACGCCCGGTGTGAGGGGGAGGTCTTTGATTTTTTGCGCCAAATCCAACGGAAGCCCCCCTTTGCGGAGAAATATCGGTACTTCATCGAAATGCATGGATATATAGTTATTCTATATGAAAATAGCAAACCTTGCCTATTATTTTCCTTCTGCAAACGGCATTCCTTTGGCCGCCAGCGCCTCCCGGAGTTGTACGATGGTTTTGGGCCCCATGCCGTGAAGCTTCGCAATGTCGGCTTCCTTCAACCCGGCCAGCTGCTCCAGCCGCGTATATCCGGCATGTATAAGCGCTTGCCGGGCAGGCTTGGACAGCTTGAAGGGAAACCCGCCCTCTGTCTCAAAGTTCTTTTCGTTATCTGCCACGCGATCATTCACTCCTTTCTGCAGGGATAAAAAAGGCCAACCCCTAATTCAGCAGCAACTGCTGGCACAGGGTCGGCCTTTTGGGGTTTGCCTAGAACGTGTTTGCGTACACATCCTTGCACAGTGTGCAAGAGGCACCCGGTTTATTTTGCCGCTTCGTAGCGTTTGTTCACCTCTGCCCAGTTAACGACGCTCCAGAAGGCGGCGATATAATCGGGGCGCTTGTTTTGGTACTTCAGGTAATAAGCATGCTCCCAGACATCCAATCCCAGAATCGGGGTATCGCCTTCGGAGATGGGGGAGTCTTGGTTAGGCAGGCTGTAAACCTTCAGCTTGCCTTCCTTGGTAACGGCGAGCCATGCCCAGCCGGAGCCAAAACGGGTAGCGGCGGCGGCAGCAAAGGTTTCCTTGAACTTATCGAAGCCTCCCAGTTCCGCTTCAATCGCTTCTGCCACTGCTCCGGTAGGAGCTCCCCCGGCATCGGGGCCGATGACTTCCCAGAAAAGAGAGTGATTATGATGACCGCCGCCATTGTTGCGTACAGCAGCGCGGATATCCTCAGGGATGGCGCTCAAATCGGCAATCAGCTCTTCCAGACTCTTGTCATGAAGCTCCGGATGCTTATCAAGAGCAGCGTTCAGGTTCGTCACGTATGCGTTATGGTGGCGATCATGGTGAATGGACATGGTCGTTTCGTCGATGTACGGTTCCAATGCATTGTTAGCGTACGGGAGTGCTGGTAGTTGATGGGCCATAGTAATAAATCCTCCTTCGGAATGTTGTTTACAACCATTATTATCCACGAATAATGATAATAATGCAACTAAAATGTTTAGAAAGTCGCGATCTTCATCAATTCTTCATGTTATCCTGCGTGGGACGACTCCAAGCCGCAGGACATTCCCCATTATTATACCCCTAATGCAATGGTTATACCTCTTTTTCTATGGCTATGATAGACCTCGGCAGGTTTCTTGATGAATTTGCCTTGAACCCGATCTTACAGATGGGCAGTTGACCATACAGGTGAGTTATTCAATTAGGTCTGGGTTGCTGATACAATCAGCTTGAGCTTAGCGGCTCATCTCACATTAACGGCAGGGGGATGAACATGGAACACATCTGGCAAAAAGAAATCGAGCTTATTATCGGGACAATTGATCAGAACATGAAGAAATTCGGCAGCCGTTTCCCGCACATACACAGGGAAGGAATTTATTCGGAGAGCTTCTCAGCGGACGGCAGCTGGACCGGGTCTTTTTGGACGGGGATGGTAGCTCTGGCCTTTCGGCACACGGGGGACCCGCGCTATAAGGAGTATCTGTACACCTATTTGCCCCAATATCAAGAAAGGCTGCGGAGCGGTTATACCGACCATGATCTGGGCTTCCTGTACCAGCTTTATGCTGTTGAAGCCTTCCGGCTGACCGGGGATGAGGTATTCCGCAGTCTGGGTCTGGCGGCTGCGGATATGCTGCTCTTGCGGTACAATGAAAGAGGACAATTTATCCGGGCATGGGGTCCTCTCAGCAGTGATATCCGCAGCGGCAAGATCATTATTGACTGCATGATGAATCTGCCGCTGCTTCATTCCGCCTCCCTGCTGACGGGTGAGGACAAATACCGCCAAGCGGCTTGTGCTCATGCGGAATCCAGCAGGGCTCACTTGATCCGGCCGGATTACACCACGTATCATACCTTCGATTTCGATCCCGTTACCGGGAAACCAATAGGCGGCTGCCGCGAGGACGGATATAGCGATGAATCCACGTGGTCCCGCGGCCAGGCCTGGGGAATCTACGGTTTTACACTGGCAGCCAAGCATACCGGAGAAGAGAAGTTTCTCATTACCGCCCAGGGGATGGCGGATTTCTTCATGGCGCACACCCCTGAGGGGAAAATTCCCCCGTGGGATTTTCGGCTGCCCGATGATGCTCCCCAGCTTCTGGACACCTCCGCAGCGGCCATCGCCATCTCAGGCATGTTGGATCTGGCCGAGGCGGTGACGGACTCGAAGCAGGCCAAGCGCTACCGTGAATGGGCGCTGCAAGCGCTGCAGACGCTGCAGGAATGCGCTTCAGCCAGAGAGCGGACCCAAGGGATACTGCCGTGCAGCTATGCCAGAACCGATCAGGGAGCGGCTCATCATTATACGATCTGGGGAGATTATTATTATTTGGAGGCGCTGGGCAAGGCAGCTGGCTGCAACTGGCAGCTGTGGACGCTGTAGGCCAGGGCCTGGCCCTTCACAAGCGCCGCCTTTCTGCTGGCAGAAGACAGAATCGTGAGGTGAGAGCATGGACAAGCAAGCAGGCAAGCGCTTCGGGTTTCGCTTCGGACTAACCGGAGCCATGGTGCCCCTGTTCTGGTCATATATTGTCATTCTGCTGCTGGCCGTAATTACCGGCGGTTTGCTGTATTGGAAGGCCAAGGATGTGGTGGAGAGGACAGTGGACCATACCAATACCGCCATGCTCGGACAGCTTCGGGAGCTGGCCGACAGCCGCTTAAACGAGATTGAGCTGCTGGAGCAGCAGATTGCCATGCATCCCAAGCTATACCGGATTCTGAACAGCAGCGATCTGACGACGGGACAGGGCGCCTTCGAAGCGGTGGAATTCACCGGGGACCTGCACCGTTATAAGAATCTCAGCCGATTTGTCTACGATTATTACATTTATATCCCCAAATCGGGTATCATGATCGGCCCGAATGTGAAGACGTCTCCCGAGATCCTGTTTGATAACGTCTACCGGTTTGACGGCCAGGACAGTGGGGATTGGGTAGCCGAATTCGAGCAGAAGCGCCATTACCGCACCATGAAGCCCGCAGTTAAAGTGCGCAACGATATGAACCAGACCCGGTCGATTATCAGCTATATGTTCTCCATTGCCGGGAGTGAGAGCTCCTCTGTCAGCGCTACCCTGCTAATCATGGTTGACGAAGAGGAGCTGCGGCATATGTTCCTGCCCCTTGCCGAGGCGGGCGGGGGGAGCATTTATCTTGTGGATCCGGAAGACCGGATTATAAGTACAACGTCCCAAGCAAAGGATGATATCCGATTCTCCTATGGGGCAATGCCGGGGAACAGCGGTAAGCTGGAGTACCGCGAGAACGGCCGGGATATGGTCCTGTCCTACTCCACCTCATCTGTGAACGGGTGGAAGTATGTGCTTGCCGTACCGCGGGATATTTTTCTCAACCAGGTCAATTTAGTGAAGAAGTGGGCGATTATCCTGTTATGCATCTCCTCGTTCGGCGGAGCGGCGGCATCCTTCTATCTCGCATATCGCAATTATGTGCCGCTTCGCGACCTGGTTCGCGGAGTCATGTCCGGAAGCGGGCGGGAGGCCAAGCGGGGCATGAATGAATATGAGCTGCTTAAAGGGATGATTGAATCTGCCCGGTTAACGGAGTCGGAGCTTCGGGAGCGGCTATCCCAGCATGCTCCGATTATTCGCAACAATTTCCTGCAGCGGTTTATCCGGGGCTATGTGGAGGAGACGGAGCTAGGCGGAGATTCTTTGCAGGCAATGGGGGTTCGGTTCTTGTCCACCTGTTATGCCGTGATTCTGCTGGATGTAGAGAAAAGCAAGGAGGACAGCGATGACAAGGATGAGCAGGAATGGCCGTTTATCAGCTTCGTTATCTCCAATATCGCCACGGAGCTGGCGAATGTTGCCCATCTGGGGTATGTGACGGAGATGGAGCGGGGCAGACTGGCGCTGCTGATCAACTTCCGCGAGGAACGGCTGCCGCAGGCGGAGCAGGATATAACCTCCCTGATGGATAAGCTGGTCTTTCTCTTGGAGCGCCGGTTTCATCTGCGCTTGTCTGTGGGCAGAAGCGGGATTGTTCACGAAACGGGCATGCTGGGAGAGGCATTCCGCGAGGCGCTGCGGAGGCTGGACAAGACCGGAGCTGCCGCGGGTGAAGCAGTGTCTGCCGCCATGGAGGCGGGGAGCAACCTTCAGGCCCGTTACGACTACCCGCTGGAGGTAGAGCAGCAATTGGTCAATCTGGTCAAGTCAGGGGAAGAGGACAAGACACTCAAGCTGCTTGCGGCCCTCTATCAGGAAAATGCCGACAGCCGGGCGGTTGCTCCCGCTTACGGCTATTGTCTGCTTCATGCCATGGCAGGAACTCTTCTGCGGATTGTGCAGAATACGGCTCAGGCTGAGCCTGTTGTATTGGAGCGGCTGCTCTTGTCCGGGGACTGGCAGGGCGCTGGAGAGCAGCAGCTTAACGAGCGCTTCCTGCAGCTTCAGGAGGATTATCGGATCATATGCCGGCAGTGGAAGGCTGGCCGCAGCAATCAAGGAGAGATGATGATCAAGGAAATCCGGCGTTTTGTCAACGCCCATTATGGCGACAACATGCTGAGTGTGGGGAAGATTGCCGATCATCTGGAGATTACTCAGCCTTATCTGTCTGCATTCTTCAAAAAAGCCACGGGTCAGAATATCGCCGATTTCATCGCCTCTGTCCGTATCGCGCAAGCAAAAAGGCTGCTTGCAGAGACCACTTGCACAGTAGCCCAAATTGCCGAGATGGTGGGTTATGCCAATGACATCGGTTTTATCCGCTTTTTTCGGAAAAGTGAGGGGATTACACCGGGCGCATACCGCACAAACGTAGCATCGGATCGTTCATCTTATATATAGATCATCTGTATCAGAGCAAAAGATAGAGAATCTAACAATCAGGCCATTCCCTTGAATCCGGCTGCTGCCTTATGCTCAAGCAGCGGTCATGCTAGCGGCGGACCGCAGCATCCAGCAGCAGCCCGCAGTGAGCGGCAAAGCCTGCCCTGCGTTGCCAGCTGCTGGTGAAGCCGGTTTTTGCCGGCCCAAAAACATTTTAGGGGGAATAACCATGAACAGGTTCAGAGGAAAAAGGATGACAGCCGCATCGATGGCGGCGGTGTTAACTGCGGCAGTCTTGGCAGCAGGCTGCAGCGACCAGAAAGAAGAAGGCGCGGTGACGGCATCGCCTGGCGCAAGCACAGCTGCAACCGCTTCCCAGGCTCCGCAAGGCGACAAGATTGTATCGCAGCCGCTAACCTTGTCTTATTATGTCCAGCTCACTGCCAGCCGTCCTGACGGAATGACCTCACTCAATGATATGGAAGCCTACAAGGAACTGGAAAAAAGAACCGGAATCCACCTGGAATTCCAGCATCCCGCCAGCGGACAGGAGCAGAATCAATTTAACCTGATGATGAGCTCGGGCAAATATGCGGATGTCATCGAGTGGAACTGGAACAATTATCCCGGTGGGGGACGGGGAGCGCTGGATAGCGGCGCGATCATCCGGCTAAATGATTATATTCAGAAGTATGCGCCCAATCTGAGCAAGATTCTGGCGGAGCAGCCCGAGGTGCGCAAGCAAATCTCCACGGATAACGGAGATATCTATGCCTTTCCGTTCTTGAAGACGGACCCGTATCTGCGAACATATTTTGGCATTGGCGTCCGGCAGGATTGGCTGGATAAGCTGCAGCTTGCCATGCCGACGACGATTGATGAATGGTATGGAGTGTTGAAGGCATTTAAGACCAAGGACCCTAACGGCAACGGAAAGGCGGATGAGCTTCCCCTGCTGCTGCTTAAGGGCAAGCTCAATTGGGGCAATATTTTCATCAACGCCTGGGGCATCCGCAATGATTTCTATGTAGATAACGGGAAAGTGCAGTATGGAGCATTGACGCCCCAATTCAAGGAATTCCTGACTACCATGCATTCCTGGTACCAGGAGGGGCTCATCGATCCCGATTATGCTGCCACCGATGACAAGCAGAAGAATGCCAAGGTGACGGCCGAGCTGGTGGGAGCTACAGATGTGACGGTGGGCGGCGGCATCGGTACCTATATGAATGCGATGAAGGATAAGAATCCCTCCTTCAATCTGGCTGGGGCCCCTTATCCCACGCTGAAAAAGGGAGAGCGTCCGGTTCTCGGTCAGGCGGAGCCCATCTTCAACGGACTGGGAGCCTCCATTACCAAGAACAACAAATCGATTATAGAGACGGTGAAATGGCTGGATTACAAGTACGGCGAGGCAGGGTCCATGCTGTTCAATTTCGGCATCGAAGGAAAAAGCTATAAGCTGGAGAATGGCTATCCCCACTATACGGAAGAGGTCCTAAAGAACCCGCAGGGCTTGTCCTTCGCAGTGGCCCTGAATAAATACGCCCTTCCCTTCGGCGCTCCGCTGGTGCAGGATAAGCGCTATATGGAGCAAAGCGCTGCCCTTCCCCAGCAGAAGGAAGCCCTTAATACATGGATACAGCCGGACAACACGGGCTGGCTGCCGCCGCTGTCGCTGACCACTGAGGAAGCGGCGAGAATGTCGGCCATCATGAATGACGTCAAAACCTATAATGATGAAATGTTTGACAAGTTTATTATGGGCGTCGAACCGCTGGAAAAATTCGATACGTTCCTCAAAAACTTGAATAACATGGGCATTCAGGAGGCTGTAGGCATCCAACAGAAGGCGTTGGACCGCTATTCGAAGCGTTAGCCGGCAATTGCACGGGACTGTGGGCAAGCTGGCGCAGCCGCCCCGGTCCCGTGCTTTGGCAAAGAAAGAAGGGTGTGACATTTTTTATGAAGCTTATGAGAGAACTGGCACGCAACAAATATATTTATTTCATGCTGCTGCCCGTGGTGGCTTATTATTTAATCTTCCTGTATTCACCCATGTATGGGCTGCAAATTGCCTTCAAGGATTTCTCCCCGGCCAAGGGGATTTGGAGTAGCGAGTGGGTGGGGCTGAAGCATTTCATCTCCTTCTACCACAGCTTCTTCTTCGGGCGGCTGATCCGTAATACACTGCTTATCAGCTTCTATGAGCTGATCTTCAGCTTCCCTGCGCCGATCCTGCTGGCGCTGCTGCTTAACGAGCTCCGCAACCGCTTCTTTAAAAGTGTGGTGCAGTCCATTACGTATCTCCCTCACTTTATCTCAATGGTAGTGGTGGCGGGCATGATGGTGGATTTTCTGGCAGCGGATGGACTCGTCAACCGGCTTACTTCCATGTTCGGCGCAAGCCCCGTCTCCTTCCTGATCCGGCCGGAATGGTTCCGGACTGTGTATGTGGCCTCCGGCATCTGGCAAGGGGTTGGCTGGGGTTCAATCATTTATTTGGCGGCGATTGCCGGCATCAATCCTACGCTGTACGAAGCGGCGCGGGCAGACGGAGCGGGGCGCTTCCGGCAGATGCTGCATATTACGCTGCCGGGCATTATGCCCACAGTGGTCATCATGCTTATTCTGCGCTGCGGAAGCCTCCTGTCGGGAGGAAGCATGGAGAAGATTCTGCTGCTGTACAACTCCACCACCTATGAGACCGCTGATGTGATTTCCACCTTCGTTTACCGCAGGGGGCTGCTGCAGATGGACTACGGCTTCTCCGCAGCTATCGGACTGTTGAATAATGTGGTGAATTTCATCATGCTCCTGTCGGCTAACGCGATAAGCCGGAAGGTAAGTGAGCACAAGCTATGGTAACGCTGCTGCGCAAGGCAGGTATCCTGCAGAAAACCCATAGGAGGAGTCGCCTCATGCACAACCGGTCTTCATTAGGAGAAAAGATATTTGATCTGGTCAACATCTTGTTTATGCTGTTATTAATGGCTGCAACACTGTACCCGTTCCTGTACGTCGTCTTCTCGTCATTCAGCGCTCCCGAGGAGCTGGTAAGCCATCGGGGGCTATTGCTGAAGCCCGCCGGCTTCAGCCTGGCGTCCTACAGGATGGTGTTCTCCAATCCGATGATTGCAATCGGCTATTATAATACAGTCATTTATGTGGTTGCCGGCACGGGTCTGAACCTGCTTCTGACCTCTCTTGCCGCCTATGCTCTCTCCCGCCGCAATGTGCGTTTTACCGGCCCGATTATGCTGGGCATTGTCTTTACGATGTTTTTTACCGGAGGCTTGATCCCCACGTATCTGCTGATCGGCAATTTGCACCTGTTTGATTCCCGCTGGGTGATGATCCTGCCCTCCGCCATTAATACGTGGAACCTTCTGGTGATGCGAACCTCCTTCCAGGGCGTTCCCGCGGAACTGGAGGAATCCGCCAGAATCGATGGCGCACAGGACTTCACCATCCTGTTCCGGGTGTTCATACCGGTATGCTTGCCCATCATGGCCGTGATGACCCTGTTCTATGGCGTACAGCATTGGAATTCCTACCTGGATGCCCTGATCTATATCCGCGACCGCGCTTTGTATCCCCTCCAGCTGGTTATGCAGGAAATTCTGATTGCCAACAGCACGGAGTCCATGACCACCGCTGTCAGCGATTACGACAAGGGGCTGGTGCAGGAAACGATCAAATATGCGACTATCGTTGTTGCCACTGTGCCTATTCTGCTGCTGTATCCGTTCTTGCAGCGCTATTTTGTCAAAGGGGTTATGCTGGGAGCAATTAAAGAGTAGGAATTGTGACGGACTCAGTCGTTCTTATTGGACTATATTCCCCGTATCCGGAGGAATTATAGCTCCGATACGAGCTTCTTAGTCCGTTGCTCTGTCAATCCCGCTTATACCGTGAATGAAATCTCTCAGGTCACGCAGCAGCCGGGAGAGAAAAAATTATGAAACACCACACTAGATCATCCTTATTATGTAACAAACACCTTCATCAGGATATGAAAACGCTTCATATTAAGCGCTTCCAAGAGAGAATGGAAGAATACTAGAGATTCATAAAGTTTTCATAAAGTTTTTCGCTAAATTTGGCAGGAAATCGTTATTTGCTGTCGAATTTAATAAGTCTGGCATCTATTTTGCAATGGGAGCGGGATGAGATCATATGGTAGTTCGTTCGTTCCAGTTATCCGATTACGGGAAGATTACCGAGTTGTTAGAGCATGTGTTGGATGAGGACTGTCTGGATGATACCATGACGGCTTTTGCCCGTCAGTTGAACTGGGACAGCAGTCTGGTGGTGGTGGCTGCCGAAGAGGGTGAGATTCTCGGCGTAATGATTGGCACGATTCACCGCAATCAGGGCTATTATTACCGGATAGCGGTACATCCGGATCACCAGCGGCGGGGAATCGGGCGTGCTTTAATCGAATCTCTGAAGCAGCGCTTCTCGGTTAGGCAGATTCAGCGCATGGTTGTACCCGTTGACGAATACAATGAGCAACTGCTGCCGGTGTTTGAGAAATTAGGCTGTTGCGAGGATGACTTCAACCGATCGTTCGGCAAGCTTAGCATTCTGGCAGGTTGTTGATGCTGCAGTAGAGAGACAATTCCATAGTGACGCATAGAGCATATCTTTCTGTAACCGTTGCAATTGGCGGGAAGATATGCTTTTCTATATAGAAAGGGGATTTTACGAGCAGGATAAGACTCACACGGCAGGAGGATAGCAGCCTATGACAGAGCAGAGCGGGTCAGCGACAATGATCAAGAGCTTCAAGCACGACGGGCATCTGCATCGGGTCTGGCTGGAGAACTGGCGGGTACCCTATGATTGTCTGACGCGCGCTCATCAGGATCATGACATACAAATTTTTGTCAATTGCCAGACCCGCATCCGCGAGTCCGACGGAAGGGAATGGATAAGCCGGATTCCAGGCGTATCATTCTTTATGCCGGGCAAATGGTATAATGTTGTAGCATTGCTTGAAGAGGATGGAATCCGCTATTACTGCAATGTAGCTTCTCCCTTTTACCAAAGCGGCAATGTGCTCACCTATATTGATTATGATCTGGATGTTATTCTGAACCAGAGAGGCGACATTTATCTGGTGGATGAGGATGAGTACAACAGGCACAAACGGTTATACCATTATTCCCAGGCTGTAGAGGACAAGGTAATGGCTGGGCTGGAGGAGCTCATGGAACGGATCAAATGCCGCCAAGAGCCCTTTGATGATGCCGCCGTCCTGGCCTACTACCAGCTGTGGAAGGACTCTGTTCCCCAGGATAGTCCATAATTTGGCTTTAAACAGGGAATGCTGCTTAATGGTGCGTACCTTGCAGCGATATTATACAAGGCGGCGCCTGCTCCACCAGCCAGAACAGGGGAGGGGCGTTGTTTTTTCGACGGGAGGGGAAGGCTTGGAGCAGGATGCCTGCTGTGAAGAGGCAACATTGACGGATAGCTTGCCCGGCCGGCCCGCATCCTGTCTGTCCGGGAGCTCATCTTGCTGGCAGAAATTGAAGCGGGAGATTATAGAGGCTTTACCTGAGCTGGGAATCGACAAGCTTGGTTTTGCCTCGGCTGATCCATTCCTGGAGTTGAAGGATCGGTTGCTTCGTCAGAGGGCGGAGGGGCGCGAATCGGGCTTCGAGGAGCCTGATATAGACAAGCGGGTTACGCCTGGGCTGCTTCTGCCCGGCGCACGCTCTATTCTCTCTGTTGCAGTGGCGTATCCTTCCCGCTTGCCTTCGCCGCCCCGTTCGGAGCCGGGAGCCTATAGAGGCATATTCGCCCGCTCCGCCTGGGGGCAGGACTACCATCTGGTGCTGAAGAACCGGATGGACAGGCTGGCGGCCTTTATCCGGGAGCGGGTGCCTGACGTCAGGCTGGAGAGTATGACGGATACGGGGGCCCTCTCCGACAGAGCAGCGGCAGAGCGGGCGGGAGTGGGCTGGAGCGGCAAGAATTGCTCCATTATTACCCCGGAGTTCGGTTCCTGGGTGTATCTGGGGGAGATGATCACCAATATTCCCTTCCAGCCTGACCGTCCTATTGAGGACAGCTGCGGAGACTGTACCCTATGCATGGATGCGTGCCCCACATCGGCTTTTGTCGGACCGGGACAACTGGATGCGAAGCGGTGCATCTCCTATCTGACCCAGACCAAGGAGCTTATTCCCGTTGAATTCCGGGAGAAGATCGGCAACAGGCTCTATGGCTGCGACACCTGTCAGCAGGTATGTCCCCACAACAAGGGGAAAAGCTTTAGCCGCCATCCGGAGCTTGTGCCTGATCCCGAGCAAGTCAAGCCGCTGCTTCTTCCCATTCTTGCAATGAGCAATAAACAGTTTAAGGCGGTCTTTGGCCGCAATGCCGCAGCCTGGAGAGGGAGAAGGCCGGTCCAGCGCAACGCGGTGCAGGCCTTGGGCATCTTCCGCGACATGGCGGCCTTGCCCCGGCTGCGTGAGATTATGAATACCGATGAACGGTCTGAGCTGCGCGCCACGGCGGCCTGGTCCATGGGACGGATTGGCGGTCCGGAAGCCCAAGAGGCGCTGCTTGCCGCCGCCGTCCAAGAGAAGGATGAGGAAGTCATGGCAGAAATCCGGCGGGCGCTTGAAGGATTGGAATAGGCTAAGCCTGCGGAGCAGATGACCTGAAGCCGTAGACAAGGGGATCATGTCAGGAATGACAGACAGTTGCAGGAATAATGGCGGTGAACAGATTTTTGCAGCGTGGCTTTGAGAGGAGGTTTCCCCATGTCCGTAATTTATTACAAGTATCTTGAAGCACCCATAGGCAGGCTCCTTTTATGTTCTACAGAACGGGGATTATGCCGGATCGGCTTCGACCGCAGCCGTCAGCAGGAGGAAGAACTGGAGGAACTGGAGCAATGGGCCCGGCTGAGGATTGCTGCCGATTCCCGGCTGCTCGAGGGCGGTTTTCATATTGAAGAAGCGGAAGAGCAGCTGAGACAATATTTTGCCGGAGAGCGGTCCGGTTTCTCGGTAAGTCTCGATCTTCACGGGACGCCGTTTCAACAGCAGGTCTGGCAGTCCTTGGCCAAGATTCCCTATGGAGAGGTCCGCTCTTATAAGCAAATCGCCCAAAACATCGGTTCGCCCAAGGCTGTACGTGCTGTAGGCGGGGCCAATAACCGTAATCCTGTTCCGGTCATCATCCCGTGCCACCGGGTAATTGGCGCCTCGGGGGATATGGTAGGGTATGCCGGAGGCTTGACCATCAAACAGATGCTGCTGGAGCTTGAAGGGTATCAATTGCCACTAACGTCATTAACCGGAGTGAAGCTATGAGATACGTATATATTGATTCGGTGGAGTCAGGGCAGTATCTGGGCAGAACCATCTTCTCGTCCAACGGCGCGGTGTTGCTGTCAGAAGGCGTGCAGCTGACGGTATACATGATCACAACCTTGCGGCGGATTGGCGTTACCATGCTCTACATCAAGGACGAGCATACCGAGGATGTAGAAATTACCGATGTGGTGTCGGAGGAGAACAAGCGGGCTGTCATGCAAAAACTGGGCGAGATGCTTCAGTCCATCCGTTCGGGGAAAGACTTCAACACCAAGTCTATCGGCCTATCCGTAGACCGGCTGCTGGAGGATGTCATGCAGAACCGGGAAGTGCTCCTGCAATTGTCGGACATCCGCACCAAGGACAATATGCAATACGTGCATGCGCTTAATGTATGTACAATGGCGGCTCTTACCGGCTTGAATATGGGCTTGACCCAGACACAGATCAAGGAGCTGTCGGTAGGCGCGCTGCTTCATGATGTGGGCAAGGTGGAGCTGATCACCGACGACAGCTCGGAGGATATGAGAAAGCACCATACTTGGCGTGGCTTCGAGCTGCTTAAGAGCAAGCGGGAATTCAGCCTGCTGATTGCCCATGTTGCTTTCCAGCATCATGAAGCCCTTGATGGCACCGGCATACCGCGGGGCTTGGATGAAGAGCAGATTCACCTGTATCCCAAAATCGTGGCGGTTGCCAATACCTATGACAACCTGCTCTTCAATCCGGAGACAGGCAGCAAGACGCTGCCCCACGAGGCTGTCGAGATGATTACAGCCTTAGCGGGCACCAAGCTGGACCGGGAGTGCGTGATCCAATTTCTGCGCTCTGTGTCCGTGTATCCCACCGGGGTCAGCGTCAGGATGTCGAACCGTGAGGTGGGAGTGGTAGTGGGCCAGCACCGGGGGCTGCCCGGCAGGCCTGTGGTTCGGGTGGTTAAGAAGGAAGATGAGGAGCTTAGCATCACCGAGTTCGACTTGGCCAAGCATACGACGGTTTTTATTGAAAGTGTATTAATGTAGATCAGCGCATTTAATGGAGGAGCAGAACATGTACACATTCCGTGAGATCAGAGAAGCATTCACCGCCGAGGAAACCGGGAGGCAAGCACCGCTGTTTCCTTTTGGAGTGGACCTGCAGGAGGTATTGCAGAAGATAAGGGAGCAGCCCGCTTACAGCAGCTTGCGGGAGGAGATCAGGGAAGAGGCGCAGCGGGCTGAACAGGAACCGCTGCTGCCTCTGACCTTTACCCAGTTTCACCAGTTCGAGAAGCAAGGAACCCGTTTTGAATACGAACGGCCGTATTTTGACCGGCGCCGCAGGCTTCTGGGCCTGGTGTATGCCACGCTGATCGATGGGACCGAGCAATATTTGCCTGTGCTGGAGGATTTAATCTGGGAAATATGCAATGAGTACACATGGTGTGTGCCTGCCCATCTTCCCTTTGGGCTTGAGGCTGCCCGCAGCAATGTGCGGCTTTCCGAGGAGCAGATCGATCTGTTCGCATCCGAGACGGGACATGGTTTGGCGGAGACGCTTTACCTCCTGTCGGATAAGCTGAACCCGTGGATTGCCGAACGGATCAGAACAGAAGTGAACAAGCGGATTCTTCAGCCCATGTACCGGGAGCCCTCCAGATTCGGCTGGGAATCCGTCACCAATAACTGGTCTGCCGTCTGCGGAGGGGCGGTGGGAATGACCGCTTTGCTGCTGGAAGAAAACCCGGAACGTCTGGCCGGGCTGATCGACCGTCTGCTGCAGGCAATGGAATGTTATATGGAAGGCTTCGAGAATGACGGCGGCTGTCCCGAAGGGATCGGCTACTGGTTGTACGGCTTTGGGTATTATATGTATTTTGCCGAGATGCTGGAGTCTTACACTGCAGGCAAGCTGCGCTTGCTGGATACGGATAAGTGCCGCCGCATCGCCGAATTCCCGTTATCCATCAGCTTGTCTGACGGAAGCTTCGTCAATTATTCCGATGCCTCGGGCCGTTCTTCCTTACATACCGGCATGGTTGCCCAACTGGTCAGACGCTACGGGCTGCAGATTCCTTATCTGGGGAAGCTGGTATCCCTTCACCAGGATCATTGCTACCGGTTTGCCCATGTTTCCCGGAACCTGCTGTGGTCGGACCAAGAGATGCTTGGCCGGTCCACTCCCGCCGGAGAATGGGAGCTTGCCGACCTGCAATGGATTGTGAGCCGTCAGAAGGCGGGCAACGCCATGGTCGCGTTCTCGGCCAAGGGCGGACATAATGCCGAGCCGCATAATCATAATGATGTGGGCCATTTCATTCTCCACGCGGGAGGCGAGAGCCTGCTTGCCGATCTGGGGGCGGGGGTCTATACCCGCGATTATTTCGGCGAGAAGCGTTATACCTACCTGCATAATTCCAGCAAGGGGCATTCCGTCCCGGTGATCGACGGACAGGAGCAGCAAGACGGTCATGCATGTGCCGCTGTGGTGACGGAGAAGGTCATTGAGCCGGGGCATATCCGGCTGGGCCTGGATCTGACGGCAGCGTATCCGGGAACCAAGTTGGAGCAATTCCACCGGCAGTTCCAGTGGATTTTCACAGAAGGGGTGGGCAGGTTGAGCCTGACGGACCGGTTCGCGTTCACACAAGCTCCCCACAGCCTGGAAGAAGTGTTCATCAGCTTAAACGAGCCCGTACTTGAGCCTGGCCTTGTCCGCTGGCAGGGAGAGAAGGCGGAAGCGACTCTCCGTTACGATGACCGGCCGTACTCCGCGGCGGTGGAAGTGATCCCCACCCAGGCTCATCTGGGCCAGCCCATCACCGTCTACCGTCTGACGCTCGCAGCGAAGGAACTGTCAGCCCGGGTGGAGTTTGCAGGCGAGTTCGAAGTGAAGCCGGTTCAATAAGGTGGAGCAAATAAACGATGAAAAGGAGCTGCCGCGGCAGCTCCTTTTCATCGTTTAAGTCTTTTCTCCGGGATAAGATGAGGACAAACTGCTTGCTTATTTAGCAGCTTTAGCCAACAGTCTGCTGATGACAACGGCTGCCTGGGCTCTTGAGGAGTCCACAGCGGGAGCAAAGCCCTGATCATCTCCTTGCAGCAGGCCCAGTTCTGTTGCTGCCCCTACATAGGGCTTAGCCCAATCACTGATGCTGCTTGCGTCGGGGAATACTGTTTCTTGGGGTTCGGCAATATCCGCAAGCTTCTTGCCTGTTGCATGGAGATATGCCTTTACCACCATCACAGCAAGCTGTTCTCTTGTAATATTATCATCCGGCGCAAAGGCCTGCTCACTAACCCCTTCTACAATACCTGCCTCATACGCGGCGTAGACAGCATCCTTATACCAGGAGTCCCCGGAGATATCCGCAAAAGTTCCCGCAGTTCCATGGCTTTCCAGCTTGAATGCTTTGGCGATCAGGGTAACAAACTGTGCTCGGGTCAAGTTCGCCTCCGGCATAAAGGAGTTTTCGTCCATGCCATCAACAATGCGGGCCTTGGCGAGCTGCTCAATCTCCTTTTGAGCCCAATGCCCTTGAATATCCGCGAAGCTAATGCCTTGTTCCGCTTTCTCTAGAACGGCATAACGGGAAAGATGCGGCAGCTTGGCAGTAATCGTACCGTCGCCATTAACCGTTCCGCCTATACGTTCCCAATGACCTGTCTGTTCGTCAAGCACATACACGCCCAGGTTCTTCCAATTCTTCACGCTCTCTTGATCATAGGCAAAGGTGGCTTGAACCGGATTGTTAAAGGAAGTAATAGCCGCGTCCCCTTGTGACAGGACAATATCCATAATGGGTGACACCACGCTGAAATCCGGGATATTCTGTGTTGCAAAAGCTATATTCAAGCGAACGGTTCCCTTCGAATCCTTAATATCCAGGGCATTGGGTGCAAACTTCAGAGTGATATCACTGGATTTAATGACGAGCGGCCTGTTGAGGCTCGAGGCCCTTAGAACGATATCGGAATCAAGCTCAACTGTCAATAGGTCCAGCTTCTCTTCGACTGTGGCGTCGATCTGCAATTCTTTATCCCCCGAATTCAGGCTGGACAATAGACCGCCCCGGTCAGGCTTAATTTCATACGCCATTTTGCCATCGGCATTTTTGGCAGGCTTAGCTTCAACAGCCGCAGCTCCACCGCCGCCACCGCCACCGCCGCCAAATCCGCCGCCGCCAGCCGGAGGTGCCGTCGTCGGTTCTGCTTCATAAGCCACTTCAAGTTTAGAACTGGGAAGGCCTGAGCCCCTTTGCAAAGTAACATACAATTTACCGGCCTGAGTTCCCAATTGATCGATGTTAAATGTAGTGGACGAGGAGGAACTCATCATTATTTGGGAAAGAAACGGATTGCCTGAATCCGCTGTTCGGTAAACCCTCACATTGTCTCCCCGCTGGAGCCCTGTAACGGTGACTGTGTCGGAGGTTCCCGTTTTGTTATTGACAATCTGAATCTGCTGCTGCGTCAGAGATGGGCTGTATCCCCGGTCATTAATGGCAATTGCCGTCGGTACTCCTTCTTTTGATGCAGTAACCGGGAACACGGCCAGCTTCGTGGCGCCCTCCGGCACCGGCGTGTTCCACGGGATACTGGTAGAATGCATGCCACGCTCATTTTCTGTAAGACTTATAACCGGTTTTATTTTTTCCAGGGCATCATTAACGAAATAAACATCATACCGCAGTGGCCGATTGTTGCCGGTTATCGTAGTATTGACAAAACCGAAATAACCGCCTATCTCATGCAAATCCCCGTCGTAGTCAATAAAATCTGGGATAGATCCATTAGGGATGCTGCCGTTCATCGGCAATGCCGTTGCCGTTTCGTCTGCGATATTATCGGCAATGCCGTAACTCCCAATTGTAAAGCTGTCATTGGTCGTATTTACCGCCGTCACAAGAACCATGCTGGCTTCTCCGGGAATTTGGCTCCCCGGGATAGACGCCTCGTACTGCGGCAGCCCTTTGTTCACGTGAGTGAACACGCCGCCAACCCTCAAGTACCAGGCATTCAAAAACTCAACTTGATAATAGCTGATGTTCTGTTCATCTGTTGCCGGCAACCAACGGACTATCCCATCAATCTGACCGGCACGGCCATTCTGATCTTCAAAGAAGTTGTGGCCGGCATCACTTTCAATTTCATCCCATAGTCCGAAGTAATGACCGGCGGTTCCTTCTCCCTGTGCATTGCTGCCAAAAATACCAATCCGTTGTGCTCCGGCGGGAACCGGGGTTTTGCCTGGAAGGGTAACTTCGTAAGCGGGCAAATTCAGGTTGGGTCCGATCAGATGGCTCCGCTTAATCTCGGCAATCGGCTTTAACTTGACATTGTTGGCATCCACAAAATAAAGGTGATAGGCCGTAGCGGCGGAAGTGGTCGATGATGCTTCATTCCAGTACATGGAGCCGTTTATGGAACCAGGGCTGTAATCGTAATCTTCAAAACTGCCAGCAATAATATTTGGAGCCGGAATGGATGAATTCACGGCGGTCCGGTTCCCGCTCCCCAGTGTACTGTCAAAAATTTGCATTCTGTATAAGGAAACTCCGACATTCCCGTTCAGATCTTTTGGACGCAGATCCATAAATACGGCTGTCGGCGGAACCTGATCAGCAGAAACGCTAACCTGATAGACGACCTCAGGAATATCATGCTTCTCAAAATCATCATAACCAAGCATCGTTCCTGCTTCATCGGCAAAGGATAGACGGTATCCCGAATACTTCGTCTCGTCCGAGAGAATCCAGGACACCAATGGCAGGATTTGGCCGCGGGCAGGGTCCAGATCACGGAAGATATATGAGATATATCCTCCTCCACCCCCTGCAGGAGGATTACTCACCCCTTGATCCGTAAGGGGAACAGTTGCGGCAGATGTGCTTTCGCCATTCGCGTTCTTTGTATAAACGCTAAGGTGTTTTGCTGCCGGTGCAAGAGAAATGTTGGCTAAACTTACGGAGTAGTGTCGAGTCGGATTGCTATAGGGGACTTCCAGAATGGCAGCCCCAATCTTGTTCAAATTTTGGTCAAGCTGATAAACGGTATAGCTGTCGATGAGCGAATTGCCTGGAAGAGCATCCCATTGCAGCATCCCACTAATAATACCGTTTATGGGATTGGAATCGCTAAAGCTTAAGTTGCTTATTTGCAACTCGGGAACAGTATACTCTGGTGAACTATTACGCAATGCTTCCATGGAAGCATACTTTGCTAAGGTTGTTCCGTTTTCCGAGACCAGGATGATTTGCCCATTGGGCAAAACCAGCATTTTTTGCACGGGAAAAGGCAAGGTGAACTTCTTCGTATAGGTATCCTTGTCCCAAACATAGGTTCTGCCGATAACGTCTGTTCCGTGTACGGAAACAATAGAATCATCCCCATACTTGCTTTGCGGTGATATTGGTTGGAGTGTGTTTCGATCCAGACGCCAAGATTGACTATAGAAGCTGTCTCCATCCAATGCCGAGGCATAATGAGAGTTATGATTGGTTGAAGCGGCCAGAAGCGACCAGTCTTGAAGGTTATATTTCAGTATCTCTCCATAATTATAATGGCTCTCCATATAAAACAAACTGCTTTCGACGGGATCAATAACCATTCGGCCTGCATTCCTGTTTTGGGTGTTATGCGTTGTGGTAAGGCCGCTTTCCAAATCAATAGCGTAAACAGCTCCAGGAGTATAAGGGCTTGTATAATATAATTGGTTGTTTCCATAAACGACTTGGCTAACGGAGGTTTGTGTGGTCCAGCTATATACAGAGCCGTTAACCGTGGTGCCTCCTTGGGTATCGAACCGTTTGATTGTCCAATTGTATTGGAATCCGAGGTACAGTTTGTCCCCGTCAATTACCATAGAGCTCAGATAACTGCCAACAGGATTACGCTCCCCGACAGTCATACTGCTCGTCTCGATCCGGACTAATTGGTTGTCTCCAGTTACGGCAAACAAATTAGCTCCGTCACTGCTGGAGACAATATCCTTTAACGGCAAATCAAAATGGAGTCTTTGTGCATCAGATTGCGCTGCTGCAGATAAATCAGCCGGGGTAAAACTGGCAGCTACCGGACCTGAATCGGCATAAGCCACATTCCCCGTTAATTCAGAAAGCGCAATAGAAGGTGAGATAAGGGCTGCAAATAATACAAAGGTAAATAAGCGCTTCCATATACTCCGACACGTGCTGCTCAACATGGACAATAACCTCCAGATCATAGGGATGCTTTCTCTTATTTCTATGTATGCTAATTTCGTTATTTTTTTCTTCTTTTACCCTCCTTCTCATAATCTTTCAATTGCAACAAATCATCACATATATTATGGTTAATACAACAATTGTACCATATAATTCCGGGAAAACATGCAGTTTATTGTCGGTTTAGCTAATTTCTATGTCATTTTGCAGCGGCAGTACATTATCCTCAAAAGAATCAAGAGTAGAAAAAGAACAGGAACTTGCCCTCGGGCACGTCCTGTTCCATATGTTCTGCCATTGTACGCCATCCTTCTACCAGAACCGCAAAAACGGCCTGCCTGCCAGCCGGAGAACGGCTTCGGCAAAGAAATAATCGCCGTAAATCAGCGGCACATCCACCTGCTTCCCGGCAGGATAATTGCCGGTGGCATGGAGCAGAAGTCCTTGCTCCCCATCGTCGCGCTGTGTGCCGCAGATTTCGTACAACGCCTGAAGGATATCCGCAGCAGCCTGCTGGTACGCCAACCCTTCCGCCCCGGGTACATGTACGGCCAGCTCAATCAAGCCTCCGGCCGCGATAGCGGCAGCTGAGGAATCCCATGGCTGGCCTGCCGGGTCCGGGAGCCGGAAGTCCCAGCCGGGAATCCGGCTTGCCGGCAGCTGCGCCAGGAAGAAATCCGCCACACGCCGGGCTCCCTCCAGATAATCCGGCCTGCCGGTGTACGAGTAACCCAGGGCCAATCCGTATATGGCCCATGCCGCTCCTCTGGACCAGGCGGAATCCGCCCCGTAGCCCTGGCCTCCACGAACCTCCAGAAACTGACCGCTCCACGGATCAAAGCGGGCCACATGGGCGGTAGAGCCGTCAGGCCGCACCAATCTCTCCAGCGCGCTGTCCGTGTGGGCTTCCGCAATATGCCGGAACCGCGGGTCGTCGGTAGCAGCACTTGCCCAATAGAGCAAGGGAAGATTCATCAGGCAATCCATGATAGTAATGCCTATATTGCCGCCGGGAATGTCCGTCCGGTCATTCTGGGCGCGGATGATGCCGGCCTTCAGATTGAACCGTCCGGCCAGATGGCTGGCAGCCGCAAGCGCTCTCCGCCTGGATTCGCTGTTTCCCGTCAGTTTATATGAAGCAAGGGAGGTCAACGTCCAGATGAAGCCCATATCATGATCCAGTTCAACAAACTGCTGCAACACCTCATCTTGCTGCAATTCGCAAGCTTCCGCCGTTTCCCGGCATAGGGGATCGCCGGTCTGCTGATGGATCAGCCACAGCAGACCGGGCCAGAAGCCTGCCGTCCAAGCGCTGGGACTGCTCGCTTGATAAGCGCCCCCGGCGGATAGGAAGGGAAACTTGCTGCCGATGGAACATACGTTCTTCAAGGTTTTCCGTTCGATGAATTCTACGATGGGTCCAAGCCGGTCCTCTGGCGGCATTGTATGCATAAACACTCTCCCGAACATTCGTTCTTTATGCTTTCTTGGCAAGACATCTCTAGAATCCGATCTCCAGAACGGGCTTGTTCGAGGCGCTTTGCCTGCTGCTGAAGCTGATGCTCTTGTCGGAATAGGTGCTGTCCTTAATCAGGAACGACACCTTCCGGTCTCCGGCAGCCTGGGCCGCTACAAAACCGCTCACATCCCAGACCAAGTATGACCCGGCAACGGTAAAGGGAACCGTATCCAGCAGCTCATAGGCAGCAGGCTTGGTGGCATAGGTTACTCCACCTTCTGTCCATTGGTCGTCGTATACCGCATACACCGAAACGGGGACAGGCGTGGGTAGGGAATCGCTGCTTCTGACATACAGCTTCAGCTTGGCTCCGGCAACCGGGAGAGCGGCCAGGGAAGCAAGATCAAACTGAATGACCGCCTCCCGGTAATAATTGGCGCTGCCGGATGCCTTCAAGTCCAGTGTGGCAGCAGTGCCGTAATTGACGCCTGCATTGCTCCCGCCTCTTAACGTGGCATCCGCTTCCGGCAGGAGGGACAATTTGTGGCTGACGGCCACTTCGACGGAGGAACCGCTCTCGCCCATGGCATTGGCGGCTGTTACCACATAATAGCCCGTCTCGTCCTCCGGCAAGCCCGGATCACTGAATTGGTTCACCGTTGCAGTTCCCGCCAAAGTATAGGGTCCGCCGCTTGTCCCGCTGCGCTTGATATTGTAGCTTGCAGCATCGTAGACCGCATCCCACACCAGGTGAACAACGCCTCCCGCTGCCCCGGCACTCAGGCTGGCAGGCGCACGGGGAGCCATGGGCCTCAGTTCTCCGGTTGCTGTAATATAGATATCATCAAACAATCCGGCGACACCGTTGCTGGCAAGCCCCGCATAACCGGACGCAAGGGCTGCATCCAGCGCTTGGAGCTGCAGGTCCCCGTTCACGAACAGCTTGATCGATGAACCGGCGAAGGAGCCTTTAACCTGATACACCTTGCCGGTTTCCCACTGGAACGGCTTCTCCGCAAGCACGCTGCTTATCCCGTCAGCGATGCGCTCAATCCGGAGAGCGGCGGCATCCCAAGCATAAGTAAGCAGGTAATAGTTGGACGCATCGGTATAACGCCCGATAATTCCGATCTTCTTCCCGGAGCCCGGCGCTGCCGGAGCGCTGATCTTGACAGGCGCATAGAAGTCCATATCGGCTCCGGAATAGGGAGTCAGCAATATGCCGTTCCCGGCGGCGGCATCAGCGGCAAGCACCTTCTCCAATTGAACCGTACTCCCTGACCAGGTGGCATCGTCTGCGGTTCCCCAACTGCCTTCAACGGTTAACCAATCGGACGGAAGTCCGTTTTCAAAATGCTGGCCATACAAGAATTCCTTCATAAAGCCGAGAGATTGTCCAAGTGCCTCCGTATAGGGGAAATACCAGGCCGTTCCCGTTGCAAGATTGTCATACTCCTCTTTTCCCCGCCGGAGAGACCAGTAGCCGTTATTGGCTTTCCCCTGAATATCGCTTGAGCCTACCAGCATTCTGTTGCCAATATCCTGCTTTAGCGCGGTTTCGCCGGAAGCATTCCAATACCCGTAATTCTGCAGCAGATAGGTGCTGATATAGGCGTTGGGCAGGGAGATGGCGCTGTAGCTCAGCGAATCCCTTGTCCCTTCCCCGTCCCTGGCATTGAATTCAAACGCCCGTCCGGTACGGCCGATATAATCCCCTTCCGTAGCGGTTTCGGTAAAGGTGGTCTTGATCAGCTCGTTAAGGAGAAGCACCGGATCACTGACGATCTGCCCCAGAGTAAGCCCCCTCCAGAACGGCCGGCCTTGCCCGTCATTCCAGGTGATGCCATTGACGGTGCTGTTTACAAGCGCCGCTTTCTTGGCGGCATCCCCCGCATCGTATTGAACAGCTAATATTTGCGCCTGGAAGGTCTGGGCGAATGTATCGTAGACATCGGTTAAGCCCAGAGAGGACAACTCTGTCAAGAAGTCCGCATGGTCATAACCGTCCAGAAGCGCAGGCACCTGATTCAAGTCCAGGATCATGGAGGAAGAAATGAACAGGCCCATAATGGCCTCCGAATAATTGGGGGATGAATAAGTGTTGGTATCTCCGTCCATCGATACCCTCTGGCCGGAGTTCTTGGGTGTGCCGTCTCCCATATAGTTGGCGTAGACAAAAGAACTGGCGACTACTCCGGCCTTGGCAAAAGCCGAGATCCGCTCCCTGTCAACCGCAGAGAAGGCGGCGCGGATATCCGGCTGGTTCCAGCCCAGGGCAAGTGCCGCAATGAAGCTGTTATGCTGTCTGGCATCAAGGCCCGCATCCATATCAGGCATGTGGTAGGGATCGCTCATTACCTTGGATACAGCAGCCATATAGGTATCCACAACGGCAGGCGTCCGGTTTCCCTCCGCCAGGGCTCTTCCCAAGGTTGCCAATGCCATGGCTCTTGCCAGCTCCGGGTGCCGGCCCGCATTGGTGTTCCTGAACATGGAGTCTCCCGCAGGAAAGTGGATGAAGCTGCCGCTTCCATCCAGCTCCAGCAAGTATATGGCATCAGACAATGCCGTGTCCCCGGTTGCCAATACAGCCGGGACGCTCATACCTTCGAGGTCGGCCATAGCGGACCGGGTACCGAATGGCAATGAAAATACATAAATTGCGAACAGCATAATAGCCAAGCTTCTTTTTGTTCTTTTGCCCATGCAGACAGCTTCCATTATTCTCATCATTAGCAATCCCCTCGCCTTTGAAAATAATTGTACTGACGCGCTACAGTGTACGGCCTTCCCGGATGCCGGCTTATGGAAGCAGGAACCGGCACCGGTAAACCGATTTCACGGCGCTACGCCGGATAATCAACATGCCCAAATCCCAACCGGAAGGTCCAAAGCCGCGGCCGGTGAACACCTGTGTTCCTTTCTCCGCCTCCACCTGAAGGGTAAGAACTCCCGCCGGGGTCTGCCAGCTGATGCTCCAACTCTCATCCAGCCGGACCGTATGCAGTTCCTTGATCTGGTCATAGCCGTTTCCCTGTTCAAAAGGAACCGCAGGGTCCAGCTCTTGAGCATTGCCTTCGCAGACTACCCCGATAAGCCTGCCCTGGCAATGGAATACCCAATCCAACACCGCTTCCTCCGGACATTCCACAGTGAAGTGGTCTGTCAACCCCCAGTCTGCCAGTTCCAGTGAACGCATAAGCAGCACGCCGGGGTAGGCTTCCTTCGTACAGGCCCTTATACTGTCCCCGCCCCAATGCAGCAATTCCGCCCCGCAGGCATTCTGCCGCATGCCGTTAACAATCACCGTATTATGGCTGGCGGGAGCCTTATGCCACAGCTGTGTCATGGCGATCCCATAGCCGGAGGTGCCCAGATCGGGGCTGACGGGCACCCCTCCGGCAAACAGGTCGAGGCTCAGCTTGTCGAAATGCTCATGGCCTCCGCAGGATCTGGTAAATTTGAGTCCTGCCCGCATCCTGCGGTTCTCCAGAATGCCGATTCCCGTGGAGGGGAAAACCCGGCTGGGATAGTCTATGTCCCGGTGCTCCGGCAATTCGGCCGGTCCGAACAGAAGAGCTGCCGTGGAATGCCTGGCATATCCGCTGTCCGGAGTAGGCATAAGGTAGCCCAGCGCTGTCATGTGGCCGTAGCTCCCCGTATGGCATCCGTTATATATACGGGGCAGCGCAGCGGCCATCTCCGGGTAGATATTCCCGGCCTGCTCATAAATCCCTGCATATTGATACAGCGTTCTCCCGTACCAGCTGTCGTTGTAAGCCGGAAGCTCCCCGTTGTCATACACAAGCTCAAGAGGGACCTGAAGCATCTTGGCCAGCAGCGAATTCCCGAACAGGTCACGGCCGTTGGCTCTGGCAATCCAGGCAGCGCCCATGAGAGCGGTCAGGGTGTAGAAGTGGTAGGTAGGCGAGATTTCATACCAGAAGCCCTCCTCGGTAATACCCTTCTCCATCTGCTGCAGCAGTCCGAAGGGACCGTCCAAGGCAAGCTCCAGCCATTGCCGGTCCTGCAGAACATGGGCTGCGGCCGCAACAGCTCCGTTCATCCAGACGTGAATATTGTGAATCACGGATATTTGGGCCAGCAGCAGCTCCCCGGCCGGCCGGAAGAATCCCTCCTTAATGCGCAGCAGCTCTTCCTCCGTAAACAGATGCAGGTCCCCCGCCATTCGAAGGATAAACTCCATATCCATGACAAAGAGGGATTCCGCCAAGCATTGGGGAAATATTCTGCCCCGTCCGGCATGCTCGCCGTACACCTCATAACTCAGGTAATGGTCCGCATAGTAGAGGAACGTCCGGCGGACATAATCCGGGTACCGGTGATCCTCCGGATACAAATGGGCCAGTATGGCCGCCCGCTCCAGATTGACGGCAATGGAACCGTGAACGGGATTTTTCCACGCCTCATCGAAGCTTTTCCCCTTGTAGACCGTTCCGCATTGGGGACACATATGCTCATGGGGCCTGGCCAGATCCGCCGTCAGCTTAACCGCACAGTCCTTGCAAAAGTACGAATGGGAAAATCCGGCCCTCCCGGCAGGAGGGTCCTGCCTCCATGCCGCTTGAAACCCGTCAAATCCTTGCCTGAGCGAATCCTTTACCGCCTTGGCCCAAGGCTGATGCCGAACCTTGGACCGGACTTCCTCCCAATTTATGATGCTTCCTTCAAAAGACATGCCGCATCCTCCGCAAGAATTTATTTTTTCATTTGCTGATACCACTCCTGGGCCCGTTTGGTTACTTCTGTTCCTCCGCTTTTATTCCACTTATCCACGAACTCGTCAAATTTGCTGAGCGGCCATTCCCCAATAATGATTTTGGTCATGTATTCCTGGTACATGCTCTGGTTTTTCAGATCCGAGTATCCGTCGAAGATGGAAGCGGGCATGCCGTCTCCGGCGATATTCTTGCCGAAGGGCTGGTTCGTCTCCACAATCTTGTCCCTTTGCTCGTAGATGAATTTCTTGTCGGCAGCGGCGCCTGTGATTTGCAATTGGCTCTGTCTGTTGATTTCATCCATGCCGGTAATATAGCTGGCCAGCATCCGGGTCTCTTTCTTGTCGGGATCGCCTGTCAGTACGGAGGGAACGCCGTCCTTGATCTCGTAATGCATGCCCTCAACACCCAGCAATACCTTGTCCAGATTGTCCAGATTGGCCGACCAGTCCAGCAGCTTCAAGGCGTTGATGGTGGTCTTCTCGTTCTTGTTGGCAATCACCCACTGGGGACGGTTGATCTGGGTATTGGTAATGAAGCCCTTAAAGCCGTCAACCTGCGGAACACCCAAAGCAACCAAATGAACATCCTTGTTCACCTTGGCAATATTCTCGATCCGTTGGCTTGCCCCCGTATTCAGGTGGAACCAGCTGCCGATCTTGTCATTATATACTTTGGATTGGAATACATCCGCTTTATTCAGGAAGGTTTCGTTGTCCAGCAGCTTTTCCTTATACAGATATTGGATAAACTCCAGGGCCGACTTCATATTGGGTGTAATCGCCGAATAAGTCAGCTTGCCGTCGTAGATATCCCACATGGGCATGCCTTCCAGCATGGCCACTCCGTACATAGCGAACAGATGGTCCATCCAGCGGCCTTGCTCTCTTCCGGAAACCGGCAATTCATCGTTGGGGTCTCCATTGCCGTTGGCATCCTTATCCCGGAAGGCCTTCAGCACCTCTACATATTCATCCTTGGTTTTGGGTACACCCATGCCCACCCGGTCCAGCCAATCCTTGCGGATAAAAGCGCCGTAATGCGTGTAGGTTTGAACCGCCGGAACATAGTAAATCCGGCCCTTTCCGGAGGAATCCGCCGTGCGCACCACATTCCATACCTCTTCGGGTATCCGCTTCCACACGTTCGGTGCATATTGCGGCAGCAGGTCCGTCAAATCGGCAAGGGCGTCCTGCTTAATGAGAGAGGCTTCATTTCCCTGCCACGGCATGAACAGATCGGGCAGTTCACCGCTGGCAATGCGGGTGTTGAGCTTCTGTACATAAGCGCTTCCGCCGTTCCAGGTCACATAGGGCATATACAGGCCTACTCCCGTATCCTTAATCAGCATCTTGGAATAGGGTCCATCCTTCTCCGCCGCCAGCGGAGTATCCAGATTCCGCCACAGCTCGATATAGGGAGTCTCCGCAGGCTTGCTTTCCGGGGCATTGCTGCTTCCCCCGCTGTCGGCGGACGGCTCGTTGCCCCCGCACCCGGACAGCAGCGTCACGGCAACCCCCGCGCTCAGCAGCAGATAAGGCGTCCTACTTCTCCATTTTACATTCATTGATCTTTTCCCCTCTCATATGTTTACTTTACAGAACCAAGCGTTGCACCCTTTACAAAATATTTTTGTAAAAACGGATACACAATCAGAATCGGAGCAGTTGCAAAGATGATTGTAGCAGCCTTGAGCGTTGCGTTATTGTAGGGAATACCTCCGCTCAGGCTCGCCATGAGCTCATTGGAAATACTGGAATCCGAGCTGACCAGGTACTCACGCAACCGCAGCTGCAGAGGGTACAGATGCTGGCTGTCGATGAACATGAGCGGGTGTGTGAACTGGTTCCACAGCATGACGGCATAGAATACGCCCAGGGTGGCCAATACGGCCTGGGACAATGGGAGAACCAGACGGAAGAGAGTCTGGAAATAACCGCAGCCCTCCATTTGCGCCGCTTCCTCCAGCTCCTTGGGCAGCTCCCGGAAGAAGGTGCGCATGATAATCAAATTATACGTCGTCAGCAAATGGGGGATAATTAACACCCAGAAATTATTATACAAGCCCAGTTCCTTGACGACCAGGAAGTAAGGGATAATCGGATAGCGGAATATCATCGTAAACACAACCATAACAGCCAGAAACCGGGCGGGCTTAAATTCTTTCTTGGACATGGGATAAGCCATCAAGGCCGTCATCAGAAGGCACAGGAGGGTTCCCATTCCGGTAACGGCCACATTCAGGAAGAAGGAGCGCCATAATGCCCCGCGTTCAATGATCTTCATCCATGACGCCAACGTAAAATCCACGGGCCACAGAAACACATGGCCGGCATCCACGGCATAGGGGGAGCTGAAGGAGGTGGATAGCACCTTCAGCAAGGGAACGAGCATAGTAAATCCCATGATCCCAAGAAAAATGATATTGCCGATGCGGAACGTTTTTTCTCCTATGGGTTCTTTCATGGCAGCCATTAGAACAACCCTCCTCCTTCCTGGAACCTCTTGGCCAAACGGTTGAACGACAATACCATGACGAACCCGATCACGGATTGGAAAATGCCCACAGCCGTAGCGGAGCTGTACTGCGCCTCCACAATTCCTGTCCGGTAGACATACGTATCGATGACATCCCCGACGGAGTAGGTCATGGGGGTCAGAAGGTTATAAATCTGATCGAAGCTCAAATCCAGGAAATGCCCGATGTTCAGCAGGAACAGAACTACCACCGTCGGCATAATCAAGGGCAGGGTAATGCTGAAAATCTGCCTGATCCGGCCGGCTCCATCCACCAGCGCCGATTCATATACTTCAGGGTTGATGCCTGCAATGGCGGCAAGCAGTACGATGGTTCCCCAGCCCGCATCCCGCCAAATACTGGTCAGAACCAGAATTCCCCGGAAAAACCGTTCCTGCTGCAAGAACAGAATGGATTCTGCTCCGAACATACCGCGAATGGAATTGACGATCCCGCTGGTGGACAATACGTCAAAGGCAATGCCGCCGATGATGACCCAGGAGAAGAAATGGGGAATGTAGTAAACAGTCTGCAAGGTCCGCTTGTAAAACTTGTTGCGCAGCTCATTGAACAGAAGGGCAAGGACAATGGGGACCGGAAATACGAAGATCAAATTGTAGGCGCCGATAATCAGCGTATTCTTGAATACGCGCAGGAAATTGGAATATTGAAAAAAAGTTTCGAAATGCTGCAGGCCCACCCACTGACTCTGGAACAGCCCTTTAAAAATCATGTAATCCTGGAATGCGATAATGGACCCTGCCAACGGAATGTATTTGAATATGATATAGAAAATAAAGCCCGGCAGCGCCATCATATACAGCACCCAATATTTGCGCAAATCGTAAAGCATGCCCCGCTTGGCTCCCGTCCGTATCAACGAGGGCGCCTTATAGCCCTGTTGAACCGTTTTTTGCATAGTAATCCCTGCTTTCTGCGAGTTGATAATGGTTACGTTTTCATTATAAAGAAGCACGAACGCAATTTCGATGAGACATCTTGAAGGTTATAGGGAGGCATTATTAATATCTTGATGATTTGTCAACTGTCACCCTTGCGGTCTCTTATGGGGGTGGCTATAATTAAGCATGCCTCAAAATGTAAACGCTCTATTCTCCGGGGGGAATTTGGAGATGCCGCTAATCCGGACCGCAAGGCGCCTGTTTACACGGCGCCGCCGTTTTGCTTCCAAGCTGTTTATCAGCTTTCTGCTTATGTGTACGGTTCCCACTCTTCTTATTACCAACCTGTTTTATTTGAAGGCCAAAGAACAGATTACCGAAGCCTCCACCGAATTTATCCAGATGCTTACGGTTCAGTTGGCTGCGTCTGTCAACAATTATGTGGAGCAAATCAACAACAACTCCCTGGCGGTTTACAGTGACTATGATCTGGTTTCCTACCTGGGCAATGAGGCCTCTTATATTTCATCCGACCAAATCCGCTATAATTTGCTCGTCAGCCGCCAGCTCTCCACCTTCATGACCCAGCTGCCCCATTTGCAGGGAGCGGCCATGATCAGCAGCTCGGGGAAAATATACAACAATGGCTATTTTCCCGATATGGCCGACAACCGCGCTTCCTGGGAGCGCTGGCTGGAGACAGTCCGAACGGCTAACGGCAAGCTTGTGATTATCCCGACCCATTCCCATGTCTACCACTCCACGGGAGCAGCGGCCGGAGTATTCTCCGCGGGCCGGTTGATTCAGGATATAGAGGGACGCCAGGCCGGCATTCTGCTGTTCCAGCTCTCCCTTCACCGGCTGATTGCCGACAGCGACACCCTTAATCCCTCCAGTATGCCCTATCACAGGCGCATCGTCATCAGCTCCAAGGAACAGCTGCTGTTCGACTCCGATATCGAAGCCGCCGCATTTATCCCGGAGTCGGAACCACAGACAATCGACCCGGGCCGCTGGCTCTTTCGCACCGATCCCTCGGGACCGTTAAGCGTAACCGTGGCCGTATCCCGGAAGGATCTGGGGATGAAGATCACCCTGTACCGGAATCTGGCCCTGGGTGTTGCCACAGCGACGGTTTTGGCTATTGCCCTGTTGTCGCTCTTGCTAAGCTACCAGATCGTGAAGCCCATGATCCGCCTGATCCGCAGCATGCGCCGGGTGGAGGACGGCTGGTACCAGCCCATTTCCGAGAAAGGGCTGAATATCGAGCTGGAAGCCTTAATTCAGAGCTATAATCTGATGATCATCAAGGTCAAGCATCTGATTGAGGATGTCTATCTGGCACGGATCAAGCAGAACCAGGCCAAGCTGCTGGCGCTGCAGAACCAGATCAACCCCCACTGGCTGTTTAATACCTTGGAGTCCATCAGGATGCAGGCCCATATATCCAAGGCCCCTGATGTGGCGCACATGATCAAAAATCTGGGCCGCCTGTTCCAGATGGCCCTTGCCCGCCGGGAGGAGCACCATCAGGTCAGTAATGAAATCGAATATATCCGGGTGTACATGCAATTGCAGAATGTACGCTTCGAGGACCGTTTCCGGCTTACTGTCACGCTGCCGGAGGTTGTGATGAAAGCGCCGATTCTCAGCCTGACCTTCCAGCCCATCGTGGAGAATTGCATTGTGCACAGCTTTCTGGACCCTGACCGGCAGTACGAAATTCGGATTGACGGCGAAGAAAAAGACGGAACGGTCCTGGTTCACATTGCGGACAACGGCGCAGGCATAAAGAAGGAGCGTCTGGAGGAGATACGCCGGACATTGGACAATCCCGATTGGTCCGGTGAAGGTGCTGCCGCCGAGGGTTCCTTGGGCCTGCGCAATATTCACGAACGGCTGCAGCTGCATTACGGCAAGCAATACGGCATATCGCTGGAATCCGTTCCAGATGAGGGAACGACAGTTGCCATTCATTTTCCCGTACGGAAAGGAGAAGACCATGTTGAAGGTCCTGCTGGTGGATGATGAGAAGAAAATCGCGGACGGTTTGTCATTGATTATTGATTGGGAGAAATACGGATTTGAAATCTGCGCCCGGGCCCGCAACGGACAAGAGGGGATAGCCGCGGCCAAGCAGTGGGAGCCGGATCTGATCGTGACGGACATCCGGATGCCCATTATGGACGGATTGGAGATGATCCGCCAGCTGGAGAAGATTCAGCCCCACGTCCAATACATTATTCTGAGCGGGTATTCGGAATTTCAATATGCCAAGAAAGCCATGCAATTGGGAGTCAAGCATTACGTGTTGAAGCCCATTGAGGAGGAGGAATTCGAGAGCTGTCTGGCTCAGGCGGCGCATGATATCCAGGCTGACAAAGAAGAGGAAACCGTGCTGGACCGGCTGCGGACACATTCCATGGCGTATATGAAGCTGCAAAAGGAAAACATGCTGCGCGATTGGATGTATGCCGGAGAGCAGGCGGAAGATATCGTGGCGGTTCTGGCGGATCTGAATCTTGTCTTTCCTTACGGTATTGTGTTGGGGATGGCGCTCGAAAAGAAGGACCGCTCAGCATGGTCCGCGCAGGAGATGGATGGAAGCGTGTCTATGCTGGAGGAGGTTCTCCCTTTCCCTTCCATAAGCTACGCATTCCGATATAACGATCATCAGTTGGGTATTTTATCTAATTTGAATAACCCTCTGCCTGATCATGGAGGAACCGGCTGGTTGAACACATTTCACCAACGGCTTTCGGGTGAATGTGGTGTAGATGCTTGTATCGGCACCGGACCTGCCGTCTGCGGGCTTGCCGATCTGAACTCCTCCTTCCAGGCAGCCCTGAAGGAGCTTTGCTCCATGATTTCGGACAGCCGGGCTAGTGTGGTTCCAGGCTCCGCCCAGCCCGATCCGGCGAATGCTCCACATCATAGCATTGTGGATGAAATCAAAGCGTATCTCGACAGCCATTATTCTGAGGAGCTCACGCTGGCCAGTGTGGCAGAGCGGTTCTTCATCCATCCCCATTATCTCAGCCCTCTGTTCCGCAAGAAAACCGGGGAAACCTTCCTGACCTACTTAACCCGTGTCCGCATGGAACGGGCAAAGCAATTGCTGCGGCAAACCCACTTGAAGGTGTACCAAATTTGCAGTGAGGTTGGCTATGAGGATTCGAAATACTTCAGCAAGATATTCGAACGAACAGTTGGAATGAAGCCGAATGAGTATAAGCATGGGAAGTGAAGGATGATATTCTTTATTTTAACACATCAGACTTCCATGCCGCTTGACGGCAACACTGATGAATGAAATAACGGGCTCCTGTTATTCAGGACAGGAAGAATATGATTTCGAGGAGGGGGATTCGTGCCTCCCTAGATCAAGTGGCGGGGAAGCAGCTGGAGACAAAGGCCGCGCTGGAAACAAAGGCCGCAGGGGGACGATATAACGGAAATTTTTTCCGCTATCAGGACATTTTTCGGCATTTACCGAGAGTTAACGGAAAAAATTTCCGTTAACTCCCTCAATACCAGGTACAAATGCCTGTTTTCCAGGGTTAGTCAGGGGATAACGGAAAAAATTTCCGCTAAGTCAGCGAGAAATGAAGAATTTGCAGAGATAGCGGAAAAAATTTCCGTTAGGAGTAAGCGGGGCGGGAGGGGGAGGTACAGCGGGAGCGCCATAGGAAAAGGCGTGGCTCCTTTGGAAACGTAAAAAAGGACCTGGCAGTGGTCTTCCGCGAGATTTTTCTTGCTTTTTATAAAATATTATTACATTCCTTTACGCTTTGTTCTGGATTTACTCAGCAATAACGAAGGAAGATAAAGGGAATAAATTCAATTACTTTGGCAAAAAACACCTAATTAAATAAATTTTATTGAGTAAATGCTGCATTTGATTTATAGTAGAATTATAAGGGAATATGTAACAATTTGTTACTGGCGGGAGTGTTTGGGGTTGACAGACTTTATTCTCTTTATGGTGTTTTCTGTCTTGGAAACATGCGCCATGTTCTATTTGATGTTCCGTATGTTCAAGATTGACCTGATGTTTAAGGAGATGTTATTTGCTTCCATCATTATGGCCTTCGTGTCGTATACGCTGCGGGCCGTGTACGAGATTCCTGTTCTGGACGTGCCCTTGCAGCTTATTCTGATGCTGGCGTTTGTGTGGATGCTTTTTCGGGTCCATCTGTTCTATGCGACGATTATGACGGGGATGGTTTATCAGGCATATTTCTTAATTCAAACCGTTTTTTATTATCTTCTGAATATATTAGGTGAATTTAATAATTCCTTGCCTGTGGTTACAAACATAAGTACATACTTATTACAATTCATATCGGTTATTTCAGCGTGCTTGATAGGTTTGTTCGTCTCAAGGAAAAGAAAGGGATTCGATTTTGTTCCCGATAAGCCCAAGGGAAGGCTGTTTTTAAAGAAAAAAGATTGGGTGTTATTAGCACTTAGTATTCCTTCATTTTCTGTGGTGTCTTTCACCATATTTTTGGTGGAACAGTTTAATGAAATTTTTTTCGTAGTTGATGGTTTTTATGCTGTTATTTTATATAGCTACCTGTTCATGTCATATAAAAGGGATCGTTCTGATCTATGACTATACTATCCTATAAACTTGCGAAAATGGTTAAAGAAGCTAACCCTGAACAAACTCATTCACTCGCTATTATGCAGTATTCAATAGAAATTTTATTAAACACGCTTTCAATAATAATAATTTCGTCTATTATGGGCTGGTTCATTGGTGAGCTAGCAAGTACCTTAATAGTTCTTTTGAGTATTATGGTGTTAAGGCTGTTATCTGGTGGGGCTCATATGCCAACTATGGGTGGATGCATAGTGGTGTCCGTTTCCCTATGTGTGGGCATTCCGCTAATTCCGCCTGTTGGAAACGATATTGTATGGCTAATGACTGCTTTTTCCACATTATTTGTGCTCTTGTTTGCTCCTTCGCCTGAGAGGAATTCCAATATGCCTCCAATGTGGGTCCCCTATTTTAAAATACTGTCTATCCTAGTTGTCTGTAGCAATTTTGCTATAGAATCGCAGATTATAGGGTGGGCGTTTTTAGTCCAAGCCATAACAATAATTCCATGGAAGGGAGGGAGTTGAATGAAACGGATTGCTGCTCGAAAAATATCCGTCATGCTTGCTTTCTGCGCAGGAATTTTTGCTGCCGTAATGAAACCTTTATTTCACAGCCCGGAAATTCCGGAAGAATTGCGTAAGTAATTATTGAGATGGAGATGTGAGAATGCGTGTCTTGCGGCGTGACGGAACTCCTTGTATAGTCCGTGAGGAAGATATCTTGTATTTTTCCAGTCATCAAAATACGATTTATGTCCACACGGCAGAAGGCGAATTCGTGTATCCCATCTCCCTCTCAGAACTCCACGCCGCTTATGGCCCTGTTGGCTATGAACGTTATGACCGTTCCAATGTGGTCAACACCGAGCAAGTAGCAAGCTATGATTCGGACCGGAAGGTAGCCCAGTTTCTGAATGCTGCCTCGAGTTATGCGACGGTGTCCGAACCAAACGAGGGCAAACTTCTCAGACTGTTGAAGCAGCGCAAAGAAAAAGGGACTGGCCTATGAGGCAGTCCCTTTTGCCATATAGGCTGCAGGAGCCTTCAATGAAAAGCTGCTACACCCTTTTTTCATAAAACCTATGTGACGAAGAAAAATCTTTTTGTTCTCATTTTCCCCCTCTTCTTCCTGAGTTCTGACAGACTATGGTATAATGAAAAGAAAACGGGGGATGCAAAATGCAGGATTTACTTAACCCGAGAGTGGATTCGGTATTTAAACGTATTTTCGGCAGTGAGCAGAATAAGGATGTGCTGCTGGCGTTCCTGAACAGTACCTTTAAGGAAAGCGGAGAACTGCCACTTGCCGAGATTGTCTTGGTAAACCCTTATACGGACAAAGACAGCCCCACAGATAAGCTGTCTATCTTAGACATAAAGGCAAAGACATCCGACGGAAAGCTCATTAATATAGAAATGCAAATCTTCAACCCCTTCCATATGGAAAAGCGAACGCTATACTACTGGAGTGGCATGTATTTTCAACAGATTCCAAAGGGGTATAATTACAATACACTTAAGAAGTGCGTTGCTATCAACATTCTGGACTTCACACTCTTGAACAACACTCGTTATCACAGCGTTTTTCATTTACGAGAAGATCATACCGGAATCCCCCTCATTGATGATATCGAAATTCACGTCATTGAATTAACAAAACTGGATGAAAATTCTGTTCCGCTGGAGGAAGGCGGGCTAGTCAATTGGTTATTGTTCCTCAAGGGTGTGGACAAATCAAGCTGGGAGGTGTTGGCCATGAATGAACCAATGTTGAAGAAGGCGATGGATACTCTGGAGTTCTTAAGCCAGGATGCCGCGGCCCGAATGGAGTATGAGGCCCGTATGAAGGCGTTGAGTGACGAGAAGTCACGCATTGAAGGGGCCAGGGAACAAGGCAGAGAAGAAGGCAGGGAAGAAGGCAGGGAAGAAGGCAGGGAAGAAGGATTAGCAACGGGCATGTCCATTGGTGAGGCGAGAGCTAAGACAGAAATGGCCCGCAATTTGCTTCTACTGGGCGCGGATCTTCCTTTTATTAGGAAAGCTACCGGGTTGTCCGACAAGGAAATCGAAGCTCTTCGTTCCATTCAATAAAACAAAAGGGACTGGCCTATGAGGCAGTCCCTTTTGTTTTGCGCTGCAGGAGCCTTCAATGACTAACATAGGGTGATCTAATCCGTTAGCTTTTTTCTAATTTTTCTCCAAAATCCCTGGTTTTTTTGACTGATATACTTGATATATTGCTCATTGTTAACCAGCAGACTATAGGAATACCATAGCGTAATTGTTCGAATCAGGATATATGCTCCTAAAGCAATAAAAACGATGCACATGGGAAAATAAGGAATTAACACACCTTCAGTAATTTCGTTTTCTTCTAATACAAATGCCATTCCGCCTACTGCTAGCATGCCAACCCCGACGAAAATTAAGGCCGTATATCTGCTCTTCAACCGCTGGAAACGTTCCGTTAATTGCTTCATAAAGCCCTGATCCAGCATAAGAGCTTCTTTTCCTAAGACATGATACTGTTCTTCATCTTTTATTATGGCAGACGCGAGAGCAACAACGCCCCCTGCCGCAAAGAAAACAATAAGGAAAGCAAAAACAACTGGCTCCTTTGGAAGCATGACGTATGGCAAAAAAGCCATAATGAGCAGCCCCACACCTGTTGCAAGACGGCTTGACGACTTATGCTGATGGCTTAGGTACCCTTCTGCCATTTCTTGACTGACATAATAACCACGTTCTTCTCCGCTGTCATGCACCCCGCCCTCCTTCAACAAATAATCAATGGACACTTCGAACAGGTTGCCTATCATCAGCAACTTTTCGGTTTCGGGGAATCCTTGCCCATTTTCCCACTTGCTCACTGCCTGCCGGGTGGTGTTGAGTTTTTCCGCCAAGGTTTCTTGCGAATATGCCTTCCCTTTTCTAAGCTGCAACAATTTTTCTCCAAAAGACATGGGCTGACTCTCCTTTGATCGTTGTTACCTTAAGTATAGAAAAGCATTAGAGTCAATGCTATACGAGTAAAGTTGCGTTTACGCCACTTGGGGTTGCATATACGTATAATCGGCAATACAGTTGAATGGATCAGCATCATCGTCTCGTAAAATGATTTAATATAACACAAATATCACTGTTTGTACATACTTTTTTACCCGGCGAAAAGGTAAAGACTGGAACCTATCCCAATGTTATCATTATACTAGGATGGTAATTGCATACAGAGAGGAGGGAGAGCATTGCCCAGTCTTAATCTAAGCCAAGATGACAATGAAGCCAAAAATCGAATACCGTTCGAAGCGTTTCTCAGCAGCATTGAATTGCCGCCGGATGAGGTGATCAATGCTTCCTGGGAGAGAATGAGGGTCCGCCTTGAGAAAGAGCGGCGTTTCTCTACCTCCTTACCCAAGTCGCGCCGCAGGAGCGCTCTGGAATCTTTGGATGATTCCGCAATTATCTGCTTATACTGCGAGGCAGTCTCCTCCAACGTGACGGAAGACTTCCTGGAGTTTCTGGAGGATATTCTATTGACAAGAAGGCTTTCCGGATAGCATGGAACGAGAAAAGAGGGCTCTGCCAACTGCGGCAGGCCCTCTTTCGTTCATCCGATCAAGAATTGATTGCTACGGTGATCCCTTCGGCGGCAGCCCGGTTAGCGGCTTCCATCAGTTGAGTCAATACCCTTCCATGCTTGATGGAAATCGTGGTAGGAGTGCCATGAAGGATATGATCCACCCACTGGTTAAGCGGACGTTCAGGTGCGGCAGGCAGCTTGACCGGTGTGATCCAGCCGTCCTGGGTGCCCAACCCCAGACGGGTGCTGCGGAGCCGGATGGCATGATCGTCTAGCAGGAGGCAGCCTTCTGTACCATACACCTCTATAGTGAACGGGCTGAACATGCTGGCAAAGCCGGCTTCCACAATGGCAAGGGCTCCATCGGCGTATTTCAGCGTAACTACAGCATTATCCTCCACCTCGCGGCCGGTCACATAACCGAACTGGGCGCTGACTGTCTCCGGCATTCCCAGGAAGTAATGGGCCAGATACATGGGATGGCATCCCAGGTCGATCAAGGCTCCGCCGCCGCATTGCTCCTTATTGTAGAAGTGGGCAGGCAGCCACCCATTGTCGGACTGGTCATTGGGCAGAGCGCCGTTGTGGGCTAATCTGGCGCGTACCAGGGTAATGCGGCCGAGAATACCTGACTCAATGGTTTCCTTGATATAGACGTTGCTGGCATCGGTTAATCTGGGCAGGGAGATCATGAAGGACTTGCCGGATTGCTGCACCGCCTCGATGATCCGGTCTGCCTCTGCCGTGGTTACCGCGAGCACCTTTTCTGTGAAAATATGCTTGCCGGCCTGCGCCGCTGCCACCATTACTTCTTCATGAAGATTGGAGGGAGCGTCAACTACGACTGCATCAATCTCCGGGTTGGAGAGAAGCGCTTCCAGACTATCGTAAAAAGGAACCCCAAGGGTCTCCGCCGCCGCGCGTCCCCGCTCCGGCAGTTCGTCCCAGACAGCGGCAATCCGGCATTCCGGCCGGGCCTGTACTTGCTTGGTGTAATCCTTAGCATGAACATGCCAATAAGAGAGCATTGCCACATTAATCATGTTTTGGCCTCCTGAAAGTTTTTGTGCCCGCGAAAAACTGGCTTCGTAAGCATTGGCTCAAGTTTTGAGTTCTATAACCTGGCGGAGCAGTATGGCGAAAAACTCACTTCGCAAGCATAGAAGTTCTTTACCTGCAAAATGCTTGCGACAATAAAACGGCTTCGGAAGTACTGGCTATTTTGTCCTCCAAAGCTATAATATCATGGGGCGGAATGCGGGAATATAGCAGATGATGGCCCATTTGTATGCGATCTTGCAACATGCTATGATATAGAGCGGAAGCCGGACAGACCGGACATTACATTAAGAGGTGACAGGCGGATGTGGAACTGGATTATTCCCATACTTACGCTGATTGTGGGGGCTGCGGGCGGTTTTGCCTGCGGAGTTTACTACTTGCGCAGACAGATGGAGAAAATGCAGACGAATCCCGATATGCTGGCCAAGATGGCCAAGCAGATGGGCTATAATCTGAACAAGCAGCAGATGAATAAAGTACAGAATATGATGAAGAACCAGAAATTCAAATAGACTCCACTATCGCCGGTGGGCGAGAGATAGAGGAGAGGCAGCTGCGGGCAAGAGATAGAGGCGAGACAGCTGTTGTAGGCATCGGAGGGAACGCATATGGCCAGTGATTATTCGAATGAGCATGTACAACGCAACAGGGAACAGATCGAGCACCATGTCCGCGAAATCCTGCGTCTGATTGGGGAGAATGTGGAGCGGGAAGGATTGCTGGAGACACCTGCCCGGGTAGCCCGTATGTACGAGGAGATCTTCGCCGGTTATTCTGCTGATCCTGCTGAGGTGCTGGGTGTTACTTTTGATGAGAAGCACGAGGAATTGGTCATTGTGAAGGATATTGTGTTCTATAGCCAATGTGAGCATCATATGGCCCCTTTCTTTGGCAAGATTCATATTGGTTACATTCCCAGCGGCAAGATCGCGGGACTCAGCAAATTTGCCCGTCTGGTCGAAGCCGTCTCCCGCAAGCTTCAGGTGCAGGAGCGGATTACCTCGGAGATAGCCGATATTCTGAACAGAGAGCTGAAGCCTCACGGCGTTATGGTCGTGGTGGAGGCCGAGCATCTGTGCATGTGCTCCCGCGGCGTGAAGAAGCCGGGCAGCAAAACCGTTACTTCAGCCGTAAGAGGCTACTTCCGCAATGATGCACCCTTGCGGGCGGAGTTCATGGCATTGATCAAGGAGTAGAAAGCACGGGGCCAACGGAAGCAAGCATGTGCCAACGGAAGCAAGCGCGTGCCAACCCAACCGGGAGGGAGAGAGGCGGCATGAAGTATTTTACCAAGGAGCTCTACCATTCTGCTCAGATGGTGGGGAGGCTGATGTTTCCCGACCATGACGCCGATCTGGATGGAGCCAGAGCATACTACCGGTCCGAGGGACGGGATTTGGACAGGGAATATCTGGAAAATTTCGAACAGGACAGGCCCTATATAGAACAGCATCTCCCCGGGCATCTGGTGGAGCTGCTTGCGGCTAACGGCGGGAACAGCCGTGTGCCTTCGCCGGAGCTTAAAGCTGCTGCCGATGAGTGGGTACAAAATTGGGAGCTCAGGAGCCGCAAGGCAGGAGAGAATGCCCGGACCCGATATGAGGCGGTAAAAGACCGGCTTCCTGTAGGGGGCAGGCGGTTTGCTGAGGAGATCCATCTCCATGATACAGTTATTACCGGCTATTCCTGGTTGGGGACCGGAATTTTTCAATTGGATTTAAATTGCCGGGGCGGTTTTATGGGGCTGGAGAGCTGCGCTCTCATCTTCACAGGTGTAAGTTTGGCCGAGTGGGAGAAGGACCTGACGAATAACTGGTGGCTATATAACGAGATCGATTTGGCTGATGGAGAAGGAGCCTTCGAATTGCGGGCGTTGCTGGACTGTCAAACTCTGCCCCGCGAATTGAACCAGCTGCGGATCACCGCAGAGGATGTGCGGATTGCCAATCCTGTGCAAGCTTCCTCCATACACCAGCTTCCCTCACTGTAAATATGCCTGTATAATGAGGAGCATACTTCTTAGACAAAGGCGGTTATAACAGTGGGCAATGAAGCAACAGCAGCGCAGGGGAAAAAGCCGAAGCTGTTCGAGTTGGATCTTGTACGGGCTTTTGCCATTCTCGCCGTGGTGCTGATTCACGCTACCTCCAGCGCAACCGTGGAACCGGCGGAGGGGAGCTTGTCTCAGATTTTCTTCTATATCGTGAATCTATCCGGCGCGTTCGCTGTGCCGTTATTCATCATGGTAAGCGGCATCGTCCTGTTCTATAGCTATGACGGCAGGTGGAATGCCAAGGCTGCAGGGACCTTTTACCGGAAGCGGGCTGTGAGTTTGGTTATTCCTTATCTGCTCTGGGCGCTCTTCTACTATGTCTTCTACCAGTACCTGAACACCCGCGCCTTCGCGATGGATTGGAGTGTGTTCTTACGCATGCTCCGCTGGGCGGAATGGTCTTATCATTCCTACTTTATGCTGATTATCTTCCAGATGTACGTGCTGTTTCCGCTGTTCATGACGCTGACAGCCCGGACCTCCTGGTTCCGCCATTGGTTGATTCCCCTTGGCATAGCCGTTCAGGCTGGATTCTATGTCTACGGGTACTGGTTTGCTGATCTGTCCCACAGCGACCGTCTTGCGCCTACTTATCTGGCTTACTTCCTGATAGGAGGGGCTATCGGGCTCTACTATCTGCCGGTCAAGGCTTGGCTGGAGAAAAATGCGGCTGTGTCCGCGGCCATTATGCTGCTCGGAGGGTCCGTCTATGTGGGGCTGTTCTGTCTGGACCGGTACCTGGGGATAACGGCGTACTTGGTATGGTATGAGGTCTCCCGGTTCGTGTATGTTATCGGGTCGGCCTTGTTCCTGATGCAGGCTGGTCGCTTCCTGCTGGGACGCTGGAAACGGGCAACTGCATGGCTGGCATCCATCGGGGCATGCTCCTTCGGGATCTATCTGGTTCATCCGTCGCTGCTCAGTGCTTTTACGGTCAAGTGGAAGGCGCCGACGTCCATAATCATGTACGATCTTTATACGCTGCTTCGCTTTGTCGTCATCTTCGCGGGATCATGGCTTCTGGTCTATCTATACGGCAAGGCGGCCAATGTGTTCAAAAGAGGGACCGGCCGCCGCGTGGGTAAGACAACCACCGGGGCGCCCCGGACCGGGATCTCCAGTTAGTTGATGTTTTGCTTATGCGTTTGATGGTTAAGGATCACAAGCGTATCGGGTCAATAACAGGATAGGCTCAGCGGTTGAGAGGCTTCAAGCCCAGGTTGTGAAGGGTGAAAAAGTTCTTGGGGCTGGTTGTTCTTGATCCTCAGGCGTTCGGATGGAGAGGTCGCATTCATATAACGGAAAAAATTTCCGTTATATGGCGATTATCCGCCAATCTGGGGTATTTAACGGAAAAAATTTCCGCTAAGTCCTCCAAAACCGCGTGGCTGAGGCATTTTTGGCATAATATTGAGGATTAACGGAAAAAATTTCCGTTAAGATAGGGGAATTATAGCAATAGCCTGGATTAGCGGAAAAAATTTCCGTTAAGGGGCGGCGGTTTGCTGCTAAGCTGGGGGCACTGGCAGTTCCAGCACCAGCAGCACCAGCAGCACCATCGGCACTACCAGCACCCGTAGCATCATCAACACCAATAGCACTACCAGCGCCAATACACTACCAGCATTAGCACAACCAATAGCACCAAGCACCATACTCTTCAAGTAAAACGAACCTGGCGGTATCTATCTCGCCAGGTTCTTTGTCTTAGAGGGAGGACGGCTGCATCAGCCATCCCCCATTGCTCAACGCAGGCATTCCCGTCAATGTCCCTTGGCTTCATGACCATTGTCCAGACCGTCGCTTGTCACCCGCAGAGTAGCTACAGCGCCCTTGGAGGCATGGTTGAACTGATGGGTTACAATGGGATAGTCTCCCTCCTCAGTGACAGTGACCTCCACTACGGCGCCGCCGCTGGCAGGGAGAAGCACAGTTTGCATCCCATACTGCACATTCCGCGGATTCCCGTCCAGGTAGACCGTATCCATCATGGTGCCCACGATGTGGAAGGAGGATACTTCATTAGGTCCGGCATTGCTGACATAGAAGCGGACCTTATCCCCTGTCTTGGCCAACAGCGGGTGCTCGTTCAGAGAATAATCATTGCCGTTAAAAACCACATAGCTAGGCTCGCCGTCTTGCATATCGGCAAAGTCATGCTCCTTGTAGAATTCGCTCTGAACCAAGGTATAGGAGCGGTCTATCTCGTGGTCCGTGGGATACCCGTCTGTTGGCTCCACGATAATCGTTCCGTACATGCCGTTGGCAATATGGGCCAATACAGGCTTGGTTCCGCAGTGGTACATGAATACTCCCGGATTGTTGGCGGGGTAAGAGAATGTTCCTGTCTCCCCCGGCATTACATCGATAAACTTGGCGCTGGGAGCCGCATGCACCGCATGAAAGTCCATGGAGTGGCTCATGTTGGGGTCGATGTTCTTCAGGGTCAGATGCAGCATATCCCCCTGGTTCACCCGGATCACCGGGCCGGGCACCGTGCCGTTGAAGGTCCAGGCATTATACATCAGACCTTTGGAAATCTCCACATTGGTGACTTGGGTGGTCATTTCAATATACACATCCTTGCCCTCGCGGCGGATTACCGGCTCCACGGGGGCTTGGTCAAGAGCTGCGGGGCTTGCGGAGGCGGCAGGTGAATTCTGCGCGGCCGCATTCTGCTCTCCTGAGGGGAAGGGGACAACGGCATACAGACCGGCTACAATCAGGGCACAGCCGGCTATAAAGCATACCAGCATTCGTTTCATGGCATTCAACCTTTCTCTCTATTAATGAGAATCATTGATTATCATTGTGCTATATACACAATGTACGCCATGTGGAGGCCCTTCCTTGTGATGCCGGTCACAAATCCTCAAATGTTCCTGCGCCTTACTTAGTCAGAGGTTTTGTCCCCTCTGCCCCAACGCCTGAAGCGGGGCATGTCCGTTATCACGAACCCGCCGCGGCTTACCTCGAGCAGCCCTTCCTTGCGCAGTTGGGCCAACAGCCGGGTGACGGACTCCCTTGTGGTGCCGATGGTGCTGCCCAGTTCCTGGTGTGTGACAGGCAAGGATAGCTTGACCCGCCCGTCGGGCAGCACTCTGCCCTGTTTCTCCGCCATTGCAGCCAGGAAGGAGAGGAGACGGAGCATCACATCCTGCCCCGTAAGCTCCTGCAGCTTGCTCTGCAATTCCTGAATGGTCTCGCTCATGACCCGCATCACCTTGATGGTCATGGAGGGGGTGGAGGTAAGCAGATGCTCGAAGGATTTCAAGGGCATGGCCAGCAGCTGGGTATCCATTACCGCCTCGGTTGTAGCCGGATAAGGCGACAGCAGAAAGAACCCCGTATGAGGGAACATACTGCCGGGGCCCAAAAAATTCACAATCTGCTCATGCCCGTCCGCATCTGTCTTGAAGGCTTTGACCAAACCGCTGCGGACAATATAGATGCTCTCCTTCTCACTGCCTTCGGTGAAGATAATCGACTTCTTCTTGTACAGCCGGGGAATAAGCAGCTCCCCCAGCTTGTGCAGCTCCCGCTCGTCAAGTCCGCGGAATAGCGGTACATCGGCAAGACTGTAGCGTAATGGATCCATTCGGCCAACTCCCTAGAAACCAAGCTGATTTCGTGCCTCTGGTTTCATTTTATCAGGTGTCCAGGCCGGTGACCATACCAGATCAATATCCACTTCCTTTACTCCGGGAATACGGGCCAATGCGGCTCTGACTCCGCCTACAATCGTATCGTGGAGCGGGCAGCCCTGAGTGGTCAGGGTCATGGCAATCTTCACCTTCCCCTCTCCCTGCAGGCCAATGCCGTAGATTAAGCCAAGGTCCACAATATTAACTCCCAGCTCCGGGTCATACACCTGGCGCAGAGCATCTTCCAAGGTCTGAACAAATTCCTCCATTGCGGTCAACCCCTTTCAATAAATGGTCACTCCAAAGTCTTATTTCGTAAAAACACGGCCAATCAGCCCGATATAGCCCAGGGCGAGCAGCGACCAGACAACGGCGGCCGTCTTGATGGCAGGCTCTAGGCCCAGGGCGGTTGTTCCCAGCAAAACCAGGGCGGACACAACCAGCAAAGACAAGGCGAGCTTCACATGGCTTTCTTTGATCAGATCGGCCATCAGAGGAGTTTTTTCCTTGCCTACCTTGTCTCCGTACTTGATGGTCCACCACAGGAAAGGAATAATTTTCGACATATAGCCCAGAATAACAGGCACAATCCATGCCCATAGGTACACGGAAATCAGGAAGGCATAAGCGGATTCCTCAACCAGCACAGCGGGATAGCATGCAGCATACAGCAGGAAGCCCAGGACTGCCCCTGCAAGCAGGCAGGTTGCCCATACGGAGATGAGAATACCGAACCCGGGAGTTTTTTTATGCTTCTTGCGGGCAATCAGGACAATCTGGCAGCAATAAGCCGCCAAGGCAAGCGTCAGACAGCCGAAGGCCGCAAGCTGGCACCAGGCGGGCAGACCCAAGAGCGATGACAGCGCCCCCGACCAGACTCCCGCATTCCACAGCAGCAGAATCCAAGGTTGCAGCTTGGAGGAATGGCCATGGGACAGATAGAACATGGGCAGCATTTTGTAGCTGAAGCCGGTAATCAGAAGCCCGAACCATCCTGCCAGTCCGAACCACAGGTGGGCTCCGAACCATTGGTTATGCTCCATGCCGAGGAAGCTGAACCGGAAGTTAAGCCCCATGCCCAAACCGGTGGCTCCTGTGAGGAACAGGCAGACCACGGCGGACAATGCGCTCACAGTAACCGTGTTCCAGATCCGGGCGGCCAACAGAGTAGCAATGATGTTGATTGCGAACAGCCCGATCCCGATAAAAGCCAGTGTGGCAAAGCTCGCAATAAGCGTCACATCCCCCCGGTAAAAGCCGGTGGATAAACCAAGAACACCAATCAGGAAAAGGATATAATGCCATCTGCCCAGGCGCTCGCTGTATATATGTCTCTGCACCACGACGAAGATCAGCTGGTACACGGCACCCATGGCAATCATGGTACCCCAGCCCAGCAGTATGATATGGGCGAAGGACCAGCCTTCCGGATGCCGCGGGGACAAGCCGGTCCAGCCTGCAAAAGTCAGGACGGAACCTAATTGAAACAAGATGAACATAACGATGCCTGTGATCAGAAAACGCAGCGGCAGCGTTGAGGATGTTGCAGAAGACTGGGAAAGCATAATCTCACCTCCTGGTATAAAAAAGCCCGGTGGTCTTGACCTGCGCGACGGCGTGACACTCTATTATCCCGAAAGGGGGACGGAGGGCATGCCGATGGACTAGCAGGGCTTAAATCTTCTCGATGGTGACAATGGCGCTGCCGTCAGCCTGGCTTGCGATGTCGCAGGGATAACCCATCTCCTTGATTTCCTCCAACAGAAAGGCCGGCACCCGGTCGTTATGGATGATAATCCTGTCCCCGGGAGCTGCGTTCTTTAGGGCGGCAAGGGTTCTGACCATGGGCTGCGGGGGCTCCAAGCCCCGGTTGTCCAGATGAGTGGTTCTGGGCGGCTCTCCAGGAGCCCTCATCTGCGGTTCTTCATCTTCTGCAGACTCTTCCGGATCATCCTGCTTTAACAGCGGGGCAAGGGATTTGTGAACGAACATGGTGATCCAATAGTCTGCTTGGATTTTTTCTACCTTATGGGAGTAACCCTTCAGCTTCATCAGTCCCAGGAGCGGCGTCGGCTTGATTGTAGCATGAAGCACCAGCAGATCATTTTTGCCCAATTTTTTGACGGTGCCCATTATAAGCTCGAACGGGTCCTTTTTCTGGCGCAGCTCCTCCCGGACATCAAGCTCGATTTTATTCAGCTCACCGAGTTGCTGGGGCGCGGGGAGAGACGTTGTTTTTTTGCGGAAAAACATGGGCATTGCCTCCTTCCCTAGTTGTTCGTATCCTGCAGCTTGGTAATCTTCACCTGAAACCATTCCGGACCTTCTTCCACATACTCCCACGTAAAAATACCCGTCCGTTCCGCTTGGAATTGGTAGTATAAGGGTCTTGGCTCGTGATCATTCACCAGCAGCATGGCGGTACCGGGAGCTAATTGGTCGAAAGCCTCCATAATCACCTGATGGCGGATTCTGGACGGATATTCAGGAGCATGGACGGTAGTGATAATAGGGCTCATAGGTTTTCCTCCTGCGGTTTTTCTTCGATGAGCTCAGTATATGGCAGCTGGAGGGACAGAATTGTGATTCGCATCACATACGAGAACAAACGCCTGACGGCGTTTTTTTGACCACATCAGAATGTTTAAGTTCCTCGAAATACTCCGATAGGAGTTATTCTCAAAGCCTCAGAACGTATAAACGTGGAAGCGGCTCGACTTTTTGACAAACGCGTCAGCGTCAAAAGGACGCCGATAGGCGTTTATCCTCGTGCCGTTCCTCTATCAAGAAGCTGAGCCGCCTCCCCGTATTGTTTCTGGGAATTTATAATAAACCCATCCCCGCAGGACAGGAAGGACCGGAGAATTATGCTCCGGCGCTCCGGGTCCTATCCGGGGATGGGCTTTTGTGCTGATGGATGGAGGTCTGCATCCGTGACAGGCAGATGGACTTCCCGCTACCCTGGGCGGGGATACTTCAGCGGATCAATAGGGTGTCCACACAAGCTGCTTGGCTGCATTCAGCCGCTCGTTGACATGCTTCCAGTTGACTACATTCCACCAGGCCTTAATGTAGTCAGGACGCTTATTCTGATACTTGAGATAGTAGGCATGCTCCCACACATCCAGGGGGAGAAGCGGAACAACATCCCACTGGGATAAATTCTGATGCTTCTCGGCGGTTAATATCTCGGTCCGCCCGCTCCGCGGACTCCAGACCCAGATTGCCCAGCCGCCGCCCTCTACCTTATCGGCTGCCTCCGAGAATTGCTTCTTGAAAGCGTCGAAGCTGCCGAAATCCTGCTGGATTTGTGCAGCGGCGGGACCGCGCGGGGGTCCTCCAGCCTTGGGTGCCATGGCGTTCCAGAAGATCGTATGCAGATAATGTCCTGCTCCATGGAAAGCCAGCTCCCGCTCCCAATGTTTGACCAGTGAAAAGTCTTGGGACTTGCGGGCATCCTCCAGCTTTTTCTCCGCGTTGTTCAGTCCGTCCACATAGGATTGATGATGCTTGTCGTGGTGAAGCTTCATGGTTTCAGCATCGATATAGGGCTCCAGCGCATCGTACGGGTAGGGCAGGGGAGGCAGGGTATGGCCTCCGGAAGGAATCGGCGTGAGGGTGGAAGCTGTAGGCGATGACCAGGTTTCCCTGAACGGGGATTGTACGTGTGCCGTCTCCGTCTCCACCAGCCCAGCAACCGGGGCTCCGGACGGCTGACCGGGTTGATAATGGGTGTATGCTTCGGATGCGCTCTCTGTCAAGCTCTGCTGCCTGAGAGGGAAGAAAGTGGCTGAGGAGAAGGACCGTCCAAGCCTGGAGACGCCATTGCCCGCAGCCGGGTCCTCATCACTCCCGGAGGCCCGCTCCGTCTGTATGCTTCCCGGGGCCGGAACCGCGGCGGGGGAGGCGGAACCCGTAAAGGCATGAAGCACTCCCAGAAAGTATTCCGATTCTCTGGTAATGTGCTGCACCACCACCTGGGCTGTAGGATTGCCTCCGGTGGCCTTGCTGTGGGAGAGCATATGCATCAACTGGCTGATGAAGGCCTTGGATTGTTGGAGTGACTGGTTGAGCAGTCCTTCAATCTGCATCTGCATATAAGGCGAAACTCCAGCCGGGGAATGGAGCAGAGCTTCAATCCATTGGGTAGCCTCCGCCTCGGTTTTGGAGAATATTGGCTCCCATTCCTTCAGCACCTGGACGTATTCCCGCTCCAGATTGACAACCAGCTCACGAATCACTACAGTATGTTCTTTCTCCTGCATCTTCCAAAAGCGGATCTCCTCCAGCAGGCGTAAAGGCATCAATGGACCATATACCGTTAGCATATCAGACCTCCTAAGAGTTTTTCGGTTACAGCGAGGCGAAGCAGCGTGCAGAAAAACTGGCATCGAAAGCATAAGCTGAGTTTTTCGGTTACAGCGAGGCGAAGCAGCGTGCATTACAGCGAGGCGAAGCAGCGTGCAGAAAAACTGGCGTCGAAAGCATAAGCTGAGTTTTTCGGTTACAGCTACCTTTTCAAAAATATATGTGCCTCCGGACTAACTTTTTATTCGATATTACCAGTTTATTCCTAAGCCGGGTTGGCTTATGTCGATTCATCTTTACGGTGGGAATGATTTTGAGTATACTGTGGGGAGGAACTTTGTTTCATATGATGAAACACTATGGACGGAGATGCCTTTATGGATGATGGAAAAATGACTGTGCGTGCAGTTGAGCGCGCTCTTGATATTCTGTTGTGTTTTACGACCGAAACCGAGCTTAGCCTGACCGAGATAGCCGGCAAGTCCGGTCTGCACAAAAGCACGGTACACCGCCTGCTGGCTTCACTGGAAGGGAAAGGCTTCATCCTGCGCAATCCCTCCTCCGAGAAGTACCGCCTAGGGTTTCGTCTGTGGGAGCTGTCGGCTAACTTGTCCCGGAGTGATGATCCCGAGGTGCTGCTGCTGCCGGAGATGGAGCATCTGCGGGATATGCTTCATGAAACAGTCAGCCTCTATGTCCGGGACGGTCTGGAGCGTGTCCGCATTCAGGCGGTACAAAGCAACCAGACCATCCGGCGCGTGGCACAGGTAGGGGCCAGGCTGCCCTTGTATGTAGGCGCATCCAGCAAGGTGCTGGTGGCATTCGCCGACCGGAGTGTGCAGGAGCAGGTGCTTGCTTCACCGTCATGGCCCGCTATCCTGGAGCAGCAGACGTTCCTCCGGCAATTGGAGGAGGCCCGGGAGTTAGGCTTTGCCACTAGTGTGGAGGAGCGGGAACCGGGAGCCGCCGCTGTTTCGGTGCCGATCTACAACCGCTCCCAGAAGCTGGCCGCGGCGCTTGCTCTCTCCGGACCATCCAACCGGCTGACTCTGGAGAAGATGCGTGAGCAAGCGCCTGTGCTCAAGGAATTTGCCATTCGCATGGGCAAGATGCTGAGATAAGGAGCAGGAGCTGATGCACTTGCGTACACGCTGTGGGCTGCTGCATCTCGTAAAACGAATGAACGTAAGCAAGGAAAACCAAGAGACTTACTAAGGAGGTAACAAAAGAAATGGAACAATCTGCTGCTGCAAGCAAATGGGCAGGGAAAGTATGGGCCACGCTGGGCGACAGCATCAGCGCAGCCAACGTCTATCAACCAATCGTAAGCAAGCGGTTGGGGTTCGCAAGTGTCATCAATGCCGCCAAAAGCGGCTGTCCTATGGCTGCAGGAGGGGACCGGGATTACGGCGCAACCGTACATTCCGGCAAAACGCTGGAAACGGTGCCGGATTGTGTGACGATTTTCGCCGGGACCAATGATTACCGCCTGGGCAAACCGTTGGGCAGTATCGACGGACGTGACATCTATACCTATTCCGGCGCATATGTGACCTTGATTGAAGAGCTGCTTACGCGTAATCCGGCTGTACGCTTGAATCTGTGGACCCCGCTGCAACGGGATAAGGACGGCTGGGATACGGAGTTCATCAATGAGGCCGGGTACCGGTTGGGAGATTACGCAGAGGCGGTCCGCGCCATCGGCAGAAGGTATGCTCTGCCTGTGTTGGACCTGTATGCGGAGAGCGGGATTACCAAGCTGACGCTGGATTATTTCACGGGGGACCGGTTGCACCCCAATGAAGCGGGGCACCAGCGCATCGCGGGTATGGCCGTTGCGTTCCTGGAACGGTTGTAAAACCGTCCTTGCGGGATGCGCATCTGCTTCTGAATGGGCCATCATTCCTGTTTGCAAGTGAAGCACAAACTGCAATAATACAGATATTTTTGTCCTAAAAAAGAAAAAAGACTCCACTGCCTGCAAAAATGCAGGCAGTGGAGTCTTTTAGAGCACAAAGCACACTTAAATCCGCTTAATACCTGTATTTTTGCAGGCTGCTCTACTGAAAGAGGCAGTTAGAGCAAAAAAGATGTATTTTTGCAGTTATTAACATTCGATGCCTTGACTGACCGCTTCACTCCCGCAAGCGCCCCGGGTGCATTGCTATCCCCCGCCCCCTCCTCCCGCTAACACCACTGTACGCTCACCCGTCTGCGGTCTCATTGCATCTTAGAGTTTTTATTCTGTTTTTCAGTTGCTTTATGCTGCAAAATCACTTATGATACCTGTGTACTCATGATTATTGAGTAGTCGTCTGGAGGGGCTGCTTTTGAATGCCGAAATGCTGAAAGGAACAATCGATCTCCTGGTACTATCCGTACTGTCCCACAAAGACAATTATGGCTACGAAATTTCCAAGTCGGTCAAGGAGCGGACGGAGGGAGCGTTCGAAATTCAGGAGGCGACTCTCTATCTGAGCCTGAAACGGCTGGAGAAGCAAGGGGCCATTATGGCTTACTGGGGAGATGAGAGCAAGGGAGGACGCCGTAAATATTATGCGGTCACCGGCATCGGCTGGCAGCTGTTGGAGAAGTTCGTTGCAGAATGGAAGATCACGACGGAGATTGTTAATCGGTTTATTTGATGTGATGGGGTGGGAACAATGAACACACAGGCGCGAAAGCTGTTCAGTCTTGCGGATATCAAATACGCTTGGCTGCTGCTTTTATCCATATTGGTCTGTTTTGTTACTTATTATGTGGACGAGATTCACAATCCCCGCGATGAATTGTGGCTGTCTGTCTGCTATTTTACCTCCTTCATGATGGCGGCCGTCTGGAGCGGAGCCAACTATGCGGGACACATCCGGATGAATGTCCTGTACAGCAAGCAGCATAATATCCGGGTTTATGTGGACCAGCTCGCCTTGAGCGGTGAGGATAAGCTGGAGCTGCAGAACTATCTGGAGGATTTCGCTTGCGACCTGCAGCTTAAGGGATTGACCGAGGAGGAGGCTGCCAAAAAAGCCATCGCCCATTTCAAGGTCGAAGAATTCCTCTCCATGTCCAAGCATACAAGGCCCTTCGAGACGCATGGCCACCATTATTTGCTCGGCTGGGGCATACTGGCTGAAGGCGCAGCCTTGATTACAGGCGCTTTGTATTTTCTCTGGCCGCCCTTGTCCCTGTACCTGCGTATTTCCACAGCCATTCTGGTAGTTTACGGCGTATGCCTGATTGTGCTGTTTTTTATATACAAAATGCTGGACGCGCTCATCTTCCGGAAGCTGAGAGATTATTTTTCTTAAAATCGCAGCAAGTATAAACGAGGAAGCGTCTCGACTTCTTGACAAACGAACGGCATCAAAAAGGAATGCCGTCAGGCGTTTATCCTCGAAAACAAAGAAGGAGTGGAAGTGGATATGGAGCAATGGATTACGGAAACGATGGATGCTTTCGGTTATTTCGGAGTGTTTTTTCTGATCGCGTTCGAGAATCTTTTTCCCCCGATTCCATCGGAGGTTATCTTGACCTTCGGCGGATTCATGACCACCACCTCGGATCTGACAGTGCCAGGCGTATTTGCAGCCGCTACTGCGGGTTCTGTGGCCGGTGCAATCTGTCTTTACGGAATCGGAAGATTGCTGTCGGTGGAGCGGCTGGAATCCATCGTGGTGCGCTATGGCAGAATTCTGCGTCTGAAGCCCGAAGATATCCGCAAAGCTGGAGGCTGGTTTGAGAAATATGGGATTTGGGCGGTGCTCCTGGGACGGCTGATCCCGCTGATCCGCAGTCTGATTTCTATCCCCGCAGGCAGCGCGCGCATGAGCATAGTGCCGTTTCTTCTGCTGACAACGGCAGGGTCATTGGTATGGAACATTGCGCTTGTATCTTTGGGCGCTGCCATCGGAGCTTCCTGGGAAACTATTGTGAATTATATGGATATTTATTCGAAATTTGTTTATACAGGTTTGGCGTTAGGAGTTGCAGCGGTCGCCTATTTGTACATCCGCAAACGGTTGGTGAAGGGGAATTAATCCATACGAAGAGACTGCGAGGAAATAAGTACCGCTAATTTGCCGCCCAAACTCCCAAGAACGTGGAGATTTTATCATCAAAAGCGGGTACTAATTTCCTCGCAGCTCCTAAGTCCGAACAGCAGCCTCCGGAGTCATGAGTTCATGATTCGGGAGGCTGCTGTTTTTTGCCGGAAAAAAATCCGTCTGCGGGGGATAAAAATCCGTCCGGAGACAAAAAACGGATTTACATTTCAGCTGGAATCGGTTAATTTGATAATGAATATCATTTTCAATATAGGCGACACATGGGAGGAAGCGGATGAATATTGAGCTTGAAGCGGAACATTTTGATGCATTTTACGGCGAAATGGCCCATTTGGACATAGCCATGCACAAGCGGATGGACCCAACGGAAAGCATCATTCTGCTTCCCGGACACTTGGGAGAGGGATATGTGAAGCAGATCAAGCTTCCTAACGGCATGGAGCTGGGTTTATGCCGCATGACTCTTCATCAGCCCTTGGTGATGGATGTAGGCATCCGCTATCCCCATATGGAACTGGCCTTCAGCACGCAAGGCAGCGGAACCTGGTGCGAGCGGGGGCGGAACCAGGAACGGAGTCTGGCCAGCGGGACAGGCAGTCTGATCTATATGAATGATGCAGTATTCCATGCCGAACAGTTTGCCAATGAGCCCATTGACCATATGGAGCTGAGAATAGATTTTGCCCGGTTCCGTCATCTGCTGGGGGAGCTGCCCTGGCGGCTGGAGGACCGCTTTTACTGCAAACAGAGCTCCATTTCTCCTGCTGTACATCATATTTTGGAAGAGATTAAGAGTTGCCCTTACGGGGGCAGCATCAAGCGGCTCTTTCTTGAGGGAAAAAGTTTGGAGCTGCTGGCTCTCTTGCTGGATGATGCGGAAGCCGGCGGGGAGGCAGCGGCATGCGCCGCGTTTTCATGGAGGAAGGAGGATATCCGGTCTCTCCATCTGGCCAGGGATATTCTGTCCCGCAGTTGGAGGGAGCCTCCCGGCTTGCTTCAGTTGGCCCGGAAAGTAGGGCTTAATGATTTCAAGCTGAAGAGAGGGTTCAAGGAATTATTCGGAACAACCGTCTTCGGCTATGTCCGGCAGCTGCGGATGCAACAGGCGCGGGAGCTGCTGGAGCAAGGCGGGGCTAATGTGACAGAGGCGGCGTATCTTGTGGGATACAGCAACATCAGCCACTTCTCGGCTCTGTTCCGCAAGACCTTCGGCTGCCATCCAAGGGAGTATGTCAAGCACTGGAGAGCGGTGAATGAATAGAGAACACGGCCCGAATAATATAAAGAAGCTCCGAATCGTGTGAATTCACAGGTTCGGGGCTTCTTACCGTTATGCTTAATACTGGCTTGCCGGACTTATGGGAACTGCGATATGTATTTTATGTAAAGTTTGCTTTACACTCCATGGCTTCCATGATAAGCTGTACGTAAAGTGAGCTTTACATTTTTGCTTGCATTCCGGTTTGCCCGGCTGTTCGGCCGCCAGATTGAAGAGGTGTTCCTTTATGAGGAGGTGCTGTGGACATGCAGCTGATTTTGCAGGATATCCGCAAGTCCTTTGGTGATAAGCAGGTGCTGAAGGGGGCGGGCTTTACCTTTGAGAAAGGGCGGATTTACGGGCTCTTGGGCCGTAACGGAGCGGGCAAAACCACGCTTTTCAACTGCCTGGGCGGGGAGATGGAGGCGGATTCCGGCCAGACCTGGCTTGTGGAGGGAGAGAAGCGGCTGCCCCTTCAGGAAGAGAGCATCGGGTATGTTTATTCCACGCCCATTCTTCCGGAATTTCTTACCGGCTATGAATTTATCAAGTTTTACATGGATATCAACCGGGGCAAGGCGGAGTTTCAGCGGACGATCGACAGCTATTTCGATCTGATGAAGATTGATCCGCCGGACCGCCACAGGCTGATCAAGGGCTATTCCCACGGCATGAAAAATAAGCTGCAGATGCTGTGCTTTATCATCGCCCGTCCTCCGGTGATTTTGCTGGACGAACCGCTGACCTCCTTCGACGTGGTGGTGGCGCTGGAGATCAAGAAGCTGCTCAGAGAGATGCGGCAGGAGCATATCATTATTTTCTCCACCCATATCCTGCAGCTTGCCACAGACCTGTGCGATGAGCTGGTGGTGCTGAACAACGGTCTCCTGGAAAGTGTTCCGGATCACATTCTGGGCACTCCCGGCTTTGAAGAGCAGGTAATCCAATTGCTAAAGGATGAGAACCATGCTTCAAACCCTTCGTAATATTCAGAGCATCCGCATATCCTCCGCCGTCAATTGGTTCATGTACTATTGGCAACGGCTGCCCGGGATCGGACGTTTGATCAAGGACGAGATGTATGGGGAGCTGGGGCTGAAGCGGGGTATTGCCGGAATCGTCCGGGTGCTGAGGCTGATCGGCGGCTTCGTGTCTTCGTTTCTTTATGTGGGGTTGATGCTGGCCCTTCCTCTGATGCCGGGCGATTGGACAGAGGGGGAGCGGGCAAGGCTGTACTGGCATATTTTTTTGATTCTCTCCTTTTTCATCCCTATATTTTCCAGCTGTAAAGTGCTTGAGCCCACACGGGAAAAATATATTTGCGTCAAGCTGATCCGCATGGCTCCCGCGGCTTATATGAAGTCCACATTAGCCCTTCGCTATGTATTGTTTCCCGTCTATTTACTGCCGCCTATGCTGGTGTTCACCACCGTGCTAGGGATTCCTCTATGGCAGGGAGTGTTGGCTGTGCTGCTGGCAACATGCTTTCGTGTGGCTGCTGAAGGAGCGAATCTGCTCATATTCGATAAATACAGGCTGATCCTTGTCAAGAATAACATGATCATGTGGATAGCCATTCTGGCGGGATATGCCCTGGCTTATTTGCCCTTATTGCTGAATGAAAGCCCGGGGTGGGCAGAGAGGCTCTTGTTCGGGCAGCCGCTCTTGTCCATGCTGGTGTGCGGCGGCTTGGGCGTTGCGGGAGGGCTGTATTTGCTCCGGTATCCCGGTTACCGCCGGGCGGTGGATGCTGTAACCAAGATTGACGAGCCCTTGCTGAATGTGGGGAAAATGATGGCGGAGGCTCAGGTGGCCAATGTGAAGACCAGGGAGCAGGAGTTCTCGGAGGAGGAACTGCAGTCCCGCCGCCACGAAGGGAAAAGCGGCTATGATTATTTGAACGCCATCTTTTTTCAGCGGCACCGGCGGCTTCTGGTTCAGCCTATCCGCTTGCGGCTTGCCATTATTGCCGGATGCCTTGCCGCGGGAGTGGCGGCCTGGGCAGCGTTTCCCCAGGAGTTTGTCGAGTATGCCTCCAGGCTAACCGGAGCTTTGGCCGTGTTTACATTTATTATGTATTATGCTTCCATAGGAGAACGGGTCTGCAAGGCGATGTTTTACAATTGCGACAACAGCCTGCTGCGCTACAGCTTTTACCGGGAAAAAGGGGTGCTTCTGAAAAATTTCCGGGTCCGGCTGCTGCGGATTGTCCTCCTGAATCTGATTCCCGCTCTGGGCATATGCGTGTCGCTGGTCATTCTCATTTCCCTTTCGGGAGCGGAATGGCCCCTGCAGGAGATGATTTTTTATTTGCTGGCGATTATGGGGATGTCGGTTTTTTTCTCCGTGCATCACTTGTCCATGTATTATCTCTTTCAGCCCTATACCAGCGAGATGAAAATGAAAAATCCGTTCTTTTTCATCATCAACAGCGCTGTGGTTGGCGGCTGTATTGTGATGCTGCAGATCAGAAGCGCACCGGACTTCTTTGCTTTGCTGGTGCTGGGAGCCACCTTGGTATATATCGGGCTGGCCTTGGCGCTGGTGTACCGCCTCTCCCCCGGAACCTTCCGGGTAAAGTAAGGGGAAGGGAGAAGGCGGAAATCATATTTAGGCAAAAAACAATCCCCCAAAAGTGACGGGATGCTTCGAAGCAAAATCCGGGTACTTTTGGAGGAGCCCCCGAATGAAAATGCCTCATTACGTAAACAGGCCATCGCATGCCCCTCCCAACGCTGGGGGATCAGACATGCGATGGCCTTTTGTGTGCGCTGTTACGCCATCAGCTGGCGCAATACGGTCTGCAGAATGCCGCCGTTGCGGTAATAATCCACATCCACCGTGCTGTCCAGGCGGACTGCCGCCGGGAATTGGAAGCTGCTGCCGTCAAGACGGGTGGCCGTTACCGTCACGGTCTGTCCCGGCTGAATCTGATCGGACAATCCGGTGATGGAGAAGGTCTCTGTTCCGGAGATGCCCAGGCTCTTCCAACTGGCTCCGTCCGTGAATTGGAGGGGCAGCACGCCCATGCCCACCAGATTGCTGCGGTGAATCCGTTCGAAGCTCTCCGTGATCACCGCCTTCACGCCCAACAGCAGCGTGCCCTTGGCCGCCCAATCCCGGGAGCTGCCTGTGCCGTATTCCTTGCCGGCCAGCACCACCAGATTGGTTCCGTCCGCCTGGTACTTCATGGAGGCGTCGTAGATGGACTCCACCGCCCCTGTGGGCAGATAAGTGGTGACGCCGCCTTCTGTGCCGGGAGCTACGGCATTGCGGATGCGGATGTTGGCGAAGGTGCCCCGCATCATCACTTCATGGTTGCCGCGGCGGGAGCCGTAGGAGTTGAAGTCCTCCCGCTTCACGCCATTGCCGATCAGATATTTCCCGGCGGGACTGTCCGCCTTGATGTTGCCCGCAGGAGAGATATGGTCGGTAGTCACGGAATCGGCCAGCAGCGCCAATACCCGGGCATCCCCGATATCCTCGATATGTCCTGGCTCTGGCGCCAGAGCCTTGAAGAACGGCGGCTCCTGGATATAAGTGGAGTTGGCGTCCCATTCATATAGCTCGCCCTCAGGCACCTCAATGGCGTTCCAACGTGCGTTGGCTTGGAACACGTTGCTGTATTTCTCCCGGAACATGGCCGGGTTGAGCGCAGAACGGACCGCTTCCTGAATCTCTTCATTGGTAGGCCAGATGTCCTTCAGGAACACGGGAGTATTGCTCTTGTCGTAGCCGATCGGCTCCAGAGCCAGATCGATATCCACGGTGCCCGCCAGCGCATAGGCAACAACCAGAGGAGGAGAGGCCAGATAGTTGGCCTTTACCTGGGCATGGACCCGGCCTTCGAAGTTCCGGTTGCCGGATAGGACGGCCGCTACGGTCATATCATGCTCGGCGACGGCTTTGGCCACTTCGTCGGGCAGAGGTCCGCTGTTGCCGATGCAGGTGCCGCAGCCGTAGCCCGTGACGTGGAAGCCCAGCTCCTCCAAGGCCGGCAGCAGACCGGCATTCTCCAGATACTCCGTCACCACAAGGGAGCCGGGAGTGAGGCTGCTCTTCACATAGGCGGGTTTGGTCAGACCTCGGGCCACGGCCTTCTTGGCCACCAGTCCGGCACCCAGCATTACACTTGGATTGGATGTGTTGGTACAGCTGGTGATAGCCGCAATAACTACAGCGCCGTTGCGCATCACCGCCGTTTCCCCGTTGGCAAAATCCACCTTGACTTCCTCGGTGATCTTCTCCTCGGACAGCCCGTAGCCGCCCTTATCCACCGGCAGGCGGATGATGGTATTGTAGGCTTCCTTCATGGCAGTCAGCTCCACCCGGTCCTGGGGCCGCTTCGGCCCGGCCAAGCTCGGCACTACGGTGGACAGATCCAGTTCTAGCGTATCCGAGAATACGGGATCAGGCGTGGCATTCGTCCGGAACATGCCCTGGGCCTTGTAATAGGCTTCCACCAGCGCAACCTGCTCATCATCCCGTCCGGTCAGGCGCAGGTAGCTGAGCGTCTCGTCATCTACAGGGAAGAAGCCTACGGTAGCTCCGTATTCGGGACTCATGTTGGCTACAGTAGCGCGGTCAGCCAGGCTCATGCCGCTTAAGCCGGGGCCGTAATATTCCACGAATTTCCCCACCACGCCCTTCTTGCGGAGCAGTTGGGTTACAGTCAGAGCCAGATCCGTGGCTGTGGCGCCTTCGGGAAGCGCGCCGGTCAGCTTGAATCCGATCACATCGGGGGTGACAAAATACAGCGGCTGCCCCAGCATGCAGGCTTCCGCTTCAATCCCGCCCACACCCCAGCCCACCACGCCCAGGCCATTGATCATCGTCGTATGGGAGTCGGTGCCCACGAGGGAATCGGGATAGGCCACTGCTTCACCGTCCACGTCCTTGGTGGCGGTCACGGAAGCCAGGTACTCCAGATTAACCTGGTGGACAATGCCGGTTCCCGGAGGAACGGCGCGGAAGTTGTCAAAGGCCGTCTGCGCCCACCGCAGGAACCGGTAACGCTCTCCGTTGCGCTCGAATTCCACGTTGGTGTTGTATTCCTCGGCGTCCTTGCTGCCGAAGGCATCCACCATAATGGAGTGGTCGATTACCAGATCCACCGGGACAAGGGGGTTGATCCGCTTGGGATCCCCTCCCGATTCCTTCATGGCCGCGCGCATGGCCGCCAGATCGACGACCACCGGCACGCCGGTGAAATCCTGCAGCACAATCCGGGCAGGAATGAACGGAATCTCCTTATTGGCATCGCGGCTCTCCGCCCAGCCGGCGATCTGCTTCACATGCTCCTCTGTAATTGCCCTGGCGTCGAATTGCCGTACGGCAGCCTCCAGCAGCACCTTAATCGAGAAGGGGAGCCGGTCAATGGCCGCAAATTGGCCGGAAAGCTTCTTCAGATCATAATAGACGTACTCTTTGCCCCCAACAGGCAGTTTGCTTTTTACGGAATAATGATCTCTGGTCGGCAACAAAACAACCTCCTTTGTTTCATTTAGTGAAACACAATTTCATTATATCGCTTTCTTTTAGTATAGCGGGTCAGCCTTTATTCGTAAATAGCCAATTGATTATGGCAAGGGTGGCCCATTTGACGGGCGGATGTCTGTTTCCATACATGAACCTTCCTTTTTTTTCATATATTGTACCTGAGTTTAGCTTAAAATGTTGGGCGACCTGGAGAATATATGAGATGAGGAGGAACCGGCATGACTTGGAAGCTGGCTTTGTACGATTTCGTTCATGCGCGCAACCAGATGGAAACGGATTATGATTGGACGCTTCTTCGCGCCAAGGTGTCTGACGGGCTGTTTCTTAACCGGATCATGCAGCAGCAGCAGCGCCGCCGCCTCCAGCATGCCGGGCGTGGGCTGGTCCCTGTCCGCGCGGAAACCCGGCTTGGCATCAGGCGGATTGAAACGGCGGGCGATGAGATAACCGTAGAAGTCCTACTCTCCCGGAACCTCCAGTCTACCGTGGGAGGCCGCCCTTTAATGGAGGAACGGTCCGAGGTAGAGCTTATTACCATGAACAACAGCCGGGGCAATCAGTGGATCATAACCGCTGTCGCCGAAAGTCCTTATGCCGACCGGGATACGCGTTACTTCGCTGCGGATGGGGGTGCCGACGCCCCCGCCTCCGGTGCCGCGTCTGCTCTGCCTGCCCCGTTTCTGAACAGCAGCCGGTTTGCACCCGTCTCCCCGCGGTCAAGACCCTACGACCGCAAGGCGGTTGTTCAATACGCCGAGCGTTACTGGAACTCTTACAATCCCGCCTATATCCATTTTGATGTGGATTGCTCCAGCTATGTTTCCCAATGTGTGCTGGCAGGGGGACATCATATGGATTACAACGGCAGCAGGAGCAAGGGCTGGTGGTACCGGGGACGCAACGGAGCCCAGGAATTGTGGAGCTATAGCTGGGCGGTGGCCAATGCCCTGCAGGTCTATCTGGGGGCCAAGCGCACCGGCGGCTTGCGCGCCGAGGTTGTAGCCACGGCCAAGGAGCTCATGCCGGGGGATGTAATCAGCTACAGCTGGGACGGGGATGGGCGTTACGGCCACAGCACCATTGTTACCGGCTCTGATCCCGACGGCATGCCGCTGGTTAATGCCCATACAGTCAACAGCCGCAACCGATACTGGGATTACTCCGATTCATATGCTTGGACCGAGCGCACACAGTACCGTTTTTTTCACATTATGGAACCATGAAAGAAGGAGAATGCCGTGAACGGGATCATACGCATCGGAATCGGTTATGAGGAGTGTACGGATCGGGAGGAGCTGGCCGGACGGGTACAGGAGGCGCAGGAGATCATCCAGGCCTTGAGAGGTGGTCCATATGAAGCCAGGCTGTGGGGAATTCCTCCCGGGAGCGTGCCCCCTTCGGCCCAGTTCCGCTCCATCGACGCCATTCTTCCGACTCCCTCCATCAGCGGGAGAGGATTGATCAGGCTGTGCGCCCTGGCAGAGGCGGCGGGCTTGCCCCGTATCGGCATCGGCCTGCGGTCGGCAGTGCTGGGCTCAGACCGGGTTCTGGTCCGGCGGCTGCTATCCCAGTCGGAGGTGCAGCTTGCGCTGTTCCGCACCTTTACCCGTTCCCAGTGGGAGAAGGACAGATCGTTTCATCTGATAGAGACGGAGCTGACGCTGGGATATCCCTGTCAAGTCCGTCCAGCAGCCGGCTGGGGAATGGCAGGGCCGGAGGATTATGTTCAGAGCAGGGAGGAATTGGAGCAACTGGTTGACCGCCTGATGACCACGCATGACCGGGTGATAGCCGAAGAGGTGATTGAAGGAAGACTGTTTGTGGCGGCGGTACTGAACGGACAGTCATCCCAGGTGATCGGGGTGGGGGAGTTGCTTGCTGCTGCGGCCCCTGTTGAAAGAGCAGCTGGGGAGCCGGAAGAGGAACCGGCTGAACCGGCCGACGATCCAGCGGCCCAAGCTGCAGCCCTGGCCCGCAGAAGGGCAGGGGAACCGCCCCCATGGACCCGTCTGGAAATGCCCGGAGAAGCCGACAGGGAGCTTGCCAAGGTGGTGCGGCGGGCCGCTTTGAAGGCTGCCGCGGCTCTTCATCTGGCTGGAGCGGCCTTGTTCTATTATCAGGTTCCCAAGGGCAGGCCGCCGGTCCTCCTGACTGATGCGGAGCTGGCACCGAGCCTTGGTCCCCGCAGTCTGTATGCCCGCTTGTGGGCCCATTCCGGCGGCAGCTACCGGGAACTGGCAGCCTGCCTCGTCGAGAACGGTCTCTAGAAGGGAAATTTCCTGTCCAGCATGAGCAGAAGCTCTGGAAGGAAAATCCACGCCTGATCGAGCAAAGCCTCTAGAAGGGAAATTTCCCAGCCTGCTCTGGGTGAATTACGCAAATTATGGTATCCTTATTGCAGGAAAATAAGAATACGGGAGGCTGACCAGTATGGGGTTTGTTGCGGAATATAACACGATATGCAAGTTTAAGAACGCACAAGAGATGTATGATCTGCTCGAATACGGAAAAACCAAGATGGTGAAATCCGGATTCCGCGTCTATCCCACCGGCGAGAAGGTAATTGCCTACTCCCCGTCCAACCAGGCCATTGCGATTGTGAAGATATTGGCGTCGATTGCCGAGATCAACTTTCAGGGCCGGGAAATTACGCAAGTGGAGATGGAGTTGTACCGCAAACTAACAGAAGAAGAATCCCGGATTCAGACTGCGCTGGCCCACGAGATGTTCTTCGGCGAGCAGGAGAACCGGCATTAATTCTCCTTTTTCCAAGTCGTAATCAATCTTCCCGAAGGGATGCAGAATGAGCGCAGTCCGCAGACCGAGTGCAGCAAGCATGCGGACTGAGCACAGACTGAGTGCAATATGCTGATGCAACCGCAGACTGAGAGCCATATGCAGACTGAGCGCAACATACTGACGCAACCGCAGACTGAGTGCAATATGCGACCGAGTGCAAGACGAGACCGAGTGCAACACGCAGACTGGCGCAACTGGAATTGCTGACTGAACGCAGGAAGGCGCAAGCTCCACTTGGTGGGGCTGTTTGTGCTGGACAAACAGTAACTCCCCGGCTTACCGGCCGGACTTCGTGGCGCATCTCCCTTACTACAGCGGCAATACTGACAAGCCAAAATACCAGAAGAGGGAGGGGAGACCGACGGCATGCTTGAAAAGGAGGAACAATCACAAATAGGTAAACTCCTCTACTGGACTCCCTTGTTACCACCATGCAAGCCGTTGTGCTGAGGAACATTGTGAAGCAACAAGTCTTGCCTAGGGTGTGACCGTGTATGGTATCGGCAGAAAATTAATACAGAAGGCGTCATCTTAATGCTCCCTCCCCTGTTTATCTGCTCCGCTATCTTTTTTAACAGGGGCAGACGCTGTAACAAGTCATGCTTGGCCTCTGGAACAGATGCCTTGTGTAATGGTCAGATAAATAAACATTAAATGGCTAATGTCATGTGAATTATCTCCTTGTGTGTAAAGAGAATCAGGGCTCGGGTGAATAGACTTACTTCTCCAATCACGTGGTTAATCAACGGCCCAAGCAGGAATATCAATTTGGTGAACCCGGCAAGCTCTTCGAATCCATTTTTTGTAGCGGTCATAGTCCCCTTGCTTATCGTGAATGAGCTTATGAAGGTCTTCATCGTGGTGATCATAGTAGGCTAAGAGACGTTGTAATCTGCTTAAATCCATCTCTCCTACATCCTCCAGGTCTAGACAAGTTTCACAATAGAACCAGCCGTGATGCCAATAGAGGCTATCTGACGAGTCCAAATAATCATTGCAACCGCCATCACATAGATGGGCATCGTAAGCAGTCAAATCCAGTTGGTTGCGCTCAAAATAGGGAAGTAGCAAGGTCAACATTTCATTTTGTTCCTGATCTGTTTCAAAGACATAATCGAAGTTGGTGTGAAAGGGGTGAGAATGGTGTACTAAGTTTTGTACAACCATAGGGCCTTTTGCCGCGGCTGCTTCTTCAAGCAGTTTTTCTGCAAGTCCCGGTTTGTCCTCGTAGCAATAAAGACCATGATATATTTGTCGTTCTGGTCTCCACAATAGAATCTGCTGCTGAATCTGCTGCAGCTTCAGGGTATAATTATAAATCTCTCTGGAAAATATGCCGTCATCTCCTTCGGTCTGGATATAGTCTTTGTATTCGCATATAATGCAGTCCAGTTCATCGATGCAATCATCCGCATTCCATTGGGCATAGGCGTTTGGGTAGGGACTAGCTTGGGACATTTCTTGGAGAATTGATTTCCAATCGAACCAGTGGAGGAACACTTGTCGGATAGATAAGTAGTCAAAGTAATAGGGATGATCATCATCCGCTTCTTTGAATTTATCGGGCTGCTGTTTATAATAGATTTGATGACATTCTTCCGAACAGAAATATTGTCCTCTTTGATTTACTACATATCGAGCATCAACGGGCTGAGCACATTGGGAATAAAGAGTTGAATTGCCTTCTTTCTGCTCAAAGTCATTGGCGAGCTTTTGCAGTTTGCGTGCTTGTTCTCTAAGCAGTGTAAGCATTCGGTAAATCTCTGAATCAATGCAGCTTTGGCTTGTATGTGGTAGAAGGAAATTATCCCAATACTCGCTGTCCAAATAATTATCAATCGTAGATGATAACACTTTCGCATCCTTGCTGGTTAATGAATTAAAAGAAGTTGTAGTTAATTCTTGGCACAGCGGAAACCACATTGAAAAATGATCGAATAGATTACCGTATGTTTCCAGGCCACTCTCGTACGTCTTGAAATAATGGGGCAATTTATCGATACAGTTCCGCCCACAATAGCGGTTTAATTCTATATCGATCAAGTAAACATTTTCTATGGCCGAAAAACAGTAAGAGCAACGAGAGAGGGATAGTTTTACTTGAATACTTTGATTTGTTACAGTTAGCCAGCCCTCATTGAGGAAGTCCCTAAGGAAATATTTAGTCAGGTACGTCTTAAAGCCAAGGTGCTTACTTGCTTTTTTCAGCTTTGCTGCTAATGCAGGCTCTGTTTCTTTAAGAGAATCCATTATTTCTTGAACATTTGTAGATCGGTTACTTCCGAAGTATTGGCGCAAGAAGTTATTGAGAAGTTCTTTATCCGTGTCGAGCATGATCATACTTCCTTTCTAAACGTTCTAAAATTGGCAGGATTACTGACAAATAAAAAAAGCTAAGGTCCTGTTGACTCCTCAGCTTTTCACCTATCTGGTATTTGCATAATTAAATTCTTCGGCTAATTTCAGAATAATTAAGGGATTAGCCTGCCCTTTGCAGATTTATACAATTTATTGGCATTTGCCGATTCTTGATCTGCCATACGGCTCATATCTTTGATTTGCTGATCGGATGCAGTTCCAGATTGCATCAATTCATAGGCTTCTATTTGAAAAGCAAATGCTGAATCCACGGCATCCATAAAGGAAACGATAAAGTTATACCATACGAGGTCTTCCTTTTTTATAGAAGTCTGGGCATCTTCCAGCTCAATGCCTTTATCCCAAAAGTTATTCTCTTCAAATGCTGCTTTAAGTATGTTAAGCTTCTCATCGGTTGTATTTCCTTTGCTTCCATAAGCTGTCTGCTGATATAACGTGAACGCTCTATTAGCTTCCGCATACAGATTCATAAGTTCCGTTCTACTAAACACTTTAATGTTTTCATTACTCTTTTCCTGCTTGTCAGCGGTATCGTTTGGTTTACTGTTTTTTGCTGCTAAATAATTGTCATAATGCTCACTGATTTTCTCTGTCTCACTGAGATTTGGAGTTCGGGTAAGTTGAAATGCTATGATTTGAACAATGCCATCTTTAACGAAAATCAACAGATTAAAGCTATCATAGGTGTATTCATACACTAAAAATTCATCCTTGGTGGTCGACTGTATTTTTGGCTGACCAAGGATTTTTTGGATTGTTTGTTCCTTGTCGCCAACGTTCAAACCAACATCAAGCCCCTTGCCCATCTCATAGCTAATAATTTCACATAAAACTCCTTTTTCCGTGAAGACTAAAACCAGATTTTTGGCCTGAAATCGATACTGACTATTGACGTAATCCAACTTGGAGTAAACAGGCAGTTTATTTATAGCCTCAGAGAATGGAAGGCCAACTTTCCATCCATCCAGCAATATCTCATCAGGCAAGCTTGTCTTACTTGAATCGTTACTATTAGCCACCGCCGGTTCATTGGATTCCACAGGTGCAGGCGTTGCAGTTGAGTTTTTTGTTGGAGCTTCTGATGATGGGGGCGAAGAGACTGGCACCATTGACGGTGATTCTATCTTGGCCTGTTGAATGCGCGGCGAAGTTGAGCTTGACTTTGGTTGAGAATTGGCGCTACAACTTGCCAAAAGAATAGCTATCATTCCAAACATAACAAATTTCTTCCGGTTCACTTATTTCATCTCCCATAAGATATTTTTGGAACAAAAAATAACCGGGCATGAATATCGACTGGACGATTCTTTGCCCGGTTACTTATTAAATCTAAGTATTAATTGGGTTGGTAATATACTGACTTTGTCACGGTGCTGCTTTCTTTTCCGAAGCGATTGACTAACTGGATTGTAATGTCATTTTTCCCGTTTTCCAGAGCAACCTCGAATCTGCCGCTCCCGCCGTTTTTTATTCTGCCACCCATAGAATACGTTCTCTTTTGACCATTTACCAAAAGGGTTGGAGCATTGTTGTCGGCATGATCAATCCAGTTAAACCAAATTCCAAAGCTGGAGATGGAGGTGGAAACGACTTGCGGGTCCGGTTTTTCCAAAACCAACTGAGGCGGGTCTATATTTATAGTAATACTTTTGTTTATGGTAGTTGTTTGATCGAAATAGCTGGATTTGATTTCAAAGCTGTAAGTGCCTTCTTTCATGACGGGAATGCTAAGATTGAATTTACCAAGCCTGTCTACAATAACGGTTTTTCCATTGACAGTTAAAGAGGCTCCCGGAGTCGTCTCACCTCTGACGATAATGTTGATTGGTGAGAACGGGTCTGCGGATAAGTTTGGCAATTCAGGGCTCCCCAGTTCATTCACAACATCAGCCCATAATTCGGGAGCTTCTATATTCGTTGTTTGATTAGGCAGCCCCTTTTCCGGGGCGGGGTGATCATCCTGAGCAACTTCGCCGCTTATTCCTTTGATTGCCCGATACAGCAAAGCGGCAACTTCGGCACGTGAAATTGGATTTTGAGGTCTAAAAGTACCGTCGGGATAGCCGCTTATGAGATGATAGTCCGCAGCAACGTCTACGTATTTTTTAAGATTTGGAGAGATGTCGTTCTCATCCGTAAAGTGAGTGCTGTATTTCACGGTGCTTAGTCCCATGATTTTGACTAAGGCTGTAGCCACATCTTCTCGTGTCGCCTTGGCATCCGGGTCAAAGAAGGGCAGACCTTTTGGCGGATAGTAACCCGTGACATACTCTTTGGTTGCCAATATATACGGGTATGACCAGCGGGTTGGCGGTATATCACTGTAGTAAACATCCTGTGTAACAGCTAAGTCCAGAGAAAAAGTTACAGCAATCATTTTGGCGAATTCCTCCCGATTGATCGGATTATCCGGGCGATAGGAGCCATCCTCATAACCGCTGACAACATTTCTTTTGCTCATGCTCGAAATCGCCTCATAGGCCCAGTTATTAACATCAACATCAATAAACTGAACCACGATTGTTCCATTGTTTATAATGCCGTTATTGTTGATTGTTCCGTTATTGATAATGTTCGACTCTGCAAAAACATTTGCAGGCAAAAGAGCTATCAAGAGGATTAATACGGTCAATAAAGCAGCAGATATGGATTTCGTTTTCATGTTTCTCCTCCAATTGTTCAAATTTGGTGTGTTTTTCGTTTTGCATGAAACAGCGTGTTTAGGTTATGAAAGACACAGTTGTGGTGCAGCATCCCTCCTTGTTGGTAGTGCTGAAGTGAGAGGCATATCAGAAGTAAGCAGGTTTCCACATGTTTTTACAACTCCCCCAGCATCATATATACACAGGCATTGTGTTAAAAATCTAGCAGTGCAAAAATTCGCTAGAATATTTTTTTTACAAAATTGGAAACATTGATCTTTTGCTGCTCCTTTCCTGCTCCGTTAAAACATCTAATGTACATGCCGCCTTGGTTCTCGCTTATGGCAAATCGTTGATTTGACTGTTGATTAATATAGCTGCTATTCAGTATTTCGTCCTTCATAAAGGTTGCCGAAAGTCTGACATATCGGTTCTCTTTATTTTCCGATTCTCCAAGAATCATAATGAAATCAAGGTTGTTTTTCCTTGCTTGGTCAATCGCTTTTATACTAAGCTCAAATCTGTAATTATTATGATATATTTTGTCCGGACTCGCTCTTCTTGAATACATTAATTTGGTGGTGTACTCATCCCTCTGCCTTTTTACGTGGAATACATTTTGTCCAAACTGTTTTGTATTTTTCTCATGAACAAATGATGTGATTATCTTTTGTTCTTTAAGGCGCTGAAGAAACGATTGATACTTATTTTTGATTTCAGTCGGGCCAGTTTTTTCTTCGATAAAAGCATCCAGTTTTACTTTAGCTTGCTCGAAGGACTGCAGCAGGGAACCTGCTTCGGAGATAAGCTGTTCCAGTTCCTCCAGTTCAAGCGGGATGCAACGCTTCAAATAAGTTGATTCAATCTCACTTGCATCGACCTCGGAAAGCTGAACTCTGGTCATCACTTCAACGTTGCTGTTCCCAACTAGTCCCCAGCCTTTTCCGGTAAAGTTTGCTGAACCTATGTAGGCTATTTTATTATCAATGACATACATTTTGGAGTGCAAAAGCTTTATCGAGTTTAGCAGGAACCCAGACTTCTGAAGCTTTTTTAACGCCTCTAATTCAATTGCTCCGGTTAAATATTCCATTCCAAAGGGTAACGTAACTATCTTTTTCTCAATGCACTTTGAGGTGAGGGCTCTTAGAATATCGTCCACTGCTGGGGATGTTATGTAGGGAGAAATAATCATGATGGATTTTTTGGCTTTCTCAATGTCGGTTTTCAAACTTGAAACAAAATTGTGATGGAAGAGATTGTTCATACGGGTCTCCTTTGCATAGTTTAGGTTTTAAATTTGAGGTTCCATATCATAACAAAGAGAGAAAGAAGCTTGTTACGGGTTCTACCTCCTCTTACTATTAATATACACAGGTATACTGTAGAAATTCTAAAAGGCCGAATTGTAGATAGGAACAATTTCGCAAAATTTACAAGGAGTAATTCGCTAGTAAAAGGATACTATTAATATCCTTATTTAGTCAAAAGAAAATTTATAGTCCCTTAATAGTTCTTCTTACCTCAGGTAAGCTTTTCATGAGGTGGTTAATGTGGCGGAGATAACAAAGCTGCTTGGAGAGCGAATTCGGAAAATTCGAAAGGAAAAAGACCTTAGTCAGGAGCAATTGGGAGAACGGGCTGGATTGAGTGAAAAATATATAGGGCAAGTGGAGCGGGGAGAAAAAAATCTGACAATCGAAAGTCAGTACAAAATCGCCCATGGCTTAAATTTGACGCTAGAGGAGCTATTTCGTTCACTTGATCCGATTGTTAGAGAGGATTCGCTAGGAGAACTTCTGGAACTGCTCATTAACCGTTCAAAATCTGATCATAAAATGATTTTAAGAATTGCTAAAGCGATATTTGAACAACAGGAATTAGGGAAGTAGCGAGAGGAATATCTGGAAAAGTGGGGTTTTTCGGGTTGGAAAAAAGGTCTGATATAGTCTCGTTGCTGTAATTATTTGAGATGGTTCCTAACCTTCATTCTGGGGTCCCCCCAAATTCCACTTTTCTTAAATTACTTACCCAAAGAATTTCAGATATTGGAAGCATATCAAGGTCCATGGCATTATTTACCGTATATTATCATACATCTCCTTTTAGTCTTCCATTTATTCATTATGGACGACTAAAGTTTCGGTTGGGACGTAATTGGTTACATAAGTACCGGCTATAAGATCGTGCAAGACTCTTTTGTCTCTACGTAATGAAATCATACCTATATTGATAATAAGGCCAATACCCAAAGTGCCAACATTTATAAACAAATCTGAAAATGTTCTTAAGAGCATTCTAAAAAAACCTGCATTCGTACCATCTAATTTTACTACTTTAATACCAACCCACCATTTTCCTAATGTCATTCCTCTTCCCATGAATACGAGTTGAACAATGAAAAGTACTGACAGAAGGTATTGAGAAATATTTATATATAAAATTGCTTCAATTACGTAGATGATGATATAAACTAGAACATTTAGAAATATAGCTTCAAACCTCTTTTTAAAGCCAATTGGGTTTATAATTTTTATCATTGAGAAAGTTCACCTCTTTAAATTGTATTTCTTTTCAATGGTTCTGAACATTTGCTAACTAACAAAGAATCAGCTGTATTGTTTCTTCAAAAAGATAAGGTGAAATAAGCAAGATGGAAAATATCAGTCGCATTTAATGATACTATGAGTATCTTTTTTTGTAAAATAGAAATTAGTAGTTCCTTATATCTTTATTTTGTATAACATTTATGGAAATCCGCTTTGATTCATAGTAATATTGTCCCACTTGGGAGTCGCATTGGAATGAGAATCCCTTAGAATTCAAAACCCTTTGTTTTTGGCCTGATAAGATCGTCCTGTCCATTAAGCTCGGACACGGAAATCGCTTTGCTTCCTCCTCACTCCTCCCTCGTGTCCTTCTCTCTCCCCCGGATCCAAATCAACATTCCGGCTGCCTTCATGCCTAGTCTGGACCATCATGGAAGCCGTCGTGCCGATTTTGGTGCTGTTTGTTCATTTTGCGTCGTAGTTCTATAAAATGGGGGGCCACTTTCGAGTATGAAACCCGGACGTACCGGGAATTTTACCACAATAGGTATATCCTGATAATGATGGGAGTGACCGAAGGTGATTGTCCGCTTGGGTTATGTAGCTATGTCCACCGTTGTAAGCAACGCCTCACCCTCCAAAACCATGACTGCCGCCAGCTTCATCAAACTGGGGGACCGTGAGGCTGCTATCCGCAAACTGGAACGGATCGGTGCAGAGAATATCCACAATTCCCTGCGTCTGCTTCGGCATAACCGGGCCCACGATATCCGGTTGTACCGTTTCTCCTCCAAACTGATCCCCCTGATGACTCATGAACTGCTTGACGGCTGGGACCCCATAGCTGTGTTGAAGGAAGAGTTTGCCGGCCTGGGGGCATATGTGAGAGAGCACAAAATGCGGACAAGCTTCCATCCCGACCATTTCACCGTTCTGTCCACCCCACGCGAGGAAGTGCTGAAGAATTCCTACAAGGACCTTGAACGCCACTGTGCCATGCTTGAGGCGATGGGGCTGAACAAGAATGCCAAGTGCAACATTCATATCGGAGGAAGCTACGGGGATAAGGAACAGTCTATGGAGCGGTTCATCCGCAACTTCGGCGGACTGGATGAAACCGTACGCAGCAGGCTCACCCTGGAAAATGACGATAAAACCTATACAGCAGCGGAGACATTGGAGGCTTGCGAGCGGCTTCAAGTGCCCATGGTACTGGATCTGCACCATCATATGGTCAATCACGGAGGCGAAAAACCGGAGGAGCTGTGGCCGCGGATTCAGCGGACCTGGGAGGAAGCGGGGGAGGACACGGAAGCATCGCTGGGAATGCCGTACCTTCCGCCAAAAATCCACATCTCCAGTCCGAAGAACGGCAGGGATGCGCGCGCGCACGCGGATTATGTGGAAGCCGGGCCGCTGGCTGAATTCCTCCGCCGAATTGCGGCTGATACGCCTGTACTTGACGTGATGATAGAAGCGAAGATGAAGGATGGGGCCTTGTTCAGATTGAAGGAAGACCTGGCCGCTCTTCCGGATATTGAGGCCGCGGATCAGGCGGCAATTAAGCTGAAGCCGGTATAAAGACAAGCTTCCCCGGGGTTATGAGCTCTGTCTCCCGTTACACGATCCCGAATAGCTGCACTCCAATCCTTTTACAATTTGGTCACAAGCTCCTCTGCAAATCCGTTATATGCAGGGGCTTTTTCTTGTTTCTGGTATAAAAGTGTCTGAAATTTGTCGCATTTATAAAAAAAGTTATCGCAGCAACAAATGAATTTTTTCACAATGTAGGAAAATGGTTTCCCGTGTGGAATTCGTGAAATAAGGTGATAGCGGGTGAGAAATTTATCAATCTATACCAGTATCAGTTAGATGCAAGCGCTATCATTTGATAATAATTTTAGTTTAAGCTGCGGATGCATAAATATGGTGTCCGCCAACAGAAAAGCGGAGGTGCTTTACTTGCTGCATGTTGTGGTTTGCGTCAAACAGGTGCCGGACAGCAGAGAAATTCGGATTGATCCCAAAACGAACACGCTGATCCGCCAGGGAGTGCCGAGCATCGTCAATTTTTATGACATGCATGGGCTTGAGGAGGCACTCGCCATCAAGGATCGGCTGGGCGCCAGGGTAACTGTGGTGACCATGGGTCCGCCCCAGGCGGAGAAGGGCTTGAAGGAATGCATCTCGCTGGGTGCCGATGAGGCAGTGCTGGTGACAGACCGGGGATTTGCCGGCGCGGACACCCTCGCCACCTCTTATGTGGTAGGCAAAGCCATTGAAAAGATTGCCGAGGACTGGGGACCCGTTCATATTGTATTCTGCGGCAAGCAGACATTAGACGGTGATACGGGCCAGGTAGGTCCCGGAGTGGCATGCCGGCTGGATATGGACCAACTGACTTATGTCAGCAAGGTTGAAGAGGTGAATCCGGTTACTAACCGGGTCCGGGTGCAGCGCCAGATGGAGGATGGCATCGAGATCACGGAGACGTCTATGCCTGTGCTGCTCACGGTGCTGAAGGAACTGAACAAGATCCGCAGAGCTACGCTTCCCGGAATGATCCGTGCCGCACGTTACAAGCCGGTGGTCTGGACAACAGCGGATTTCCCCGGGCTTGAACGGAGCAAAATCGGCTTGAAGGGCTCGCCTACCATTGTGTCTAGAACGTGGGTGCCGGAGCTGAAGAAGGCCAATACCGTGAAGGTGGAGGGCGTTACTGCCGAGGAGCAGGCCAGCGAGCTTGCCGCCAAGCTGTGGGCGGAGGATCTGCCCAAACGGCTGTCCTGGCTGGCATAAGCGCAGGAGACAGCCCAGGCGGTTAGCGGCGGCGAAATGAGGTCAGCAGCGAAAAAAGAGCCAGGCACCGGGCAACAGGCTTACAACATAGAGAGATACTGCTTTTTATAGATAACAGATAAACCAGGATGCTATTGGATGTAGAAATATGGTGCTTGTAATGGTGAAACGGAATGTTAACGGAAGAAGAAGCCGGAAGCTTGAAACGGAACGTTAACAGGAACTGACGCAGAACGCTTATAACGGTGAGACGGAATGCTTATGAAGTCAGCTTTCTTAATCGGAAAGCTCTCAGGAGGGTTTAAAATGGCAGATGAACGGAGTACGGAGCAACAGCCGGACTGGTCGTCGTACCGCGGTGTAATGATTGTAGTGGAGCAGCGGCGGGGAGTGGCCAAGAAGGTGTCCTGGCAGTTGCTCGGAGAAGGCCGGAAGCTTGCGGATAAGCTGGAGACGTCCTTGCTGGCACTGGTGATTGGTGATAATGTGGGCCACCTGGCAACAGAGGCCATCCAATATGGGGCAGACCGGGTCTATGTCTGTGAAGCACCTGAGCTTCTTGACTACCGGACACGTCCGTACAGCGATATATGTCTGAATGTGTTCGAGCAGATTAAGCCGGAGATTGTCCTCTACGGCGCGACTGCCACCGGACGGGATCTGGCTGGTGCAATCGCCACCCATCTGCCCACAGGACTTACGGCAGATTGCACGGAGCTTGATGTGGAGCCGCATCCGTCCAGATTGCTGATGGCCAGCCGTCCGGCTTTTTCGGAGAAGATGATGGCGACTATTCTGTGCAAGCAGTATAAGCCGCAGATGGCGACGGCCAGGGCAGGAGTATTCCAGGCTGCCTCCAGGGACCTCTCCCGCACAGGCGAGATTGTGAAGCTGCCCGTCACCAAGGACTACTCGGCAACCGCCGCGCAGGTGGTGGATTTCATCGCGGAGTCCAGCAGCGTCAATCTGGAGGAAGCGGAAATTATTGTGGCAGGCGGCCGGGGCTTGGGCGGACCGGAAGCATTTGCGCTGTTGAAAGAACTGGCTGATGCTCTGGGCGGAGAGGTGGGAGCTACCCGCGCCGCAGTGGATGCGGGCTGGATCGGCCATGAGCATCAGATCGGGCAGACCGGACATACAGTCCGTCCCAAGCTGTATTTTGCCATCGGCATATCCGGGGCTGTTCAGCATACGGTAGGCATGCAGAGCTCGGACGTTATCGTGTCGGTGAACAAGGACCCGGATGCGCCCATTTTCCAGATTTCCCATTATGCGATTGCCGGAGATCTGTTTCAGGTCGTTCCCGCCATCACAAGTGAAATTCGCAAGCGGCGGGGCACCTATGCAACGATGATGGAATCCGCGGCGGGGAGAGGGGTATAACGATGAACGAGAAATTCGATTGCATAGTAGTCGGCGCAGGTCCGGCGGGCAGTGCGGCGGCATTGGCCATGGCCCGGGAGGGGCTGAAGGTTATTCTGCTGGAGCGGGGGGAATATCCGGGAGCGAAGAATGTATTCGGCGGTGTTCTGTACCGTCAGCAGATCGAAGAGATGGTGCCGGATTTCCTGCAGGAGAAGAACCCTCCAATAGAGCGGTATATTGTGGAGCAGCGGCTCTGGATGATGGGCAAGGAATCCGCCGTGACATTCGGGCACCGCAATGAGGCGTATAAGAATCCATATAATTGCTTTACAGGTATCCGTGCCAAGTTCGACCAATGGTTCGCTGAGAAGGCTGTGGCGGCGGGGGCGCTCCCTGTCTATGAGACGGTGGTATTGGACTTGATCCGGGAAGGGGACCGGGTTGTCGGTGTCCGCACGGACCGGGAGGACGGGGACCTCTACGCCGATGTTGTAGTGATTGCCGACGGGGTCAATTCCTTGCTGGGCAAGTCGCTGGGGGTCCACCGGGAGTGGAATCCCGATGAGGTATCTCTGGCCGTCAAGGAAATTATTATGCTGCCCAAGGAGAAGATTGAAGACCGCTTCGGCCTGGAGGGTGATGAAGGCGTAACCATAGAGTTCATGGGAGAGACGTCCAAGGGAATGGCCGGCATGGGCTTCATGTACACCAACAAGGAATCCATCTCGCTGGGAATCGGGGTTATGGTGGGGCATCTGCGCAAGAGCGGGCTGAAGCCTCATGATCTGCTGGAGGAGGTCAAGCGTCACCCCTCCATCCGCAAGCTGATTCAAGGCGGCGAGGTAAAGGAGTACGCGGCGCATCTTATCCCCGAAGGGGGCTATCACTCGATTCCGCCCCTGTCCGGCAACGGCTGGTGCATTACCGGCGATGCGGCCCAACTGGTCAATTTCGTCCACCGGGAGGGCACCAATCTGGCGATGGTATCGGGCCGGCTGGCTGCTGAGGCGATAATCGAAGCAAAACAGCGCGGAGATTTCTCCGCGGCTTCCCTCAAGCGCTATGACGATGCCATCCGCAGCACCTTCGTTATGAATGATCTGAAGAAATACAAAGGGATGCATGCGTTGTTAAAGGAGCAGGACCCCAAGCTGCTGTTCGAACAACTGCCCAAGGCAGTTAATGAAGCAGCCTACGAGATGTTCCTGGTGAATGGCATCTCCAAAGCGGAGAAGCAGAAGAAAGCGGTCAAGATCATTAAACAAGCGGCCGGCGGCTCCATGAATCTGGTGAAGCTGGGCATGAAGGGCTGGAGGGCGATTAACGGATGAGCAAACAATCCATGGCCGATAAGCTGTTTACGATTCGCTATAAGTGCGACGAAAACTCGCATTTGAGCATCAAGAATGCGGAAGCCTGTATACGATGCGGGGGCAAGGAGTGCAATACGTTCTGCCCGGCAGAGGTATATGAATGGGATAAAGCTGCCAAGGTGACTCATGTTGCTTTCGAGAATTGCGTGGAATGCGGCACCTGCCGGATCGCTTGTCCCGGGGACAACATCGGCTGGGTGTATCCGAAGGGCGGGTACGGGATCTCCTACCGGTTCGGTTAAGCAGAAGCCAACAGCGGCAGACAGGCAAGCCGGTCCCAGGCTCCCATGCTAAGCCAACAAGCATGCAGCCCCAGACTGTCACGCCGACAGGCAAGCGTGTCTCAGACGCCGGCCTGGCAACCAGCAGGCGAATGTGACGGACCGCGAGCCTATGCACAGAGCAACGCATAAAAAAACGGATACGACCCTTGAGGCCGTATCCGTTTTTTTTGTCTCTGCTAGCAGGATTAGTTGTTGATGAACCCGACCTTGTCCAGCATCCGCTTCAGCAATACAGCCGCTTCCGCGCGGGTTGCATCGTCAAGGGGGGAGAGCTTGCCTCCGGCTGTGCCTGTCACAATTTCCTGGTCAATAGCAATCGCTGCTTCAACTCTCGCCCAGATCAGATCGGAGATATCGGAGAATTGATCCAACGCTGCTTCATACTCAGAAGCGGTGATGACTGCATCCCCTCCTGCAAACTTCAGAGCGCGAACCGTAAGAGCGATCAACTCTTCGCGGGAAATGTTCTGGCTGGCTTTGAAGGAACCGTCCTCGTACCCTTCAATCAGATGGGCCTCTGCCGCCGAAACAATGTAAGTGCTGTACCACATCTTGGGATCTACATCACGGAAATGCCCGTTGGTAACGGCCACTGGAAGATTCAGCCCCAGAGCCTTCACAACAAGTGCAGCATACTCCGCGCGGGTGATAGCTGCATCCGGTTCGAATTTACCGTCACCGGTTCCAACCACGACTTCCTTGCTGTAAAGCAGCTTGCTTGCCAACAGTTCAATTTCCGTTCTTGCCCAGTGGCCGGGAAGATCATCGAAGGTGGCACGATTGTCAATAACCACGTAGATGCTGTTGCCGGGACGCTGGAAGGTAGCTGTCAGCTCGGAAATAGTGGAAGGCACGAAGCTAAGAACATCAGTCAGCGGATTATACAATGCCACTGTCGCGATGCCGTTAGGGCTCTTGTCCAGCTTGATCGTCCGCTTCACGTAAGTGCTGCCGAACGAATCAAGCGAGATTTTAGTCCCGTCCGTTCCTTCCGCAACCAATGTGAAGCTGATGGGAGCTGAGAGAGTAGATGCTCCGAATGCCTCTGCTGCAGCAATCACATCATCGGCTGCATCACCGGTAACCACCGTGATGCTGAGGGAGATTTTCAGATCAGCTACGTCAATGCCAAGCATTCTTGCCAGTTCTTCCAAATCCAGCACGGACAGCAGCAGTTCATATGTGCCGTGTTCGCCGACCAGGATCAGTTTGGTCCCCTCTTTGAGGACAGCATCGGTAAGTCCTGCCGCAGGCAATGCGATGCTCTGGGCAAACTTCACTTGAACGGTGTCGGAATTGGAGAACGCGGCCTTCAGAGCATCAGCGTCCACGCTGCCGCTGGCGGTAGCATCCAGAGACGGAGCAGTACCCGGGGCAGTTGGCGTAGTTGGCGTAGTCGGTGTAGTCGGCGGATATGTAGTGCCGGGGTCCGCTATGAAAGGTGGAGGCGACTGTTTGTAAACCGCATCACTTACCGCTGTGTAATTTAACGTTTCATTATGATAGCGAATGGTAATGGGATTATAAGCGGAATAGGTGGCCGTAATTGCAGTCGGGTCGAATGTGTAATAATAATTCCCGCCGCTTTGGCTGCTATACTTGGCGTTTATCGAGGTGATATAAACCCCTGCAGCATCATACACCGAAAGGGTTACATTCTCCGCTCCATAAACATCACTGCCAACACTTCCGTTAAAATAGACTTCGCCGGTAACCGTGCCAGCGGAGGAGTATCTGACATCCTTGAAGAATGCGTCTGCCAGAGCCGCCACTGGACTTAGTACAGATACAATAAGAAGAACAACGGACCATTGGGATATTCTTTTGAGCAAGGATGTCCTCATTCTGTTCTTACTCCTCTCTCTATAATAAGTTGGTCGCTTCAACATTTTACTTTTCTCACCTCCTTTCCCATATTTTTGTCCCTGAGTGATTCCCATTTTCAGGATTAAGCTTATTTACCCAGTTGGCAGTGTTTGAAACTGCCTTATAGGCCCAGTAGTGCATAATTTCCTGGAAAGCACTGCTCTGCATATATGGACCAATTCATTATACAGCTTCCTTACAGAATTGTCTGCGCGAGACATATGGTATTTTTTAGCTTGTACCTTGCTGAATGGAGCTTCCAATTCTTCTATATACTGCCGGGATTTATGATGGAATTATTCTATATATTGGAGAAGGAGAACGGAATGTAAGCGTTTTTGTTAAAAGTAACGAGTTTTTTTGGTGCATTCGCAAGTAGCTTTTGAGACTGAGATTGACTATACTGAATCTAAGAAATAAGTAGGAAGAAAAGAGCTGATGACAATGGCCAGCGAGGAGAAACAGCCCTTTACGGTGGGCAGTAAAAGTTTTACGGCAGTTGCCATCAATACGGCAGCCAAGGCCGGCGAGTGGATCAAGAGCAAGCTTGGGGATTTCTCCAGTCTGAATATAAAAACTTCACCTCATGATCTTGTAACTGAGGTAGACAAGGGCTCTGAGATGATGATCCGGAATCTGATCATGACTCATTTTCCGACACACTCCATTCTGGGGGAAGAAGGCGTGGAGCCTGGACCGGAGGCTTCCATCCGGGCGCTGGAGCAGGTCAGCGGCGCCGAGTTTCTATGGATTGTCGATCCGGTGGACGGTACGACCAACTTCGTTCACGGCTTTCCTTTCTACAGCGTATCCATTGCCCTGGCCTATAAAGGTGAGGTTATAATGGGAGTGGTATACGACCCCAACCGGGATGAACTGTTCGTGGCGGAAAAGGGCAAGGGCGCTTACGTCCGCGGACGCCGCACACAGGTGGCTTTGCAGGAATCGCTGCAGGAGAGTCTGGTTGCCACGGGCTTTCCCACCGACCGGGCTGTATCGCTGCCCTTGAACATGAAGGGGCTTGCGGCGGTTGCACCCAAGGTGCGCAACATCCGCTCGGGCGGCTCCGCGGCGCTGCATCTTGCTTATGTGGCAGCCGGACGGCTTAACGGCTATTGGGAGCTGGGACTGAATTCCTGGGATATGGCGGCGGGCGTTCTGCTGGTGCAGGAATCCGGAGGCAAGGTTACCGATACGCAGGGGAAGCCGTACCACTTGCAGGTCCGCAATGTGGTGGCGACCAACGGGCATATTCATCAGGAGCTGGTGGATGTGCTGGAGCAGGCGGAAGCCACAGGCAGCTAAGAATATGGCAGAGCAGGACCGTCGGGCTAGTGTCTGGCGGTCTTCTTTATGTGCACAAACAGTTTAAGAAATGGAAGGCTTGGCAGGACGATGCTGTTGATGAAAAGGTGAAGGTTGATAAAGTGATGCTGCTGAAGAAACGGTGAGGGTTGATGATAATAATGAGCAACCTGGAGAGCTGGTTTTCCTTGAGTACCTTGCTGTGGCTTTTTCCCGCGGTATTTATGGTGCATGATCTGGAAGAGATTATTACGGTGGAGAGCTGCATGAAGCGGATTGCTTCCCTTCAGTTGCGCCGTGTACCTAAGCTTTTGGCGCCTATGGTCACGCGTCTGACGGGTATTACCACTGCCCAGTTTGCTGCGGCGGTGTTGTTGGAATTCATTGTGTTCCTCCCAATTACATACGTTGCTGCGGAGAAGGGGATATACTACCTTTTCCTAAGCTGCAACACGATTATGTTCCTGCATGTGTTTACCCATCTGGGGCAGAGCATCTTGCTTGGACGGTATACGCCAGGGGTGATTACCTCGGTGCTGGTAATTACGCCTTATTCGCTGGTCTTATTTTACAGGCTTCTGGATCAGAGGATCGTGTCAATAGGGGAGGTGCTGTGGAGTATTCCGGCGGGGCTTCTGGTGGTGCCGCTGGTGATGTCAGGCTTCAGACTCGGCAAGCTGCTGGCTCCCGGCAAAGAACCGGGGGGAGTGTCAAGGTGAACCCTGTATTCGATTGGTACGCCTTCGCCGATTATTCCGGAGCGGGAAGGGAGGCGGAGCAGCGCAAGCATATTGCTTGGGCTGTGGATCGGGGCAACGGTATTGTGGTAACACAAGGGCTGACGCGCTGGGGTTTGCTTGAATCGGTGAGTGGTTTGCTGCGGGCTGCCCAGATGGAAGGCAAGCGGGTGTTATTTGGATTTGACCACAACTACGGCTTTCCCCAAGGGTTCTATGAAGCGCTGCATGGCTCGGCTCCGGCTGATTGGAGGCAGGTGCTGGAAGGATATGCTGTCAGTGTGGCGTCATTCCTGCAAAAAGAAGGGCGGGGACCTGCTGGAGCGAACAAGGCGGGCTACACCTCCACATGGAACAGGGGGGGCTGCATGGATGATTTTATTGCGGAGGCGCTTAGAAGCTGGTCCCCCCGTGACTGGGCGCGTTCGGTCAATGAGGCTATAGGGATGGGGATCGGTTCGTTGCAGGGCCCTTTTTGGGGAACCTTGTTTGAGCGGCGTCCGGAAGCGTCTCTGTTCGGAGAGCGCAGGCATTCATCCGGTTTGTGCTTCCGGTTCCGGGAGAGGAGATTGGTGGAAGAACGCTTCCGCCGACTGAAGCCCGCATTCCAATTGGGTGGTATCGGCTCAGTTGGCCAACAGTCCCTGCAGGGCATGCTGCATCTTTACAAATTGCTGAGACTGTGCAGTGCAGAAGGGATTCCTGTGCATGTGTGGCCCCAGGACGGCTGCCGTGTTCCTGCCGGGGGTCACCTGGCTGTAGAGGTATACCCCACATTGGCGCTGGAGCTGGAGGGCATCGTTGCCCCGCGGACTGATGCGGGTGACGCTGTGGCCTCCGTCCGCTGGATGAGGCGGGTAGACGGAGAAGGGCTGTTGAGGGGGCTGCTTCTGGCCAACTTCCGCGATGAGCAATGGCAGCGGGTCAGGTTGGAAGGATGGGTGCTGGGGGTAGATCCTTGAAGCTGCCAATCGCTTAGAAACTGCGACGAAATAAGTACTGCTAATTTGCTGCCAAAACTCCCAAGTACATGGAGATTTTGTCATCAAAAGCGGGTACTAATTTCCTCGCAGCTCCTTAGTCCGAGAAGAACAAATAAGGGAAGAGAAATTCCCTTATTTGATATGAACATGGTCATTTAGGATGAATAAGGGAAGTGAAATTCCTCTATTTCCACTAAACCTCTGTAAAAAGTGGGAGCTAAAGAGCAATAAGGGAAAAATGTTCCCTTATTGCTCTTTATTTCGTGTTCCTATCAGTAATAAGGGAAAATTGTGGTCCTTATTTTACTCATGCTATCACAGTGTGGCGATAGACTCCTTATTATGTTGAGCTTATCTGCCACCGCGCGCAGGCTCATCATTTGTGGGGCAGGAGCCAGAGGGCGAGAGAGCGAGAAAGCTAGAGTTGGCGCAACTCCAGCTTGCCGCTTGCGGGATCCTGCAGCAGGAGTTTCATGCGGCTGCCCGAGGGGTTATCTGAGATAACAGCTTCGCCCCGGGATAGCAGACTTTTTACAATAGAATCGTTAAGGGTGATGCCCAGCCCGGTGTCTTTCCAGAGCACGAACTTGCACCCCTGGCGGAAGTTGGCGCATCCATATCCCGTGCGGCCGAAGATAATGTGTCCGCCGCAGTTGGGACTTGGGCAAGCGCCCAGGCTTTGCCGCTCAGGAGACTGCGGCGGCGCCTGTGTGCGGGGAGCTTCGGCGGCAGCCGCTGAACCGGCGCCGACGTCTCCGCCGGATGTTGCCGTAGCCCCAGTCTTCGCCGTACGCTTGCGTTCCGCAGGAGTCCGCTTAGGCTCCGCGCCGCCGCTCCCGCCAGGCTCTGCCGCTTCTGCACGGCTTGCCCCCGCGCTTGCGGCACGTTTACTCCGCACCGGCTTGGCCGCAGCGCCAACCTCTTCCGCGGCGGCTGCCGCCCCTGCTCCCGCCGCGGTCCCGCTCCCGCGCTTGCCGCGGCCCTTGCCCGCTCCCCCCGCCGGGGCCTCCGGCTTCGCGAACAACGCCTTGTCCGCCCGCTGCTGCAGACGGACCTTGTCAATGATCAACCGGGCGAAGGCTTTTACCTTCTCCATGAATACATCCTTCGACGCTTGTCCCCGGGCGATCTCGGTAAGCCTCCGCTCCCACTGCCCGGTCATCTCGGGGGATGTGAGCAGGTCAACTCCTGCGCCCCGTACCAGTTCCACCGCAGAGCGCCCTTTTGGAGTGATCACAATGCGCTTGCCCTGCATCATCAGATAGCCCACCTGCTTCAGCCGCTCAATCGTCGCCGCCCGGGTGGCGGGTGTCCCCAGCCCCGAGTCCTTCATGGCATCTCGAAGCTCATCATCCTCAATCGACTTGCCAGCGCTCTCCATGGCCTTCAGCAGCGTTCCTTCCGTGAACGCCTTCGGGGCCTGGGTCTCCTTCTCCTTGACCACCGCATCGGAGCACAAAACCGGGATCTCCGCATCAACCTGAAAGGGAGTGTCCGTCTCCACCTCCAGTTCCGATGGTCCTCCATCGCCGCTGCCGGTGTCCCCCTCTTTGTCCCCGGAGCCCGTCTCCTTGCTCTCCTTGGTCTTGCCTCCGCTCTTCGCATCCTTCGCTTTCTTCATATCGGGGTAGAGAATCTTCCAGCCCAGCGCCAGCAGTTCCTTCACCGTGGTCTTGAACCGGTCCTCCCCGACCTCCGTTATTACCGTATGCACCTTATATTCGGCGGCAGGATAGAAGTGGGAGAGGAACCGGCGCACGATCAGATCATAGATTTTCTGCTCATCCGGACTTAAGCCGGCCGGCCGCTTGGCTGTGGGCAGAATGGCGTGGTGATCCTCCACCTTGGCGGGATTGCAGACAAATTTGTTGTTTTTGTGGACCAGTCCCTTGTTGGCTCCTCTGGCAAACTCTCCGAAGTCCGGAGAACCTTTCAGCGCTTCAAGGGTCTTGTGCATCTCGGGAATATTCTGGTCATTGACATAGTTGGAGTTAGTCCGCGGGTAGGAGATGACTTTATGCTTCTCGTACAGGGCTTGGGCGGTGTCCAGCGTCTTCTTGGCGGAGAAGCCGTGCTTGCCGTTGGCTTCCCGCTGCAAGAGGGTCAGATCGTACAGCTTGAAGGGAAATTCCTTGGTTTCCTTGATCTCGTAGGAGGCTATCCGGCCTGGTTTGTCCTTCACACGCTGCGCCACTTCATCCGCCTTTTCCTTGACTTTGAAGCGGTCCCCCTGCCACATGCCCTTATACGTGGTCTCGCCCTGCACGAAGGCGCCCTCCACCTCATAGAATTTCTCGGAATCGAACGCCTCTATCTGCTTCTGCCGGTCATAAATCAGCGCCAATACCGGAGTCTGTACCCGCCCTACCGACAATAACTCATTATGCTTGACCGTAAAAGCGCGGGACCCGTTCATCCCGATCAGCCAATCCGCTTCACTGCGGGCCCGGGCGGCCTGGGTCAGGTTCTCGTATTCGCTTCCGTCCTTCAGCTCGGCAAACCCCCGCCGGATGGTCTCTGCCGTCAGGTCGGAGATCCACAGCCGCTGCACAGGCTGGCGCAGCTTCAGATGCTGCTGGATATAAGAGAAGATCAGCTGGCCCTCCCGCCCGGCGTCACAGGCATTGACGATCCGGTCGCATTGTTTGGCCACTTCGGCAATCACCTTAAGCTGATCCTTCGTCTTCACGTTGGGCAGCAGCTTGAACGTATCGGGAATAATCGGCAGATCCCCGAAGTTCCAGCGCTTGTACCGGTCATCATAATGGTCCGGCTCCGCCAAGCCGATTAGATGCCCGATGGCCCAGGTGATGATGTATTGCTCCCCTTCAATATATGTGCGCTTATTAGAAGCTTTAGGTTCAAGAACAGAGGCGATATTGCGGCCCATGTCCGGTTTTTCGGCGATAATTAAGGTACGGCCCATGTAACAGTTTACCTCGCTTTGGAGTGATCCATCCGCCATTTCTCAAAGTCTCGGAAAGTATAAACGTGGAAGCGGCTCGACTTCTTGACAAACGCATCAGCGTCAAAAGGACCCCGACAGGCATTGATCCTTGAGCTGTGACGGTGCACAACTATCTTACGTCATGTTTGAAGGCTTGACCAGTTTTCTCTGAAAGAATTCGCAGCACAGGCAAGCCGATCCGAGAATGGACAAGAGGCAGTCAATATCCCTTCACGGGAGCATCGGCGCGAGAATGGGCGTGGTAAAACCGGAGCAGCCACTTCACCAAATAGGGCGATAAAAACAAGATGAACAAGAGCCTGAACATCTGATAGCCCACGATAATCGAGACGTCTGCGCCGACTGCCACGCCTGTCAGGCCCATCTCCGTCATTCCGCCGGGGGCGGAGCCCAGAAAGCCCGTTACCAACGTCATAGGATGCCATAAGGTAAGAACGTAGCCGACTCCAAGAGAGAAGAGAACAATCCCAACGGCCCCGAATATGGCGTACGGCAGCAGCTTGCGCCAGTTGGACAGAGCGGACAGACTGGTGGATACCCCCATATAGGTCCCAATGGTGATCTGTGCCCCTATGATGCACCATTGGGGCAATTCCGGTCCCGTTAAACCCGAGCAGGTAAGCACGGCAGCACCCAGCATGGAGCCCAGCATATAAGGCGTAGGCAGATGCAGCTTGGGGGCAATCCATACCATAGCGGCGGCTCCGAGCACATACCATAGGGCATTCCATTGCAGCCAAGGACTTCTCCCCCCAGAGTGATCTTTGCCGCCGATTGTCCCCGCGGCATCCCCACCGGCGGTTGGCTTCGTGCTCCCGGCTGCGCTCTTTGAATCCGTGGAAGCCTCCGCAGCTCCGCCGCTCAAACCGGCAGCCACCGGCTTGGCTCCTGCGGTGTGAGTCTGCACCACCATGGCAGTTTCTGCTGCCTTGCCGGGCACAGAAGGCTTTCCTTCCCCGTTCCCGGCCAATCCATGGAAGGCCAAGAAGGGCACGATAAAGATGACGGCCATCACCCGGATCGTCTGCATGAAGGTGACTACCGTCATATCCGCATTCTCTACCTCATCGCAGAGAGTGGTCATCTGGGATAATCCACCCGGGACGCTGCCGAGCAGGCCGGAAGCCATGCTGATTCCGGTTCTCTTGACCGTAACCCAGCCCGCGATCAATCCGAAGCCTACGGTCATCAGGGTAGCCGCGGCCATGGAGGGCAGCAGATCCAGGATCTGCAAGGCGACTGCGGAGGTAAACGTCAGGCCCATCATATAGCCCAGCACAACCAGACCGCCCTCCCGGTAAGCCCTGGGCCACTCTGCGGAACGTCCCAGCGCCTCGCGCCAGATTAACAGCACAGTCATAGGGCCGAGCATCCATGCGAGGGGAATATGGAGCAATTGAAAGCCAAAGCCGCCCGCCAGTGCGAGCAGCAGCGTCTTTCCTACCTGTACATTCACCCATGTTTTTTTTGCTGCTTTCCTTGCTGTCTTCTTCGTTGCATGATTCATTGCATTGTAAAACTCCTTTCACCTTCTGAACATTTTCGTAAATAAGGGCAAAATAAGAACTCCGGCAGAATGCTTCTTTAACTAAGATACCACAATTCGCCCCGCAAAGGGGGCACTTAGCATACGCCAACTTGCAACAATTAGATGAAATCCAATGATTTTTAACAAGTCAAAGTCACGGCAAATGTGGTACAATGGGTGGTAGGCTGCATAAGGAAGCGTGTTTCGGTTTTTTTTTGGAACACGTGTTCAAAGGGGAAAGCTACATTAGTCGCGCCCTGGGACGCGATACGAAGACAGGTGGAGATCAGACAATGACGCTAGAAAAGCAAGAAAATCTTTATGCGCCAGAGGTCATTACCTTTGGGGAGACCATGGGACTTATGATGTCCGTGGGCAACAAGGGCATTGAATATTCGGCGACCATGGAGAAGTCTTTTGGCGGTGCGGAATCCAATTTTGCCATCGGCGTGGCCAGGCTGGGCCATCGGGTCGGCTGGTTCGGACGGTTGGGGAAGGACCCGCTGGGGCTGATGATCCTAAAGCGCATCCGCGGCGAGGGCGTGGATATCTCCCGGGCAGAGCTGACGGAAGAGGCTCCCACCGGGCTGATGCTGAAGGAAGCCATCTCCGGCAAGTCCTTCGTCTATTATTACCGCAAGAACTCCGCCGCAAGCCTGATGCGTCCTGAGCATCTGGACGAGGAGTACATCAAGCAGGCCAAGATCCTGCATGTTACAGGCATTACTGCCGCGCTTAGCCCAAGCTGCCGCGAGACGTTGAAGGAAGCGATCCGTCTGGCCAAGAAGCACGGCGTCAAGGTCTGCTTCGATCCCAATCTGCGTCTGAAGCTGTGGAGTCTGGAGGAAGCGCGGGAAACGCTGCTTCCATTGGCCGAAGAAGCGGATTTCTTCATGCCGGGCTTGGACGAGCTGAAGCTTCTGTACCAGATTGACGATTTTGATGAGATTATCGCCAGGTTGTCCAAGCTGTCCGCCGTATCCATCGTGAAGGGCGGAGACAATGAAACCTATCTGGTGGAGAACGGCAAGGTAACGGCCATTCCCTTCTTCAAGGCGGAGCGGGTTGTGGATACCGTGGGAGCCGGAGACGGCTTCTGCGCCGGGTTCATTGTCGGTGTGCTCAAGGGCCACGATCTGGCTGAAGCCGTGCGGCTCGGCAGCCTGATGGGCTCTCTCGCCGTGCAGATGGAAGGCGATTGGGAAGCGCTGCCTACCTGGGAACAGGCCCAGGCTGTGCTGCAGAATATAAGCAAGGTGGAACGCTGATTGTACCTGCTGTGCCCATACTAACGTCCGCGCGGCGGACGAAGCGAAGGAATGTGGAGAGAACAATGAAGAAGATCAGAGTGATTCAGCAAATTGCAGAACAAGGAGTCGTAGCCGTTCTGCGCGGCGATACAGCCGAAGACGTAGTAAGAATGGCCGAACAGGCCATTGAGGGCGGAATCAAGGTTATTGAAATCACCATGACTGTTCCCAATGCCCTCCGCGCCATAGAAGAACTGGCAAGCAAGTATTCCAGCACCGCCAAGGACCCGTCCAAGTTCGCGATTATCGGGGTTGGCACTGTGCTTGACCCGGAGACTGCCAGAGCGGCTATTCTGGCCGGTTCCGAATTTGTGGTGGGGCCAAGCCTCAATCCCGAAACCGTTGTGCTGTGCAACAGATACCGGGTGCCTGTAATGCCTGGCTGTATGACCATCAAGGAAATTCAGCAGGCGCTTGAGCTGGGTGTGGATATTGTCAAGCTGTTCCCTGGCAATGCTTTCTCCCCGGGGATGATCAAAGCGATCAAGGGACCCCTGCCCCAAGCGAACATCATGCCTACAGGCGGCGTTTCCCTCTCCAATCTGGCCGAGTGGATCAAGGCGGGCGCTTCCGCAGTAGGGATTGGCTCCGACCTGACCGCCGACGCGGTGAAGACCGGGGATTACAGTCTGATTGCCAAGAAATCCGCCGAATATGTGGCTGCCTTCAAAGCGGCAAAGGCTTAATAAATGAGGTTTTCGAGAAACGGCAGCGGCTGCTTGATTTGTCAAGCGGCCGCTGCTGTTTTCGGCTTCGAAGGAGCGAGCTCTGCCTTTTCTCCGCAGATCGGCGCATTCGGAGGAAAGGGAGCCCTTTCCTAAAGAGGGACACTCATCCATGGAGGCGAAAAAATAGAATACATTGGGATAATAAGGTCCGGCACCTGGCGCAAGCTTGCAAAGCAGGCCTTCTTGACACGCCCTAGGGCGTGTCTGAAAACTCGCTTGAGGGCATCTTTCGCCGCCTTTTCGCCCCTAGCTTCGTTGCTTTCGCTTGACGTACTCCGGTACGCCTGCACAAAAGCGCCTTGCCAGAAACGAAAATTCGACTAAATCTGCTCCCCACGGAGTTTTCAAACACGCCCTAGTAAAAAAATAGTGATTGCAAAATAATGTGTATTTACACTGCAGGCGAATTTAAGTAGGATATAATGACAGCGTTTTCTTGGAGTCTCGCCAGAAAGCATAAACGGGGGAGTTGCCCGGCTTCTTGACAAACGCACGGCGTCAAAGGACGCCGACAGGCGCTTATCCTCGGAGAAGGGGGGAGGGAAATAGTGTCCAAACCGGGAGATGCACAAAAAAAGAAGTTTTTTATCAAGGTATATGTGGTCTGCATCATGATCATCTGCCTGTATACCACCATTACTGTGGGGATCTTCGTTCTGCGCAATACCCAGGAGCTGGACCGGGAATGGAACGGCAATTCCCGCAGAGCCGTACAGCAGATGCGCGAGCAGATGGATATTAAGCTGCAGTTGGGATTTAATCTGGTCTACCAGTTGAAATCCACCACCGACTTCCAGAATTACAGTGGTGACGAAATCCGCAATTACCATAATATTACGCTGGTTCTCCGGGAGCTGAAGAAAAACCGGGAAGCCTTCGAGAGCTACGGATACCGGATTGACGTAATGAAGCCCGACGACAGCTTGGTGATCACTCCATTCGGCACCATCGACAAAGCCAAGTATTTTCAGGAAATGGCCTTTACCGAAGAGGATATCCAGCAGATAACCGGCTATGCCCAGGATTCCAGATACTCGAATGTCCTTCTGCTGAAGCAGAAACTGACAGAAAGCGAGAATTATACCTTTGATACGGTTTCCTTTGTCAAAAAGGAGCTAAGCGGCAAAAATGATCTGATGTTTGTGCTCTCCTTTTTTGAAACCGGCTTCTATCCTGAGTTGAATAAGCTGGACACCCCCATATACAGCATCGGCATACTGAAGGACGACCGTCTGGTGGACAGCAAGCATGTTGAGCCGGGAACGGTTATTCCGCAGGAAGCGGTAGCCGCGGTGCAGGATCACAGGGCCCCTTACACAGAACAATATCATGATGATGAAATATATCTGGTGGGATCATTGGTTCTGGAGCATGTCCGCTATCTGTTCATGGTATCGGGCTATGCCTGGCAGCCGCAGCTCTCCGGCCTGCTGATTCATTCCGCGGTGATGTTCGGGGTGCTGATTGTTCTGGGAGCAGGAGTGGCCTTCCTGGCCTCCCGCAATATTTACAAGCCGATTCAGAATGTGCTTACCATCTTCAAGGGGCTGGACCAGGGCAAGCACACTCCCCATGATCAGGCTTCCGGGCGGACAGATGACATGTCCTTTATCACCGAGACCGCCATGACCATCTCCAGAACCAACGACAGCCTGAAGGAAGCGCTGCGAAACAACCGTCTGTCGTTGCGGCATAACTTCCTGCGCGATACCCTTTACGGGATTATTGGCGAGGAGCAGGTGAGAATCAATGCGGAGAAATATGAGCTGGAGGAATTCTCGAACAGCGTGACCGTAGTGATTATGGAGCTGATCAATGTCAGGGAGCTGGAGGATCAATTTCCCATCGGGACGGTGGCGGAAATCAAAGCGGGTACCTTCAAAATCATCGTGGAAGAGCTGAAGAAGGAGCTTCAATATGAATTGGTGGAATTGGAGCATAAACGGTACGCGTTGATTATCAAGGAACAGCAGACCGGGCAGCTCAAAAAAATCTTTACTCATGTTTTGTCCGGCATTGAGGCGGATATCGGCATAAGAGTGGTGGCGGCCATCGGCAGTCCGGCCGGCTCCCTGTCCCAGATTGCCGGTTCCTACCGGGATGCAATCCACCTGCTCGCGCACCGGTTTGCTCTCGACAAGCATACGGTGATTACAGTCAGCGATGTGATTCCCCCAAGTCCGGACAAATATTATTATCCCCTCGATGTGGAACGGGATCTGATTACCTTTGTGTTCCAGGGCAAGAGCGATCAGGTGGAGGCGATCATAAGCCGCATTCTGGATGAAAATTTGGAGGAACGGTATATAAGCGGAGAGATGCTGTCCCACTTTATTTTCGCGGTTGATGTAACGGTCCACCGGATTCTGAATCAGATGAACAAGGATTACGCAGAGCTGTTCGAGCATAACTCCCTCTATGACGAGCTGAAGAAGAGCGGGAACCGGAATCGGGTAAGGCAACGGATTCATGAGGTGTTCACCATCATTATGGCCAGCATGAACAGCCGCAATGAGAAGCAGGATCATACGGTGGCGCAGCAGATGCTCGATCACATTCATCATCACTTCAATGAGGATGTTTCCCTGTCCCAGATTGCCGAGCAGTTCAATCTGTCCTTAAGCTACATCAGCCTGCTGTTCAAGAAGCATACAGGGGAGAACTTCAAGGAGTATCTGAATCAATACCGGGTCAATAAAGCCAAGGAGCTGTTAAAGGAGGACCCGTCCATCAGCATCAACGAGGTAGCGGGAATGGTGGGCTGCAACAGCGTCAACACCTTCATCCGCATCTTCAAGAAATATGAGGGAGTATCTCCCGGCCAATATGCCAAAAGAACCGAATAACCCTCAAACCCCGGCAGACAACAGCCGGGGTTTGGTTTTTCCGGAGAAAATGTAAGCGCATTAAAATAATGGCGACTCGAAAATAATGGTGATTGCAAGCCGGCCGGAAATAATGATGATCCGAAAAATAATAGCGATATACAGCGAAGAATACAGGATGCTACACTTCAGCCATGAACAAAGCCGGCAGAAAAAAGCCGCGGTAGAGTACGGCGTCAAGAACTCGGCGCAGGCAAGACAACAGCAAATAAATACAACAAGAAGGCAGTAAGGAAAAGGAGTGGTTGTTCCCAATGAATATGAAAACGGCAACACAGCGGGCAGGAATAACGGCAGGTTCAGGAACCTGGCGGCGCATTCTTCACAATCTGAAAAGAGACCGCTTTCTTTATTTGTTGATTATTCCGTTTATTATCTGGTATCTGGTGTTCCAGTATTATCCCATGCTGGGGCTTCAGATTGCGTTTAAGAAATACAGTATTTACAGAGGGATGTCCGGAAGCCCGTGGGTAGGCTTGGATAATTTCATCACCTTCTTTAACAGCCCTTATTTCCTGAGAACCCTGAAGAATACGCTCATGATCAACATGTATATGCTGGTATTTGCCTTTCCGGCTCCCATCATTCTTGCCCTGCTGCTGAATGAGGTAAAAAGCGTGATGTTCAAGCGGACTGTTCAGACGTTGACTTACCTGCCCCATTTTATTTCCATCGTGATCGTTGCGGGCTTTGTCACCAATTTCCTGTCCCCTTCAACAGGGATCATCAATCTGATTCTGGAGAAAATAGGCTTTACCAAAATGTATTTCCTGGTTGTCCCCGAATACTTCAGAACCATCTTCGTCTCCATGAATATATGGAGAGACATCGGCTTCGGCTCTATTGTCTACATCGCCGCGCTCTCCGGCATTAATCCCGAGCTTCACGAAGCGGCTACCATTGACGGGGCGAACAAATGGAAACGCGTCCTTCATGTCACGCTGCCGGGCATTATTCCCACCATCATGATTATGTTGATTCTGCGGATCGGCAGTTTGCTTGAAGTAGGCTTTGAAGCCATTATTCTCTTGTATCAGCCGTCTACCTATGAGGTTTCCGACGTCATCAGCACCTATGTGTACCGGACGGGGCTGCAGGATGGCCGTTATGACCTGGGCACTGCCGTCGGACTCTTCAATTCCGTAGTCGGTCTGATTCTTGTGATCATTGCCAACAAGCTGAGCAAAAAATACACCGAAAGCGGTCTATGGTAGGCTGAAAGGAGGCCATTATGAATTATTTAAGCCCTGGGGAAAAAATATTCAACGTATTCAACTACATTGTGCTGACGCTGTTGGCATTGCTCACCCTGTACCCGTTCGTATATGTTGTATCCGCTTCGATCAGCTCGGCCGATGCCGTGCTGTCCGGAGAGGTCCTGCTGCTGCCCAAGGATCTGACGCTTCAGGCCTTCAGGCAGGTATTTATGGAGGACGGAATATGGGTGGCGTATGGCAATACGGTCTTCTACACACTTGTGGGCACAACCATTCAGATGGCGGTAACCATCATGGGCGCCTACCCCTTGTCCAAGCGGAGATTTATGGGGAGAACTCCTATCAGCTTCTTCATTGCTTTTACGATGCTGTTTGGCGCAGGCATGATTCCCTTCTACCTGACCGTGAAGCAGCTTGGCTTGCTGGACACCAGATTGGCTCTGTTGATTCCCTTTGCCGTATCCACCTTCCAGGTCATCCTGCTGCGCACCTACTTCCAGAATGTGCCGGAGGAATTGGAGGAGGCGGCCAAGGTGGACGGCGCATCGGATTGGCATATTTTATCCCGGATATACTTGCCGGTTTCCAAGCCGGCTCTGGCTACACTGTCCCTCCTGTACGGCGTAGGCACATGGAATGCTTATTTCTGGGCCATGGTGTTCATCCGTGACGAGAGCAAGATTCCGCTGCAGGTGCTGCTGCGCAGGCTGATTGTGTCCATGAATCCCACCGAGCAGATGATGGCCTCTTCGGATATCAGCGCCTTATTCTCCAAGGAGACAGTCATCTATGCCACCATCGTTGTGGCGATTATTCCGGTCATTGCGGTATACCCGTTTATCCAGAAGTATTTTGCCGCGGGAATTATGGTTGGTTCGGTCAAGGGATAAGCAGGGAAAGCGGAGTATGGATACGAAGGGAGGTGGTGCAGACTACACTTGTGTTGTATGTTAAGAGGATAGCATTATAGCGGAACAATCATTTTCTAAAGGGAGGCATTATACAAAATGGGTACTAAAAAATGGTTGGCAACAGCAATGACGGCAGCGTTATCCGCCGGTATGATAGCAGGATGTTCTTCAGACAGCGGGCAGGCGGGAACCACGGCAACCGCACAGCCATCGGCATCTCCCCAGGCATCGGCAGCAGCTTCACCAGGCGCACAATCCACCTTGGCCAGCGAAAAACCGCTCAGTCTGAAAATTCACCTCCACTACGGCAATGGCGGGGGCGGAGACAAGGTGTTCAATGACACCTGGCCCGTCTTCAAGAAAGCGGCCGAGCTGACTAATGTGTCGCTTACCGGTACCGCTTCCAAAACCTTGTCCAACAGTGCCGAAGCCTTCAACCTGATGCTTGCTTCAGGAGACCTGGCCGACATCATTCACTATACCAAGACTGACCTCAACAAGCTGGGCACCGAGGGCGGTTTGATTCCGCTGAACGATCTCATCGACAAGCATGCGCCGAACATCAAGAAGTTCTGGCAAGAGCGCCCTGATGTGCGCAAGTATGTCACTTCCGCCGACGGCAATGTATACTTCCTGTCCTTCGTACCGGACGGCTCCGCCTCCACCGGCTGGTTTATCCGCCAGGACTGGCTGGATGCCTTGGGCTTGAAGACGCCTGTCACGGCTGAGGAATACTACAATGTGCTGAAGGCTTTCCGGGATAATGACCCCAACAAGAACGGCAAGAAGGATGAGATTCCCTACTTTAACCGCCAGAGCTTCGGGATTTATTCCCTGCTTAACCTGTGGGATGCCGGCATTGCTTACAAAGTCGATTCCCAAACGGATACCATTGTATACGATCCCTTAAATCCCAATTACAAGACAGGCATGGCCAATCTGGCCAAGTGGTATGCGGAAGGGCTGATCGACAAGGAAATCTTCACCCGCAAAGGGGACACCCGGCTGACTCTGCTGTCGGATAATGTGGGCGGTTCCACACATGACTGGTTTGCCAGTACCTACGGCTACAACGCCAAAGTGAAAGACAAGGTGCCGGGTGTGAATCTGCTTCCCATTGCGCCGCCCGCCAGCGTTTCCGGTGACAGAGCCTGGTTTGATTACCGGGGCACGGTCAGCCCGTCCGGCTGGGGCATCTCCGCTTCCAACAAGCATCCGGAGGAAACCATCAAGTACATGGATTTCTGGTTCAGCGAGCAGGGACGCACATTGATCAACTATGGAGTTGAAGGCGACACCTATGATCTGGTCGACGGCAAACCGGCCTTCAAGAAGGAATTGCTGGACACGGGGAACGTGTTGGGACAACTGCTGAAGAAGGGCGCACAACAGGAAATCGGCTTCCATCAGAACTTCGACTATGAGAAGCAGTGGACCAGTAAGGACGTTCTCGGCTATATCGATGAATACAGCAGCAAGTATATCAGGAAGGTTGCCGTTCCGGAGCTGAGCTATACCTCCACCGAACAGGAGCGTCTGAAGGAATTGGAAGGGCAGATTGACACCTACCGCGTAGAAGTGGGTCAAAAGTGGCTGCTTGGCGCCGAAGCCGTAGAAGCCAATTATGACAATTTCGTCAAGCAGTTGAAGAATCTGGGCATTGACGAGGTGCTGAAGATTAAGAACGAGGCTTATATCCGTTACAAGAAGAGCTGATCTTGTTTCATGAAGCCGGTATCCGGACTGTCGCCTGAGACGGCAGTCCGGAGAGGCTTCCCAAAGTCAAGTCAAGCCGCTCAAATCATTATAATCGATGAATGATGGAGGGAACTCATAGAATGAAGCGGAGAATCAGCGCGCTGCTGGTCTGGGTCATGTTGTGGGGGCTGATACTGCCTGCCTTGGCTTCGACCGCTTATGCCAACGAAACTGATATAGGCCAAACCGTTTTTGAAAGCGTTTACGAAAATGTATACAAGGAAGTGAAGCTGACTCCGGCGGCTGATGCCCATATTCAGAGAGGGGCAGGCGGCGCTAATTTTGGCAGTTCGGAGGTATTGACAGTCAGGTGGGCAAACTCGTCATCGGGAGAAAACCGGAATGCCTATCTGAAGTTTGATCTCTCCGGCTTGGATAGACTGGGGGATCATACAATTCTGGGAGCCAAGGTGAGGCTGTATCTGTACGACACCACCGTTTCACCTTATGTGGTAACCAAAAGGGTCGGCAGCAACTGGACAGAGGATGCCATTACCTGGAACAGCATGGTTGCGGCAGGCGGCAATGCGGCTGCGGCCGAAGGCAATAACGATGCCAATGCTCCCGATGGGATCAGACGCAACTTGGATCTTAGAGGGATACTTCCAGCGGGACAGGTTGGAGATTGGATTGAATTCGATCTGAGACAGCAATTTATTACGGATTTCAATGCGGGGAACCCGGTGTTTACGGTTGAACTCACGGAGCATTCGGTAGCGGCGGGCATTCTTAATTTCTCCTCCCGTGAAGGCGAATTTCCTCCTGAGCTGATTCTGGATATGGTTGGGCCGGAGCTGGAGTCCGTCTCCATTGCCAGTCCTCCGGATAAAACCGTCTATTCCGTGGGAGAAAGCCTGGATCTTACGGGACTTGTTGTGAGCGGCCTGTATGCCGACGGAGTTTCGCTTCCGTTGACAGACTACACGGTTAGCGGCTTCGACAGCAGCAATGTGGCGGATAGTCAACTCATAACCGTTACGGCGGAAGGGAAGACTACCCAATTTCCCGTGAGGATTGTAAAGATTAAGGATACCGAACTGACAGCCGTTGCCGATTCGTTCGTTCTCCAGTCCAATCAAACCGGGAATTGGGGAACCGCGAATTATATGACGTTGAAACGGGATAATTATGGGAGCTCAACGAGAAAAATTTATGTGAAATATGATCTGTCCGACGTAAACGTCACCGATCCTGAGGACGTGATCAGCGCTGTCGTACAGCTGCATCGAAGCGGCGGGCAGGCAGGCGGCGTTGGCGTTCACAGTGTGAGCGACAACAGCTGGCAGGAGAGTGAGATCGCCTGGGGCAATGCGCCGGAGCATAGCGTTGCTGCATTGTCTGCCACATCAGTAGGGGCGGAAAACCAATACTATTCGTTCGATATAACAGACTATGTACAGTCTCAACTGCACGCAGGCGCCCTTTCCTTGGCGTTTGTCGGGCAGGACCATAATGTACAAATTAATTTTGACTCCAGGGAAGCGGCGGGTTATGAGCCCAAGCTTGTGCTGACGGCCATTGAGCCTGAACTGGAATCCATCGAAATCGTTTCCCCACCGTCCCGGGCGCTGTATTATGTGGGACAGGAACTGAATCTGAGCGGCCTGGTCGTCAAAGGCAATTATGAGAACGGCACCTCCTTGCTGCTGACAGACTATGTGGTAAGCGGCTTTGACAGCAGCGCTGCGGCGGAGGCGCAGATGATAACGATACAGGCGGGAGGGAAGACAGCCGTCTTTACCGTCGAGATCCAGCAATCGTCGGGAGTCAATCCCCCGGTGTGGCCTGAAGGAAGTGCTCTGACAGCCAGCGGCACCTCGAAAACCAAAACCTCCTTAAGCTGGACCCCCGCTTTGGATGATACAGAAATATCAGGATACAGGCTGTGGTCCGGGGGGAATCTGGCAGCCGAGCTTGACGGTGAAGCATTGAGCTATGCCGTTACGGGACTGGCGCCCGAAACCCACTATACCTTCCGGATCGAGGCAGGAGACAATGAAGGCAACTGGACAGCGGGACCTGAACTGTCGGTGTATACGATGCCGGCTCCGCCCGCGCTGCCCCAGGCCATCTCTATTGCGGGCGGCCAATTTAACATGGAGGATTGGACGGTTAAGGTAAACTCCGACGGCAACGGTGTCTGGCAGATTGTTGACGGCAATCTTGCTCTGACTGGTTATGCAAGCCAGGGCTCGGAGCCTCTCCGCAATGTTATTGTTTATGAGACTCCGTTTATCGGCGATTTTACATGGACGGGCAAGGTTGCGGTTACCCCTCGCGGTGACTGGGATGATCTGGCTGTGATCTTCAATTATATCGATGAGAGAAACTACAGCTTCGTGTCCTTGAATAAGAGCAATGATGACAATACGCACGGAATATTTACCGTAGTGAATAATGCGCTTGCTCAGCTGAAGGATTTCGAGCTTGGCATCATGACTTCCGGCACGGTTCACGATTTGCGGATCGACCGGACCGGTTCGCTGATTCAGGTGTTCCTGGATGATGACATTATCGGGCAAGCTGCAGAAAGCCTGAATACAACCGGCCGGTTCGGGTATGGCAGCGCCAATGACCGGGTTGCTCTATCCGAGATGAAGGTTTATGGAACGGAGCTGATAGACCTGGAGCCGCCTGCTGCACCTGGCCGGCTGCTGGCGCTAGTACAATCGTCCACGGCGATTCGGTTGTCCTGGGAAGCGTCCACGGATGATTCGGGCATCAAGTCATATTCCGTATACAGGGACGGCCAGTTGTTAGGCACCACCAATTTAACGGCTTATGTGGATGAAGGACTGTCACCATTTACGGAATATACCTATTATGTGGTGGCTCGGGATGTTGCCGACAAGGATTCGCCGCCCAGTTCAACGGCTGCCGCAGCTACATTGGAGCAGGATTCCCATGCCTTCCCCTTCAGCCACCGTTCCATTGACGATGCGCTTAAGGAGCCGTTGCTCCAGTACACCCTGGGCACGGAGTGGGCCTGGTACAGCAAGCGCAGCAGTGCAGCTCTGATGTATCTGGCGACGGCAGCGCTGTATGATTCGTATTATGCGGGAAGCGACGGGACCTTGATCAAGGACCGGATTCTGGCTCATATCCGCCATATGCTTGTTTCTAACAGCGGCCGCGAGCCGGGAGCATCAGGCTCCCTGGATACCGCGGGCACGGCGATGGCGATCCAGGCTCTCGATATGGCCTCGACCATTCCCGCCGTCTGGAGCGGGCTTACGGAAGCGGAGAAGCATAAGATTACGCTGATTATGCAGGCTCATCTGGTGGCGGCTCATTGGGGTCATGACGACAACAATGATTTCAATACGGGAATCAATCAGGGTGGCAATTTCAACAAAGGCTGGAACCCCAATTACGTTGAAGGAGCCATCGGCATTGCCTTGGCCACGGCCCGTTATCTGGGCGGAGCGGACGCCGCCAATGCATTCCTGGCCAGCTTCGATTACAACAGCTTCATGAGCCAGCTTCAGGCGGCAGGCTTGTCCAGCATCGCCTGGACCTTCAGTCAGACCGGCAGGATTGCGTTGGAGGCTTCCATCAAGAATGATAACGGCTCGTTCAACGGATTTACCTTTAAAGGCTACGGCCTGAATGAGCCGTTCCAGTGGATGAAGGCGCGCGGGCTGATTATGTACAACAAGCCAGTCAAGGCTGAGGTATATGAGGGCGGCACGCGGCGGGGCTATGTCGCCAATAACCCCGAAGGCCTGCCCAATCTAGGCGCTATGGGAATGGCGCAGGAATTCGACTCCATAGACGCGGATGGATTGCGGACGGATCTTGGTTATGCAGCGGACGGCTGGAACAATAGTCTGATCAGCTTGTTGACCACCTACTATTACGATGAGACCGGCTCGTCTTCCGACATGGAGTTAATTCAGTCGCGGTATGAGGTTGGCGCCACTGATCTGATCTACAAAGCAACCAACGGGTATATAGGCTACGCCAAGGGCAAAGCCATAGCACTCCGCAACGCAGCTACGATAGATGCCAATATGGGATACTACTGGCTGAAGGAGCTGTGGGAGAATGTGATTAGCCGGCCGGAGCTTATTCCCCATCCGGATGCAACGCCTCCTACGGCGCCCGGCAATGTTGCGGGCCAATTGGCCGGGGGCAGCCTCCATCTGAGCTGGGATGCTTCCACGGACAACAATCAGGTGGCCGGTTACCGGATTTACCAAAACGGTGAGGAAATCGGACATACCGGCGCAGCCATTGCCCAATATGTGGTCGGGGCAGCTCCCGTTGCCGGTGATATCTATACGGTCAAAGCTTATGATGCAGTAGGCAATCTATCGGATTTCAGCGGGCCGGCGCTGATTGATGAGGAGCCGGTGGTCGTGGATACCCCGCCGGAGTGGCCGCAGGGAAGCGCCCTGACAGCGGATTCGCTGACGCGGACCGGGGCTGTGCTGAACTGGACAGCGGCAGAGGATGACGAAGGGGTGGCCGCTTACCGGGTGTACAAGGACGGCGTGCTGTTGGACACGGTGGCAGGCTCTGTACGCCGTTATGAGGTCACGGGCCTCACCGCCAGCACCGCCTACGTCTTCAGGGTTGAAGCAGGGGATGCAGCGGATCAATGGACAACAGACGGTCCGCAGACAGAGGCAACAACCCTGGATGAAGAGCCGGTGGTCGTGGATACCCCGCCGGAGTGGCCGCAGGGGAGCGCACTGACTGCGGATTCGCTGACGCGGACCGGGGCCGTGCTGAACTGGACGGCGGCGGAGGATGACAGGGGAGTGACCGCATACCGGGTGTACAAGGACGGCGTGCTGTTGGACACGGTGGCAGGCTCTGTATACCGTTATGAGGTCACGGGACTCACCGCCAGCACCGCCTACGCCTTCAAGGTTGAAGCAGGGGATGCAGCGGATCAATGGACAACAGACGGTCCGCAGGTTCAGATCAGGACTCTGCAAAGCGGGGGCTACATTGCGACGCCTGCGACACCTGCGACACTTGCACCGGCACCTGTACCAACCAAGCCAAAAGCAACAGCCGCAGCCGGTGAGGATAGCATTGCCTTGGAGATAAACGTTGACAAGAATAAAGCAACGGCTGTCGTCAAATTGGAGGGAGCGGGACTGGATAAGTTCCTTCAGGCCGGCGCAGGCGCAACAGGCAGCAGTCCGTTGAAAATTTCCTTGCCCCAGCTGGAGGGGATAACCTCCTATGTCCTGCAAGTGCCAGGCTCCTATCTGAAGGCAGACGCGGGGGACAACGGGGTGCTGCTCGATACTCCTTATGCAGCAGTGACTTTGAGCAGCCAGTTGCTCCGGGGATTGGCGGACAGCGGCGGCGGGCAAGGGGATGATATCGCCGTGACAGTGGGCCAGGCGGATAAATCCAAGCTTCCGCCGAGTGTCCAAGAAGCGCTGGGGAACCGTCCGCTGCTCCAACTGGCGGCAAGCGTAGCAGGCAAAAGCGTCAAGGATATTGGGGAGACACCGCTTGTCGTTGCTATTCCCTATACCCCATCCACGGAAGAACTGGCCAGGCATGAGCATCTTGTCATCTGGACTATTAGTGAAACGGGAAGCGCTGAGCCGGTTTTCAACGGGAAATATGATCCGGCCACAGGCACTGTGACCTTCACAACCACCGGCTTTGGCCAATACGGCATTGCGTTCGTGGAGAAGACATTCGCAGATATCAAGGAGGCGGAATGGTCCCGCCAGGCAGTAGAGGTGCTGGCATCCAAAGGGATAATCGACGGCACGTCCCCGGACACCTACTCCCCGTCCGCCAGCATCTCCCGCGCGGATTTCGTCGCTCTGCTGGTCAAGACTCTGGGGCTGAAGGGTTCCGTTGACAGCAGCTTTGACGATGTAAGTCCCCGGGATCATCATTACCGGGAATTGAGCCTTGCCAAGACATTGGGTATTGCCCAGGGCAGCGGCAGCAACCGGTTTGACCCGCAAGCGGTTATATCCAGACAGGACATGATGGTTCTCACTGCCCGCGCCCTGGAAATCGCCAGGAAATTGGAGCTTAAGTCTGGAGGTTCCGCCGGTATGCTGGCATCGTTTACGGATGAGGCTGAGCTTGCCGGCTACGCCAGGGAAGGCGCGGCTTCGCTGGTAAGCGAAGGGCTGATTCAAGGCTCGGGAGAGATGATTAATCCGCTGGGCAGCACCACACGGGCAGAAGCCGCCATGCTTTTGTACCGGATATTCGTCAAGTATTAAACAAGAATCGGGATATGCGCAGGCATGATTAATTGCGTTGCTATCATGCGACAGCTGAGATTCATCGGCGAACAGAACGATCATGCCTGCCGTTTTCAGATGATTATGGTGTGGAGCTTGGTCAATAAGAATAGGAAAAGGGGATGAAGTAGTGAATAAAAAAACCGTGCTTTTTGTGCCCGTGTTGGTCATGATCCTGTTCATTGCAAGCATTGTTCCCAACTTTATTGCTCCTGCGCATGCAACGGCCAACCTTGCCCTGGGGAAAAGCGCCGTGGCAAGCTCGGCGAGGAACAGCGCCTTGGCTGCACGCTATGCGGTTGACGGAAATACGGATACGAGATGGGGGTCCAATTATACAAGCAACGAATGGATCTACATCGATCTTGGCGCAGAGCAAAGCATCGGCACTGTCAAAATCCAATGGGGAGCTTCATATGCAACGGGGTACAAAATCCAGGTATCGCTGAATGCCTCAGCCTGGACCGATGTATACTCCACAGACAGCGGTGATGGAGGAATAGATGAGCTGTCATTCCCGGAGGCAACTGCCAAATATGTGAGGATGCTCGGAGTAGCGACGGCCACCGTCTACGGATATTCCGTCTATGAATTGGAGGTATACGGGTCTGAATCCTCGCCGGGTACTGGTTCTGCGCCTGAACGGACGGCTTCCTACGGACCCAACGGCACACACTGGCCGTCCCTGATTCCCACTCCTTATATGTATGACAGTACAATTCCCCATATCATCGATGTAAGCTGCTCATGGACGGCCATCCGTTCAGCCATAGCTGCGGTAACTCCCGGGCAGGCGGCTGCCGGAGTGCTGATCAGGATCGCTCCCGGGACTCTGACGGGCAATGGAGTGGGAGCGGGGAATACTCCGGTTTTGCAGGACCTGGGTTCGTCCTCATGGGCGCAGCGGATAACGGTTGCTCCCCGTGACGGTTATGGGACGGTAGTATTATCGGGCGGTATCAGGATCAAGAATGTGCGGGGAGTTGCCTTCGCAGGATTCGTCGCGGATAAAATAAAGCTTGAGGGCTGTGACAGTTCGGCATTGGCCTGGACCAAAGTAACGGACTGGCTGGCCGGATACGGCCTTGCCGGTCAAACCACATCGAAGCTGGAGTTCAGCGAGGTGGTGATGCCTGATTCCGCCGTGGTGGATGGGGATGCTGCCGATTTTTACTCTGCCACTAACGGTCCTATTGCCAATTGGAGGTTCGACGGCATCTATATTGCGCCGCACTTCTACAACCCGGCCACTACCCCGAAGCCCCATACGGATTCCATGCAATTTGCCGGATCGGCAGCCTATTCTAACATGACGATTCGGGATGCCGCGATTTTTTCCAGCAACAATTGCGCGATCCAGACCGGCAGCCTGAACGGGCTGACTATTGACCACAGCTACATTGTGGGCGGGAGCGTGGCGAGAAGCCGGTATCCCTTTCTTCCTGGGGGATCGACAGAAGCCGGTACAGCGGCCTTCAATGGCGGAGGAACAAACTTCGTTGCGGTTGACTCGGTGTTCATAGGCGGTATGGGCTCTCAATCCTGGTCATCCGTGGCCAATACAAGAACAAGCTATGTGTATCAGGCTTCACAGCAGCCGGCGAGCGGTTCATGGACGGTGGACCCCGGTTTGTCCTCCACCAATCCGGCAATGCCGCCCATGCCGACGGATGCTTACCTGAACTCGATATGGAAGGAATAATAAAGACAAGGATAGGGAGACGGAGGAGTTGAACAGGATGAAAGAGATCCAACAGACCATTGAGACCATACTGAATCAAGCAGTGGAGAAGGGACAGGAGTTGGGCATCCAGGTTGCCGCCTATCACCGGGGAGAACTGGTCGTGGATGCCTGGGCGGGCATTGCTGACCGTTGTACGGGAAGGGCGGTGGATGGAGCTACGCTGTTCCCCGTCTTCTCGGCAACCAAGGGAGTGGCCGCCACGGTGATTCATATTTTGGCGGAGCAGGGCAAGCTGGATTACGATATGAGGATAGGCGAGATTTGGCCCGAGTTTGGCGTGAACGGGAAGGAAAGGGCAACCATCAGGCATGCCCTGAATCATACTGCGGGAATCCCCCAGCATCCCGCAGAGACGGAACTGGAGGCATTGGCTGATTGGGACGGTATGTGCAGCAAAATAGCGGAGCTTGTTCCGGTATCTCCTCCGGGAGAGAGGATGGAGTATCATGCGGTCACCTTCGGCTGGATTATCGGCGAAATTGCGCAGCGTGTGGACGGGAGGTCCTTCTCCCGCATCATGGAGGAAGAAATATGCCGCCCCCTGGGCATACGGGATATGTATATAGGGCTGCCGGAGGAGCTTGAACCCCGGGTGGCTGAGCTGGAGGAGCCGGAGGCCAGGCCGCCGGGGGATGAGAGGCAGCTTCTATCCATGCCTGCCTGGGTCTGGCCGCCCCATGCGATAATGAACCGACCGGAGGCACGGCGTGTATGCCTTCCCTCGGGAACCGGCATCATGTCCGCCAAAGCGCTTGCACGTCATTACGCCGCTTTGCTTCCGGGAGGGGTGGAGGGGGTGCAATTGCTCTCTCCGGCACGGGTGAAGATAGCGACCGAGCCTCTCAGGCTTGGCGGCGCTTCGCCATTGCCTATGGGTATGGGGTATCAGCTTGGAGGGTCGGGTACGGTTATGGAACCGCGGCTTTCGGTATTCGGACATGAAGGTTACGGCGGCTCGATCGGCTTCGCTGATCCGGAGAACCGGCTGGCAGTGGGATTGACTCACAATCTCTTCTCGCCAAGAAAGGCCGCCTCCTCCATTCTGGATGCAATAAAGCGGGAACTATTGCAATGACCAGGACGCATTATGGCGTGTTTGCAAACTATAAGAATGTGTAACAGATGCCTGTCAGATGCCGCTCCAGGGGTTCTCATTTTTTGTATTTAATACCCTAATTTTAGATATAAAAGGATGGGATAGATGAAGCAATGAACCAGCACAGCCGTGTACAGTGGGGGGGCTGTATGAAATTTCGCATAGAATAGGCCGGCGCGGTCGCTGAGAAGGCCATTCAGTATGAAATTTCGTATAGAATGGGTTGGCGCGGCCGCTGGGAAGGCCATTCAGTATGAAATTTCGCATAGAACGGAGCAAGAGGCCTGGTTCCGTCACCTGTATATGATTTTTGCATACAGCCGTTGGATGGTTTGAGAACATGCTCCAGGACAGGAGCGGATATTTTTTTGCGATCCAGTGACATCCGCCCAGCCCATAGGTCATCGTCTACATATACTGTGTTGAAGTCAGTCAAAAGCACAGGAAGGAAGATGATCATGTACCGTCAAAATCCAATGCAAAATATACTGGGCGGCTTAATGGGTTTTCCGGGAGGCCCAGGCGGCCCGGGATTTCCCGGAGGGGGACCGTTCCCGGGTCCCGGCGGCCCCGGTCCGTTTCCGGGCCCGGGAGGACCTGGTGGTCCCGGACCATTCCCCGGGCCGGGCATCCCGGGGCCTGGCGGCCAAGGCGCTCCCGGTGGTCCTCCCCCAAGCTACATCCCGCCTAAGCCGGGCACTGGCCCAGGCTTCTCCGTCCAGGCCATCAATCCCGGCGCGATCGTCGGCTGCCGCTTCCGCTATGTCTACATTTGGCAGAGCAATGGAGACGCCTACTGGGCATACCTCACCTTTGTGGGGCGCAACTCCGTGGCAGGCTTCCGCTGGACCGGCTTTAACTGGGTTTACTTTGGCCTGGATACCCGGTTTATTGATCAATTCACTTGCATCTGATCGTATAAGGGCAGTGACGGACACTGCCGCAACAGCAGACATCTTGGCAACTGGCAATCAAACATCCCGGTGTGGAACGTGACATACAACGAGGAACAGGTTGGGCAGAGAATCTTTTCTGCCCGACTTTTTTTCTGTGGCGGCAAAAAGAACAATCTGCATCGGGGGTAGCATTGATGTTTTTCGTGAAGGTCCAGTTCAGGCATGAAGAACAGGCGGAGCAGGGGAGTCACGGTTTGCAACTATCGGGAATTGATTTTCCCCCAGGTTTTTCTTAATTAGGCGGCTTTTTTTATATCAAATGGCTATCCTTCAGCCAATAGTTAGCCGTCTTGAAAGAGGAGCGCTATAATATTGAGGAATGCAGGAGAAGAATTCTTCAATTAACTAATAAGGGGGCAATCCCATGAGATTAGCAAAGATTGCAGTTGCAGGAAGCTTGAATATGGATTTGGTGGTCTCCATGAAGCGGATGCCCAAGGTGGGCGAGACGGTGCAAGGCGAGGAGCTGCATCAGATTCCCGGCGGTAAAGGGGCCAACCAGGCAGTAGGCTGCGCCAAGCTGGGAGCGGAGGTATCCATGATCGGGGCAGTCGGCCAAGACAGCTTCGGAACGGTAATGCTGAAGCAGATGGAGAGCCACTCCATTCATACCCGGTCAATTGCCGTTATCGAAGGTTGTTCCACAGGAACGGCTACGATTATGCATACGCCCGAGGACAATTGCATCGTGATTGTCGCAGGAGCCAACGGGCATATGACTCCCGAATTGGTCATGAGCCATGCCAAGCTGATCGGCGAAGCCGATATCCTGCTTACCCAGTTGGAGATTCCGCTCCCCGCGGTTACCGCCGCACTGACAATTGCCAAGGAAGCAGGTGTCACAACCGTGCTGAATCCGGCGCCTGCAGTCCCCTTGTCCCGGGAAATATTGCGGCTGGTGGATTATATCACTCCGAATGAAACGGAATTCGAGCTGCTAAGCGGCAGGACGTACCAGAATGAGACAGAACTTCTGGACGGGATGAAGAATTGGGAGCACTCCGGCCCCCGGCTGTTGGTGACCCGCGGCGAAAAAGGCACTTCGTTTCTGCAAGACGGTCAGCTGTGCACCATTGCCGCGCCCAAGGTGGAAGTTGTAGATACAACAGGAGCGGGGGACGCCTTCAACGCAGCGTTCTGCGTAGCTCTCGCCGGTGGAGCTCAGATAAGAGATGCGGTGCAATTCGCTATCAAATCCGCCTCGCTCTCCGTTACCCGGTTCGGCGCCCAAGCAGGAATGCCCACGTTGGAGGAAATTAACGGATTGGAATAAATGGCAGCTTCATGACGTATCTTGTCGAATGCAAATATGATAAACTGGAGGGTGTTGAAATTATTGGATAGACGGAGGAAATAGCATGAGAAGGAGTCTTCGCCTGCAAATCTTGCTGCCGTTTCTGGCCTTGATCATTGCAGCGAGCGGTTTGATTACATACCTGAACTACCGCTTTACCGTAAATATGACTGTAGAAGCTCAGATGGACGGCAGCATGTCCACTCTCCAGATGGCCAATCAGAACTTGGATATGTATCTGAAGGAGCATGAGCGGCTGGTAACCACTCTGGCGGCCAACGACCACGTGGGCATCACCCTGGCGGAGGGCTCCCAAAGCGTGAAGGGGAAAGCATCACTGCCAGCCCTGCAGGACGTTTTTCAGGAAGCCCTGAAGGCTGACCATCAATTGGTAAATGTATACGGAGCTACTCTTGCCAAGGAGATGCTGGTTGAACCGCCGGCAGAACTCCCGGCAGATTTTGACCCTACTTCACGGGAATGGTACAAGAAAGCGATGGCCCAGCCGGACAAGCCGGTATGGCTGGAGCCTTATATTGATACGGCCACCAAGTCTCTGGTGCTGACCGTTGCCCAGGCGGTCATTCAAGACGGCAAGCCGGTGGGCGTGGTGGGTGCTGATCTGACCATTGATTCTATCGCCGAGCTTCTGGATGGGATCCGGATCGGCTCCTCCGGATATGTATTTGTTCTGGATGCCGATAACAAGGTTATTTCCCATAAGGACCGCGAAGAAATCGGCTCCGATCTAAGTACAGAGGCCTTCGTGCAGGAGATGGCCCGGGAGGGAGCTTCCGGTTCCTTTACCCACACTTACGAGGGGCAGAAGAAGGCCTTAAGCTTTGTCACTAATGAAAAGACAGGCTGGAAGATCACGGGAACGGTGTTAATCAGCGAATTCGAAGAAACTGCAGGGGCTATGATGAATCCCAGCCTGATTAGTCTGATTATTGTGCTGGTTGTCGCGGGTATTATTTCCTGGCCGCTGACGCATAGCATCATCCGTCCAGTCCGGAGGATGCAGGGGGCGATGAAAGAATTTCAGGAGGGGAAGCTGTCGGTCCGTTCCGGTGTCACAAAGCGTAATGAAATCGGGCAACTCGCCCAGTCCTTCGATATCATGGCGGAGCAAACCGGAAAGCTGATGGCACAAATCGGCGAAACCTCAGACAAGCTGGCAGAGTCCTCCCAGGTGCTCATGATCGGAGCGAACGAGAATGCGGCCTCCGCCGGCCAGGTTGCCGTAACCATGCAGGAGATTGCGGTGGGCGCAAGCTCACAGGCTGTGATTGTGGACCAGAATGCGGAGATTGTTACTGACCTGTCCACTCATATTGAGAAGGTAGAGCAGGAGGCCGTTCAGATGGAGCTGCTGTCAGCCGGCATGATCGAGATCGCTGGCGTTAGCGCTGCGAAGCTGGAGCGCCTCTCCATGCAGACACAGCGGAGTGCAGAGGCAACGGAATCTGTCTCAACTGCCATTGCATCTCTGGACAAGTCCTCGGAGCAGATCGGCAGCTTTGTTGCGGTTATCGCCGAGATTACGCGGCAGACCAATCTGCTGGCCCTTAACGCTGCCATCGAGGCGGCACGCGCCGGGGAGCATGGCAGAGGGTTTGGCGTCGTTGCGGGTGAAATCCGCAAGCTGGCCGCCCATTCGGATCAAGCGCTTGCGGAAATCAGAGAGCTGGTGGACAATACCCGCCGCGACATGCTGCAAGCGGCCTCCCTGACGGAGCAGGCCGGCGCCGCTATGTCGGACCAGGAGACGGCGGTCAGAGAAACCAATCAGAGTTTCGATGCCATTAACGAGGCGGTGCATAGCCATATGGCAGGCATCAGCCAGGTGATTCAATCCGTTAAAGCCATGACGGAAGGGAAGAACAAGATCGGCTCCAACACCTCCGAGCTTCAAGCCATATGTCAGATGACCGCGGCAGGAACACAAGAGGTGTCCGCTTCTGTAGAACAACAGACAGCCTCCATGGAGCAGCTTAATCACCTGGCCCGGCAACTGGAGGCCTCCGCAGAGATCATGCGTGCAGAAGTAAACAAATTCAGTTGGTAACCCATAGGAAGCAAGCGCCATCCACATAAAGCCTTGAAGCCTGCACACATTGTGCAGGTTTTTTTCTTCATATACACGATTATAGAAGCCTGAGAGAAAGGGAGGGAGAGCCCTTGCTCAAAGCCTCAGACTTACATGCCGCGTGGGCACCATTGAACAACTATGGACCATTGTGCATGATCCGCTGCCCGGACGGCAAATCAAACAATGACAACACCATGTTGCGAAATGAATGCCGGGATGCTGCGGACCCGCTCCGGCCGCGGGGTTCCGATGTCGTAGGGGAATGACTATGGACGGCAATACTCCCGCCGCCTTAAGATGCAGATGTATCACAGGGGAGAACCAGACACAAGCTAAAAACCACTACTGCATGCATGACTTAAAGAGAAAGGGAGACACCTTATGAGTACTGAAGCTGTTGTACCAGCAATCCCATTACGCAAGGTATACCGCCGCCAGAAGCTGAAGCGGCTTGTCCGCAACCGTTGGCTGTATGCGATGATGCTGCCGGGTATCCTGTATTTTATTATTTTCAAGTATGTTCCTATGTACGGGGTAATGCTGGCCTTCAAGAATTATCAGCCGTTCCTCGGCTTTCTTAAGAGTGATTGGGTAGGCATGAAGCATTTCGCCCGTTTTTTCGGAGATCCGCTGTTTGGGATGCTGCTGAAAAACACCTTCATACTGGCTATTTATAATATCGTCTTCTTCTTTCCTTTGCCGATTATCATCTCCTTGCTGTTGAACGAGCTTAGAAAAGAAGGCTACAAACGCTTTATTCAAACCATGATCTATATCCCTCACTTCATGTCTTGGGTGGTCATTGTGTCCATAGCCTATCTGTTCTTCACCACAGAAGGCGGTATTGTCAATGAAGCGATTGCCGCCATGGGCGGGGAGAAAATCCAGTTTCTGATGGCGCCGGGCTGGTTCCGGACCTTTATTACCGGAGAGGTCATCTGGAAGGAAACGGGCTGGGGCACGATCATTTTCCTTGCCGCCTTGGCAGGGGTGGACACGCAGTTGTACGAAGCCGCCAGAATGGACGGAGCCAACCGCTTCCGCCAGCTATGGCATATTACGCTGCCCGCCATTAAACCGACTATTATCATTCTGCTGATTTTGCGTCTGGGCAACTTCCTGGATACCGGCTTCGAGCAAATCTGGCTGATGCTGAACTCCATCAACCGGGAGGTCGGCGAGGTGTTTGACACCTATGTCTATTCGGTGGGGATTACCCAGGGACAATACAGTTTTAGCACCGCGGTGGGATTGTTCAAGTCTGTCGTGGGTCTGGTTCTCGTATTCGCATCCAATGCCCTGGCCAAGAAGTTTGGCGAGGAAGGCATAGTTTAATGCTTTCGAAGCCAGCTAATGCTTGCGCAAAAACTCAGCATATGCTTTCGAAGCCAGTTAATGCTTGCGCAAAAACTCTAAGGAGGCAGTCTCATGATACAGGACCGTTCACTGGGCAACAAAATATTCGACACCGCCAATATCCTATTTCTCGGCTTGATTGCCCTGGTCACAGTAGTTCCGTTTCTCTATGTCATAGCAGGCTCATTCGCTACGCAGAAGGAGTTGGCGGAAAAGGGCTTCATCCTGTTTCCCACGGAATTCTCACTTAGCGCTTACGAGTTTATTTTCTCTACCAGCACTCTGGTCACCAGTCTTCTGGTCACCATATTCATCACGATAGTGGGCACGCTCATTAACATTACACTGACCTGTCTGATGGCTTATCCCCTCTCAAGAAGGGATATGGACTACCGCAAGCCGGTTCAGCTGATGGTCATTTTCACTATGCTGTTCAGCGGCGGGATGATTCCTACCTTCCTGGTGGTAAAAGAATTGCATATGATCGATACCTACTGGTCGCTGCTGCTGCCCGGGGCCATTAACGCCTTTAACCTGATTATTGTCCGCAGCTTCTTCCAGCAGCTTCCCGAAGGACTGGAGGAATCGGCCAAGATCGATGGAGCCAGCGACCCTGGCATCCTGTTCAAGATCGTGCTGCCGCTGTCGCTGCCGGTGCTCGCCACCTTCTCTCTGTTCTATGCGGTAGGACATTGGAACACCTTCTTCAACGCTGTGCTCTACATCAACGATTCTACCAAATGGCCGATTCAGGTGCTGCTGAGACAGATTGTCATGCTGTCGCAAGGCGGCAGCCTGGGAGACACCACCGCTTTCGAAAGCGACTTTGTCCCTCCGGATCAATCGGTGAAAATGGCCGTAATCGTGGTTTCCACCATTCCGATTCTCATCGTGTATCCATTCTTGCAGAAGCATTTTGCCAAAGGGGTATTGTTGGGGTCTGTAAAGGGCTAAAGCCTTGATACAACACCAATCATATATAATTACCAATAGAACAAAATAAAGGGAGGATCAGACTTTATGGGGAACAATAACAAAAAAGTTTGGCGCAAGTCTGCAGCGGTAATGGGGGCAGTGGCGATTGCGGCAGGAGCATTGGCAGGCTGCGGCGGGGATAAGGAGCAGGATGCATCCCCGGCGGCCAGCAAGGCGCCCGGCGCTTCCAGCGAGGCACCCAAGGCACCATACAAAATGTCCCTTATGCTGACCAGCTATAATCCGGAGTATCTGGACACCAATGGCGAGATTTTCAAGAAGCTGGAGGAGCGCACCAATACCAAGCTTACCTTGACCTGGGTGCCGTCCTCTACCTATTCCGACAAGCTCAGTGCTACTGTGGCCTCCGGTGAGCTGCCGAACGCTATTCTGGTTCTGGACCAAAAGCTGCCGTACATTGTGAACGCTGTCCGCTCCGGCATGTTCTGGGAGCTTGGGCCGTACCTCAAGGATTACCCGAATCTGAGCAAAATGAATGATATCGCCCTGGATGCCATTTCCATTGACGGGAAAGTATACGGAATCTACCGGGAGCGCGATCTGGCCCGGGACGGTGTCATGCTCCGCAAGGATTGGCTGGATAATGTAGGGTTGCAGGTGCCCAAGACCATTGACGATTTCTACAACGTGCTGAAGGCCTTTGTAAATAATGATCCCGACAAGAACGGCAAGGCCGATACAATGGGTATGGCCGAGTCCCAGGTTTCCGGAAGCTGGAGATCCATGCTGGTATGGCACGGCGGTCCTGCCGACTGGGAGATGAAGGACGGCAAGGCAAGCCCGGCTCATCTGTCCCCGGCTTATATGGAAACGATGAAATTCTACAAGAAGCTTTATTCCGAGAAGCTGATTAATCTGGATTTCGCGGTTGTGAAGGACGGCAAGCAGCTGATCAACAGCAACAAGGCCGGCGCATGGGTTGCCAATATGAATGATGCCCAGGGAATTGAGGAATCAGTCAAGAAGGTTGTGCCTACAGGGACCATTACCATGACCAACGCGCTGGAAGGACCGGCAGGCTTGCGTGCTGCAGGCGGAGCCGGCTCCTACGGGACCTTCATGATTCCGAAAACCTCTGTTAAGACCGAAGCCGACCTGAAGGCGGCGCTGAACTTCTTCGACAAGCTGTGCGACGAGGATATGCAGAATATGGTGGTTAACGGTCTGGAAGGACGCCAGTTCAAGATTGAGAACGGCCAATATGTCAAGACCACCGACTCCAAGCTGCTGGTGGAATACGGCATGGGCGATTCCTCCCAATTGGCTGTCCTGAGAGACAAGGTTGTCACTTACGGCGGACCGCTGGTTCACCTGCGCAGTGAAATGTACAACAAGAACGCGGGGATCGCGGTTGCCAACCCGCTGCAGTCCTTTGTATCCGACACCTACAGCGAGAAGGGCTCGGAGCTTAACAAGATTATTGAGGACGCCCGCATCAAGTTCATCATGGGTGAAATCGATGAAGCCGGATTTAACAGCGCTGTGGAAAAATGGCGCAAGGACGGCGGCGACAAAATTATCGAGGAATATACCGCCGCTTACAACAACAGCAAGAAATAAACGGTGATATAATGAAAGGCACCAAATAACGTGCCGGGGGTAGTGATAGAATGCGTACATCCAGCTATTTATTAAAATTAGTGCTTCTTACAATTTTAGTCGGGACCTTTCCGGTTCTTACGCTGGGCTGGTATTCCTATCACTACTCCTCTCAATCAGCACTTGACCAGGTGGAGGAGAGCAATGCGCAGGTGCTCCGCCAAAGCCAGCTGCGGGTGGAGCAGACCTTGAAGATGATCGATTACTCCACCTCCCAGGTGTTAAGCGTTCCGGTAGTTAGCAATGCTTTCCCTCTCCAACTGGGGACGCAGCACCGTGAGATCATTGAAGATGTGTATGACATCCTGGCCTCTATTCAGACTTTTGAATTAGGTATCAAGGATGTTTATCTTTATAGCCTGGACCAGGATTGGCTGATTACGAATGCGGGCTTAAACGAATACAATGATCCTGCTCTTAAAACGATGGTGCGCGGATATACCGGGATTCGCCAGGGGTCCGTATGGGTCAGCGGCCAATCCGCCCAATTTCAGAGTGAGAGCGGGACTGTGAATCTGCGCAATGCCGTAGTAAGCATCAAGAAATGGCCGATCAATTCCCCCAATCCCCGGGGGCTGATCTGCGTTGTGATGTCTGCCCAGCAGTTGAACCAACTGATCGACAGCGAGCCCCCGGCAGGAAGCATCTATATTCTGGATGCGGAGAACAGGGTTATCGCCGATACGGATCATTCCCGGGTCGGCCAGATTGCAACGGATGCTTATATCGGGCAAATCCGGCAAGCGTCCGATGCTACGGGAGGGATTGACGCCGAGGAAGGCGGGGAGAAGCTGTCCGTTTCTTTCCGCAAATCCTCCTATAACGGCTGGACTTATGTATCTGCTGTGCCCACCAAGACTATTACCCGTCAAGCTGCCTCGATCGGTCTGACATCCGTCCTGGTCAGCCTGGTTGTGCTTGCAGCAACAGTGATCGTGGCTCTTATCGGTTCGCGGCGGATGTACAGTCCCGTGGGCAGGATTTACCGGGCGCTTCTGGACGGCAAGGAAGGCCAGGACAAGAAAAAGGATGAATTCAGCGCCATCTCCGAGCGGGTGCAAGGGATATTAAGCGACCAGTCGCGGCTCCGCTTCGAGATGCAGGGCCAGAAGAACCAGCTTACAGAGCTGCTGGTCCGCAAGCTGATGTTAGGTGAAGCGAAGGGGCAGGAAATCCGGGAGCGGCTGCCCTATTACGGGTACGCCCACGTGGAGCAATGGAGCTTGATGCGTGTACTGCTGTTTGAGATCGACAGGCTGGACAACAACAGGTTTACGGAGAACGACCGGGATTTGCTGTTATTCGCCATAGGCAATATCGCGGCGGAGATTGTTCCCGACGGGAAACGGCTGGCGCCGGTCGTCATTCAGGAATCCGTGGTTATTCTGACCGGCACCGCCGTCCAATCCGAGGAAGTATTCAAGGAATCGGTATTCAATCTGGCGAGCCGGGTGCAAGCCTCGGTCAAGCAATACCTCCAGTTGGAAACAAGCGTTGGAATAAGCAGATCCTTCATGGAGTGGACCGAAGCGGCAAGAGGGTATGAAGAAAGCCGGAACGCCCTGAAGTACCGGGCCCGGCTGGGGGAAGAGGCTGTTCTGTTCATTGAAGACGTGCAGCCGGACAAGGGCAAAGAGGTGATCTACCCCAGAGAACTGGGAGAGAAGCTGCTGGAAGCGATCAAGGCGCTGGACTCTGACGCTGCCAGGGCTGCTCTGGCGGCGGTCATGTCCGAGTTGTCAGGACAGGATTACGATCATAATGACTATCAGCTGGCGCTGTTCCGGCTGCTGATGGACTTGACCAAGCTTCTGCAAGATGCAGGCGTATCCCTTCACTTGCTCAATACGGAAGAAGGCTCCCTGTTTGAGGATCTTCTGAAGCTGCATACCGGCAGGGAAATTGAGATTTGGTTCAATGATCTTATTATCTCTCCTGGAATTGCTCTTCTGGAAAAACGGAGGCAAGCCCAATTCACCACGATCTCTCAGGAGGTCAAGCGTCTGATTGAGGAAGCCTTCGATACGGATCTGACGCTGGAGAAGTGCTCGGCCCGGATCAACTACCATCCCCAGTATATCAGCCGCGTGTTCAGGCAGGAGACGGGGGTTACCTTCGCCGATTATCTGGCCCAGTACCGCCTGGAGGTGGCGAAGCGGTGGCTGAAGGAGACGGATCTGACCATCACCGATATTGCCGAGAAATTAAAATATAATAACCCCGCCAATTTTATCCGCTACTTCCGCAAGATGGAGTCCATGACGCCGGGACAGTACCGGGAGAAGAACAAGGGGATATTCGGATAGAAGGGAGACTGCAGATTGAACAGCATGAAGCAATACGGATATTTTGAGGAGAGCGGCAGGAGATATGTGATCACAACTCCCCGCACGCCTGCCAGATGGTTCAATTATTTGTTCAATGACACGTACTATATGGAAGCGGGGGAAACAGGACAGGGCAGCAGCGTGGCGTTCCGCCCGGCCAACCGGACCTTCACCAGGGGCTTCCGTTATTTTTATCTGAAGGATCACGAGAACGGCGAAGTATGGTGCCCGGCCTACCAGCCTCTGCGGACAGAGATGGAGGCTTACTCTTGCACCCATTCTCTTGGATACACGGAAATCCGCTCTCTCTACCAGGGCATGGAGACGGTTGTGCATGTGTTCGTGCCAACGGAGGGTCAGCAGGAAATCTGGACGGTGACGCTGCTGAACAAAAGCGGAAAGCCGCGGAGCGTGTCCCTATTCTCCGTCTTTTCCCTGGAGAACGGCGGCGTGATGGGCAGCAAATGCGGTTATGATGAAGAGGCGCACGTCCTGGCCAGCTTTTCCTTCCCCTATCATGTCACCTACAACGATAAGGAAAAATGCCATGATCACACCAATTGGGTATATGTCTATGCCGATAGAAAGATAGATTCGTGGGATGCCAGCCAAAGGCGCTTCTTCGGCGGGGACGATATCCGTGAGCTGCCGGCTGCCCTTGAGAACGGCCGATGCTCCAATAAGATCGCCGAAGCGGAAAACCCCGTAGGGGCCCTGCAACATATCATCTCTCTTGAACCGGGAGAAGAGGCGGTGACCAGATATGTGGTCGGCTGCGCCAATTCCGTGGCGGACATCGTACAAAGCAGGAAGGCGCTCACCGCCAAGGGCTATGACCGCCTGCTGCAGGAGGTGGAGCTGCTGTGGGAGGAGAGATGCAGCGCATTCATGGTGAACACCCCGGATGCGGATGTGGACTCCTTCATGAACTACTGGCTGAAGAAGCAGATTGTGCTCCAGACCCGGACCAACCGGATGTCCAATTATTGTCCCATCCGCAACCAGCTGCAGGATGCGCTGGGCTATGCCCTGGTTGACGCCCCCGGAGCCGCGGAATATATGATGTCCGTTCTGAAGGGACAGCAGCGTAACGGCTTCATCAAGCAATGGATCATGACAGACGGCTCGCCGCCCAAGAATCTGTGCCTCCTGAACCATACGGATGGACCGATCTGGCTGCTGATCTGCTTTGCTTCGCTGATCAATCAGAGCGGAAGCCTGGATATTCTCGACCGCCAACTGAAGTACAAGGATACGGATGAAACCGCTTCTGTATACGAGCATCTGCTGTTGGCTGTAGATTACATGTCCCACGCTACAGGGGCGCATGGCTTGTGTCTGATGGGCGACGGGGACTGGAACGATCCCATTAACGGGCCGGGGCGTCTGGGCCGGGGAGAATCGGCGTGGAGCACCATGGCGCTGGTCTATGCAATCCGGTCCATTATTCCATTCTGCCGCATGCGAGGGGATGAGGACCATGCAGCAAGCCTTGAGGCCGCAGCCGGGAAGTTGGAGACAGCCGTTAACGATACCTGCTGGGACGGAGCCTGGTATGTGGCAGGCTTCGATGACTTTGGTGATGCCTTCGGCACGGCCAAGGATGAGGAGGGCAAGCTGTTCCTGAATACCCAGACCTGGGCGGTAATGAGCGGCATTGCCCAGGGAGAGCGGCTTATCCAATGTCTGGCTGCCATCGACAGCCTGGATACGCCGTTTGGTCCCAAGCTGCTGGAGCCGGCCTTCGGGCAATGGAATCCCAAGTGGGGCCGGATCAGCATCAAGCTGGCCGGCACAACCGAGAACGGCTCGGTGTACTGCCATGCCTCCATGTTCAAGGCCTTCGCCGACTGTGTGGCGGGCAGGGGCCAACAGGCGCTGGAGACCATCCGCAGGACCCTGCCTACCAACCCGGACAATCCTCCGGCGGTCAACCAACAGGTGCCTACATTCGTGCCGAATTTCTATTTCGGCCTGGAGGACTCTCCCAACTATGGGCAGTCCAGCCACCATCATTCCACCGGGACCGTAGGCTGGATGCTGTGGACCACACTGGAATACGTTCTGGGCATGAGAGCTACCGCCCGGGGGCTGGTCGTCGATCCCTGCATTCCCCAAGCCTGGCCGGAATTCACCGTGGAACGCCGCTTCCGCAACGCCCGCTACCGGATCACGGTGGTAAATCCGCATGGCGTGGACAAGGGAGTTGTGAAGCAGGAGGTGGACGGACAGGAATGGTCCGGCTCCGTTCTGCCGTATGAGGATGGCAAGGAATACAAGGTAACGGTGCATCTTGGCTCTAAGAGCTAATCTGGCAACAGGTGCATCTTGGTATTGAGAGCCGGGGCGGGTCCAGATGCATCCCGGAGATGACAGCAGATGGGGGAGTATCCCGCCAAGCGGCAGCACGAAAATCTGACAGCTGACAGCTGACATCTGACATCTGACAGCTTCCTGGTGGGAAGCTTGTGCGATGCAAGACCTTCTGTTTACGAAAAAACCTTTCTGTTTACGAAAAAACTGGCGGTCAATGGACCGGCCAGTTTTTTTAAATATTGGCTATGTTAAACTTTGTTGTTGATATTTGATGATTGCGAACGAGTGTTCTATAATAAGGGCAATATCAATGTTTGGAGATGATTTGCCCATGGATTTAAAGGAATTGAAAAAGCTTGCTGATACGTTAGATGAAAACGGTAAGCGAGAGCTTATCTACTTTTTGCAGTCACGAACCAAGGGAGTTGCGGTTCCTGTTCGAGCGATTGATGAAATTCAAGAGCAGAAGCATAAAGACGGGCTTGTTTGCCCGCATTGCAAAAACCATTCTGTCGTGCGATTTGGAAAGTACGCTGTAAAAACACGCACTGGAGAGGTAACCGTCAATGTTACCGTTGTAAGTCCTGTCGTCAAATCGTGCCTGTTTACTGTGACCGACACGAACACCAAACTTCGGCTTTCTGCTTATTCTTGTTAAGTTAACTGGCAGGATACTGACAATTCATCAAGAATGTTAGAGTAAGGATAGGTGTCTGCGGAGGAATTATTTTAGACCATATGGATTTTAATTCTGGTCGAAGGAGTGTGCTTTTGTGCATTCATTGGAAGTGAAACGAAGTAACCCGATTTCTGCGATAATAGCGAGCATTCCACACGGTTCATCTCAAATCACAACTGAAATGATAAAAAGTATGAAGCCTGATATAGTCCTGCCAAACAATGATTGGCTTCTAAACGAACTTTATAGCTTTCTGGAGGGATTAAATATTACAACGGTATCGGCTAATTACAGCCGATATGTAATCGATGTTAACAGAAATATAAGACTTAAGAATCAAAGTGAGGACTATACCAAGTCGTTAGTTTATCAAAAAACCACTTTTGGAAGAGACATTTACGACATACCGCTGTCTGAAGACACCATTATGAATAGAATTGAAAACATCTATGTACCTTACCACTATAGGCTATCGGAAGAGATAAATGCTTCTTTGGCAGTGAATCGTAAAGTGTTTTTAGTTGACTTGCATAGCTTTTATATCCAGTCGGCTAAGGATGTTGTTTTAGGTACATGTCAAGGGAAGAGTTGTTCCAGTGAGTTTTTGGAAGCTGTTCGAAGTGCTTTCGTTGAAGAGGGATTTACGGTCAGCGTGGATGAAAAAGGACTTTCAGGCGGCTATATTGTTTCGAAATATGGTTCTTTGAACAGTGTGGAAGCAATTCAAATTGAACTAAGATACACAAAATATATAGAAAATCGGGAGTTTGGTGAAGAAGAGGCAACTAAAAAAAATGACGAACTCTTCAAGGAAACACAGATCCGTTTGTTTAGCGTGTTTCAGAACATTAAAACCCTAATAACATGAAAAACCGATTTCCGTTATTTATCTAACGAAAACGATAGCAATAAACCGCTTTTCTGACGAAGACGGTTTTCTTATGGTCAAATATCAACATTAGAATTTAACAGCATTCCGAGAGAAGTCCCCTTCCTCTGCAGGGAGGGGATGAATCACGGACAGGTGAAGCCTGGAATCTTATTGCTCTACACGGTGATCAC
>JAQSYI010000014.1 GCA_029256185.1 Paenibacillaceae bacterium
CTATGGGAGCAGTTTGGCGAAGAAGAGTCACCGCTTTAGGGCGTATCTGAACCTCTAAGGGGAGGAGATAATTCCCAGATGATCGTTTCTGACCAGGCCCTTTCGGGCAGGCGTACCGGGGTAAGTTAAGCGAAAGTAACGATAGCTCGGGGTGAAAGGGCAGTGAAAAGATGCCCTCAAGCGGGTGTTCAGACACGCCCCAGGCTGTAACGGACCTGGGCGCCCTTATTCGGTCAAAAACCGGGGGTTTGGAATTGTAACGGACACGAACGCTCTTATTGGACTACTTTGCCCCCATCCGGAGGGATATTGGCCCGGATAAGGTCTTTCCAGTCCGTTAGCCGCGCTAACCCCCGTTTTTCCCCCGATTAGCGTCTCTCAGGTCCGTTGCAAGCCGGGAAGGACCGGCCTCAAGAATGAGGAACGAATTTACGAGACGTTGTACTACACCTCTCCCTCTCCAAGCCCCGTCTCTTCCTCCATACGAATTACATTAATTCTCAAGATTCTGTACCTTTCCACTTCGGCCACCTCGAAGATAACATGTTCCTTCCTGAATTTCTGGCCGGCAACGGGCATGCCCTCCAACTGCTTAATCAGCCAACCGCCAATGGAGTCCACTTCCTCATCGACCAGTTCAAGATTAAGCATATCCCCCAGATCCTCCAGCAGCACCCGCCCGTCAACAGAAATAAGATGCTCCTTAACCTCCACCATGGGCCGCTCATCCCCATCAAACTCATCGGTAATTTCTCCGACAATCTCTTCCAATATATCCTCGGCTGTCAACAATCCGGCGGTACCGCCGTACTCATCGATAACCACCGCAATCTGGGAATGACGCTTCTGCATCAGCCTCAGCACATGAGACAGCTCCATAGACTCAGGAACAGTCAGAATAGGCCGGATATAGTCCTCCAGCTCCCTGACCTCATCCGGATCGGAAGTCAATAAGTCCGTAATATGTACAAACCCGATAATACGGTCTTTATCCTCCAGCGCCACAGGATAGCGGGTGTGCTTGGTCGCATGCACCAGCCTCAGATTCTCGGCAAAAGACACATTCGTATACAGCACATCCATATCCATCCGCGGCAGCATGATTTCCCGGGCAATCCTTTCCGAAAAATTAAAAACATTGTCGAACAGCGTCATCTCGTCCTTGTCGATATGGCCGCTCTTGGCGCTTTGATCCATCAGAATGCGGATTTCCTCCTCGGTATGGGCCGCTTCATGCTCGGATGCCGGCTCAATGCCGAATAGGCTCAACAATTTGTTGGCCGCACCGTTCAACAGCCAGATGGCCGGCATAAACAGCTTGTAGAAGAACAGCAGTGGCATAGCCAACCACATGGAGGTCGCCTCCGATTTCTGGATAGCCAGCGACTTGGGGGCAAGCTCGCCGAGAACAATGTGGAGGAAGGTAATCAAAGCGAAGGCCACGGCGAAAGAAATCGTATGCCCCAGCGTTCCCGAAGGCTCCATCCCGGCCATAACAAGGATAGGCTCCACAATAAGTTCGGACACGGCAGGCTCCCCCACCCAGCCCAAACCCAGAGAAGCAAGAGTAATCCCCAACTGGGTGGCGGACAGGTATGCATCGAGCTTATGCGTGACCTGAAGCGCATGCTGCGCTTTCTTGTTCCCGTTAGTTACAAGTTCTTGCAGGCGGCTGGATCTTACTTTCACCAGTGCAAATTCGGCAGCGACGAAGAACCCGTTCAAGAATACCAATACCAGCACCAACAGAACATTCCAGATAATTAAGTTCCATTCGAAATGCGACATGATCAAGCTCTCCTTTTTTTACATCCCAAAAAAGTATAAGCGTGGAATGATTGTTCGATTTCCGGGAAAACGCAGGCGTTAAAGCATACCGTCAGGCGTCTGCCCTTGTATGAGAATGCGCTTGCCGCGAACGGGCAGTGAACCTGTGCGCAGTTTTCTCTCTATAGATCGGCTTTCCTTCGGGTAAAATCCGTATCTCTGTAATACATATCCTTAACCAGCAGATTCGGGCCGCAACAACCGGCGGAAGGACAATGGCAATGGACGGAGCGGGCAAGCGGATGATGAAGCCAGCTGCGGAACACCTCATCAAGACGGTCCGCTCTTATATTGCCCAGCGCCGGCAAATCGGCAAAGTCGGTTACATGCACATCCCCGCTGAACATGCTGATATTGAGCCGGTTGCGTCCATCGGGATCATTGCGCACCGTCACCGCAGGCTCAGCGTTCAACCGCCGGATTAAATCCCGGTCCTCTGGAACCGTGCTGCAGCCAAAGAACGGAAGCGTTCCGAACAGCATCCACAAGGCAGGATCTCTTGCATCCAGCAGCTTATGAATAGCTTCTCTTAACTGCCCAAGACTAATAACGGGCAAATGCTGGGCGCATGCGCTGGGATACATGGGATGAATCTCATGACGGCGGCAGCCGATCTCCGCCACCAGTTTATGAATATCTCCCAGCCGGTTATGCGTGCGGTAATTGATCATGGACTCCGCGGATATGAACAATCCGCCGCGGCTTAGAGCAGCGGCGTTATTCATCATGCGCTCATACAGCCGCGTTGCAGCCGCAGCACCTGCGGGACGGTCCGAATTGGCGAAGCCGATAGTATGAAATTGCTCCGCATCCACATAATTATGAGAAATATGCATCACATCCAGATAGGGAGCAATTTCTTCATAACGGGCCAGATCCAAGGTAATATTGGAATTCAATTGGCTGCGGATCCCCCGCTCCCTGGCATAGCGCAGCAGTGGAATAATGATCCCGCGCACTGTCTCCAGTCTATATGTAGGCTCTCCTCCCGTGATGCTGATCGTTTCCAGATGCTCCACTTCCTCGAGCCTCCTGATCACATCCTGCACCGGCAGCATGGAGCCTTCCTGAAGTACAAGCCCGTCTCCCACGGCGCAATGCTCGCAGCGCATATTGCACAGGTGGGTTACCGTCAATTCCACACTGGTCAACTGATGTTTGCCGTACCGGGCTAGTGAGCGCAGCGGGTCCCACGGATCATACGAGGGACTGATCTCACTTTGTTCAAGCTGTTGTTCCGGCTTATCCATGGCCAATTCCCCTCCTCTTCACGTGCCGCCCCATGCTTTCTACTCTGCATGCACCGCAGAGCTATTTAATAAAATCAGCGACAGTGAACGGATTCACGGTCGCTGATTTTATTTTTTACCCGTCATTTTGCCGGAGCGTGTCTGACAACTCGCTTGCGGGCATCTTTCACCGCCTTTTCGCCCCGGGCTAGCGTTACTTTCGCTTGGGCGTCCCCGGTACGCCTGCGCAAAAGTGCCTTGCCAGAAACGAAAATTCGGGTATTAGCTGCTCCCCTCGGAGTTTTCAGACACCCCTAGAATCACATGCTTTCCTCAAATTCATTCACCGCGCGGATCAGAATATTGAGTCGTTTGGACAGATCTATCTCGTAAGGGACAGGCAAATCCTCCCCGGCTTCATTCTGAAGCACTCTGACCACAGGCCGGTGAGGATAAGAGGCGTTAAGGTCCACCACGATCCCCGACTCTCCTGTATTCAGAATCACGGTTACCCCCAGGGGATAGATGGCAATCTTGTCCCGGAACAGCTCCACCTTGGCCGTATCGAATTTCGTTCCGGCTTCCGTATACAGAATATCCATCACCTGATGCGGCAGCATGGCCGGTCGGTAAACCCGGTGGGTGGTCATGGCATCATAGGCGTCCACCAGTCCGATCCATCTGGCATACTCATGAATATCCTGCCCCTTCAGCCCTCTGGGATAGCCGCTGCCGTCGAGCCGTTCGTGATGCTGAAGCGCGCAGTGGGCAGAGAGCAGGGGAATATTCGGCTCATCCTTAAGCATCTGAAATCCGAGCACGGCATGACGCTTCATCTCGTCGAACTCTTCGTCTGTCAGCCGAGCCGGCTTCTTCAGAATCTGTCCGTCGATCTTGGTCTTGCCGATATCATGCAGGAGAGCTCCCAACCCCATAGTCATCAGTTCGTCACGGCTATAACCGCTGGACATTCCCAGCAAGGACGAGTAAATGCACACATTCATGGAATGCTGGAACAAATAATGGTCGGTGATCTGCATAACCGTCAGCATGATCATAGCATCCTTCTGCTCGCTCAGATCATCAATCAGCATGCCGAGAATCTGCTTGAAATCCTTGCTTAGCAATCCGGTATGAACGGATTTTTTCTTATTGGAATCCTCCATCAGTCTGCGAAAGTGGGAACGGATAACCTTCGTAGCAGCAAAACGGGTTTTATCGCTCAACAATTCCGGAATCACAACATCGTCTGTCCGCGGATCATTAATATACAGGAAGTCAATTCCGTGATAACTAAGCCGCTCCAAGATTTTCGCCGTCAGCTCCACATGCTCAGCGAGCAGGACAAGGCCTTCTTCGTTGAATATTTTCTTACCAAGCCGCATGCCCGGTTTACAGATACTGATGGGTAATAAGCGCATCTTGAAGTCCTCGCGTTCCGTTAGAAATCAGCTACAGAACTAATGTAAATCAAACTCCGGGAAAGAGCAATAGAGTATGCGCACCAGGTAAAATAGCCTAATGCCATCCTTTAATCGTACCCATGAAGAACCGCTTCCTTAAAACCGTTATTGCTTCAAAACAATGAAATACAAGAATACCGCGGCAGCCAATACGAACCGGTAATAAGAGAATATGGTCAGCTTCAGCCGTCCGACCAGCTTAATGAAGGTAGCAACCGCCAACAAGGCCACCACAAAAGAAACAACGAACCCGACGAGGAAAAACACCACATCGTCTCCGGTCATGGTATCGTAGGTCTTAAGCAGCTCATAGCCGGTGACGACGGTCATTATAGGGATGGCCATCAGGAAGGTGAAATCCGCAGCAGCCGCTCTGCTTGTACCGGCCAGCATGCCCCCGGCGATTGTAGAGCCGGAACGGGAGAAGCCGGGCCACAGCGACAGGATCTGGGTCATGCCGATAAAAAACGCCTGTCCGTATGTAATTTGATCCATCGTCTCTGCGGTAACAGCGGGCTGGCGCTTCTCGGCAATGATCATGAAGATGCCCCCGACTACCAGGCTGATAATAACCGTCTCCGGCATAAACAACAGCTTGATGTAATCCTTGAAGATATAGCCGAGACCCAACGCCGGAACAATCCCGATGGCAATGTGGATCAGGTTGAGCTTGGGACCTGGTTGCAGCCGTGATGCCCGGTCCTCTATGCCAAACAACCGCAGCACCCTCCTCCAATACAGCACGACCACCGCCAGAATCGCGCCCAGTTGGATGACCACCTCGAATGTTTCCGCCTTTTCACCTGTAAAATCCATGGCGTGACCGGCAATAATCATATGGCCGGTGGAGGATACGGGCAAGAACTCGGTTAAGCCCTCAATTACTCCAATTATAAATGCGATCCACAGACTCATCTGAGCTCCCTCCCATTTTCATTTTTATTATCATTGTATAATGGCAAGCAGGGCATGACAACTTAACTCTGTTCATAAAACCTGGGATGGAAGCTTTTTTCCAGCGCTGCAGCATCGTTAAGCTCCGCCTCCAGCGTATGACGCAGGAAGCCGGGCAGGAAATAACGGGCTTCTCTGCCCTCCTTCAGGCTCAGATAGCCTGTTCCGAAAGTAAACATATCCGCCGTACCCACAAGATAGTCCCGTTTGGGATCAAATTGTTCGCCTCCCACGCGGATCTCCCTGATTTTGTTGTACGGCTTCCCGGCAGGGTTCCAAATCACCAGGAGGCCGTCGACGCATAATCCGCCCAGATGCTTGCCGCGAAAGCCATTCCCGAATAACGGCATATGGACAAACTCCTCCAGCAGCGACTCCTCCAGCGCCAGCATGAGATGACTTCCCTGCAACCGGATCAGGCAAGGATTCACGGGAGAAGGACACATCTCCAGCAAGGCTCCTCTTGTGACCGCTCCAGGCATAAGACTGGTCAGCAGCTGTCCCGAATTGATCACCCCGATCTCTGCTCCCGTCTGCTTCCTGATTCCGGCAGCGAGCAGATTGCCCAGGGGGGAATCCCGCTCCCAGTCTATGGGGAGATGCCTTTCAAGCAGAGCAACCCGCTGCGACATTCCGGCTTCGGCCAGATCCGCATGATCTTGTATAAGGCGCTTAAGGGCAGGATCTTCCCGTTCTTGTTCGGTGCTGTGAATACGTCCTTCGATCCGGACCAGCTTGCGGGGCTCTCCGGCGAAATAAAGCTCCACCTCCCCCACGTACCGTCCCAGGGAGCCGCAGCAGCAGAGCAGCGCCCCGCCATGCCGCAACGGAGGCTCCAGGACATGATGGGTATGGCCGCCCAGAATCAGATCAATGCCCTCCACCTCTTCCGCTAGCCTCTTATCCCACCGGAGTCCCAGATGGGAGAGCACCACCACGGCATCCACCCGGCCTTTAAGCAGTGCTGCTTCGCGGCGGATCGCCTCATAAGGTTCATCTACCTGCCAGCCCAATAAATTGTAGAAAATGCTGTACGCCGCCGTAGCGCCGATAAACCCGATCCTGATCCCGTCTTGCTCCCATATATGGCTTGGCTTCATCCAGCGAGGCGGAGCGCCGGTTGCCTGCTCCTTCAGGTTGGCGGCAATCACTTCGAAACCGCGGTGCTTGGTGAACAGCTCCTCCAAGCGCTCCCGGGTAAAGGTCAGCCCTTCATTATTGCCCAGGGTAATGAAGTCATACCCCATCGCTTCCATAATCTCCAGATGGGCTTCCCCGTCGCTTGCCTCTGTAATCGGGTGCATTCTGTCCAGGTGATCACCGCAATCGGCAAACAGCACAGGGATGTCCTCATGCCGCCTGCGGAGCCTGGCAACCGTACCGGCGACAAGAGGCATCGTTTGAAAGGAGCTGTGAATGTCATTGGTATGCAGCAGCACTATCTTGGCTTCCTGTTGCAGCATGGGCTTCCTCCCCGGCCGGCATAAGCGCGGCTCCTCTATTGGCTTCATTTATGATATAGTTTATATTTAAAGTTATACCTGTGCAAATGCCAGCCGCCAAGTCATGCGTACAATGGCACGCTTTCCGCTATCATTGTCCGCTATAATAATAAGCTTTCCCGCTGCGCCGGTCACGAACTCAAAACCAAGCTTATGCTTCCGATGCAGTTTTTCGCTGCGACAACCGCTGCGCCGGTCACGAACTCAAAACCAAGCTTATGCTTCCGATGCAGTTTTTCGCTGTGACAACCGCTGCGCCGGTCGCGAACTCAAAACCAAGCTTATGCTTCCGATGCAGTTTTTCGCTGTGACAACCGCTGCGCCGGTCACGAACTCAAAACTTTTAGGAGGGTTTACCATGAGATTAACCATACGTTTATTTGCCAGTCTTACCGAGAAGATGGGAGGTTCCTCCGTCACGCTGGAAACCGAGCAGGAGCAGCTTACAGCCGGTGAGCTGAAGGCGCTGCTTGCCAGCCGGTATCCCGAAGCCGCCGGGACAATCAACATCTCTTTCGTGGCCAAAAACCAGTCCTATGCCAAGCATGAGGATACCGTCAGTTCAACCGACGAATTAGCCCTCATTCCTCCCGTGTCGGGCGGCGCTTCGGCGGCCGCTTCCTGCCAATCCTTATCCGGCAGTGATGACAGCTCCCCGTCCCTGTACGAGCTGACATTTTCCCCGCTTGACCCGGAGAGCATTGCCGCCAAAGTGGCGGAGAACAACAATGGCGCCAATCTGGTCTTCACCGGAACCACCAGGGAATTGACCTGCGGAGACCGCACCCTGTCTCTTCAATATGATGCTTATTATCCGATGGCACAGGCAACCTTGCAGCAGATCGGCAGAGAAATAGCAGACCGCTGGGAGGGAGCCCGCTGTGCCATTTCCCACCGTCTGGGAGCAGTCGGAATCGGTGAAACCAGCGTAGTCATCGCGGTTTCCGCACCCCACCGCAATGAATGCTATGAGGCCAGCCGCTATGCGATTGAACGGCTCAAGCAGATCGTCCCGATCTGGAAGCAGGAGCAGCGGGAATCCGGCAGACAATGGCAGCTTCAGCAGAATGAGAGCTGGGACCCCACTGCCGGCTCTATCGTTCTCACGGAAGATGAGAGCACCCTATGAACCAGTCTCCCGGCAGTTCGATTCCGGAGCGCTACTCGCGACAACTGCTCTTCTCCCCTCTCGGACAGGAAGGCCAACTCAGGCTGATGGAGTCGCGTGTAGCCATAGTGGGCATGGGCGCCTTGGGCACCGTGTTAGCCAATCATATGGTCCGTGCCGGTGTAGGCTATGTGCGTTTAATAGACAGAGATTTTGTGGAAGAGAGCAATTTGCAGCGGCAGATGCTCTATGAAGAGCGCGACGCCAAGGAATCAAGGCCTAAGGCAGTCGCGGCCGCGGACAGGCTTGGCCGGATCAATTCCCTGGTCAAGCTTGACGCCCACGTAGCCGATCTCAATCCGGCGAACGGAGAGGAATTGCTCTCCCAAGTGGATCTGGTGCTGGACGGCAGCGACAATTTCTCCGTGCGCTTTCTCATCAATGATATCTGCGTCAAGCACGGCATCCCCTGGATCTACGGAGGCGCCGTCAGCGCAAGAGGCGTTGTGATGAATATTGTGCCTGGCACAACCCCATGCTTTCGCTGCATGTTCAGCCAGCCTCCCGAGCAAGGAACGGTGGAAACCTGTGATACCGCCGGAGTGATCGGACCCATCGTTCATGTCGTGGCCTCCTATCAGGCTGCAGAGGCCTTGAAGCTGCTGAGCGGCCGCGGGGAGCAGCTAAACAAAGGAATGCTTCACTTCGACATGTGGCATAATTTTCAAGGGTCCGTGGATATGTCCTCCGGTCGGATAGCCGATTGTCCCTGCTGCGGACAACGGAGCTTTGACTACCTGTCGATGGAGCTGGGAAGCGAATCCATTCAATCTCTGTGCGGCCGCGATTCGGTTCAGATTGTGCCTCTGCGTTCCCGCAGACTGGATCTTGACGAATGGGAGGCATCCTTCAGCAAGCTTGGCGCAACAGAGCGCAACGCCTTTTTGCTCAAATTCAAGCCCGCGCCGGAGCTGACCCTGGTGCTGTTCCCGGACGGCCGGGCCATTGTCCAGGGAACAAGCGATGTGGTCACCGCTAAATCCCTCTATAGCCGGTATGTAGGCATGTAATAGGTCCAACGGAAGATTGCCAAGCACTTCCGGTACTGCTACTATAACATCATAGACATAGTGCGACCATTTCCGTCATGAGGTGACAGTATGAAAATCCATGTAATGGATTTGCAACCCGGCGATATGCTGAATAAGGATGTTTTTAACAATTATGGACTTCACGTTCTTTCCGCTCAAACCATCCTCAATAGAGAATGCATTGCCAGACTGCTGTCACACAATATTGATTATATCGATATTGAGCGTTCCACCGCCAATGTAGAGACCGACAGGCACAACAACCGGCCATTTGATGAGACACCCTCCCTTCATGTGTCTCATGAAGCCAGTTTGTCGGGAATCAGAACTTTGTTTGGACAATCCCAGGAGGACAACCGGATTGATCCCAAGGTGGTCGATGCCAGCTTCGAGCCCTTGGTGGATTGTTTCCCGTCTGAGACAAGCTTGGTTTCTCTCATCCTCAATCTGTCCAGCGATGATGAATATACGTACCAGCATAGCGTCCAAGTCGGCGTTCTTTCCTATTATATTTCCAGATGGCTTGGTTATTCGGAGGAAAAAGCACTGACTGCCGGCAAAGCGGGCTTCCTCCACGATATTGGCAAGAGCCGGATCGATCCCGCGATTCTCTCCAAGCCGGCCAGATTGACAGATGAAGAATTCGAAATTATCAAGACCCACCCTGTTCATGGGCATCAGATACTGGTGGAGGCTTATGGTGATAAGTCGCCCATTTCATTGGCAGCGCTTCAACATCACGAGCGAATGGACGGCAGGGGTTATCCTAAGGGTTTGACGGACAGCCAAATTGACCCCGTCGCCAAAATAGTTGCTGTTGCGGATATTTACAGCGCCATGATCTGTTCCAGAGTGTACCAGAAGGAACAGGATATGCTGTTCGTGCTGCAGGAGCTTCACCGTCTGAGCTTTGGGGAAATCGATCCCCATATTACCCAGACCTTCATCCGGAATATGATACCTAATTTTGTCAGAAAAACTGTCATCTTAACCTCAGGAGAACGCGGTACCATCGTATTGACCAACCCTACGGATTTTTTCCGGCCGTTTATCCAGATTGACAACCAATTTTACGATTTATCCGAGCGTCAGGATCTGGTTATTCACAAGATCCTGGTATAAGTTTTCTGCATCATTAAGAGCCCCGCAGCTGTCGTGCATGCGGGGCTTCTATCTTTATCCTGCATTCTGCAGGTATTCTGGAGGACTTGTTTCCCGCTGCTAATCCGCGATGCGTTTGGCGTACAAGAACGTCCGCTTCCAGTAAGCTTTGTCAATATTGGTGATTTGGACACCGTCCTTGGGTTCTGGAGAAGAATGTATCATATTCTTGTTGCCGATGTAGATACCAACATGGCCTACCGTCTTATTGGTTTGGAACCGTCCGGGAACATAAAAGAACAACAGATCGCCGACCCTGAGATTGGATCTGCTTATGCTGTTGCCCAGCTTGGCTTGGGAACGGGCCAACCTTGGCAGGGAAACGCCGTATTTGCCAAACAAGTACTGGGTATAAGACGAGCAGTCAAACCGGCCGGACTTATCGTACGGATCGGCGCCAAAGTCATATTTCACTCCCAGATACGTGCGCGCCCGGGAGATTAGCGCCGGTATATTGATATCCTTAAGCGCCGCGGCAGGGACAGCCCCGTCCTCATCTGCCGGAACTCCAGCGGTTGGCTGCTCGTTAGCCGCATTCTTATACGGATCCTCCGCATCATCCCCGAAGTCCAGATCATCTCCCTGAGGCACAGTGCCGTCCTCATCCACCTTCAATTCCATCTGCTCCGGCGCAGGCTGCAGGATCAAGCATTGCTCCTGCTTGGCGAAGACGATCTCGTCGCTCAGCAAATCTCCGAGTGCCGCCACAGGCAAATGGGGGATACCGTCGATCAAGATCGGAGCCTTTTTCAACTGCAGCGTATCCTCTTCCCGTCTGGCCTGGGTGGAGTTCATCCGCACCTCGAATGCTGCATCATTGTCCCCGAATTTCAGCACGGTTTGGTTCTCATCCCAATCCGTCTTGTAGCCGATAACCTCCATCAGCTTGCTTGCCTGCACGTAATCTTCCCCGTCCACGTACCGCAGCGGCAGGATGCCGTCTGTAGACGTTCCGGTATTCTGAAGCATGGTAACATTGCCGGCATTGGCCGCAGAAGGGCCGTTGCTCCTGCTGCGTTCTGTCAGGGTATTGGCCTGCTTGGGATATACTCCCGAAGAATCCTTATTCCTTCTTGCCCCGCATCCGGAAGTCAATACCAGAGCCGTAGACACCAATATTAATAACGTATTGTGCAAATGCTTCCTCATTTTAAAGCTCCTTCTTCCCTTTGGAGTATGTTCTCCCTATAGATTCAGGCAAGGAAGCAGCATTTATACTGGTAAAATTCCGGCAATGGTTAAATCCCCTCCGTCAGGGGCATATTCCACATTACTTAATCATTGGCGGACATGGCCTTATGATAAGCTTGGTCAGCTTTGTCCAGCCATTTCATCGCCTCGTCGTAATTCTTGTCACCCTTGCGGGTTGCGATTACACTAATGGAGGCAGAGGCAATGTTCCCTCCTACTCCCGAGCCGTATGCCCAAACTCCCTGCAAAAGAACCGGTACATTGTAGGTTGCCGTTCCCTCTACAACAGCTACCATGCCTTCAATGGAGGACATGACGTCACCGGTAAATTCCCCCAATTTGAATTTTGCATCCTCAAAATTTTCCCTCGATAGTTGCATATAACTATGGGCTGTCTCCATACTGGAAATATACTGGGCAATATAAGTGAATGATTTGCTTACTCGTTCAAGAATCACCGCAGCCTCTGCTCTTGTAGCATACCCGTTAGGATTAAGCAGTTTCCGTCATCCCATTGATAATATGCCAGCTGTAGGCTCCTGCGATCTGGTGAGAATAAGGACTTGAGCTGATGTCGGTAAAAGGAGTAGCGGATCCCGCCCCGATATTCAGCATCCGATAGGCATAATAAGCCATTTCATCCCGCCGGATCGGCGTATCCGGGTTAAACGGCTTCTCCTCGTTGGGAATAATGCCTTTCTGCGTGGCAACGACTATATAAGGGTAAAACCAGTCGGAAGAAAACACGTCAGTAAAAGCCGCCTCGCTGATTTTGCATAATTGGAAAGTAACCTCTTCTGTGGGCTTGTACCCCCAATGATGAATCCCGGCAACAGCTACCAGCATTTTCACAAATTGTGCTCTTGTAACCTTGCTGTCGGGCTCGAATATTCCTTCCCCAACTCCCGATATAACCTCTTTGCCGGTCAAAAGCTCAATGCTGGACTTCGCCCAGTGGTTATCGGGCACATCCTTGAACGTAACGGTTGCGCCAATACCGCTTGAGCCGGAATCCGATTGAAGATCGTAGTTGGCATAAGCTGCAGGCATAGCCAAAGCAAAAACAAAAAGCATCACCAATAATAAAGACAGACTCCGTTTCAAGATGCCACTCTCCCGATTTTTTATGTATTTTTTATCTTTGCTGTATATAAATATATTGTTTCTGTGATTATATGGCAATAAGGGTTGCTAAAGCGAGCTGGTTGCGCACGAATTGAGGGGCTTGTCTCCGGCAAAAAAATTCCCCCGCAAGCCGAAGCCCGCAGGGGAATTGATTGGCGAGGATGGGATACCGTTACCCGATAGAGCCTTCCATCTCGAACTTGATAAGACGGTTCATTTCTACCGCGTATTCCATGGGCAGCTCCTTGGTGAAGGGCTCGATGAAGCCCATGACGATCATCTGGGTGGCCTCCGCCTCGGTCAATCCCCGGCTCATCAGATAAAAGAGCTGATCCTCCGACACCTTGGACACCGTGGCCTCATGCTCCAGAGTAATATTGTCGTTCAGAATCTCATTGAACGGAATCGTATCCGAGGTGGATTGCTTATCCATAATCAGCGTGTCACACTTGATATTGGCCTTGGAGCCTTGGGAATTGCGTCCAAAGGAGGATAATCCCCGGTAAGTTACTTTGCCGCCGTGCTTGGAGATGGACTTGGATACGATGGTGGAGGTGGTTTCCGGTGCCAGATGAACCATCTTGGCACCCGCATCCTGATGCTGGCCCTTGCCGGCGACGGCGATGGACAGAACACTGCCCTTGGCGCCGCGGCCCTTCAAGATAACCGCGGGATATTTCATCGTCAGCTTGGAGCCGATGTTGCCGTCCACCCATTCCATTGTGGCGTTCTCTTCCGCTACAGCACGCTTGGTCACCAGATTGTAGATGTTGGGCGCCCAGTTCTGGATAGTCGTGTAGCGGACCCGTGCATTCTTCAGACACAGGATCTCCACCACAGCGCTATGCAGAGAATTGGTGCTGTATACCGGAGCCGTACAGCCTTCCACATAGTGTACGAAGCTGTCTTCGTCGGCAATGATCAATGTCCGTTCAAACTGGCCCATATTCTCGGAATTGATCCGGAAATAAGCCTGCAGCGGCACCTCGCACTTAACGCCCTTCGGCACATAGATGAAGCTGCCCCCGGACCACACGGCGCTGTTCAGCGCGGCGAACTTATTGTCAGCCGCGGGAATAACCGTGCTGAAATATTTGCGGAACAGCTCAGGATGCTCCCGGAGCGCCGTATCCGTATCGGTGAAGATTACACCCTGCTCTTCCAGATCCTTCTGCATGCTGTGATAGACAACCTCGGATTCGTACTGGGCTGAGACACCGGCCAGGAACTTTTGCTCGGCTTCGGGAATCCCCAGCTTGTCGAAGGTTTCCTTGATTTCCGAAGGAACCTCCTCCCAGGTTTTCCCCTGCTTCTCGGCAGGCTTCACATAATACTGGATATCGTTGAAGTCCAGATCATCCAGATTGCCCCCCCAGCGGGGCAAGGGCATTTTGTTGAACAGGGCCAGGGATTTCAGCCGAAACTCCAGCATCCACTCCGGCTCATTCTTCATCCGCGATATTTCAGTTACAATTTCAGGTGTGAGTCCCTTGCCGCTTTGGAACACGGATTGGTGCTCATCACGAAACCCATATTTATAATCTTCCATTTCGGGCATTTGCTTCGCCATCATGTATCCCTCCTAAGAGTTTTCTTTTTGGAAAACTGGCTTCGTAAGCATAAGCTTTGAGTTTTCTTTTTGGAAAACTGGCTTCGTAAGCATTGACACTAAAGTTTTCCGTCAGCAAACTTATGATCCTTGATTGGTTTGTTCAATTCCTTTGCGCAGCGCATTCCAGGCCAGCGTGGCACACTTGATGCGGGCCGGGAATTTCTTCACACCCGAGAGCGCCTCGATATCCTCGTATTCGAATTCGGCCGGCTCACCCTTCATCAGGCAGGAGAATTGTTCGGCCATCACCCGGGCCTCCTCCAATGTCTTGCCTTTGACGGCATCCGTCATCATCGAAGCGGAGGACATGCTGATGGAGCAGCCTTCTCCCGTAAACCGGGAATCCCTGACAATCCCGTTCTCCACCTTCAGCTGCAGGGAGATCCGGTCCCCGCAGGTAGGGTTATGAAGCTCGATCGTAACGCCATCCTCAGTAAAATTGCCCCTGTTGCGGGGATTCTTATAATGATCCATAATGACTCTGCGGTATAAATCATCCAATTGCATGGCTAAAGTACTCCTTTGTCCGCCTCAGGGATTCTGTCAGGCGATCGATATCCTCTTCCGTGTTGTACAGATAAAAGCTGGCTCTTGCCGTAGCCGACGCCTGCAGCCAGCGCATAAGCGGCTGGCAGCAATGGTGGCCGGCACGAACGGCTATCCCCTCTGCATCCAACACTGTGGCGACATCATGAGGATGTACATCGCCAAGATTGAAGGTAACCACTCCCGGACGCTTGCCCTTGGGACCGTAGATGATCAGATCCTCAATCTCGGATAACCGGGCAATGGCGTATTCCGCAAGCTTCTCCTCGTGACGGTGTATATTATCCAGGCCGATCTCCGTCAGAAAATCGATGGCAGCCCCCAGACCAACCGCTCCGGCGATAATGGGAGTGCCGCCCTCGAACCTCCAAGGCAGCTCCTTCCAGGTGGATTCATACAGATCCACGAAGTCGATCATCTCACCGCCGAATTCCACCGGCTCCATCTTCTCCAGCAGCTCCTTGCGGCCGTACAAGGCGCCAATCCCCGTGGGAGCGCACATCTTATGGCCGGACAAGGCGTAGAAGTCGCAATCCAGATCCTGCACATCCACCTTCAGATGAGGGGTGCTCTGGGCGCCGTCCACCACCATCTTGGCGCCATGACGGTGGGCGATTGCTGCCAGCTCCTTAACCGGATTGACTACTCCCAGCACATTCGACACATAAGAGGTGGCAACAACCTTGGTTTGTGCGGTGATGATATTTTCCGCTGCCTGAAGATCAATGTTCCCGTCGGCAAGCAGCGGCATATACTTCAGCGTCGCCCCGGTGGCTTTGGCCGCCTGCTGCCAGGGAATCAGATTGCTGTGATGCTCCATCAGCGTAATCACAATCTCGTCGCCTTCACGGCAGACACCGCGTGCATAGCTGGCGGCTACTAGATTAAGAGCGGTAGTGGTTCCTCTGGTGAAGATGATTTCCTCCGCATGCTTCGCATTGAGAAACCGTCTGACTTTTTCCCTGGCGCCCTCATAAGCGTCGGTAGCTCTGGAACCTAACGTATGCACGCCCCGGTGAACATTGGCATTATCCCATTCATAATAGTGCTTGACGGCTTCTATCACCGCGATGGGCTTCTGCGAAGTAGCGGCACTATCCAGATAAACGAGAGGATGACCGTTCACTTCCTGATTCAGGATGGGAAAAAGCTTGCGGATCTCCAAGGCGTTCATTGCTCCAGCTTCCTTTCAACCAGCGCGTTAAGCTGATCCTCAATTTTGGCAATCGGTATCTCGGACACGACGGGGGCCAGGAAACCATACACAATCAGCTTCTGGGCGGTTTCCTTGGGAATTCCCCGGGACATCAGATAGTACACTTGCTCGGGATTGACCTGGCCTACGCTTGCCGCGTGGCCCGCCTTCACATCGTCCTCATCGATCAACAGGATCGGATTGGCGTCCCCTCTGGCCTTGGGCGAGAGCATCAGAACCTTCTCAGTCTGTTGTCCATTGGCTCCGGTAGCGCCTTTTTCTATTTTGGTGATGCCGTTAATAATTGCAGTTGCTCCGTCTCTCATGACCGCCCTTGTGATCATGTCGCTGTCGGAGGCTTTGCCGAAGTGAACTGCGCGTGTTGTGAGGCTGAGCTTCTGCTCCCCTGAGCCTACACAGATGACCTTGGCGTCAGAGGAGGAGCCATTGCCCTTCAATAAAGAAGTGGTATCGGAGATGGCATTGCCGTGATTCATCTCGCCGATGATCCATTCCACCCGGGCATCATTCTCAATGACAGCTCTGCGGCAGGTCAGGTCGGTGATGCTGGCGTTCAGGCTGTGGATGGATGCAAACTGCACCTTGGCCCCGGCCTTGGCGAATACTTCGGTGACGCTGTTCACCACACGCCCGCCCTCTTCTCCCAACGACACCACATTCTCCACGTAGACAACCGAGCTGTCAGCCTCTGCTACAATCAGGACGTGAGGAGCGCATGCTCCGTTCTCTCCATCTGTCAGGAACACGGATTGAACAGGAAGCTCCACGTGAACGCCCTTCGGAATATAGAGGAAAACCCCACCGCTCCATACTGCGCTGTGCAGAGCAGTGAACCGGTTCTCCCCCTGCTCCACTGCCTTCATGAAATAAGGCTTCACAAGCTCCTCATGGTCCCTCGCCGCGGTTTCCAGATCTGTGAAGATCACACCCTGGGCCAAGGCCGCCTCGGACAGCTTGTTGTATACGACACCTGAATTGCGTTGGATCAGCAGGCTGTTGCTGAAGCTTTCGCCAAACAGGCTTCTTGCTTCTTCAGGCAGCTCCTGTACGGAGCCAATGGGGTCCGCCGCCTGATAGCTTCCGTAGCGGCTTAAGTCCCAGCGGTCAAGCTTGGTTTTCTCTACAAAAGGAAGCTCCAGCGCTTCCGCCAGCTCAAGCCCCTTCAGCCGGAGCTCGGCAACCCATTGCGGCTCTTTATTATGCTCGGACAAGGCATGGACAGCGTCGCGGTCAACGGGTAGAAAGGTTTGTGTGGACATTAATGGTTCCTCCTCGAGGCTTTCTTTCCGCCAGGAAAGCTGGCATGAAGTAAGCAATCCATGTTATACTCCTTGACCGACGGTTTCGTCGACAATGCCAAGCTCTTCCTTAATCCCGTCGTACCCCTCGTTCTCCAGGCGCTCAGCCAGTTCTGGCCCGCCGGACTTAACGATGGTGCCCTGCATCATCACATGCACGAAATCGGGCTTCACGTAATTCAGCATCCGCTGGTAGTGGGTAATGATCAGGAAGCCCCGGTCCGGGCTTCTCATAGCGTTGACGCCATTGGCTACGATCTTCAAGGCATCGATATCCAGGCCGGAGTCGATCTCATCGAGAATGACAATCTTCGGCTCAATCAGCATCATCTGCAGAATTTCATTGCGCTTCTTCTCCCCGCCGGAGAAGCCTTCATTCAGATAACGGTGGGCAAATTCGGGGTTCATCTCCAGTTCCTTCATCTTCGCTTCCATCTGGCGGATGAACTTGATCAGGGAAATCTCGTTGCCCTCGCCGCGGCGGGCGTTAATGGCACTCCGCAAGAAGTCGGAGTTGGTGACCCCTGTAATCTCACTGGGATATTGCATCGCCAGGAACAGACCTGCGCGGGCGCGCTCATCCACAGCCATCTCCAGCACATCTTCCCCGTCGAGGGTAATCGTCCCTTCGGTCACCTCATATTTGGGATGGCCCATCAGAGCGGAGGACAAGGTGCTTTTGCCAGTACCGTTGGGTCCCATAATGGCATGAACTTCTCCGCCTTTAATCTCCAAACTCAGTCCCTTGACAATCTCCTTGCCTTCAATAGCGGCCTTCAAACCGCTGATCGTTAATACTGGGCTATTAGACATGGCTGGTTCCCTCCGGATACTTTTGATTTAATTTATCATTAATTTGTAACAATTTCTGTTGATTATCAGTGATTCTCATTCGATTGTTATTATTATAGCGTACTTGCTGCTTGAAAATAAAGGGCATGCGTCAAATTTTTTAAACTTTTTTGTTTGTAAAGTTTACTTGTTTGTAATGAAACGAATTATCATCACATTTATGACACAATTTCCGATTTACAGAAAAAGCCCGGTGGCTGCCATCGGCTGGCTCAACCTGCCGCGGCGCTCCCGGGCTTTCATTGTTTGGATCACGACCGGCACAGGCGGATAAAACCTATGCTTCCGCGCTGAAGGAACGTTTGAGGGCGCCTCTGATCTCCTGGACCCTGGCGTTGAACTCCGCATCGTCCAATACGGGATGCATATTGATCTTTGGTATGGGATCCGGAATCCTTACCCAGGATTTACACCCCAGATACTCATCTGCGATAGGCAGCTTGACAATCTGCTCCAGTTCATAGACCCGCAGCAGCAGCAGATGCAGCGGACTGGTCTTCTTCCATTTAAGACGCTCCTCGGCGAAGGTATCGGTCCAGATATGGAACCGGCTCAAGCGGTTCAATTCTTCCTGGTCCGCAATTTCTATATCCTCCACTACATGAGCGTATACCGTCAGGGGAACGGTAGTATCGTCGGCGCTCCAGCCGTCCATCGCCTGGTCCAGCGCCTCCCGGTAAGCCTCCTTGACCAGCTCTTTCTTCTGGTGCTCGTAAGTGGGATATAAGTAGAAGTCGTGGCTTTCCAGTTGAAAATCCCTTGTTTCCTCCACAATTCCGCCCTTGCGCAGCACCAGTATCTGCCCGCCTTCCCTGAGGGCTTTGATGGCAACCGCCCACTCCTTCAGCGCAATCGGATTATTATCTGAATATTCCATAGGTCATCCTCCTTTAGAGTTTGAGTTCAATAATGCACAAGGCAGCTATGGCGAAAAACTTGCTTTGGCAGCATCGCTTTTACATTAATTATATATTTATAACTATTATATATATAATAACCGCTATGAAGCAAATGAAGCCTGCTATACGGACAACTTGGACCAAATAACGCCAACCCATCCAGCGGTTCGCCGAATAGGGTCCTGTTTTTTTATCAATGCTAAAGGAGCTAAGAAATCTAATCTTATCTTAAAGGAGAGAGCAAACATGCGTGAAGGACTTATTCCAACTGTATTAGGAACTGCGGTAACGGCAACGGGAGCTGCATTCAGGGGCAAATATCCTATGGTTTCCACCGCGGTAATGGGCTTCGGTCTGGCGCACATGGTGCTGGGAGCCATTGATCTGGTGGAGCACAGAAAACATACGGTGCTCTAAGGCTTATCCGGTAATGCAACAAAGAAGCAGACGGCTGCCAAGGAAAAGGCGCGCTGCTTCTTTGTTTTACGTAAATGCCGGTTTGGCATTTTCATTCGGGGGCTCCCCCAAAAGTACCCGGATTTTGCTTCGGGGCATCTCGTCACTTTTGGGGGAATGTTTTTTGCATCCTATTGTTTATTATACACGACCGACATCCGTTCAACCGCCTGCCTGGCCCGGCTGCGGGCCTCCTCCACCGTATCCGCCGCGCTTAAGGCCACTGCCATCCGCCGCCCCTTCTTCGTCTCCGGCTTGCCGAATATCCGCACCTGGGTTGCCGGAACGGCCAAGGCCTGCTCCACCCCTGCGATTTGATATTCCCGGCTTTCCTCCCACGCCTTGAGCGTATGGGAGGCTCCGGGACCAAGCAGGCGGATTCCGGGTATGGGCAAGCCCAGCACCGCCCGGACATGCAGCGCAAATTCAGACAGGTCCTGGGTGACCATGGTCACCATCCCCGTGTCGTGAGGCCGGGGGGATACTTCACTGAACAGCACGCCATCCCGGCACAGGAACAATTCCACACCGTATAAGCCGAATCCGCCCAAGGCTTCCGTTACCTTACGGGCTATCTCCTGCGCCTGCTCCAACTGGGCGGAGCTCATGGGATGGGGCTGCCAGGATTCGATATAGTCCCCGTCCTTCTGGACATGGCCGATGGGCTGGCAAAAGCAGGTCCCCGATACGGAGCGCACAGTCAGCAAGGTAATCTCCGATTCGAACCGGATGAATTCCTCAACAATGACCCTGGTTTTTTTGGCCCGTCCGCCTTCAATGGCCGTAGTCCAGCAAGTCTGAACATCCGCAGGAGATTTGCATACACTTTGCCCCTTGCCTGATGAGCTCATGATCGGTTTGATGACGCACGGGGTGCCAATGAGCTTCACCGCATGCTCCAATTCCTCCAGACTGTCGGCAAACGCATACCGGGCTGTGGGCAATTCCAGCGTTTCCGCGGCCAGCCTGCGGATGCCCTCGCGGTCCATGGTCAGTCTCGACGCGGCAGCCGTAGGAATGACCCGCCATCCTTCCGCCTCCAGCTTGACCAGCTCATCGGTAGCAATCGCCTCAATCTCCGGCACAATCAGATCAGGCCGCTCCCGCTCAATCAACGCACGCAGCTTCTGTCCGTCCAGCATATCGACCACATAGCTGCGGTGGGCCACCTGCATGGCGGGAGCGTCGTCGTACCGGTCAACCGCTACCGTTTCCACTCCCAACCGCTGGGCCTCCAAAACAACTTCCTTCCCTAACTCACCGGAACCAAGCAGCAGCAGCTTCTTGGCATAGGCAGACATAGGCGCACCGTACAATCCACTCACTCCTCCACATCTGTTTTTCACACATATTTTGCCGAACAGGCACGTGATTTGCAAGTAAAACTTCGCCCTCGCTTCAAACAGGAGCCTGGGCAGAAGATGCGCGCACCACAAGCTCGCACATCAGGCTGATTTTTTCAACCGGCCGCTCCGGATCGTTTACCCGGTCCAACAGAGCCGCTACAGCGCGGGCTCCCAGCCGCTCCTTGGCCACATTCACTGTAGTTAAAGGGATTTCTGCCCGTTGGCTTTCTATAATATTGTCAAAGCCCGTCACGGATACCTGCCCCGGCACCGCTGTTCCCCGGTCCCGCAAAACGGCAAGCGCCATCAGCGCAATCTCGTCATTGGCGCATACCCAGGCAGTAGGCCCAGCTCCGTCTTGTCCCAGCCGCGCTTCCACCTGGCTGCGCAGCACCGCCAGATTCTGTTCGTTATACGCACCCGCTACAGGCAGCATGTCCTGCTTGGGGTCCATCCCGATCTCCCGGTCCTCCAACGCCTTGCGGAATCCGGTCCAACGGTCGCCGAAACTGCGGGAGAACCGGGTATCCCCCAGAAACCAGAAGGAACGGTGCCCCAAGGCCAGCAAATGCCCGGTCATCTGGGCCATGCAGTCCCCGTTGGCGGCGAAAATGGTATCCGCAGGTACAAGAGGGTCTTCATGATCCGTTAGTACAAAAGGAATCCCGTGCCTCCTGACCTCCAGCAGCATGGAAGTAGATATCTCCCCCACCCCAATAAGCCCGAGCAGCATCTCCGGACGGAGCACCCGGTTAAACTGCTCTGCTGACTGTTCGGTTATGATCAGCATTCCCAGGCCCAGCCGGTCAAGCGCCTCTCCTATACCCCTGACAACCACACTCCAGAAGGTGGATTCCATGGTTTGGTGGCGGACTCCGGGCATCAGTACAGCCACTGAACGCTTGTCCGCCCGGGCCAAGAGAGAGGCAGACTCTGAAGATTCGCTATTCCCGGTCTGGGCTTTCCCCCTCCCTGCCGCCTTATGCTGGCGAAAGTAGCCCAGGCCGGTGGCCATCTCAATGATTTTTTCCCTTGTCTGCGGGCTTACCCCCTCTTTGCCGGCCAGCGCCTTGGAAACGGCGTATTTGGATACTCCGACGGCATCGGCAATCTGCTGCATGCTTACTTTTTTGGTTGCCATAACGGGCGATTCTCTCCTTGGTCATGAGAACATGAGTTTATCTGGCTTACACTCGCGGTTCTTTGATTTCTTCATACTAACGGATTTTTGTTAGGTTTACAAGTAGTGCGTTATTCATAACAAAATCATTGACACTACAATAACGTTAGCATAATATTTATATTGTTAGCTAACTTTATTAGCGGGGTGAGGCAATGAATACGGCCGCTTTGAAGCAAGAGATGTCCGGGGAGCTGGAGCGGATTCTGCAATTCTGGCTGCAGGAGACGGTTGATGAGGAGAACGGGGGCTTCCACGGCTGGATCGACTCCGATATGACCATCCGTCCCCAAGCGCCCAAAGGGCTGGTGCTCCACGCCCGGATTCTCTGGACCTTCTCCAGGGCTTACCGGCATGATCCGAAGGCCGAATATCTGGCTATGGCGGAGCGGGCCCTCCATTATCTGGAGAGCTGCTTCCGCGATCAGGAGCATCCCGGATACTTCTGGATGGTGGATGCGCAGGGACAGCCCTTGCAGACCAAGAAGCAGATATACGGGCAAGCCTTTCACCTGTATGCGGTCTCCGAGTTTATTCAGGCGACCGGCCGCAAGGAGCTGCTGTCTCTTGCTCTGGAGTTGTTCGAGATTGTGGAGAAAAGCTATGATCCTGTACACGGAGGCTATCTGGAGGCATACGCCAGGGACTGGACCCAGGAGACGGATCTGCGGCTGGGAGAGCATGACCAGAACGACAAGAAGTCCATGAACACCCATCTTCATATTTTGGAGGCATACACCAATCTTTACCGGATCTGGCAGGAGGAGCGGCTGGAGCAGGCTTTCCGCAGGCTGATTGATATAACCATGGAGCAGATTATCGATCAAGACAGCGGTCATTTCAAGCTGTTCTTCGACGAGGACTGGACTTGCAAGTCGGACATCATTTCTTACGGCCATGATATAGAAGGAAGCTGGCTCTTGGTGGAGGCGGCCCATGTGCTGGGAGACAGCGCTTTGATGGAGCAGGTCTCCAGGGTGGCTCTTGCTATGGCGGAAGCGGTATATCAGGAAGGCGTGGACCCGGACGGCGGAGTCATGTGGGAGGGCAATCCCCAAGGCTTGACGGATACGGACAAGCATTGGTGGAATCAGGCGGAGGCAGTGGTGGGCTTCGTCAATGCCTGGCAGATGAGCGGCGATGAGCGGTACTGGCAGATGGCGGTGCGCAATTGGAATTTCATCAAGGAGCATATCATTGACCGGGAGCACGGAGAATGGTTCTGGAGAACGGACCGCGGCGGCACTCCTCTGCGCGGGGACCCCAAGGTCAATGAATGGAAATGCCCGTACCACAACAGCAGGGCCTGCTATGAAATCATGGAGCGTTTGTAACCTGTCGGGGCGGGGCAGCACCATCGGACGGGGTTTATAACAGAAATTCACTACATTTATAAGGATGTGTTCCTATGTCTTTTCTGTTCACACAGCGCAAGCAAATTATCGAAGAGCGCCACGAGGCGTTGATCTGCCGCAAGAATGAAGCCCTCTTTTCCGACAATGGCATCTACGAGCGTTATACCTATCCCGTTCTCACAGCAGAGCATGCCCCCGTTATCTGGCGCTATGATCTCCATGAGGAAACCAACCCTTATTTCATGGAGCGGATCGGCGTGAATGCCGCCTTCAACCCGGGAGCCATAGAGCTTGACGGCAAGTTCTATCTGGTCGTCCGGGTGGAGGGCATCGACCGCAAATCCTTCTTCGCAGTGGCGGAGAGCGATACAGGCGTGGACGGCTTCCGCTTCTGGGACTTGCCCGTTACCATGCCCGAAACCGCTGACCCTGATACGAACGTCTACGATATGCGCCTGACCAAGCATGAGGATGGATGGATCTACGGCGTATTCTGCACCGAGCGCAAGGACCCTGACGCAGCTCACGGCGATCTGTCCAGCGCCGTAGCCCAGGCCGGGCTTGCCCGCACCAAGGATCTGGTTACCTGGGAGCGGCTGCCCGACCTGAAGACCCGTTCCGCGCAGCAGCGCAATGTAGTGCTTCATCCCGAATTTGTGGACGGCAAGTACGCCTTCTACACCCGTCCCCAGGACGGCTTCATTGACGCCGGGTCGGGCGGCGGGATCGGCTGGGGCTTGTCCGGCGGCATGAATCCGGCGGTGGTGGAGGAAGAAACCATCATCGACCAGCGGTATTACCACACCATCAAGGAAGTGAAGAACGGCCAGGGCGCGGCCCCGATCAAGACGGAGAAGGGCTGGCTCCATATCGCCCACGGCGTGCGCAATACAGCCGCGGGACTGCGTTATGTCATCTATGCTTTCCTGACGGACCTGAAGGACCCGTCCAAGCTGCTCCATGCTCCGGCCGGGCACCTGATTGCCCCGGTTGGCGAGGAGCGCATCGGAGACGTATCCAATGTGGTATTCACCAACGGCGTAATTGCCCGCGACAACGGAGACGTATACCTCTATTACGCCTCCTCGGACACCCGCTGCCATGTAGCCACCACCACCGTGGACCGGCTGCTGGATTATGTGCTGCATACGCCGGAGGACCCGCTTCGCTCCTACGCCTGCGTAGAACAGCGCAAGGAACTGATCATGCGCAATCTGGAATTGTTGGGCAAGGGACAATAGGCGGGAGACTTATTGGGATTGGGGCATGGCATCCGTTAGGCGGGCAAGCCGCGCGTTTCCGAGTCCTGTTGAATGAAGAGAGCATTTAGGAAAACTATATGGAGAAGTCATACAATGATGTTCTAATTCAATTAGAAAAATAACGCGAAACAAAGGAGCCATGCGGCTAACATGACTCCTTTGCAGCAACTGGAACCGCTTTAAGGGCGTTCGGCTTCAACCAAAGGATGATGGACAAAAGTAGACCTGTTACCTTGGCATAAGCGGTCTACTTTTTTTGTTGTGGAATGACAATACGAAAACGACCAATGTCGCGAATGAAATCATTAGCGGTCAAGGTGTCTTTAATGTCCACAGGCATCACCTCCCTTCCGAGAGGCTAGCCGACCGCCCATATAAGCCTATCTGTTGCCTGTTTGAAAATATCATATTTTGACTCTGAGTGGAAGATTATTCCATTTTTAGTTCTTGTGATTTTATCTTTCTAAAAAATTTAGCAGAAAAACATGCTATGGTGAGTGCTAAGCCTGTGTGTTAATATTGGAGTAGCCACATCTTCAATTTGAAAGATGATCTCTTTCTCTTGTGGGTTGGCTGTTTCAAACCAACCGATAAAATGTTTATATAATTAGGAGGTCATTCCTTCATGGTAGTTAATAAAGATGATTTATACAGCCTGATTGAACGACTCCAAGAAACCGATAAAAAGACAGCAAATTCAAGAACGAACCGCACATGGTTTGAAAGGTTTGCTCGCCATTCCTCCAACTGGAGACATTAGACCAATGAAAGGCTATGTCGGTCTGTATCGACTGCGGATTGGTACGTTACGAATCCTCTTCGAAATCAATCACGTCGAGAAAGTGGTTTACATACAGGCTATCGATTCGCGCGGCGGTATTTACAAATGATGTGCAGGCAGAGAACAATGCCAGCCCGAACAATATCTTACCCACTATTACTTCAGAAAAGACATGCCTTTCGCCAAAGGAAAGCTATGTCTTTTTTATGCAGAAAAACATGGTATGGTGAGTGCAAAGCCTGTTGTTTCATGGAATGTGATATGAAAAAACCTGTTCCAACCTGGTACAAGGAAGGGTGACTACCATTTATTTATATCATTATTTTGATCAAACAATAGGAGCATTTGTTAATCTATCGGATATACCCCTGGAAGAGGCAAAGGCGGTTCTCCATACAATCCAAGAGACGAAACCGCATGTACAGAGCGCTAAGCGCCATCCTCAATATATGGAGGACAGGTATTATTACGAAGAACTGCTCCGGACAGAGTTTGCCAAGAAAGGCGGCATGATCAGGAGAAACTCTCCTCATTATATGGTGGTTGAGCATAGCCCGTGGTTAAGCACATGGTTTGAAAACAGCACCTTTATAAAGATTCCCCTCGAGGAGTTCGACCTGAAAACAATCTCCTTTACATATGGCGATTCCCATCCCGTCTTCAGCCCCCGAGTCAATAAAATGGACGGAAAAGAATACCGCAGAACATTGTATACTTATGATGAAATCATAAAAGTCATAGAGAAATACGGGCTGCCGCAGGCGTGGAACGATGATGGGCAATTCGGTCCTGAACGTTACATTGAAGCCCATATATGGTGTGATGATCCGATAGAAAAATACCGTTCATGAGAAAGCTGTAGCTTGCTTCAAGGGGATTCTTGTCTTTTTCATAAAACGTGCGGAGGTGCTGGGATGAAAATAGGGATGGGTCTATATGTCAGGAACAGTGTGGAGGCTGTTGAGCTTTATAAAGAAGTATTCGGCCTGGAATTGGGATACCATGTCAAGAATCCGGACGGTTCATACTTTCATTCGGAGCTTTATAAAGACGGACAAGAATTCTTATCTGTAGTTGAATCGTCCAATCCTAATGGGAAGGAGAATATCGTACAGTTGGGCGTGAGCCTTGATAATGAAGCAGCCGTAGAAAAAGCGTACGCCTTGCTAAGCGAAGGCGGAACCGTTAAAACGCCAATAGGGCCACTGCCCTGGAGTCCATGCGCCGCTGATCTTATAGACCGATTCGGTGTCTGGTGGTACATAACCGCGCCGCAGCACCATCCTCATGAGGATTACGATCCCCAAGCGCCTTGGGATGCCAGTATGTATAAGAAGCCGCAGCAGACCGAATAAGCATGTTCTTCGTTTCATCTCAGGGAATCGGCAAGTATTCCGCTTTTATGAAAATAAGATATTATAACCGGGAGATTATCATATGGAGGACAGGATTATAGCGGATTTGAAGGAAAGCTATGGGATCACCTTCAGCCACAGTACTCCGGTGACAGGCGGTTTGCTGAATTTGAAATGGAGGATTTCCACCGATTCAGGGAGGGACCTGTTGGTCAAGCAATACAGCGCCAAGCGGTTCAACAGAGAACGAATCGAGAGCATCGAGTCCGCGCTGCAGCGGCAGATCATCCTTGAAGAATGCGGCGTCGCCTGCCCGGTTCTCCGGCAGTGCGGAGACCGTGTCATTCGTTGGCTGGATGATCAGACAGCCTATATGGTCATGGAATTCTGCCCGGGAAGGACCGAAACCTCCGATACGGTTACAATTGCGCAAATGCGCAGTCTCGGCAGCGCCTGCGCTGTCATGCACAGAGCATTTTCCCGATTCCCGGCGCCTCCCGTCAAGAGCATGCCCGTATCCGGGGGTTATACTGTGGATTCATTATGGGAAAATTTCAACTTCCGGATGACGAAGGACTTGCCGGACGCTGACGCTGCATACCGGACAGCCCTGCTTGCGCTGGAGCCGATATTGCGGCAGCTTGGGGACGGTTTTTATGATAAGTTTCCTACAGGGTTCGCCCATGAGGATTTTCACTCCGGCAACATTCTGTTCGATGCGGGAGGCGTATCGGCTATCGTCGATTTCGACCGGAATTGCTACAGCTATATGGGGCATGACATCGGAAGAACGGTACTCTCCTTCGCGCTGGAAGAGCATACATTGAACATCAATAAGGCGGGTGCTTTCCTGGAGGGCTATTCCCGTCATTTGCCGCTGACTAAATCGGATATAGCAGACGCATTGCGGCTTACGTGGTGCATTGAAACACCGTGGTGGATACGGCCGGAATTTTTCGGAACATGTGATGAGATCCCCAAGCGCTTCAAGGATGAAATGCTCTGGTTGTCCGAGCACTGGTTCGAGCTGGATGCTTTATTACGTTGGTGAGCCAAGATAGAATGTGGAAACTTGAAGTGTCATAACCAAAAGCAGGAGGAGCCCCAAGGCTCCCCCTCCCCTTCCGCCCCCTTTACCGGGCAGCTTTCCACCTGTCGTAGGCGGTCTGATAGATGCTTACCAGCTCATCGGCTCCCATGGTGCGCATCCGGTTGGCATGAGTCTCCCAATTATCTACGGATTCCTGGCCCACCACGATCTTCGCCTCCAGCTGTTCCACGAAGGTATTCAGATCAACGCTGATCACATTGATTCTCTCCGCCTCCTTGTCGGTAAAGTACGTTTGCGGGAACGCCTTCTTGGCATAGGGAACGTACTGCTGCGCCTGGTCGTTGAGCAGGAAGCCCAGCCAGTCCTTCTTCACAAACTTCCGCTCCAGCTCCTCATTGGCAAACCCGTACCCCAGATTGGATACCTTCTGGTTCTTAAAATCATTTTCCGTCATGCCCTGCGGAACCAGATACTCCACATACTTGGGCTCCGTGCCGGACCATTTGTAGCTTTCCCCTTCAATTCCGTATTGCGCGTACTTGTAGCCCTCCTCGCTGTACAGGAAATCCAGCCAGCGGATCGTCGCCTCGGGATGCTTGTTGGTGCTGGAGATGGCGAATGCCCCGGTACGGATCGTCGCCTTCTCGGCCACCACAGGTTTGGCGCCTGCAGAGCTGACCAGCGGCGGCATCTGGGGATTGTTCAGAATCTGGTCCGGCAGCACCTGCTTATCCTTGCCGCCGAAGATGGGCATGCTGTTGGCCATAACACCGTACAGCCCCTGCTCCCCCTTCGCTACCATCTGGGCTTGATTCTGCGAGAAGATTTCGTTGTCAAGCAGCTTTTCCCGGTACAGCTTCTGCATGAAAGCCATATATTCCTTGAACCCGTTCTGCAGGGGGACATAACGCGCTTTCTCATCGGCAATCTCAACGAAATTGGACAGATGCCCGAAGTAAGACAGCAGCACAGGCCGCAGATACGAGAGCTTATCCCGTCCGGTCAGAGGAATTTCGTCAGCCAGCTTATTGCCGTTGGGGTCCTTTTCCTTGAAATCCTTCAACAGTTGGTACAACTCATCCGTCGTCTGCGGCAAGGCGGTCTTGCCCAGCCGCTCCATCCATTCCCCATTGATGAACAACCGGTTGTACCGGTCCCGCGGATGATCCGTCACCTGGGGAAGCGCATAGATATGTCCGTCGGGAGTGGTGATGGACTGCCTGATCTCCGGGTTATCCGAGAGCAGCTTCTGAATATTGGGGGCGTACTGCTCAATTAATTCCTCCAGCGGCATAATCTGACCCTGGGAGCCGTATTTCATCTCGTCCACGGGCTTGAGTCCCCACATGAACAGCAAATCCGGCAATTCATTGCTGGCGAAGGCCAACTGCTTGCGCTCCTCCCCTGCAGTGGAAGGAATGGAGACGAAATCAAAGTGGATATTGGTTTTTTGCTCCATGCCTTTATAGAAGTACAGATTCTTCCATTCGCCGAATTCGAACATGCTCAGGGTCAGCTGATCATTGACAATGGGATAACCCGTTTTGTTAAAATTTTCCGCAGCCGTATCTGCCTGCTCCTGCTCCTTCGCGCACCCCAGCACATTTGCCGACAGCAGGAAAACGAGGATTGCACAAGCTCCCAGCCGCTGTTTCTTGGTATGTTTCATGTTGGAACCTCCCCCATATATTCAACCTCATTGTTTGATGGAACCGATCATAACTCCCTGCACGAAGAACCGCTGCACAAAAGGATACGCACAGAGCAGCGGCAGCGCGGCGATCATCATTACCGCATATTTCACCAGTTCGGCAACTCTCGCCTTCTCCGACATCAACTCCAGATCCGCTCCTGCCGGCAGCATCTGCTCGGACATCTCCTGCTGCACCAGGATTTCCCGGAGGAACAATTGAAGCGGATACTTGCCGCGGTCCGACAAATAGATAAGCGCGCTGAAATACTGGTTCCAATGCCCCACTCCGTAGAACAGGGCCATTACGGCCAGAATGGGTTTGGACAAGGGCAAGACAATCTGGAAGAACAATCTGAAATTGGAGCAGCCGTCCATTTCAGCCGCTTCCTCCAGTTCTCTGGGGATGGTGCTCTGAAAAAAAGTCCGTGATACCACAATATTCATCACGCTGGCAGCGCTGGGCAGCACCAACGCCCAATACGAATTCACCAGGCCAAGCGACTTGACCAGCAGATAAGACGGAATCAGCCCCCCGCTGAAAAACATGGTGAATAAGATAAAGAACATGAATGCGTTGCGGCCCGCCAGATCCTTCCGGGACAGCGCATACGCGCAAGTGATGGTGACGGACAGGTTGATCATCACCCCGCCTGCCGTATACAGGAGGGAATTGCGGTATCCCGTCCAAATATCCGGGTTCCCGAATACCAGCTTGTAGCCCTCCAGGGTAACTCCTTTGGGCAGCAACCACATTTGTCCCGAGTTGACATAGGCGGGGTCGCTGAATGATCCGCTCACGATGAAAATTAACGGATACAGCACAACCGCTACAAGCAGCAGCAAAAACAAGGTGTTCAGCCCATGAAACAGCCGGTCCCCCCATGATTCTTTGATTGCCATGAATGTGTTCCCCTTCCTTGCAGAATTCATTGCCGGAAAGCCAGGTGGCGGCCCTCTACCACAGGCTGGTTCCTGTCCGCCTCGCGATCCGGTTGAACGTCAGCAGGATGACAAAATTAATCAGATTGTTGAACAGCCCGATTGCCGAGCTGTAGCTGTATTGGGCCTGCAGCAGGCCGTTGCGGTACACATGAGTCTGGATCACATCGGATGCCTCCATATTAAGCGGATTCTGCATCAGATAGATTTTCTCAAAGCCAATGCCCATAAAGCTGCCCATATTGAGAATGAACAAAATAATGACGGTGGGCAGAATCCCCGGAATATTGATGTGGCGGATGCGCTGGAACCGGGAGGCTCCGTCAATCTGGGCCGCTTCGTGGAGCTCCGGGTTGATGCCGGACAGCGCCGCGAGATAGATGATCGTGCCCCACCCCGCATTCTGCCACTCTCCGGAGAGCACATAGATGCTCTTGAACCAGCCCGGCTCCGTCATGAACGGGATGGACTCTCCTCCAAAATAGCGGATGACATTATTGACGATTCCCGTAGTGGGACTCAGGAAGGCCAGAATCATCCCCACCATCACCACCACTGAGATGAAGTGGGGCATGTAGGTGACCATCTGCACGAACCGCTTGAAGCGGGCCTTCCTCACCTCATTGATCGATAAAGCGATCAGAATGGGCACGGGAAACAGCGACAGCTGGTACAGGCTGATCAGAAGCGTGTTCTTCAGCAGCGTCCAGAAGTAATACGAGTTGAAGAAGCGTTCAAAATGAACGAAGCCCACCCAGGGACTGCCCCAGATTCCACGGTTGGCCATGTAATTCTTGAAGGCGATCTGCAGGCCGTACATCGGGGCATAATGAAAAATAAGGAAGTAAATAAACGCCGGCAGCAGAAAAACATACAGCTGCCAATTCTTGATGACCTGCTTTCGTGTTGGTCCTTTCATCATAGCGAAGGCTTTCATGGGCACCTACCTTTCAGAAGCTGTCAGAGTAAAACCCGGGTTCACTCCGGCTGCATCGATGCATATCCAAAGCCTATAACCAGCCCGGCGGCATGTAAATAAGCCATATTCTCCTGGCAAGCCATTCTTGCTGCAACAAGAACTGCCTATGCCTGCCTACCGGTCTCCATGAAAGAAGGTAACAGGAACCCAAATCCCCGCCGCTTATTGATCCCGCGCTTCGCCTCCCGGCAGCCCGCCATACTGCTTGCGGTAATCCCCCGGGGTGATGCCCTCCTGCTTCCGGAACTTCTTGATGAAATTGGAGACGTCATAATAGCCCACCTGGAAAATGATATCCTTCAACGGCTTGCCGGTGTTTACCAGCTCATGCTTCACCATCTTGACCCGGAGCCGGAACACATACTCCGTAAAGGTCATGCCCGTCTGTTCATGGAGAAACCGGCTGATGTAAGAGACAGACAACCCGAACTCCCGGGACAAAAAATCCAGGCTCATCTGGCTGGACTGGTACTGCATATCGATGAACTGCAGCATCCGTTGGCACAGCTCCGCGTGTCTGGTTTCATTCTGGCTGTTGATATGACCGCAAATCCGCCGGATGACCGCCCCCATCCGCTGCCGCAAATCATCCAGCGTCTGAAATTCCATCATCTGCTTTTTTTCCGGCCAATCATCTCCAATCTTCATCTCCCTCATCTGCTTCAGCACCGTATTCACCATATCAAAGCACATGCAGCGGAGCAGCAGAATGGATTGCTCCTTTTCGGCGATGCCGTCCAGCATCTCATCCAGAGTCTCCAGACATACGGTGCAATCCCCCTGCTTCAGGCTTTGGTTGAATCTGGCCTGCTCCCCAAAGGAATACCATAGAGTCTTATCTTCGAGATGAGCGATATCATCGAAAAAAATAAACTTGCCTGTCCGGGGCCTGTGCCGATAGTCCAGTGCGGCCATAGCCTCGATGAAGGAGCGGTTGATCATCCCCATGTCCTTATAGATGGAACCGATGGCGATCTGCGGGCACAGATCCACCCGCTCCGTCAGTCCCTGCTGCACAATCTCCGCTGTTTGCTCCTGAAATCCCCGCAAATCCTGGATGGGCAACTGGACAGAGATAAGAACGGCCACAGCCTTTTCATCAATCAGCTCAAGTCCGCCCCCCTTGCCGCCGTCCAGGTCGAACCGCCGGATCATGTCCAGAATGGACTCCCGCTTCTTCAACTCCACACTTCCGGAACGGTCATTCTCCAGAGAAAAAACGAGAACAAAATAAAACAAACCTCTTAATGGCTGCAGATGGGGGTGGACCGATACATCGGAACCCTCTCCGCCGCCCGTCCCTTTAAGCAAATGGTAAATAGCCTGCTCCTCGACCAGAGGGCGCTGGATTTCCAGTTCTCCCTCCAACCGGGTGGTGTAATGGCGCATATCATCGAAGGTGTGGCGAATCCATTCCAGCTCATTGGGCTTCTTGGACGAAGTCACCCGTCCCGGCGCAAACTGCCCCTGGAGCTGCCGCACCAGGGAACGGATCGGCCGCGAGCTTCGAAACGACAGCGCAACCACACTGCACAAGCCCAGCAGCAGCACCAACGACAGCAACAACAGCACCAACTGCTTAAAGGCAATTACCCTGGGCCAATATTGGTCTGTAGGCATGGTGATTAAATAGCTTAGTCCGGTAATCTCCGACTTCTCGCTCATGACCGAATAATCCTGGGCATTCAGCCGGATTGTGTATGCGCTTCCATTTTTCTCTTCATGGAGATAAGGCTGCAATTGTCCATATTCCGGGGATTGCCCTTTGCGCTCCGACGCCAATACCTCTCCCTGTTCATTCAACAGGTACACATCCCCTTGAAAACCGCCCAGCACGCTCTTCATCATCTCGGTAAGAATCGCTTCATCGATGAGAAACAGCACCGTTCCATAGGCAGGCCAACCGCCCGAAGGCAGCGGATAGAGATAAGTCAGCAGCCGTTTTTCCACTCCCTCGCCAATGGTTACGGCCGATGCAGGCTTCAGCTTGATGGCCTGCCCCTGACTCAGGTCCTCGCGGAAGCTGCGCTCATCCTCCCCGGAGGAAAACCGGTAGATCCTCCCGGTCAGCACCTCCAAAGATACCACTCCGCTGGTAGAGAATATTTTGTCGTCACCCCGGAAATACAGGAACAGCTCCTCCAGCATAGGACTGCCCATGCGGTAGCGGGCCAGCTCTCTGACCGCTTCCGACGCGCTGTAGTCATTGCTCTTCGCCATGTGGGGAGAGAGCCGGTTGTCGTTGGCCATAATCACGGCGGTCTGATTCAGGCTTTTGATCTGTTTGTCCAATAAAATCCGCGCCTGCTGAAGCTTATGGCGGTTGGCAAGCTCCACCTCATTGCGCAGCGTGTGAACCGCCCCGATATACATGAAGAAGCCGAGAATAAGAAACGGAATCAGAAACACCAGAAAATAAGAAAAAAGATAGTTATGCAAGACGGAAAAATGCTTTTTCTTGCCTGCAACCATATGCTGCCCCCCAAGCTGATAGATGGCTTGATCTTCTCTTTTGCCGCGCCGGATTATCCCGGAATTCTCCCTTTGTTTGGATCCGGCAGTGTACCTACACTATATAATTCCCTGGGAAATAGAACAATAAGCCATTTTTGCAGGTAGGCCATTCTTGACCTTCCGCATACCTGGGGGAACCGCCCCGTCTTGGCCAAAAATATAAAGCGCCAAAACAACAGCAGCGTTGTTTTGGCGCTTTTTCCTCTACCGGATTGGTCCGTCGGCTCCGGGTTATCCTTCCAACTGCGTAACCTCGATGCCCTTTTCCTTAAGCTCTCTGATCATGGCCGGGTCGCTCCGGGCATCGGTGACCAGGTGATGGATCTCCGTCCAGTCGGCGACATGAGTGAAGGAGCGGACGCCGAATTTGCTGTAATCCGCCAGCAGATATACATGGTCCGACTGACGGATCATCTTCCGCTTCACCAGCCCCTGAAGCTCATTGGGCTCTGTGATCCCCCTGCTCAGATGCAGCCCTTTGCAGGAGAGGAACATTTTGTCCACATGATAGGTTTCAAGCGAACGCTCGGTCAGAGGCCCCACGAAAGACAAGGAGCTGGACATCAGAATGCCTCCGGTGGATATCACCTGAATCTTCTCCTTGCCGGACAGCTCCAGAGCTACCTTCATGGAGTTGGTCAGCACCGTAAGCGGGGCATCGGGCAAGTACCGGGCTATCCACCAAGCTGTGGTGCTCGCATCCAGGATGATCCTGTCCCGCGGCTCAATCAGTCCAACCGCCGCCATGGCAATCTGCTTCTTCTCCTCCACATTGGTCGTCTCACGCTCGAAGTAAGGAACCTCCTGCTGGGTATCCTGAACGCTTACGGCCCCTCCATGGCTGCGCATAAGCTTGCCCTCGGACTCCAGCTTATCCAAATCCTTGCGGATGGTTTCCTCCGTAACCCTGCACAATTCACTGAGCTCGGTCACCCGTATGCTTCCCCGTTCGTTGACGAGCAGTACGATTTTTTGCAGTCGTTCGGCCACCAGCATGATTTCCTGTCTCCTTCGCTTCTCAATGTGTGCGCTGCCCTTATGCTATTGCGTTGCCTTATGTCAGATTGAGGCGCTCCCTTTTTGCCGGATGATGGTGAGGTATGCCTGTCTGCTACTCCGGAATAATGCTCTGGCCGGTCACCCGGAGAAAAGTGCCAAACGCCTCCGCCCATTGCCCGGATTCCTCAGGAACGTAAGTATCCAGCGGATAGGAGCGCTTGATCAAATTGCGTGCTTCCTGAATATCGGCCAACTCGCCCAGTGCGATCAATTGGGCAGCCACGTTGCCCAGAGAGCTGGCTTCCACCGGCCCCGCCCAGACAGGCCGTCCGATGGCAGACGCCGTCATCTGGCACAGCAGCTTGTTCTGGATGCCGCCGCCCATCATGTTCAGACGCTCATACCGGTTGCCGGTGAGTGCCTCCAGCCGCTCCAGCACCAGCTTGTATTGCATAGCCAGGCTCTCATAGATGCAGCGGGTAATCTCCCCTCTAGTCTCGGGAACAGGCTGCCCCGTCTCCCGGCAGTACTCGCGGATACGCTCCGGCATGCCGTTCGGCGGCAGGAACTTCAGATCATCGGGATTAATGAAGGATTGGAATGCCGGAGCCTCGGCAGCCAGACCGACCAGCTCGCCGAAGGAATGCCCCTTCCCTTCCCGGTCCCACTCCCGCTTGCATTCTTGAATGAGCCACAAGCCCATAATATTCTTCAGCGTCCGGGACGTGCCGCCCATGCCCCCTTCATTGGAGAAGCCCAGCTGCAGCGCCTTGAGGTCAAGCAACGGCGCCGGCAGCTCGGTGCCGAACAACGACCAGGTACCGCTGATCAGATAAACCGAAGGGTCCGCCGAATCCGTAGGGATGGACACCACCGCCGCTCCCGTATCATGCTCGGGAACCGCTACCGCCGCGATGGGAGGCAGCTTCAGTTCGGCGCATACATCGGCGGACAGACTGCCAACCACCCGGCCGGACATGACCACGGGCTGCAGAATGTCAACGGGAATTCCCAGCCGCTCCAACAATTCCGTATCCCACTCCTGGGTGCCTGCTTTAAGCAGCTGCGAGGTGGAAGCAATGGTGTATTCGCTTTGCTTCACGCCGGTCAGCAGGTAGAGAAGCAGGTCCGGCATGAACAGAAGCTCCTTGGCTTGCTCCAGGGCGACGGAGCCCTGCTCCAATGCGGCATGAAGCTGCATCAGCGTATTGAACACCAGCGGCTGCAGCCCGGTCCGAGCAAACAAAGAATCTGCGCCTATTATATCATGTACTTTATCTACGGTGTAATCCGTTCTGCTGTCGCGGTAATGGTAAGGATTGCCCAGCAGCTCTCCGTCTGCCCCCAACAGGCCGTAATCCACACCCCAGGTATCAATCCCGAAGCCGGCGATTTCCCGGCCTTCGGCGGCCTTGCGGAAACCCTGCTTCAGTTCATGCAGGAGCCGCAGAACGTCCCAGTACAGATGGCCTCCCGCGGCAACCGGTTCATTCGGGAAGCGGTGAACCTCTTCGAGCCTGACCACAGGACCGCCGGGAGCCGATCTGTCGAGAGTTCCTACCATTGCTCTGCCGCTGCTTGCACCCAGATCAAATGCTAATACATGTACGTTTTCTTTCTTCGTCACAACCATAACCGCCTTTGCGGCAAAGGGCTGCAGCGCAGCCCCAGCCTTCATAATTTATTTGTCCGCCGCAAGGTGATTTTTTATCGGGTAAAGGCTGCCGGCACCCCTCCATCCACCGTAATCATGCAGCCGGTGGTCTTGGCTGCCTTCGAAGAGGCCAGGAAGGCGATGGATTCGGCAATATCGTCCGGATAAATATTCACCAGCAGCGTGGTACGCTTACGATAATATTCCTCTAACTGGTCGGGGGCTATCCCGTAGGCCGCCGCCCGCTCCTCCCGCCAGCGGGAGTTCCAGATGGCCGAGCCCTGCAGAATGGCATCGGGCAGCACCGAGTTGACGCGGATGCCGTATTCTCCGCCTTCTGCTGCAATACAGCGGGCCAGATGGGCCTCAGCCGCCTTGGCCGTGCTGTAGGCCGCGGCATTCTTGCCGGCATACACAGAGTTCTTCGAGCCCACGAACACCATGCTGCCTCCGTGTCCCTGCTCCTTCATGATCTTGAACCCTTCCCGCGCCACCAGAAAATAACCGGTGGACAGCACATTCATGTTCAAGTTCCATTCGGCAAGGGACGTCTCGGCGAACGGGCTGGAGGTGGCCAAGCCCGCGTTGTTCACCACTACATCCACCCCGCCGTAGGCCAGTGCTGTGGCCCGGTAGGCCGCAACCACTTCTTCCTCGCGGGTTACATCCAGCTTCACGGCAACCGCCCGGCCGGGACCGAACTGGGCGTTGATCTCGTCAGCCACCTTCTGCGCGCCCTCCAGATTCAAGTCCGCTACCGCAACATGGGCGCCTTCCTTGACCAGACGGCGGCAGGTTGCGCTGCCGATCCCTCCTGCTCCGCCAGTAACAAACACAATCTGGCGGGAGAACTCTGCCTCCGGCGGGGCCAGCGTCAGCTTATACAATTCCAGCGGCCAGTATTCCACATTGTAGGATTCGTTCTCGCTTAAGGAGACGAACTGCCCCAGCGTAGTGGAGCCGCGCATCACCGCTATTGCACGGTGGTACAGAGCCCCGCTTACTTGCGCCATGGCATGGCTCTTGCCTGTATTGATCATACCGACTCCGGGGATGAGAATCACCCGCGGCGCCGTTTCGAATATCTTGTCGCCCTCATTCTTGTTGCGCTCGAAATAGGCTTGGTATTCTTCCTTGTACTGCTTGATTCCTTCCGCAAGCGCCTGCTTCAGGCCCGCCACATCACCAGCTGCCGCATCCCAGCTGATGTAGAGCGGCTTCATCTTGGTATGGACCAGATGATCCGGACAGGCGGCTCCAATCTGGGTCAGCCGCGCCGCATCGGCGCTGCCGGCAAATTGCAGCACATCCGGGCTGTCGTCGAAGGTCAGAATCATCTTCTTGGCACCGCTCACTGCGCCGCGGACAAGGGGCAGCAGCTCTGTAGCAATTTCCTTGCGCCTATCTCCGGACAGCGCTTCCGTCTTCACTCCGCCGAACAGCTTGGCTTCATCAACCCGTGCTTCGATGTAAGCTTCGGCTTCGGAGATAACAGCCAGAGTCTTGTGGTAAGCTTCCTCGGAGGTTGCCCCCCATGTCACCAAGCCGTGCTTCTCCATCAGCACCAGCTCTGCCTTGGGGTTGTTGCGCACGCCCTGGGCGATCATTCTGGACAGACGGAACCCTGGACGGATATAGGGCACCCAGACGAAGCGGTCCCCGTAAATTTCTTGGGCCAGCTCCTTGCCGTTGTCGGAGCAGCACAGTCCGATGATGGCATCGGGATGGGTATGGTCTACATGATCGAAGGGCAGAAAGGCATGCAGCAGGGTTTCGATGGAAGGTCTGGGATGCTTGGGATCGATCATACAATTGGCCAGATAAGCTACCATTTCCTCATCGCTCATGTCTTCTTGTTCATAGAGAGGGGCAATGTCATCCAAGCGCAGTCCGGTAAAATGCGGCGCCTTCATCGTGGCCAGATCAGAGCCGCTGCCCTTGACCCACATCACATTTACCGGCCGCCCGCGGAAATCATGAACAACGGTCTTCATGGACGTATTGCCCCCGCCCCAGTTGGCTACAGTTCTGTCGGTGCCCAATAGATTAGAGCGGTATACCAGTTCTTCCAAGCCCTGTTTCAACTCAGATGCTGATTCCTTGACCCAACGATTCGCAACCATGCTGAATGCCTCCCTTAATCATAGCCCCATAGGGGAAATTGATTTCAGAATTATTCTACCATGGTTTTGTTTGTTTTTGAATAATTACTTTTATATTTGATTAATTATATTTCAAATCTGAATTAACCTCATGACACCCCTTTCTTTCCTTGCTTATTTTTGTTTTTCTTTATTATAACATCCGTTTATTTTTGTTTCTGTGGATAAGCTGTGAAAACGCAGCGGCAGACGAGCGTGAGAACATCATATGGGAAGGAGGAGGGGATGGATAAAGCGCACTTTCGCTAGGGCGTGTCTGAAAACTCGCTTGAGGGCATCTTTCACCGCCTTTTCGCCCCGAGCTAGCGTTACTTTTGCTTGGCCCGGGGTCCCCGGTACGCCTGCGCAAAAGTGCCTTGCCAGAAACGAAAATTTGGGTGTTATCTGCTCCCCTCGGAGTTTTCAGACACGCCCTAGGAACCTTGAAGGATATCGATTCATTTTATAGGATTTTATGGTACAATCCTTTTATTGCATAAATTGTTATTGGTGAAAGGCATGCACACATGATAAAGGAACGGCTTATAACCATTCTGCTTACATTGATCGCGCTTGCATTCCAACATATCATTCATGAGGTTTCTCATATTATTGCTGCAAAGTATACGGGCATTAAAGTATTGCGCGTGCAGTGGCTGACCTATCACGGCGGAACCCGCGTATTCTATGAAGATGAACCGGATTTGAGAACGGACCTGAATATCGGTAAAAAGTGGGGCATGATTTCCGGCGCAGGCTTCATGATTACCAACACTCTGGGATATATCGGCGCGATATCCCTGCAGCTTATAGACAACACGTCCCATGCCTGGATGAAGGTTGCACTTACCTTTCTCGTATTGATTTTTTTATCCGTAGACTGCATTTATTTTTTGTTGGGAAGCATTTTTGATTTCGGCGATATTATGGGAGTTAGAGCTGTATGGCATATCTCTAAGATGATTTCGATTATTTTATGCGGTTTCATGGTGGTCTTTAATTTTGCTATAATCAAAATACTGATCTACTAATGCTGCTATGCGCAAATGATCCGACAGTAAAAACGACTGCCCTTGTCCTCCAAGGGGAAATATCCTTCATTTGCCCATTGCGAATTAGGGAGATTATGGAATTTAATACATGAGCAGGGAGCTGCTGCGAGGTACTTACTCTTTAGCCGTCTTGTATGAATTTTTGTATAAAAATTAGAAGGAAATCGTCCCTTCCGAGGCAGGTTGTACGATTTTTCACACAAAATTCCGTCTTAGGACCTCAAGGCATCTGATTTTGTACGATAAATCATACACCGTTTCCAAAGGAGTGACGCCTTACAGCAGTCCCGCCACGCCTACTCCTAACGAAAATTACTCGCTCATTTAGCGGAAATTTTTTCCGTTATCCTGCAGATTCTTCTTTACTCTCCTCGTTTAGCGGAAATTTTTTCCGTTATTTCCCCCTGAACTCCCCGAAACAGGCACTTTGACCTGGTTTTGAGTGAGTTAACGGAAATTTTTTCCGCTAAATCTCGGAAATTCCCCAAAAACCTCTTGTTAACGGAAATTTTTTCCGTTATGTCTATTAAGCCTTTATTTCCAACTCTTATAGCACTTGATCTGTGAGAAAGGGCTCCCTTTCCTCCGAATTATATACTTTCTGGCGTTAAAAAAGGAACCCGCAGGTTCCTTTTCACTTTATGCTCTTTGCCTTACGCTCTTTGCCTTACGCTCTTTGCCTTACGCTCTTGCCTTACGCTCTTTGCCTTACGCTCCTTGCCTTACGCTCTTGCCTTACGCTCCTTGCCTTACGCTCTTGCCTTGCGCTCTTGCCTTACGCTCTTGCCTTACGCTCTTGCCTTACGCTCCTTGCCTTACGCTCCTTGCCTTACGCTCTTCACCTTACGCTCTTGCCTTACGCTCCTTGCCTTACGCTCTTGCCTTACGCTCTTTGCCTTCGGCTCGTTCCCCCTTCGGCTCGTTCACCTTCGTCCTCTCCCTTGCTGTCATGCTTTGCTCCTCACCGGAATCCGGCGGGAGCAGGGAACGAAGGTGGAGCAGTGGCCGCATGACCCGTACTCCCATTCCTTGAAATGCTCCCCGTTGCCATGCTTGGTGCACATGCCCGGCAGCTTGCCCGCATCCGTAATCGCCCGGCTGGGGCAGCGGTCGATGCAGGCGTAGCAGCTGCCGTCATGCGCATACAGGCAATATTCATAGACATCCGTATACGAACGCTCCGTCGGGGTCAGCCTCAGGGTGGTAATGACGCTGCCCAGCCTTCCGTAGACCCCCTTGACGGTGATCAGACCCTGATGCAGCCCGAAGGTGCCCACTCCCGCGGCGAAGGCCGTATGGCGCTCCGACCAAAAAGGCAGCATCCCGTCCGAATCATACCGGGGATCGATATTGGGGGCAACGCCCTCTCCCCCCTGCTCCCGCACAAACCGGATCAGCGCCCGGCGCACCACATTCAGAAACTTGGAGCCGTTCCATTTGCCGGAGGCGTATTCCAGAGAGGAATATCGCGATTCCTTTTTATAGCTAAATAGGATTTCCTTGGAATAAGGCAGAAAGAAGCTGATAATGGATTGGGCGCCTGGAAGCCACTCCTCCGGCAGACGATGCCCCGGTCCCACCACCTCCGGGTCCTGAAACCGTTTGAACAGGGGATCATGGGCCGAAGCAATCCCTACCAGCGGTTCATCCCAGATCGGGGGATTGCTCCCTTCGGGAAGCGTATTGCGGAAATCCTTGCGCACCACCTCCGCGATGAACTCGTTTATTTCCTCCAGAGACAGATCCGGCCGGAATGCTTCCTGAGGCACATACTTGGGTACGGGATCAGGCTGAAAGAACTGGGGATTGATCCCCTCCTTGATATCCCGGTTCCGGGTTACGCTCAAGGGGTTGGGATAGGGCGAGCCCTCCACGATCAGCGGGTTGTCAAAGGACTTGCGGAAGCCGGCCAGCGAGCCCTTCGTAAAATCATAGGCGACCCAAATGCACAGTTGGGAATACAACTCACCCAGCAGCTCCCCAGCCAATTCAACAGGCGTCTGGCCTTCCGAAAGCCTGGTGGTTCCCTCCACCGGAAACAGTTCGCCCTCGACCAGATAATACACCTCCTGGCGGAGGGGAGTACCGGCATTGCGCAGCGTCACCGTTCTGTCTCCTCGTCTTACCGCCAGCACCTTGCGCCGGTCCGGCCGGTAGCCCTGGTAATTGGCCTGGAGCAGATAATCGGCAAGCGCTGCCTGGGCAGAGGCATAATCCACAATATGGGAATGTTCCTCATTCCATTTGGGAATCTGATTCATATCGGTTGGACGGGCAGAAGCGTTAACAGGATTCAACATACCGATCTCCTATCGTCATGGTTTGTAGTAAGGATTGAATTCGTTGGTGTAAATGTCCGCCGGCTTGATGCCGGGTTTGATTTCCTTGTAATAGTTAAGCGTATCGATCCATAGCTGGACACTGTCCTCCTTAATCACGCCGTCCTTGGGATAATTCATAATATTGATCTTGGCCCTGTCCACCTTGAACTCCTTGGCAGTTATTTCCAGTGCTTCGTCACGGTGCTCATTGATCCAGTTATAGCTCTTGCCAATTGCGGCTACATAACCCTTGACAATATCCGGATGCTTGTCGATAAAGCTCTGCGCGAAGAATCCGGCGGTATTCCCCCCCACCGTCCCCCACACATCATAATCCGTGAACAGCAGCCTTAGATCGGGAGAGTTGTTCAGCACATATTGGGCATTGCCGCTGACGGCAATGGACTCTACCTGCTTCTGCCTTAATGCCTGGACCTCCTGGCCTACCGGGATGATCACCAGCTCCAGATCCTCCTTGGGGTCCTTCACCTTTCCGTTCAGACGCATATATTCATAAGGGGTATATTCCATGCAGCCCCCGTAAGCCGATGCGCCGTGTTTGGTGCCGATCAGATCGGCAGCCGTTTTAATGGGACTGTCCTTCAGCACGGCGAAGGTCATGTGGGGATAGTCCTTGTCCGTTTCCGACCCGGCCACCACAGCCCTGACCTTGGCCCCGCCTGAGATCCCGGCGATGGTGCGGTTGATATGGCCGCCGCCCACATCCAGCTTCCCCGCCACCACAGAGGATAGCTGCTTGCCGGAGTCGATTGCCCCTACAAAGTCCGCCTTAATCCCGTTTTCCTTGAAAAACCCCAGATGCTCGGCAATAAAAGTTGGTGAGACGCCGGAGCCGGAGGGCGAAGTCAGCTTCAACGAAAACAATTCCTTCTCACCGGCAGATCCGCTTGCCGGTGCGGCTGAGGCATTGGAAGCAGCAGGTACACCGCCGGCCTGCACCGCTTCCTTCTCTCCGCAGCCCGCAAGCACAATCCATAGGGACAGCAATAGGAGAACAACAGACAATGGCTTCATGCGAATAAATCGGGTCATTGATATACGCTCCTCTTTTTTCTTATGATTGGGGATTGGTGCTTTCCTTCCACTTGGTTGCCTTCTTCTCAAGCGCGACCAGCAGCGCATTTGTCGCCAGTCCGACGATAACCATGATGATGATCGCCGCATACATTTCCGGGATCTCGTACTTGTGCTGCATGTCAAAAATCAGGAACCCCAGGCCCTCATCCGCTCCCATCATTTCCGCCCCCACCAGAAGCAGAATGGAGCGCGTTGCTCCCAAACGCAGCCCCGTCAGAATAAACGGGAAGGCTGCCGGGAAGATGACCTTGGTGAATAACTGGAGATGACCGATCCCCATGCTCCTTGCCGCCTTGATATGAAGCGGATCTGTCGCCTTGGCTCCCTCCGTGGTGTTCATCAGAATCGGCCACATGGTCCCTTTCATAATAATGGCCACCTTCGATAACTCACCCAGGCCGAACAGCAGAATAAACAGCGGATAAAGCGCCAGAGCAGGCAGATTCCGCAGAAATTGCAGGATCGGATCGAAGATCCGCGCCACCCGGGGGTACCACCCTACGGCAAACCCCAGGGGAACAGTAATGAGGGAAGCCAGGCCGAAGCTGGTCAAAGCTCTGAAGAAGCTGGCCCACAGATGCCTGGAGAAATCTCCCGAGAACAGCAGCCTTCCCAAGCCCATAGTAACGCTGCTGAAGGGGGGAAGCGTGTCCGGATGGATAATCCCCAGCCGGGGGACAGCCTCCCACAGAATTAGAATCAGAATGATTCCGATGGATTGCTCGTATCCTTTTTTCAACTTCCATATAAGTGCGGTTGATATGTTCTTCACCTTCTTCTCTGTTTATTGATCTGTCACCGCCTTCGTCTATTCCGCCTTCGCCTATTCCGCCTTCGCTTAATCTTCCTTCGCAGCCTGCTTCCAAACCGTCAGCCGCTTCTCGCAGTACACCAGCGTATAATTCAGCAGCAAGCCTACAAAGGCAATGACCAGAATCCCTCCGAACATCTCGGGAATATCAAACTTTTCTTCGGAGTAAAAGATCAGGTAGCCCATGCCTCTGCGAGCCCCCAGCATTTCTGCAGCGATCAGCAGCAGGATGGCGCTGGCGGCGCTTAACCGGATTCCCGTGAAGATCGACGGCAGCGCAGACGGCAGAATGACCTTGAAAAACAGGCCGATGCTGGAGATTCCCATGGATCTGGCTGATTTGACCAGCAAGGGATCAATGCCGTTGACGCCTGTGATCGTATTCAGCAGAGTCGGCCATAAGGAGCCATAAAAGATAACCGAAATCTTGGAGGCCTCTCCCAGTCCGAAGAACAGAATGAAAACAGGATACAGGGCCAGGATGGGAATGCTTCGGAACACTTGGAGAACCGGGTCCACATATTTGCGGAAGGACCGGGACCAGGCAATCAGGAAGCCGGCGGGTATGGAAAACAGCAGCGCCAGGACAAAACCGCCAAATGAGCGCTGGAAGCTGGCAACAAGATGAACAAACAGCTTGCCGGATTGCACCAAGAGGAACAGCCTCTCCAGAACCAGACTCAAGGGCGGAAGCAGGAACGGATCAACTACACCCAAGCGTGGGCACAGCTCCCAAGCCAGCAGCAGCAAGAGGATAAGGATGCTTCGTTCAACGCCGTATACGATTTTATCACTCAAGGATATCCCTCTTTCTTGTTAGACGGGTCGGTTGATTAGGGCGTGTCTGAAAACTCGCTTGAGGGCATCTTTCACCGCCTTTTCGCCCCTGGCTGCGTTACTTTCGCTTGACGTACCCCGGTACGCCTGCGCAAAAAATTCGGTGCAATCTGCTCCCCTCGGAGTTTTCAGACACGCCCTAGGACAGCATCTCGATAAAGGCCTTGATTCTGGTCAGAATCTGTCCGGAAGGAGGCCCCACCTGGAAGGAGCCCTCCAGACTGATGCTGGGCAGTCCCTTCTTGTGGAAATATTCCCGGTTCAGCTCTCTGGCCACACTGCCGAAGGAGCAGCCCAGATAGCCTTGCAGGATCAGTCCTCTGGCTCTCACCTGCTCGATGGACTGCTCCATGAAGCTGCGGGTATTGGCCGTCGCCCCGGCCTTGGCCTTGGTCAGCAGATAACGGGCTACCGCCTCAACCGGAGGAAGATCCTCATCGTACTCCCTGTCGGCTGATGAAGCCAGAAAACCAAGCAGTGCTCCATTGGCATTGTCGATGGTATCGAATATGCCGAATTCCTGGCCGACACCACCCGACCAGAATATAGGAATCGCCTTCTTCTTGTCATCCTCGTTCACCTCCGTCCGCTCCAGCTCCGCAACCAGATCCAGAACGATCTGCTCATATTCCTTCACCCGCCCGAAGAAATGAAACATCCCGTTCATAAGGTAGAGGATAGGCAGGCTCCGGATATAAAAAGGGCGGTCAACGCGGAGCTCGACAATTCTTCTGATGTTGCGGTAGATGGAGTTGACCCGCTTGATCTCCTCCCTGGCCCGGTCCTCGTCCAGCGGCTTGCCGTCATTGAACCATCTCACCGCATTGTTGATTTCGGCGATAAAATATTGAACCGTATCCTCCAGCAGCTTCTCGTCCATCCCGTTGGCCCGGTAGACCACATCCGTAGTAAACACATCATAGCCTTCCTTTTTCAGCAGCTCCCAGGATAGATTGAAGGGATCGCACATACTCGACGAGCTGAATATGCGGGTGATTCGGGTATTTTGGCCCGCCAGCAGATGCCATTGGCCGATCGAGGCCTTGACCATGGAGCAGGTTTCCTGGGGCATCTGGTAATAATCCTCGGCGATGGTTACCGCTTCTCCTCCGCTGATTCGTCCCATCTCCGAGAATCCCAGCGGGATAATATTGCTGGCATAGACCAGGGGCATCGCCCAGGCCGCTCCCGTCCAGACCACCTTGCTCCCCAGCTCGCTTTGGTCCTTGGCGTAGCTCACGTAGCTGGTGATCAGGTCAAACAGGCGCTGGACTGCGGGAGAATGGCGGTGCACCACATTACGGCTGTGCCGGATATAATCCAGCTGGCTTTCTTTGGCCAGCTCCTCCGTGGTTTGAGGGGCGGTAACGGACATACAAAAACCTCCTTTTGTTTCTTTGGTTTAATGGAAAGAGTACGCCTCCGATCAGAGAGAAGCTACGAGACGGCCGCCTGACCTGCGTTCCTGCAATACATCGATGAAGGCTTCAAGCCGCGTCTTCAACTGGCCCTGGTCGCTGCGGGAATAATCCACCGGCAGCTCCAGCACAGGGATGCCCAGCTCCTGGTACCGGCGGAAAAATTCATTCTTGATCTGTCCGTAGCTGGGGCAAAATTTCAGATAGACGTACAGGATTCCATCCACCTGGTATTCCTCCGCAAGCTGCCCGGAACCGTCGATCCGCTCCTGCAGAGGCTTCATGCGGGCACAGGGCACTTGGTCGATGTAGCCTTCGGCCAGTGCCTGGAACGGATCAATATCCTCCCGGATATAGGCAGTTGCCGCCTTCAGACCGGTGCAATGGTCCTCCACCACAATCCGCGCCCCCAGCTCATTCTCCACCAGCTCCAGCACCCGGCGGTCCCCATCGGCTACAATCCCGCCCGACATGAACAGGCGCAGAGGCCGGTTCTCTTCGCGCACCGGGACGGCTGCAAGACGGTCATATACCTTCTGGTAATAGGGCAGCAGCTCTTGCGCCGGGAGATAATAGAAGCCCCGGATCAATTCCAGGAAATCCTGGCCGGTAAGGGGCGGATTGGGCCGCTTGCGCAGCTCGGAGATCTGCGTCAGCAGCTTGCGCACCTGATTGTACAGCAGAATCTGCTGCCTTAACTCCTCCTCCGTGACCGTATGCCCCGACAGCTTCTCCAGGTCATCCCGGAAGTAAACCAGCTGCTTCCGGTAGAACTCCCGGGAGGTTTCATTAGCTTTTTGCTTCGGCAGAGAATACAGCGTGGTCGGTGCAAAGAATTCGCCCACGGCCTCACCGGTCATGCGGATGCAATCGCAAGTATAGAAGGTATAGAGCTTGTCGATGGATTTGTAGAGAGGGTCCTCCCGCTTGAAGGCGCCCAGAACACTTTTGGTAAAATCGCAAAAGACGCTTTGGGTAATCTGTTCTCCAGTCGCCACCTCCTCCGTATCCCCCGCCTTGAACAGTCTGAAGGAAGCCACGTCAGCCGCTCCGAACAGCTCCAGAGGGGTATACGAGCACAGATACCCTGCCTTCTTGCGGGTATCTTCTCCGCTGATCAGCGCCTGCTGCCGCTTGTGAATCCGTTCCTGCAATTCCGCCGGGTCAAAGGGTGTGAAATCCGCCACGGCGGTCTGCGGACGAATTCCGGCGGTCTGCACATCGCTTTCGGCAGTCTGCGTATATCTTCCAGCGGATTGAGCCTCCCGCTGGGCGTGAATCGCCGCTCCCAGCGCCCCCGCAAAAATGGTATCCAGCTTAATGGCCAGCAGCTTATGGCCAAGCAGGTCCTCCAATGCCTTGCGCATGCCGATATTGTTGGAAACACCCCCCGAGAAGATCAGCTCCGGCTCCAGTCCCACCCTCTTCAGCAGATTGCGGACGCGACGGGCCGAGGCAAAGTGAATGCCTGCTGCAATATCCTGTCTGGTTTCGCCACGAGCCCGCAGGGAAATAACCTCCGATTCGGCGAACACCACGCATTGGCTGCTGATTTCCGTAGGATGGCCGGAAAGCACAGCCTCCTGGCCCAGCTCATCGATGGACAGCTCCAGAATTTCCGCCACCTTTTCCAGGAAACGCCCCGTTCCGGCCGCACACTTGTCGTTCATCACGAATTCCACGACATTACCGTTCGCCGTATCCACGCGGATAACCTTGGAATCCTGCCCGCCGATATCGATGATCGTCCGCACGTCCGGGTTGAGGTAATGGTTCCCCAAGGCATGGCAGGATATCTCAGTAACGACTTTCGTGGTAATATCTGGATAATTCAAGGCAATACGGCCATATCCGGTTCCTACGATCCCCTCAATCTCTGTTCTTGCCAGCCCCGACTTATCCAGCAGCTCCTCCAGTAGCTCATCGGCCGTTTCCTGCATATTCACTCCCGTATACACAGAAGCGGTGTACAGCTCCCCGTTAGCCAGAAGAACGGCCTTGCCCGTCCGGGAGCCGATATCGATCCCGATAACCCTGTCGCCGGTTATGCTGCCAAGCTTTCTGTGGTCAATCACGTCTGCAAGACGCATGCCAACACCTCTTTTTCATGAAAAATTGAATTTCGTCCCCATATAATGCAAAAAAACAAAGTCCCGCCCTGATCAAGGCACCTTTGTCTCCAGTGGAATGGTCAACTATTCGGTTATTCGGGGCTTAGCCGCTTTCATGCTTCCCCATTCTTCATGACGGAATGGAGTATTCCTCCGCTTCCTCACTGGCGCGGGCCGACCTCTGGGCAAAAACAGCGGCACCCAGCGCCCCGGCATAGATAGTATCCAGCTTCACCTGGCTGATGGTAAGACCCAGCAGCTCCTCCAGTGCTTTTCTCATCCCCTGGTTATTGGACACCCCGCCCGAGAATACCAGATCCGGCTCCAAGCCGATGCGGTTCAGCAGATTACGGACACGGCGGGCAGTAGCAATATGAATGCCTGCTGCAATATTGGCCCGGCTGATGCCCTTGGCCTTCAGAGAAATTACTTCGGATTCGGCGAACACCACGCATTGGCTGCTGATATCCGCAGGAGCATCCGCGCTGAGCGCCTCGGTTCCCAGTTGCTCAATGGTCATATCGAGCAGATGGGCGGCTTTTTCCAGAAACCGTCCGGTACCTGCGGCACATTTGTCGTTCATGATGAACTCGGCCACTTTTCCGTTTCGCGGGTCAACCCGGATGGCCTTGGAATCCTGCCCGCCAATATCGACAATCGTCCTGACCTTGTGATTCAAGAAGTGAGCGCCTAATGCATGGCAGGATATCTCGGTTACAATCTGATGGGGAACAGCCCCGAATTGCAGGGAAATCCGCCCATAGCCTGTGCCGACAATATAGCGAATGTCGCTCATCTGCAAGCCGGATTGCTTGAACAGCCTGGTCAGAAGCCTGTCGGCGGTTTCCTGCATATAAACTCCTGTTGGGGTAGTCGCCGTATACAGCTTGCCGTCCGCCAATAACGCCCCCTTGCCGCTTCTTGATCCCAGGTCAAGACCGATCACCTTGTCTCCACTGAGATTGCGGAGAACCTCAGGATCAATCACGTCTTCCCATTTCCTCATTTCCTCAGATCCTCCCTCTTGTTTTTAAAAACCATCAATTCCAAGTAATGTAATGTGTTTTGTATATTTTACCTCCGGCTGTAAAAATAATCAAGAAAACAATTATTCCGAATTGTTGAATAATTATACAAATTCCTATTCTATTTCTATTCCTGACATCAGCATAACGGAGCTTGCATGCCATTAGCGTTAACCAATGAGGCCTACTCCCGCAAGCGTATAACACTCCCCCGACACCGAAGCTATCCCTTCTGTCACAGACGAACAGGAAAAGCTCCCGCTAAAACAGACACAGGGCCTTGTTCTTGGACCTTTGCCTCGGAAACTTCCAGCTATATTCTGCCCACTACCCTCAACCGGCTCTCCCCACCAACAGCTAGCATTTTGAAAGCTGTTGAGCCCATTGGGCCACTCTCGCTCCCCAACAGCTAGCATTTTGCCAGCTGTTGGCCTCACCCATAGTTAATCGACAATCGTTGTTTTCCACATATTTCCTTGAAAATGGCTTTTACGCTTTGCTTATGCCAAAAAGAGCCCTCCTCCTATTCAGAGAAAAGCTCCGAACCAAAAATTCCACCGCCGCGGCGGCCGGTTTTATTCAATTATATACTTCATCCTATCTGCTTCTCATATACATCCACAACCCGGGTTTCCTGTTGGACGGACTTCACCTTCACAAACCCCCGCTTGTGCCAGAACCGCTCCGCAGGCTTATTGCCGGCTACCACACCAATGCGGTATTTGTTCAGCCGGTTATTGCGCAAAATCTGCTCGAAGGTAGCAAGCGCCTTGAGACCATAGCCATGGCCTTGCATTTCCTTGGCAATCAGCAGCAGCCCAAGCCATGGATACCCGTCCCCCGGGTTATGCAGCAAATAGTCCAGAATCCCCACCACTTTTCCGCCGTCCCGGAGAAAGAACCGTTCCGTCCCTAGCCCGTCCGATTCTCTGCGGTCTTCTTCTACATCCTTGACAGTCAGCAGTTCCTTGCCCTTGCACACTTTATTGAAATAGATGTCCGAGTTAAGTATGCCGAGTTCAAGATCAGCTAGCTCCGGTCCGATTGGAGACAAACCAAGAAACTCCCCCACACCCATCATCCTCCCTGCCGTTTGCTGCCTGAAGCGCCTTTTAACTGATAAACGGGAAAGTTAATGGAGAAGATAACACTGAGCACCCGGACTGCAAAGGTCACCGCCAGACAGATATACATGGAGAACGTAACCGGCAGCACCTGATAAGTCACCAGCAGCACGCATGCTCCCAGGATAGAGGCGACAGCATACACTTCCTTACGGAATACATATGGAATCTCCTTGGCGAACACATCCCGCATGACTCCCCCGCCTATCCCGGTAATAAGCGCCATGGAAACGACTATGAACGGCTCTGTGAAGCCATGGGTAATAGCCGCGTTGGCTCCTACAGCCGTAAACACCCCCAGACCGATGGCGTCCGACACCATCAGCAGGCTGTTAAAACGGCTGACATAGGGGTAGAATATCCAAGTCAGCAGCCCGGCAGTCAGACTGGCAACAAAATACATGGGCTCGATAAAAGCGATAGGCGGAATAACCCCGATCAGCAGATCGCGGACGATGCCTCCCCCCAGGGAGGTAGCTACGCACAGGCTTGTGACTCCGAACAGATCCAGTTGCTTGCGGATGCCTACTACGGCTCCGGACACACCGGCTGCGACAATGCCCAAATAGACAAAAATTTCAATAAGCTGCATGCTGTTTAATACCCCTTCTTGGTCTCATTCCAACCTATTGTACCCGAAACGCCCACCGGGGGGAATAGTTTGGAACAAACTGCTCACAACCTTTTCACAATAGGTATTGTTCACGTTAACAATTTTGTAGTATGCTGTATTTGTAGTATGCTGTACAGGTCATGTACGGAACAAACTTTTACAAAGGTGGCGCAAACTGCAGATGAAATCTTTTATGGACGAGAATTTCTTGCTTTCCAATGAAACGGCGAAGCGGCTTTATCACGATTATGCCAAGGATATGCCGATTATTGACTATCACTGTCATCTGAGTCCCCAGGAAATCTACGAGAATAAGACCTACCGCAACATCACGGAAGTATGGCTGGGCGGCGACCATTACAAATGGAGAGCCATGCGCTCCAACGGCGTTGAAGAACAATATGTGACCGGCGATGCTCCGGATTATGAGAAGTTCCTGGCCTATGTAAAAACCTGCTCCGTTGCCATCGGCAATCCGCTGTATCACTGGTCCCACCTGGAGCTTCAGCGCTTCTTCGGAATTGATGAGCTCTTGACCGAGAAGAACGCACCTGTCATCTGGGAAAAGGCCAATGCCAAGCTCACAGGCGAAGGCTTCGGCGCCCGGGATCTCATCGTCAATTCCAACGTCCGCGTTGTCTGCACAACCGACGATCCTGCGGATTCCCTGGAGTACCATCTGAAGCTGAGAGAGGATGATTCCTTCGCGGCAGCTGTGCTCCCTTCCTACCGTCCTGACAAGTATCTGGAGATTAACAAGCCTACCTTCCTGCCGTGGCTGGACAAGCTGGCCAAGGCCTCCGGCCTGACCATTCATACTTATGATGACCTGCTGGCTGCGCTGGAATCCCGCGTGGAATTCTTCCACAGCGCCGGCTGCCTGGTGTCCGACCATGCTCTTGACTTTGTTCCATATGCTCCTACCTCCCGTGAAGAAGCAGGCTATGCTTTTGCCAAGGCGCTGCAGGGCAACAATGTGACTCTCGAGGACGAGCTGAAATACAAGACCTATACCCTTGTGTTCTTGGGCAAGCTGTATGCCAAGCACGGCTGGGCTATGCAATACCATATCAACGCGGGCCGCAACAACAACACAGCCATGCTGAACAAGCTGGGTCCCGACACCGGCTACGATTCCATGAACGACAGCAACATCGCTTATCCGCTGAGCAGAATTCTGGATGCCATCGATCAGGATGGCGGACTGCCCAAGACGATTCTGTACTCCCTTCACCCCAAGGACAATGCCGTAATCGGCACCTTGATCGGCGCCTTCCAAGGCGGCGGCGTGGCCGGCAAGATCCAACTCGGCTCCGCATGGTGGTTCCTCGATACCAAGGAAGGCATGATCGCGCAGATGAAGGCTCTGGCTGATCTGGGCCTGCTGTCCCGGTTCGTCGGCATGCTGACGGACTCCCGCAGCTTCCTGTCCTACACCCGGCATGAGTACTTCCGCAGAATTCTGTGCAACCTGCTGGGCGAATGGGTGGAAAACGGCGAGTTCCCCAACGATATTGAGCTTTTGGGCAGCATCGTCCAGGACATCAGCTACAACAACGCCAAGAACTATTTTGCCTTCCCGTCTCTGGCTGAGTAATTCTCTCTCTTTGTCCCAGGATCACCCTCCTCTGTACAACCTACATCAAGCATACCGGCAGAGCGCTTCCAGCTCTGCCGGTTTTTACGCTTCCCGCGAAACGCCATCGGCCACGAAAAAAAAGACCACCGATTCCGGAAAATCCGGAGCAGCAGCCGTTTTTACACCTTGCATAAATATAGCACCTCATCTGAATCATCAGCCGGCCTGGCCCTGCAGCCATATTCCCCGGCCTGCTGTCAGAACATCCGCTTAACAGCTTCCAAGCCAGTCATGCCGGGAAGAATGCCTAATGACTCGGCCTCCTTGGTAACGGATTCCAGCGGCGCCGCGAGCAGCTGCTCCAGCGTCCGCACACCGACTGCGCGCCCCGCAATGATCTTGCGGTCTGCCAGCTTATCGTTCAGAAGCCCCACATCCAGCGCCCCGCACATGATGTAGCCTTTATCCGTGGCGACGGCGATCAATGTCGTTTTGGGCAGCTTGACCTCTATGCCGATGGCCACCTGGCCTTCCGCAACCGTAACGGGTATCATCTGCATCATGACAAACACCCCTTCCGCAGTAGTTCTACTACTATATTCAGCGAGAGGGGCGTTTGTTCCAAACAACGGAATTCTTAAGGATTCATTCTACACACCCAGGTTAATCTTGCCCTTCTTGCCAAGGGACTTGCCATAACCCCGGGAGCTTGCTGCGGCCGCTGGCCCCGCGGCAGAGACGGCGCCTGACAATTCGGCACACTCCCTGAAGGCGAGGTGCTTGCAGCCGGAGCATCTGTGGGCGTCTATCCGCGTCAGCGCGTAATCAATGGCATCTCCGGTATGCTCGAAGAAAACTTCCCCGCCCAGCTTCTGATACAACCCCGTGGTTTGAAGCACCTCGAGAGGCTGCTTCTGAATGCCCGCAACCAGCACAGTACCGCCGTGGCTGCGGAAATGACGGACTAGCTCTCCCATATTCCGTTCGCCGGTAGTATCCATGAAAGGCACTTTGTTCATCAGGAGCAGCAGCACCTTCGGTTTGTCATGAATCGTCGCCATAATGGTATTCTCGAAATACTTGGCTGCCCCGAAGAACAAGGCGCCTTCCACCGAGAAGATGCTTACTTGCGGGCAATCATGACCCTCTTGCACCATGTGAGGCATTGCTTTGGCATGCTTATCCTCCGGATCGGGAAGCACCTTGGCCACTGTCAGCGTCTCGCTCATCCGCTTGACGAACAGAATAACGGCCAGCGCAAGCCCAATCTCCACAGCCATGGTCAAATCCGTAAAGACGGTAAGCAGGAAGGTGATAACCAATACGATGGTATCGCCGGACTTGGTCTTGAACACATGGGCGAATTCCTTGCGCTCGCTCATGTTCCACGCCACAATCATCAGCACCGGCGCCATGCTGGCCAGCGGAATATGGGATGCGTAGGGCGCCAGCACAACCAGCACCAGCAGCACGACTATTCCGTGAAAGATGCCGGAAAAAGGGGAGACCGCGCCGCTCCGGATGTTCGTAGCCGTGCGGGCGATGGCTCCCGTGGCAGGGATGCCGCCGAAGAGCGGGGCCACCATATTGGCAATGCCCTGCCCGATCAGCTCCCGGTTGCTGTTGTGACGGTCTCCGCCCATGCCATCCGCCACCACGGCAGACAGGAGGGATTCAATGCCGCCCAGCATGGCGATGATCAGCGCAGGCTGCCACAGATGGAGCATGTTGTCGATGCTGAAGTCGGGTATGCGCAGCGCAGGCAGAGAGTTGGGAATCGCGCCGTAGGTTGAACCGATGGTAGCCACATCCCCGCTGAAGAGCAAGGCCGCCACTACCGTAGAGACCAGAAGACCCACAAGGGCCCCGGGCACCTTGGGCAGCAGCCGGGGCACCAGAAGGATGCAGGCCAGACTGACCAGGGCGACGATTACGGCATATATATTCAAGCTATGAAGTCTCAGTCCGATTTCCTTCATGTTGTCAATGAAGTATTCGTGCTTGGCCACATCGCGCAATCCGAGAAAGCCTCCGATCTGACCGGAGAATATGGTCACGGCGATCCCTGCCGTGAAGCCGATGGTAACGGGACGGGGGATGAACTTCATCAATGCGCCGAGACGCAGCACTCCCATCAAGAAAAGCAGCACCCCGGCCATAAAGCCGGCCACCAGCAGATTTTCATAGCCGTATTCCATAACAATGGCGAACAGAATCGGGATGAAGGCCCCTGTAGGGCCGCCGATCTGAAAGCGGGACCCGCCCAAAAGCGAGATGAGGATACCGGCGACAATAGTGGTATAAATGCCGTATTCCGGCTTCACCCCTGACGCAATGGCAAAAGCCATCCCCAACGGGATGGCAATAATGCCTACAATCAGGCCGGAGATCAGATCCTTGCGCAATGCCTGTAAACTATAACCGGAATATCTACCTGTCCAAGCGATTTTCAAAGTTACCCCTTCTTATGTGAGAAATGCGGTACGGTTTTCCATACCTCATAATGTAGTCCTCTTCCCGTCAGGAGTCAATGAAAAATTAGTGGCAAATTCAAAATTCCGCACTAGGGCGGGTTTGCAAACACGGCCTAAGCCTGTCCGGTAGCGGACTCTGCAGGAGTTTCTTGTGCAGCTGCAGCGAGACGGACACTATTTTGCAGCATAATATTGACAATATCGTCTGCAGAGATGGGAGGACTGAACCAGAAGCCTTGAATCTGGTTGCATTTGTTCCGGTGGAGAAAGCGCATCTGTTCTTCCGTCTCCACACCTTCTGCAATCACCAACAGATTCAGATGGTGCGTCATGCTGATAATCGTGGTGACGATGGCCGCGTCATTGGGATCGATCATAATATCCCGCACGAAGGAACGGTCGATCTTCAGCTTGTCTATGGGAAACTTCTTCAGCAGGTACAAGGAGCTGTAGCCCGTTCCGAAGTCGTCTATGCTGATCTTTACTCCCAGCTCCTTCAGCTCCAGCAGGGAGCTCGTGGCGAATTCCACATCCATGGTCATGCTTTCCGTAATTTCCAGATCCAAATATTGCGGCGGCAAGCCGGTCTCGCTCAGAATAGACTCTATTCTCTCCCTGAGATTATGCTGCATGAACTGCCTCATCGACAGGTTGACGGAAACGGGTACATGGGGATAACCGCCGTCCTGCCACAGCTTGTTCTGCTTGCAGGCCTCATGCATCACCCACTCGCCTATGGGCACGATCAGCCCCGTTTCTTCGGCAATCGGGATGAAATCCTTGGGCGGAACCATTCCCCGCTCCGGATGCATCCAGCGGATCAGCGCCTCCATGCCCACGAGGGCCCCGCTTTCTATATCAATCTGCGGCTGGTACATCAGCACAAACTCGCTTCGGGCGATGGCCCGCCGCAACTCGCTTTCCATGGTAAGCCGCGTAAGGGAGATGCTGTTCATTTCGGCATTGAAGATCTGATGGTTGTTCTTCCCTTTTTCCTTGGAGAACGACAAAGCGATATCCGCATATTTCATCATCAGATCCGCATTCTCACAGCTGTCTCCGGTATAATGGGAGATTCCGATGGAGGCGGTAATATGAATCTGGTACTCCCCGATCAGGAGAGGCTGCTCCAACGCTCCTCTGATCCCGTCGGCCAATTTGTCCATGTCCGCCTTGGTATTGATCCCCGTATAATAGAGCGCGAATTCATCTCCTTCGCTGCGTGCAAGGAAGTCGCTTCTCCGCACGCAGCGGGTGAACCGCTCGGCCAGCTGCATCAGCAGGATATCTCCGTAGTCATGGCCGAAGCTGTCGTTGACCAGCTTGAAGCGGTCGATATCCAGATAAACAACCGCCAGTCCCTGCCGGCTGGCACGTGTCTCGGCTATGGCCTTGTCCAACTGCTCGCGGAACAGCCTGCGGTTGGGCAGCCCGGTCAAATCATCGTAGTAGGCCATATGGCGGATTTTGTTCTCCATGGCCTTGCGCTCCGACAAATCCCTGCCCACCGCCAGCAGCGCGCGCTGACCCTTGATCCGGATGAAGCGGATGTTCACCTCCACCGGAACATGGCGGCCTTCCTTGGTCCGGTAATTCATCTCCCGGTAATCCGCGGAATACCAATGATTGGGACGCTTGCGCCGGAGCAATTCGACCGTTTGGCGTATATCCGTAATGTCACTTGCCGCAAGCCTGATCAATTCCTCCCGCTTATAGCCCAGCCGCAAACAGGCGGCCCGGTTGCCCTCCAGAATCCGGTAAGGCTCCGAGAAGCTCATTACAATAATGGCATCGTTCACCTGATCCAGCAGTTCCCGGTAAACGGCGGAGTCTTCGTATCCTTCTCTAAGCTTGCGGACATTCCGTCTGTTCAACAGGTATATGAACGGTGACAGTGCCGTCACGAATGAATAGAATCCAATTAGCGGAAGCGGCTGCCCCGAGTGAATGGCCCAATAAAGACTGCTTGCCCCGACCAGTCCGCAGATAAGCGTCGATATATGAGCGCAAGCCCGACGTACCCTGAATATCTGGATATCTGGAATCAACAGAAACCTTCTCCCCTTTTTTCCATCGCGGGCACCAGTTCCATTCTACGTCCGGTTCACCGCGGCAGAGCCGGATGCATCTCTATGCACATATCTGTATACCTCGTTACGAATGTTCTACATGCATCCTTCTTTTTCCTTTAATTTTGCAAAAAAAAGCTTCTGCCTTCCCGCCGCCCCGCTTCCGTTTTCCCCTGTGCTTAGGCCGATAACTACCTACTTTTCAATGAACTCGGCCAGAATACGAAGCTTTCCTGCTGTTTTTCCCCTCCCAGTTGGGTGAGCAATGCGCTCTGTTCCGATTCGCCGCTTCTTCCCCCGTTCCATTTCTCCAGCACGATCTTGCGCAGATGATAGCAGGAGAACAAGGTTTGCAGCACCCGTGCAAGCAATGGATGCAGCTTCTCCGGAGGAAGCCCCGGTCCGGCAGCCCTGCCTCCGCCCTCCGGAAGCTCCACAATGCTTCTGCCGAAATTCTCCAGCCATAACAGCCACTTGCCCCCGTCGTACACCAGAAAGTTGCCGGGCTTGCGGGAGAATTGCACTCCGTTCACCTCCGGCCAGTCCAGCCATGCGCCGAAGGGATTGGCAGGATCGGCGGCATTCACCAATACCGGCTCCCCCCAGGCCATGCCGGGTCCCGCTTCCAGCCGCTCCACCTGTTCTTTGGTGGAATATTGCATGGCTGCCATCCCTTCCACGAAGAAGCCTCGGGTCACCATGCCCCACTCCTCCAGCCGCCGGAGCACCCCGCTCAGTTGCTCCCAGGAAAAGGGCGACCCCAAAGAGGCGGCAGCCCGGGTCAACAGGCCGAATTGTCCGATCCAATGCTTGCAATATTGGAGCGCCGCCGATTCGATGTCGCCGGAATCATGCCCGGCAGGCTCCACCGCATACCACCGGCCCAGTCCGGACTGGAAGCCCCCGCCCTTGGATGCCCCCGTCTTGCCTTTAACCGCCGCAGGAGTCCGAAGCGGTGCAAATTGGTCGTTTCCTGCCCGGCCCTCCCACACCAGATCCATCAGCCGGGGCATAAGCCCGGAAGGAAGCTCTCCCGTTTCACGGGCTAGAGCTGTCAGGAAAGAAGCCCCCTTCAACTGCAGCAGCTTGAGCAGCTCCGGCTGAGAGCTGGCCGGCTCATCCATAGCGCTTCTTGCCTGGTCGGAGAACAGACGCGAACCGGACGGAAAGAAGGCAATTCTGCCTTCTCTGTCTCCCGGCTCCTTGCGTCCCAACCAGAATATCTCACCGGAAGCGCATTGCTGATCCAGCAGCTCCTTGCGGTAATCCGTCAGTCTGGAAGGAAACAAGGTGCTCTCCCAATAGGACAGAGGCAGGTAGACGCCCTGAAGCTGGACGATTACCTCCAGCAGGCCTTCGGCGCCGCTTAGGCGGCTTCCGGGATGAAGATGGTGAAGGTGCAGCAGACAAGCCGCATATGCAGCAGGCTCGATCGCCCCGTGCCTGGCCCGGAAATCCCGGACCGAGGTATGCATGATCCTACCCGCTACTTTGGCGGCTGTGTACAGTCCCTTCTCCTCTTCGCCGGCAAAAGGGGCTTCCTCCACCGTCCCCTCTTCTCTCCACCGGCTGACCCAGGCCTCCGCGGAAGCGGCTCCGATTCCGTAGCGGCCGGCTATTTCACCGGTACGAAAAGCCAGCTGCCGTTCTATGTACCGTCCTGCGATAAAGTTCACCGTGTCCCAGGCCCAATCCCCGGGAGAACCTGCATACCAGTCCGCCTCATCCCGGCTGATCCAGCGCTCCTCCCCGCCGAGACGGATGCGCATGGCTTGCGCCTCCCCCTCCAGTTGGCGGAGCAGTTCCCTTACAGGCTCCGTGCGGACTATCTCCTCCTCTCCTTCAGCAGGTCGTTCTCCTTCGCCCGGCGTCTGTGCCCCGGCCGTTTCCGCCCCGTCCCCCGATTCGCTTCCGAGGGTCTGGTTCCACAACGCAGACAGCTCCTCCTCCGTCATGTCACCGCACTCCTTCAGAAGCCGGAGCAGGGGACGGGCGCGCTCCTTGACATCAGCGCCCGTCCGGCGCTTCAACCATTCGGGCCGCTTCAACCGCTCCTCTACTTCCCGTAGACTTTCCGCAGAGATCAGGGAGCGCAGACTGTCTGGCCCGAACCACTCGGCAGCCAGGCTCCGGTTCACATTGGCAAGCCGCAACTGAATATCCCTGCTCATGGCATCGGATTCATACAACGCAGTAAGGGCGTAATCATTCATGAACCTCATGGCAAAAGGGGACGGTGCAATGGAATCCGCAGCATGGAGCATGATCCTGCCCTGGCGGATATCCTTCAGCAGCCGCAACAAACCCGGCACGTCCAGATATTCCTCCAGGCAGACGGCGTACGCCTCGCGCAGAAACGGAAAACGGTCCGCATAAGGCAGCGCGTCTTTCAATAAGCTTTCGCTTAAGAAGCGCTTCTTCCATGAGGGCTGGCGCTCGTACCCCCGGGCAAGGAGCAGAGCAGTCTCCGCGATATGCCGGAACGCCTTGCCGAACATGGATGAGCCCGGCAACGCTTGCCACAGCCCTTCCTCCACCTGGCTCTCGGTCAGCTTCCTGATCTCATCTGACCAGGATCTGTCCCAATCGGAGAAGATGAATTCCAGCCCGTCATCCTTGGCCACGGAATACACTTGGGAAGGAGAAAGGGCATCAAACCGGACGCGCAGCGCCATCTCCCAAGTCCGGTTGATCCGCCTGCCCAGCAGGGAATGGATGACCAGATGGTGCCGGTTGGTATCGTCCTTGTAGTGCTCGGCCAATATCAGCGTATCCGTGGGCACCAGGCTGCTCTTGTCCTGTCCTCTTACATATGCCATCAATTCGGAGGCGGCGTCCTTGTCCAGACAGTAATCCGCCGAAAGTGTCCCCTCCATTATTTCGGCTGCTTCTTGTTCCTGCAGGGAAGCTCTGATCTGCGCAAGCAGCCTGCCGATCCGTCTTCCGGTTTCCTCGCTCCGCCCTCCCGGCTCGGCCCGCCAGAAGGGAATTTCGCTCAAGGGATTGGCGCTTTCGGTTACATAGACCCGGTCCTGGCGGATGGACTGGATGGCCCAGGAGCCCGAGCCCAATTGGAACACGTCTCCCACCCGGCTTTCATGGACGAACTCCTCATCCAGCTCCCCCAGATGCATGCGGGTGTCCGCATGATGGACGGGAAACGCCGAGCTTTGCAGAATCGTCCCTCCTCCCATTGAAGCGGCCATAGCAGAGGCAGGCACCCGTTGCAGCAGATCCTGCTCCCGGTTCCAGCCGATCAGCGGGCGGGTGAAGGGGAACAAGCCGGACAGCACGTTAAGCATGGCCAGGTAGCGGTCATAGGGAAACCCTGTGTAACAATCGCTTTGGCAAAAGAGCCGGTACAACCCGCCTGGGCTCCATTCCTCCCCGGGAGCGGAGGAGGCCACTGCGGCAACTGTATGCTGGGCGAGTACATCTAGGGCCAGACGGGGTATGCGGATATCCTCAATATCCCGCTCACTCACGGCCTTGGCCAGTACCGCCGCCTCCGGCAGGTCTCCGCGGCTGCGCATGATAACGGTGCCCCGGCTCACGCCTCCCACCGCATGACCGGCCCGCCCTATGCGCTGGATGCCGGCGGCAGCCTGCTTGGGGGAATCCACCTGAATCACCAGATCCACGTGGCCGACATCAATGCCCAACTCAAGAGTGGCCGTAGCCACCAGACAGCGCAGCCGCCCTTCCTTCAGTTGGGCCTCCACCTCCAGGCGCTTCTCCCGAGAGATGCTGCCATGATGGGAGCGGGCCATCTCATAGCCCGCATAATCGTTCAGGCGCAGAGTCAGACGCTCGCACAGCCGCCTGTTGTTGACGAAGACGAGCACCGAGCGGCAGCCCTCCATGGCTTCCAGCAGCCGTTCCACCAGCGGGGTCCAGACGGCCTCCTTGTCCATGGCCCGTACGCCCTTGTGCGGCATGGTCACCAGCACCTGCAGCAGCCGCTCCATGGCGCTCTCCACAATGCCTACCGGACGGGGACGCGCCTCATCGTGCTTGTCCAGCCCGCCGTGCCCATCCCGTCCGGGCAGCTGGCGCACCGCATCCTGCCCATCCTGCGGGCCGTGACACTCCGGTCCCGGCCGCTGAACCACCTCGCCCTGTTGATCCGGTCTGCTCGGCCTGTCCGATCCAGGCAGCCCATGTGCTGATGGCGGCAGATCTGCCCCCGGCTCCCACCCTCCCAGAAAACGGGCCACACGCTCAAGGGGCTTCTGGGTGGCCGACACGCCGATCCGCTGAGGGCAGCGGCCGCACAGGAAGGCAAGCCGTTCCAGGGTCAGTGTAAGATGGCCTCCTCTTTTATCCGCAGCCAGGTCGTGAATTTCATCGATGATAACCCTCTCCACAGAACGGAGAATTTCCCTTGCCTTCAAGGAGGTTATCATCAAATAAAGAGACTCCGGTGTTGTCACCAGCAAATCGGGAGGATGCCGCAGCATGGACGCCCGGGTGCTTTGCGATGTGTCCCCGGTGCGGACGCCGATTGTGAAACCGGGCCAGGCAGCCTCCGTCTTCTTGGCCGCTGCCGACATCTCCGCCGCAAACCGGAACAGATGATGGTGGATATCATTATTAAGAGCCTTTAGCGGAGTCACATACAGAACCTTTATCCCCGGCGGAACGTCTTCTGCTTTCCGGTCTGCTGTCTCCTTGGCCGAGACGATGCGGTCGATGCACGGCAACAGCGCCGCCAGCGTTTTACCCGATCCCGTGGGTGCGGCGATCAAGGTGTGCTCACCTGCGCTTATCCTGCTCCAGGCCAGCTGCTGCACCTCTGTCGGCGCTCCGAAGGACTGCCCGAACCAGGTTTGAATCACAGGATGGAATGAAAACGGCAGACTCATGCGTTCGCCTCCGATAAGAACATATTTTCCTTATCATACCATTCCTCCACACTTGTGCGCCATATCCCGCCTGCCTCCCAACAGCTGCCTCCCTTTTCCGGACCCATTTTCACCCTCCCATGATATATAGCATTTTAGAAATTCCTACAATTATTGGATTTCATTCGTCAATTAAACCGATAAACTAAGGTAAAACCGAACATTTAACGAAATTTTCAGAATAATTTTCGATTTTTCACTTTTTTGACCCAATTGATTGCATATTTTGTCATTTTTCCATGTTACAATACTTAACATCAAATATTCGCTTGCAGTGCATCGTCGGGGGGATGGGACATGTTTGATTGGCTGGGGTTCAAAAAAGGGCTGCCGCTCTGGTGGTCGTACAGATTAAACCGGCATTTGAAGGAGGACTCGGAACAGATATTCGAAGGCATTGCCAGCACGCGCAAGGACCTGCTGATCGAATGGGCCGAGGAATATTGGGAGCATCTGGAGCGGCTGCTGCGGGATGTATCCCTGTCCCTTGAAGGGGGACAACTGTGGAACGACGACGCAGTTCCCGTCTGGAGCAGGCTGTGCGGAGCTGCACGGCAGCGGGCTGCGGATTTCTCGGAGCTGTTCGTGCTAAACGATGCCGGGAAGGTTGTATATTCCACGTATGGTCCCCATCAAGGACAGGCTTATGAAGCCGGAGGACCGTTTGCCGAGGGCCTGCAATATTCCCGTGAGGGGCATGATGGCGGCAGATGCCTGTTCGGCCCTTTTGCCGACCCGCTTACCCTCAAGATCGGTCCAAGCACCTCTTCCTTTCACGACAAGATGACCCTGCTCTTCATCCAGCCGATCGTAACCGGCGGACAATGGAAAGGAGCGTTGTGCGGCCGAGTGCCCAATGATGTGATCGGAGACTTGATCCAGCGGGAATCCGGACATGTCTATCCCGATTCCGGCGACAACTATATCTTCATGGCGGCGTCCCGGCTGCGCAAGCAGATTGAGCCGGGTACCGCCCTGTCACGCAGCCGCTTCGAGGACCGCACCTTCACCCACGGGGACAACCTGAAGGATGGAGTGGCGACAGACTGGGGCACCGTCACCGTGAAGGAACATACGGAGCTGGAGCTGATCTTCACCGATCCGGCAACGGGACTGCTTCATCCGGGAGTGGCCAACACGATTGCCAACGGCAGCAATCTGTTCGTGGAATTCCCCGGCTATTCCGACTACCGGCATATTCCGGTTATCGGCAAAGGGGTGACCTTCCAGCTTCCCCATTGCCCTGATGCATGGGGCATGATGTGTGAGGGAGACCTGGAGGAGGTATACCGCATCCGCAGTGCGGACTGGAAAATCCGCCGCCTCCAGCTGCCTCTTGTCGTTCTGTTCGCCGCTGTGAGCTCGGTTGCCTGCTTCCTGACGGCGGCAAGCGATTTACCGTCATGGCTTGCCGGCGTGGGGATCGGCGGACTGCAGCTCTTGTGGGGATGGTTCATGTCAGTGATCATCCGCCGGCGCGGGACTGCCCCGCTTGTTCGGAGCCTGCAGGACATCAACCGGTTTATCCGGATCAACGCAGAAGGCAAGGGGGATCTGACCCAGCGCCTGGATACGGGAAGGTTCGCCGGAGATGAGACCCATGAGTTGGCCAAGTGGATCAACAACATGAATGATTCGCTGGAAGGCATCATGCTCAAGGTAAAACGCGCTTCCGCCGATGTCCGCTCCAATCAGCATGAACTGAATCTGTCCACGGATACTACCATGCGTTCCACAGAACGGATGGGCGAAGAGATCCATTCCATGATCCGCAGCATGCGCAGCCAGTTGAAGGATATCGACATTGCCAAGGATGTAGCGGAGCAGATGAGAGCGACGCTCATCGAGCTGGAAGCCAGGGCGGCGGAGCAGATTGCAGTGGCCCAGAGCGAGGTAGAGCGCATCGGCGAGAAAATGGGGCATATCTCCTATAAGGTGCAGGAATCCAACAAAACCATCCTGACGTTCATGCAAACGGCAAGCCAAATCCGCGAGGTGCTGAAGGTGATCGACCAGATCTCCAATCAAACCAATCTGCTTGCGCTTAATGCCTCCATCGAAGCGGCGCGGGTGGGAGAGCATGGCCGCGGCTTCGCTGTAGTAGCCGGAGAAATCCGCAAGCTGGCGGAAGTTACCCGCTCCTCCACAGAACAGATTCAGGACACTGTGGAGCTGATCTACACCAATGCCAAGCAAGCGGCTGCTTCCATGGAGGAAGGCACGCGGGTGGTAGATGAAGGCAATCTGCTGGTTGCAGCTGCATCGGAATTGCTCGGTAATGCCGGCTCCGGCGACTTGCAGAAGACGAGAGTCGTGGAAGAGGTAGTGGAGCTGATGGAGAAGATCGCAGCGGTGAGCATTGAGAACCGCAAGATATCGTCGGAGGTGGAAGGCAAGGTTCACGGCCTTCTCGCCGACATGGGGAGCGTAAGGCGAAGCTCCGACCAGGTAGGGGCTATTACTTCGTCCCTGCAGCAGCTGGTGGGACAATTCCGTTTGCGGGATGCCAGGGAAAGATAGGACAAACGGCAAGAGCGCTGCTAGAAGGACGGCAGCGCTCTTGCATGCGTATTCGGACAAAGGCTGGAGACCGGCCGGCAGTTGCTGCAAGCCGTAAAGCCCCTAATCTACAGACATTTTCCAGGTATTTCCTGACCATTCCTACGTTATCTCTGGACCATTCCCACGTCATCTCTGGACCATTCCTACGTCACTCTGGACCATTCCTACGTTATCTCTTAGACCATTCCCACGTCGTGCTGGCCTACGATCAGCTTGACAGGCTCCAGAAACACCCTCGTCACATTGGCATCGCCCAGCAGATTGATTTCCATGTCAATGATCTTGGAGCGGGAGGTCTTGCCCTCCCTCCTGTCATAAACCACTTCGAATTCCTTCAGTCCCAGCTGATAGGTCACAACAGTCGCTCCTATAACCGGCTGCGGCGTTTCTACATCCCCATGGTCAAAGATATGCTCCTTCAGGATTTCATCATTCATATCCACGAGCCGGACAAGCTGACAAAGTGCATATTTCACGCCAGATCCACCCCTTCGTATATTTCAATCAGTTTAAACGAATATATAGCAGATCATACCACATTTTGGCGATTTTTGTACCTGCTAGTTGGCTTATATCCCGGAAAAACGTATAAAACAATTGCCTGTCATCTTTTCCCATGTTAGGATGGAGAAAAATAGGCATTTGTTGGAGGTGAAAGGTGTGGACAACAATCAATGGAACAACGAGGACTCCAAAAACAACACACAAGAAGCCAATGTCAATGACGGGTCCGTTATACCGGCAACTTACGGGTTTTCCCCTGTTGACGGATACGGGCAGCAACCTCCCCGTAAGAAACAATCCGGCTTGGGCATTGCTTCTTTTACCATTTCTTTGGCAATGGGCGCCCTTTTCATCGTTTTGGTGGTTGTATTCATTGCCAAAATTGCCGGTACAATCGACCTGTACGACACCACTTACAACCCGGAGGATGTCGCGGCTGAAATCGAAAACATGCCCGAATTGGCCGTTATTCCCTTTTTGATGCTCGGCAGTGTCATCGGAACTCTGGTTGGCTTGGTGCTGGGTATAGTCGGCCTTTTTCAGAAAGAACGCAAAAAGGTATTTGCCATTCTGGGTACGGTTTTTAACGGTCTGGCAGTAGCCACCGTAGGTTTTTTCGTGCTGATCGGGCTTATGACGCTATTTGTCTGATACCCGGGCTGGAGGCAACCGGGGGCGCCTCATTCTCTCTCTTCCGCTCTGGTCGATCTACAAGCTCTCATCCAATCTACGGTGCTCTCGCTCTACACGCTCCGTCAATCCATGGTGCTCTCGATGTACACGATCTGCCCAATTTACGGCGCTCTGCCCAGGCGGTAACGCCTGGAGCAGGGCTTTTTTGACGTTCAAGGCAAGCAGGTATGGTTTGACGGGCCAACAGCTATCATTTTGCCAACTATTGCACCTCTTCGGACCCTCGCTCCTCAGTTCGTCCGCTATTTAACGGAAATTTTTTCCGTTATTCCTCTAATTTTCCCACTTCTCTCCCTGTTAGCGGAAATTTTTTCCGCTAATTCCCGTTTAACCCCAGAAAAGAGGCTTATTTCGCCTATTTAGCACATATTAACGGAAATTTTTTCCGTTAATTCTCTCATTTTTCTGTATAATGATCTCATAACGGAAATTTTTTCCGTTACACCCGGCGACAAGTGTGCTCTTGCCCGCTCTTGCCCGCTCTTGCCCGCTCTTGCCCGCTCCCGCCTGCTCTTCCCTGCTCTTCCCTGCTCTCTCTTGCGTGACGCCCCGCCCCCTTTTAGTGGGGGACATCTCCATCCCCCTCACTTGAGGTGGGCACCCGTCTTACCCACCCTTCAGACCGGACGGCCGCTATGCAACGCGCATAAAATCCACCGCCCCAACCGCTTCATCCGCTCCGGCCTGTCTGAACAGACTGTCTGAAGCGGTAAGGGCTTAACCCCACATGCTTCTTGAACAATTGGCAAAAGTAGGAGGCATTCTGCAGTCCCACGGCCCGGCTGATCTCCTCCACGCTCAGGCTCCCCGTCTTAAGCAGCAGACAGGCTTGCCGGATGCGGCAGGCAGCCAGATACTCTGTAATAGTGGTTCCCACGGCTTGGCGGAACGCTGCGGAGACATGGTTGGGAGTCAGATGCACCGCCTGGGCTAACCGTCCAAGTTCAAAGTGGTCCATGTAATGCTCCTCCAGCCAGGCCATTGCCTGCTCAGCCACCGGTTGGACCTGTGCTCCGGGAGGTCTTCCGGATGCCGGGGTTCCCATATGAGCGGGAGCTTCCTCCTCATGCGCCCTCAGATGCCGCAGAAAATCCATCAGGCACAGCATCTGCTCCTCCAGCAGAATTCCCGGCGCCGCTGCCTCCATTCTCTCCCGATAGTCCGAAATTCTCCCCACCGTCTGCTCCCAGGGAAGCTTCCTGAAAACCTGCAATTGCCCAGGCTCCTTCCACAGCCGCTGCAGGAATTGCTGCAGGGCGGGGAAAGGACCGAGGCGGCGCTCCAGTTCGGCAGGTTCGAACACCAACAAGGAGCGGATATACGCCTCCCCCGGCCGGGTATGCATCAGAATCCGGTGGAGCTGGAATGGACGGAAATAAACCAGGCTGCCTGGCTGCAAATCGAAAATCTGTTGATTGACCACAACCCGGATGCTGCCCTCATGGACGAACAACAGCTCCATCCCCTGGTGGGCGTGGTAAATTTCCACAAATTGACGGGAGCGGTCCACCTGGAAGGAACACTGCACCGGATGCTGGTTCAAATTCATATAATTCAATATTTTCATAAGCCGCCCCTGCCGGATAATCGTAATATAACAACATTTTATCATAATCCTCCCTAACAATGGACCGGGATGATTTGTTAAGATTTCCATAGAATCTACTCGGTCTCCCACACTACGGAGAACCGCACAAAAAGGAGAATCCTTACTGATGGACAACTGCCGCAAGCACGAGTTTTTGCAAGCCGGAACGCTGCAGGAAGCGCTCCCCTCGCTATGGGAGGCCCTTCAGGAAAAGACCTTACGCATGATCGGACAAATCGGGGATAAATCGCCCCATGTCGCTCCGGCGGACACAGGCAAGTACGATGACTTGCGCCATGATTGGTGGACGTCGGGCTTCTGGCCCGGCATTCTGTGGATCATGTACGATCTGACCGGGAAGGAGCAGTACCGGAATGCTGCCTGGGTATGGGATGAGCGGCTGGAGCAAAAGTCGGTTCAGGCCAACAACTTCCACCATGATGTAGGCTTCCAATACCTGCCCACCGCGGTAATCAAGTATAAACTGACCGGGGATGCGGACGGCCGCAGGCGGGGACTGGCGGCCGCTGGCTTCCTGGCCGGGCGCTACAATATGGCGGGCCAGTTCCTCCGGGCCTGGAACCAGGACAAGACCGGCTGGTCCATTGTCGACAGCTCCATGAATCTGTCGCTTCTGTTCTGGGCGGCGGAGACAGAGCAGGACCCCCGCTTCAGCATGATCGCCAGGGCCCATGCGGATACTGTCGTAAGGCATTTCATCCGGGAGGACGGCTCGGTCAATCATATCGTGAGCTTCGATCCCCATTCCGGACAAATGATCGAAGCGTTAGGCGGCCAAGGCGCAGCACCGGATTCGAGCTGGAGCCGGGGAGCCGCTTGGGCGCTCCATGGCATGGCGAATACCTACCGCTATACCGGCGACAAGAAATATCTGTACGCCTCCCAGCGGGTAGCCCATTATTTCCTGTCCATGCTGCCGGAGGATTCCGTGGCCCATTGGGATTTCCGCGCCGCGGAATGCCTGGACGGGGAGCCGCGGGATACCTCCGCCGCTTCCTGCGCCGCTTCCGGGCTGCTGGAGCTGGCCGATGCGCTGCCTGGGGCACAAGGACGGCCGTACCGGGAGGCCGCAGAGCGGATTCTGCTCTCGCTCACCCGAAATTACGGAACCTGGAACAAGGCAGAGCATGAAGCAATTCTGCTCAGCGGCACGGGCAACAAACCGGCCGGGGCCAACATTGATGTCTCTCTTATCTATGGCGATTATTATTACGTGGAAGCGTTGGCCAAGCTGATGGGCTGGCAGCACCGGATCTTTTAACAGAATCATCACGGATCGTGAATGGATGCTGCCAGGCAAGCCCCCCGCCGGTGCCGCTGGAGGAAATGACGCTCCATCCCTATGGATTCACCGGTCAAGCATCCAATATTACAGATCTGAGCAAGCAGTGAAGGGAGTATCGAGGCCGCATGAAAACAAGCAAGCTGACTACAGGCTGGGAGCATTACAGAGGGAGTCTGGGAGGCATCTGGGAAGTATGGCGCAAGGATAAGCTTCCCAACAGCTTCTACCACCTGCCGTGGGAGAAAACAGAGCTTCCTCACTGCTTCAACAGCCGCGACGCGGTTGATCCGGACGTGAAATATTATCAGGGACAGGGGTGGTACCGCACCCGGCTCACGGCAACCAATCCCTATCCCGGCGGGCGGACGCTGCTTCATTTTGAAGGGGTGGGCCAGAAGGCGGCTGTATATGTGCATACCGAGGAGATTGCCAGGCACAACGGCGGCTACGACGAGTTCCGGGTGGACATCACCGAGGCCGCGGAGCGTTTGAAGGAGCATCCCTTATACGGAGGACAGCTTCCCGTTGCCGTTCTCGCGGATAATTCCCGGGATCTGCAGACGGTCCCCTCGGATATCAGCGACTTCAATGTGTATGGAGGCATCTACCGGAACGTCCATCTTGTTTATGTTCCCGCCATTTCCCTGGAGCATGTCCATATCGCCGTAGACTGCGCTTCGAATGAACAGGCAGTGGTCCGGGTAAGGGCACAATTATACAATCCCGGCAGGATCGGGGATACGGTCAGAGCAGACATGGTGATCCGTAACCCGTCAGGGGAAATTGCCGGCCGTTCAGTTGTGGAAGCCGGCACTTGGGAGGGAGAGTGGGAGCTTGCTTCCTTCAGCATCAGCACTCCCTTGCTGTGGAGCCCGGATCAGCCTGTTTTATATACATGTGAAATATCGCTGGAAAGCTCCTGTGGAGCAACGGAGCATCGGGAACGGTTCGGGATCCGTTACTTTGAATTTGCCTCCCAGGGCCCCTTCACCCTAAACGGACAGCGGCTGCTGCTGAACGGTACGCACAGGCATGAGGACCATGCCGGAGTGGGCGCCGCCATGACAGATGGGATGATCCGCAACGAGATGGTTCTTATCAAAGAAATGGGCGCCAACTTCATCCGGTTGGGGCATTATCAGCAATCCCGGCTGGTGCTGGACTTATGCGATGAGCTGGGGCTGCTGGTCTGGGAGGAGATACCCTGGTGCAGAGGCGGTCTGGGGGATGCAGGTTACCGGCAGCAATGCCGGGATATGCTCAGGGCAATGATCAGCCAGCACTTCAATCACCCTTCCGTCATCATCTGGGGGCTGGGCAACGAGAACGATTGGGAGGGGGACTTTGACTATTTTGACAAGGAAGCCATCCGCTTGTTTATGCAGGAGCTGCATGATCTCTCCCATGCGCTTGACTCCTCCCGGGTGACGGCCATCAGGCGCTGCGAGTTCTGCAAGGATATTGTGGACGTGTATTCCCCCTCCATATGGGCCGGATGGTACAGGGGTATTTATACGGAATACGAGACCTACACCCGCAACGAGTTTCTGAACACGGAGCGCTTCTTCCATATGGAATGGGGCGCGGACAATATGGCCGGCCGCCATGTGGAGAAGCCTTACACCGGCTTCCGGGAGATCGCGTCCGGCTCATCGGCGGAAGAGCGGGACGGGGATTTCCTCATGTCCGGCGGCGACCCGCGGGTGTCGGTGCTGGGAGACTGGTCGGAGACGTACTTCTGCGACCTGATCGACTGGCATCTGAAATCCCAGGAGCAGATGGACTGGCTGACCGGCACCGCCCAGTGGGTGTTCAAGGACTTCTCCACCCCGGTCCGGCCTGACAACCCTGTGCCTTACGTGAATCAAAAAGGGGTTGTAGAGCGGGATCTGACTCCCAAAGAGGCTTATTATGTGTTCCAATCCTATTGGGGCAAAGAGCCGATGGTGCGGATTTACGGGCATTCGTGGAAAGTCCGCTGGGGAGCGGGCGGCGAACGCAAGCGGGTGCGGGTGTATTCCAATTGCGCGGAGGTGGAGCTGTTCGCCAACGGAATCAGCTGCGGTGTGCGGAAGCGGGACTCCCGGGACTTCCCTTGCGCCGGCCTCCGCTGGGATATTGTCCTGGACGAAGGCGAATATCAACTGAAGGCGGTTGCCCGCAACGGCGGCGTTACCGCAACAGATGAGACAAGCTTCTATTATCAGACAAGGAAATGGTCTGCTCCCGCCAGTCTGACCCTTACCGCAAGCGAGGTAGCGGAGGGCCGCATTTTTCTGGAGGCGAAGGCTTATGACTGCGATGGCGTATACTGTCCGGATGCCGCAGGTTTTGTAAGATTCTCGGCAGCCGGGGACGGCAGACTGCTGGACAATCTGGGCACGGCTCTCGGCAGCCGCTGCGTGCAACTGGCCAACGGACGCGCCGGGATCTATGCCGAGTACAGGACAGACAGCGGTATGATTGCGGCTGTGACATCGGAAGGACTGCACGCCGCTCATGCAGTCATCCAGCCCAAAAAATAATTTAGGCAACTGCTGGATTGCCATGCATAATCATCCCAAACCGGAGACAAAATACAATTACTCCAACAGAAAGGGTGGTATACACATGGCACAAAGCAGCAATACACTAGTCGTTCAACAAGCAAGCAAAGCACTGCAACAGCTGAAGTATGAGGTAGCTCAGGAGTTGGGGATCCAAATCCCGCAGGATGGTTATTACGGCTTCATGGCAACCCGTGATACAGGCGCAATCGGCGGCCATATCACCCGCAAGCTGGTGCAAATCGCCGAGCAGCAATTGAGCGGCAGCTCCTTTACAGGAACCGGATTTACCAAATGATCAGCGAAGACCCTGCCTTGGCTTAAAGGCAGGGTCTTCTTGTATACGGGGTCCTCCAGTCACGCCGGAGGTTCCTCACTTATAGCTATGCAACAGCCCGCTAGGAGCCTGTCCGGCGAAGTCATTTGGTGAGTGCATATTCACAAAACGGCACTTTCTCCCGGGAAAGGGTTGACTTGAATGCCGCTCTGTTCGCCTTGTTAGCCCCCGATCTCCACTATCACGCGGAAGAGAGCCGGGTCCCAGTCTACCTTGCCGCCCCAGGTCTCCACCATGAACCGGATCGGCACATACATCCGTCCGTCGATCAGGGCAGGAGCGGTTTCCAACTCCTTTATTTGCCCGTCCAGATTGGCATTCCTGTCATCGGGATTCAGAATCAGGGTTTTCCCGTTCTTGTTGACGGTGAGGCGGAAAGCCTCCTCATCCCACTTGAACTCCGCATTCATGGCGGTCAGCAAAGGCCGGATCGGCACAAGAGTAGTCTCATTGCGGATGATCCCCTGGAAGTCCGGCACGAACTGGCGGTTCACCTGAATCTGCGCCCGGGCCTCCGATAGCTGGCGGACTACCAGCGCATTGCTTAGCAGCCTGCCCGGCGAAGTGAGCATTTGGCCATCGGCATATAACGCCGAGCTGGCTCCCCCATCCATATTCATGGCCTCTGTCAGCCCCAGAGCAAGCGCCACTTCAGCTTCATCATACACTGTGGCTCCATTCACAGTTCCCATGACCAGCCTGCCTGTCTCATCCACGCCCACGAAGCTTCTCTGGTTAGCCTGAGTAACAATCTTGGGATCATCGAAGCCGTCTCGCATGAAATCCACATCCACGGCGCCGTTGGTTACCAGCTTCGGTCCTACTCCGATTGCAGCGACAAACTGCGAGGGGTCCATGGATTGTCCGCTCACAGCATCCTTGGCGACACTCTCCAGATCCACCTTATCTCCAACCTGAATGCGGGGAAGCATATTTTGCTTGTTGTTGGCGCTGTTGCCTACGAAGTAAACATACCCGTCCCCCGGTACAGCAACAGAACCCTCCGTAATCTCCGTCACAACATTTTCCCGGATAACAATCTTGGTTCCCGGATAATCAATGGTTCGTCCCATAGCCGGAGTATACCAGACTACCTGATCCGTGCTGTCGTCTCCATAATATTTATTGATGCCCCATGGAAAATAGGTCAGCGTCTGCTTGTCACGGACAAAGGTAACCCGGATTCCCAGGGAAATGTTGCGGATGACAGGCAGCTTGTCAGGCATCAGGATCAGAGATTGATTCTCCCCGGAATGAATGGTCTGCCCGGAAGCGATCATCAGGCCGTTGGGATAACGGGTACCGGCAACTTTCTCATAGGCATTGAAGAACGTTCCGTTGACCGCGGCAATTGCACCTGTACGGTCTATCATGGACTGGAAGGTTTCATCATATCCGAAGCCCTGCTCGGCCATAACCGGCTCCAATTGAAGCATGGGGTCGGTAAGATCGATACGGACTGTTCTGACCTGAAAGCTTTTACCATTTGCCGATATTTGCTCTGTGCTGGTACTAACGGAAGATGACGCGGCGGCTGGGGCAACTTGCATAACACCCAGCATGGCAGCCGCCACGAAGACTGTAATCAGCTTGCGTCCCATGGCACTCTCCTTTTCTTAGCTTTCATCAATTACATAGTATTCGGAGCAGTCCGGCGTTTTATGTGCGTACTCATATTTTGCCGGATAGATTAATAATACCATGCTTCCTCTTAGTGCTCTATCTGTTTTTGTCCCAAGGTTAAGATCCCCTCTATAGGGAAGCATTGCCATAGTGACCGGTTTCTATTACCTTGCATCTGTCTCCGGCCCATCCTGCACATACCCTGTACTCTGCGGAATATACTTAAACTATTCCCGCTTAAGCCATGACTCCGGCACGGCACCTGCGTAAAATGAAACACGGGTGTAAGACGCAGTTATTTTGCACACAAAAATGAAGCCTTGCCTTCGAAGTCTGCGTTAAGCAAGCCGTTGGCTCCGAAAGCTTGATCTGGGATAATCAACGCGGTCGGGAAAACCGCATAACAACCGCAAAAGGGGGAATTCTTGTGACCGAGCCGCTATTTGTCGTCTCCCGGGAGGACTGGTCCCTGCACCGCAAGGGCTACCAAGACCAGACCCGGCATCAGGAAAAAGTTCGGGAAGCCATCAGGCAGAACCTGCCCGATCTGGTTACAGACGAGAGCATTGTCATGTCCGACGGCAAGCAGGTGGTCCGCGTGCCCATCAAGAGCATCGACGAATACCGCTTCCGCTACAATTACAACAAGCAGAAGCATGTGGGCCAGGGAGACGGGGACAGCCAGGTGGGGGATGTGCTGGGGGTCGATCCCCAGGCGGCGCAGAAGGGTCCGGGCAAGGGTGAGGGCGCAGGCGATCAGCCGGGCGAGGATTATTACGAAGCGGAGATCAGCATGGCTGAGCTGGAGGAGATTCTGTTCGAGGAGCTGGAGCTGCCTAACCTGGAGGAGAAGCAGCGGGAGCAGCTGCAATCCAAGGATGTGGTCTTCAATGACATCCGCAAGAAAGGCATCATGTCCAACATCGACAAGAAGCGGACCATCATGGAAAATATGAAGCGCAATGCCCACTCCGGCAAGCCGGGCATCCACAGCATCTCCCCGGACGACCTGCGCTTCAAAACCTGGGAGGAGGTGGAGAAGCCCCATTCCAACGCCGTGGTGCTGGCGCTTATGGACACCTCGGGCAGCATGGGCTCCTTCGAGAAATACATCGCCCGCAGTTTCTTCTTCTGGATGACCAAGTTTTTGCGGCGCAAATACGAGCATGTGGAGATGGTGTTCGTGGCCCATCATACCGAGGCGAAGGAGGTCAGCGAGGAGGATTTCTTCACCCGCGGCGAGAGCGGGGGCACCATCTGCTCCTCCGCTTACAACAAGGCGCTGGAGGTAATCGATGCCCGCTATCCCCCGGCCAACTGGAATATCTATCCCTTCCACTTCTCCGACGGCGACAATCTGACCTCCGATAACGAGAAATGCGTCCAACTGATCCAGGAACTGATGAAGCGGGCCAATGTGTTCGGATACGGAGAGGTGAACCAATACAACCGCAGCTCCACGCTCATGTCCGCGTACAAGAACATCCACCACAAGAAATTCCTTTATCACGTGATCCGGGAAAAGGGAGATGTATACAAGGCGCTGAAGACCTTCTTCTCCAAGAAAACGGGCTGAGGGCCCGCCCCCCTCCACGTACACAGGCCCCTGCTTCCGCAAGACGGAGGACAGGGGCCTTAAAATATGCGTTAAATCGTCTTCGGGAACGGAAGGGATGCTGTTCTCCTTTCCTCCTACTTCTTCTTCCCCGCATACCATTCGTTCATCTGCTTGACGACCGCATCGCCGCCCTTGGCCTTCCAGTCTTTGATGAAATCATCGAAGGTATCCAGGGAGGCGGACTTCAGAATCACCTTAATGGCGTAATCCGTTACCATCTGATTGAGCACAGGGGTGTTCTTCGCAACTACGTCCAACAACGGCGCATCGAAGGTTTGATCGTTGGGCACCTGGAACTTGGCATATTCCGTATTCAGCGTCTGGAAGGCGTTGTACGTGCGCTCATCCTTGTGCAGACGGGCTTGCCAGTAATCGCCGTATTTCTTGGTAACGCCCGTAACCAATACGCTGGAATCCCCCCGGTCGTCGAAGAAGATGGGAAGAATGGGATAATATTTCCCGTCCTTGACGGTATAATGCTTGTTCTCTTCCCCGATGGTATAGAGTCTGAAGGTTTCCTCCTCCATTTTGGCATTGAGGAATTTGATGGCGTCCGCTGCATGCTTGGAGGTTTTGGGGATCACTGTGAAGTCGGATACAATGGAGGCGGTATGGTTCACCTGAACGCCCGCCTTGCCGTCCTTGCCGGTCAGGTAAGGCAGGTACTCCAGCTTGGCGCCGGGCACATTCTTCTCCAGCGTGTCGATGGTGGACCCGGCATATGACCAGGAGGGCAGCTCGGCCACGCCCGTGCGGCCGCCGGTGAGCTTCTCAATCAGATTATTCAGCTTGTTGGTGGGATAGTCCACATCCAGCAGCCCTTTTTGGTACAGGTCCGCCATGTACGCAATAATCTCCTTGTAGCGGGGAGTCAGCACCTGGGGCACCAGCTGCCCGTCCACCTCGCTCCAGTCCAGCGGATAGCCGAAGGCCCCGGCCAGACCAGCAAAGCCCGTTGCATTGGGCACCAGCGTCAGGGGAATGTTCTTCGCTCCGTTGCCGCCCGGGTCCTTGTCCTTGAACGCCTGGAGCATGGCGGTGAATTCATCCAGCGTCTGCGGCTTGGCAAGCCCCAGCTTATCCAGCCAATCCTGGCGGACCACCAGCCCCGTGGAGACATAGCTCCACTGCTTTTCATTGATGGAGATGGGCAGGGAGGGGATGCCGTAGATCTTGCCGTCCACCTTCATGGCCTCAAAGGCGCTTGGGTCAATATTATTCTTGATATTGGGCCCGTACTGGTCGATCAGCGGTCCAAGATCCACCAGCGCCCCCTGCTTGGCATAATTGGTGAACAGGTTCTTGGCATTGGACCCGGTCAGCTTGATATAATCGTACTCCTGGCCCGAGCCCATGATCAGATTCAGCTTATCCTCGGGCTTGTCATTGGGAAGCATGTCATACGTCACCTTGTAGCCGGTCTTCTCCTCAATCACCTTGGCGGAAGGAAGCGTGTTCAGATCCTTCGAGAAATAGGGATGCAGCACCGTAAGCGCCGGTTTGGCCTTCTCGCTGTCCGTTGCCGCCGGACTGCCGCCGCTGTCTGCGGACGGCTCGGAACCGCCGCAGCCCGCCATTGCTGCAACAAAGGAAGCGGATAGAATAAGAGCCGCCGTTTTTTTCCAATAAGTCTTCATAATAGAATTCCTCCCGTATTCGGATTGATCATCCTTTGACAGAACCAATCATGACCCCTTTGACAAAATGCTTTTGCAAATAAGGGTATACCAGCAAAATGGGAACGGTAGCCGCCAATACGGTGGCCGCCTTGACCCCCTCCGGGGGCAGATCGATGTTGGACTCCTGCTGGAGCAGCGGGTCGCTCGCCGACAGCACCACATCCTTCAGATAAACCGGCATGGCCTTCAGCTTGCTGCTGTTCAGATACAGCATGGGGCCGAAATAGTCGTTCCACAGGCCTACCGCATTGAACAGGGTAATGGTGGCGATGACAGGCAGGGAGAGGGGCAGCAGAATGCTGAACAGAATTCTCACATAGCCTGCCCCGTCCAGCTTGGCCGATTCCTCCAGACCCACGGGGACGTTCTCGAAGTGAGTCTTGACAATCAGCATGTTGAACACCGAGATCATCCCCGGCAAATACACGGCATGAAGATGATTCAGCATGCCAAGCTCCTTGAGCAGCAGATAGTTGGGAATCATCCCGCCGCTGAAAAACATGGTGAAGACGAACAGCAATATGGCCCAGCGTATCCCCGGGACCTCCTGCTTGGAGAGGGGATAGGCCGTCAGTGTCGTCATGATCACGGCCAGCGCAGTTCCGATCACCGTGATCAGGATAGAGATATACATCGCGTTCAGAAATTCCTTGCTGGAGACCACGTATTGGAAGGTTTCCAGCTGGAAGCCCACCGGCCACAGCCCCACCTTGCCTGCCATGACCGCATGATGCTCGCTGAAGGTTTTGGCGATAATGTTGACGAAGGGCAGCAGTGTTGTCAGGGCGAACAGCGCCATGCCGCCGTAAGCTGCGGCGTCCACCAGCCAGTCCTCCGCATTTTTTTGTCGGGCCATGCCCATCCTCCTCCTTACCAGATGCTCCGGTTCATTAACTTCCGGCTAAGTCCGTTGCCCAGCATAATCAGCAGGAAGCCTACCACCGACTCGAACAGGCCCACTGCCGTACTGAAGCTGTAATCCATCTTGCCGATGCCCATCCGGTAGATGAATGTGCCGATTACATCGGAGGATTCATAGACCGAGGGATTGTACATGAGCAGGATCTGCTCGGTTCCCGCAGACAGGATATGCCCGATCCGCAGAATCAGCAGCAGGACAATGGTGGGCGCGATTCCCGGCAGAGTGATATGCAGCATCTGCTTGATCCGCCCGGCTCCGTCAATCCGCGCCGCCTCATAGATATCCTGGTCGATCCCGGTAATGGCCGCGATGTAAATGATGGCGCTCCAGCCGATTTCCTTCCACCCCTGAGTGGTGACCAGAATGCTCCGGAACCATTCGTTGCTCACCATGAATGGAACAGGCTTGCCGCCGAGGGCCGCAATGATCTGGTTGACGATGCCCTCCGACGGGGACAGAATGACGACGAAGATGCTGGAGATGATCACCCAGGACAGAAAATGGGGCAAGTAAATGATGGTCTGCACCGTTTTCTTGAATTTCAGGTGGCGGATCTCATTCAGGAGCACCGCTACCAGCACCGGGATGGGAAACAGAAACACCAGCTTGTAGACGCTGATGAACATCGTGTTGCGGAACACCTGCCAGAACTCCGCGGATTGAAACAGCATGCGGAAATGCCGCAGTCCCACCCATTCGCTTCCCGTAACACCCTTGAAGATGTTGTAATCCTGGAAGGATATAACCAGACCGTACATGGGAACATATTTGAACAAAAACAGATACAAAAGCCCGGGAACCAGGAGCACATACAGGCTGATGCTTGCCCGCATGCGTCTCCTTAGCAGACTGTGGCCGATGCTCAAGGGAGCTTGCTTGATTTTTGCCGCTTCCATGCCTCTTCCTCCTTTCGCTGTGATGTTGGCCGGATGACCTGAGTATAGGGGAGGGAGAGGCAGGAAGGGAATTCGCAGTATTTTCGCATTGGCAAGTACCGTTTGGGAGCGGAAATTTCCCTGCGGGACAGGCCGCGCAGCCGCCGTTGCTTCCCCGGCCATTATTCCCGTAGCATGTTGGGGGTGGTTCCCGTATATTTCTTGAAATTGCGGTAGAAGCTGGTCAGCTCGCTGTAGCCGCAATCCAGGGCGATATCGGCGATGCCGAGATTTTTGTCCTTCAGCAGCTCCTTGGCCTTGTTCACCCGCAGCGTATGCACGTAATCAACGAAATTGCGTCCGGTCAGCAGCTTGAAGGTTTTGCTCAAGGTGGACTGGGGCACGGAGAAGCGGTCCGCCAGAGCGCTTAAGGACAGGCTGCTGTCGGCAAAATGCTCATGGACGTAAGCGAGCAGCATCTCCTGAAATTCATTGGAGCGGTTCTCTCTGGCGGTGGTGATGCCCTGGCACAGCAGACGGTAAAACGACACCGTTTCCTTGTAGACCTGCTCCAGCGTCTCGCAGCGGAGCAGATCAGGCAGCTCCGACAGCCGCATCACCTGGTTGTATTCCTCGCTGCCCAGCTCGGACAGCGCCTTCATGGCCGTATTGATAATTTCAAAGTAAAGGCATCTGGCCGCATTCAAGCTGAGGGGCTGCAGCCGGATCTGCTTCATGACCGTATCCAGCACCCGGATAATCTCCTCCAGGTCGGCCTCCTTCAGCCGGTTGATGATGACCGTCTCCTGCTGCAGCGTATAATAATGCCGCGCGGTTGTGCTTGAGTCCATCTCGTCGAAGCGGATGCTGTGGCCGCTGCCCCGGACCAGCTTGTATTCCACCGCGGTCAGCGCCTCGCGCAGGGACTTGGAGCTGTCCATGGCATGTCCGTACATACTGCCGATCCCCACCGTCAGGGTGAAGGGATAGTGCTCCGCGAAGAAACGCACGGTCTGCTCTCCAATGGCTTCGAGAATTCCCGCTCCCGCTTCGGAGGAAGCGTTCAGATTGACCAGCACGGCGATCTTGTCGGCGCTGTATTCGACGGAAATGCCCTTGCCCCGGACATTGGCCAGTTCCTCCAGCACATTGCCGATGGAATATTTGTAGAGCATCTGATTGAATTCGTTGAAGCTCTCCTCGAATTCCCCGTAATCGTCGATTGCTGCGGCAAGGACGGCATATTGTCCCCCTTCGACGGGCATGCCGGCCAGCTCGGCGAACTTCTCCAGCGCCTGCCCGTCGGCGAATTGCCCCTTGAGCAGACGCAGGACATAGGCCTGCCGCAGCAGGGGAATGTTCTTCTCCAGCTTTTCCTGCAGGAACTGCTTCTCCGACAGATGGCTGACCAGCGTCCGGCTGATCCAATCGTATTCATTCTCGCCTGTAGGCGGTTTGTCCATAGGCTTGGACCCGTCTTTGATCAGAGCGGTAATTTTCTTCAACGGATGGTACGACCCGTAAGAGAACAGATAGGCGAGCACTGTTCCGGCCAGGAGGCTGATAGACAGCACCGCCGCGGCAAACCACTTCAGGCTGCGCACCTGGGACAGGGTCTCTCTGGAGGAAATAAGTGCGAGGCATGTCCAGCCCGTCTGCCGGGAGCGCACGGCGGATACGATATAATTGCTGCCATCCACAGTCCGTTCATAGATCAGCGGCTCTGTCTGCCCCGGGCTGGGCCTGGGCATGACCGACCACTCCTCGGTGGGAACAGGAGCGTCCATGTTGTGGGAGGACGTAATATAATCCCCCTTCTCGTCTTGCAGCACAATCTGGCCGCTGTAAGCCTTGAGCACATGGCCCAAGGCTTTGTTCAGGGAAAAATCGTTCATGGTGACCATCAGAATGGCCTGCAGCTCGGGATTGTCCGAATTATAGGTATGCACATAAGCCGTCAGGGCGCTTCTGCCCTTGCCCGTCTGGAAATTCACATTCACAAAGGAGCTTTGGCTGCTGTTGCCCATGAGGCTTCTGAAGGCTTCAATACTCAAGTCGGAAAAGGAGAATAATTCCCTGTATACATAATTGAAGTCCTGCTTCCCCACCGTCCCCACCACCAGATCGTCCGCCGGGAAATAGACGAACATCTGATCAATCAGGGAATTCGCTGTTTTGAAATTATCGAACTCCTTGGTGATCATGTAATAATCACCGGGCTTCAGCGCTTTTTTGCCTTCGGGGAGAAAGAGGGGCAGAAGCATGGGATGATTGGGCACCTTGTCCTCCAGATTCTTCAGCTCGGATACCCGCATGTCGATGGTGTCCATCATCTGGGACAGGGCTGCCGCCGTTCCCTTCTCCACCTGGTCCACCAATGTCCCGAGGAGGACTCTGCCTGCCCAGCCGCTCTGCAGGAGCAGCACCAGCAGCAGCAATACCATATAAGAAACCAGAAACCGGATAAACAGCCTGGAGCGCAGCATTCCGGGAAGCTCACGAAGCCGGGATATCATCACCGTTGCCTCCGTTCGTTATGTCGGCCTGGATGGCCTGATTCATAGAAGCTTAATTGCGAAGCGGAGCAGCAAGCATTCCCGCTTGCCGCAGCCGTGCAGGGTCAACAGCAGCCTGTACATCGTGCCTGCCCCTTCCGGGCTGTCGGTCCGTCTTGCCTCCACGGAGGGCTGCAGCCGCTCCGCCGGATATTCAAGGACGGCGCAGCTTCGTTCACCCGTCCACACCGCTTTTCCCGGGGAGAGAACGGGCTTGAGCAAGCTGACGAAGGACTCCTCAATAACAGCACCGTCTTCCGTGAAGCTGAATTCGTCGGTCAATAGCAGGCACCCTTCCCCGGCCCCCGGTGCAGCGCTCCAATCGAAGATTCGGATGAATCCCAGCAGCCCCGGCGCCTCATAGGCTCTTCCCAGCTCCAGGGCGAAGCGGACGCCATCCGGCATGGGGTGAGCATCCAGGATGCGGGCCTCATGCTCCCTCCCCTCCTTTTGAAACGCCCCGTTGATAACGGGAACGGAGTGCCCCAGGGATGAGGCATGCAAATGCTCATAGCGCCTGGAGGAGAAATAATCCTTGCTGTATACAGGAGAGCCCAGATCGGCAAGCAAGCTCTCTCCGTCGGCCTGGATAATGAAATGCCCCAGATCATTATGATTGTGGGGCTCGGCGTTATGCCCGCCCTTGGCCGAGAAGCCGAGATGGCGCCCCTCTTCGCCGCGCCAAGCCACAACCCACTGCAGGTCCGGCAGAACAGAGGTCCCCTGCGGAGCAGTACGGCGCATCACAATCGGATCAAACCATAGTGCCCCCGCCAGATTCATCGGCATGAAGGAACGGGGGAAATGCTGCAGCTCAGGCAGCCGTTGCCCGGTGTGACGGTGCAAGAGCGCCAGCAATCCGGGATGGAGCTGCGCCTTGCTGGGGGCATCGGAGTAATTGGCGAAGTGCTCCGGGGACAAGGCGCAGCGCAGGGGAAATTCGGCAATGGCCCTGATTTTGCTGCCTTCTAGAAGATTAAGCCCCCCTACGCTATATTCATAGAGCATCCCGGCGAACCCGGCATAATAACTGAGGCCGTATTGCCAGTACCCGATTCCTTCGGCACAGCCCCCATCCTCTCCGAAGCCTTCCAGATAGCTGTCCATAGCCGGAAGAACGCGGTTGATAACGGCGGTGAGCCGCTGCATGTCTGTGGGATTGCCGGGATCGGACAGCAGCAGGGCGGCCATGCCGATTCCGCCGGAGCAGACGCTGGCCCAGTTCATGCGGCAGGACTCCCACGGGTAGCGGCCGGGCGTATTCAGCCAGGAGTCAATAACCCGGCGGTTCACTTCGTTCCGGACCCGCTCCTCCACCAGGGGATGCAGTCTGCCCCGCAGCAGATAGACCGTCTCCGCCAGCCAATAGGCCAGCATGGACGCCCCCAGCTCGATATATTGGTCCAACGGGACTTCCGGCACATTCTCCGGCTTGCGCCAGATGGGCCAGGATGCGTTCATGCACCAGGTGTACTCATTGCAGGTCTCCCAGAGCAGGTCCTCCAACGCCGGAATATACTCGCCGGTCTGGTCCAGAAGGGACACGGCGGTAAGCGCCTGCAGGCGCAGCCGACGCTCGCGGTAAACCTCCTCGTACTCGCGGCGGCTGCCCGTCTTCTCGAAGCAGACCAGCCGCTGGAAATGAATAATCGGAATCTCCGCGCTTGCAGCACGTTGGGCTATGCTGCGCATTTCCTGAAGCCATGGCTGCAGGTCCGGCTGGGTTCTTAACTGCTCCAATGCCGAGTTGGTAAGCTCCTGTCCGTATGGAAACGAAGGCGGGCAGATGCCGCGGGAAGTCAGAGCGCTGGCAATTTCAGCGGTAGTGTACATGTATTTTCTCTCCGATGCAGTTATTTATCTATACAGTCATTATGGAGCGGCTCGCGCGCCAATTTCTAAGTGATTATAAGGGATGGTTCCCCTCAAAGTAAATTCGCATTATATTCTTGTTGTCACGTCTTGCGGAATCGCAAAAAAACAGACCCGCCTAAGCCATCGCTTAAGCCAAGCCTGTCTGTCGAACGCCAGCATCATCTGCGGCTGTCTTGTAATCCCTCTTCGGATATTCCATCTCCTGATGCCCCGCTCGGGTCAGGCGGGCTATTCCACGCCGTCCCCATCCCCGGCGGCTTCCATTCCGTCAGGTCCGTCCAGCACATCGACGACTCCAATGGCCAGCGCCCCCACTGCCGCCGCCTTGACCAGATTCTTCGCGCCCTCCTTCGCAAGCTCCTTGTCCTGCTCCCTGAGCCCGTTCACCACATCCTTGCCGTTGTCATACACATAGCCGATCCCCTGCCCGATTCCTTTGACGGTTGAGCCTACCGCATCCTTGATATCATGCAGTCCTTCATCCAGCTGCTCCTTATCCTGCTTGATGAGGCCGGCTCCCGCATCCCATACGCCGCTGGCCGCATTCCCCAGGGTCTTCCCTGTCACAACGGTAGCCTTCTCCACACTGTCGCCGATTTCCTTGATGAAGCCGCTGCCCGTCACTTCTCCAACCACACGCACCGTTCCGCCCAGCACCAGGCCGGTCACCTCTCCGGCGGCCTGCCCCAGTTTTTTCAGAAAGCTCATGTTCTCCAACTCCTTGGCCATATAATATTCTGAAGCCCGTTCTTATATGATGGGCCGTTTGTTACTACATCCATACGCACGCCGCGGGATTCCGTTCCAAAACCGTGTTGCATGACCGATATCCGCTGCAGATCGGATTGCAGACACTAGTATAACGTCTCGTAAATTCGTTCCTCATTCTTGAGGCCGGTCCTTCCCGGCTTGCAACGGACCTGAGAGACGCTAATCGCGGGAAAAACGGGGGTTGGCGCGGCTAACGGACTGGAAAGACCTTATCCGGGCCAATATCCCTCTGGATGGAGGCAAAGTAGTCCAATAAGAGCGTTCAAGTCCGTTACAATTCCAAACCCCCAGTTTTTGACCGAATAGGGGCGCTCAGGTCCGTTTACAACCTGGGGCGTGTCTGAACACCCGCTTGAGGGCATCTTTTCACCGCCTTTTCACCCCGAGCTATCGTTACTTTCGCTTGATGTACTAGCCTCCTTGGCCGCTTGGGTCTCATTGCCAAAAAGGACCTGAAACCAGGTCCTTTTTGGCATTTGCCCATTCGCTTTACTATCCTATGAATGAGGGTGATTCCTGTTCTTTTTCATCATCAGAGGCATTAATACCATGTGGGATAACGGGCAGACCAGCAGCAAAAGAATGGGCAAGGAATCGCTCCATGTGCCCGAGGCGGTTTGGGTCAGGAACAAGACCGCCACCAAAACTACCGGCAAAACACAGCACAAGAGCATCATCTTGTGATGGAGCTTTTTCTTATCGGCTCCCTGTCCATCCTGCGGAGCGTCCTGTTGGTTATTACGGTTGTGGTTGCCGCAACAGCTCATCGTGTCATGCTCCTCTCTTTAGTTTACTGTTTGTCTGTTGTCTTTTATTTCGCGAAGTTCCTTTTGCATGGTTTCATTCTGCTTCTTCAATTGGCTTAATTCTTCAATGAGTTGCTTCTGATGATCGGGCTTGCCTGAATTTCCACTATTGCCCTTCATCATCATATACATCAGGGGAATCATCATAAGGGGGCACATGAGGTACGCCAACCAAGACCAGTCCATCCGATTGTCCTCCTTTGCCGGCACCATCCGTCGGGATGCGGATATTGGGCAGCATTCTTTTGATAACCGTATTGTATAAAATAATTATGTGGAATCTGTGGGGAATGGACGGCAAATTTATAACTCGTGTTATAATAGCGGTGAACTATTCTATGCGCCATTTCCCCAGGGGAGAGCGGGCATGGAGTAGGCTTTCTGGATTTTTTTCTGTAAGATGGAAGAGAATAAACCTTACGCCGTTTTTTGCGGGCGGCTATGAAAGGGTCAAGCTGATGAAAAAAACCTGGTATCACCGGATGCTGCTGTCCTATCTCCCGATCTACTTCTTCATTACCTCCATCATTATCCTGATGACTTTTCTTATGATTTCCAATCTGGCCCGGAGGGAAGCAGTCAACGCCAACCAGATGTATGTAGAGCAGCAGGTGCAGGTATTGGACAAATCCCTGCGCTCCATCGACGATATGCTGATCAAGGAGCTGCAATATGAGGAGAAGATCACCCAATTCTTCACCAACCGGATGGATTCCTCCTATATGCAGGGCTATGAAATATCTGAAAAAATCAACCAGCTCAAATCCAAGGACCCGCTGATTGATTCCATCTACCTGTACCGTTTCTCGGACAGCGTTGTTATGACACCCAATATGATGATCTCGGTAGACCGGTTCGCCGACCGCGAATTCGCCGACAGCTTCCGCAACATCTCCCGCCTGTACACTTTGTCGGACCAGCGGATCTATATGGAATTTCTTGACCAGCCTTACCCTGTCACCGTTATCTCCATCGTCCGGAAATACCCGCTGCTCGGCGGAGAGCAGGGAATCGTGGCGGTGAATATAAGTGTGCCCAAGCTGCAGCGGTGGCTTGAGGATATCTCCCGCTCCGAACGCAGCTTCCTGTACATCGTCAACGGGCAAGGGGGAACCATTCATCCTGCCGGTTCCCTGAACAAGGGCACAGAGCTTTCCCGGATCAAATCCGACTATACCGGCTGGGAGTTCGTGGGCGGCGTCAGGGACGGGCATCTGTTCCAATTTGCTTCCCTTCTGAGCTACATCTGGATTATCTGCGGGCTGATTGTAGTGGGCTTCCTCTGGATCATGTTCATCACCAAGCGCAATTACAAGCCCATTGAGACCATCATGGACCGCATTCATCATTATTCCGTTCAGAAGAGCAGCAAGCTCACCCTGGAAAAGGATGAATTCAAATTCATCGATCAGGCGCTGGAATCCCTGATTGAAAAATCCCAGACCTACCAAAAGCTCCACGAGGAGGATCTGGATATCCGCCGCCGGCAGCTGCTGTATGATTTGCTGGAGGGCAACCGCACTTTTTCCGAGGAGGCCTGGCGGCAAGAGGCGCTGTCCTACCAGCTTCCGGAACAATACAGCCGGATCGCGGCGGCCGTCTTGGAGATTGACCGTTTCGTCCAGTGGAATACCAAGTACAATTTGAAGGACCAATACCTGTTGAAATTTGTACTGACAAGCGTGGTGAAGGAAGTCGCTGAGGGCGGAGCGGCCCGGGTGTGGTCGGAGTGGACGGGCAACCACCGACTGGCCGTGGTGTACTTCCTGAACGGGGAAGGCCAGGAAGATACGCCGCGGGCGCTTGCAGAACAGGTACGGGCTTGGGTGGAAACCAATCTGGATTTCACCGTAACCGCAGGCCTGAGCGAAACGGATACCGCAATCGCCTCGCTGGCCCAGCTCTATGACCAGGCTTGCGATGCGCTGTCGTACAAGAATACCATCGGGATGAACCGCGTCCTGACTCCCCCTTACCGCAAGGAACAAGGGGAGCCCTACAAGCACATTCAGAATATCCGCAATCTTACCCAATCCTACCGGCTGCTTGAACCTAAGTGGCAGGAGATGTACGGCGTCTTGTTCACGGATATCCGCCAGGATCTGCTGACCCGGGAGGAATTGCTGAATCTGCTGAATTATATGGCCTACCAGTTGAACAAAGAAATGTCCGCGCTTGCTCCGGAAATTGTGGAGAGCTGGTCCGCCGAGTCCTTCCCCCGGCTTACGGATGCCATCGAGGAATTCGATGTGATTGACGAGCCGCAGGAGCGCATTCTGGAGATTCTGATGAAGCAGGAGCAGTGGATTGTCAAATCCCGGGAGAACCGCAGCAGCTCGGTAATGGCCAGAAACATCAGACATTATATTGAAGCGAACTTGTCCAATCCGGATCTGTCCCTCAATCATCTGTGCGACGAGTTCGGCTTAAACGGAAAATACATCAGCAGGATGTTCAAGGAGGAATTCGGCGAGAAGCTGGTGGATTACATGGTGAGCGTGCGCGTCAACAAGAGCAAGGAGCTGCTCCGGACAACGGCCATGTCAGTCCAGGAGGTGGCTCTCGCCGTGGGATATATCCATGATATTTCCTTCATCCGCACGTTCAAGAAAATAGTGGGTCAAACTCCGGGCGAGTTCCGCAAGGGCGGATGAACCATCAATCGGCTGTTCCTTGCTTCACGGCTCAAATAAGGGAAGCGATTTTACCTTATTTGAGCCTCTCACTAGTGCTGATCTGCGTAAAAAAGCCAACAGCAGCACAGCGCTTGCGCCCTCTGCGTTTTGGAGTCCGTCCGGCGCCTTCTGTTGAACGCCAACCTGTAAATCTACAGTTATTTTCTCCCGCAGCTCTTATTTGTGCGGCTTTCCCTGTAAATCTACAGTTATTTGGGTTCCTAACCCGGTCTTTCCTCGCATTTTGCTCCAACTAACTGTATTTTTGCAGGTATGATCGTTGAAGTGACTTCATCTGCTGCGAACTAACTGTATTTTTGCAGCTATTGTCTTTTGTCCGCGGCGCGAGCGTTTGTGTTTCAATCTGTTTTTGGCGATAACCTTGCAGCTAAAGAAATCCGTCAATCCGACCGTTATGACTGATGCTTCCGCCAACTGTATCATAGCTGAGTGTTTGCGGCTTATGCGAGAAAGCTTCCGCGACATTACCTAGAGTTCCCCTCTTCATTATGCTTCTCTCCAAAAATCGCTTTTATTTTCATCTGCGCCCTGCATTCAATTGCCCGCCTCTCATCTTTTCATCCAACTTCCATTTTATTGAAAATCCCCAATACGTGTTCACCTCGAAAATATTCTGCCGATTCGCTTTGTTTGATTATACCATCAACGGCTCGACGCTGAGGAGTACGCGCTTCAAAAAATTCCCTATGCACGGAAACAAAGGGTTTGGAGGCTTCTTAAGTTCCATTTTGCATATCGGGGAAAATGGTTAGCCGGTTCGATTCTCCCTTTTGTTTAGCCGCCGATTCTTGTAAGTTGCGGCACAAGCCTCCCGCGGATTACAGTAGCATCGTGAACAGCGAACACCTCAACTTGCAAGCAAGCTTCTAACCTTATGACTTGGTGGTGATTTTACAATGTCAAGCTCTTTCGCCAGAAGATGGCGCAAGAACAGAGCGCTCTTGGTTATGTTTATACCGGTGGTCATCTTCTTCATCGTCTTCCGCTATATGCCCATCTTAGGAAATATCATCGCATTCAAGCAGTATAACCTGATGGAAGGCATAATCGGCAGTCCGTGGGCAGGTCTGGACAACTTCCGTACCTTGTTCAGCAATCCGCAGACCATCCAGATTATCCGCAACACGCTTATTCTCAGTATTCTAAGCACAATAATCGGTTTCCCTTTTCCTATTATCGTCGCGATTCTTCTTAATGAGGTAAAGGGCATGCTGTTCAAGAAATCCATTCAAACCCTGCTGTATCTGCCCCACTTCTTCTCCTGGGTCATCATCGGAGGGATTATCGTCACCTTGTTCGGTTCACAGGCGGGCATTCTCAATACGGCGCTCCAGGCGGTCACAGGACAGGAATACCGCTTTCTGTATGAGACGGGATCATGGTTAACGATCTTCTTCGGCTCATCGGTATGGAAGGAAGCCGGATTCGGGGCGATCATCTATCTGGCCGCCATCACATCCATCGATCCCAATCTGTATGAAGCAGCCAGCATCGATGGAGCGGGCAAATTCAAGCAGATTTGGAACATTACTATACCAAGCATCATGCCTACGGCAGTGATTATGCTGATCCTGTCCATGGGACGGGTGATGGATGTGGGCTTTGATCAAATCTACAATCTTCAGAACGCAGCCGTCTCGGACATTGCCAGTGTAATCAGCACCTATCTGTACACGGTGGGCATCCAAAGCGGCATGTACAGCCTGACGACAGCCATGGGGTTGTTTGAATCCGTGGTAGCGATCATCTTTGTCATCGGGTCCAACGCACTGGCCCGCCGCTTCGGCAATTCATTATGGTAAGAGGTGAAATGAAATGAGAGCAACCAGAAGCGAGAAATGGTTCTACATCATCAATAACATCATACTGACCATTGCCGGGTTAACCTGCTTGCTGCCGCTGCTCAATATCGTGTCGATTTCCTTCAGCGAATATTCGGCAATCGCAGCCGGTCATGTAGGCATCTGGCCCGTGGGGTTCAACCTGGAGGCATACACCACCCTGTTCGAGGGTACACCTATTCTCCGCAGCTTCAAAAACAGCGTCATCATCACTGGCGCGGGTGTGGTATTCAGTATGGCCTTTACGATCCTGGCGGCTTATCCCCTGTCCAAGCGCCACTTCTTTGCCCGTAAATTTTTTACGCTGGCGATAGTTTTCACGATGCTGTTCGGCATCCCGCTGATCCCGGCCTTCCTGGTCAACCGTTCCGTTCATATTCTCGATACCTACTGGGCCATCTGGCTGCCCGGGCTGATCAGCGCTTACAACATGATGGTGCTCAAGTCCTTTTTCGAGAATATCCCCGAGGAGATGGAGGAGGCTGCAGCCATGGACGGCTGCGGCGACTGGAGGCTGCTGCTGCAGATTGTGCTTCCCCTGTCCATGCCGGTGCTTGCCACTCTAACTCTGTTCTACGGGGTGGGTTACTGGAATACGTTCCAGAGCATCCTGATTAATATCTCCAGCACCGAAAAGCATAACCTGGCCGTTCTGGTGCAGAACATGGTGGCCAACCAGTCCCTGATGCAGAGCATTAATAATCTGCGGGCTGAGGAAATGGACCAGTTGATGACGCCGGAATCCATCCGCTCCGCCGGACTTGTGGTGATGCTGGTGCCTCTGATTATTGTGTACCCGTTCCTGCAGAAATATTTCGTCAAGGGCGTGATGATCGGAGCGGTCAAAGGGTAAAAGTACCCCACAAAGTGAAGCTTATGCTTCGAGGTCGATTCCGAATACTTTGCGGGGACCCCGAAACCATCAGCCCCACAAAGTGAAGCGGAGGCTTCGAGGTTGATTCCGGATACTTTGCGGGGACCCCGATAACCCGATACAATGCCCCACAAAGTGAAGCGCAGGCGCAGCTTGAAAGGAGTGATGCCCGTTATCCTGCTATAATGGAGCAAGCGATGTTGACAATCAGGATTTAGGGTAAGTTTAAAAACCAATATGTTGGAGGGGTTATTGCATGAAGAATAACAAGAAAGCCTTAAACAGCATCGTTCTCGGTGTTGCAGCTGTCGCCCTGCTCGCCTCCGGATGCTCCAAGAAAGAAGAAGAAGGAGCAGCAGCAGCCACTGCCTCTCCCAGCGGACAGCCTACAGCACAGAAAACGGCTGAGCCGGAAAAACGCGGGAATATTACCGTAACCGTATACGACCGGAACAATATCTCACCTGAAGAAGGCAGCTGGGACAAAAACCGCTGGGTGGATTGGGTAAACAAGAACGGACCGGCCAACGTAAAATATGTACCGGTTCCCCGTTGGGAATCCCTGCCCAAGCTGAACGCCCTGTTCGCTACGGCCAGTGCACCTGATCTGATTCTCGAATATGATACCGGTTACCGCAACGGCTGGTACAGCCAAAAGCTGCTGATGCCCCTGGACGATATCATAGCGAAATACAGCACCAACTATAAAGATCTGATGACTCAATTTCCGCAATTGAAAAAACTGGGAACCAAAGATGACGGCAAGCTGTATGAAGTGGGCAGAATCTCGCCGCTTACCTCCGGCCACCGGATCTATATCCGGGAAGACTGGCTGACGAAGCTGAACCTGAAGATGCCGACAACACCGGATGAAATTCTCGCGGTAGCCAAGGCCTTCGCCACACAAGACCCGGACGGCAACGGCAAACCCGATACCCTGGGCGTTAACTTAAGCGGCAACGGCTTCACCGATATCGCCCATATGTTCGGTCACGGGGAAGTGGACTGGAATATCAAGGACGACAAGTTCGTGCATGAATGGGACGGCCTGAAGGCTGCGCTGGAATTCCAGAAGAAGCTGTTCGATGCAGGAGCCGTGGACAAGGATTTCCTGACTGACAAGAATGGCGAGAAAGCCAAGCAGGACTTCATCTCCGGCAAGCTGGGCATCTACATGTTCCAGACCATCTCCGAGAAGGACTATGACGCCTTCAAGAAGAATGCGCCCGAAGGCAAGCTGGCGATCATGCCTATGCCGACAACCGAATTCGGCCAATTCAGCCCGGTAGTCAACAGCCCGATTCAAATGGTAGGCTCCATCAACGCAGCCGCCAAAGATCCGCAAGCCGTTATGAAATATATTGATTTCATGATCAATCCGGAAACAGCCAAAACCATCAAGTACGGAATCGAAGGCACTCACTGGTCCAAGGACCCTGCAACCGGACTGCCTACTGCAATTGACGCCGAGAAGAATAAGAAAGAGATTTATAATGACGACCTGGGCATGCTGTCCTCTTCCCTGCTATATGGCAAGTGGTCCTTCTCAAGCGGTCTGCCGGAAACCAACGAATCTCAGAAAACCATCAAGCAGCTGACCTTGAAGGCAGATGAGCTCTATGTATCCAAGGATCGTCCTATCCCCACGCTGAAGCCGGAATACCTGCCGGTTCTGCCCCAGGATCTGAGCCTGATCATCAAGAATGTGGAAAAGCAAATCTCCACCGGCGGCACCAAAGGCGACCTGTGGCTCAAAGCGATTGTCAGCGGCAACAGCTATACTCCCGAGCAAGCCGTCAAGGAAGGCAAGGAAATCTGGGAGAAGGCCGGCGGCACCAAGGTCGACGAATTCTATGCCAAGTGGTATGACACAAACAAAACAACCGCCTTCATGCTGAAGGATCTGTACCAATTCGGAGAAGATGCCAAGAAGCTGTACGAGAACAAATAATTCAGGTTATCCTAGGGCATGTCTGAAAACTCCGAGGGGAGCAGCTAACACCCAAATTTTCGTTTCTGGCAAGGCACTTTTGCGCAGGCGTACCGGCGGTACGTCAAGCAAAAGTAACGCTAGCTCGGGGCGAAAAGGCGGTGAAAGATGCCCTCAAGCGAATTTTCAGACACGCCCTAGTACAGCTAATCCCTCCCGGTCTGCAAGCTGACCGGGAGGGATTGCCATTCTGCCAACTCTACTAACGTGAGGTGCAAACGCATGCCCCAATTGATGACCTTTAGCGAACGCTCCTTTTATCTGCTCCGCTTTATTGCAGGTTCCCCGCTGCCGCCGGAATGGGACTGGCGAAGACGGCTGCTCCACCAAGCAATCGCCCGTCTGGGTCTCTCCGTCCGGACAGAGGAAGCGGTGTCCCATATCTCCCGCGTGATGGAAACCCCGGGGGACAATGATCTTATGTTTCTGCGCCACCCTCTGGCAGACATCATGCACCGCTTCAGAACACTTATACCCGCCACTCTCTGCGAACACATCCGGCTGTTCCTGTGCAATCCGGAGGAATACAAGCTTCAGGGGGGCACGGAAAACCACAAGCTGATGAACGCAGTCAGCGGATACCTTACAGCCCGGCTCTGGAGAGACTGGGAGCATTCCGCTGCCGTGCTGGAGCATTGCCGCCTGTATCTGGACGGTTATTTCGCCCGGGTGGTGCGGTACGGACAGGGAGAGTTTGACTCCAGCACGTACAGCGTCCTGTATCTGAATACCCTGGCCACGCTGCACGACTTTGCCGGGGAGCCGCTGATGAAGCGCAAGGCGGGCATGATGCTGGAGTGGTACCTGCTTAACACTGCCGGAGAGTGGCTCAACGGCCATTTCGCCGGAGCCCAATCCCGTGACTACGGCTCCACCTATGGCCCGGAGCATCCGGGTGGAGGACAGATTGCCGCATGGCTGTACCTCGGCGGCAGCGTGCCCGGCCTGAATGGAGGAGAGCCCCATTATTCCGCCATCAACGCCTTGTCCTCCTACCGGTTTCCCGAGGAACTGTGCCGCTTGGCAGCGGACCGCAGCGAGCCTTTCTTGCATCTGGAATCCCATGATCTCACGGAAGCGGCAGCGCCCACCCATGACGGGAACGAAACCCGCCCTGCCGGGTCCCCAAGCGGGCTGCTGCAAGGCTACGGATATATCTCCCGGACCGGGGTCCGCAAAACCACCTATATGCACCGCCATTATGCGCTGGGCAGCATGATGGACGGTCAGGAAGGCGACATCATCTGGTCCGGGCAAATGCGGCGCTGGTCCTTGAAGTGGGATTCACCCAATCCCCACTCTGTGATGTTCGTCACTCACCCCTTCCCCGACTTCAGTCCGGAGCGGGACCCGTACCGTGCCAAGTGGCAAGGCTCCTCCCCATACGAGCAGGTGCTGCAGCACAACAGAACCCTACTTGCCGTATACCGGATCCCCCGGGGGAAAACGTATAAGTTTGGGCCGCGGGAGCCCTTTCCCTCCGACCGTGACCCCTATCTGGAGGGCTTCATCTCCGGCACTGCCGTGCTGCACAAGATTGAACGCAGCGGCTGGGTGTTCGCACATGGAGGTACAGTGCTGTTCGGCCTTTATTTCGTCAAGCCCTATGAATGGGTCTATGATGTGCCCCGCACTCCCGACCATATGATCCACGGGCGCATTCGCAGCTGCGGGCTCCATAACGGGTTAGTGGTGGAGACCGCGGCGGCGCAATCGCCCATTGACGATGCAGACGCACAGCGGGCGGAGCTGGAAGCCTACGCCGGCAAAATCATCGCGGCCGCCCGCATTGAAACTGCAGGCATGACGGAAGAAAACGGCCAGTCCCCCTTCCTTGCCTACTGCACCTTGGAGGGAGACAGACTGTCCATCCAATATGACGGAGAGCGGATGATTAACGGAAACTTGCTTCATGAAAGCGAATGGCCGCTGATCGGCAGCCCCTTCCTCCATTCCGAGGTGGGAAGCGGGACGCTCGCGGTGGATCTGGGCGGCTGGAAGCGCAGATATGATTATTTGAACTGGACGGTGGAATAAAGGCCGGATTCGGTTGAACGCCCTGTGGAATTCACTGCTCCTGTTTCGTTGCCTGTGCCGGCGCGCGAAACAGGAGCTTCAGCAGGGGCGGGGCAATGAGTGTGGTGGCAATCACAGTGATCACGACGGAAGTGAAATACTCCGGCAAGAGCAGCCCTGCCTGCAACCCTGTCGAAGCGATGATCAGGGCCACCTCGCCACGGGAAATCATACCGGCTCCTACAGCGAGAGAAGCTTGATTATTGAAGCCGGTGATTCTTGCGCCCAGAGCGCCGCCCGCCAATTTGGTGATTACGGCCACCACAGTGAGACAGACAACCAATCCGATCTGGGAGCCAACCCCCGCGAAGGAAACATTCAAGCCGATGCTTACAAAGAAAACCGGAACAAAGAGGCTGTAAGCCACCGGTTCAACCTTGGTTTCCACCGTGTGCCGGAAGGGAGTCCGGGAGATGGCCAGCCCCGCGGCAAAGGCGCCGATGATCCCGGCCATCCCCATCAAATCGGCAAAATAAGCAAAGGCGAAGCATACAGCCAAAGCAATGGAAACCACCGGCTCCGTTACCTTAAGCCTGGTCAATAGCGCCATGAAGCGCGGAACGGCAAACCAGCTTGCCAGGATAATGCCGACAAAGAACAGCAGCTTCTTCCCGATCAGTAGACCCAGGGATACTTCTGCCCCTGTTCCCAGGAAGCTCATCATAAAGGCCAACAAAATAACCACCAGTATATCATCTACCACGGCTGCTCCCAATATTGTGGTTCCTTCGCGGGAATGAAGCCGGTTCATTTCCTTCAAGACCTGAACGGAAATGCTGACGGAGGTGGCGCTGAATACGACTCCCATAAACAGAGCGGAGGATTGGGGGAAATGAAACAGCCCGGCCACGGCGAATGCCCCGATAAACGGCAGGATAATCCCCCCTGTTGCCACGGCAAACGATGACTTCCAGCTTTTGGCCAATTGATCCAAATCCGTTTCCAGACCGGCAATGAACATTAACAGCAGTACGCCTATTTCAGACATATAGTGAATGAACCCGGTATTTTCTACCCATCCCAATACGGCTGGTCCGAGAATGATCCCTGCCAGCAGCTTCCCCAATACGGCCGGCTGTCCCAGACGCACCGAAAGATCTCCGGCAATTTTGGTGCTTAATACAATAAGAACCAGATATAAGATAAATGCCATCCCGCGCCACCTTCCCTGCATGTCTTTTCCATATTCAATGAATCAATTCATTAAATATAATTCAAGACAGGCCGGGGATCAAGGCTTTTAGAATCAGCTATTACAGCAATTATCCTGTTCATGGGGCGGCATATCCCCGGCTGCTGTGCGGCCTATTCGAAACGCCGGCTGATTTCCTCCCACGGAACCTGCTGCGGCAGCAGGTTAGAGGCTGCGGCCAAACCGGCCGCCGTCCCCGCATACTGCCCCATCGACACGGCGTTGCCGGTTACTCGGTAGCTGGCATGCGCCAGATAATCGCCGCTGATGCACCGTCCGGCCAGCAATAGGCCGTCCACGTCCTTGGCAATCAGCGCCCGCAGGGGTATATCATAGCTTTGCGTCTTGATTCCCATATGGGACAAGCCAGACTCTTGCCCGTTGCGACGGGAGTCGAAGGAGTGAACATCCACTCCAAAGGTAACTCTGGCCACGGCATCGGGATGACGCGCCCCGGATGTCAAATCCTCCACAGCAACTCGGTACAGCCCATGAATCCGCCTGCCGTCGCGGACACCGATCCCGTCCGCCGAAGCGACAAGCTGAATCCCTTCCCAGCAGCCGCCAAGCCCGTCCAGCGCTTTCACAATACGCTGGACCTCCGCCCTTCCCCGGATAGTTGCTTGGGTAATCTGCCTGGCGTCCAGAGCGCTTACGCCATACTCGTGGTTGATCATGATGGCCAGAAGCGAATCCCGCACTTGGAACAGCGTCGGCCGCGCATAGGAGGGCTCCAGTCCGGCGCGGCGGATCTCCTCCAGAAACCGCGGCCACTGCTGCGGCTCCACTCCCTGCCAGAAGGAGATGTACGGCTGCAGCGCCGCAACATCCCTTACGGTCACCAGCGCCATAAACGTCATCGGCTGCACCTCATCGGAGGAGTGATAGCCGTAATCGAAGCCGCAGCCGGCCAGAGCGCCCAGGTCGCCGTCGCCCGTGGCATCAACGAACGCTTTGGCAGTCCATACCTGCCTCCCGGATTTGGACTCGCTGAAGACTCCCCGCAGGCGGTTCGTCCCATCCTTCAGCGCTGCGGCAGCGCGTGTATGCAGCTGCACTTCAACTCCCGCCTCCAGACACTTTTCCTCCAGCAGCAGCTTCATTTCCTCAATATCGTAGGTAAAATTGTTCTTTCTCACCCCCACCTTGGCGTGTCTGCGCTCCAGTTCCCCGCGAAGCTCCCGTGTAAACCCGGCCTTGTCGAAGTCGAACACCCACGCCAGTTGTCCTGCCGTCCACACGCCCCCCAAGCAGCCTGCGGTCTCCAGCAGCAGCGTCCGCGCGCCGGTTCTCGCCGAAGCGATTGCGGCGGCTGTTCCCGCCGGGCCTCCTCCGCATACGATCACATCGTAATCCCCGCATACGGGAACCCTCAAATTCTCATTTACATATCCGTCCTTATCCATCCTTCCACCCTCCATATCCGTTTTTGCATTTCTTCTTCATCGTAAAAAGATTGCGGCTGTTTGCAAATGGATGTGCTTGCGCTATAATATGTCCAAAATTGCAAGACCAGGAATGGGGACAAACTGATGATCGAGCTGCATTATCCTAAGCCGCAATTAAGCTTCTACGCTTATTTCGAGCAACGCGACCGGTTTATTTACGATGTGGAGACGTATGAGGAATGGACTGTTTTTGCCGTGGAGCGGGGCTCCTTTCATTACGAGCTGAACAGCGGCCCGGGAACGGCCGCATTCGGTGATCTGCTGTTCTGCAAGCCGGGCGTTCCGGTGCGCAGAGTCGTCATCGCTCCCCTCACACTGCAGTTCCTGCGGCTGCGCTTTATACCGGGCAGCGCCGGAAGCCCTCTCCCTATTCCCGAAGGCAAAATAAGCATCCGCAATACCGAACGGCTGATGTACAACTATGCACAGCTGCGCCGCAGCCGCCATCTGGCCGCGGAAGCCGCCGAGGAGCTGCGCAATCATTATGTGCAGGATATTTGGAATACCTATCTGCAAGAGACCCATCCCGATCCGGAGTATGCAAAACCACGGCGTCCCCCGTCCGGCTCGCCCATGGGCCAAGCGGCGGCGGCAATTGAGCAGCGGGCGTTCGATCACTGCAGCCTGCAAGAAATCGCCGCGGAATTGCAGATGTCTGCCTATAGGCTGAGCCGGGAATTCAAATCGGTGTTCGGCGTCGCCCCCGTTCACTATCTTCGCAGCCTGCGGCTGGAGAAGGCCAAGGTGCTGCTGGTGGAGACCAACCTGACCTTGGCGCAAATTGCCGAGAGCTGCGGCTACGAGTCCGGCTTCTACCTGAACAAGCTATTCCGCAGACACTTGGGGGCAACTCCTGCCCAATTCCGCCGTTCCCACCGCTTGTAGACAAGCGGATTTTCCGCTTCACAAAGCCGGGCGGACAATGCGTTTTTTGGGGAGGGAATCCAGGTCCCTGCATAACAAGGCAGGTTCTGCAAATAATACCAAGGCAGCGAATAACAAGGATGAATGGAGCCTTCCAATGGAGAAAATTAGCCTGTACCAGCTGGCAGCCATGGTCATCCTGTTCCAAATCGGCAGCTCCCCGCTTTTTCTCCTTGCCAGCGAAGCCAAACAGGATGCCTGGATCGCAGTGCTGGTCGCCCTATTATGCGGAGGCATGCTGCTTTACTTCGTAACTTTGGCCATTCAGCGGCAGGAGCCGGGCAAGAACCTGATTGAAATCATGTATCAATATTTCGGCCGCTTTTTCACTCAACTGTTCGCCTGGCCCTATGTGATCTATTTCGTCTACAAATCAGTGAGAAACGTCCGGGAATTCGGCGATTTGATGATTGAATATCTGCTCCCGCAGAGCCCGCTGCCGGTTATTACGGCCATTCTGATGCTTGTGTCGGCCTATGCGGTATATATGGGAGTAGAAGTGTTCTTCCGGATGGCAGAGGTTCTTCTGCCTATTGTAGCCGTGATGTATTTTCTTCTGATGATGATGGCGCTGGCCGACGGGCTGATTCATTTGAACAAAGTGCTGCCCATATTGGCGGATGGCATAAAGCCGGTTCTTTCGGCGGCTCTTCCTGAGGTGATTTCTTTTCCGTTCGGGGAGATGGTTCTGTTCCTCATGTTCTGGAAGTATGCCAATACCCGCGAAGGGATAGCCAGGACCACTCTCGTCAGCTATTTTATGGCAGGCATTTTTCTTGTTTTTACCAACGCCTTGATTGTCTTCATTCTGGGGCCTGTGTTGGCCACGGCCGGCGGGATTCCCCTGTTGCTGATCGCAAGCTTTATCCAGATCGGCAATGTGGTGGAGAGAATGGACCCGTTTGTAGGCATTCTGTTGTTTACAGGAGTGATGATCAAGCAAACCGCTTATTATATGGGCGCCGTGTTGGCTCTGGCCTCCATCTTCAATAAATCCCGGCGCTTCATGCTGGCGCCTGCGGGGGTGGCCATCTATATCGGAGCTTTGCTGTTCCAGAGTTTCATGCAGCAAATCCGGGTCGGGTTCGAGTACAATGTGAAATACCATTTCCCGGTGTTCCAGATTGCAATTCCCGCTTTACTGCTGCTTGTCATGAAGATCAAGGGCGGCCAACAACAGAACCTGAAGGGAGGGGCCAGTAATGGCACGCATGGAGAAGAAGCAGAACCAAGCGCCGCCGGCGCCGGCCGGCAAGAGCAGTCAACCTCTTGAGCGGAGTCTGGACGCCAATCTCCAACTATTGAAATCGCAGTTGGCCCAGAGCTCGGATATCTCCATCAGGGTGTTCGAGAACCCCTCCTCCCCTCCCGTCCGAATGGCGCTTATCTATGTCGAAGGATTAGTGGATAATACCCAAGTGGCCCAGGATGTGCTCCGCCCCTTATTGAAGCCCGGCTTCGGTTTGGACCCTGACAGAGAACAAGAAGATGCAGGGCCAAGCTCCGATGGAATGATCTCCCTGCTTGCAGACAAGGTTCTGACGGTAGTCTCCCTCCGAAAAGCGTCTACCGTAGAGAAGGTCTTCGAGCACCTGTTCAACGGCTATTCAGTCATCTTGGTGGAGGGATGCAACACTGCGATTGGAGCCGATACATCGGGTGGCGAGAAGCGCAATATCGAGGAGCCAACCACCCAGACCGTGATCAGAGGACCCAAGGAGAGCTTCAACGAAAGCCTGAAGACCAATCTGTCCCTGATCCGCCGCCGCATCAAATCGCCCAAGCTGGCTTCCACCGTTATGCAAATTGGGACCGTCACCCAAACGGATGTGGCTGTCGTTCATATAGAGGGTATCGCCCAGGACGGAATTGTGCAAGAGGTCATGAAGCGCCTGGAAGCCATTGATACGGACTCCATTTTGGAAGGCGGGTATATCGAGGATTATATCCAGGACTCCACCTTCTCTCCTTTTCCCACCCTGCTCAATACAGAACGGCCGGACGCCTGCATCGCTGGCTTGCTGGAGGGTAAGGTGGCCATTGTGGTGGACGGCACGCCGTTTGTCCTGCTGGCTCCGGTAACCTTTCCCCGTTACTTCCAGTCCAGTGAGGATTATTACCAGCGGGCTGACATTGCCAGCTTTCTGCGGATTATCCGGTTCATGTCGTTCTTCTTGTCTCTGCTGCTGCCCGCTCTCTATATCTCCATCACTACCTTCCATCAGGAGATGCTGCCCACGCCGCTGTTGATCAGTTTGGCGTCCCAACGGGAGGGTGTGCCTTTTCCCGCTTTTATCGAGGCGATTATGATGGAGCTGACCTTCGAGGTATTGCGCGAAGCAGGGGTCAGAATGCCCCGGGCCATCGGCCCCGCCATATCCATTGTAGGAGCCCTGGTGCTGGGACAAGCGGCGGTGCAAGCGGGCCTGATCTCGGCAGCCATGGTCATCGTGGTTTCCTTTACAGCCATATCCAACTTTGTGGTCCCCTATATCAGCCTGTCTATCTCCGCACGGCTGATCCGGTTTGCCATGATGATTTTTGCCGGATGCTTCGGGCTGTTCGGGGTTATGTCCGGCCTGATGATCCTGCTCATTCATCTGTCCGGTCTCCGGTCATTCGGCGTGCCTTATCTGGATCCGTTGTCACCCTTGCAACTGTCGGCTATGAAGGACGTGTTCATCCGCTTTCCCCGCTGGAGCATGTATTCCCGTCCCCGTTCTGTTGCCAATCCCGGCAATCTGAAACGGCAGAAGCGGGGGCAAGAACCCTTGCCTCCCGGCAAAAAGGGCACGGAGGGAGAACAATCATGAAGGAAAAAATCTCCGGCATCCAAACCGTGGCCATTGTCTACAACACCATTGTGCCGACGGCCATTCTGGTCGTTCCCAATATCGTCATCTCCCACTCCCGCCAGGATGCCTGGATCTCCATTCTGGGTGCGCTGATTCTGGCTCTGGGATTCGCCGTGCTGACCGGTGCGATTGTCCGCAATAATCCGGGAATGAGCTTCCCTGTCTGGATCAGCAAGCGTTTCGGGAAGATAGCCGGTCTGGTGGGAGGTCTGCTGCTCGCTCAGTATTATATCTCGATATCGGCCGTGATCCTTCAAGAATTTATCAACATCCTGTCAGACCAGATTCTCTTGAAAACGCCTAACATCGTGCTGATGTCTCTGATCCTGATCGTATCCGCCTACGCCGTCCACTCCGGAATAGAGGTTATCGCGCGGGTAAACGGCGTGGTCACTGTCATTACGATGCTTGCTTATTGCATCAGCTTCTTCCTGTTCGTCAACCTGATCGACTTTCATCTGCTCGCTCCTGTTATGAACAACAGCCTGTCGAAGATTTCCTTCGGCGGGTTGCTGCCCTTGGGATGGATGTCGGAATCCGCCATCATCCTGGTGCTCATGCCGTACCTGAAGGACACGGCCAAGGCAGGCAAATATGCTGTATATGGAACCGTCCTGGCGGGACTTCATCTGACGATAACGGTGGTGCTGTGCATTGCCGTATTCGGTCCCGATCTGCCCCAGCAATTCCGTTACCCCAGCTTCAGCATGATTGAGGTTATCCGGATCGGCGCAACCCTGGAACGCATCGATATTTTGTTCGTTTCCTTCTGGTTATGCACCATCTATGTGAAGATGTCCCTGTTTCTGTTCGGGGCTTACCATTGTCTGACGGAAACGCTGCAGATGAAGCCGTCTAAGCCGCTGCTGTTCGCCCTGTCCATGCTCGTCTTGCTGACAACGGTCACTTCCTTTCAGAGCGAAACCAGTTTTGATATGCAGAGCCAGCATGTAACTCCGTATGAGCTGCTCACCATCAATTTATTGCTGCCGGCGGTGATCTGGATAGGTTTGCAGTTGAAGAAGATTCCCAAGCTAAAATAAACCGCCCGACCGCGGCATTGCGCTTCGACGCTTGATCCGGCTGCTGTTTTCGGGGATCCGACCATATCCAACTAAAGGGGAGAGAGCCATGCGCAGAACACTGTCATGCTTGTGGATTGCTTTAAGCCTGATTATGCTTGCGGGCTGCTGGGACCGCAATGAACTCAACGAACTGGCTATTACCTCGGCAACCGCCCTTGATGTGGACAAGGGGAAATGGATAATGAGCTACCAGGTGATTATTCCCTCCGCCATCTCCAAGGCCATCGGCGGTTCAGCGGGGCCGTCCGCCCAGGTTCCAGTAGTGGTGTATTCCACCAGCGGGTCCACCATTAAGGATGCCGTAGCCAACAGCTATCTGGAGGCGCCGCGGAAGCTCTATTTTGCCCATAACAGCATTATCGTTATCGGGGAAGCAGCAGCCAGGAAGGGCTTCGGGCAGCTGATCGATCTGTATCTGCGCAATCCGGATTCCCGGGAAACGGTCAGTGTGCTGGTTGCCTCGGGGGATGCGCGCTCCATCCTGGAGCAGCTGTTGAACATGGATATCATACCGGGGCAGGGGGTCCAGAAGATCATGGAGGAGGAATATCAGAATTTATCCTGGCTCCCCAACACGAAGATGTATGACATCACCATGCAGATGCTGGGTCCGTCCCGGTGCGGGCTGCTTCCCGAGATCATTATATCCGGGGGCAAGGAGATTACCGGAGTGGACCAGCTGCAGAAGACCACTATGACCTCCAAGCTGCGGCTGGGCCGAGCCGGTATTATCAAGGACGAGAAGCTGATCGGATGGCTGAATCAGGAGGAACAACTGGGTGCGGCTTTTCTGAGCAATAATGTGAACCTCACCTCCATCCCCTTCACAAGCGACGGCGACCCCAATTCAGGTTATGACTCCAACTTTCAGCTTAGAAAATCCAACACCAGCATTGAGATAAAATGGGCGGACGGTAAATATGAGTTGACCGCAAAGATTAAAGCCAGGGGCCATCTGAATGAGACGAACGGCTCGCTCAACCTGATCAAGCCCGATGTGGTCAAGACCATGGAGAAGAGCATTGCCACTGAGATTGAGAAGGATGCGAACAAGGCCTGGAACGCCATCCTGAAGGCGGATGCGGACGTGGTCGGCTTCTCCGACGTTATCATGAGGAAGTACCCGAAGCAATGGAAAGCCTTGCAGGAGGAGAACGAGTCGGTATTAAAAAAGATCAAGCTGACCGTCAAAGCAACCGCTACTCTGGACACAGTAGGCTTAAGCAACAAAAGCTTCAATAAACTGAAGGAGGATTGAGGAGATGATCGCTTTCCGCAGCGCCGCGGGCATTGCAATACTGCTGGGATTGTTCTCGTTCTTGGGCTTGCGTTCACTGAAGAAGTCCCCCCGCAAGGAGAAGCTGATCTACTTGTTTCTGCTGCTGTGGTGCGCTTATATCCCCGTGTCCGTTCTGTTCAACTGGGTTCCCCTGACGACCGCCTCGCTCCGGGTCGTGATGTATTCCCCTATAGGAACGTGGATGGAGAACGCGATATTCAAGCAATCGCCGTGATGCAGCTTGCGGGGCAGCCCTTTTTTAAGCTGCGGCAGCAAGATTGGCTGATCCATCCTTGCAGGATAGGGTTGCCTCCACTCTGCTGCGCAGTTTTTAAAATAGCTCTTGCTTTTCTTATAATTCCTAGTATAATACTCGGTATAACATTCTTATTGGTGACGGAGCGTGTTGACATGTCCCTATACACAGAGCAGATTGCTGCCGAATGGATCAATGACCGCCTGGATCTCTACAACCTTGCCGTTAGCCTAGGCGACCTTCCCTGGCAGCAGCAGATCCTCGCTTCCTTGCGGGACAAAGACGAATTAATCCGGCAGGAGATTGACCGTGTTGTCCGCCGCAGCCTGTGGGAGCGGTTCGATCAGATCAACAGCAGGCTGGTATCCATCTATCAGCAGATCAGAGGCATGAACAGCAGCGAAGAATCGCTTCAGCTGCGCGAGAAGGCATGGGAATTGAAGCAGGAGCGGGTGCTGGTGGGGAAGAAGCTGCGGAGGCAGGGGAAATAAAAAAAGCATCGGTATGCAGTAGTCTGCTCAACCGATACCATATGATGTGAAACGCTGTTGCCGGAATGGTCCAGATTCCAGCCGATATGAGAATTACATGGAAACTTGCTTCATATTGCGCATCATGTCCATCATCATGGTAGTCATTTCATCGCATTCCTGCATTTTGGCCATCATCATGTCCATATCCATGTCCATACAATCCTTGGCGTCCATGGTCTTCATTTCTTCCATCATCATCATCATGCACTTCATCTTGCACATCATTTCTTCCATACACATAGACATCATCATTTTCATCATATTTTCCACCTCCTTTTTCTCCTACTCTTCAAAAATACTACAAATTGTTCCCTGTATCAAGAGTTTCTTTGGAACTGTTATAGAATCAGCCCCCGGGATTGCGTCTCGAGGGCTGTTTGCCATGGTGCAGTCTGCAATCCATTCCGCCAAAATCCGAAAAATCAGCGGTGGGCAAATTGCCGCAGCTCCTGCAAGAACGCTTCTCCGTACTTGGCGTACTTGAGCTGCCCTACGCCCTTGACCGCCAGCATCTCCTGCTCGCTGCCGGGAAGACGGACGCACATATCGCGGAGGGTGGCGTCATGGAAGATGGTGAACGGAGGCACACGCTCCCGCTCGGCGAAGCTCTTGCGCAGCGCCCGCAGCCGTTCAAACAGCTCTTCGCTCCCGCTTTGTGCCAGGCCGTTCTCCGCTGCCCCGCTCTTGATGACAACGACCCGGTGAAATACCTGCTCGGCTCCCTCCAGCACCGCCTTGGCCCGCCCCGTCAGCGCCAGCACCGGATACTGGCTGTCGGTCAGCACCAGATAACCATCGGCTACCAGCACATTGATCAGTCCCGCTATATCCTTTTCCTTGGCCTGCTTCATGACCCCGTATGTAGGCAGCTTGTCGAAGCCGAATTGCTTGATCTTGGCATCGGCAGAGCCCCGCAGCACCTTGGCCGTCAGGGTGATGCCAAAACGCTGGCGCATCCGTGCCACGCAGGAGAAGATCTTCTGCGCCTCCAGCGTAATATTGTGCAGCTCTCTGTCGTCCGTGCAGCTGCCGCAGCGGCCACAGGGCTCCGCAGACTGGTCTCCGAAGTATTGGACGATGTAGCGCTGCAGGCAATCGGTCGTATGGCAATAATCGACCATATCATTCAGATTGCTGTATTCCTGCTTCTTGCGGGCAGGATCTGCCCCCTGCTCGATCAGGAACTTCTGGGTCATAATATCCTGGGCTGCAAACAGCAGGATGCACTCCCCCGCATCCCCGTCCCGGCCGGCCCGCCCGGCCTCCTGATAGTACGATTCGATATTCTTCGGCAGGTTGTAGTGAACCACATACCGCACATTGGATTTATCGATGCCCATGCCAAAAGCATTGGTGGCCACCATTACCTTGATCACATCGTACAAGAAGAGCTCCTGGTTCCTGGAGCGTTCCTCATCGCTTAGTCCGGCATGATAGCGGCCGGCCGATACGCCAAGGCGGGTCAGATAACGGTGCACCTCCTCCACATCCTTGCGCGTGGAGGCGTAGATGATTCCCGAATCTTTGGGGCGGGAACGGAGGTATTGGGCCAGATAATCCTTCTTGTCCGCTCCCTTCACAACCGAGAAGCTCAGATTGTCCCGGGCATAACCGGTTGTTACTCTTACCGGACTCTGCAGACCCAGCTGCCTGACAATATCCTCCTTAACCACATCCGTTGCGGTTGCTGTGAAGGCCGCCAGAACCGGCCGGGGTGAGATCCATTCCAGCAGGCGGCCGATTGCCAGATAGCTGGGGCGGAAGTCATGCCCCCACTGGGAGACGCAGTGGGCCTCATCCACAGCCACCAGAGGAATCTTCAGTTCCTGTACCAGCCGGCAGAAGCGCTCGGATTCCAGCCGCTCCGGAGCCACATATACCAGCTTGTAGGCTCCCGCGGCAATCCCTCTGAAGGTATCGTTCAATTCCTTGGCGGTCAAGCTGCTGTTGATCAGAGCGGCCGGTATTCCCACCTGATTCAGGGCATCGGCCTGGTCCTTCATTAGCGAGATCAGCGGAGAAACAACCAGCGTCACCCCCTCCAGCATAGCGGCAGGCAACTGGTAGCACACTGACTTGCCTGCTCCAGTAGGCATGACTCCAAGCGTATCCTTGCCTTCAAGGATGCTCTTGACCAGCTCTCCCTGGCCTTTCTTGAATGAATCGTATCCGAACAACCGCTTCAATTCCCTTAACGCCTGATGCATTACCCTCATCTCCCATTCCTGTTCCCGTTTCCCAAGGCAGCATCATGCAGCCCTTTTCGGATATCTGTTGTCCCGCCTTTAGGCGCTGATCGACCATTTTCTTGCGAGCGAGTCGCATGGGGTATTTTTCCACGAATAACAATCCCCCAAAAGTGACGAGATCCTTCGAAGCAAAATCCGGGTACTTTTGGGGGAGCCCCCGAATGACAATGCCACGATCGGCATTTTCGTAAAAAATAGGCCCGATAAAATTTGACTAAGTGGTGAACGTTTATTATTATTTTAAATAAATAAAACCAAGAACTGGACCATGCTTATCCGGGTAATTGTAAATCAATGCTTACGATGCCAGCTTTGCTCCGCAAAGCTCAGCCTATGCTTACGATGCCAGCTTTGCTCCGCAAAGCTCTGCCTATGCTTACGATGCCAGCTTTGCTCCGCAAAGCTCTGAGGAGGTCATTATCATGGTGCGGATTGCCCTGTCCTTTGTCGCCAGCTTCCTGTTGTTTTATTTGGAGTCCTTGATTGTCATTAGATGGTCGGGATACGAAGCCGGCATCCACTTCGCTGATTACAGCTCCCTGTTCGTTGTGTTCGCTCTCAACTTCTTCCTTGCCTTCTCGATTCTGACCCATCTGACTCCTTGGTTTACAAGAATGAGCCATATCTCCACGGACGAAGACGAAAGCTCCACTTTACCCTGATTGGACTGTACGTGCTCCTCCACCCTATGCTGATACGCCGGCAAGCTTCCAGAACCAAGCCGACAAGCTCCCGGAGCCAAGCCGGTAAACTCCCAGAACCAAGCCGGTAAACTCCCAGAACCAAGCCGGTAAGGAATATGTACAGTTCCCACACTGTCATAAGCCCAATATCAAAACCTCTGCGCCTGTAAGAAGGGGTTTCTTTTTTGCATCCGTTATCCGGTCCGGATATCTGCCTTTATCTTCCCTTCAGCGCCATCAGCTTGCGGTAATCGGTGGGTGTCATGCCCTCCGACTCCAAAAACTTGCTGTTGAAGTAGCTGGCGCTGTTGTACCCGCTGCTTCTGGCAATCTCCGCCACATGCAGTTCAGGGCGCTCCAACAGCAATTGCTTGGCCGACTGAAGCCGGCAGAGAGTAACGAATTCCAGAGGGGTCATGCCTGTGATCTTCTTGAACAGCCGGCAAAAATAATAAACGCTTAAGCCCGCCTTGTCCGCCCATTCCTCCAAAATAAACGTCCGGTGCGAGCAGGACTCCAACTCCGGCAGCAAGGAGGTAATCAATCCGGCGCGTCCCTGGTTCTTCTTATTGCCCAGAGGCTCGGCCAGCACGGTGAAGCCTGTTATGATCCGGTATGTCTTCTCGGAGATCACAGCCGGACGCAGCAGACGGTATTCCTCCAGCTCCATCAGAAGCCGGTGCAGATCCTGCTCCAGCCGGCCGCGCCGCTTCAAGGTCCAGATCGGCGTCCGGTGGAAGCCCAGCTCCGTCATAAATGCAGCGAGTCCCTTGCCGTAAAAGTGGACCCAACGAATCTCCCACGGCTCTTCCTCCGAACTGTAATAATGCTGCTCCTGTCCGGGAAAATACAAGAACGCATCCCCTTCCCCCAGACAAAAGAGCTTGCCATTCCATTCTACATAACCTTTGCCTGAAATGACCAGATGAAGATTGAATAATTTGTTCATTTCCCCGCTGGACCGGACAGCGCGGTGGCGGCCCTCCCCGGAATACCAGCCCGCGGATTCAGCGAAACAAAAATAGGGACAATCCCCCAGCATAGGCAGAAACATCTGGCGCTTCATACGATCCTCCATGGCAATATTGTATTAACCAGAGCAAAAAATCGTTATTTCTATTTTATATTCAAGTTCATATAATTACAATATAGTATTATCACTTAGAATAAAGGAGTCTAAAAGCATGAGCCGGAAAACTTTTCAAACCAATGAGTTCTTATACGGTGTCTGTTATTATCCCGAGCACTGGGATGAGGCCCTGTGGGATGAAGACTTCAGAAGAATCAAAGAGATGGGCATGAACGTAGTCCGTATGGGCGAAGGGGCGTGGAACATCTGGGAACCGGAAGAAGGGCGGTATTCCTTCGAATTATTCGACCGGGCATTGGAGTTGTGCGCCGCACATGGACTGAAGGTGATTATGGGCACCCCCACCTATGCTCCGCCTGCATGGCTGACGGAGAAATATCCGGAGGTGCTGCGCGCTGACTATCACGGACATCTGATGCAGCATGGCTCCCGGCGGCATTACAATTATACCTCTCCCGTCTACCGGAAGCTCAGTGCCGCAATCGTCACCGCTATGGCGTCCCATTATGGCAACCATCCCCAGGTCATCGGTTGGCAGATTGACAATGAGTTCAACTGTCATATGTCGGTGAGTTACGCTGAGAGCGACCATACCTCATTCCGAGAATGGCTGCAGGAGAAATACGAGACTCTCGGTGCTCTGAACCAGGCATGGGGTACGGCATTCTGGGCTCAGACCTATACGGACTGGTCCCAGGTCTATCTGCCGAGACCGACTCCCACTTATCATAATCCGGGCCATCTGCTGGATATGTTCCGGTTCATCTCCGACTCGGTGGTTGCATTCGCCCGGCTCCAGACGGATATTCTTAGAGAGCAGGCTCCCCGCCAGTTCATTACCCATAACGGACTGTTCGGCAATATCGACAATGACAGACTAACCCGGGAAACCCTTGATTTCATGTCCTATGATTCCTACCCTGCCTTCAGTCTCTGGAACAAAGACGCTCCTCCCCACTTCCGCGACAGGAGCGTAAGCGGCAATCTGTCCAAGGTACGGGGCATGTCCGGAAAATTCATGATACTGGAGCAGCAGGCCGGTCCGGGCGGACAGTCCGGCATGCTGCTGGGCAACCGCAAAAGCTATCTGCATGCCACTCCCAAGCCGGGCCAGATGCGGCTGTGGGCATGGCAATCCATTGCCCATGGAGCAGACGGACTGCTTTTCTTCCGCTTCCGGACCTGTACAGTGGGAGCAGAGACGCTGTGGCACGGATTGAACCATTACGGGAATCAGCCGCACCGCCGTCTGGAGGAGGCCAAGTACTTGGGTGAAGAACTGGGACAGACGGGCCCTCTGCTCCTTTCTTCGACAGTAGAGTCTCCCGTCGCCATTGTCTACGATTACGACAACGACAGCAACAATCAGATCGACGAATATCTGGGACAATCGGAATGGGCCATGCAGGGGAACATATTCCGCGGCTTAACTGAATTGCACTATGGGGTGGATCTCGTTGACGCCCGGTTTCTGGAGGAGGAAGAGGGGGCCGAACGGTATAAGCTGCTGTTCTACCCCAACGCCCAACTGCTGGAGAAGCAGGATACCGACCGGTTGGAGACCTTTGTCCGCCAAGGCGGCACCTTGGTGCTGGGTCCCCGGACAGGCTACAAGGACCGGTTCAACCGCTGCCATATGCTTCCCTTCCCGGGAACGGCACAAGAGCTTGCGGGACTTGAGGTTACTGATTTTACAATGGTGGATGAAGCCGAGCCTTCAGCTATCCGCTGGATTGGCGGCGTAGAGGGTGAGGAGGAAGAGGAGGTGGAAAAAGATGCATGCGCTGCACCGGTCTTCAACGAAATTCTGAAGCCGGAGCATCCTGGAGCGCAGACGCTGGCCTGTTACACTGCCGATTATTACGCCGGCGAGCCTGCTCTTGTCTCGGTTCCGCTTGGCTTGGGCCAAGTGGTGTACGCCGGCTTTTTCCTGACGGCTGCCCATATTGCTCCGCTGATGCGGCGCTTGGGCTTCGCCAGCCCTCTGCTGGGCTGGGCCAGCGTGCCGAAGGAAGTGGAGTGCGTAACAAGAACCTGCCGGGACGGGAGCGGGCGCAAGCTCCATATCTTCCTGAACTACACAGCGGTCAGCCGGAATCTTCAGTTCCACGGGACAGTGGAGGATGTGGTCCGTCAGACAAGCTGCACGGGTGAAGTGACTCTTGAGCCGTACGGGGTGCTCCTGATACGCAGATAGCCGGACTGGGAAATGCTGCTGGGGCCTCTTAGGCGGACTTCCTTATATTTGATGCTGTCGCTTAACCGGATGGCGTGCCACAGCTTGCAAAATGACAGCTGTTGGCGGGTAAAAGGAGCTCCTCGGGCGCAACAGCTTGCAAAATGCTAGCTATTGGCAGATAAAAGGAGCTCCTCGGGCGCAATAGCTATCAATTTGACAGTTGTTACACCCAGTTAATCCACCGAAAAGCCAGCAGCCACGGTGATGGATCGTTGCAACCTATTGAATTCTGTTGGTCCATCACACGTCCTAGCTTGCGCCATGCAAGCCGTTGCGCTGGGGTCCATCACACGCATTGTCTTGGTTGGCCGTCTGTGCTGCCAGCAAGGCCATTCTATGCGAAATTTCATATTGAATTGGCAACGGAGACTCTCCCTGACCTCATGGTTCGGGTTTTCCTGAATATAGGGTGCCTGTCCACTGTTCATCCGGGTTGAAGACACGCATTGGTGTGAATGACCGCTTTGTTTCCGCAGGATACAAGTGCTTATTTGCAGCTTGGACGTTTGGTTGGACAAAGCGTCTCTGGAGTACCGGTCATACGTACTAATTCCCATAATTCTGGGAGTGTTGTGATGCAGAGAAGCTTCCCTCGCAGGCATACGCCAGGCGCTTTTTCCGTGAGCCCCCCCATTCCTCAGCATGATACTTTCTGCTCTGAAATAACAGGATCCCGTCATTTGAATCATCAGCGATACCTCCCAGGCGGCATGCAAGTCTGCCTTGTCAAAGAAAAGGACCCGGTCCCGGGTCCTTTTCTCATAAGCTCTGATAGAATATTCTATACGTTTAAGCCGATGCCGAATGATGCTTGGCTTCGGAAGAGCTGATATTCTGCTGATGCTGGGCCGTTTGGCGTTTGTTCATCAACCTGCCCACTGCCAGCGTTCCGACCAGCACGAATGCCACAATCAGCCATTTGACCGGAGCGTATCCTTCCAAAGCATCGTGAATGAAGCTTTCTTCTGTGATCATCTTGGCGGCAGTCCAGGCCAGAATCGCGGAACCCACATAGATGAGCCAAGGAAAGCGGTCCATGAATTTGATTACCAGGGTGCTTCCGTACACCATGATCGGAATACTGATGAGCAATCCCAGGACCACCAACAGGTAGCTTTCATCCGCTGCCCCTGCTACGGCAATCACATTGTCGAGACCCATTGCCGCATCGGCGACAATAATAGTGGCAATGGCTTTTCCCAAACTTGCGTCCGCCTTCACATGCTCTTCGCTCTTCTTGTCAACGAGCAGCTTATAGGCAATGTAGACCAGCATCAGTCCGCCCACCAGCTTCAGTCCCGTCAGGTTAAGAAGCCACACCACCACGATGGTGGACAAGATGCGAATCACGATAGCCCCGCCTGTCCCCCAGATAATCGCCTTTTTTTGCTGATGTGCAGGAAGGTTCCTTGCTGCCATCCCGATCACGATCGCATTATCGCCCGCCAGGAACAAGTCGATCATGACAATAGTCAAGAGTGCTACGAAGAAGTCCATAATCCTAATTCCTCCTCATAAAAAAATAAACCGCCTGAGCTTGAACCTCGCGTCTGTTTCTATCAGCAGGCTGCTTTCTCAAATAAAAAAGAAACAGACCCTCGCCACAGCAAAGGTCCGCTCCAAAAATAAAGAGACCTTTACCGTTGACGGTAAAGGTCTCGCTAACAACATACCGTTGCCAACAAAGCCGGGGTTTCCCCGTCTTGACGACTTTGCTGTAGCAGCTACTCCCCTTTAGAGCCGATATAACAACAACATAGGTACAGCATAGGACTGCAAGGCCACTTTGTCAAGATATTTCTCCCCCATGCATGAAAATGCCGCCAATAGAAGATACTGGAGGAAAAAGGCGGTGGATCATCATGTGTGACGGTTTTTCTTTGAAGGCCGGATTTCAGGAAGTGGCGGAATATTTCCGCATTGATCAAGTCATAAACGGGGTTCCGGAGCGTGAACTGTTCAAGCCCACGGAGGATATTCCCCTGATTACCGGCAAGAACGGCAACCGGTCCTTGGACCTGTATGCCTGGGGGATCTTCCCCTTCTGGGCCAAGGATTCCATTAACGCCCGGAGCGAGTCCATCCGGGATCACCATGCCTACAAGCAGATTTTTGCCAAACAACGGGGAATTGTTCCTTGCGATGCCTTCTACTTTCGGGTGCCGCTTGCCAAGAAGAAGGAGAAGCTGGTCCGGGTAGAACTGACGAACCGCTCCTTCTGCGGATTGGCCGCGCTGTATGACATATGGGTTAGTCCAAGCGGTTCGGAGTACAGAATGTGCACGATACTGACCACTCCGCCCAGCGGCGGCTCCTCTCCCAACAGACTCCCGCTGGTTCTGGATGAAGAGGGCATGGAATTGTGGCTGGAGGTTCAGAATAAGAACGACGCCAGAATTCCCGGCCTGCTTCGGCCCATGCGCGAGGAAATGTTTCAGATCAGGGCATAGCTGCAAGGATGCGTCATCGCATAACAGCATCCCAGCAAAACAGCGTTCCTGCATGTACTTGCGTTTTGCAGCGGCATGCACTATAATCTCTTCAAACATGACAAAACAATGCAAAACACGCTGCAGGAGAGAGTACGCGGGTACGGATTCCGACAGGAAAGGCTTGCCACCGACTGAGAGCAGGCCCGAGGAAGCTGTCCGCCGAAGTTCACTCCGAAGTGGTGCCTTGAACACATTGCGTTAAGTAGAGGCAACCGGTCTCACACCGTTATCATGACTTGAGGAAAATGTCTGTCTGTCCGGATAAGTATCGGGCGGTCCATGCATTTTCGAATAAGGGTGGTACCACGGCTTCCTGTCCCTTTAGGGGGACGGGTGCCTTTTTATTTTATCCAAAAACAAGTTGCGGGGAGTGTTCATGATGGAAGACCTACAGTTGGAACAGCTGAGAAAAGAACTTGACGTGATCAACAGCGAGCTGCTGAAATTGATTTCTGCGCGTGGAGAGATTGCCCAGAAGATTGGGGCGGTTAAGCAAAAGCAGGGAATTCCCAAGTTTGATCCGGTACGGGAGCACGAAATGCTGGAGCAATTGGTAGAGCATAATGAAGGTCCCTTCGATGACGCGGCGATCCGGCATTTGTTCAAACAGATTTTCAAGGCGTCGTTGGACCTGCAGAAGACCAACCACCGCAAGGAACTGCTGGTCAGCCGCAAGAAGCAGCCGGAGGATACGGTGATCAACATCAAGGGGACAGCGATCGGCGGAGCTTCATCCGTGCTGGTGGCAGGCCCTTGCTCTGTGGAGAGCTACGAGCAGCTCCGCACTGTGGCCGCGGCATTGGCCCGCTCAGGCGTGAAGGTTATGCGAGGCGGCGCCTTCAAGCCCCGCTCCTCCCCGTACGACTTCCAGGGCTTAGGAATCGAAGGGCTGCAGCTGCTGAAGAAGGTGGCAGACGAATTCGGGCTGATCACCATCAGCGAGATCGTCAATCCGGCGGATATCGAGATCGCCACCCAGTACATCGACGTGATCCAGATCGGCGCCCGCAACATGCAGAACTTCGAACTGCTGAAGGCCGCAGGCGAGACGCGCACTCCGGTGCTCCTGAAGCGCGGACTGGCCGCGACCATGGAGGAGTTCCTGCTGGCGGCGGAATATATCGTCTCCCGCGGCAACTCCCAGGTGATGCTCATCGAACGCGGCATCCGCACCTACGAGAAATGGACGCGCAACACCCTGGACATCTCCGCTGTGCCGATCCTGAAGCAGGAGAGCCATCTGCCCGTATTGGTGGATGTCAGCCACTCTACGGGACGCAAGGACATTCTGGTTCCCTGCGCGAAGGCCGCGCTGGCGGCGGGAGCAGACGGCATCATGGTGGAGGTGCACCCCAACCCGCCGACCGCCCTCTCCGATGCGGACCAGCAGTTGGACATCCCCCAATTCGAGAAGTTCTTCGCCGATGTGCTGGCCTCAGGATTGTACAAGGCGTAGCAGCAGGTTTTGTTGTCGGGCGGAAAACGGGTCTGTCTGCCCCATCGCGGTTCCGTCGCAGCCCCGAAAGCCCGAATGGCCCCCAAGGTCATCCGGGCTTTTTGCAATAAGCCTGTCCGGCACATTCCGCCTCAATCCCCGGTGTGGTATAGTAAAGGCAACGATTCCAATCGAAGCGGGTCAATTTCCAATATTTTGTAGCTGGAGGACTTTATGCGCATTCGGGAGAAGAAAACTCTATTTTCAAGAAAGAAACCGAGCTACTACAAGAAGCTGCTGGTCCTCATCGTATTGTCGGCGAATATCCCGGCCCTTTTCCTGTCGGCCGCCTTCTATTATCTGGGGAATTCCAGCCTGAGAAGCGAGATCGGGGACTCCCATCAATACCGGTTGAAAAACATCTTCGGCGGCATCGGCGAACAATTCAACCAAGTGGAAGCTTCTGTGAAAAAATGGTCCTTCAATCAGACCTTTGACGAATCCCGGAGGAATATCCGCTATGAGCAGGAGCCGGGGGCCATCAATGAGCTGTACTACACCATGACCTTGATGACCAATACCAGCCCTATCATCGACGGCATTAGCTTCTATAACGCCAATGAAGATCTGATGATCGGCAACCAGAGGGAAACCCGGAGGACGAAGGACACGAAGGAAAAAGGCATGCTGGATGCCGTGCTGAAAGCGCTGCCCATGTCGTTGTGGCTGAATGCGGAAGAGTTTGATTATTTCCGCGATGAGCAGGCGTTTAAGTATGCCTATGCCCAGAAGGTGCCGGTTACAGGCGTGACTCCCTATGGAGTGGTGTTTGCAAGCATCAAAAAAGAAGCCATCGAAAAGCTGTTCAAGCAGGCGGGTCTGGAGCGGGGAGAGGCCATTCTCATGCTGGACGGCACCGGGAGCATCATTGCCTCGTACAAGAACAACTCGGAATACAAGGACGAGCAGTTCAACTGGCTGGTCAACAGCATCATGACGAAGCTCTCCGATTCCCCTTCCCCGCAAGAGGCGGATACTTACACCCTGTCCAGTGAAAACGAGAAGTTCCTGGTAACTTCCGATATATATGAAAACACGGGCTGGAAGCTCGTCGTCATCACGCCCTATTCCAAAATGCTGTCCACCGTAGTCCGCCTGGCCAAGCTGTCCATTATCATTTGTTCCCTGTGCACCCTGCTGATTCTTCTGCTGTCCTGGCTAAGTGCCAGAAGGATGTACAAGCCCATCCAAAGGCTGTCCCGGTTATTGCCGGAAGACCCCGGAGCAGCGGTGGATATCCAACAGACAGATGAGCTCGGCCGGATTGAGAAGAACTGGAATGCGCTGTTGAAGGAAAGGACCGAGATGAAGGTGAATCTGGAGAAGAGTCTGGAGATCTTCACCGAAGCTTTCTTTCTTCAGTTAATCCAGGGCTACTACAAATTCACCGGAAAAACGGAACTGAAGGATAAGCTGCAGCAACTGGGATGGGAAGCGGAGGACAAAATATTTGCAATGGTCTTCTTCAGGCTGCTGACTTACGAAGGAAGCGGCAGGAAGTTCAAGGAAGGAGACGAAGCGCTGGTCGCCTTCTCCGCCTCCAATATCGTGAGGGAGCTTTCATCTGCTGTAGCCGCCAAGAGCGTAACCGTCAATCTGGACAATATGAGCATCGTAGCCTTATCCGCCTTCGACGCGCGGCAACCGGAGGAGCACTTGAGAAGAGAGGTATTGGATTTCTCCCAGAGAACCATCCAGAGCCTGGTCCAATATCTGGGCGTGGACTCTGTGGCCATGACCTCCAGGCTGGCATGGAATGCCGAGGATATCCACGGCCGGTTCGAGGAAGTCAGACAGGCCTTGTATTACCGGGAGATTGCACAGATTAATCATGTCCTTTCTTTTGAGGCCATGATGCCGGATGAAGAGGCGCTTTTCTTGTACCCCTACGAGATTGAGCACAGCATCATCGATTCTCTGAGCGACGGGAATGAGACTGCCGCTCACGCCGGAATCGGCGACTTCCTGCAATACGCCAAGAACAACTCCAAGCAGGAGTACTTGTTCACCCAGAAAATTCTGCAGTTGACCGGCACGCTTCTGAATCTGTGCGGCGAGCTTAACATAGATACCGTCCAGGTGCTCCAAGGCAAGGACATCTACCTGGAGACCGTCTCCACCAAGGACCCGGTCAAGGTCCATGCCGCGTTAAGCCTGATCGCCTCCAGAATCATCTCCATCAATGAAGCCCAGAACAGAAGCCGCCACAAGGAAATCGTCGACAAGACCATGGAGGTCATAGCAGGCAAATATATGGCGGACTTATCCCTTGAGGAGTATGCGGAGATGGTAGGGGCCACCCCTCACAAGCTGAGCATCGCCTTCAAAAAGGTGACGGACCGGAGCTTCACCGACTATCTGACTTATTATAGGATCGAAAAAGCGAAGGATCTCCTGAAGCATTCCGAGGACAGCGCCGCCAGCATCGCCCTCCAGGTGGGCTACCAGCCCTCATACTTCAGCAGGGTGTTCAAAAAAATGGTCGGCTCCACTCCCGGCGAATTCCGGGAACGGAACCGGATGGATTAACAAGACGGCTTGACCGGAGCAGTTCCCGCTCCGGCCAAGCCGTCCTTAACTTCATGATAGCCGCGGCAATATCCCTCCTTATTGGCCGCTGCCTTCCCGGATTCTGATGTAATCCATATAGAAGGTTCCGTTGGCGGCTCCGATTGCAGGCAGGAGCTTCAACCCCTTCAGTGTGCCGTTCCAGCCGGTCACCTGGGACATGTCTAAGGTATAAGTGGTATAACCGGAATCATGGGGGATGATCGTGAAGGTCTTGGAATTGATCTCATCCCATTGCCGGTCGATGTAGATGGAATCCACACTGAATGAGCCGGACAGAACATCCTTATTGGGGTCCAGCCTCAGCTGCTTCAGCGTCCCGTTCCAGCCGGGCACCGTGGACATGTCAACCGTGTACTCCGTATATCCCTCATCGTTGGCCTTGATGGTGAAAGCCTTGGACTTGGTTCCGTTCCAGACCGAATCGGCGGCAGTTGTGAAATATAACTGCCCTATTGTACTGGAGGTGCCGTTCTTCATTCTGACCGTCACCAGCTTGTTGCCGGTAATATCTGTGCCAATATTGTCCGGGGACATGATGAAGGGATCGATTCCGGTTATACTTCCGCCTGCATACCCTCCGGTCTGCCAGCCAAAGCCGCTGACATGGCCGTTCCCCGACCAGCCTTCGGTATTCAAGCCGAACTTCCAGGCCTTTGTCTCCGCCTTGCCGATCGTGATCCCGTCCACACTGAAGGAGCCGGATGCAACGTCCTTGTTCGGGTCGAGCCTGAGCTGCCGGAGCGTTCCCGTCCAGCCGGGCACCGTGGACATGTCAATGGTGTATTCCGAATAACCGCTGTCGTTGGCAATGGTCGCAAAGGTCTTGGATCTGGAGGAATGCCATGTTGTGTCTCCGGTTGTTTTAAAGAAAATCTCGCCGATTTTGTTGGCGGTGCCGTTTTTCATCCTGATCGTGATGATATTGTTGCCGGTAATATTCACGCCCAGGTTATCCGGGGATACGATGAACGGATCCACGCCTGTAATATTGCCGCCGGTGTATCCTCCCTCCTGCCAGCCAAATCCGTTCACATGGCCGCTTGCTGTCCAGCCTTCCGTTCCCGTCTGGAATTCCCAGACCTTCTCCGCTTTTTTCAGCGAGGAATTGAAATACAGCTTGGCGGTGGAGCTGCTTGTGCTGTTCTTCAACCGGATTTCTACCGTTCCATTGCCGGTCAATTCGGTAAGGGGCTCTTCCCTTAGCATATGAATGTAGGAGGCGCTGTTGGAAACCGCTCCGGTCAATACTTGCTCCTCATTGACTCCGAAATGGGCCACATTCTGGTCCGACAAGGTGAGGAGGTAGTGCCCCGGCACTTGCTGGCCGTTCAGATAAGCGGCGGCGCCGGCATAATTTCCATCTGCCTTCCACACCTGGAGATCCTGGGCCGGGTTGCTGACGGTCCACAGGTACTCGCCGGGCTCCTGGGGCACAATCACCTCATAAATATAGGAGGCATCCACCTTGTTCCAGCCGCCTACAGGAGGGCCGCTCAGGGTGGTTTCGTAGTCTGTATCCCACTTGTACAGCCGGAGCTTGCTGCTGCTGTCGGCTCCCGGGGCCTTCAGCTTGAGCGCCGTGAAGTAGCTCGCGCTGATGAATTTCCCCGCCGCCACTGCTTTCGTGCCATAGGTGACCTGAACAACGGAGGTATTGGCGGAGGCCTGGAACAGATTCGCCTCGGTTGCCTGGGTCTGCCACCCTTCCAAGTCGCCCACATGGGAGAATTCCCATGACCTGGCTACACCCGGTACAGGCTCAGGTTCGGGATCGGGCACCGTCTCCGGCATGGGCATCTCCTGCTCCGGCACCACGGGCAAGCTGCTTTCATCTGAATAATAGGCATAGCGCAGCCGGTCATCCGGCGCAGCGTCTCCATGAGTGTAGAAGTCCATCATATCCCCGTCATTTTGCATATTATCCGACCACTTGAACTCCAGATTGACCGGATCCTCCGAAAGTCCGAGCAAGTCCCGGGGAATGGCCAGATGCAGCTCATTTCCCGCCATGGCGTAGCTGATGGAGTCGGATACCGTCTGCCAATTCCAGCCCCCCAAGCTCCGTTCCAGAGTCGTGGTATGCTCTCCCACGGCGGCGCGGTTAATCACAAAGTCGAACCCGTTCCAGCCCGTATACGGGTTATTGTCGCTGTTAATGAACAGCCGCATCCACTTGGGGTCCGTGCGGGGGGTCAGATTACTTACGGCAGAGACGTAAAAGTACATGTTATCCGCATCTCTTGCCACCTTCATGACATCAATATCATTCCTTCCCGTATGGTTGGTGTAATAAAGCGCTCCTGCCCCCCGGTAATCCCTTGCCTCCGTATCTCCGGTGTAGTCCTTGTAGGCCGGGAATACATTGGCCCATTGGGAGAAGTCGCTGTTTATGGCAATGGTCTGCTCCCCGCCCGGCTCAGGCATGGGAGCCACTCCCTTGAACTTCCGGATATAACCGGCAAGCTGCATATAATAATTGTCCATGTACCCGCCCTTCATGGGTTCGATGTCGCGGTTGTATTCCTCCGTGCAGTTGTCCAGGAAGTTGGCGTTGGCGTCCTTCTCCACAATTCCCGCAGACCACTCATTCCAGCCTGTAATAAATACCATAGGAGGGTCCTTGTCCAGCACCTGCTCCCACTGCTCGGCAAAATTGTAGCCGTAATTAACGGCTCCGGGAGTATCATCATATTGCCCGTCGTGATAGCTTCTTCCCCAGCTTCCATCAATCCCGAAGAAGGCCTTGTCGCTGAAGTACAAGGAGGCGTTCTGGGCCACGGAGGCGGTCATCATCTCGGGCTGCCCGTTATAGGTATACATGGGAAGCTCTCTGGTAAAGTCGATCCACGGGAAACCGTCATCCTTGATTGGCGATGTGGGCCATTGGGATTCCTTGACTGTGAAGAAATCACTGACCTCCGCCGATGCCTCCGCCTGCAATCCGATGATCAGCGGCTTCCCCCTCCAGTTAAACCATAAATCCGGATATCTCGCAGGAGCTCCCGGAGCATAGTAGCGGTTGTACAAGAAATCCATGGTGATTCCGGACTGCTTGTTGGTGTAGAAAACAATCTTGGGAACCTTTGCGCCCTGGTCGGACAGCTCCTGAAGAATCTCCAGCATCGTTGTTACTTCCACATCATAAGTCACCGTATTGGTCAGGTCGAACACGATGAAATCCACACCTGCGTTGGCCAGCTGCTGTGCATGCCTGCGCATAACCCAGGGATCATCCGGCCAATAATAGCCGTAATGGGATTCTCCCCAATGGAGCGGCGGCCCCTTCAGCCACACAGGATCAGAATTGTTGTACAGGGCCTCCGGGTATTTTTTGGAGATGTATTCCACATTGTACGGACCGTAGTCTGTGGAGGATGCCAGGAAATAGAAGATCCCCACCACCTTGTTTTCCTTGGGATTGCCGGCTTCACGGTTAGTGGGAAGCTTTCTCCCCAGCTGGTCCGTGCCCACCGTCGCATCCCAGACATAGGTCTCCGGCGTATACACGGCTTCCGTTACCAGCCTTGCTGCGGGCAATTGCGACGCGTGCGCAGTTTGCGGAGAAAACGGTGGAGCAGACAAACCGATGGACAAAACCAATACAGCAGTTACAATTAATAGTGAAACCCTTTTCAAAAATATGCACCTCCACTTGTCATTTACTTTGCGGTCCTCAATCAAGAGCCGCATCACTAATAGTAGATTTTCGCCGGATTTCCTGCAATATGAAAATTGCCCGGGAAAGTGAGCCTTTACCCGCCTTGCAAGCAGAGTGATATCCCAGGAAATCCCACCGATATATTTAATATTGCACGAAATATGCTCCGAACCTACGATGAAATTGTAGCTGCGGTGCACAAGCAACCAATCAAAAATGATGGAGGAATAACATGATGGCAGGCAAACAAAAGAAAAGCTTGACTACGGCAACAATTGCAATCTGCAGTACCCTGGCGGTACTGTCGGGATGCGCAACAAGCTCAGGTACCAGTCCAAGCACATCCCCGGCTTCCGCTTCAACTGCGGCACAGCAGGAAAAACCGGCGAAGTTCACCATAATGGTCCCCTACTTTACATCGGAGCCGCCCAAGGAGAATTCGGCGTTTGAGCAGGAGATTGAACGGAGAACCAATACAGATCTGACCATTCTGTGGACCAGTCCCAACAACTATGACGACAAGTTCAATGTGTCGCTGGCTTCAGGCTCGCTTCCCGAGGTAGCGTTAAACCGGGTGTATCCCTACAGTTCCGCTGTAAGGAAAGCCATGGTAGACGGGGCGTTCTGGGAAATCGGCAAGTATATGGGGGATTACCCCAATCTGTCCGCCATCCCTAAGGATACGATCAATAATGTGCTGGCCGATGACGGCAAGCTGTACGGGCTGCCCAGGCCACGGGCTGTTACCGGCGGGCTGACCTTCCTGATCAACAAGACCTGGCTGGATAATCTGGGGCTGAAGGAGCCCACGACCATGGAGGAGTTCTACCAAGTGGCCAAGGCCTTTACGGAGAACGATCCGGACAAGAACGGCAAGAACGATACCTACGGCTTCCTGTCCTTCGTCAATAATGCGGATCTGGGCGAATTCTCCATCCTGGGAACCCCGTTCCTGGGCGCCTCCCCTTCCTACAATCCTTCTGCGCCGGCTTACGGCAACACCTACCGGGAGGAGAACGGCACTGTCGTCAATACCTTGTTCGATGAAGGGATGAAGGAATTCCTGACTTATGCCAACAAGATGTATGCGGAGAAGATTATCCCGCAGGATCTGGTGGTCCTGAAGCAGACGGATGTATCCAATCTGGTCAAGCAAGGCAAGGTAGGAATTACCACCGGACAGGTTTCCGGCGGAGTAGGGATTTCACAGGATATCAAGAAGGCTGATCCTGCCTCCACCTCCCAGTTCGTTCCCATGCAGCCTCTGAAGGGGCCGAAGGGCTACAGCTTCGTCATGGCGGATGCCGGATTCTACGGGACCTTCGTGATCAACAAGGATAAGGTGGACGAGAAGCTGTTCAAAGCGATTATGAAATTCCTCGATTACGGGGCTTCAGAGGAAGGGAACGAATTGTTCGCTTACGGCGTGCAAGGGGTGCACAGCAACAAGAAGGGCGAGATATACGATTATACAGACCTGGGTAAAGCGGAGAATGTAACAGCCTTCGGACAGCTTATGAACAAATACAACAAGTACCTGAAGGCCTTTTATTCCGGAATTACCGATGAACAGTATGCCTACAATAAGAAGATAATCGATGAATATGACAAGATCAATATTTCCAGCCCTTACCTGGGTATTGTCTCGGAAACGGAGATGAAATCCTCCCGGCAATACAACAAGGAAGCCACCGACCTGCAGCTGAAGATCATCATCGGCAAGGAGAAGCTGGAGAAGTGGGATGAGTTTACCACAAAGCTGAAGTCAGATTCCGAATTCCAGAAGATTGAAGCCGAGAAGCTTGATGCCTGGAAGAAACGGACACAGAAATAGGAGACTATAAAAATGCGGCAGGTTACGGGAGCTTGCGCGGTTGTCCCCTCCGGGACTCCAGCCAGGCTCCCGCAGCCGCCAAGATGCCGCATAAACAACAGGGTAGGATGGTGAAACCTTCAATGAATGCAACAGCGTCCGGCTCCCGCTACAGACGGGCATTAATGGAGTGGAGAAAAAACAAGTATCTCTATATTCTTGCGCTTCCGGGACTTCTTTACTTTTTTGTATTCAAATATATTCCTATGGCATACCTTGGGGTTGCCTTCCAGGATTATTCCCCCTACAAGGGGATTCTCGGAAGCAGTTGGGTAGGCTTTGAGCATTTTACCCGGCTGTTCGCCAGCCCCGACTTCATGATGATCTTAAGAAATACCTTATGCATCAATATGCTCAGCCTGTTCCTGTTCTTTCCCTTCCCGATTGTCGTCTCCCTGCTGCTGAATGAAATTGCCGGGGAACGCTTCAAAAAGATCATTCAAACCATCATCTACATGCCCCATTTCCTGGCCTGGTCGATAATTGCCGGGATCACCATGCTCATGTTCTCGCAAACCACCGGATTCGTTAATCATATGCTCTCCGATTTAGGCTTTGAGAAAATCGACCTGCTGACGAATCCCTCCACCTTTTGGCTGCTGCTGGTGGGACAGATGCTCTGGAAGGAAGCGGGCTGGGGAACCGTGCTGATTCTGGCGGCTATGTCCAGCATCGACACCCAACTCTACGAAGCGGCCAAAATTGACGGGGCGGGAAGACTCCGCCAAATATGGAATGTCACCTTGCCCGGCATCAGCAATGTGATTGTCATTCTGCTGGTGCTTCGTCTGGGCAACATGATGGATGTGGGCTTCGAGCAGATCTTTCTGATGCAGAATGCAGCTGTCAGCAGTGTATCCGAGGTGTTCGATACGTACGTATACCGGGTCGGGGTGGTCAACGCCCAGTTCAGCTTTACTACCGCAGTAGGCTTGTTCAAATCGGTGGTGGCGGTCATTCTGGTCACTCTGTCCAACCGGCTGGCCAAACAATTCGGAGAGGAAGGGGCTTTTTAAGAACATGTTGAAAAGCAACGATTGGCGCGAAAGCTTGTTTAACTGGACCAATGTTATCATTCTGGTGGCAATCAGCCTCACAATGATCTATCCTATCTTTTATGTCACGGTAGTATCCTTCACAGACCCCGGGGAATATATCAGGACAGGCGGGAATATCATTATCCCCCGCTCCTGGTCGCTGGAATCCTACAAGACCATTCTTTCCGTGCGAGTCTTCCGGTCAGGGATGCTGAACAGCACTTTTCTGGCAGTGGCGGGCACTGTCATCAGCCTGGTCATCACCTCCATGCTGGCATTTGCCGTCTCCCGCAAAAGGTTCAAGGGAAGAAAGGTCATCTTGTATCTGATTATGATCACCATGTATTTCAGCCCCGGGATGATCCCCGCTTTCCTGGTGGTGAAGAATCTGCACCTGATCGACTCCATCTGGTCGCTCATTATCCCCACCGTAACCAGTGCCTGGTATACGCTGCTTCTGAAGGGCTTCTTCGACTCCATCCCGGAGAGTCTGGAGGAGGCGGCGATTATTGACGGCTGCACCGAAATCGGAGTGTGGCTTCGGATCATCCTTCCTTTGTCCAAGGCGGCCATGGCGGCATTCGGTTTGTTCTTCGCAGTAGGATATTGGAACACCTTCTTCTCCGCCGTGCTGTATATCAACAAGCCGGAGCTGCTGCCCATCCAAGTGATTCTGAAGAATATCCTGATCAGCGCCGAGGTCAGCAGCGAGGCCCGGTCGGAGATGGTCATTCCGGGGGAAACGGTGAAGATGGCGGCCGTTGTGCTGGCCACTGTGCCTATCATCATTGTGTACCCGTTCCTGCAAAAGCATTTTGCCAAGGGAGCCATGGTGGGGTCGGTCAAAGGGTAGGAGAAGGGTAGGAGCGTACAGCAGAAGAAGGCTGCGGGAGAAAAACAGCAGGAGAAGGCTGCGGGAGAGGAGCAAATACAATGCCGTTCACGGAAGTATGCAACACGTATATCCGCAACACATTCGCAGCAGAAAACAGCTTCCGGCACAGAAAGCAAGAAGAGATGGAACTGCCCGTATTTGAAAAGATCAAGCCGGTTCTTCCCCAACCCTACTGGAAGGGGCATGATTCGGCTGTCGCATGCTACTGGAAGGCCTGGGAGATCGCCTTTGGCAACCTGCTTCAGCCAACGGAGGAGAACGGATTTGTCGCCAATTATATCGACAGCGCCTTCAATAAGTGCATCTTCATGTGGGATTCCTGCTTCATGCTGCTGTTCGCCAGATACGGCTGCCGGGCGTTCAACTTCCAGCACACCCTGGACAACTTCTACGCCAAGCAGCATGACGACGGGTTCATCTGCAGGGCTATCCATGAGAGCAACGGCTATGACCGCTTCCACCGCTTCGATCCGGTGAGCACAGGACCGAATATTATGCCCTTCGCCGAATGGGAGTATTATCTCCACTTCCGGGATAAGGAGCGGCTCTCCCGCGTGTTCCCCGTGCTGGTGGCCTATCATCAATGGCTGAGGCAATACCGGACATGGAGGGACGGCAGCTATTGGTCCTCCGGCTGGGGCTGCGGCATGGATAACCAGCCCCGGCTGCAGGAGGGATACCATGAGGCTTTCTCCCACGGCCACCAGGTATGGGCGGATACATGCATGCAGCAGCTGTTCAGCGCCAAGCTGCTTGTCCGGACAGGCTGGGAACTGGGCAGAGCCCATGAGATCCCGGATGTGGCAGAGGAAATCGAGCTTCTCACTAACTATGTAAACCAGCGGCTGTGGGATGATAAAACCGCCTTCTATTACGATCTGTGGCGCGGGGATGAGCGCAACAGCACCAAATCCATCGGTGCCTACTGGTCCCTGCTGGCCGGTGCAGTCCCTGAGGAAAAGCTGAAAAGGTTCACCGCCCATCTTGAAAATCCTGCTGAGTTCAAGCGCCCTCACCGGATTCCCACCTTGTCTGCGGATCACCCGGGATATGACGGGAGCTCGGGAGGTTATTGGCGGGGCGGAGTGTGGGCGCCCACCAATTATATGGTGCTGAAGGGACTTGATGCGGCGGGATATGACTCATTGGCCCATGAAATTGGGTTGAACCATCTGGAGCAGGTGGTGCGGGTGTTCGAAGCAACGGGAACATTATGGGAGAACTACTCTCCTGAGCAAGCGGCCGCAGGCAGTCCGGCCAAGCCGGATTTTGTAGGCTGGTCGGGGTTGTCCCCCATAGCCGTTTTGTTGGAATTTGTATTCGGGATCAAAGCCCATGTTGCTGAGGCGCGTCTGGAATGGAGGGTACGCCTGACGGAGGAGCATGGAGTCCGTCAATTTCCGTTCGGGAAAGCGGGTATGCTGGATCTGTGGTGCGGGGAGCGCTCCTCTCCTGCGGAGAAGCCGGAGATCCGGGCATCCTCCAATATTCCGCTCAAGCTTGTCATTCAATGGGACGGCGGGGAGGAAGGGATGCAGCTGTAAGAGGGATACCTGCAAAGACATCCCTCTATGCCAGGCAGCGGCAGCTATGCCTCCCACAACAGCAAGGCCCATGCATGTGACTGCATGGGCCTTGTAGCTGCTTGCGGATCTGACCTCCTATCCCTTCAAGCCCGTGTTGGCAAGTCCTTCAACGAAGAAGCGCTGGAATACCGCAACCAGGACAATCAGAGGCAGCAGCGCACAGGTGGAGGCTGCCAGCAGCCGGGGATAATCCGTCGAATATTCCCCCACGAAGGTGGTGAGGCCCAGCGTCAGTGTGTACAGCGATTGATCCCGCAGGTAAATCAGCGGCCCCTCATATTCGTTCCAATGTGAGGTGAACGTCAGGATCAGGAGGGTAATCAGCGCAGGCTTGGTAAGCGGCAGGCAGATTTGCCAGAACATCCGGAAGAAGCCTGCCCCGTCCACCTTGGCCGCCTCCAACAGCTCATTGGGGATCGACGTGAAAAATTGCCGCATAAGAAACGTGCCGAATACCGTGAAGATTCCCGGCATAATCACAGCCAGATGGGTGTTGATAATCCCCATGTAATCGAACAGGATAAACCGTGGAACCAGCAGCACCTGTCCAGGAATGATGATTGTAGCCAGGTAAAGCAGGAACAGCGTGTCTCTGCCCTTGAAATTCAGCTTGGCAAACGCGAAGCCGGCCATGGCGCTGGTCAAGAGCGATCCGGCAACGGTGCTCGCGGTGATCTTGATTGTGTTCCAATAGTACAAGTCGAAGCGGTGTCCCTTGGACCAGACCTCGGCATAATTGGCGAAGTCCCATGTCCCGGGAATCCATTCGATGGGGTAGTTGAAGATATCTCCCGCCAGCTTCAGGGAGGAGGACACCATCCATACAAAAGGCAGAATCATCACAACCGCAGCCATTCCCATCAGAGCGGTTACCGCGCTTTTTTTCCAGACTAACTGTGTCATTGCGGGCCCCCCTGTGCTAAAAGTTTTGCTGCCATCGTTTTTCCACCTTCCATTGAATGACCGTAACTGCAAAAATGATCAGGAACAGCAGCCACGACAATGCGGCGGCATAGCCCATCCGGTAATGCTGAAAGGCCTCCATATAGATATGGTACGAGATGACCATTGTGGAATTGATCGGTCCGCCCTTGGTCATCACGCTGACGAGGGCAAACACCTGAAAGCTGTTGATCATGAGCATCACCGCAAGCAGGAAGGTGGTAGGCTGCAGCATCGGTACAGTAATGCGGATCAATTGCTTCCATTTGCTTGCTCCGTCAATCTCCGACGCTTCGTACAGATCCCTGGGAATCCCCTGCAGTCCGGCCAGATAAAGCACCATGGTATAGCCTGTGGACGACCAGATCTTGATGATCATAATCGAGAGGAGCGCCCACTGGGGACTGGCCAGCCAACCGGGGGGATTGGCCATTCCCAGGCTGTGCAGGAACCCGTTGATCGGTCCCTCCGACGCATTGTACATAATGCTCCATACCACCGCCACCACGGCCAGACTGCACACATAGGGCAGGAAAAACATGGTGCGCAGGGCTCCCTTGGCATACACGGAGCGGTTCAGCACAATGGCAATCAACAGCCCGGCAATCATGGACAGCGGAACCGTCACCACCGCATAAACCAAATTATTGCGCAGCGCACCCGGCAAAGCTTCATCGCTAAACATTCTTACAATATTATCCAATCCCGCAAACGCAAATCCGCTTAATCCCTTGAGATAGTCCCAATCCATAAAGACCAGCACCAGACTAAAGGCCAGCGGCACTGCCACAAACAGCAGAACTCCGAGAAAATTCGGCAAGATAAACAGATAGCCGGCGATTTGTTCCCGCAGACGCTTATTTGCCCATCCATTCATGTCCATCACCCTTTAAGTTCAGCGAAGCCGGAGGCGCCTTCAGCAGCCTGCCTGTCCGCCTATTTCACCTCTGCTATCGCCTTGTCCGCCTTGCTCTTCAACTGCTGCATCGTCTGATCCAGCGTCTGCACGCCCATCACATACCGCTCCGTCTCATCCAGCAGAACCTTGCTCAGATCCGAATAGGCTTCCGTACGAAGCTGCTTGGGGAAGGAATATTCCTTCTTCAGCACCTCTGCAAGCGATGGCTTGTCAATCTGTGCGCCGTATTCGCCGACGAACAGCTCCACCACCTTGTCGATGTCCGCGTTCTTGTTGCTGGGCAGCCGTCCGCCCGGAATCATGTCCTCATTGCCCTTCGTGAGATACCAGGCGATAAATTGCATGGCCTCTTTTTTGTACTTGCTGTTTTTGTTAATGGACATGAAATCGTTGAACCCGGCATAATTGATATTGCCTCCCGGCACAGCCTGGGGATTCGGTGCGAACAGAACCTTGAAGTCCCGCGGGAAATCAGCTGTGTTCTTCAGGTCGCGGATATTATGGGTTCCCCCCATCACCATAGCCGCTTTATTGCTCAGCAGCTCGTTTTGGGGCAGCAGCTTGCTTGCGATTACCTCCGGCCAGGGAACCATGGATTTCCCGTCGGTCAGCTGCTTCTGCAGTTCAAGTCCCCGGCGCAGGGAGGCGCTGTCGAAATTGGAGGTACCGTCCTCCTTGTAATAGGAATCCACGGGCTTGGAGCCCAGTAGGGAGAAGCGGGCAAGATTATCCGAGGTCACTCCCATGAATACGCCCTTGCGCTGCGGCGTGGTCAGCTTGGCCGCGGTGTCGGCGAACTCCTCCAGCGTCCAGTCCTTGGGCAGCGTCAGTCCGGCTTCCTTAAGCGCATTTTCGTTGAACAGCACCGCGGTCAGGAGGCGGATCGCCGGCAAATACATGATTTGCCCCTTCACTTCAATGATGTTGTCCTTGCCGATAACCGTGTCTACGTCGAATTTCGCTTGGGCAATCAGCTCACCCAGCGGCTCCGCCATCCCGGCGTTGAGCCTGCGGTTCAGATGGGTTTCGCCGTAGCTCACGAAGATATCGGGAGCGTCGTTCTTGCTGATCAGCGCCGTGTCCAGCTTGGTGTTGCCTGGTTCGTCATTGACGTAGCGGTAATATTCCACCTGAATATTCGGGTTTTGCGCGTTCCAGGCATCCACCACCTTCTGCGGCCCGTTCTCCGGCGGAATGGCTCCCCAATACTTCAATTTGACCGTTTCTCCTGCCGGCGCGGTACTCGACGTTCCTTCCGCAGATGCTGCCGGTCCGGTCTGGCTGCCTCCGTTGCCCGAGCATCCTGACGCAATCAGCGCAACCGCCGCTGCGACGACTGTAAGGCGCTTCCATTTTGCCAATGCCATGATGTTACCCTCCAATGTAGTTAATTTTGTCGCGGGGACTGATACGATCATACAGGTTCCGGCAGGGGCTTGGAACGGTGCAATTTTGGAACAATCCGGCTCATTTTTCGCTTCCGGAGCGCCGCCTGCGGTACTCCTGGGGGTGAATCCCTTCTATTTTTTTGAACAGCTTGGCAAAATAGTTCGCATCCGTATAGCCGATGGCCTCGGCCACCTCGTAAATTTTCATCCCGGGCTCCAGCAGCAGCCCTCTTGCTTTGGCCATTCTCAACCGGATGATCATATCCATCACAGACTCCCCGGTTTCTTTTTTGAACAGTGTGCTTAAATAAGCCTCATTAAACCCCGACTCCCGGGCCAGATCCGAGACCTTAAGCGCCGTATCGAACTTCTCCCGGATAATCCGGATCACCTCCCGGATTTCCGGCCTATAGCGGTGCCTGCCTTGCTCCCGCAAATAATCGGTGAACAGGGATAGCCAGCCTTCAATCCATTCGTGCAGCTCATCCAACGTCTCGGCCGAGCGGACGGCGTGATACGGATACAGATCCCGGTAACGGGGGATGGAGTAGATGTCTCCTTCAGACTCGGGCAGCAAGCCGGACAGGTGGTGGATGAGCTGGATCACGCTCTCCTTGATCCGTTCGGGATGCCGGCACCGCTTGCTGCGCAGCTCGTCCACCCAACCACCCAGCGCCTTCAGCACTTCCTCCAGATTCCGCTCGTCCACAAGCCGCTTCCATTGCTCATGGGGGATGCTGAGCCGTCCAGCCTCCTCTTTCTCCCAGCAGCTGACTTGCTCGTAGGAGAATACACGGCCCGGACCATCGAAGAAAGCCAGCTCCAGCGCAAGCTGCGCCTGCTCATAGGCATGGCGGATCAGCCGTTCGTCTTGGCAGGGAGCGGATACGCCCAGGCACAGGTCCAGCCGCAGGTATTGCTTCACACTCTCACTCATCTCCAGCAGCAGCCGGTTCGGCTGGAAGGCGCTGAACAGGGCGAAGCAGCCGTTCTCCAGCTCAATCAATTCACCGGATGACTGCTTCTTCAGAATTTCCTGCAGGATGTTCAACACCGTATACGCCAGCAGCTGCTCACTGTTGTACTTGTTCTCCTCCAGCACTCTCTCATAGTGGCTGATCCGGATCAGAGCCACATGGAACGGTCCGGCGCCCAGATAGCCGAAGGAGGAGAGGCATTCCCTGATCTCTGCCGGCGAGCAGCTTTTGGTCAGCACATCGCGGAAGCTCTTCTCCCGGGCTGCGCGGCTGTAGGTGCGGATCTCCCGCTTCAGTTCCTGCTCGCGGCGCTGCTGCGATCTCTCCTGAACGATCTTTTCCTTAAGGTCGGATAGCTTGCGCTCCAGCTCCAGCGGCTCCATGGTCAGCTTAAGCAAATAATCGGCGGCGCCCAGCTGAAGCGCCCGGCGGACGTACCGGAACTCCTCATGGTTGGTCAGCATGATGATCTTGGTCCGGGGACGCTCTGCGGTTACTGCCTCCAGCAGTGCAAGGCCGTCCATCTCCGGCATCTGGATATCCGTAAGCAGGATGTCGCAGCCCTCGCTCTCCACCAGCTCCAACGCTTCTCTGCCGTTCCCCGCCTCACCCACCAGCTCCAGGCCCAGCCGTTCCCAGGGAATGAAGGTCTTCAGCCCAACCCGCACCAATATCTCATCATCGACAATAATCACTTTATACATGGGTATTCTCCCCTTCACGAAGCGGAATGCGGATACGGACTGCGGCGCCGCCTCCATCGCCCGGCTCCAGTGTCAATCCGTATTGCGGACCGAAATACAAGTGGATGCGTTCCTGCAGATTACGGAGGCCTACCCCGCTGCCGGGCTTGCCGTTCCATTCCTCCCCGTCCCCTTCTTCCTCTCCGTCTCCGGCCCCGGGACTGTCTGCAAGCGGAAGCTGCTCCTTCACTCCCTTGCCGTCATCCTCTACCGTGACCAGCAGAAGTCCGCCTTCGGCCTGCGCTGCGATCCGGATGGACAGAGGCTCCGGGAAGCGCCCCCCATGAACAATGCAATTCTCCGCCAGGGGCTGAAGCGTGAATTTGTTGATGCCCGCCGCAAGCAGCGGCTCCGGCACATGGATGTCCAGCCGGATGCTGTGGTTGAAGCGGATGTTCTGCAATTCCACATAATAACCGACAAACTCCAGCTCCTCCCGGAGAGAAACAATCTCGCGGTCATGACGCATGGATGCGGACAGCAGCTTGCCCAGAGAGTTGATCATCCGGCTTACATGCTCGGCTCCCGACAAGCGGGCGGACCACTTGATGGAATTCAGCGTATTGAACAGGAAATGGGGCTTGATCTGGGACTGCAGCGCCTGGAACCGCGCTTCCTCCTTGCGCTTCTGCTCCTCGGACAGATTGAGGATCATCTGCTGGAGATTGGCGACCATCTTCAGGAAATGGGCATAAAGCAGCTTCATCTCGTAAGCGCCTTCAATCTTGACGGTATGAAAATCCCCCATGCCTACCTTGGTCATGGCTCTCACCAGCTGCTTGACGGGACGGATAATCCGCAGCACCAGGAACACAAACAGCAGGATAAGGAGAATAAAGGTCAGGAACAGCCAGATCATGGAGCGGTTGCGCAGCTGCTCCAGTTGGCCGGTGAACTGGCCTTTGGAGGATACATGAATCAGGTCCCAGCCGAGGGAATCGAGCATGCTTCCATTCTTCAAATATCCCGCCGCGGCTGTCCCCTCTGCCTGAACATACAGCTTGTCGTACAGCTGCGGATTGCCCGAGAGCAGCTTCCCGTCTTGAAGCAGCAGCCTCTCGATCCCGTCCCCCGCCGACCTCTCCCCCTTCATCCGTCCCGATTGCAGGTCCAGAGGGTAAGCGACAATGACCGTTCCGTAGCTGCGGGCCAGCTGCTCCCGGGAATCCTTGACCAGCACCAGCATCTCCTCGTCCGGGTCCAATCCGTTCAAATCCAGTTGTCCTGCACGCGCAAGCAGCCACATGGGGTAGCCTTCGCGGACAAGGGGATCTTCGCGCCAGCCGAAGCCCGTGATTTTGGCATGGGTCTTGGCGGTATCATTCACCTTCCAATTGGTATACAGGTATCCCCGCGTATCGATCAAATAAATCACCGCGCGGCCGTCAAGCATGAAGGTGGCCGTATAGTTCAACCTGCTGTCCACCACCTTGTACTTTTGCAGCGCGTCGTAGTCGGTCATCCACAGGCTGTCCGTTTTGAGAAACTGGAGCACCTCCGGATCATTGGAGATCAGATTGGCTGCGTGCAGCATGCGTTCGGCCGTCTCGTTCATTGCCCCGGCTTCATTATGCAGCAGCTGCAGGTTGGCGCGGCTGACCTCCTCAATGAGCAGCTTCTGCGAGGACGTATAATAAAAATAGAAGATGACCGTTACCGGAACGGCAATACAAATAAAAAAAGCGGCCAGAAACTGACCGCGGATGCTTTTGACCGGCCATTCGAGCCTCATCCGGCATTCCCCCTTGTCATGCTTTTATTATACTGAACCGCCCGAAGCCGCAATAGGGCTGATCTTTAGAAAATAAGGGGGAAATCTTGGATGTCCTACCGGACAGGCACATATCCTGTTTTCTCAACCAGGCTCTGGCCTTGCTCCGACACGACCCATTCCAGCAGCTTGCCCACTTGGGGATTGGCATTGGACTTCAGTGTAACGGCATACAGCGGCACCGTAAAGGGATAAGAGCGGTCCCGCACCGTCTCCTTGGTGGGCTTGATCCCGTCTATGCCCACATATTTGATCCGGTTCTCCTTGGTCATGGAGGAGGAATAATACATGAAGGAATAGCCGATGGCATTCTTCGCGTTCTGATATTCCGCCACCTGCCGGATGACCCCGCCCATTCCGCCCACCCGGGTGCGGACGGACGGATCAACCATTGGCCGCTGCTCCATCACCTTGTTCTGCATCACCGTCTGGCTGCCTGAATTTTCCGGCCGCTGATAGGGGATAATCCGCTTGTTGGGTCCGCCTACCTGCTTCCAGTTCGTGGTGCGGCCCGCGTAGATATCCCTGACCTGCTCCACCGTCAGATTATCCACCGGATTCTCCGTATTGGTGAAGAACACGAAGGCTTCGCTGCCAATGGGCGTCAGCACGAAATCGTCGTTGCGGCCGCGAATCCGCTCCACCTGAGAGGCGGACGGCTCCGCCACAAAAATCACATCCACCTCGCCGTACATCAGATTCTCGTAAGCCTGCTGGGTTTTGGTGCATCTTATAATGGTATACGGGTACTCCTTGCCGTCCACGAACACGCCCCTGGGCTGGGCGCCAGTATTATTGCTGCGGTAATAGTCGCCCAAGCCCTTGTAGACGGCTTCGGCAAACGCCGCATACACGGGATAAGCAGCCGTAGCCCCGTCCAGCCGCGGCATCTGGTCCAATTCCGTAAACTGTAAAGATGCTTCCCCCTCCAGCTTGACCAACCCGTTGTCTTCCGTAAAAGGAGAGTTGGACGCAAGATCATATTCGGTCAGCTCCGCGGAAACCGTAGATTTGCCGTATCTCAGCTCGATGAGGCCACTGTTGATCATCTCTTTGTTGGTAATGCCCATATACACCAGCAACAATGCGGTCAGTGCGGCAAAGGACAGGCGCAGTTGGAAGGCGCTTGCGCTCTTGATTCCCTTGCCCTGCAGACGCTCCAGCAGCAGAAAAATGGCAGTAAAGCCTGCGTATCCGGACAGTTCAACCATCGGGATCAGATGGGTAAATCCGGAGAAGGCGAGGAGGAAATCAGCCACAATAAAGGCCGGATTCTTCAGCACATAATAGCCCCAGACGCTGGCGCCGAAATTGCCTTGGGAGACGGAATAAAGCACCACTGCGAATATAAGGGCATATGCGGTTGGAATAAGCAGTGGAATGTAGCGCTTGGCAGCTGTTTCCGGCTTGTTCTTGTACAAGCGGGACGCAGCAAGTCCCAGAAGTCCGCCGATGATGAATGAACCGAACACCGCCGCAAGCAGGCTCTTGAACTCGGAGGAGTAATCTCCATACGTGACATGAAGCAGCGGACCGATCAAGATGATGCCCGCCGTGAGTGCTATTGGAACTACCAACATTTGGAGCAGCAGCATATTAAACGTGTACAGCTTGGATGATTGCTTCAATTTGGAATTTTCCCCCTTTTATCTCGCTGTCCATATTGTACCATATTTCACAAGCTGAATCCTCCCCTAAGGACAATTGCCCGGAGGTGTGCTGCATTGACCCGTGGTTGTGCTGCATTGAGCCGGGGCTGTGCTTCAGTGAGCCGGGGCTGTGCTGCATTGAGCCGGGGCTGTGCTTCAGTGAGTCTGCATTGTGCTGCATTGTGCTGCATTGACCCGTGGTTGTGCTACAATGAAAGGAAGGGTCCGCATCAGACGGCCGCTGCTTGGAACGAATCCTGCCATTCTTGAAGGGAGCGTCCCAGACACGTGTTCTGCAATAGCGCCGTTCGGGCCAGCAACCCCAATTGGAGGTAAAGCGGCATGGAAGAAGTAATCGTAATCGGGGCGGGTCCGTGCGGGCTTGCTGCCGCCATCGAGCTGGAACGCGCCGGGATGCATCCCCTCGTTCTGGAAAAGAACGTTGTGGCGCACAGCATCTATTTATATCCCACATACATGCAATTTTTCAGTACGCCTGAGCTGCTGGAGATCGGAGGGTATCCCTTCACCACGCCCAATGAGAAGCCGTCGCGGCTGGAGGCGCTGACCTATTACCGCACGGTAGCCCGGCACAGCAGGGTACGGCTTCAGCCCTATGAGAAGGCCACAGCCGTGAACAGGCAGCAGGACGGCACTTTCCTGGTGGTGAGCACCGACCGGTTCGGTGAGTCCAGGAGCTATCCGACCAAGTCGGTAGTCGTGGCCACCGGCTATTTCGACCACCCTAATCTGCTGGGGATTCCGGGAGAAGAATTGCCCCATGTCACCCACTTCTACCGGGAGGCCCACCCTTACACAGGGATGAAGGTTTGCATAATCGGCGGCAACAATTCCGCCATCGACGCAGCCCTGGATCTGCTGAAGGCGGATGCCGAGCCTACCATCGTGTACCGGGGCGGCAGTTACTCGGCCAACATCAAGCCATGGGTGCTCCCGGTGTTCGAGAGCATGGTGAACAAGGGACGCATCCGCATGCTGTTCTCCTCCCGGGTGGAGGCCATCACGCCGCGCACCGTTGCCGTGCGTACTCCCCAGGGAATGGAGCAGTTGGACAGCGATTTCGTGCTGGCCCTTACCGGCTTCCGCGCCAGCCGCAAATTTCTGGCTGATATGGGCATTCATATTATGGGAGACGGGGAGATTCCCCAATTTGACCCGGAGACCATGGAGACCAATATTCCGGGACTTTATCTGGCGGGTGTGGTGGCCGCGGGTCAGAATGCCAATGAGATCTTCATCGAGACCGGCCGCCATCACGGCAAGCTGATCGTCCAGTCCCTCCTGGCCCGCCGTTAGAGACTGAGGCTCTGAAGGCCGGACCACGGAGCGGAGATTGGCTCGAGGGGGGCCGCCTGGGAGAAACGGACAGGATGGACGGGCAACTATTTTTTCCCATCGGGAAGAGCAGCCCAGGTGGCGCAACAGCTTGCAAAATGATACTGTTGGCGAGTGAGAGGAGATGCTGGGACACAACAGCTTGCAAAATGATAGCTGTTATGCCCAATCTTTTGCATAGAGAGATCCGAGGCTGACAGGATACGCGGCAAGCGGGGAAGACGGTTTGTCAAGAAGTTGAGCCGCTTCCCCGTTTATACTTTCTGGCTTCAAATAAAAGCCTGCTGCATTCCCTCTGAAGAAGGGAACACAGCAGGCTTTGCCCATCATTATAACTAACCCCGGATATTAATCCTGATACACCGTTTTGGTTACGGTTGTGGACTTGCCCAACTTATTGGTGCTCAGGATCACAAAGACATTCTCACCTTTGTTCAACGTTACTTCTCTCGAGAAGGCGTTATTCCAATTTAGATTCAACAAGCTGTCATTCAGATAGACCTTGGGATCGCTGTCGTTCTTGTCCTTAACACTCCCTGACAGAGTCAGCCGCTTCAGAGTTGTCCGTTGCGGGAGATAGTCGATCACCAGCTCCGGAGCAGGGACGGAGAATACTACGGTCCGGTTGACAGTGGAAACCTTGCCGGATTCATTGGTCGCCTTCAAGGTCAGAATATTCTCCCCCTCTGCCAGCTTGACCTTATGAGTGAATTTTCCGTTCCAATCCGGATATAGCTTTTCATTATTCAAGTAAAGTGTAAGATCCTCATTGTTCTTGTCCTTCACTGTACCGGATATGCTCAGGGAGGAGCTGTTCACAGTAGCTGGCGTTTCGTCCACCTTCAGCTCCGGACCGCCTGATTCGAAGACAATCTTTTTGACCACGGTGCTGACCTTGCCAATGTTGTTCTCCGCCTTGAAGGTGAACTCATTCTCGCCGGAAGCAAGCGTTACAGTATGGCTAAAGGAGCCGTCCCAACTGACATAGAGCTTATACCCGTTCACATAAACATCAGGATTGTCGTCATTGGCATCCGTTACGTTTCCGTTAAATGTCAGCCTGCTGGTGCTGGTGCTCTCCGGCACACTGTTTACTTTAAGCACCGGACCGCCTGATTCGAAGACGACCTTCTTGACTACCGTGCTGACCTTGCCTATGCTGTTCTCCGCCTTGAAGGTGATCGCATTCTCACCGGAATCAAGCGTTATAGTATGGCTAAAGGAACCGTCCCAACTGACGTATACCTTATACCCGTTCACATAAACATCAGGATTGTCATCATTGGCATCCGTTACGTTTCCGTTGATGGTCAGCCTGCTGGTCTTGGTGCTCTCCGGCACATTGCTTATCTTAAGCACGGGACCTCCGGCATTGAAGCGGACCACCTTCACCACTTCCGTGGTCTTGTCGTTCTTGTTGACCGCCTTGAAAGTCAGCGTGTTATCCCCTTCCTGCAAATTCACCCTGGTGTTGAATTCCCCGTCCCAATCCACATACTGCTTTTCCCCGTTCAGATAAAGCAGCGGCTTGTCATCCGTCTTGTCTGTCACCTTGCCGGAAACGGTGATGGAATCCTTCTCCGAGCTTTCAGGAATACTGTACAGCTTGATCTCCGGACCATCCACCTTGTACGTGATCTGCTTGCGGACAACATTGGCTGTACCGCTTGACAGCTTGGCCGTAACCGTCACATGAAACTCGCCCTCTTCTTCCAGAACGAAGCCTTCCTTGAACGTGCCATTGACCATTTCCACAGCCTTGCCGTTGATGGTTACCTTGGCTCCCTTGCTGGCAGAGCCCGACACATAGAAGGTTCCTGTTGTGGTTTTTTCCGGCATGCTCACTTCAAGCTTGGGACCATCCGCCTGATCCTGTGCGGAAGACTTGATGACCTTATACAGCAGGGTGGCTACCTCGGCACGGGTAATGGGGTTTTGCGGACGGAAGGTACGGTCCTCATAGCCGCTGATCAGTTGGTTCTCGGCGGCGAGCGCCACGTAATCCCGCAGTCCGAAGGAAATCTCTTCCACATCCGTGAAGCGCCAAGACAGACTGCCGGAATTCACAAGATCATCGGGACCGTATCCCAGAATCTTGACTAAGGCTACCGCCACGTCCTCCCGGGTGGCATTGGTCTCGGGACTGAAGAACGCCTGCCCCTTGGGCGGATAATAACCTGTCAGATAATCCTTGGTGACTTCTATGTAGGAATAAGACCAGCGGTCTTTCTGCACATCACTGAATGTAGGCGCTACACCGGTACCCAAATCCAGCGAAAACGTAGCGGCAATCAGTTTGGCAAACTCTTCGCGGGTAATTGCGTTCTCAGGCTTGAAGGATGCATCGTCATAGCCGCTGATGATCCCCTTGCGGGCCATATCGTAGATGGCATCGTTGGCCCAGTGGCTGCCTACATCGACGAACACAATATTCTGGTTGACCGTTCCCCCGTTTACCGCCTGATTCTGCAACACATTGCCTTCCGCACGGGCAAGCGGCGCAAACGGCACCAGACAAACCGCGAGCACCGATAAGAGCATTTTCTTCCATACTCTCACAAGCTCACTCCCTCTCTATTGAATAATGGATAAATAGGTAAAATGGACTACCAAATATTAGTATACAGCGGCAATCCATATATGACTATAACAACGTATGGAAAGTACAACCGTTTCATTGCAGCGCCCACAGACATCAATTATTCACAAACAGCAGAGAGCCTTAACATAATTCAGCAGTCTGAATCCCTTCTTGAGCTTGACCGCGTCTTTCTCCAGCGGCTTGCGAAGGACAAACTCCGCACCTGCCCCGGCTCCTGATGCAAGGGGATAGTATCCAAAGGCTGCGTTGGACAATGGTTTCAACCGTCTACTATAATGCTTCACAGCTTTTATGCGCAAAAGCAATCTGCAAAAAAGAAAGCTGCCTAACCCGCAGGTCCGGCAGCTGTTGGCATATTTTCACTCGTTCCATCTTGTCTGTCTTATCTATCCGGTCTATTATCTATCCAATCTATCTTGTCTATACTGCTTCATCTTGCTTAAATCAAGGCTGCTTGCCCATACTTACTCATCTTCCTTGAATACCGGCTTGATCCGCAGCTCATAGCTGAATTCCTTCTCGTCAAGACGGTATTTCTTCAGCAGCTCCGGTCCGCAGGAATTGGAGCCTACCCCGCTTACCTTGTAGTCCAGTTGAACCACGGTCTCCTTGCGTTTTACCAGCTCGTAGGTGTGGCCCGCATTCGTCAGATCCGCCGGGGTATAATGAGCCGCATTGAAGGAGAAATCCTCGGAGGTGGAGGTGAATTTCAGTCCCATGCCCAACTCATTGGACACGATGGCCCACTCCGTCCCATACCGGGAGCCATTCTCCTGCGGCATCACATAATTCTCGAACATCTCGTCTACTGTGAGCAGGTACTTGCCCTTGCGGACGCTGTGCCGCTTGTCATTGTAGCTTTCATGGGGACCGAAACCGAAATATTCCACTTCCTCGTTGCCCGCGGGCATCACCACTTGCAGGCCGAAGCGGGGCAGGAACGGCACGCTCTCCCGGACCTTCACCTGGACCTTCAGGCTGATCTCCCCGGCGCCGTCCACATGCCATTTCGCCTCGCCGTGCAGGATGGGATAACGGATATATCCTCCAAGGGAGAAGCTTACGGCTATGTCCACTCCTGTGTCGCCGTCCTGCGACCACTCGGCGCTGTATACCTTCATTCCGGCCCGGTCGAAGCCGTCATCCTGCCACTTAAGCTTGATTCTCCGGTCATTATCGGTGGGAGCCCGCCAGATATTGAAGGATGCGGGTCCCTGGAGCAATTGGACGCCATGCTTGGAAATTCCGGTGAAAGCCCCATCGTACAGATCAAAGGTATGCCGGAAGTCCGCTCCCGTCAATTCCAGCACATGACCGTTCTGGACAGCCTCAACGGACAGCACAGAGGCGGCTGACGATTGGTCTGCTTGAGCGGCGGCAGAGGCAACAGGCAGTTCAAACTGCGCAAACACGATCTCATAACCCGCGGCAGCCCAGCGGCTGTCCTGCTTGGTCCGGGCGGAGACAGTCAGATAATAATTCCCGGAAGCATTGGACGCAAGACGATACGGAACGGCCACCGTTTGCTGCTGCTGCGGCCCTGCCTCGGCTCCTTCCAGCACTCCTTGCTGAACTGTTTCACCATCCTGCTCCACCTTCCAGAAGAACTCCAGACCGGACAGATCGCTGAAATCATACAGATTGGTGAGGGTCAGCTTGCCCTGCTCCAGATCGGCTGCTTCAATACGCACGGGAGCGATAACCTGCTTCAGCTCCAGCAATCCGGTGTGAGGCTTCCGGTCAGGCGTCACCAGACCGTCAATACAGAAGTTGCCGTCGTTTGGCTTATCCCCAAAGTCACCGCCATAGGCAAAATAGGGCACCCCGTCAGGTGTAGCAGTCAGTACGCCATGGTCGCACCATTCCCAGACACAACCGCCCATGAGCTTCGGATATTTGTAGATCACATCCCAGTAATCCTTCAAATCCCCGGGACCGTTGCCCATGGCATGGCTGTATTCACATTGGAACAGCGGCTTCGTATTGCTTTCGTCCCGGACGAATTCCTCCATTTCGGCGATGGAGGCGTACATCCGGCTATGCACATCCAATGCTTCCACATTGGGATCGCCGTGATATTTGGCAGCCGCTCCCTCATAATGCACCGGACGGGAGGCATCCCGCTTGCGGGTCCATTCCGCCATAGCGATATGATTGCCGCCGTAGCCGGATTCATTGCCCATGGACCACATCACGATACAAGCGTGATTCTTGTCCCGCTCCACCATGCGTATCGCGCGATCTACAAATGCTTCCTTCCATGCCGGATTCACCGACAGGCGGTGAAACGATCCTTCCGCCCAGCCCTCAGCGCTTCCGATGCCGTGGCATTCCAAGTCAGCCTCGTCCACCACATAGAAGCCATACACATCGCACAGATCCAGGAACCGGGGATCGTTGGGATAATGGGAGGTGCGGATAGTGTTCACATTGTGGGTTTTCATCAGGTTCAGGTCTTTGATCATATGATTAACAGGAATGGTCTGGCCCAGGACAGGATGGGAGTCATGCCGGTTCACACCCTTCAGCTTGACCGCCTTGCCGTTGATGGTGAACACCCCATCCTTCACAATCACCTGCTTGAAGCCTACCCCAAAGCGCAGCACCTCATCCCCCGCCTGAAGCGTCAGGCTGTACAGATAAGGATTCTCTGCGTTCCACAGCACCGGATTGGTTACTTCAAGCCCAATCACTCCCTTGCCGTCCACCACTGAGCTGCCGGTTGCCACAACGCTGCCTTGTGCGTCCTTCAGATCAGCCTTGACTTGAAGCGCTCCGGTCGTTTCAATTTCACTGTTCAACCGCACATGGGCAAAGCCTGCGCTGAACTCCTGCCGGTTGAACACATCCCGGATATGGGCCTTCTCCCGCGACAGCAGATACACATCCCGGTAAATGCCCGAATACCGCCACAAATCCTGATCCTCGATGTAAGTGCCGTCGCACCATTTCAGCACCATTACGGCTACCCGGTTCAATCCTTTGCGCAGCTTGGCGGTCACATTAAATTCAGCCGGAATGCGGCTGCCTTGGCTGTAGCCCGCATACTCACCGTTCACCCACAGGTAGAAGCAGGAGTTGACACCCTCAAACACCAGATATTGTTCCTTGCCGTCCAGGTCGCCGGAGAACTGGAATTCCCTGACGTACAGTCCGGCCGGATTGGCATCGGGAACGTAGGGGGGATCGCAAGGAATGGGATAGTTTACATTTGTATAATGAAGCTGGTCATAGCCGTTGGTCTGCCAGCAAGAAGGCACAATCAGATCATCCCAGGCGGCAACATCGGCATCCGTTTGGTAAAAGCCGTCTTGAACCTCTTTGACGCTTGTGTGGTAGCTGAACTTCCAACTGCCGTTCAAGGTCTGATAATAAGGCGAACGCCCTCTCTTGCCCGCAGCAGCAGCCGCTTCTTCACGGTAAGGAATGTAATATGCCCGTGGTGCTTCCCGGTTCTCATGCAGGATGCCCGGATTCTCCCAGTATGGGGTAACTCGAATCATCTAATATCGCTCCTCATAGTTTAGGATATAACTATATGCCCATTATATCCTTATACAATAAGAGCATCCATGAAAATTTATTCACATCAAATATAACAATATGAATATGACACTATCCTATTCCCATTCCTTGAAAAGAGCAGTCACACGTCTCGCCGTTCTGTCCACGAATTCCTCAACCACGTCAACCGTTATATAGCGGGGCACAATTCCCGGCTCCTTGGCGCTGTTCTCAAAGAAACGAAACGTTCTCTCCCGCCATTGAATCATTTCCTCGGCTGTTAACAATCCTCCGAAATCGGCTCCCGGCTCACCTTTCAGCAACTCCCATACCTGTTCCCGCCAAGGCGCTTGCCTGAAGATGTGAAAATCGATTTGGTCGGTCTCTCGGTAGTACAAGGCCCTGGTTTGCTCCTGGGTCATCTCCATTAACCGCCCCCCTTCAACAAGCCTGGGGTGCACCTCCTGGGACCAATAGTAGTCGGTCAACAGATGGGAGAAGTATCCATCTACCAGACATCTCCACCCTGCGCCCTGGGCCGCACGAGCGTATGTTACGTAATGTTCCCTTAATCTGGTCAGATAGTCTTCAACTGGTTCCGGATGGAGGTGGGTCCGTTTCTTGTCCTCCCTGGCAGTACCTGCTCTCATGTGAATGGAATCGGGCGCGATATTTCCCAACAGGAACGCGCCGGGATCGGCAATATCTCCGTACAGCTCGCTGTAGCGGACGGCTACACTCAAGTGAACCATAGGCAATGGCATTGTGGACCTCCTAAGAGTTTTGTGACGGCAAAAACTTGCTTTCTACGCAAGGCTTATGTTTATCACCCGTGATGAAGCGCGGCAAGCGTCCACCTAAGTGTAATGCATACCGGGACAAAGAAAAAGAAGCCGCGGGGGCTTCTTTTTCTGCTGTCGTGCAGTAGCAGCTCAAATGTGTATTTTAGTGCGTTGCAACGGACCACCGGCCTCATGCATTGGCTGGTTCGATTGTTTTCACAAGCAATGTCTTGATCTCATACGGATTCACTTGAAGCGTAATCCCGGAGGATTGGACAGCTTCATCCACCGGCCGCTCCAGCAGGTCGCACTCCTGCCAGGATGCCACCGGATAGTCGCTCACCAGCGTGATTGGGGAACGCACGCCCGTATATTCGTGAAGACGGATGATCCAGCCGCTGCCATCCTCAGCCATTTTGACGGCATCCACGGCGATATTGTCCCTGTCCATGCGGATCAGCGATTTGCCCGCTCCGGCGGAATATGCTCCCTTAACCGCCCTGAGACGATTGTTTAGGAACCAGGCTTCCTGCACGGTCTGTCCCTGCACCCAATCGCCTTCATGGGGCAGCAGTGAATACGTAAACCGGTGTTCGCCTTGATCGGCTGTCTCATCAGGGTTGATCGCGGATTTGATAAGCGACAGGCGCAGCACATGATCCTTCACATCATAGCCGTACTTGCAATCATTCAGCAGGCTGACGCCATAGCCTCTCTCGGACAGATCCGCCCACTGGTGGCCCACTGTCTCGAACCGGGCATAATCCCAGCTTGTATTCCAATGGGTGGGGCGCTTCACGTTGCCGAACTGAATATCGTAGGTTGCTTCAGTAGCGCGGACAGCAACCGGGAAGGCTACCTTCAGAAGCTGCTGCTGCTCATGCCAGTCCACATGCGTCTCATAGTCGATACGCCTGCTGTGCGCATATACCTTCATATCCTGGGTAATGACAGAGTCCATATACGTCCAGACGAACCGGACCACCGCCTGCAGCATGTTGGATTCCACAAGTTCAATGGACTGCAGAGCCTTGATTTCCCGCATCTTCTCCTGGTAGAACAGGTCAATATCCCAGGCGTTGAACATCTTGGGCTTATCCTCAAATACCTGAAGCACATTGCCCCGTTCTCCGGCAAACAATACTTCCCGCTGGGCAGAACGGTCATAGAGACGCGTCAGTTGTCCCGCTTCATTCCATTCCAGCAGGTAGAAGGGCGTTGTCAGGCTGGAAGAATCGAAGCTGAAGGGAATGCCGTGACTTGCAGGAAGAGCGGCATGGGCCGGACGGTACTGAATCACCTCGCTGCCAAGTGCCGGGATGTCTTGAACCTGCACCAGCCATTGTCCGTCTGCGCCGCGTTCGGCCTGCAGGACATTGCCCGCTGCGTCCGTCCACCGGCCATTGCCGTGGGAGGCGCCGCTGACGGGGCCGTCGCTGCCGTCCGCCCTGGCCGGTATGACAACCAGCTCCGTCCGTGTGCAGGAGGTTCCGTTGAAGACTGTCCAAGTGACAGCTTCCCCACCGTCCCCAACGGCAGATGCGCCAAGCTCTTCTTGTGACCCGCAAAGTACCGCAAGCTCCGCCGCCGCGTCCGTCCACAGCGCTTGCCCCAAGCTCTCTGCCTCCGCATACTCCACTCTGGAATCCTCATACACCTCACGAATGGAGGAGCCGGGAATAATATCATGGAACTGGTTGCGGAGAATCGTGGTCCAGCCCTCCTTGAACCGGGCAGCGGGATAATGGGTGAAGCCTCCCTTTTCCACGGCAAGCAGCGTCTGCAGCCATTCGGCCTCCCGGTACAGAAGCTCCAGCTTCCGGTTCATTCGCTTGTTGTGAGCCTGGCTGGTGTACGTGCCCCGATGGTATTCAAGGTACAGCTCTCCATCCCAGGTGTGGACATATTGATCCGTATTGGCGAAGGTTTCTTGAAGGCGCTCGAAATATTCCTGGGCCCGGCCGGTCTGCACATGGGGAATTCCCGGCATTTCATCGAGCCGCCGCCTCATCTCCAGCATCTCCCGGTTGACCCCGCCGCCGCCGTCACCGTAACCGTAGGATAATAGCAGGTCACGGTTCACATTCTTGTCCCGGTACTGATCCCAGATCCCCTTCACGGCAAAAGGCTCAATCAGCCCGTTGTAGGTGTACCACCATACACCGTCTTCCGCCTTCTCGGGGGTAGTTATAAAGTGGGTCAGCACCTCGCTGCCGTCAATTCCCCTCCAGTGGAAGGTATCGTGAGGCAGACGGTTATATTGGTTCCAACTGATCTTCGTCGTCATGAAGGTATCGATTCCCGACTTGCGCAGGATCTGCGGCAGCGCCCAGCTGTAGCCGAATACATCCGGCAGCCACAGGTACTTGCACTCCACCCCGAACTCCTCCCGGAAAAATTGGGTGCCGTACAGAATCTGCCGCACCAGGGACTCGCCGCTGGTGAGGTTGCAGTCTGCCTCCAGCCACATAGCCCCTCCAACTTCCCAGCGCCCTTCCTTCACCCGCTCCTTGATCTGCGCGTAAATCTCCGGATAATCCTGCTTGATATAGGCATACAGCTGCGGCTGGGACTGGAGGAAAACATAATCGGGGTACTGCTCCATCAGGCGCAGCACCGTTGAGAAGGAGCGGGCAGCCTTCTCCCGGGTATGGGTCAGCCGCCACATCCAGGCTACGTCGATATGGGTATGTCCGATGCAGGTTACAGTAACCGCGTGCTTCTTCTCGAAGCGGGACACGGCTTCCCGCAGAATTGCAGCAGCAGCGGTGACGGATTCATAGAAGAAGGGACTCCCCGGCCGGGACCAGTCCAATTGCAGGAATGCCCGGTCCACAGCCATAAGCAGCTCCTGCTTATCCGGCTGTCCCTCAGGCAACTGCCGGGATGTGCTCAAAGCGGCTCTGGCCGTATAGTACAGATCATCCGCCGCGGCATCCAGTACAGCAAGCTCTGCCCGTTTGAACTCATGCTCCTGCTCGACGAATCTGGCTCCCGGATCAAGACCGGACCATAGGCGAAAGGTGAGATCAACCACCTGCCCGGCATATTCATCCGGGAAGAATACCTCCTTGTGGTTGCTGTCCACCCCTTGATACGGTTGTCCGTTCACATATAGCAGCGACTCGAACCCTCCGTTGTTGCCCGCACCGGTCTTGCCAAAGTCGAATACTCCCACAATGCGCTGTCCGCTCCAAGCGGCGGGAATCTGCACCTTGCGGTTCAGCCACAGGTATTTGTCCCTTCCCTTCCAGCGGTCTTGGCGCACAAGCTTGTATTCGCCCTCGAACTCTTGGGGCGGGTACACGCCATTTTCCTTGCCGTTATCCTCCCGGGCCGCCCATTCATCAAGGGCTATCCCTTCCCGGTAGCGGTACCCCTCCAACTCATTCAGTCTTAATGCCAGCTTCTCCTCTGTCCAAAACATCAACAAACCCTCCTCCATTCTGTTCTTGCCGGTTTAACTGCTGCATTGCTCTCTGACTGCTGCATTGCTTCTCGGCTGCCTCATTGCTCAGCGACTGTCACATTGCTTAACGACTGCCACATCGCTCCGCGCACCCTCACAAAAACTATTCCACTTTCTACTTGGCATCCAGATCAATAACACGTGTTATTACCCAAAGAAAAATGCTCCTGCCGGAGCTTGGGGACCCTTATCTATTACCACTGGAACAGCAGCTATGCGCTGTCCCCTGCCCTTAGCACGGCAGACAGCCGGATTTTCTCCGGGCGTCCGGATTTCCCGCTCCCATTTTCTTGGCCAGGCCCACCATTGCCGGAGTTGCCTGCAATCTGGCGGAGAACGCACCGGACCGCTTCCTCTCCCATCTGCTCATACGGAATCTCCACACAACTAAGGGAAGGCACAATCAGCCGATGTCCCCTGATGGTGTTATCCGCAGCCATCACCCGCAGATCCTCGCCGATCCGCAATCCCAGCTTCCAGGCGGCACGGTACAATTCCGGCACACTGCTGGACCAGTTGATGAACAAGCCGGCGTCACGCCATTCTTCAACGGCCTGGCTTAGCAGCGATTCCATCTGCTCCTCCCGTTCCATATGCAGCCGCCAAAAGCGGGGCTCCAGTTCCCTGTGGGCGCACCATTGCGCATAAGCCTCCCTGCGGTTGCGCTCCGCCCAATTGCTGCTGCTCTGCTCATTGTACATCTCTACATACAATGGCGCTTTCTGCGGACTTGATCCAGACAATCCCGCTTTCTGACCGCTTGACCCTGACAATGCCGCCTGCTGCTCACTTGCCGATGCCGCCCTCCCCAGACCGGCTGCCTCCGTGGGGACCCGGGTCATATATTCCAGTCCCAGCATTACACTCCCGCGGTAATCCGCCTGAATGGAGAACATGCCGTCATCCTCCGCATATCCTTCCACGGAAACACAGGGGATACCGGCTTCGGACACCCGCTTTGCCCAATCCGCATCGGCGTAACTAACGTTATCCAAGGTTACAATGCCGTCAATCTTCCGTTGGTGGTAGAGGGCAAGCAGCCCCTCTCTCCCCTGTCCTGCGGCCCCTGGAGAAGTGATCAGGATATGATAGCCCTGTGCCTCACACTCCCGTTGCATCCCCTCAAGCAGTTGCACGAACAATGGTTGTCTGGTGTCCCCATATGCCGCCAGACACAGACTCTTCCCCGTCCGCATGCTCCGCGCTTGGGCGTCCACATGATAATTCAGCTCCCTGATGGCGTCGAGCACGGCCTCCCGGGTTTCCTCGCTGACTCCGATACCCGGAGTATTGTTCAGAACTGCTGAGACCACGCCGCGGGAGACGCCCGCCCTTTTGGCTACATCAAAGCTGGTCACTCTTTTTTTGCTCATGGCACACCTCGCACACGAACAGTATAACACGTGTTATTAAAGCTTGTAAATAGACTATACTTTCAAAAAAGAGGACTACCGTATTATAGGTTTGCAAACTCTCCCTAGCCCGTACCGCTGTTTACCCAAGCATATCTTCGTACCCGTTCATAAAATAAACCAATCTGACAGACAGGAGGGATGTTCATCATGTCACAATTTCTAGATATGGCGACTTCGATTAATTCCGGCAACACGGGCTTTCCCAATACAGCTTTGACGGGAGGCCCGGAATTATTCGGCGCTCTAGGCCTTGTTACCAATTCCAGCGTCAATCCGGTTATTGCCTTGAATGGGACGATCGGTCTGTCCGGAGAAGAAGGGGACACGTTTCTCCTGTATATTGTAAGAGGAATAACCTTCGATCCTGCCAGCATCATCTATTTTGCGGAAGGTACCGTAGCGGTGACGGGAGGCAATGAATTGCACTCTTTTCAGACTGCGGATTTTGCCCCGCCGACGCAGCCGTTTATCAATTATTCCGCGTATATTTCCGGAGTGTCCACTACAGTCCGCAGCGGTCCGGAAGCCTTCTATGCCATCGCTTCGACCAGAACCTGAATGCTGTTGCCCCAAAAAAGCCAACCCGCCAAAGTCCAAACAGCGGGAAGGCTTTTTCCATTTTCACACAGCCAGGCACATATCCCGGACCCTCACTTTAATTGGGAGAGCCCTTCGTAATAATGCTTGCCGCCTTGCCGAAATCCAGCGCCACCTTGCCGGTCAGTTCTGCAGTTTTCTGGGCAAGCACCACCGCATTGACGCCACAGGTAAACAGGACCAAATCAAATGCGTCCCGGTGATCCGACAGCCATTGCAGCGTCTCCTCCATATAGCCGTAATGTGCAAAAGGAAGAGCGTGGACAACAGTGAGGGAATATGGAGGAGCGACCAACTTCTGCCGGAGCGTCTCCGCCTCCCGGGTAACAAGCACAATGCGCTGTCCGGTAATCAAGGACCAGAATTGTTGGGTATAGACCATATCCCGGTTGATGCAGGCATGACAGGCAGCCTTCGGCGAGAGGGAGTAATACTGAAAGATCTGGTCGGTCAGCTGTCTTTTCAAATATTCAGGAGCGTTGATGACCGAATCCCCATGAGGCAGAATACCCACCACATCCGCTTTGCCGATTGCCTCCCGCACAGCGTCCCGCAGCGCGTAATTGGGCAGGGTCAATCCTTTTTGCCCCTTGTTCGCCTTTATCGCCCACCGTTCCTTCAGCACATCCTCAACAGGCCATACTGTATCCTGGGCCAGGACCAGGTTCTCCCCGTCCCCCATCCGGACCAGTGAGAACGGAAGGCGCGCCTCCAACGCGTGACCCAGCCGCAAAAGCACCTGCTCGGTATCAAGATAGGGATAATTCATATGAAACAGGCTCCTCTCCTTCCGGTTTGTATATGTATATGCCTGCACCTCCCCGCACTTTTGTGTACACGGCAATTTTGGGCGGCCAATTCGCCCCGTTTTTCGGGCAACTGGTTCAATGTACGTTAATTTTTCAGGGCGGCTCACATAGTTTGTCTAATATATAACTACGAAGCCTATGCTTGCGAAGCCAGTTTTTCGCCATAACCGCTTCGCTTTAGGTTATAGAACTCAAAATTTGGTCTATGCTTACGAAGCCAGTTTTTCGCCATAACCGCTTCGCTTTAGGTTATAGAACTCAAAACTTTAAGGAGGCACAGCTATGGACAGAAAAGTCGTCATTGAAATCAATTTCAACAACTTCGGCTTGAATCCCGACCGTCTGACTCATCAATGGCTGGAAGAGCGCATCGGCATATTCAGAAACTTGACATTGCGCAGTCTGAAGAAGCAAACCTCCCAAAATTTTCTCGCCGTACTGAAGCTGGCGGGCGGCTGCACCGACATTGTGGAGCGTATTCTGGCAACGCAGGAACCGCTTCCTCCCCATATTCAATTTGGTACCAGCATCGAAAGCAAATACCGGATCGAACAATATATTCAGGGTGCTCAGGAGCTGTATATCGCCCGGCTCGACTCCGACGATCTGTTTCACGAGACCTTCGTACAACAGCTCCATGATTACCGGCCCCAGCCCGGCACCGTAGCTCTTGTTAATTGCCACGGCTATCTGTGGGATACGGTCAACGGCCAGCTGGCGGAATACTACCATCATTCCCCCCAGTTCTATACCTTCATCTACCGGGTACAGGACTATCTGGACGGATTCCGGGTGAAGCTTCCGGGCAGAGGAACCCACGGCAATGTCATCGATCTTCCTCATGAGATATTCACCGGGCGCAATTATGTTAATGTCATTCACCGCTCCAATTCGTCCATCAAGAAAATCCGCAAACCGGATATTTTGCCTCCGGAAGCAACGGGTCTGGTGTTGAGCCATTTTATGACATTCTTCTGAACCGGGCTTCAATAATTACTATAGTTCCTTTGGGAGGGAGACAGACTTGGAGCTGCTTGCAAAAATTGAACAACGCACCGCCGGGGTGGCCGTCATTGGGTTAGGTTATGTGGGACTGCCCCTGTCTGTTGAATTTGCCCGGGCAGGGTACACAGTCTACGGAATAGATTCGGATGCGCATAAGATCGCCATGCTGAAAAAAGGGAACTCGTACATTTTGGACACGGATAGCTCCAGTATCGGAGAGTTGACGGCCGGCGGAGCCTTGCAGCCCTCCATGGATTACGACGCCCTGGAGCAGGCGGATATCGCCGTGCTTTGCGTCCCCACTCCGCTTGACCATGAGCGAAATCCGGATATTTCCTTCATTGAAGCAGCCATATCCCGGCTCATTCCCCGCCTGAAGAGGGGCAGCCTTGTCATTCTGGAGAGCACCACCTATCCGGGGACCACACGGGAGCTGATTGCCGGCCGGATTGAAGCGGAGCGGGGCTGGAGAGCCGGCAGAGATTTTTTTGCCTGCTTCTCACCCGAGCGGGTAGACCCGGGGAACAGGCGGTTTTCCATCCGGTCCATGCCCAAAATCATCGGAGGCCGTACACCTTCCTGCTTGGAGGCGGGACAGTCGTTTTACGGAACCGTGTTTGACCGCGTAGTACCTGTCAGCTCCAATGAAACAGCCGAGTTCGCCAAATTGCTTGAAAATACTTTCCGCAACGTCAATATTGCGCTTGTCAATGAACTGGCTCCCGTTTGCGAAGCAATGGGCGTGAGCATCTGGGAGGTAGTTGAGGCCGCTGCCACCAAACCTTTTGGATATATGCCCTTTTATCCCGGGCCCGGCATCGGCGGACATTGCATTCCTGTCGATCCTCTTTATCTCGCCTGGAAATCCGGGCAACTGGGGATGCCGCTGAAATTAATCGGGCAGGCGGATGAAATTAACCGCGGCATGCCCGCGTATGTCGTGCAACATATTAAAGCCCTTCTGGAGCGCGAAGGTAAAACCATCCGCGGAGCTGCGATCATTCTGTCCGGCTTGGCCTATAAGCGGGATACGGATGATCTCCGGGAATCACCGGCTCTTGAGATCCTTGGCCTTCTGCGGCGTTTGGGCGCCCATACAGCCTATCATGATCCCCATATTCCCGCATGCCGGATTGAGGGGGAGCAGTACGTTTCCCAGGCGGCTGCACCGTCCCTGTGGGCGGAATCGGACCTGACTGTCATTACGGCGGATCATGCTGCCGTGGATTACCAGCAGATCGCCGATCATGCCCCGCTGGTATTCGATACACGCCATGCCACTAAAGGATGCAAGGGCGGCCGCATTATTCTGCTTGGCAGCCATAGCCGCACAGGGAGGGAACAAGAAAATGCCCAATGACGACCGTGTGAATGAAAGGTATTACGGCTTGATCAACTCCCTGGAATCCCATCAGTCCACCCGCATGCGGATCCACTGGATATGCAGACAAACAACGGGGAAAAAAATTCTCGACGCGGGATGCAGCCAGGGGATCACCACCATTCTGCTGGCCAGAGAGGGATTTGAGGTGACGGGAATCGATCTGGACGAAGCCAGCCTGGCCTATGCCATCCAAGAGGTCAAGAAGGAGTCCGCCCCTGTCAGGAAGAATGTGACCTTTTTTCTGACCAATGTATTGGAGATTAATCCCGCCATGGTTTTCGATACGGTCATTCTGGGAGAAATTCTCGAGCACTTTTCCCATCCCCTGCAGTTGCTGGAGAAGGTTCACTCCCTGCTGCCCGAAGGGGGACGGATCATTATTACGGTTCCTTACGGCTTCCATCCGTTCCATGACCACAAGCAAACTTTCTACTGCTCCAACCTCTACCTGATGCTGGAGCCCTTCTATGAGCAGTTGGAGATGGAAATTCATCATAAGTATTTGTTTTGTACAGGCAAAAAAAGAGAGGCCCCCGCAGCGCCGCTCTCAAGAAACGAACAGATGGAGCGGTGGATGCTGCTCGATTGCGGGAAGTTCGCGGAAATGGAAGGACAGCACTTCAAGGCGCTGACGGAACGGAAGAAGAACGCCGGAGTCAAATCCGCTTCCGAGACGGACGGGAGCGGATCCTTATGAGCACCATAAGCCTGTGCATGATCGTGAGGGACGGGGAACAGACACTGGAGCATTGCCTGTCCTCCGTGCAGGGCCTTCCCGATGAGATCATTATCGTGGATACAGGTTCTACAGACCGGACCCGAGAGATTGCCGGGACCTATACGAGACATGTGTACGCGTATGAGTGGAAGGATGACTTTGCGGCGGCACGCAATTATTGCTTCGGTCTGGCTGGAGGGCAATATATCATGTGGCTGGATGCGGACGATTATCTGCCTGTGGAGGAATGGCATAAGTGGGAAAAGCTCAAGCAGAGTCTGGACGGCGGGACAGCGGGGGTGATTATGCCTTATTGTCTGGCGGCTGATGATGCAGGCCGGGAGCTGGTTGTGGGCAGAAGGCTGCGGATTGTCAGGCGGGAGCTTCAATGCCGCTGGATCGGGCGGATTCATGAATATCTGGAGTTTCCCCAACAGGAGGTCACAGTATCCGATATGATGATCTGCCATTCCCGCGGACCGCATTCTGCGGATATGGACAAAACGTTGCATTCCAAGGATACAGGAAAACCGCCCCATTCCGCGGACACCGGAAAACCGCCCCGCTCCGCAAGGAATTTGCGGATTCTGCGCAAGTGGATTGCGGAGGAGCCTGGAGTCACGGGCCGGAGGCTGTTCTTCTACGCCAATGAATGCTATGACCGGAGGAATTACCGGGCGGCGGCCCGCGGATATGAGAAGCTGCTCTGTGAGCCCTCCGGCTTCCGGGAGGATAGGCTGGTATCCTGCGCCAGGCTGGCTCATTGCCACCGTCAGCTTGGGGATGCCCGCAGCATGCTCAACAGTCTGCTGGCTTCCTTCCATTACGGTGCCCCCCAGCCGGACTACTGCTGCCTGATCGGCGAATGGTTCGAGGAGCGGGGAGACTGGCGGACAGCGGTCTACTGGTTCAATCAGGCGCTTGCCGCCCGGGGACAGGATACCGGGCTCCGTCCGGTTGCCCCGGCCGCGCTGACATGGCTGCCCCATGTGCGGCTTGCCCTGTGCCATATCCGGCTGGGCGAGCTGCTCCCGGCCTGGCGGCATAATGAGCAGGCCTTGCGCTATCTGCCCGGTGACGCTGGCTTGCTGGGGAACAAGGCCAAGCTGGAGGAGGCTCTGAAGAAGCGGGATGAAGCCGTTCCACTTAAGACGCTGCCCAGCGAAACATAATTTACCAAAGTAATTTCGCCGGGCAGACTCCCTATTACTGAACCATAGCCTCCAGGACCTGCTGAATCCCCTCCTTGAACGCAAGCGGTCCGCCCCGTTCCCAAGGATGGCTGGGCACCAGGTGCACCTGCCCGTTTTTTACCGCGGGCACATTCTTATATGCCTCGTTCTCCAGCAGTTCCTTGGCCTGCGCTGCGGCATCGGGATTGTCGTTAATATGCAGGAGGATATGATCGGCTTTCAATTGGGCGAAAATTTCATTGGAAATGGGCTTGGCCCACTCCTCCACCGGCACCTCCTCCGACGGGGTCAGGCCCAGTTGCTCGTACAGAAGGAAGCCGGGCACCTGGTCCTTCAACCCGTGGATGCGGATTTCCTTGGGCAGTACGCGAATGAAGGCAACCGTCTTGTTGCCCACAGCGGTGCCAAGCTTCTGTTTGGCATCCTTCACCAGGGCGTTGTATTCGTCAATGTTAGCCTGCGCCTTACTCTCCCGGCCCAATGCCTTGCCGATGGCAAGATGAGTTTCCCGCCAATCCGTTTTCCATTCAAAAACCAGGGTGGGTGCAATCTTTTTCAATTGGTCCATCATATCCTTATAGGCATAACTGGCGATGATCAGATCAGGATTGGCAGCCAATATGGCCTCCAGATTAGGGGCATTGCCGATCTTCTCCACCCCTTTTAGCTCCTCCGCCAAATATGGCAGGTACCCGTCGATGCTGCCGGGCCGCTCATAGGTGGGCACGGCCACCGGCTTCACCCCCAGGGCCATCAGATGATCGATGTCATCATGATAGACCAGGACAATTCTGGATGGATCGGCTGGAACCTCCACATCTCCCATAAGGGTGGAGACCACCCGCGGAGCCGGAGCCGCCGTGGCTGGAGTTGCCGTAGCCTGGGCTGCCGCTTGCGTCGAGGCCTCCTGCTGCGGCGTGCCTGACGCGGCCGATGGGGCCGCTTCCTTCCCTGCGCCGCAACCTGCGGCAATGATAACCATCAGCAGCAGGCTGATAAGGGCGATTGTTGTTGTACGGTGCTTGTGCTTCATAACGGTATCCTCCGGTTCGTATTGAAAATGATTATCATCCTCCTCTACAAAGGTATCTCATTCCACGGCTATAATCCATTAACGATTTCGACAGCTTATTTGTGTATTTTTTCAAACAGGGATACCACATAATCAATTCCCGATGCATATGCAATCGGCCCCCCCTTGGCCCAGGGATAGCGGGGCACCTCCAGAAGCTGATGCTTTCGGCGGGCGGAATGCGCTATGAATTGGTTGTACGTCTGCCGCGAGCTGCTTCTTCTGCCGAATAGCACATAATCCGCATCAATCTCCGCCGCTTCCTCCGGCGAAATCAGATGGTCCCAATTGTTCGCGCTGATAATCGGCGCCGGAGTAAATCCCAGCTGCTGAAACAACAGCCAGCCTCCGTTGCTGGTATAGGGACTTACACGAATGCCTTGGCGCGTCATCTCCAGAAAGACGAATTTTTTCCCCAGACAGCTCCGGTGCATCTTATGACGGGCTTCCTTCACCTGACGGTCAAACCGGGCAATATTCCGTTCGGCTCTGTCCTCCTGACCCAGAACGATTGCCAGCTCCCGGTGGGTATTGCGCCAGTCCACCTCCCAGGAATAATAATGGGTCGAGGCGATATGCTCCAAGCCGGTTATTCCCCACTCCCTCATGTACCTGCAGGCGATGATCATATCCGGATGCAGCTTCAGCAGCAGATCCTTGCGGATGGAATCCTCGCAGCCGATCTGCTGGACATGCTGCAGCTGCTCCTGCAGATAGGGGATGGTGCATTCCGTACAATCCTCACGGTGGTCATTGGGCACCGCCAGAGGCAGCAGTCCCAGGGCGATCAGATGGTCTACCTCATCAATATAGGTCACAGCCACTCTTACAGCTTCCAGCGCGGGCTCGGTTCTGTCCTTGCCCGTCTCCGGACTCCGGCTTTTCTTCGCATAGAACGACGGTGAGATCCCCACAACCTTCTTGAACATCCTGCTAAAATAATACTCATCGCAAAAGCCCGTCCTTTGCGCCACCTCCCGTATCCGCCTGGCCTGCAGCAGCAGCTCCTTGGCCCGCTGTATCCGGATATGCGTCAGATAATCGCTGGGAAGCATGCCGGTGTGTTTTTTGAACAGCCGGGAGAAGGTGCTGGGATTCATTCCGCACATCCTGGACATGCTGTCGATCTTGATGTTATCTGAATAATGCTTGGCCATATAGCCGGCGAAGTATTCCATCGTTTTGGCCCAATCAGAATTTTTTGCGTTCTCTTCAGCCGCCTCCATCAAGGTATACACCAGCTCCTCAAACCTCAGCTGCTGCCTCAGGCCTGGCAGCCCCGCCCTCTTGGCAGCATGCCCCTCATGCAACCTGCAGATGGAATGATCCAGCTGCAGCCAGTTTTGCACGGTGATCTCCCCGGTGTACATCATGGGGATTGGGACAGCCTCCTTTATGGTCCATGTCTTATTGCTCCGCCTTGACCATGCCATGGCAAACACCAGGTAATAGGCATCCAGCGGAATAGGCCCATCGACATACCATTCAACCTGCATCCCGGGAGTGAGCAGGAACAGCTTGTGTTTGCCGATCCCGTGTCTGATCCCGTCAATCATGATCTCCCCGGAGCCGCTTCTGATGAACAGAATCGTGCAGTGGCGGACAACTCTTCTTCTGATATGTTGGGGCCACTCTCCCCGGTAATGATACATTTTCCTCAGGGACAGGAGGAGGCAATCATGCTTGTGAAAATTAAAATGCCGCTCTGCCGTACAAGAGCCGTTGGCTTCAAGACTCATGGTAGCTTTCTCCTCCCTTTTTCGATTGTTCAAAAATCATTCCGATTTTTTGGCTTTTCCGGCTTTTTTGGCTCTTCTAGCATACGACCATGTAATTGAGAACTTTTATCACTTTCATTGTATGAAAAGGGGACGAATCTTTCAACCCATATCTGCAACGTCCGGTTTGGCAACAGAAGCACGCGGCTAGCTTCATCCTTTGATACCGTGTGCTTCCCCTTCCATCGAACCATCTCCGGGTGATGCAGCTTCTTACCCCCGCATAGACGCAGCCCCAGCACATAAAGACACTGCCATAGCACAATTCGGCACTGACACTACCACATTTAACACTGCCACCGCACATTAGCACTGCCACCGCACATTAGCACTGCCATAGCACATTTGCATTGCCATAACACATATTAGCACTACCATAGCGGAAATTTTTTCCGCTATTTCATCAAATCTCTCTCTTGTCCACTTTTTAACGGAAATTTCTTCCGTTATCTCCCGTTTTTCTCAGGAAAATGGCTCATTTCAACCGTGTGGCAGAGAATAACGGAAATTTTTTCCGCTACTGTTCCCCTAATATCGAAAAATCCCCATATAGCGGAAATTTTTTCCGTTAAGTTCTGTGCCATGCCGCTGTTTTTCCCTATAAAGTCAAAAAAGCCTGCTTTTACAGTTAGCAGGGTGCCCCAAGCCGCCAGGTGGCCTAGTTTGCCTGGCACAGAAACTGCCCACATAGTACGTTGATCCTCTAAATGCCTCCCTCTGCTCTCAAATTTCTACTTGCCGAGCTCGGGCATACAAAAGAAAGACGGACACCTGAGGTGTCCGCTCTTGATATGTCTAACGTCGGCACAAGAAAAGAAGGTGCACAGGATAACCGCGACATCCGCGAAGCGGCGGGAACATCCCCCATGCATCAGCCGCCTTCATGAATGTCAATGCGCTTGGCATTCAACCGCTGCCGCTTGGGAACGGTGAGAGACAGGATGCCGTCCTTCAGAGAAGCCTTAATGCCTTCTTCATCTATATCCTGCACATAGAATCTGCGCACATATTCCCCGTACCGGCGCTCCCTGCGGACCACCTGATGCCTATCGTTCTCCTGCTTCGCCTCTTCCTGCCGTACTGCCTTGATGGTCAAATAGGGGGCAGCATAGTCAACGTCGATTTCATCCTTCTTGAAGCCGGGCAGCTCCGCTTCCACTAGATAGGCTTGCTCCGTTTCCCGGACATCCGTTTTGAAGGACATCGTGCTGCTCTTGAACGGTGCGAAGAAATCGTCATTCATCACTTCGTTGAAGGACCTGGCCAGTTGGCTAAAAGCGTCTTCCTTGCGTTTTCCAAACGGGATCAAATCAAACATTTTCCATTCTCCTCTCTTTGACTTTGTCTGACCTTACATCTTTATTATAGTCAGGAGAGCAGAGGGAGACAAAGCTGATTTTACGGAAAAAATAACGAAATACACCGATTATCCGGCATTTATCCAAATTAATTCAGGCAATTTCATTATTTGACCTTCTCTGACCTTTTCACTGACCTTTCTTGACCTTCGGAGGATTTCCCTCTTCCTTTCTGTGACAGCCGGAATGGTAAACCGCTCTTCCCTGAATAGGTTAGCCTACGATCCACTTTAGCGCAACTATAGGGAGAATCTCCCGATAGGTCCTGAATTCCCTTTTTGAAAAAAAACACGGAAATCCGCAACTGCCGATTAACTGGACATATGTCTCGGGCAACAACTATCATTTTGATAGCTGTTGGCTTTTCTTATTAGTTTTTTTCTCCTTTCAGTTCATCCCCCGGGTTCACCTACCAGCTTCACTACCTCCATCTATCGGACTCCATCTGTCAAGCTGCATCTGTCGGGCTCCGTCTATCAGGCCGCATCTGTCGGGCCGCATCTGTCGGGCCGCACCTGGCGGGCTTCCTCGCCTGTTTCGTTTCCTTCGCTTACGCAAATTTCCGCTCTCGTTCCCTTCGCTCCTCTGCTCTCGTTCCCTTCGGTCCTCCGTTCTCGTTCCCTTCGATCCTCTGTTCTCGTTCCCTTCGGTCCTCCGTTCTCGTTCCCTCCGATCCTCTGTTCTCGTTCCCTTCGGTCCTCTGTTCTCGTTCCCTTCGGTCCTCCGCTTCCCGTCCTTCCCGTCCGTTCACCCCTTGACGGCTGTGCCGGACAATCCCTGGATAATGAAGCGCTGGCCTATCACGAATACCAGCAGCATGGGGATGATCCCCGCCGTTGCCGCCGCCATCATGCCGTTGTAATCCACGTTGAATTCCAGCACGAAATTTTGCAGACCCAGAGGCACGGTGTAGAGCTTCCGGTCGGTCAGGAAGACCAACGCATTCTCGAAGTCGTTCCAGTGCCAGGAGAAATCCAGAATAGCCAGTGTAGCGAGAGCCGGCTTGGCCAGCGGCAGCATGAGCCGGAAGAAGATTCTGCCGTGCCCTGCCCCGTCGATGAAGGCGGATTCCGTAATCTCCTTGGGGATGCCCATGAAGAACTGCCGCAGCATAAACACGCCGAAGATGGTGAACAGGCCGGGGAGGATCAGCGCCAGATGGGTGTTGTAGATATTCATCCAGTCGAACATGATGAACTTGGGTACGAACAGCACCTGGGGCGGGATCATCATCATGGACAGGTAGAGGAGAAACAGTGCCTCCCGTCCCTTGAACTCGATCCGGGAAAAGCCGTATGCCGCAAGCGCCGACAGGAAAGTGGCTCCCACAGTGCTGATGGATGCAATCTTCAGGGAGTTCAGGTAATAGGGAGCGAAGCTGTTGCTGCCGGTCCATACCTTGATATGATGCTTCAGCTCCAGTGTAGACGGCAGCCAGCGGCTGTAGTCGAACACCTCATTGGGGGTTTTGAATGAAGTGCTGATCATCCACAGAAACGGCAGGACCATTCCCAGGCCGAGCACAGCCAAAGCAAGTGTCAAAAGCAGCTTTTTGGTTAATGAAGCGTATGCCATCTCCTGGTCCCTCCTAGTAATGAACCCATTTTTTTTGGCCGTACCATTGAATCAGCGTGATCAGCAGCACAAACGAGAACAGCATCCACGAAATTGCCGAAGCATAGCCCATCTCATAATAACTGAAGGCCGTCTTGTAGATGAAGAGGGACATGACGGTGGTGCTGGAGCCCGGTCCCCCTCCGGTTATCGCCTGTATCACGCCGAAGGACTTAATGGCGCCGATCAGACCGGTAATAAGCAGCAGGAAGGTGGTAGGGCTGACCAGCGGCCAGATAATGCGGCGGATCAGCGTAAATGTGCTGGCCCCGTCGATGCGGGCTGCCTCCAGCAATTCCGGAGAAATTTCCTGGAGCGCCGCCATATAGATGATCATGTTGTAGCCCAGAGTGGCCCAGACCGCGATAATATTCAGCGCGAACATGGCCGTATCCGTGGAGGCGAACCAGCCCGGTGGATTGGCGATGCCGATGGCGCGGAGCAAGCCGTTGATCGGACCCTGGCTGGGCTGGAACAAGAGCATCCAGACGAAGCCCACAGCCACGCCGCTTGTGATATAAGGCATAAAATACATGGAGCGCAGCAGGCTTTTCAGAAATACGCTGCGATTTAACGCCACTGCCACGAGAAAAGCGAGCACAAGGGATACCGGAACCGCCGTCAAGTACAGCAGCGTGTTCTTGACCGCGATAAAGAACTTCTCGTCTCCGAACAGCCGGGTAAAATTGTCAAATCCAATAAAGCTGTAATTGGGGTTGGCGAACTGATAATCGGTCATCGTCAGCCCCAGCGAGAATGCCGCAGGAATCAGAAAGAACATGACCACACCCAGCATGTTGGGCAGGATGAACACATATCCCATCAGCCTCTGCCGTTTCATCCAATTGCTACCCATGAATATTCCTCCATCCGTCTCCGGCTTGCAGGGCAGCCTGAAGCAAGCCCATCAAGACTGCTTCAAGGAAAAGGGAGGGTTCACTGTAGAACGCCTCCCCCTGCCGGACCGGTTTATTTTTTAATTTGCTTCAGGAAGTCATTATGCCGTTTGGCCATATTTTCCAGTGTGGTCTTCAGATCCTGCTTGCCCAGGAAGTACTTCTCATACTCTTCCTTGCGCAGGTCCACCACCTGCTGCTGCAGGCTGGATACATAGGTGGGGAAGGTGCCGAATACTACTTTTTTCAATGAATCCTGATCATAAGTGCTGTCCACGCCGTTCAGCAGCAATTTGACCGCTTCGTCTGCATTGACCGCCTTGGAGGAGGGGATCCGTCCGCCCGCTGCCATCGGCATCATGCCGCCGTCCGCATACCACTTGAGAAACTTCCATGCCGCTTCCTTATTGGAGGATTTGGCATTGATGGAGACCACATCGCCGAGACCGGCGGGATACTTGAACTCTCCTTCCGTCTTGGTAAGTCTGGGCACTGTTGCGAAGGCAATCTTGAAGCTGCGCGGGTTATCCTTCAGGTTGTTGGCACTGCGGAAGATGTATTCCCCCGCGTATAGCATAGCGGTTTCACCCTTCAGGAACATGGTATCCGTTGGCATCTTCGATGTCATTTGCTCCCCGTACGGAGGCATGGATTTCTCCTTCTGCATCTCGTAGGCCACTTCGTAGCCCTTGGCGGCCAGCGGGTTGTTCAGATTGGAGGTGCCGTCGCTCTTGACAAAGCCAATAGCGGAAGTACCCGCATCCACCTGCTCCATATAGTTGGCCTCATGCTGGAGCAGACCCCAACGTTTATCCTTCTTCAGCTTGGCAGCATACACCTTCATATCATCCCAGGTCCAGTCCAGAGCGGGAATGGGCAGGCCCGCTTCATCCAGCGCATCCTTGTTCAGCCAGACGAAGGACATGTTCTTCTTGGTGGGGATGCCGTAATATTTGCCGTCAATCTGCCACAGCTTGGCATCGGTCCCCATCTTCTCATCCACGTTATAATCGGTATAAGCGCTTAAGTCCAATGCCAAGCCCGATTCCTTGCGCTTCTGCAGCTTCGTCAGGCTATAGTTCACATACAGATCCGCATCCTGACCGGTCATGAGGGCCGTGTCCAGCTTCAGATTGCCTGCGTCATCGTTCACGAAGCGCTCATAAGTTACCTGAATATCCGGGTTTTGCTTATTCCACGCCTCCACGACCGCTTGGGGGCCGGATTCCGGCGGCACACCGCCCCACATTTTCAGCTTCACCGTTTTGCCGGCAGCGGGTGTTGCCGCAGCTGCTGTCGATGCGGCTGCCGCTGTCGGTGCCGACGTCCCGGGTGAGCTGCCGCCGTCCTTGCTTTCTTCACTGCCTCCGCAGCCTGCCATAACACCAAGCGCCATCATGAGGCTCATGCCTCCGGCCAACCATTTCCCCTTATTCATCGCTTCATCCCCCTTGGTTCGAAGTTCATTTTCTCTTGCATCCGGTCTAGCCCATCTCACTATAGGAACTCTGCTTCGTTGACAAGTTCATCTTATCATCCGGCGAATTCCAAAGGCAGACACGTGGTTTGGGGAATGATGCAACGATATTTGGATGAATTTATGGCTGCCTGCGGAAGTCGCTCGGGGTGTGGCCGGTCCACCGTTTGAAGATCCGGATAAAGTAACTGTCCCCGGCAAAACCTACCCGTTCGCCGATCTCCGTTACAGAAAGCCCGCTCTCCCGCAGCAAAATGGAGGCCGCTTCTATTCGGAGGCGTTGCTGGTAATGCGTAAGGGTGGAGCCTGTTTTCTTCTTAAACAGGTCGCTTAAGTAGCTGGATTCCATGGAGGCAAACTCCGACAAGCGTTTTAAGCTAAGCTCCTCAGCATAATGCTCTTTCATATAGGCGATAATCTTGTCAATAACAGGATGACCTGTAAAACCCTGATCAGGCTGATTCCCGGTGATACCCGACCAGACACGGTCCAGCTTCTTGAGCCGGTCCCGGCCGGACAGCTCCGACTCGATCCGGATGAGATTGTCCCGCAGCGTCTCCGGGTCCAGGGACAGTTTCAGCAGATAGCCTGAAGCCCCATATTCCAACGCCTGCCTCGCATATTCGAAGTCGCTCATGCAAGTCAGCATGAGGAAGCGCCCGTCGAAGCCTTCCCGGCGTGCCGTCCTGAGCAGCTCGACCCCGTCCATTACAGGCATGACAATATCCGCGATCACCAAATCGGGCTTCAGATTGCGGAGCAGCTCAAGGGCCTCCCCGCCATTGCCAGCCTCCCCGGCAACAACGAACCCGGCATTCAATTTCTCTAACACCTTGCGGACATAGCCCCTCGCTTGCTCCTCATCTTCAACCAACAACACCGTTCTCATGCTGTTCCTCCTTCCTGTAGGGGGGAGCCATCAGAAGCGGCAGCTCCAGTCTGGCTGCGGTGCCATTATCCAACTCTTCAAGCGTCAAAGAGGCCCGGTCCTGATACAATAAGCCCAGCCGCTCCCGCAGATTGGACAAACCTACACCCGCATTATTTCTTCGTTTGGGCTTTGCCGCCGCCGCGGCCAGGCCAATTCCGTCATCCTCTACCTCCAGCAGCAACAGCCCCTCTCTCGCATAGGCGCGGATGAAGATGTTGCCTGACTCCGCTGTATGCCCGAAGCCATGGACAATAGCGTTCTCCACCAGGGGCTGGAGAGAAGACTTGGGAACTAGCGCGTAGTGAAGCTCCCGGTCCATCTCATACACCGCCTCGAACCGGTTGCCGAACCGGGAATTCTGGATCTTCATGTAGGCGCTGACCAGTCCCAGCTCCTCCTTCAGATGGATCAGATCCACATCCAGATTGAGGCTGGATTCCAGCAGCTTGCCCAGGGAGACGCAGATATCATGGATCTCCTCCTGGTCCTTTTGCATGGCGATGCTCTTAACCGTATTCAGGGTGTTCAACAAAAAATGGGGATTCATCTGGGAAAGCAGCACCTGGAAGCGAATCGCCTGCTTCTGGCGTTCCTCCAGCTTCAGACGGTTAACCAGGCCGTGTATATCCTTGACCATCCGGTTAAAACTATGGGTGAGGGATTGGACTTCAACTGCGCTGTTGGTTTCCGGCAGAGCTACCTTCAGATCGCTGCCTGCCACAATCTCCATCTTCCGCTGAAGCCGGAGCAGAGGACGGGTCAAACCTGAGGACAATACCACGGTGAGCCCGATTACCAACAGGACGAACGCGGCCAGCACAGTAACAAATTTGGCCTTCATGGCGTTCACCTCCGCGAACAGCAGCTGCAGAGGGGTTCCTTTGACTACATACCATTTAAAAGAAGGAATATAAGCTGCTGTATACAGCATCTCCTCCTGCTCGTCCCGCCAATCCACAGCACTGCCGTCCACGGCAGCGGACAAGGCTTTCACCAGCGCATCCTTGTTCAGCTTCGCCTCAGCATCCGTAGAAAGCACCGTATTCCCGTTCCCGTCAGCCAGTATATACAACGCTTCCCCCTGGCCGGTTTCCTGGGATTGGGTGGCGCGGAGGAACCATTCCTCATAATCCATACTGATCCGGAGCAAGGCGTAAGGAATCTGGTAATTCCCCCTCAGCGTCGTATACAAGGAGACCAGATTGGCGCTCTTGTTCACATCGCGCTTAACATAGTTGGCTTCATTGGTAACCCATAGGTAGAACTCTCCCCCGTTCAGGATTTTCTGAAAGCCGGGCTGCTCCAATTGGTTTTCATATTGGATCGGTTCATTGGGAAGATAAGAGGAATAGATATTCCCTTCCATATCCAGCAAAGTGTAATAAACCTGGGAACCGGTGAGGAAAAAACTGTTGGAGATACTGGTGAATTTTCCTTCCACCCGTTTCTTCAGGTCGCCCCACTCATATTCATGGGGATACTTAAGCAGATCCTCCAACCCCGGGTCCTGGTCCATCATCGTCCAGGTTTTCACCAGAATGGCGCTCTGGTCCTCCAGCCGCTGCTTCAGGGAAAAGAGCTGCTCCCGGTCGCGCTCACTGGCCTTGCTCTGAAGCACGGACTCCACCGTACTGAACATGTAAACGCTTAACATAATCAGCGGCAATAAAATGAGTACAAGAAACAAGGCAATCAGCCTGTTCTTCAGACTCTTGGGCAAAAGCCGCGGCAGACGGGATGCCATATTCATGACAGCGGAGCCCCCCTTTCAATGAAAGCCTTGGTGCTTTCATTATTCCGCATTGCCGCCGCTTTGTCTACTGAGGAATAGTGTCCAAACATTGGGCTCTATGTAAGAAGCCGCCGCCTTCGCCTCTTCGGCGCATGGCAGCAGCTTTCCTTCCTTCTATAACTTATTCCACTGACGTTAAACCGGTTATATCCAATTTATTCATATATTCCATAAATAAAATATTTTGTTATTTTTATAAATAATAGCCATATTACTGGTTGTCATGGACTCTGCAAGCCGGGTCCAATATTTTCATGTCCGTTATTTATGGCTGGCGTACCACTCATTCACCGTTTTCTCCATCTGGCTTCCGCCGGCTTCGTCCCATTGCTTGATGAAAGCATCCAGGTCGGACACCTTCTTGTTGCCAAGGACCACCTCCAGCACAAAATCCGATTCCAGCTTCTGCAGCGATTGTCTGAACTTGAGAGAATCACTCTTCGGCGGCATATAACCGATGGGGTCATAGACGGCTAACTCCTTCAATGAAACGTTCAGCTTTTCATACGCGTTGAACATATTCGGGTCCCGGCGGATTCGTCCCAGCCACATCGTGGGAGCCACCTTTTCGTCTATGCCGGTCACGAACCACCAGGTATAGGAATACTTCTCGGAAAAGGCGGGTTCAATAAGGTAATATTGTCCGTTCTCGATCTTGTAGGTAACTCCTTCCTGCCCCATATTCAGCTGAGAGAAAATATCCGGGTTTTCACGCTGCAATTGCTTATCCATGAACTTTACCGCGTGCTCGATATTTTTGCTTGCTTTCGGAATGGCAATAATCCTTATGGCGCCTACAGGAACATCCACACCGGCCTTGCCGTTCTTGTCCTTAAGCGGCATTACAAAATCTGTCGTGGCATTGGGCAGCGCCTTCTTCATGGCCGGAACAGTCTGGGCCACTCCGTTCCATCCGGAATAGATGGAGAAGGCTTTGCCGCTGGAAAATTTCTCATTCACCGTAGCGCCCTTATTGATGGCGTAGTCCGCGTCCAGCAAGCCCTCCTGATACAGCCTGACCAGATAGGACAAATAATCCTTCATGCCGGGCATCTTGACCAGAGGCACCAGCTTGCCGTCCACTTCATTCCAGTCGCCATAGAGTGTGAAGCCGCTCATCAGGGTATTGATTTTCCACTCCGGGCTTAAGGAGAGCGGGATGATTGCTTTGTCCCGCTCCTTCACTGTTTTCAGCAAGGCATAAAATTCCTCCGGGGTCGTCGGCATCGTCAGGCCATATTCCTTCATCAAATCCGTCCGCAGCTCGATTCCGCGACTAATCGTGATATTATCGCGCATATTGGGGATACCCAGAAGCTTGCCGTCCACTTTGCCAAGCTCCATACTTTCGGGAAGCACCGCCTTCTTGATATTGGCGCCGTATTTATCCACCAGATCAGTGATGTCAGCCAGCGCCCCCTGTGCAGACAGCTGGGCGAACTGAGCGGGACTGAGCGTCAGGATGTCCTTGTCCGTCCCTGATGCCACCTCAATATTCAGCTTCTCGTCGGGCTTGTCGGCGGGCAATGAATAATACTCCACATTGTAGCCTGTCAGCCGTTTGATTTCTTCGATAATCCCCTGCTTGTTAATATCGAAGTTGGCGCTTATGCCAAGAAACTTCAAGGTCGGATTGGCGGCAGGCGCCGCACTGCTTCCTCCCGCATTGCCGGCGGCAGGAGATGATCCGCCGCTTTCCCCGCTGCTGCAGCCCGCCAGCAAGCTGACCGCCGCCAGCATGATGAGTCCCTTGCGCCACCCGTTTTTTCTCATTGCCCCTAACATATTCACCTGAAACAACCTCCCTTTTTATGTGAAAATCATCATGATATACCGGGCAGCCTGCCCCGAGCTTATCCTTTGACGGAGCCCAGCGTCAATCCTTTGACAAAATACTTCTGCAAAAAAGGATACACAATAATGATGGGCAAAGCCGAAGAGATGATGGTGGCCGCTTTAATGCCTTCCGAGGTAAGATTCATCAACTGGTCGGGAGAGAGCTGGTTCAGATCCGTCTCCGTATTGACAATCATCTCATAGAGCAGCAGCTGAAGCGGCTTCAAGTCCTGCTTGCTGATATAGATCATAGCACTAAAGAAGCTGTTCCAATAACCCACCCCATAGAATAATCCGATGGTCGCCAGCACGGGAAGCGATATGGGCAGCACGATGGAGAACAGGATGCGGATATATGAAGCGCCGTCCATTTTGGCCGACTCCTCCAGGCTTTCCGGCAGGCCTTCAAAAAACGTCTTCATCACCAGCAGGTTGAAGGGCACGATCAGCGAGGGAAGAATAAGCGCCCACAGATTGTCCAGCAAGCCCAGTCCTTTGATCAGCATATAGTTGGGAATGATGCCTCCGCTGAACAGCATGGTGAATACGTAGAGCATCAGAATGGACTTGCCCCCCTTGAAGCCGGGCTTGGAGAGGGGATAGGAGGCCATCACGGTCACCAGCAGGGCAAGCAGCGTTCCAACTACCGTAATAAATACGGAATTGCGGAACGAGTTCAAAAAGCTGGATTCCAACAGGACATAGCGCATGGCATCCAGTTGGAATCCGTTGGGGATAATTCCCACCCGACCGGCAACCACCGCAGTATCGTCGCTGACGGCCTTGGAGGCTACATGGAGAAACGGAAGCACGCAGACCAGACCCAATACGGACAGGAATAAACCGTTGATGATTGAAAACCATTCGATTTTTCGTAAAACAGGCTTCACGCTCATTTCTCCTCCTTCACCAGATACTCCGTCCCAGCACTCTTCTGCAGACCGCATTGCTGCCGACGATCAGAATAAATGCAATGACCGATTCGAACAGGCCAAAGCCGGTTCCTACGCTGAAGTCCATCCGGCCTAGACTGACCCGGTACACATACGTCTGAATAATATCAGCCACATCGTATACGGCCGGATTGTACATGGCCAGCACCTGCTCAAAACCCGCGTTCAGAATATGGCCCACCTTCATAATGAAAATCAGCACAATAACCGGCAGAATACCCGGTATGGAAATATGCCACATCCTCTGGTAGCGGTTCGCCCCATCGATTCTGGCCGCCTCATACAAATCAGGAGAAATGGAAGTCATGGCCGCAAGAAAGACGATGGCGCTCCAGCCGATCTCCTTCCACCCCTCGGATACGACCAGCAGGGAACGGAACAGATCCGAATCGGTGAAGAAGCTGATCTTCTCCCATCCAAGCGCTGCAAGCAGTTGGTTGAGGGCGCCGTAATTGCCGAGCAGCGTGTAAAACAGTCCGAACACCACTGCCCAGGAGAGAAAATGGGGCATGTACACCAAGGTCTGGACTGTCCGCTTGAACCCGGTGGAGCGCACCTCGTTCAACAGCAGCGAGAGCAGAATCGGCGGGAAAAACAGGAACACCAGTTTATAGACGCTGATGACAATCGTATTGGAGATGATCTGCAGGAATTCCGGACGGGTAAAGATACTCTGGAAATGGTCCAGCCCCACCCAAGGGCTTAGCAGAATGGAATCCATGATGTTCTCTCCGGCAAATATGTTGAAATCCTTGAAAGCCAGCGTAAGACCGTAAAGCGGAACAATCTTGAATACAATAATAACGGCCAATCCCGGAATGGACATCAGGTATAGTAAGTAATGCTCGCGCAAATACCTCCAGGATTTGCGTCTTTGTGTCCGTTGCTCCGTTGTTTGCAGGATGGGGGAGTGTACCGTATTTGCTCCCGTATTGCCTCTCTGCCGCAAGCTTTTGCCTCCTTCCCAAGACCTTCAATAATGTGTTACCATAATAGCGACCTGTTCATCATTATTATAAAATCAGCTGAATCCGCTTACAATCCGATAATCTTTTAATTCCATTGTCAAATCTTATACTCTTTGCGGGGAGGCAAGGCAATGATGTACAAAGTCGTTCTGGTAGATGATGAACCATCCACAGCCCTTGGACTTCGCGATTATTTCGACTGGGACTCCTTCGGCATTGAAGTGGCGGGGGTGGCCAATGACGGGATCACCGCCCTGCCCCTGATTGAACAGACTGCGCCGGATATTGTCATTACCGACGTCAGGATGCCCATTATGAACGGAACCTCACTGGCCGACAGCTTGCGGGAGAAGCAATTGCCCGTCAAGATTATTTTCATTTCCGGATATGACGATACGGAGTATTTGCGTGCGGCCTTGAAGAATGAAGCGGTGGACTATCTGCTGAAGCCGATTCAATTCCATGAGCTGCGCGAGGTAATCGGCAGGACGGTGGAGGCGCTGCGGAGCGAGCGGGCAGAGCAGCGGCTGCTTACGGAGATGGAGCGGAAGCTGGTGCAGAGTATGCCGCTCCTGCGGGAGCAGTTCCTGCAATATCTGGTCCGCGACAGCTTCCCGGGCGCCGAGGCCTTGCAGAGCAAGCTGGATTTTCTGGATATCCGTCTGCCCCAGGAGGGCTTATTGGGTGTTTTTGTGGTCAGCATCGATGAGCCCTACTCCAGCTTTCTCAGTCTGCCTGAGCGGGAGCAGCAGCTCATGTCCTTCGCCGTGCTGAATATTTGCCAGGAGACCATCGACGCGCACACGCGGGGACATGCCTTTCAGTCGGCTCCCGGACAGTTTGTCTGCATCCTCTCTCTGGATGCGCCGGAGGATGAGGATGATCTCTATACTCTGTTAAGCGGAATGAAAGCCAATCTGGAGCGGCATCTCCGTTGGACCTTCACCTTCGGCGTAGGTCCGGCAGTAAAGCGTCTTCTAGATGTCTCCTCCTCCTACCGTCAGGCCGCTGCCGCCGCCAGCCGCAAGCTCTATGTCGGCAACAGCCGGATCATCATGATGGAAAGTCTGATGCTTGCCCCGGAGACCCAGCTGCTGATGGATTCCGGCAAAGCGGCGCGGTTCACCGAAACCTTGCGGACCGCCTCTGAAGAGAAGCTGAACCGGCTTTTTGACGATTACTTCATGCAGATTCAGAGCATGCATGCCTATACGCTGCAGCAGTGCCAACAATTTTGCCTGCACCTGGTGCTGCTCGGAACCATTGTAGCCACGGAGCTTGGCGTCGGCGCAGACGAAATTGCCCAACTGGAGAATCCCATGCGGGACAGATTGCTTCACAGCGAGACACTCCAGGAAATGAGCGGGCTGCTTAAAGTGCATTTTTCCATAATATATAATTTTATTCAAATAAAACGCGAGGTGCAGTCCACCCAGGTTGCTGCCAAGATCAAGGAAATCATTCACAGTGGATACCAACGGAGCCTGTCGTTAAGCGGCATCGCCGAGCAGGTGCATCTGACCACCACTTACATCTGCATGATTTTCAAGCAGGAGACCGGCGAGACCATCAATGAATATATCACGGGAGTCCGGCTTGATAAGGCGAAGGAGCTCTTGAGGGACCACCGCAACAAGCTCTACCAGATCGGGCAGGCCGTGGGTTATCCGGACCCCAGCTATTTCACCAAGCTGTTCAAGAAGCATACGGGCATGACGCCGGGCGAATTCAGGGAAGCTGCGCTATGAAGGCTCTGGCCCCCATCATTCCCGCGTTCCGCAAGCTCAACATGTTCAAGAAGATCATCGCCCTGTATATCTGCTTGATCTTCCTGCCATCGGTGATTACCATCGTCTTCTACTATGGCCGCTCCTCCGCCCTGATCGAGCAGGAATACAACGTGTCCACCTTGAATGTTCTGAACCAGACGGCCAATAATGTGGGGTATTATTTGCGCAGCGTAACCAACAGCTCCAATGTCTTTATCAGCAATCCGCAGCTGTACCACAATCTGGATGCGGGGCAGGCGGAGGCTCCCTTCAATACCTTCAGGCAGCTCGAGGAGATGCGCGAGGATATTGCCAGCATTGAGAGCAACACGGATGTGTTCAAGGTGCGGATTTTTGTCGATCCCAGCATCCAGTATGCCCGGGAGAAGGTCCGTTTCTTCTCCATCGATGAGATTCGCGGGGAAGCCTGGTTTCCCGAGGTATTGGGCCAAGACGGCAAAATTTACTGGATAAGCACGTATATCGAGTCCTATCTGGACGAACCGGAGACCCATCCTGTCATTACGGCAGCCCGCATCATCCGGCATCCCAATCATTTCGAGCAAGTCATCGGGATGGTGCTGGTGGATATGAAGGAGGAGCTGATTGCGGAGAGTCTGGACTTGGCCAATCTTTCGGAAGCGCGGAGCCTGTATGTGGTCGATTCCCGCGGCAGGCTGATTTCCCACCCCGATCGGCTGCTGCTTGGAGAGCAGGGGCTCGGGCAGGAGAACCTGCAGCGGATTTCCGCGGGAACGGAAGGTTTCTTCAAGCAGGATGATGCGGAAGGGGCCTACTATATGCTATACCGGCAAATCCCTTATACGGATTGGAGGATCGTTGCGGAGATTCCGGTGAGCCATATTTCTTCGGAAAACAAAACCTTTACCAAAATGTCGGGGATCATCATCACCATCATTACCTTCATCGTATTCTTCCTGTTCATCACCCTGTTCTTCGCCATGACGATGCGGGGGATGAACCGGCGCATGAAGCACATGTCCAATATTCTGGAGAGGGAAGGCGGGGCTGCCGGGGCTTATGCGGAACGGCTGGACGAGGACTTCGGCGTGCTGCACAAGCTGGAGCGCAACATCCTGCGGCTGGTGGAAAATGTGCGCAGCCTGACCGAAGAAACCTACCGGGCCAAGCTGCAGGAGCGGGAGCTGTATCTGCGTGCGCTGCAGGCGCAAATCAACCCCCACTTTCTGTATAATACGCTGGAGCGGATCAACTGGATGGCCATCAGCCGCAACGCCCAGGACATCAGCCAGGTGATCGGCTCGCTGTCCACTTATTTCCGGCTCACCTTGAACCGGGGGCGGGACATTGTGGAGCTGCGGGATGAGCTGCGGCTGTCAGAGGCTTATCTGGATATTCAAAAGAACCGTTTCGGCGACCAGTTTGACTTCCGCATGGAAATCGACCGCGCAACCCTGGAGCTCAAGGTTCCCAAGCTTACCCTGCAGCCGGTTATAGAGAATGCCCTGCTGCATGGCATCCGCAAGAAGCAGAACCACCGGGGGACTCTGATTATCAAAGCCCGGCTGGATGGGGACATCCTTCACCTGGAGGTGCAGGATGACGGCATCGGCATGACCGAGGAGCAGCTCGCCGGGCTGGGATTGTCAAACGCCGGAGGGACGGATACCGGGGGGACAGGTAGCGGAACGGCGGATAATCGAACGGCACATAATGGAACCAGCGATAATCGAACGACAGATAATAGAACTCATAATGGTACGTCGGGTAATGGTACGACCGATAATGGCAGTTACGGCTTGTATAATGTGAACGAGCGGATCAGGCTGTTTGCCGGCAATGACTGCGGCGTCACGGTCCACTCCGGGATTGGAATCGGCACACGGGTGATTATCCGGCTGAAGGCCATGGGATAGCTTGCCGCCTGCGGGGTGTGCATGGGCTTGTGTTTACGGGGCGTGCATGGCCTGTATTTACGGGGCCTGCATGGCCCTTCGCCCGCGGGGGATGTTATCGTTGCCCGCAGGCAATACGGGCGGCAGCTTAAGATTGTCTATCTCCCGGGAGCCGCAGGACTTGCCTCAGCGAACACTCTGTACATTCCATCGGGTCCGGGGACCGGCTCGGCCTGCACCTCTCCCCAGGGGGCCGACCACCTCTCCCATACGTTGCGGTCCGTATCGTATTCATAATACCCTTCGTTGCCCCAGCCGATCAGCCGGTCGCCGAAGGCGAAGAACCGGTAGGTATCAGGGGGAGGATCAGCCATAGGCTTCTCCGTCTGACCCGGCCGCCAGTACAGCCACCCCTCGGGCATAATATTTTGCTCCCCCGCGGTATACGTTTGCACATAGGCTTCATCACCGGCAGCGAGGCGCACAACTCCCTTTACGGAAGACACAGCGCCGTTGACACCGGCGAATTCGGTATAGGGTACACCGTCTCTGACCTTGGTCCAATACACACCTTGCTTGACGGGAATAACGGCCAGATCCAAAAAAGAGTACTTATTGACCAGCGCCGAGTCGGAAAAGCCGGTTTGAACCTTGGGCTCCTGCTCCCACTTCCCATAAGTTAAAAGGAGAGCCTTGCCCGAAGTGCTCAGTTCTTCATATACAATTACATGCTGCTCGTTCCGGTATGGGTCCCATATGGCAAAATTGATGCCGTCCACATCATTTTCCTTGATATCGTAAAGCGTACTTTTGACCGATGTCTCTGTATCATAAGTGTACACGCCGAAATACGAGCCATATTGCAGTGTACGGGAATCCATCCAGCGGACCGGAGCGTCACCCGGCTCATAAGTGGTGTAGAAAACCTGCTCCACGATCACCGGTTCCCGCCCCTTGCGTTCCAGCACAAAGGAATAGCTGCTTCCGTCCCCGTCCCCCATCGACCCTCCCAGATAGATTGCGCCCACATACTGGCTGCCGTCCGGTGAAACGATCAGCTGGTCGTAGAAGCGTTCCCGGGAGCCTCCCTGAAACCTGTCGCCGGAAGCCTGACTCTTCCATGAATTAGGAGGCGTGCGGCGGATGTTTATAACCCCATCCTTGTGCAGATTATTCCCGCTCACCGCCTCCAGGGAATTCATACGAAAATAATAATCCAGGCTTCTGCCGTTCTCCTCTCCCTGGCCATTCAGCTCGATCAGCAACTGTCTGCTGTCCAGCCATTGCGCCTCAACAGGGCTGCCGTCCTCCCTGGTTGGCAGCCGCGGCAGCATGTCTTCGGAGAATTGCAGCGTCACACGCTTTTGCTCCAGGGGAACCATCACCCAGCTTCCGTATTCGCGCGCCCGAAGCACCAGCGTGTCCTCTGCAGGCTGACCGGCCGCAGTCACCGCCACGAAGCTTAACGGGGCAGCACGCTCCACGGCAACCGACCCCAGATCACCAAGCTTTAACTGGAAGCCCGTGCCCACCGGCGAGGACACCCGCAGCCGGTATTGGTTGGCGTTCCACTCGCTTTGCAGGAAGGCCGCCTTCTTCCCGTCCATCTCGATCTGCTCCAGCAAAGCAGGGATTGCTTCCCCGCTGCCCTCGGCAAAGGTCAGGGTCACTGCTACCGTATCCAGGTGGTACACCACCTTGGGGGAACCGGCAGACAGACCGGAGACGTTGGGGCCCGCAAGGTAGCTGCTTGAGGCTTCATCCTCTTCCCCGAAGCCCACATCCTTCAAGTAAGCGCGAAGCGCGGGAGGCTCCTTGACCGCCCGGGACGGGCTTTGCAGAAGCTGCGGGCCTCCCCCATTGGCATCCTGTTCAACGGGTATAGTTCCTCCAGGGGAGGAACCTCCAGCAGCAGCCGGTGATTCTGCCTTGTCGCAGCCGGCTGCAAGCCACAGCAGCACCAGCAATGCCGGCCATATCAGTATTTTCGGCCATGCCAGTATTTTCGGCCATGCCAGTATTTTCGGCCATGCCAACAATGCCGGCCGTCCCGCCACACCAATCTCTTTGTACACGCGACCTCCCCCTTCTCCTCGGAACGCTGCTTCGTATAACCATTAACGCTTCACAGAATATGTATGCCTCGCATCGTCATTGACCCTCCATAAACCGTATACCTCCATGATCTTTGACGCTTCATAGCTCGATGATGTTTCATACACTCAACCAGTGAGAATGAAAAAAAACTATGACGGCAAAATGAACAAACAACAGGGGGGGCCTTCGTCACCCAATTCTGTATAAAATATCGCATAGAATGGGCCCGTTCGGCCGCTTGCAGGGCCATTCTGTATGAAATATCGCATAGAATGGGCCCGTGCTGCCATCGGCAGGGCCATTCTGTATGAAATTTCGCATACAATGGGCCCGTTCGGCCACTCGCAGGGCCATTCTGTATGAAATTTCGCATAGAATGGGCCAGTGCTGCCATCGGCTGGGCCATTCTGTATGAAATTTCGCATAGAATGAGCCAGTGCTGCCATCGGCTGGGCCATTCTGTATGAAATTTCGCATAGAATGAGCCAGTGCTGCCATCGGCAGGGCCATTCTGTATGAAATTTCGCATACAACAGCCTCGCCGATAGCACAGACGGCCACATCCCAGGCAATGCCTGTTGCTTCACGTCCTCAGCACAACGGTCGGTCTCCCCGCCCTCTCCTGGCATTTATGTATGTTAGTCTGGCCGTTGTAGAAAAAAAGCCAATTCACCTGCAATAAATAATTATACATGTTCTAACTGGAGAAATTTGATAAAAAAGAGCCCTCATATATATGAGGACCTTCGGTGTAAAGTCTGTAAATTTATGCATCTAATTTAAACGAAGGACGGTTTCCTCGAATCAACGTCTCCGGTAAGAACTTTAACATACTCTTTGTCTCCGCCTTCAACTGAAGGACCAATATAGACGACGCCGACTCCGCCCTTCCTAGTAGCAACTAACGCTTTCGATGCTTTCCTAATGACGCGCTGAAGATCAGTTAGAAGGTGAAAATCCCTGACCTTCTCATTCTTTATGAGGTCATCTCGTTCTTTTACTTCTTGAGGGACGATAGCAAAAACACGTTGACGCCGTAGCCTTCCCCAAAATAACCCCATTTCAAACAGAGTGTTATCTCGAGTTATGAAAACAAATTTATCTCGATAAAGCGCGATGTCATCCGGAGCAAAGACGAATATTCCGAAATCACTCTTATCCAACTGTCTTTCCAGGGATTCCATTGTATAATTATTGTCTTCAAACACGCCACTATACCATGGGGTCACCTGAGCATAATAGCTGATTTGTGAATGAATTGCATTTGCTAAATTCATTGCTTCTCGTGAGGATCCAATAAATACATTTGGCTTGGTCACATCCACAACTCCCTGAAAACACAGTTAATGTTCTCCAATTATACCAGAATTACAAATTTGTTTTGAAGAACAAATTCGACATAGGCAAACGCTCGTTATCCTTAAGCCAAATCAGATGAGAACGCACTGCTGCATATGTATCCATAGTTGCTTCGATCTCGGAACAGATGTCACTATCTGCATCATAGCGGCACGCCCGAAGTTGCATCTGGAACCGACTCGCCACGTCTGCTCATGACCTCAATAATTATGTTGGCACCGAGCCTGAATCCGTGAATAAAGGCGGCTTCGACGTGCATGCGGTTCAAGCTGTCGCATAGATCGAAATATTCCTCAAGCTCGTGAAACGTTTCCTCTCCCAATCTATTTCTCCACTCTTCCGTTAAAGCGCCAATTTGCCGGCTTAGCGGCCGGTACTCGGGATGAGGCGGCACAATTGTATCCTCGGGTTGAAGCAGTCCGCGGTATAAAGCTGCCAGAATGGATTCCATGTTCATCCTCCCATTAATATCATCGCATCGCTTGAATGAGATTCCTGCACATGGTAGGATATTTATGCAGTCTGCTCATGCAGCGATTGCGGGATAGGAAGTAGCGATGTTCTTCTCGGGACTCACGCTGCTTCCTTCTTTATTTTTGGAGCTCGTCATACACCTTCTCAATCCCTTTGCGAACGATTTCTGAACGTGTCGTACTTAGTTGCTCAGCGCAAGCATCAAGCTTGTCCAACATTTCCTGATCGACACGTATCTCAATCTTTTTCCCTTTGGGATTGTCAGATGGAGGACGCCCCATCATTTTGGAGGACATCGCTTCACCTCACTTTTTCGTCCTGACAATAAGTCAACTCGAAATTCAGCCGCGGGCGTTTGGGTATATAGTTTGGCAGACTTGCACAACAGGAGAAATATCAGTGTGGAAGATATAGTGAACTATGTTAGACAAATAAGAGAGACAACCGGAGAAAGGAACAAAGAGGATATGACGGGGTAAATGGTAAAGTTGATTAACTGTTGGATGACAAAATATGCAAGAAAATTTTCGATGTCATTTCAGGACAAAACAATAGTGCGGGGCATACTTTCAGAAAGTATGCCCCGTTTCCTGAATGTTGATCTTTTACTCTTGCACCTCGTAAAAATTAGAATACCCGGATGTAAGGCCCACATCTAAAGGTGGCATTAACTCAAGTAAATCTCAAGCTTTGGGCGGCAGACAGCGGATCAGCCGCAAGCCCTCCGCATACCCGCTGCAGGTTATGCCCTCCAGATATGCCGGTAAGAAATAGGCTTCTCCCTGGCGTATGGCAGCAGCGCCGCCTTCCCACCCCAGCTCTCCGCTTCCCTCCACGGCAAGCAATATGCTGAAGCTGTCTGGACCGTTCATGCTCATGTTCATGCCGCCGCAGACGGACCATTCCTCCATGCCAAAATAGGGCGTATGCTCCTTACCGATCAATTCGCGCCTGGTTCCTCCCGGATGCTGCTCCACTGCCGAAGGCTGCAGGAAACAGCGAAGAGCGGTTTCTTCCCGGGAGCGGTCTTCATAATGGAAGCAGTCAAACATTCGGGCAAAGCCCGCTCCCTGGTGGCAGGAGAAATCGGATAGCTGCAGACCGGCAGGTGTGGTTCGTTCCACACGGATCGTGTAATCGGTGGGCTCCTGCAGCTCCACCAGCAGACAGCCCGGTCCAATGGCATGGGGAAGACCGCCCTGAATCAGCACCACCTGCCCCGGCTCCACCTCAAACCGGTGCAGAGCCTCCGTCATTGCCGGAATGTCCTGCTTGCGGAACAGTTCCTCCCACAAGCTCCTGGTCACACCTGGCTTGAAGCCCGCCAGCACATAAGGCTTCTCGCCGCCAATGCTTCTGCCCCCCAGAATATACCATGCCTCCGTCTTCCCATACGAAGACTGAAAAATCTCCCTTGCCGCCTCCCGGTCGGGATGAACCTGAATAGCAAGCCGTTCCGCCGAATCCAGCACCTTCACAAGCATGCCGGGTTGGGCGCCGTAACGCTGGACATGGCGGGCTCCCAGCATTTCTGCCGGATAGCTGTCCACCAGCTCCTTCAGCAGCACGTTCCGCCCGTCTCCCAGATCAACCAGGCTTAAGCCTTCCGGCCTGTCAGCTCCCTTGGCTTCCTTCGCAGAAACGGCGGCAGTCCGGTCCGGATTGCGGGCTTGGGTCAACGATCCCACCCACTCCTCCGGGTAATGCCCATCGGCCTCTCCGGCCGCTTCTCCTCCCAGCCACCTGCTGAGCAGGTGCCCGCCCAGATAAGTTCTCCAGACCCGGTTGCCCATCAGCTTGAGCGGCATAGCTCTAGCTCCCATCAGTTCCGGATTATTGCCCATCCGTCTGCGCCTCCCCGCTGTTTTTCTCCCATTTCAACACCAGCACATCCCCCGCCGGCACTTGAACAGGAAAGTTTAATGCTGCTCTCTCATTTTCCCCTGAATAGCGTCCATCCCGCTCGTCTGCCGCCTTAATGACAGTGCTTGCCCCTGTGTGCAGATTGGTGACCACCGCTTCCGGCCAATCCACCGCCAGCCGGAGGGATGCATCCACCGTCACAGTTGAATAGTTGAAGAGGAATACCAGCCGTCCCGCCTCTCCTTCCAGAACCGCCAGCTTCAGCGAGGGGGCGTCCAGCTCAGCCTGCGGCTTCAAGCCATATACCTCCGCCAGACGCGCCGCGAATGCCTTCGTAGCCGGAGCCTGCTGCTGCTGATACCCGTACCAGAGCAGCGTGGAGATATAGAGCAGATGTCCATGCCCACACGGCGACCTGGTAATGGCCGGCGCTCCGTCTGCATAGCTTGCCGCCACCTCCACGGCAGAACCCACGGGCTTCAACAGCTTTCTTTCGAAAAAGCCCTTTAGGCCATCCACCGCCAGTTCCCCGCCGTTATGCCACTCCATCTCCAGCCCATCGGGCTCCACATCCACGAGATCCACTCCCAGCATTCCATGCAGCGGCCCCCCCGGCTGCTGTCGGTGAAGCAGACCGAGGTTGTCCACCTCCCCGAACTTGCCGTCAGCAACAACAGTCCCTCCCTTCTCCATAAAAAGCTTCAGAGCATCAGCCAGCTCCCGGTCCATATTCAGCTGTCCGGTGATGAACAGCGTCTGGTCAGCCTCCGGCAGACCGGCCAGCACATCCTCGGCGGTTACGAAACGGACGGGAATATTCAGCTCCCACAGCACCCGATACAAGCCGCCAAGCCCATCCAGATATATGCTGTCCGGCACGGAAGCTTTATAGTTGGCCAGAATCGCCTTGGTGAAATCATGGCTGCTCTTATCGAACAGAATCAGCGCCCGGGCCCGCTCCGGCTCCCACAGCGCCAGCTCCCGCTCATGTGCGGCGATGCTCCTTGCGATTGCTGAGGCCTCCGCCAGGCGGGGCGTGCCCTGACGCGCGTGATCCACCAGCCCCCGCGCCCCCGTCTGCAGGCCTGCGGGGAACGGGTCCCACTTCCAATAGATCAATCCCTTGGCGCCGTGGGCAAGCGACTCCCACACCCATTGGCGCAGCTCGCCGGGCCTGACCACGCTGGTGGGGTCGAACATATGCCGCATATGAGTCTGCAGCTCCGATATCCAGAACCGCCCGGTAGTGGAGGCGGAATGCGCCCCTGCCAGCACCAGCGCTCTCTTCCACGGCTCCATGGTGCCGTGGCGGTCCTTGGGATAGAACGAAATGCCGTATTCATCCACCGCCTCCGCCACATTCCAGTCATCCTGGGGACGGTCATAGCTGGAATCGCTGGCAACGGTGGCGTGGATGTTGTCTGCGATAAGGGGATGGACAGGATCGACAGCCTTTACCGCTTGGCCCCATTCTCTCAGGAACCTGCCGATGGACTCCTTCTGGAACCGGTGGTAATCCACCTCCGGCATAACGCTGGCCCATGTCCACCGGTTGAAGTGAATCTGGCTGAAGTCGTGATACACCCTGTCCCAGGCGTCGTTAAGCGCTGCGATGGTTCCATATCTGGCCTTAAGCCACGTCCTGAATGCCTGCAGAGTGAAGCTGTCGTAGGATTCGAACATGGTCTCATTCCAGATGTCGTAGCCGTACAAGGAAGAATAGTCCTTGTAATGGCGCGCCGCCTCGGCGAACTGCTGCTCGATGAGCTGCCTCACCTCGGGATGGTTATAGTTCAGATAGCCGAAGAAGCGGAAGTCCCGCCGCACAGCTCCGTCATATCCGATGGCATAATACTCTTCCTTCATCAGAAAATCCGGCGCATATTCCAGCGAGGTAATCTGCCCGGACAGCTCCATAATAATTTGAAGACCGATCTCCTCCGCATATTGCAGAATGCGCCGGCCTGTGTGATACGGGTAATCGGGCAGACTCCGGTCCTCCCACCAATACACTGCGGGCCAGATTACGGCCGTATTCATACCCGCCTGCTTCATCTGCAGCAGCACGCCGCTGATATCCTCCCAGGTCTCCTGCCGCTGAATACGGTAGACCGCTCCGTACGGAAACGCGCGTTTGTCCGTTGCCATGACTGTCCTCCCCATCCCTTCCTGTTATCTTCGCAGCTTCATTTTAGTCCCGCCGCCCGCAAATACCTATCCACATTCTTATGAGAAACATAGCTTATTTTTGGATGCGGTATGCTACAATGGACACGACTGCCAAGCAGCTTCTGAACAACGTCACAGCATATGCGGCAATTGGCATTGTCGCGGGCATCATTATGGCGGCGATGGCGGCTGCATGGTCATAGATAGTCCCGGCGGCGATTCATGGTCGTAGATAGTCCCGGCAGCGGCTGCATCGTCTTAAGATAGCCACGGCGGCGAAGGCCACCGGGAGCGGCTGTCACAACAGAGAAGACAACCCGTTTGGAGGAGAAGCCCGCATGCGGTACTTTCACTTTCAGGATTTTATGGAAGAGGACTTTCCGTTCAAAATAGAGGTTCGGGATCATACCTTTCCCTTCGATAACCATCAAGAGCATGCCCACGACTACTTTCAGGTCTGTTACCTGAACAGGGGAAGCTGCCTCCATCAGGTCAACGGCAAACAAGCCACTCTGGTCAAGGGCGATCTGTTCTCCATCCCCCCCGATTACCGGCACAAGATCGACCTGCTTCCCGATAAGGAATTGCAGATTATTCTGATTGATTTTATGCCCTTCCTGCTGGACCGCAGCCTGCGGGATCTCAAGGAAATGCATCAATTCATAGATTTCGCCTTCATCCAGCCCTTCGCCGCCTTGAATGACGAGCCTCTGCCCAAGCTGAATCTGTCCCATGAGGGTCAGGCGGAGACAGAGGCCCTGATCGCCGACATGATGCGGGAGCTGGAGCTGAAGCGGGACGGCTATACCCTCCTGGTCAAAGCGGATCTGACCCGCCTCCTGGTGATTGCCGGAAGAGAATACGCCCGCTTCATGGCGGAGAGCCCGGGACAGCGGATCGTCAGCGCCAACCGCAAGGGTATGGAGGAGGCAGTCGCCTATATCGGGCTTCATTATTGCGAGGAGCTCACCCTGCAATCAGCCGCGGCCAAGGCATGTGTTTCTCCATCCTATTTCAGCAGCATGTTCAAGGCCTGGAAGGGTGTCACCTTCGTCGAATACGTCACCGCCCTGCGTCTGAAGGAGGCTCAGCGCCTGCTCAGGGAAACGGACCGGAGTGTGGAGGAGATCGCCCTGGCCGCAGGCTTCAACCATCTGACCCACTTCCACCGGGTATTCAAGCGGCATACCGGGCTGACTCCCCATGAGCTGCGGAAGCGCAGCCTCAACTAACGGTTTCCCGCCCCGCTTACTCCTAACGGAAATTTTTTCTGCTAAATCTCGGTAAATACCGAAAAGTGTCCTGATGGCGGAAAAAATTTCCGTTAACCTCGTCCCATACCCCCTTATTTCCAGTTTATTCCTTACTTGATCTATGGAGAAAGCATCTCCTTCCTCGGAATCGGATACTTTCTGTCCCGAAACTTTCCCGAAATAACCGGATCCCGTCATTTCATTCATCAATAGAGTCGCTTAAGCGGCATGGAAGTCTGTCATCAATCAGGCCGCGCAAGCGGCGTGGAAGTCTGATCTGCTGGGAAAAGGCTCCTACCCCAGAATGATATACTTTCTAATCGTTAAAAAAATACGGGTACCGGGCCACCTTTTGCAGTGGTCTTCCGGTACCCGTACTCGTTTACTGCTTCTTATGATATCAGCCGTTCCATAAATGCGGTTTACAAAACCTGCTCCTGAATGAACCGCAGCACCTTGCGCACATGCTTGCCTCCCGGCGTGTGGCCGTTGAACGGATGCATCTCGATCCGCTTGGGCGAGGTGATCCTGTTGTAGGCGGCGAACACGGATTCAGGCGGACACACGGAATCCTTGAAGCCTACGCTGACCAATACCGGAATGCGGATCCGGTCGGCCAGATTCATATTGTCGAAATAACTTAATGTATGCAGCACCGTATCCAGACGTTCCGGGTAGCGGGAAATATAATCCGCAGCCTCAGTAATGGAGCCGGTGGAATTAAAGATGGTCCAGTCCATGTTGCACATATTGGGGATATCGGCAACTGCGAAGGCATGCTTGGTACCAATGGCGCTGACGGCCAGAGCCAGTCCGCCCCCTTGGCTTCCTCCTGCGACTCCCACACGGGAAGAGTCAACCTCCGGCTGCTCGCATACCCAATCCACAGCGCGGATGGCATCCGTTACAACCGATTTGTAGTAGCAGGTTTCCGGACTGGTGATGCCTCTGGTGACCCAGCCCTTTGTTTGGCCGCCCTCCTGAGGTGTGGCATCCCCGGTTTCACCGGCTTGTCCGCGGATATCAATAGAGAACACAGCCAGTCCTGCGAGCAGATAATGGGCAAATTGTTCCGGCATCCCTCTGTTTCCTGTATACCCGTGATAATTGACAATACAGGGATAGCTGGCCTTGCCGAAGAAGGACGGGACCAGATAAATGCCGTGAATCTGCGTACCGTCCAATCCTTCATAAACCACGTCATAAGCGTCTACACCGATGAGGGGAGTATCCACTCTGGTTCTTCGCCCGCTAAGCGGAGTATCGCGGATTTCTTGGTTGATCCTGGACCAGAACTGCTCCAGATCCTCCGGAGTCGTCAACTGCGGTTCAATCGCCTCTAATTCTTTGATCTTCCGTTCAATAAAATTCATGCCTTTCTCTTGCTCCCTTCCCGCCATCACTTTTTATCCGGCAACCTGACATACCTACATCGCTTACATTATGAATTCCGTCTTCAATGAGGTCAACATAAAGTCGCCGACCCCCGGTAATTTGTACAGCAATCTGAAGCAATTCCGTGAACTTCCGTTTTTTTAGGGGAAGCGGATATAACTTTTATGCATATAGGCCAAGGCGGTGGCAAAACTACAGGGTAATTCTGCCTGGAACTAGGATTCACACTGGCGTCGTCTTGATGAAGCAGAGCACGGGTACCTGATCTTCGGCAAGAATAAGGACCATGCGAAAAGAAGGGCGACCGTGTTATATCAGGTTAGCAACCTACCAATGCCCCTGGCTCATCTTCCGGTAAGCCCCCGGGGTCATGCCCAGCTTGGCGGTAAACAGACGCACCAGATAGTTGGGGTCGCCAATTCCCACCCGGTCTCCGATCTCGGGAATGGTGAGCACCGTGTGGGAAAGCAGCTTCTGCGCCTCTTCCAGGCGGAGATAGAGCACATACTGAAGCGGGGTTTTGCCCGTATGCTTCTTCATGCAGCGTGTGATGTAGTCGAACTGGAAGTGCAGAGCCTCCTCCATCGTTCCCGAGTCAAAGGGCTGCCGCCAGCGCTTGTCCAGGTAATCAGCAGCCGCCCTGCTGACTCTGGCGGAGGGCGACGGGGTTTCGGAGCGGGAGCATTCCCGCTGCAGCGCGGCTAAAAACTCCGTATGCAGCAGATGCAGGCGGATCGCATTCTCTGAGCTCAGACGGCTATGAATCTCGTTCATCGCATCCAGTATAGGGGTGACCTGCTGCAAGTCAATCCGGGCCCGCTTCGGAATGTACAGATACTGAAGCGAGGAGGGAGCCTGGTCGAAATCGGAGCCTCTGTCAATCAACGCAGACCAGGCAATATGCTCCTGTTCAACCCGTACAGCCCGGTTGGCATGGACGAAATGCACCCAATAAATCTCCGTTACTTCCTCGCAAGGCAGATGCCCCCAATGAGGCTTGTCCGGCTCCAGCACCAGAAGATCACCAGGACCAATGCTGTAGGGTGCATCATCCTCCGTCATATAGAGGGTACCCCGTTTGACCAGAAGAAGATCGTATACGCCAAAAGTCCGCTTGAAATGCTGGTTTCCCGGCTGCCAGAAGCCATGGCCCACCGTAAGAAGCTGGGGCACGGGCGGGATAATGAATTGCAGGCAAATCATATTAGCCCTCCAACCACAAGTCGATTTTGTGCTGTCTGAAGTCTATTTTAACACTGTATCAACGGAGAGAAAAGGATTACATTAACATTGAATCGAAATTGAATTTATACCTTGGGAGCGATAAAACCTATGCGATTTCGTCAGGTACATTTGGATTTTCATACCTCTGAGGCCATTCCGGCAATAGGAGCCGAATTTTCGAAGAAACAGTTTCAGCAGATGCTTCAAGAAGGGCATGTGGACTCCATCACCGTGTTCTCCAAGTGCCATCACGGCTGGGCCTATCATCCAAGCGAGGCCAATGAGCAGCACCCTGATTTGGATTTCGACTTGTTGGGAAGCATGATCGAAGCCGCCCATGAAATCGGGGTCAAAACCCCCGTCTACCTGTCGGCGGGACTGGATGAGAAGATGGCGCGCCGCCATCCGGAGTGGCTGATCCGCAATGCGGAGGATTCCACCCAATGGGCCAAGGGCTTCCTGACGCCGGGTTATCATGAATTCTGTTTCAATACCCCTTTCCTGGATATTCTGCTGGCCCAGATCGAAGAAGTGGTCAACCGCTATGACGCAGACGGCATCTTCTTGGACATTGTCGGCGCCCGCAAGTGCTATTGCCAATATTGTGTGGCCAGCTTGCGCAAGGCCGGACTTGATCCGCGGGACGAGAAGGCCGTAGCCGCCCTTGGCGAGGAAACCTACCTGAACTATACCCGCCGCGTCCGGGAAACCATCCACAGCATCAAGCCGGACATGCCCATCTTTCATAACGGAGGACATCAGCGCCGCGGCCGCCGGGACTTGGCCCAGGCGAATACCCATCTGGAGCTGGAATCCCTTCCAACCGGCGGATGGGGCTACGATCATTTCCCCTTGTCCGCCCGCTATGCCCAGACTGTAGGAATGGAATTCCTGGGGATGACCGGCAAATTCAACACCTCCTGGGGCGAATTCGGCGGCTACAAGCATCCTAACGCCCTGCGGTTCGAGACCGCGCTAAGCCTGGCCCACGGCGCCAAGTGCTCCATCGGTGACCAGCTTCATCCCAACGGCCTGATGGATGAGGCCACCTACTCTCTGATCGGCGCAGCTTATGCCGAGGTGGAAGCCAAGGAGCCCTGGTGCGACAAGGTGACCAGTGTGGCCGATGTTGCCATTCTGTCACTGGAAGCTGCAAGAGAAGAATTCCCCGGCGAGAAGGGCGGGCGTCCCCGCAATAATATGTCGGATGCCGGAGCCGTCCGGATGCTGACCGAGGGTCATTATCTGTTCGATGTTATCGATACGCAGGCGGATTTCCACAGCTACAAGGTGCTGGTGCTGCCCGATGATATTATTCTGTGGCCGGAGCTGACCGCCAAACTGCAGGCTTATCTGGACCGGGGCGGCAAGGTGCTGGCAACCGGACGCTCAGGCATGAACATCGAGGGAAATGCGTTTGAGCTTGACTTGGGAGTAACCTGGCTGGAGGAAAATCCTTATTGCCCGGATTATTTCTATCCGGACTTTGCCCCGAATGCCCTGAAGCCCGCTTCCTTCGTCATGTATGAGCGTGGTCAGCGGATCGCTCTTAACGGCGGAGTTGTCCTGGGAAGACGGGAGAATCCTTATTTCAACCGGGATGTGTTCACCTTCTGCTCCCATAAGCACACTCCCAGCAGTCTGTCCGACGGCGGCCCCGGCATGGTCGAGAGTGCGAACGGCATCTATCTGGCGTGGAACGTGTTCAGTGAATATGCCGACAACGGCCATCTGATCCTGAAGGAAGCCGTGCTCTACGCTCTGGGACGGCTATTGCCTGCTCCGGTGCTTGAGACCGATCTGTCGGCACAGGGAATAGTCACCTTGCAGCATCAGCAAGCCGAAGGGCGCTATGTAAACCACCTGCTGTTTGCCACCCCGGTCAAAAAAGGCAAGGTCGAAGTAATCGAGGACATCGTACCTCTCTATAACGTTACGGTGTCTCTGCGGCTGCCCTCTCCCGTGAAGCGGGTGTATCTGGCTCCGCAGCAAACCGAGCTTCCCTTCACGGAAGCGGACGGGCAAGTGACCTATACGCTTCCTTATCTGGAAAACCACCAGATGGTGGTGTTGGAGTAACAGCGGCCTGGTTGAGAACGGCGCTTAAGCAGCTGCAAGCTATGGGGGCGGCGCGGCGCTGTTCAGAGGCAGACACGCGCGACGGAGGGCACGGCGGCATGTGCAGGTAGACGGTGTTTTGCGGGGGGCATGGCGGTGGCGCGGTGCTGTTTTGAGGCGGGCATTCAGCGTTTTCGCTCGGGTAGTACCGAGACTCGCAGACTACTGGCGTAAAAGCCGAGAGAGCAGTCCCAAGGGTTGGAGTGGGTAGAACATAACGGAAAAAATTTCCGTTATGTTCTACATTTGAACTCTTCCGGCTGAAATAACGGAAAAAATTTCATTAGCGTTGCATAAAACCTTACACATCACCTTACCGGACGATTGTGTACAATTTTCAGATAATTAAACGAGACCCCCAAATCAAAAAAGCCGGCACCCTCTCAAGAAGGTTATCCATCGTCATCCATTTATTGGTTGTTTTATTTTGTTTTTACCTTTTCTTGCTTCGTTCTTTTTCCCATCACCACTTCACTTGCTCGCACCTTTCGCGACGGAGCAGGGCCTTCCCGCTTTCGTCGCCCTGCGCTGGTTCGGCTGGGTTCTCGCTTCATTTCTTCCTGGAATGCTTTCCAGCCTTTTAGCGCATACACCCGTACCAGTTGAAGCAGGCTCCACATGTTTTTCTTCGTTCCCGTCTCCTGCTTCATCAAAAACGTCAACCCGTACGCCACCAGCGCCAGAAACACGTGATTCCATACCGCCTCCGGCTGGTGACTGTATAACCGAGCCATCTTTAAATGTTGCTTCATCCACTTGAAAAACAGTTCGATGAGCCATCTCTGGCGGTAGATTTCCGCTACTTCTGCGGCCGACAGGTCCCATAGCGTCGTGGCCAAGCGGTAAAAGCGTCCTTGGCTGTCTTGGAATTCCACCAGTCGCAGCGGCTCTTTCATGGTCGTTTTGGCATTTTTGCCCATGATGACGATGGCATCCCGCAGGATATGAGGCGTTTGGGGATCAAGAGGACGCTCTTCTTGAACCTCCGCATGATGATGGTTGCTGACCCGGATGACGAAGGACAGCTTATCCGCCGCCCAGCGCTGCATCCGTTTGTAGCAGACATAGCCGCGGTCCATCACATACGTCACATCCGAATCGACGACCAGCTCATCGGAGCCTTCATAGTCACTGATTTTTCCCAGAGAGGGAACGATCTTATCCGGATAAGCGGTGTCTTTATTGATGATCATCAACCGGGTGTGGACTTTAATCCCGCTGCGGTGCTTGGTGACCTTCGTCCAATCGGCCAGGTGAAAAGGCAAATGGATGTTGGTGGAATCGATCAGTGCCAACATCCCCTCTGTCCGGGAAGGAAGGTGGGAACAAACCTGCTGCACGACACTTCGGAACAAGGCTTCGGTTACTTCCACCGGCAGTTGATTGATGCTCCGGCTCAATTGAGACTTGTGGATGGAAGAGAGTTCAAACTCCTGCTGAAGCGTAGATTCCGCACGAATCGTATCTGAGATGTAGGAAAGAGAAGGCCATTGCAGGAGCTGAGCGGACACAAAGATCTTGATGAGCTTGGCCGCGGTCAGTTTGTGCGTACGGTAATCCAGTACAGGCGAAACAAAATCTTGAAGGGGCAGAAAAGATAAACATTGACGAATGACAGGGAAATCCACTACACTCAAGGGGCTGATTCTCCTTTGTTTGTGTACGGGATAACCTTCCTACACCTTACAATAGGAGATTTTTTTGGTTTTCGTCCAGTCTTTTTTTCGCATTAGCCCATGTTAGCTTTAATGCAACGCTAATGAAAAAATTTCCGTTATCTCTTCTAAACCAATGCCGATACGGGGTCCAGACATCATTTTTTGCGAATTAACGGAAATTTTTTCCGTTAAATTCTTCTGATATGGTAGTTTTCTGCGATTAACGGAAATTTTTTCCGTTATGCCTGGGCTTGAGCTTGAGCTTGGGCTTATACTTGGGCTTGACCTTAGGCTTACGCTTGGGGTTATGCTGATGCTTGAGCGAGCGAAATGCGAAATCCAATACCGAGGCGGAGTCCTGCTGCAGGGTTCGCGGTTCTCCTTGTTCACCGCTCAAGCCAGTTCCTCCCCGTTCCGTACAGCAGCATGGCATGCCCACAAACAAAAACCTGGCGGGAGATAAAAACCGCCAGGTTTCTTTGTGCGCGCCGAGACAGATAACCATTCAGCGCTTAAGCGCGATGATCAGCGCATCCGCATTGACCTCCGACATTTCCACTATCGAGATCCCGTCCTCCACCGCCACCGCGGGTTTCATCACATTGCGGCTTGCCAGCTCCAGCTTGGTCACCTCGTAGCCGGACAGGTCCAGCTGCAGGCGAACGTGGTTGTCATACGGGACATACACGACGACCCGGCTCCGGTCCGGATTGGCTCCCACCCGGATATCCGGGTATGGCATGAGCAGAAGCTTCTGGGCATTCTCCAGGTCATGCATCCCGTACTGCTCATACAGCCAACGGGCGTAACCCGCATCCCAGGCCCCGGGCAGGCGGAGCGCCGTCTTCCAGTCCGGCGGCACCTTGGACCAGCCTTCATTATTGAAGGCTGCCCCTTTCCTGTGCCAGGACCAGATGCCGTGGGCGCCATAGGTGAAGCCTGCCTTGGCCCCCGCCAGAACGCTGGACCAGAACGCCCTCCGCACATCGAAAGCGCCAAAGCGCCCATACTGGTTCCCATGCCCGTGGGCCTCGTAGCACGGCTCGGAGTTGATGATGGGCCGCTTCACCGGCTTGGCCAGGAAAGCCTCCGCCAGCGCATAGGTCTGCGGCTGGGTGGCAAGTCCGTGCCCGGATTGATAAATATAGCAATCCAAATTGGCAGAATCCACAAATTGTTCCGGCAGCTGATGGAAGCAGCTTCCCGGATGCAGCGCAGTCAACGCTTCCGGAGACACGGCTTTCAACGAATCCAGGACCAGCTGATAATACCCGTTGACCCGCTCGTCTTCAAAACGCGTATCCCCGCTGATAAAATAAACCGGATCATAAGCCGCGAAGCGTCTGCCCACATACTCGGCAAAAGGCTTAGCAGCATCTATGGGCATCGTATGCCGGGAGCCCGCGGGACTTGCATTAGCCCAAGAACCAGGGATGTAATTGCACCACAGCACGACAAGCGCCGGCAGCATCCCATACTCCACCGCGCGCGCAACCATCCGTTCAGCCTTGTCAAAAAAAACCGGATTGGGCGACAGAAAATCCCAGTTGCCCTTCCCATCATCGACAAAAGGGGCAACTCCCAATGAAGTCCCGCTGGCATCATGAAGAATAGGCAGCACACTGATCTGCACCGCATTGAATCCCTGTGCACGGCGCACCTCCAGATACGTCTCCCACTCCTCTTCCGATGCGTTGTCGAATACGCTCCAGACTGTGTCAGCCAAATAAAAGAACGGCTTGCCATCCCTCATCAGCAGCTGCCGGTCCGGTGAAATGCTTAAGCTTCCCACTGGCGCATAACCTCCTATATATGATATCCCGCCCGCCATAATGATGCAGCCCGCCCCAGCCAGCTCCATGCACTGCGGCCAAACTCAAACCGGCTACAGTCCCGCCAGGGCGAATACCTTGCGGGCGGTACGGTGCAGAATCCATTCCCGCTGCTCCTCCGTCAGCCCCGCCGTCTGCACCTTGGCCAGCTCCGTCCCCGCATTATCCGCATGATCGGAGCCGAACATGAACCGGTCAGCCCCCACTTCCTCCGACCAACGGCGGATGTTGAAGCCCGACGTCCAGGTAATGTCCGCATACAGGTTGGGACAGCTGCGCATGGCAATAATGGCTTCTCCCGCCATAATCATCATGCCGCAATGGGCCATCACGATGGGCACGTCGGGGAATTCCAGGGCGACGGGAATCAGATTGGCCGGGTTGGCGAAGGGAATACCCGCTCCCGTATGCACCATCACCGGCACGCCAAGCTTCCGGGCCAGAGCGAACACCTTGCGTCCGTCCCTGCCGCCCGGATTCACCGCATGGGCAGCGGTATGTATCTTGATGCCTACGAAGCCCAACTCCTCCACGCACCGCCGGACCTCTCCTTCATACTCCGCATCCTTCAAGTGGGGATTGGGATTGGCCATGCCGTAGAAGCCGCCGGGAAACTCCCGCATCAAGACCGCGATGGCATCATGCTGCTCCTTCACCTCCGGCAGGCCGTGACAGGTGCCCGGCTGGATGACTGTAGCGGAGATGCCGAAGAGGCGGTGCTTCTCCAGCTGTTCCTCCCGGGTAAAGTTCTCCTCAAAGACCTGATCCCATCCCAGATGGGCATGAACATCTATAATCATGGCAGCTTCTCCTTGTTTTGTAATAGTCGGCGCAAGCTTCAATGCCGGACCGCCTTGCTTGACATCACGGTGTTTTAGAACTCTGCTGGAACTCTGCCCCGATCCCTACAGGAGCATGTTCCTGCGCGCTGCGGTACGTGCCGAAGATCATCTCAAGTGTAACCAGATTATCCGCGCCGCTGGTCTGGAACGGCTCTCCCGTGTCCAGACATTGGATGAAATGGGACTGCAGCCGGTAATGGCTCTCCTCATGATCCAGCTCCGTTGTGGCCGCTACCACCGACTCCGTACCGCCGTCGCGGCTGATCAGGGTGATTTTGCCATCGGTATAGAGCTTCAGCGTGCCCGCTTCCCCGTCAATCACCATCTGCTCCAGATGCACCGCGCTTACCTGATCTCCCAGGGAACGGTCCAGCTTCTGGCGGGTGGCCCAGCTCATATCCATATAACCGTAGAAATCATCATAGCCGAGAGCGACGATCCCCGAATCCTCCCCCCGGATATGGGGACTGATGGTGGCCGTCTCCGCATACAGACGCTTGGGCGTCCCGAACAGAAACCGCCAGGTGTCGAACCAATGGGCACCCATTTCATAGAACAAGAGCTTGGGCATCTCCCGGAAAAAAGGCTGGGGAATCGCCGTCCCCGGGCTCATCCGCGGCGTGTAGTAATCCGTATGGATATACCGGGCGACACGCACCTTGCCCAAGGTACCCGCTTCAAGAATGCCCTTGATGATCCTAAACGGCTCAAGCCAGCGCCAGTTCTCCGTTACCATCAGCCTCACCCCTGCCCGGTCGGCCGTCTCCACCATCAGCTGCGCCTGCTCCATTGAAGGGGCGAAGGGCTTCTGGCACATGATATGCTTGCCTGCGGCTGCCGCCTTCTCCACGAAGGGCAGGTGGGTCTCGGGTCCGGTTACAATGTCCAGAATATCCAGATCCTCCTCCGCCAGCATGCGGTCCAGATCGTCATACAGATGCCCATCGTCAATTCCGAACTCGCGGCCCCGGACGGCCAGCTTCTCCCGGCTGCGGTTGCACAGACTCACCACCCGGGCGTTGGGAACGCGCGCCCATGCCTTCAGATGCTTCTCCGACCAGAATCCTGTTCCCACCAATCCGATTCTCCATGTTTTCATCGTCGCGCCTCACCCTTGATGCTGCTTTAGTTTTTCCGGATGGAGCATGACGTCAACCTGCTCATACACCTTGGCAGGCTCGAACATCTCCTTCCAGCCTTCCTTGATCAGATATTTCTTGCCGTATTCAATCGCCACCAGACAGGCGTCCGAGAAGGGATTGCCCGCTTCCCCGAAGACAATCGCCAGTTGAATGTTAATATGCCCCATCATAAAATCCTTGGCCGCCTCGTACGGCACTCCCCGCCGGACCGTCTCCTCCAGTGCTTCCTTCAGAATAATCGCCAAAGTGGAGCTGACCGTCTCGGCCATTGTAGGCTCCAGGGTCGCCATCTGCTCCAATGTAATGCGGTGGGAGCGCATGACTGGGGCATACATGGCTTTGGCGATGGTTTCCCCCCGCAGATAGTCCTCCTCCGGTCCCTGCATCAGAGCGCATACAATCGCTTGCTTGGCCAGAATGCCGCCGAAGAAGTCCCTCCGCGATTCCATGGACTCTTCATCGTTGAATACGGGAGGATGGCACGGGTGGGAGATAAAATAGGTCACATCCTCCCGTTTGGGCAACTGGCCCAGATATGCGGCGGCGGGATCGAGCAGGATCAGCATGGCTCCCGGCTTCATTCCTGCCACAATCCCGCCCGCAAGCTTGCCGATCAGCACGTCGGGTACGGCCATGATGACCGCATCGGCCAGTTGAAGCGCCTCTTCCTGCGGAGTAGGAGAAAGGCCCCGCCGGGCCAAATTGTGCAAGCCGCCCTCGCTTATTTCAATATACAACACGCGGTACTCCGAATCCTTCAAGTTGTCGGTAATTCGGCAGCCCATCTTGCCGCCCGCTCCAAAAATCGCAATTGTCTCCATTGTGATCCCTCCGTGGTTTCCTCAGATTCACCATCAAATTAACATATATACAAATTATATTCAAGATGTTTTTGTATTGTATACAATATGTATTGAGTAATGCTCCAGTTCTTGTTACAATGGGAAAAAGCGTGTAGCGAAACAGGAAAATGGGGCGCCGACCTGCTGTGGGACAAACCGCAGACCGTCCGCCGCAGATCGTCTGCCGCAGACCGTGAGCACGCCATTCGCATACGATCCATCGCTGAAAGGAAGACTGCCATGCAATTGGGAATCGGCACATACACCTTCACCTGGGCCATCGGCGTCAAGGGCTGGGAGCAGCCCCGCCGGCCCATGGGTCCCCTGGAGCTGCTGCGCACAGCTGCGCAACAGGGCATCCGGCTGGTGCAATTCGCGGATAATATGCCGCTGCATGAACTGCCCCAACCGCTGCTTAAGGAACTGGGACAGCTGGCCCGGCAATTGGGCATCACAATCGAAGTGGGGACACGGGGCACCGATCCGGAGCACTTGGCCCGTTACCTGCTGCTGGCCCGGCAGCTTAATGCCGGATTATGCCGCACACTTATCACCGTGGCCGATATGGACCAGGCATACCGGGATATCGCCTCCGTGCTTCCCGATTTTGCCGGAGAACAGGTGGTGCTGGCCGTGGAGAACCATGGCCTTCATACCACAAGCCAGCTGAAGGAGCTATTCCGGCGCCTGGACAGTCCCTATGTGGGCAGCTGCCTGGACACGGTCAACTCCTTCGGCGCATTGGAAGCGCCTGGGCAGGTAATCCGGGAGCTGGCCCCTTATGTGGTCAATCTGCATATCAAGGATTTCGCTATCCGCAGAGTCAGCCACATGATGGGCTATGAGGTGCTGGGAACTCCCGCGGGAGAAGGAAGATTGAACATCCCGGAGCTGCTGCGGATCATCCGGGAGCTGGGCCGGACGCCCACCGCCATCCTGGAGCTGTGGACTCCTTACACCAATACGATGGAGGAAACCATCAGGATGGAGCGGGAATGGTACGCCAGGAGCATGGACTACCTGACGCCGCAATTGAAAATCTGATATACTGGGGGGCAAGAGAATGCTGTTGTAAAAATACGGAAAGGGGCTTCCCATGCAAGACAAACCTTTGAAAGAAAAAGCCTATCATGAGCTGCGCAAAGCCATTTTGAACAGAGAGTTCAGAACGGGGGAGTTTTTGACCGAGCGGACGCTGGTAGAGAAGCTGGGCATGAGCCGTACCCCCATCCGGGCGGCGCTGGAGCGGCTGGAGGTAGAGGGCCATGTCAGCTATACGCCCAACAAGGGGATTTTCATAACGGAGCTGTCCATCGAACGGGTGATTCATTTCTTCGATTTCCGCGTGGCAGTGGAATCCCATGTGGTCCGCAAGCTGGCCGGACAGAAGCTGCCGGAGGCCGAAGTCCAGTGGTTCCGCGACAGTCTGGAGCAGCAGAGAGCCTGTGTGGAAACCAATGATTCGGCTCAATTCACCGTTCACGATTCGGAATTTCACCGGCGGCTGGCTCAGGTCTACGGCAACACGGAGATCGTGCAGACCATGGACCGCCTGCAGGACAGGCTGTTCCAGATCGGTCTGAGCGTGCTGCAGAAGGACCCGGCCCGGATCATGACCTCCTGCGAGGATCATGCCCGGATTTTTGCCCTCATTGAAGCCGGGGAAGCGGAGGCAGCGGTCGGCAAGATGGTGGACCATCTGGAGTTCGGCAAGCGCATCCTGCTGTTCTAGATAAATTATGAGTCTTCCGCAAAGTACCTGGATATGCTTCGAAGGCTCCGCTCCACTTTGTGGGGTTGATATGTTTCCGGGGTCCCCGCAAAGTACCTGGATATGCTTCGAAGGCTCCGCTCCACTTTGTGGGGTTACTTCCGGCTGCATTCCCGGTATTGCCCCGGGGTCATATCCAGGTACTTCTTGAAGACCCGGTTGAGATAAGTGGTCTGGTAGCCCACCCTCTCGGCAATTTCCTGGATCAGCAGATCACTGTTCTGCAGCAGTTCCTTGGCCGCTTCCAAACGGTGCTGCGTCAGGTAATCGATGAAATTCATCCCCGTCTCCAGCCGGAACGCCTTGCTTACGGCATAGGCAGTAACGCCGAGCCGGTCCGCCAGCTCCTCCAGCGAAATATTGTTCATGTACTCCGCCTCGATCCAGTTTTGCACCACCCCCACCATCTGACCCAGTTTGTGCGTATGGCTGTTCTTCAGTTCACTGGAATACGGCTCCACGATGGCCGTGTCAAACCACCGGAGCATATCCTGAGGCTCGCGCAGCCCGATCAGTTGCTCGAACAGATGTTCTCCATTGAACAGAGCCAGGGGCTGGACTCCGGATTGGAGCACTGTATGAAGGATGCTTCCCAATAGCTGCATTGCTCCCTGGCGCAGGGAGTATTCCCTTCCCTCCCTCCCCTTCTCGCCCTCCAGCTCCTGCAGGAAGGAGCCGATGAGCTCCGTGGTCATCTCCCGGTTGCCCAAGCGCAGAGACTGGAGAATATCCCGCTCAACACCGAAGGGATAATCCACTGCTGCCCTGCTTTCCCGGACCGATTCCTCCAGGTCAATAATCTGGTTCTCGTCCTCCAGCCGGCGGTAGCCCACCGCTTGCTTGACTTCCTCCATAACCCGGGGGATCAGGCTGATCTCCGGCGACAGCTTGCCGATGCAGACCGTAACCCTGGTTTTCAGCAGGCTGTGCAGGGTATGGCTCAGCTCCCGGGCCAGCTCCTGCAATCCGGCGCGCACGGTCTCCGGGTCCTCTGCAAGCAGATAGGAGGTCAGCAGAGCAACGGACAGATCCTGGAAATTCAGCACCTCGCTCTGCTCCAGGCGGGCTCCCCCCAGCTCTCCCATGATGTTGGCGGCCGCGAATCCGATCAGCTGCTGGTCATTGCTGGAGAAGCGCCCCTCCAGATTGGAGATGCCGTATATCTGCACCAGCATGACGGTGAAGCCCCGCTCCCCGGACTCCCAGCCCAATTGCTTCATGCGCTTGCGCAGCTCCCCCTCATCCAGATAATACAGATGATTCTGCACCAGCTGCATCAGGAACCCTTCCCGAAGGGCGGGCGTTTGCTCCGTCAGCCTGTTATGCAAATCCTCGCTTTCAGTGGACAGATGACGCCATTGCCGCTCGATCAGCGTGACCTCATCCATACTGGAGCGCTTATCCAGCCGGAACAGCTGCGACAGATGCCGGATAGGACGGTACAAGCGCGCGGAGGCCACAACAGACAGCAGCAGGGCCAAGACGAACACCATCCCCCCGGAGACCAGCATGTTGCGGGACATGAACCGCACAGGCCCTGTCACCACAGACAGGGGGGCGGCGGAGATATAGGTCCAGTCTGTGCGCGTGAGCCGTCCGAACGAGACACTGTAGGTTTCCCCCATCCACTCCAGCAGGAAGGGGTTGCTCTGCTCTCTCTGTTCTCTCTCCCCCGGCTCTGCCAGGACAGCTGCCTGCAGCGCCTCCTGAAGCGACCGCTCCGGACTGCCCGGCAAGGCGGCGGGAGTTATCCACTCCTTGTCACCCCGTACGATGAATGCGGTTTCAAGCTGCCCCGATCCGGCATTCTCGGAAATGATGTCCTTGAGACGCTTGCGGCTTACATCCACCACCAACGCCCCGTATGGCGCCACACCGGCCACAGGAAGCTTGTGGACAAGGGACAACGAGGAGTTCCCGTCCTCTCCTTCCGTCAGGCCGTAGCTCCAGAAAATGGCTTTGGCGTTGCGCATTAATTGACGGTAAGGAGCCGCATCCGCCGCCCCCAGCCTGGAGGGACCCTGCGACTGGTTGAACACCATGCTGTGGCCGTCCAGGAACAGGGAGACATTCTCAATCAGGGGATTGGTCATCTGGATGGTCAGAAGCATCTTGTCCAGCTCCGCCGTAAACTTGAAATCATCGATGAAATCCACCGTTCTGATCTTGGGATCGAAGACAGAATGATACGACCATTGATTCAACATAAGCTGCAGCTGCGCCAGCTGCATATCCATCATCTCCGACACCCGCTTCAGCCGGAGCTCCTGGACATGCGCCGTCTCCCGCTCAATTTGCCCAAGCGCAATCAAGTAAGAGCTGGCGGCAATCAGCATGGTCGGCAGACTGGTAATGACCAGAATAAGGATCAAATATTTGCGGAAGGTGCTGCCTCTGGGCAGATCTGAATATGCGGTGGCCAACCGGCCGGCAAAACGTTTTATCAATGCAGTCTCACTCCCCGGCAGCATGCAGGCGGCAACAGCAGGCCAAGAGGCGCAGCTGCACCGTATCGATGCGGCCGCGCCCTGGTTCTCCTGCGCTGTATGCGTATGTTATTTGGTGCCGACCCGCTTCTGGTAGGCCTCATTCATTTCCTTGGCGAACTTCTGGAAGTCCCCGTTGGCTTTGAGCATATTGGCATAATCATCCCAAGCGGTGATAGGCTCCTTGCCAAGAATAATCTTGGATTTGAGATCCTGGATTTTCTGCTCCAGCTCCTTCTGGACCAACAGACCCGTTTCGGAGTACAAGCCCGTGGAAGGATCGCTCATGCTCACCTTGGCCCGCTCATCGAGAATGGCCTTGTTGCGCTTAGTCATCTCCGCGTCCATCTTCACATTCACAGCGCGGTTATAATAATCCACAATGCCGCCCATGAACTGGTTCAAATCGGCCGAGTTGGTATAGGCCTGGTCGGGATTGGGAGTCTTCACGCCATTCTGTACGGTATAATGCACATCCTTGACTCCGTAGCGCATCAGGTCATCCGCTTCCTGGGTGCTGGTCCAGTCCAGAAACTCCAGGATCTTCTTTACCTTGGCCTCCGGCACAGTCTTCGGGATCAGATAAGCGCCGAAATAGCCGGTGCCTTTGTAAGCCATCTTGCCAAAGGGACCTGTCAGATAAGGCAGCGCCACAATCTGCGCATTGGGGTCCACCTTCTTGGCGTTAAGCTCGTGGGTATAGGTGCTTTCGATGGTGCCCAGGGTGCTGAAGCCTGCTTTGCCCGCCCCCAGCAGCTCCTCCGCCTGCGATGCCTTCATGATAATGGCGTCCTCGGGAAGCAGCCCTTCCTTATAGAATTTATTGGCCCATACCAGCGCTTCCCTGGTTCCCGGCTCCAGTGCGGAATAGACCAGCTGCCCGTCCTTCACCTTCCACCGGCCGGGGGAGCCGTTCAGCAGATCCTCCATCCACATGAGCTTGCCCATCCAGGTAGCCTCAATATTGGCGGCAAAAGGAACCGTTTCATGCTTTCCATCCCCATCCGGGTCCTTCTCTTTAAACGCTTTCATCACCTGGTAAATATCCTCGACAGTTTCCGGTATGCTCATCCCCAGCTTATCCAGCCAGTCCTTGCGCACCACCGGAAAAGCGGAGCCTGCCCCTTCCACCGGCCGCGGACGGGGAATGCCGTAGTTCCGGCCGTCCTGCATCTTCGTATTGGTCCAGGCTTCCTCACCGTATGCTACCAGATTCTTGTAATCCTTAACCAGTTCCGTCACATCCCAGAAGGCCCCCTGCACGGCCATCTGCCGGATTTGCGGAGTAAACAGGTCATTGACCAGCATCAGATCGGGCAGATCGCCGGAAGCCAGGGTTACATTGGATTTGTCATTGTAATTATTGGAGGTGACCCATGTGAATTTCAATTTGGTATTGGTCTGCTTCTCCAATTCTTTAATAGCCAGGTTCTCTTCTGTAGGAGCCTCCTTCGAATAGAAGGTCGTCATAATGGAGATGGTCGTGGGTTCCTTGCTCTCCACGGCGGCAGCGCCCTCCTCCTTGCCTCCGCAGCCCGCAAGCCCCCCTGCAAGCAATGCTGTCCCCATCACCAAAGCCAAGCCTTTCTTTTGCCACATACCTGCTTCCTCCTCGGATTCATTATACACAAACTCACTTTCCTGTGAAACCATATGTGATCATCCCTTAACAGAGCCAACCATCGCCCCCTTGGCAAAGTGCTTTTGCAGGAATGGGTACACCATGACAATGGGCAGCGTGGCGATTACCACAGCGGCCATCTTTTTCGTTTCGTGGGGAATATCCCGGGAGGCGGCAATCTCCACGGACATTTCGCTGGAGGCTCCGGCGCTGGCGTCTACCAGCATATTTTGCAGGAGCACCTGAAGGGGCCATTTGGTGGTATCGTTGATGTAGAGCACCGCATGGAAGTAAGTGTTCCAATAAGCCACCGCATAGAACAAGCCGAAGGCGGCCATGGCCGGCAGAGACAAGGGCAGGATGATCCGCAGGAAAATCCCGTAATCCCCGCAGCCGTCAATGGCTGCCGCCTCCTCCAGGCTCTCGGGTATGCCTTCATAGAAGCCCTTCATGAGCAGCACATACCAGCCGCTGGCCAGCATGGGCAGAATCAGGGACCACAGGCTGTTGATCAGTCCCAGATCGCGGACCAGCAGATAAGGGGGGATCATGCCAGGATTGAACAGGGTGGTGAGCAGTACGCCCAGCATGATGAGCCTGCGCCCGGTGAGCCGCTTGCGGGAAACCACGTAGGCCAGCGCTCCTGTCACCACCAGACTGCAGGCCGTGCCGATCCCGGCCAGGAAGACGCTTACCCCCATGGCCCGCAGGAATGCCTTGGTGGACAGCAGATACTCATAAGCAATCAGGGACCACTGGGTGGGAAACAGAATCAATCCCCCTCTTGCATACTCATCCGGGTGGGTAAAGGACAGCACGAACACATAATACAAGGGAAAAACAGCTATCAAGCCAATAACCAACAATATCGCCGCATTGAAATATCCGAATATGCGGTCTCCGGTGCTCTCTCTCATCTTAATTTCCTTCCCTTCTCCTGTCTGTTCTCGGGCGAGGATAAACGCCTGACGCCTTCCTTTGCCGCTGACGCGTTCACCCAGGGATCTACCCAGGAATTGAACAATCATTCACGTTAATACTGTCCGGGATTTCAAAATAGGCGTAAGCCGCATCAGAATACCCCATCTTCTCCGAACCGCTTGGACAGCCAGTTGGCAAGCAGCACCAGGAGAAGCCCGACAACCGACTTGAAGAGGCCTACGGCGGTGGAGAAGCTGAACTGTCCCTGCTGGACCCCCAGCCGGAAGACGTAGGTGTCGAACACATCCGCCACCTCGGACACGGCTCCGTTCATCATCAGATATACATGCTCGAAGCCCACATCCATGATGTGCCCGATCTTCAGGATGAGCAATACCACGATCACGTTGCGGATGGCGGGCAGGGTAATATGCCACATCTGTCTGAGCCTGCTGGCCCCGTCGATTTTGGCCGCCTCATACAGCTCCGTATTAACCCCGGCGATAGCCGCCAGGAAGATAATCGTCCCCCAGCCGCTTTCCTTCCAGATGGATTGGGCCGTAAGCACTCCCCAGAAGATATCCGGGTTGGTGAGAAAGTCAAACTTCTCCAGTCCGAAGAACACCAGCATCCGGTTAACGATTCCCTCTTGCTTGGAGAACAGCAGGAACGTAATCCCGGAGATAATCACCCAGGACAGAAAGTGGGGCAAATACACAATGGATTGCACCGTCTTCTTGAAGAAGGCCTGCCGCACCTCATTCAGCATCAGAGACAGTAAAATAGGCAGCGGGAAAAAGAAAATCAGATTCAGCAGATTGATCGCCAGTGTGTTGCGGAACAGCTTCCAGAAATCCGGATGCTGAAAAAAACGCTGAAAATGATCCAGCCCGGCCCAAGGGCTGTCCAGAAATCCAAGGTACGGGGAGTAATTCTTGAAGGCGATCATCACGCCCCACATAGGCACATATTTGAACAGCAGAAAGAATATGATCCCGGGCAGGGCCAGCACATACAGCTTCCGGTCCCGTTTCACAGCCGCCCACAGCCGCTGGCCCTTCGTACGTTGTCTTGGCACGGCTGTTCCCGGCCCAAGATTGGCTATTGCTCCAGTTTGTTGTACCACTTCAGCTTCCCTCCATACTTTATAGTGCTTCTATCCCTCCGAAGCCGCTCAGCCGCCGTTTACCTTCCTGCGGCCGCTTCCGGCTGTAATTGCATTGTAGAAAACAGCCCGCTTCCCGGCAATTGGACTCTTTTGCCCCCTGTTTTTCTGTCCGCCTATTTGGTCTCCCCTTTCACCTGTTCCTCCTCTTTTGGCCGCCCTTCCTTCGCCTCTCCCCCTCCGGGCCACCTTATTCACTTGTCCGTCCCTTCTGGGCTATCCTGTTTTCCTTCCTGACCCCTTCCGGGCTTTTTTCCCCCGGCAAAAAAGTCTTATGGACGGGAAGAGACCGGTTGGATATAGTAACCCTGCGCGCAAATACAATAGAAGAAGAGGAGTTGTGAATGATGACAAAAGCAAGGAATTTCCTTCTGGCGGTGCTGATGCTGGCTTTGCTTGTGCAAGGCATCGGCCCTCTGGCCGCCATCCGAACGGCCCATGCCTATCCGGGGGAAAAAGGAAATGCGCTGCTCGTAGTGGGAAGCGCTTCCAGCTTGACTGGAACGGATAAGGCTCTGCGGACCAGGCTGCTCAGCCTGGGTTATTCCGTAGGAGAGGTCACCTCCACCGAGGCGGCTGCGGGACATATCGCCGGATCATCCGTTATTGTGGTGTCCTCCACTGCCACCAAGATCACCACGGCGGTGAAGAACGCTGTAGTCCCTTCGATCGTGTTCAAGGCCTCACTCTATCCCGGAGCGGCACTGACGGGCAATGCCAAGGATACGGACTACGGCAGCAGCACCACAGAGAATACGGTGAGCATGTCCGTCTACAATTCCGCCCACCCCTTGTCTGCGGGACTGGCCGGAGATATAGCCATTCAGACGGGAGCTACCACCATCAGTTGGGGCCAGCCGGCGGCGAGCGCCATTGTTATCGCCTCTGCCATATCGGATGCCGCCCATGCTGCACTGTTTGCCTATGAACGGGGCGCAGCCATGGCGGGAGGAACGGCTGCACCGGCCCGGAGAGTCGCTCTACCCTGGGGCAGCAGCATCACGGCCGCTACGGAAGAAGGCTGGCGGCTGTTTGACGCTGCCGTGGGCTGGTCCACCGCGCTTAATCCTTCCCCGGCCCGCAATATTACCAGCTTCTCGGTGATGGGTCAGATCGGGGCGTCCGCGGTTGATCCGGAGGCGGCGGAGATTGTCTTCACCATGCCTGCCGATGCGATTATTACCGGATTGCAGCCGTCCATTGAGTTGTCGGAGCTGGCCTCTGTCTATCCACCGTCCGGTGCTGCTGTGGATTTCTCCGGACAGGGAGCAGTCGTGTATACCGTCACCGCCGAGGACGGGTCAGCCCGTCAATGGAGTGTCCGGCTGGTTGTCCAGACTCCCCAGGGCAACCGGGTGGAGCTCTTGCGCAACGGCCAGCTTCACCAGACCTACTCTACCATTCAGGCAGCGGTGGATGCCGCTGCACCGGGTGACACGGTCAGGATTGGAGGAGGAGAATACTTTGAGAATGTCATCATAGACGGGTTGGCGGCAACGCAGAATGCGCCTGTCATCATTGAAGCCGCTCCCGGGGAGACGGTTATCGTCAACGGAGCGGACAGCGGGCTGGCGGTTTCCGGCAACAGACGCTGGACCCATGAGGGCGGCGGCGTATATACCGCACAGGTGCCTTGGACCGGAGACAGCGAGAAGGCGCTGCTCACCTGGGCGTCCAGAGCGGCGGGAGGGCTCTTGGCTGCCCATTACACCAGGGCCAAGTTCGATGAAGGGGCAAGAGGCGACGACAAGACCTGGCGCGACGGCGAAACCGTCTATATCAAGCTGAAGAATGGCCAGGACCCCAACCAGGTGCCGTTGTATATCGGCATGTCCGATGGCGTATTCCGCATTGAGAACAGCAGCTTTATCACCATCCGCAATCTGCAGATCCGGGGCGGAGGCTTCGCGGGCATCTATATGAAGAGTGACGGCTACCGGAATCTGACTCTGGAGGGCCTGGAGATCGTCAACTGCTTCCGTGGACTCAGCACAGATGATGAACACGAGTCGGGCGAGGGGCTGACCATCCGCAATAACCTGATCCGCACTGACTGGCCCGCAGATTGGCGTTGGGACGGGTACAACGACTCCGGCTCCTCCTCCAATGAAATGGTTGCTCCCATGCGGGGTCATGGCATGGTGATGAAGGCCTCCTACTCGGAAATCAGCGGCAATGAGATCAGCGGCGGCTGGGACGGCATGCAGGTGCAGGGCCACGAGATCAGAATACACCATAACCGGATTCACAATATGAAGGATGACGGCATCGAGCTGGAGAGCAACAACACCAAGAACCTTCATCTGTACGAGAACGAGTTTTATGACAATTTTGTCGGCTTCAGCATTATTTCCGATACACCGGGCCCCATCTATATTTACCGCAACACCTTCTCCAGCAACAAGCTGAGTCTGTTCAAGCCCCAGACGGGAGAAACCTACCGCTACGGCTATTCCATCAAGAACGGCGGAGACTGGGGAGCTGGCGCGAGAAATATCAAGGTGTACCATAACACCTTCTATGACAAGCGGACCAATCTTTTTGACCGGGACAAAACCTATGACTGGAATGACTTCGAATATTACAACAACATCTTCTATACCGTGGGCATCCGCGACGAGCGCGGGACGGTGGAGTCCAGCCAATTGGGCAGCACGGAAAAGTACAGTCAGGGCAACCGCTTTGACGGCAATCTGTATTACAGCGAGAAGTCACCCCGCCTATTCGGGGATTGGGACGGTCTGGGAACCTGCACCACACTGGCAAGCTGCCGGGAACTGAGCCCGGTCTTTGAACGTTCTGGCATTCAGATCAATCCGCTGTTCCTGCAGCTTGATGCGGCAGACGGAGCTTTCAATACACTGCACACCGCCGAAGAGAGCCCGGTCCGCAACGGGGGCACAACGGTTCCCTTGGATCTGGGCTGGCCGGATACGGTTAACATCACCGACGGTCTGCCGGATATCGGCCGGTATGAGCTGGCGCCACGGGTTACAGGCGATCTGGCACCGCCCGCTGCTCCTGCGGGTCTCGCTGTAACGTCGGCAAGCCCGTATTCCGTGGCATTGGAATGGAATGCGAATTCGGAGAGTGACTTGAGAGGATACAACCTGTATCGCGGAACATCCCCTCATTTCACACCTGATTCGTACACGAAGCTGGCTACCTGGCTGCAGGATGCCTCCTATACGGACCGGCTGGAGCTGATACCGGGAACCGCTTATTACTACAAACTTACCGCGGTGGACCTGGCGGGCAATGAATCCTCCCCTTCGGGGGAAGCCTCGGCTGTACCCCCTGCTGATGCAAGCGCCCCTGCCGTCCCGGGAGCGCTGATCGCGGGAACGGATGAGGCAGGGACCATTCTGCTGGATTGGGGCGACAACGGCGAGGAGGACTTCAGCCATTACCGGCTGTACCGGGGAACAAATGCGGATTTCGCTCCTGAAGCAGCCGCCCTTGTCGGCGGGAGCTTGACTGTCAGCGGATACAGGGATGAGGATGCCTTGCAGGGCAGGCTTTATTATTACAAGCTGACGGCCGTCGACCGGATCGGTCTGGAATCCCAAGCCGCTTCTGTCGTCCAGGCGGCCATTCCCGATGCATACAAGAAGCGGGCGCTTCTGATCGTGCTCTCCGAGGAGCTGATCCCCGGGGATATCAGCCTGAAGCAGCGGCTGGAGGCGCTTGGCTGCAAGGTCTCGGTAATCAATCACAACAACCTCACCGGAGCAGAGGGGGAGGGCTTTGACTTCATTTACTTTTCTTCTTCGGTCTATGAGAGCAGGGTGGGAGCGTTGTTCAACGGTACAACCGTTCCCTATGTGATCGCCGATTACGGACTGTTCGACAATATGAAGCTGGTGGAGACCTCCTCCCAGGGCAAATCCGTAGACAAGCAGACCCAACTGCTTATTGCCGATCCCTCCTCCCCGCTTGCCGCCGGATTGTCGGGACTGGTTACAGTCACGCATGCACCGGCCGTGTTCTCGTATGCCCAGCTTCCGGCAACGGCATTGCAGGCGGCTGCTGTTGCCGATGCGCCCCATCTGTCCCTGACGGCAGGGTATGAAGCCGGGAGTGTGATGGCGGGAGGCTTCCAGGCTCCTGCCCGCCGACTGGTCTCCTATCAGTTGGACGCGGTGCCCAACGCGCTTACCGCGGACGGCTGGAGGCTGTTCGATGCGGGCATCGGCTGGCTGGTGGGAGAGGTGCCCGCAGCACCTTCGGACATTCAAGCGGTTGCGTTGGAGGACGAGAGCGTCAGGCTGAGTTGGAATCCCGTTGTACACAATCAGGCGATCAGCCGCTACGAGGTATACTGGAACGGAGTCAGGACGGACGCGGCAGCCCAAGAGCAGGATGGGCGCATGCAACTGGACATTGAGGGCGTACAGCAGGGAGCGCATTATTTTGCAGTCCGGGCTGTGGACATGCAGGGCAATGCGTCTCCTCAGGGGATATTGGTCTATGCCGGGGAAGAGCCGGGCCCCCCTCCGGCTTCGGGGGAGGAAGAGACCGGGGGAGGTACGGATGATGGTGAAGAGACGGAGGAGGACACAACGCAAGAGGATGATCCCGGGGAAGCCGGTGGAAACGAAGATGGTTCTGAAGACGTTGATGATACAGATAATGGCACAGAAGATGATGGTACAGACAATGATGGAACAGATGGTGATACGACGGATGATGAAGGGACAGACGGTGATGTGACAGACGATGATGCGACGGATGATGATGTATCAGACGACGATACGGACGGTAATACCAACGGTGACCAGACGGCAGCAGGGAATGAGGCTGGAGCCAATGGGTCTCAACATGCCGGGCAGGGTCCTGCACAGGGTGCCGCTGGAGAAACCCGGGCGGAGCTTGTCCCGGGCGGCATTGCCATAAAGGCCGTACCGGATAGCAACAATGCCGTCGCTGCCAGGCTGGAGCCCAACCAGCTGAAGGAGGCTATGGACGCTGGGGTAAACAGAATATTGAAAATCCGGTTTGACCCATGGGAGACGTCCCCTTCCTCTGTTTCGCTGTCTCTGCCCATACAAGCTTGGCTGGGCCAGACGGGAGCACAGCCGGTTGAAGCCATCGAAATTGATGCCGGTCTTGTGCGTATGACATTGCCCCGGTCTGTTATGGCCCTTGCTGCAGATCAAGATGCGGAGGAGCTTGCGGTGCATATCAGCCCGAAGCCAGACGCCAAAACATCGGGAGCTGCAGACGGCGCAAGCTGGGAAGCCGCTTACGATTTGGGAATAAGCCTCGGCGGGGAATCCGTGCAGCTTCCCGGGAGTGGCGTGCTGATCCATATCAGCCACCCCCTGTCCCCGGGAAGTACGCCTGAGAGAACAGCCGTGTTCAGACTGGACGGCGGCTCCGGTGAACCGCAGCCTGTGATGAGCGGGCGGTACGACTTCACAGCAGGGCATTCGTCCTTTCTTATGAAGACATCCGGCATATATGCCATATGGAGCTCTCCCGACCTGTTCACAGACCTTGAAGCTGTTCCCTGGGCGCAATCGGCTGTCAGCTTTCTGGCTGCAAGGCAGATCACGGACGGGGTAGCCCCTGGCGGATTCGGACCCGAAGAAGCGGTAACCAGAGAGCAATTTCTGAAGATGCTCCTGCTTGCGCTGGAGATTGATGTCAACGGCCGGACGGAAGCGGCCTTTACGGATGTCCCTGCGGGAGCGTGGTATTACGGGGCAGTAGCCCATGCGCAGCGGTTGGGGATTGCCGAAGGCAGGGAGGACGGAAGCTTCGGCATTGGTCTGGAGGTAACCCGACAGGATGCGGCCGTGATGGCTCTAAGAGCGTTGGATTATTTGAAGGGAGGAACGGGGAGGACGACAGGCGCCGCCCCCCTTCCGTACAGCGACCGGGAGAGCATTGCCGGATATGCCAAGGATGCGGTGCAACGCATGACCGCCTCCGGGATTATGGAGGGATTCCCGGATAACGGCTTCCACCCGTATACATCTGCCACCCGTGCTCAGGCAGCGGTTATGATCAAGCGGATCATGGATCTTCAACTGGACGGCTCTTTACTGGGGTTATAGCCCTGTTGGCGTTGACAGAACGGGAAATGAACTGATAAGATCAGAACTATCAATAATGTTTATTATTCCTATTGGATAAGTATATTAACATATCTGTCCCGTACATTTCCCGTCTGCAAACAACGCGAAAAGGAGTCCTCTTTCATGAACATTTTCTGGTTTATTCCCACTTACGGCGACGGCAGGTATCTGGGAACCCGCGTGGGCGCCCGAGCGGCTACACCCGATTACTTCCGGCAAATCGCCACCGCTGCCGACGGGCTTGGCTATACGGGAGTGCTGATTCCCACCGGCAAAGGCTGTGAGGACCCCTGGATTACCGCCTCCTCCCTCATCCCCATAACCAGAAGGCTCAAATTCCTGGTGGCCATGCGTCCGGATCTCATGTCCCCGACCCTGGCTGCCCGCATGGCCGCTACCTTCGACCGAAGCTCGGAAGGAAGGCTGCTGCTGAACGTGGTAACCGGAGGGGACCCGGAGGAATTGGAGGGAGACGGAGTTTTCCTGGATCATGACGGGCGTTATGAACGGACCGATGAATTCCTGTCCGTCTGGAAGCAGGCCATCCAGCAGCAGGAGGTCACTTATACCGGGAAGCATATCCAGGTAAACAAAGCCAAGGTACTGCATCCCACGGTGCAAAAGCCTTATCCCCCGCTGTACTTCGGCGGTTCGTCGGAGGCGGCGCTGAATACAGCCGCCAAGCATATCGACGTCTATCTCACTTGGGGAGAGCCGCCGCGGCAGGTCAGGGAGAAGATCGCTGCCGTCCGTCGATTGGCAGAGGAGCAAGGACGGTCCGTGCGCTTCGGCATCCGTCTGCACATTATTGTCCGCGAGACCCGGGAGGAAGCCTGGAGGGCGGCCGACAGTCTGATTGCCCATCTGGATGATGCAACCATCGCTTCCGCCCAGCAGGTGTTCGCCAAGATGGACTCCGTAGGCCAGCGCAGGATGTCGGAGCTGCATAAGGGGGACCGGACAAGGCTCGAGATCAGTCCCGATCTGTGGGCAGGCGTAGGCTTGGTGCGGGGCGGAGCGGGCACCGCACTTGTAGGAGACCCCGGCACCGTCGCGGCCCGCATGCAGGAATATGCCGAACTGGGCATCGAAACCTTCGTGCTCTCCGGCTATCCCCATCTGGAGGAGGCTTACCGGGTGGCGGAGCTGCTCTTCCCGCTGCTTCCCTTAAGCGGAGCAAGCCGCGGGACCGGCCAAGTGATCCCCGCTGCCGGAGAAGCGGTTGCTTTGGGCAATCTGCGCGGCGGCAGCTAACCGGCGTGACCGATTTTCTGCCCGTCTAGCCACACCACCGCCACCGAGGTCGCTGCCCGTCAGCCCAACCGCCACCCCGCACAGCGTTCGCCAAAAATGCACATCTCCATCAGGATGCATTATGGTACAATAACAAAAAACGCCTATTGCGAGGTAAACCTATGCCATCCTATGATTTGAAATGCCAATGCGGCCATGAGTTCAACCTGATGGCCTCCATGAGCGACCGGGAGAACAAGCGGATTAGCTGTCCCGTGTGCGGAAGCAATGCGCTTGATCCCGTCTTCAAGAGCCTGGGGATTATTTCATCCCGCAGGTCGCCGGAACGGCCCTCCTGCCCCAATGCCCATGTCTGCGGCGGAGGCTGCGCCCATTAAGTGCCAGTCCTTCACCGCGGGTTTCCAGTAGGAGTATTCGAAGGCGAGCCGCTTCTTTCGAAACTTGAACAAAGGGTCATCCTTCTGCGCACCTTAGCGCATGACGGATGACCCCTACCTATGATCCAGATCAAGCCGGACCCCTGCAATATCCTCTGAATCAGAGCTGCCGCCCCGGAGCGAGTGCTCCCGGAGCGGTTCCGGCCTTTGCCTCAGCTTGGTTCGAGGCGCCGCTCAAGCCGCCCGGATTTCCGGCCTTGACCACGAAGTAATACTCCGTGCCATTAATCAGACCGTCCGCCGTCGCATACACCCGGTCCGTAACGCTGTCCACCGGCTTCTTCCCGAACTGTCCGGAAACCGTGGACATATACAGATTGTAATAGGTTGCACCTGTAACCGAAGCCCAGCTCACCGTCACTTGGCCGTCTCCGCCGACAGCATTCACCTGCTGCGGATTGGCCGGAGCGGCTACGGGTTTAAGGCAATATCGGCGATAACCGCTGTATAGGGGGCAATCACCATACTCTCCGCATATTCTCCTTGGGAAATAATGGGTTCAGGGTTAACAACAGGGAAATCGCGAAAAGTCGCAAACGGCGCAACCGCCAAATCCGGAATAGGATCATCCCCGTTGCCGTAGGTCCATACAGGCTTCAGTTGCGCTTCCTCCAGCTCCACTGTCACCGGATGATTGGTACGGTTAATAAACACGGCCTGGGTAATCCCCGCCTCTGAGCCGAAGCCCCAGACTCCTACCTCCTCCACGTCATGGTAGACCGTCTCATTGGTGAACCGCAGCTTATTGTGGTTGACCACTCCCTCAGTCAGCTTAACAGGATAATAATGACTGTTCTCGCTTAATAGCTGCCCCATCCCCTTGAAGGTGTAATAAGCAGGAAATTTATTCCCTGATTGTATGCCAAAGCCTTGTCCGTCCACCAGCGTATGATAGCTGGAATATTGAATGACTCCCGTCTGAATCATGGTCAGAAGCCGCTCCATATAATGAATGGCAAAGCCGGGAGTCCGCATTAATTGCATTCTTGCTTTTTCCCCGGCGTCTGACTCGCTGAACAGAATCTCCGGAATAGCCCCCCATTCCGACACCCACATTTCCTTGCCGGGGAACTGTGCGGCCTGTTCCACGAAACCTTCGTAGGTTTCCTTGGTGTAAGTGGACAGATGGCTCATTACATCATCAGCGGTCAGACCATTAACCGAAGGCAGATTCGTGTAATCATGAGGAATGACAGCATCGTAATAAGCGGCGTTCTGGGCAACAGTAGTATTCCAGTTGAAGATTCTTCCCAGGAAGGTGCTTCCCCAATCGACTTCCATCCCCTCATAGGGCTGGTTATTTGGATCGCTTATAATGCGCTGCTCCATACTTTTGGTCAGAATGACAATACCGATCTTGGTGTCAGGATATCTCTCTTTGACGGCTGTGTAAATTTGCCTGACCTTCGCCACATAGTCATCCACTGTCACAAAGGGCATCATACCATACGTATCGTACAGCTCATTGCCTAACTCCAGATTGACCGGGCTATCGGTAACCTGCTTGATATCATCCAGAATGGACAGAATTTCCGCTGCACTTTGGCTGCTTACATTGACACAGTAGAGATAAGGAATTTGCAGCTCGTTGGGCGCATAATAGATATCCGCCGGGGTAAGCGGGCTGTATCCCGGCTTGATGGTGGAATAAGAATCAAGTCCTGCCGACTTGGTGCCGTAGAAGCCCGCGTATCGGGGGTCCTGGGTGGACATGGTGACGCCTTCCTTGGCCATAAAATAATTGGAGGGTGTTCCATCAGGCCCGCGAAGGCTTTGGATCTTCAAATCCCGCATACTGTCCATGATGTTGGGAGGATTATAATTCGTCCAGCTGTTGATTCTGTTCACCAAGGTATAATGCATGCCATAGATGCCGAAGGGAATGGGATTGGGTGCTCCCTCAGCCTTAAAGCTGGCTGAAGTGGGTGTTGGAACCGCCTTCTCTGTTACCGTCACCAAGCGCTCTGCCATAATTGCGCCATTCGGAGTAACTGCCCGGATCATGGTCACCCCTGCATTCTTGGCTTTTATTCCTCTGGCTTTGGAGGCCTGGCCAACAAGCTCTGCGATGGAGCTGTCCGCAACGCTCCAGATCAGCGTCTTGTTATCTGCCGACGAAGGAGTATAAACAATTGCCAGATTGGTGGATTCTCCTTCCTCCAACGTCAATGCCGCAGGGGAGAATGCAATGGACGTTAACAGCGAAACCCCTATAATCTGGCAGGTATCGGATAAGGCGCCATCCGCCGTAGAGACCGTAATCGCGGCATTCCCCTTCTTGAGCACGGCAGCCTCACCGTATGCGCTTACAGTAACGGTAGCGGGGTCCGAGCTGGTCCACACAAGAGGCTGGGCCGTGGTGTTCAATAGCTCCAGGTTGATTGTCCCTCCCGGGCTGGCCGTAAGAACCTTATGCTTCAGGAACAGGCCGCTGGTTGGGTCGTTGAAGATCACGATATTATCAAATTCAGCGGCAGCTTGATACGTATACAGCTTCAATGTTCCTTTTCCGGCAGGAATGTTTCTGATTGTGCCGACGCTTTGGTAAGCGGTCTCCGCCGACTTTTTAATTTGTACATTCGCTTCCGTGCCTTTGGCAACAATCTTCAAATCATAATCCGTGTTTCGGTCTATTTTGTAAGCAGACAGCTGTGCCTCCGCCGGCATGGTCCCCAGCTTATAGCTGATGCTGTTATCCCTGAAGAGCAGCATCAGATTATTCGGACTCCCGTGGCGGAGAGTAATGGAGGTGAAGTTGCTGCCTTGCGCATTCTTCCTGTTGAAGGTAAGCTGCAAGGTCTGGTCCTGCCAGACCGCACCGCTGCCGATGATTGTCACATCATTGGTGCCGGTGGTATTCTGAAGCTCCAGCCTGCCGGCATCCGTAATCCGTGCCGCGCCATTGTTGATCTTCCAAGCCATCAAGCCATTATCGAAGCTTTCATTGAATTGCTGATACAAGACCGGTTCGTTCTCGGACGCCAATGCAGCGATTGGGCAAGCACTGATCATCAATGCCATAATCATCATCCATACGATTAATTTCCGCTTCATTAATACACACCCTCCAAATTTGGATTATAGCCCGTATATCCTCCGGAAATAGGTGAGGCTTTACGGGATGCGAGGAATTGGGCGGCTCAGCCGCATTGAATTTATTGGAGCTGCTCCTTGTTTTCCTTATACCAGTCATTGACCAGCCGTTCCACATTCTCTCCCCCCAGCCGCTTCCACTCCCTCCGCAGCTCCTCTATTCCCGCCTGAGCGCTCATCGCGGACCCGCCCGTAATGACCTTGGCTTCAATTTGCTGGGCGATGGGAGTCAGAGTAGCAAGCAACTGGGTAAGCTCCGGCAGACTCGGGCTGAAGGGAATATCCCGGCGGAACTCATTTTTCATCGCAACCTTCAGGGATTCCGCCTTCTCCTTGGCGTATTCCTGGGACAAGGCGTCCGTTGCCGCCATTACAGGAAACCATTCCGCTTTAAGCCCATGCTTGTTGACTACCGCATACTCGCCGGCATAGCTAACCTCCTTGCGGAATACGGCTGCATCAATGGTTTTCGGAATATCCCCTTCCATCTTGTAATGGACATTCTCCTCCCCGTATTTCAGCGGCCTCCAGCCTGTCTCCAGCATCCAGTCAAGGAACTTGATGGCTGTCTCCATTTTATCCTCCTTCATACTTGCGTTGAAGGCAACCAATATATTGGCCGGGGTTTCCTGATACAATCCGTTCTTGCCATATTTGGAGGCTACAGGCTCCAGCGCTTTCATCCTTGCATCCGGAACATTCTTCTTCAGATCCATAAACATATTCTCCATGTTCCAGGAGCCCATGAATATGCCTGATTTGCCCGTGGTAAAAAATTGGCTGGAGCGTTGAAAGTTCTTGTCCGTAATAAATTCTTTATCAATCAAACCCTCTTCATACAGCTGCTTCTGAAAAGCCAGAGAATCGGCGAACCGGTCGTTGATTCTGCCGAATTGCAGTCTGTCGCCTTCCAGGTACCACTGAGTCTCATGAGTGAGGAACAAGCTGCGCATAATCAGGTTGCCGTTACCGTTGAAGGTGATGGGCACGGTATCCGCCTTGCCGTTGCCGTCAGGGTCATTATCCCTGAACTTGCGGGCCACATCCACCAATTCCTCCACGGTTGCGGGTGTCTTCAACCCCAGCTTATCCAGCCAGTCCTGGCGTATCCACATCCCGTGGTTGGCAATCGCTTCTTCTCCACGGAGGCTTGTTATCGCATACAGCTTATCATTGATCGTGATAAACGGCTTCAGCTCCGGATGCTCCTTCAAATAATTTTTGTAGGTGGTGCTGTATTTCTCCACGTATTCGCCTATGGGCTGAATGGCGCCTTGATTAGCCAATTGAGCGATGTAGTTCCGGTCGTACTCCCAGATCAGGTCAGGTGCGCTGCCCGAAGCGATTAACGTATTCAGCTTCACCTGCGCCTCGTTCCGCGCAACGGGCACCCACTTTACAATAGCAGGACTGTTTGCGTCTATCCATTTGGTCCAGCGGTTGCTCTCATAGCTTCCCTCCTCGGTCGGGACCTGACCACGGTCGAATATAGAGATGCTGATTTCCCTCTTGGGCCCCGCTGCTGCGCCCGAAGCCGCCGATGCTCCGGGTGAAGCTGTGGCGGAAGCGCCGTCTTGCTCCTCGTTGCCGCAAGCCGCAAGCGCGGTCATGGTCATGCATATCGCCATCAAAGCTGCTGTTGCTTGAACGGATTTCACCAATTCCTTTCATCCCCCTAGATGATATTGAACATCCTATATCAAGAGCGATTATGCAGCCCCTTGATACTACCCTTTGACCGAACCAATCAATACGCCTTTAACGAAATGCTTTTGCAGGAACGGATATACACACAGAATCGGCGTGATGGCAATGACCACCGATGCTGCCTTAATTCCCTCCGGAGTCAGCGTAACGGTCATAACCCCTTCGCTTCCCCCTCCCCTGTTCAGAAGGCTCTCATCCACCTGCTTGATCATCTGATATAATTTGAGCATCAAGGTTTGCAGACCGGACTTGGAAATATACAGCATGACGTTAAAGTAGGAATTCCACCAGCCCACTGCATAAAAAAGGGACAGGGCCGCCACAATCGGCTTGCATAACGGCAGCATAATCTGAACCAGAATGCGCAAATTCCCTGCTCCGTCAATCGAAGCGGACTCTTCGATTTCATCAGGCAATCCTTCCATGAAGCTTTTCATGACAAACATATTGTATGTGCTGATAAGCCCCGGCAGCCATAGTGCCCAATAAGAATTCATCAGCCCCAGAGCTTTGACCAGAATGAAATTGGGGATGAGGCCAGAGGCATAAATCATCGTAAAAGTAATGAACAGCACGAGAGTATTGCGGCCGTACAGCCTTTTCCTGGACAAGGGATAGGCTGCCAGAACCGTCATGACAATATTAAAGGCTGTTCCTACCGCAGTCACAAGAATTGTATTGAACATGGCGCTGATCAGTTGTCCGTCTTCAAACAGCCGCTTATATGCTTCCGTATTAAACTCCACAGGCCACCAGAACACCTCTCCGGCCGTAATGGCCCGGCTGCTGCTGAAGGAAGCCGCCACCTCGTACCAGAACGGATAGAGGGTAACAAGGGACAGCAGGCCCAGAAACAGATAGTTGAGGCAATTAGCCGCCAAGGAGAGGGGGGCTTCCCCGCGTTTAAGCATTCGCATCTTACCACAAGCCCCTTTCACCAAATAACCGGATTATTTTGTTGACACCGACTACAAGGATGAGGCCTATCAATGCCTGAAACAGCCCAAGCGCCGTCGTATAGCTGTAGTTCATATTTTGCAAGCCGACCCGGTAAACATATGTGCTGATTACATCGGCCACATCAAGTACGGAATCGTTCTGTAATGCCAGCGTCTGCTCCAGCCCTACATCCATCATGCTTCCCATCCGGAGAATCAGCAGTATGGCAATGGTGCTGCGGATGCCCGGCAGTGTAACATGCCAGGTCTGCCTCAGCTTGCCGGCGCCGTCGATCTTGGCCGCTTCGTACAGCTGCGAGTCGATCGCCGACATGGCTGCCAGATACAGAATGGTGCCCCAGCCTGCTTCTCTCCAAATGGAAGACAGCGTATACGCTGCAGGCCACCAGGCCGAGTTGGCCATAAAATAGATGGGCTCCAATCCTATTGCCTTCAGAATCAGATTAACTACTCCCGTACTGGGCGAGAGCAGCGCAATAAGAATCCCCCCCAACACGACCCACGAAATAAAGTGGGGGATATAAAGCAGATTCTGCACCAGACGCTTGTACCCCTCGACACGCACTTCATTCAGCAATAAGGCAAGCAATACGGGAACCGGAAAGCCCAATGCAAGATTGTATATATTGAGCAAGAGGGTATTCCGTAATACTCTCCAGAAATCCGGACTCTCAAAGAGCATCCGAAAATGCTTGAACCCCACCCACTCGCTTCCGAATATTCCGTCAACAAAACGGTAATTCTTGAAGGCAATCATTTCCCCCACCATCGGCGAGTATTTGAACAGCAGATAAAAGGCAATAACAGGAACCAGCATTCCGTATAGCGACTTGTCTTGCTTCAGCTTCTTGAGCATCCGTTTTCTCCCTGCCGATGATGCAGCATGCACGCCGCTTGCCGGGGCAGTGCTGCTCTCGCCTGCAATAGATAAGCCTTCTCCCACAATTCCTCCGTCCCTTCTGAAATCTCCCGGCGTCGCGCCTCCGATGCTCATGGACAGCAACTTAAAGCCAACGCGCTGCTTCTTGAATTGTTTGCTTTGCTTGCATTTAGCGTACCTCCTTTTATCCGTTTCGCCAACAGATTCGTTTTGTGTATGCATGCATTACTCTTGTGATGGGTGGTAGCATTTTTTAAGCAAGGAGTCGTTTTTCTTTGGATTGGTGCAGACTGGGCTTAATCCTGACCCAGAATCCGTTCTCTGTATTCTGTCGGGGTAAGCCCCGCGTACCTTTTGAACGCGCGCATGAAGCTGCGGCTGTTGGTATAGCCCACCGCGTTGGAGATATCGCCCACCTTCAGATTCTTATCCTTCAGCAGCTCCTTGGACGCCTGAATGCGGATTTCAATCAGCTCATCGATAAAATTGCCGTTGGTATATTCCTTAAATTGCTTGCTGATATAAGTGGGGTTGAGATGAAATTCATCGGCCAGCTTCTCCAGTGACAATTCGCTGTCGTGATAATTCTCCCGTACGTACCGTCGAATTTTCTCTATCGTGCTGCTTCCCCCGCGCTGATTGCGCCTGGCCTGGATTACTCTCGCCATTTTCTCCAGCAATTCATCAACAAGCTGCTCTGTCTGTGTCCAGTTCTCGCATTGCTTGATTCGTTCGTGCACATTGCCTATCTCCGCCATAATCTCTTCCGTTTCTATTCCGGTGGACTCTACCGTCTGAATAGAGCGCATGATTAACTCCAAAGAGAACTGGCGGATCAGATCTGGCGGCAGATTGCCTCTCACCGCTTCCTCGAAGGTCTCTCTAAGCAAGGAGCGCATTTGCCCAAGATCGGTCTCCTTCAGCTCATACAGAATTCTATCGATCCTCTGGACCATCCGGTAATAGTCCTGAGTACCGGGGATTTGGATATCCTCAATGGAGATAACGGTATGCGTCCCTGTTACCATCTTGTATCCCAAAGCTTGCCGGGATTCCTCATAAGACAGGGAAACCTGCTTCATTTCCTTATAGCACCGGCCAATGCCGGCCGTTACATTTAAGCCAATCTGCCGCTTCATTACATCAAGGATATGCTCAAGCAAGGCAATAGCCCGCAGGGAATTCCGCACCTCATCCCCATCGCCGAAGCTGAACAGAATGGCTGCATGTCCCCCTCCCAGGTCGATTGCCGCTCCCGCATTCTCCATATTGATAATTTCTTCGGCTACATTGCATAAGGCATAAGTATAAAGGGCTTCGTCCTTGCCGTTCATCCCCCCTTCCTTTTCTATCTCTGCCGTACATACCACGAACTGCTCGGGATACAGATGGACACCCGTATATTCCAATTGGTGCCTGACAGAGGGATAATTGGAGCGGTAGCCTGTCAGCATGTCCATAATGATCCGCCACTTCAATACCGGCTTCGCTTCCCGCACCTGCGTCTCCAACTGCTCCTGATTGACAAACAATTGTTCAAAGACCGTCTCCAAATAAGACAGCCCTGTGTATCTGCCCGATGCTTCCCGGTTCTGCCCGCCCGAGCGGTATTTGCCGGACAGCTTGCCCATCAGGATATCTATGGGCCGGAACGTTCTGCGGCTGATAAAGAAGACAATGACGAATGCGATCATGAACATGCCTGCGGCGAGTCCCATCAGCACATACCTGGTAACGGTCAATCCCTTGTATACCTGGCTTTCCGGCACAACGCTGACAATTTTCCAGCCCACATAAGGAGACGTCTTGTAAAAAACGGTCTGCTTCACTCCGTCAATCCTCATATTGAAGGAGCCGCTCTCCTGCCCTGACAGGATTTTTTTGACCAGAGACTGGTCCCTTACATTGCTGTAGAGCATACTTTTATCGTCATGGGTAACAACCTGTCCCGTACTGTCAATAATAAAGGTATGTCCGGTATAATCCTCCTCGTAAATATCATGTATCATCTGATAGAGCACATCTTCTGTCATATTGACAGCCAGAAGTCCGGTGCGGTAGCCTGGAGCGCTGAGAGCAGGATAGGAGCGGATCAGGGTAATCACATCATGGTTGCCAACGCCGTCCCAGATCCGGTGTGTAGGCAGCCATTGAAAATAACCCTCCATCCCCAAATAAGAGATGAGCCACTTATTCTCGGACATCTCCTTGTTCATGAAGGTTCTCTCTGTCAAGATATCGCCGCTTACATCCGAATACACGAAGATGGAGGAGAATTGGGAGTTGTTGCTCATGAAATTGCTCAGCTTGGTATTCAAGCCGAAAAAATTAGCTTTTTTCTCAGCATCATCAATATAGCTGTCATTCATAAAATAAACGAACTCCAGATCATTGGTCATTGCCAACAGATCCTTCTCCACCTGCCGGAAAGCCATCTCAATCCTTTGATCGATTTGCTTCAGCAGGGCCGCGTTGGTCTCTCTGAGCTGCTTCTGCAGTCCCCCCACTGTTCCCAGGTAAAAAAAACAAAAGGTCAGGGAAATGATCAATACCAATATACTTCCATAAACAAGCATAACCTTGCCGGTAAAGCTGAGCTTCATCATAAAACCCTCCTCAAGAGTATCGTCCCACATCATATGTAAACGCTCTCGTAATTTTTCTTAAATATAGAGCAAGCACCCTTATTTTGCAAGCCGTTGTTCTGCGGCAATTGGAAGAAAAGCTGCATGAACCGGCAGCCGTTTTTTGTCGTTGGCCGGTTTCAATCCGCTTGTATTCTCATGTCATTATTGTGCTAAAGAAGGGCATTATCGTCAAGGCGCAGGCTCCTGCAATCGGATAACATGATAGTGACAGTCCTATTCGGAGGTGACTTATGCAGCGCAGTCTATACAGAGCACAATGCCGCGGAGGAGCGGATGCGGAGTATGATTTCCACAGCAGTCTGCCGAAGCTTCAGGTCTCAATGGAGCAGGCAAGGGTTACGAATTTGAGCCTGTTCCGCCAGGGGAACCAGCTATTCCTGTATTACGAATGCCATGGGGAGGAGATTGCGCCCGAGCTTCTGCTTCCGGATGCAGAAGCATGCCTCGCGCCATGGCCCGGAGCGGATGCCCCGAGACTGTGGGTGCCTATGCTGGATATTTTCCACTATCAGCAGCCGGTCAGCGGGGAGCATTGGGCCCGCACCACACCCGGGTCAACACCGTTCGGAAGACTGGCCCGGTTGAAGCCGGAGCATGCGGCACGCTACATTTTCTATCACTACCAGTATCAGGAGGAGCGCCCCGGCGACGGGGACAAATATGGCATCATTGCCCTGCATGAGAATCTGATGTTCTTCTATTCCGAGCGCCCCGCCACGGTGGAGCCGGCGCCTTACCAGGGCAAGCTGGCCACCTCCCACACCCCCGCCAACTGGGGCGAGGTGATGCACCCCCACTTCATCATGTGGAACAAGCCGGGGGAGCGCGAGCTCATCTGGCTGGAAATTCAATTGGTGCTCCAGGCATAACGGCAGCAGGACATCCAATCCAACAACCGAAGGGAGTTTGTTCATGAACCAGACCACCGACCATCAGCAGAAGGCCGGCACATCCGCCGCCCCTAATGCCCAGCTTCGCAGCTACTTCGATTTTGCCGATGATGCCAAGGAAGTAGAGTTTAAGCGCCATGACACCCCTACCCCGTGGATGAATTACTTGTCCAACGGCACCTTTCACACCATGATGTCCCAAGCGGGCGGGGGCGTAGCCTTCTATAAATCGCCCCAGATCTGGCGGATCACCCGCTACCGCTTCTTCCATCTGCCTACGGACCGCTCCGGTCCGTACATCTACCTGCAGGACGCCGCTTCCGGAAGCTACTGGTGCCCCACCTACGAGCCGGCCTTCAGCAAGCCGGAGCAGTGGAAAAGCGCCCATGGCATGGGCTACACCCGCTTCGAAGCCCAGCAGGACGGGCTTGCAGCCAAAACCGTCTACTTCGTGGGTCCCTACGCCAATTCCCTGATATGGAATCTGACGCTGACCAACAACAGCGATGCCGTCAAGGAGCTGAACGTATACGCTTACGCCGAGTTCGGCATGATGGAATTCATGCGCGAGCTGCAGTGGCAATGCTACAACAAGCATCAGGTTTCCGTGCAATATCATGAGAAGGAAGCGCTGGTCTACAAGTACGGCGTGGAGAACCAGCCGAAGCCGGATGAAACGCCCCTCATTTATTTCGCAGCGGATACGCCGCTTTATTCCTATGACGGGGACCGGGATGAATTCATCGGCACGTACCGCAGCGAATCCAATCCCGCGGCGGTTGAGGCAGGCGGCTGTACCCGCTCTACGCTGCTGGGAGGCGACCCCTGCGGTGCGCTCCAGTTCAAGCTAACGCTTGCGCCCGGTGAGACCCGCACCGTCAACGTTTTCCTGGGAGCGGCCATGAATGAAGAAGAAATCGCCGAAGCCATTGACCTCTCGCGTGAGGAGGACTTTGTCGCCCGCTCCTTCGCAGCTCTCCGTGAGAACTGGAGCAGCTATCTGAGCCGGCTGGAGTGCCGGCTGCCCGATGAGGAAGCCAACCGGATGATCAACGTCTGGAACCCGTACCAGGCGCAGCGCAACTTCCAGTTCTCCCGCAATATCTCCTTCTATGCTACAGGAACCTTCCGCGGCGTAGGCTACCGGGATACGGCGCAGGATATTCTGGCTGTAGTCCCCTTCGACCCGCAGGCCGCCAAGGAGAAGGTCAAGCTGCTGCTCACCCAGCAGTACCAGGACGGACATGTGAACCACTACTTCTTTCCGACGGAGGGCTGGGACCCGGTTACCAGCATCCACTCCGACGACCATCTCTGGACAGCGCTTGCCGTATGGGACATTGTCGCGGAGACCGGAGATGCCTCCTTCCTGCAGGAAGCTGTTACCTATTATGACGGCGGAGAAGGCACCATCTATGAGCATCTGAAAAAAGCAATTGAATTTACCGCCTCCAAGCTGGGCCCGAACGGCTTCCCGCTGATGCTCCGCTCCGACTGGAACGACCAGCTGTTCCGGGTTTGCCGCAAGGGCCGGGGAGAGAGCATCTGGACAGCCATGCAGCTGGGCGTCGTACTGCTCAAGATGAAGGAGCTGGCTCCACTGGCAGGCGCGCCGGGAGATGCCGCCCGGTATGAAGAGCTGTATGCGGAGCAGCGCAAGCTGGTCAATTCCCTGGGCTGGGACGGCAAGTGGTTCCGCCGCGCAGTAATGGACGACGGAAGGTTCCTGGGCACGGATGAGCATGATGAAGCGAAGATCTGGCTGAATGCCCAGACCTGGGCTACCATGTCGGGAATGGCCGACCAGGATAAGGGAATTCAGGCTATGGACAGTGTCCGGGACATTCTCGACACGGAGCTTGGCATCAAGAAGCTTCATCCTTCCATCACCACCTTCCCCGACCCTGCCGATCCGTTGACTAATTACAACAAGGGGACCGGAGAGAACGGCGCCGTATTCTGCCATGCCAACACATGGGCCATTATCGCGGAATGCCTGCTGGGCAGAGGGGATCAAGCCTACAAATACTACCGCCAGTTGATTCCCGGGGTGGCCATGGAGAAGGCGGGTATCAACCGCTACAAGGCGGAGCCTTATGTCTACGCCTCCAACCTGTTCGGGCCGGAGTCCGACAAGTTCGGGCTGGCCAACGTCTCCTGGCTGACAGGAACGGCCGCCTGGATGTACGTGGCCGCCACCCAATACATCATGGGAATCAAGCCGGTGCTTGAAGGGCTGCGCATTGATCCGTGCATTCCTGCCCAGTGGGACCGGTTCACGGTCAACCGCAAGTTCAGGGGCTGCGAGTACCGGATCACCGTGGAGAACCGCAGTCATGCAAGCAAGGGTGTCCAGTCCATCCGGGTGGACGGCCAGCTGATCGAAGGGCAGATCATACCTGCCTATCCGGATAAGGCCTCCGTTTTGGTGGAGGTTGTTATGTAAGCAGCTGCGCCTGTTCATGAGGAAGACCTGGCCTTTATCTTGGCCAGGTCCTTTTTTCAGGTTTTTCGCAGAGGGGAAAGCCGGCTCTTTTGGCTCTTTTGGCTCTTTTGGCTCTTTTGGCTCTTTTGGCTCTTTTGGCTCTTTTGGCTCTTTTGGCTCTTTTGGCTCTTTTGGCTCTTTTGGAAATTTTTTCCGCTATCTCCCTGTTTTCCCCGAAAAAAGAGCATTTTCCCCCATCTATCGGAGAATAACGGAAATTTTTTCCGTTATTTCTCTCAGATTATCGAATAATCGCCCAATAACGGAAATTTTTTCCACTATGCCTGTTGGAGAGGTGCTCGGGGCGCTTGATTGGTTCCGGATCGTTGCTCGGGGCGCTTGATTAGTTAAGGATCGTTGCTCGGGGCGCTTGATCGGCCCCGGATCGTTGCTTGGCCTCACAATCTGCACACCTAGTACGCCGGCCTACTGAAAGTTCCCCGCCTCCTCTTAAATTTTATCCTGATAGGTTCAGAAAGGACTCTCATCCTCCGCATGCTATACTTTCTGGGATGGGTTAAGCAAAGAAGGTTATCCCGGCCCTCCCCTTTACGGGGCCCCGGGATAACCTTCTCCGCTTTAGAATTTCAGAATGAGACCGGCGAACGCCACCATAAGCCCGGCTGCGCTGATCATCAGGCCGATCATCCACTTCTGGTTCTCCAGCTGCTTGGTTCTAAGCTTGCTTACCTCATCCCGCAATTCATCCATCCTCTGCTGGAGCGCCCGGGAATTCTGCAAGGCCTCAATTCCAATATCCCTCGCTGAATTCATCATATCCAGCTTGGTCTCCACCCTGGTCAACCTTTGCAACACTTCATTGGTTTCATCCGGCATATCCTGCTGCACCCCCTATAAAAACGGAGCTTGGCTTGAATGATTCTACGCCAAGGTCCCATAGTACAAGATATGCCGAAAGACCTGCATTGGAGTGGTCGAATCTCCTCTATGATTCTCCCAACTTGCTATTCTCCCAACCTGATTTGCTGTCCCGCGGTTATTTTCACAGGAGCTCCATCAACGGAAATCCATACGTCGGTGGCGGTAGGATTATAGACAATCGTCTGGGACACGGAGAAGCGCAGCGACTTAACCGCACGGATATAATCCACAATCTCAATATTGGTCGCATACCAGATTTCCTGCCGGTTGCCCATCATGGCACAGAATTGTTCCAGTTCCTCCCAATTGTTATTGTTCTCGAACTCATAGCTGTGGCCCCACAGATAGAACAGCAGCATGCGGGGATGGCGCTGCTCCAGGTTCAGGAAGTCCTCGCCGGTCTTCAGCATATCCCGGTGGTGGCAGGTGGGATGCCATTCCAGCCAGTTCTCGGGGAGATGGAAGCCGCCGTGGCTGCGGGTGGTCCGGGAATATTCAATGCCAAGGGCAGGCAGAGCAGCAAGAACCTCCTGGTTATAGGTGCCGAAGGGATAGGACATGCCTCTTACCGGATAGCCGCACAGCGCCTCCAGCTTGGCGCGGTCCTCCAGCAGCTGGGTTGCCACTCCTTCCCTCGGAGTCATCTCCAAGAAAGGATGGGTGGAGGTATGGGCGGACACCTCATGACCCCGGAACAGGGTGGCCACTTCCTCTGCAGTAATATACCTCTCCCTCCCGAAGAATCCGGAATTCAGATGAAAGGAACCTCTGATGCCATAACGGTTCATGATCTCCACTTGACGTCTGTCGTGGTCGCGGCCGTCATCATAGCTTAGTGTTAACGCTTTCGCAAGGCCCCCTGGAAAAAGATTCAGCTTTACATTCATGGATACTTTCCTCTCCTCTGCTTCTGGCGCCGCCTCAGACTGGATCTGAAAGTAAGGCAGCTGCGGATATTCTAAACATGCAGTACCATTATACGGCAAACCGATAGAGCTTGCCCACAGTTGGATGAGGGTGTAAGGAAGGAAATAGCTTCGGATAGGGGCGTTTTGTCCGTTTTTGCCGGTGTAATTGCAGCATCTTTCCCATTTGCTTCCTTCGGCGGAAAAAGTGCCGGTGCCTGGCGTCCCCGTTACCTCTTAATCCCGCTGCTTCCGGTATTCGCCGGGCGTGCAGCCGGTCCACAGCTTGAACACCCGGTAGAAGGAATCCGTGTCCCGGTAGCCTGCCGCCTCGGTTACTTCAATAATGCTTATGTCTGTTTCACGGAGCAGCTTGCATGCCGCCTCCATCCTGACCGACTGCACATATTGGGAGAAGGTCTGCCCGGTACGCCGCTTGAATAAGCGGAAGAAATGACGCTCGCTCAGCCCGCATCTGGCCGCAAGCCCCGCAAGGGTAAGGGGCTCCCGGTAATGCAGCCGGATATAATCCATCACACCGCTCAGGTCCGCTTCCCGCACTTCCCATTGTCCGTTGCGCTTCATGCACCTGTCGATCAGCACCAGGAGCCGGATGGCGCAGGAAAGCAGCACAGCCCGCCTCCCCTGCTCCCGCGAATTGAATTCGTAGTGTAATTCCTGGAACAGGGAGTTCAGGCTTTCTCCATGGTTGCGGATGATAATCCAGTCCCGCGGGGCTGGCGGGGAAGCCGGATTGGCTATGGCGCTTCCGCCGGTACTCCCGGACTCGGGCCGCCCGCCGGACTCCTCCTCCTGCCCTTGCGAGAAGATGCTGTTCCAAATACCCCGTTCGGGAGCGAACAAGGGGCTGAGCATCTCCCACAGCCCTTGGCCAATCACCGCGTTATAGACCATCATCCGCTGCTTGCGGTCAGATGATCCCGGCCGGAACACATGGGATACCCCCTCGGGAACAATGAACAGGTCTCCCTGCCGGGCCTCTACCGTATCCTCCCCTACATGGTGAAAGCCTCTGCCCTCCGCCACATAAGTGATCTCCACAAAATCATGAAAGTGGTACCGCAAATCAAAGGTCTCCTCCGCCCGGTTCACAAACAGCGGGAATTCCTGGGAATAAAATAGAGCGCCTGCCAGTTTGTGTCCATTATGCTGCTCCATATGCAATTCCTTTCTCCTGAAGTACGCCAGGAGTTGTTCCATACTATTGCCATACGTTTGCTCCCCGACACAATCACTTTACCAAACGGCAAGAGATTTTGCCAGTTATCAAGGTATGTACTCTGTGATGGGGGCGTGTTCCCCGTCTCTTCTCTGCAGCACTGCCGCGTCCAACGCTTCCTGCCAATACCGGACTGCCTGCGCACCCGTAAGCGGCGGAAATTCTTCCAAGAACAGCTTGCTGGATATTGCCGTATGGGGCAAGGCAACGAAGGAGGGAGAATGGACGCATTCACGGGCAAACCGCTCAAAGAACGGATCGGCGATGATTATATCGTAGGAGGTCCGGGCCAGATGGGCACAAAGCTCTTCCTCATCTTGAATCCGGATATCCTCTTGCTCCATGTACGCCCTGTCCATGGCAAACAGGCTGGCTACATCCACCCGGCTTGCGCCCAGATCGGCGTAAAGCATGCTGCGGAGGGAATTGGAGAGAATCTGCTCACCGATGACGAGCATTCTCCCCCATGGGCCGCTGCCGCTTGAAGAACGGCCGCTTCCCGGGGCACCGGTTAATGCCGCAGCCAATACTTCGGCTGCCTTAACACCGCACGGGAAGCCTACCGCATACGGAATGCCGTATTCCTCTTCCATCCTTCTGGCCAGCCCCAAGGCGCTTTGAGAGATGACCAGGTTGCAGGAGGCGTTCTTGCCGTTGCTCAGCCGCTCTGTCTCTTCATTGCCGCCCCAATTGCCCAATACCGTAAGGCCGTTGCCGGCTGACCAAATCTTAAGCCCGGCAACGGCCGCTTCGTCCAGATTCAGGGTGAGGGCCCCCAGCAGATTAACGGACTTGGGAAGCTCCCGCCGCTCCCCCTTCAGCATCATGGCTCCCAGAGCCAGCAAGGCCCGCTGGGCGCCTTTGTCATAATAATCGTGTCCGCTCACGGGAATGGCAGCCGCAGGAATGCCCAATCTGCCGGTAAGGTTCCGGCAGACCGCATCCAGATCCGTGCCGATGAAGCTTGACAGCGGACTCCCGCCGAGAATAATGAACTCTGCCTTGGGCATCAATTCCAGCAGCTCGTCAATTCTTCTGTTAAGTTGCCTGCCAGTTCCCATCACCACATCCAGATTGGTTATTTTGGCCGGATGGATATTGTTGGGAATGCCCGCATCTCTCCATTCATCATAGATGCTGTAGTTGGTTGCACAGCCCTGCACATCGTCGAATACCACCAAGCCATTCATGCCATAGAACACATTGGCGACACCGGAGGTATCGGGTGACGGCGGCGGAAGCCTTCTCCACAATTTTCTCATGCCCCTGACCTCATTTGTCTGTATTGTTCCTCCAAATTTTCCAAAACCATGATAATGCGCGTATACCCCAGATAGCTTTCAGGCGGGTGACGGTATTGGTGTCTTAATTGGCCGAAGCGGCTGCCGGAGGAAGAAGAGCTGCCTGCCTGGTTCGGCAGGGGAGCGGAATAGAGCGGAATGTGGGGCCAATGCTCCTGTATCCAGGCTTTTGCCTCCGGCTCCCTGGCCGACAGCCGGTTGGCCTGGATGCCGCCGATCTGAAAGCCGTTTTCCAGGAGAAACCGGGCAGCGGCATATGGAGCGGGAATCCGGCTTTCCTCCACAAAGATCGGAGTTGGGCCGATCAGCTTCCGGAGACGGCGGATTTTCCCGTTGAGCTGCTCCCGCAGTCCGCGGCAGTCCATAGGAATGTTCAACCTGTCTGAAATCAGGGCGTATTGCTCCTCCACCTTATCCGCCAACAGGGTAAAGGTCATATCCACCCAGGGAATGCCCAGTGCGCTTTCCATCTGGCGGGCGGCCGACAGGGCCTCCGTCTCGGTTACGATATTAAGCGCTGACCGGGACATCTCCAGGAATGCGGAGAAATCCCGGCAGGCGGACACATGACGGAGGCTGTAGCCCTCCGCTTCCAGGATAGACGCCACATCGTTTCCGGGGGAAAGAGGAGACATGCTGCCCAGGAAATTGACGGCCTTCGGCGAAGCTGCTGTCGGGGGCAGGGCGGCCTTGCGCCAGAACAGGCCTGCAATCTCACTCATAGTGGCGCTCACAACCGGTCTGCCATTGGCCGGCCGGAACATATCCAGACGGTTGATTTCCACATGGGCGGCAGGTACTCCCAGCTTCTCGATTGCGGCCAGGATCATGGTGAAGTCCGTTCCGATCAGCGCATTCTGGCAGCAGGTGACCAGCACGATTGCCTTGGCTCCGTCCTTGCGGACAAGAAGCTCCGCCGCTTCGGCAATGAGCGGAATGTAGGTTCCCATCGTGATATCCGTCTCATCGGGACACAGATGGGCGTACTTCCGCTTGGCATACAGCATGGCCAGAAGACCGTGCCGCGTGCATGCCGCCGGCCCGACAAACAGGATGCAGCATTCGGGGATCAGGGCCAGGGCGGACATGATTCCGCTTCTGCCTGCCGGCAGGCCGATCCGCAATGCATTCTGGGGCAATCTGCTCGTCATTTGGCTCCCTCCCTGTCAGATGATGTCATCGGTTTAATGCGGGTACGCAGGTCCGTGTTTCTTCGCCGCTGGCTTCATCCCTGGCAGACACAATGTTAACCTGCACGCCATAAGCCGAGAACAGGCTCTCCTTGGTGATAGTCTCATCCACAGGGCCGGTGATAACCTGCTTGCTCCGGGTAATCAAGACCACCTTCGTGCAGCAGAGAAAAGCGTGGTCGGGGTTATGGGAGGTCATCAATACCCCCAGGCCGCTTGCGGCAAGCTGCCTGATGACCTTCAGAACCAGGATCTGGTTGCCAAAATCCAGGTTGGCCGTAGGCTCGTCCATAATCAACAGCTTGGGCTGCTGGGCCAGTGCTCTGGCGATCAGGACCATCTGCCGCTCACCGCCGCTGATCTGGGTGTATACCTTGTCCTTCAAGTAACCGATGCCCAATTGGTCGATGGCCTGATGGGCCAGTAGATAGTCCTCCTTTCCCGGAGACTCCAGGGATTTCAGATGGGCGGTTCTTCCCATAACCACCACGTCCATCACCCGGAAGGGAAACGGAGGCTCGTGTGACTGGGGAACATAACCGACCATCCGGGCAAATTCTTTTTTGGGCAGTGTTTCCTTCTTTATGCCGTCCACCAGGATCTCACCCTTGAGGGGCTTCAGAAAGCCCAGGGCGGATTTGAACATGGTGGTTTTGCCTACACCGTTGGGACCCAGGAGGCAAACCACCTCGCCTTGGTCTACCTGGACGGAAAAATCCTCCAGCACCTTCTTCGCGCCATACCCGCAGGTCATATTCCGCATTTCAAACAGCATGCCGCCACCTCCTACACAACTTGTCCCTTCTTGCGGAACAGAATCATTACAAAAAATGGGGCACCCAGCATGGAGGTCAATATGCCCAGCGGGATCTCATAAGAGGTCAGCGACCTGGCCAGATTGTCCACCAGCAGAAGGTAGGAGGCTCCCACCAAAAGCGAAGCGGGGATCAGCACCTTGTAGTTGGGTCCCACCATAAAACGGACCAGATGGGGAATCATCAAGCCCACCCAGCCGATGGTGCCGCTGATGGACACAACAGAAGCGGTAAGCAGGGTGGAGCAGGCGATAATGATGATGCGGGTCATATTGGTGTTGACACCCATGGCCTTGGCCTCATCCTCACCGAAGGACATGACATTGATTCTCCAGCGGAGCAGGATCAGGGGGATGGTGCCAATCGCGAAGGAAATGAAAAAACCCAGCAGATCGGCGTAAGTGACCTTGGCAATACTGCCCATAAGCCAATAGGTGATGGCGGGCAGCTTGGAATCCGGGTCGGCAATATATTTGATGATGGAGATTACCGATTGGAACAGGGCGCTGACCACCATGCCGGAGAGCACCAGCAAAAGAACCATATTGTCTCCGCGGCCGATGACCCGGCTCATGGTGTAGGCGAAGGCGACTGCGCCCAAGCCGAAGAGAAAGGCTCCCAATTGAACCCACCCCTTGTCCAGACCCAACAGCAGGCCGAGCGCCGCACCTACGCTGGCTCCCGAGGAGGCGGCCAGAATATCGGGGGAAACCATGGGGTTCTTGAAGATGCCCTGGAAGGACGCTCCGGCCAGGGACAGCGCTCCTCCCGCGCCGATGGCGGCCAGAATCCGGGGCAGGCGGATATTGAATACCACTACCTCCTGAAAATCATCCCAGGTCCGCTCTATGCCGATAAACCGGGAGGCAATGATCTTGAACACCTCCAGAGGCGCAATCGGATATTTGCCGATCATGAAGGAGGCGGCGAACAGCACCACAAGCAGCACCACAGAGGCCGTCAAGAAGACCATGGATTTCCGCCGCTGTTTGCGGTAGCTTTGCAGATAGGCTTGCTGCGTCAGCTCTGCCTCCCGCAGCGCCTCATTGTGCTTGGAGCTTCCGGCAGGAAGCGCATTTTGGATTGAATTCATCTTTATTCATCCCCTGACTGTAGTGAGCCTTGCTATTCGGAGCAGAATTGCAAAGCGGGATAATACGGACAGGTTCCCCGGCAATTGCTCCGGCTGGCGCATTCGGCAGTGCATTGCCGGGCGAGAATCCCGGTTCTGTAGCCTTCCAGCTTCTCCGTCCAGATCTCGTAGAAGGACAGCTCCTTCAGATTATAAGAGTATTGATCGTTATTGCTGAAGGAACAGGGCTTGACCGTGCTGTGCTCATCCACATAAATAGAGAAAAAACCGCATTCGCAGGAATCCACCGTATCCGGATTAATGGAGGTATAGTGGAGCAGCGGCGGTACGAAGCAGGCGTCAAAGCCGATGCGGGCCTGGCAGCGGTTATCCCCGGCCAGCGATAGGAACCGGTGAAACCGTTCGTCCATCTGCAGAACATTTTCCAGACCGGCCCGTCCCCTGGGCTTGTAGGTGAGAAAGATCAGCCCGTTCACCCCGTCCAAGAGCTCATTGTGCTTGCCCTCCAGCAATTCCACAGCATCGTCAATACTGCTGTCGCTGAGTACAAAATGGATATTCGCCTTGATATCCGCGTCCATCAGCAATTCCAGCTTGCTGCGGTCAATCTGGCGTATGCTTCCTGCGGAGATTGCCACCGCTCCCACCAATCCGGTGAGGCGGCTGGCAGTCTCTGCAGTCAAGGGCATGCCGTTGGTGGTAAAATTGGGAATGATCCCCTTATCCACTGTGGTCTGAATGATCTCCAGAAATTGGGGATGCTCCAGGGGCTCCCCGCCGCCAAGCGCCACCTGGAACACAGGCCCGTATTCCGGATGGGTCAGTTCATCCAGCACATGCCCGTACTCCTCCACCGACATCAACTTGCCCTTGGCCGTGCTGTCGCGGTAGCAAAAGTCGCAGCCTTTGGTGCAATAGTTGCTTATGGAAATATCTGCCAATTCAGGCCATGGAGCCTGAACCGGGTTATGCGTTGCAATCTCTCCCCAGCGCAGAGTCATGCCGGTGATGGAATCACCCACAAAGTTGTAAGCGGGAGAATGCAGGCGCTTGATCATTGGCTCTTCCCTCCAACCGGCAGCAGGGCGAAGCCTCTCAGCTCAGACTTGAGGCGGCCGTTTAAGAACCATTCGCCACGGATATATTTCCACAAGTCCTCATGGCTCAGTTGGGTAAAATCCACATTCTCCACGGGTATGCCGAAGCTGTCGTCGAAGAGGCAGTCGTTCTTGATATGGTAATGGTACTTTTTCATAAACAGCTTGGATTCCTCCACCTCACATGCCGTCCCGGCGGAGATATCGTCATAAAGCGCGGTAAATACCCGTTGATGCAGGGGGGACATGGTATCGAAGTGGTTTTTCTTGATCAGTTGGACCACATAGTCGGACATGATGATCATGACATTGCGGGTTTCCGGCATCTCATGGGGAAGCAGCAGGCAGGAGAAGCCCTTGTATTCCGAATCAATCCGCAGGTTAACAAAGTATTCACCGTAAATGTACTTCCACAGCTCCTTTTCACTGAGAGCGGCAAAATCCACAGCTTCCGGCTCATCAAAGGCGGTGTCGAATAAGGTGTCGCTTTTGGGACGGATCTGGTATTTCCGGAGATAGACCTCCCGGCCGTCCAGTTCAAGCGGAGTGCCGTTTGCAGTGATATCTTGGACCAGGGTGCTGAGAATCACCTTTTTCTTTTCTGCTTCCCCTTCGTTGTCCAGCTTGTTGAACTTCTCCACCACCTTGGGGTCCATGGTGATGATATAGCTGACCGAGCTGCTGTTGGTTACGAAATCTGTTCTGATTTTCATGGCTCACTCATCCTTCCAATGAGAAATAAGATTTCATATCACCGGCAATGCGCCCACCGCTGCGGATGGCCTCCCGCAATTGCGTGAGCCGCCGGTCCACCTGCTCCAAGGCCGCCAGATTGCTCCGTTCCTCCGGCGCTGCTTCCAGCACCTCCCGGATTCTGCCATGCTGCATGACGATGCGCTTATGGCCGGATAGCGCCAGGATGGGATCATGGGTGGACATGAGGATTATCTTCTCCCGGCTGACCAAGAGCTCCAGCGCTTTTTTGCGGTCGATTCCGGCATTCTCGATTTCATCGATCAAGGCGATGGGGGCGGGACTCAGCAGAGCCGTGTCGGCAATCATCAAGGCGCGGGATTGGCCTCCCGAGAGCTGGGTCACCGGCGTCTCCGGCAGAAAGCTCTCGCCGGAGAGCCCGTTGGCGCAAGCGATAACTTTATCCGCCAGCTCCCGGGCAGCGCAGCTGCCAGCCTGCCCCATGCGGGCCTGCGCATGGATCATGATGAATTTCATGGCGGAGATATCCATAATGAAATTCATGTTTTGCGACAGTTGGGCGATCAGCCTGTTTTTGTAAGCTTTCTTCAGTTCCCGGCCGGGCAACCCGCCGTTCACCAGCACCTTCCGGCGGGTGGGGCTGTCGCCTCCCGCAAGACATTCGATATCTGCAAGCAGACGGCTTTTGCCGGAGCCGGTAGGACCGACAATGCAGGCGATTTCGCCGGAGCGGATGGTCAGCTCCAACTCCTCCCGGCCGCCGGACTTGTCCATACCGCCAAGGATGGTGATGCTCTCAATGGTTTCCATGGGCTTCTCCTGTCATCGTGCGCCGATGCGTGTTTTTCCGGAGCAATAGGAGCAGACGGCCGAAGGCATGCAGTACCTCAGATTTTTGCCGGCAACCGAATCATGGGTTCCCGCCGCCGCCATAAAGCCCGCCAGTTCACCGGCGCCTTGCCCGGTAATGCCGTTTACGAACATAATTTCCGCATTGGGATTGATTTCTTCTGTTCTGGAGGCAAAAACCTCCCGTTCGGCCTGAGAGACAATATCCCCCTTGGTAATGACAATCACATCGGCCAGAGCCAGCATGGGGCCAATCTTTTGCGGAGTATGGAAGCCGGACAGACAGTCGATTACGCATACGGCGGGCAATTCCCGGATATGGGGGGAGCAGCGGTTGCATAAGCCGGCGCTTTCGGTAATCAGAACCTGCAGCTGCTTGCTTCTCCCCCATTGAACCAGATTTTCCAGACGGCTTACATAAAAGTGGTCCGGGCACACATCCTGGGCCAGCTCCACTCTCGCTGTTATGCCCATATCCGCATATTGCTCTTTGTCCGCCGCCGAGCTGCAGTCAAACTTGGCCACCCCGACGAGGGCCCGGTTCCCCTCCATAGCTGCTATTGCCTTGCCGATCACCGATGTTTTCCCCGACGAGGGCGGGCCGGATACCGTAATGATCTTCATGGTCAGGGCGCTTCAGCGTTGAGGATTTTTTGCACTTGCTCATCGGTCAGGCTGTAGTTGAGGAAATCGGCATAGAAGGTTTTGATCTCTTTGTTGATATCCAGATCGGCGAATTTGTCCGGGTGAATCTGCTTGGCCGCCCACAGTATCTGCAGTGCGCTTTCCACGCCGTAACGGTCCCAACTGAACACACCCTTGGGATTAATGATGACCTTGCCGTTCTTCACGGCATCGATTTTGGACCAGTTGGGATCGGATTTGGCTTTCTCCGCGTCAGCCTTGGTAGGCACAATCAGGATCTGGGGATTCCACAGCAAGATCTGCTCCATGGATGCGGCCTTCATGTTGCCGTCAATCTCCGCTCCGGCATTGGTCCCGCCGGCAAGCTTGATCCATGCGTCAATAATGGTATTTTTGCCGTCCACAGTCATGCCGGTTACACTGCCGTGCAGAACCGAAGGCTTCTGGCTGTCGGTTAGCCCCCCAAGCACCTGATTCAATTTGGCAATATTGCCGTCCAGATAGCCGTTGTACTTTTGGGCCTGCTTCAGGCTCTCTTCTCCCAGAATCTCACCTGTCATCAGTACGGACTTCTTCATATCGTCATAAGTGGAGAACATGGCATTGACCACCGGAATGCCTACGGACTTCAGCTTCTCCGCATCTGCATTGCTGGAGGCGAACACCAGCTGGGGCTTGCGGGCTACCAATTCCTCCAGATTATAATCGGTGCCAAAGGTGGACAGGGCATTGTTCATGGATTCGGCCACCAGGTACATCCAGGGATAGGTCTTGGCTGTTGTATTGGTGGCTACCATCCGTTTGGCTTGATCCACCATAATGTCCACTTCGTTATGGGCGAACCAGGATTCCCCATAGCGTTCGATCTTGGTTGGCAGCTCGATCTGTTGGCCGCCCATGTCAGTAACGGTGCGGGTGGCGGCAGCACTGGCGGCCGGAGTCACCGCAGCCGCAGGACTGGCCTTGCTTTCGGCGCTTGGTCCGGCCGCCTGCTGCGGATCGCCGGCGGTTGTACCTCCGCAGCCTCCCAGCAGAACTGCTGCGGACAAAACTGCTCCAATTCCGGCAATTTTCATCTTGTCTCTCTTCATCTTCCTTCTCCACCTTTGCTTTAATATATGAAGCTATATTAATAAAAAAAATGATATATCCAGTAATATTTAAATTTATTTAGTTGTGATTATAGTATATACACGTTGGTTTAGCAATATTTAATTATAATAAGTTATAATTAAATATACTTGAAATGGATATTCGTTTCGTTTTTTTCCATGTTAAATAATGGATATAACAACTTTTAATTATATAAAAATTCATAAACCAATAAAATGTAATATAATGGTTTTTCCTTTGCGCATAAAAACCTCTGATAAATGCCCCGCAGTGCATTTTTGTGAGAAAGCCCCTCGGAGCCTGCAAACTCGCCCTAAGCCTGGAAGTTGAAATTAGTGAGCGAATGTCATGTTTACCTGTATATAATGTCAGGATAACCCGGTTAAGATTCGAAGAAAGAAAGGTATATTGAGGGTGTAGTTAATTCGGAATCATCCGGAGGGAAAAAGAGCATGAAGCCAATTACCGTGCACAAATTACGCTGCGAATACAAGAGCGGTCCCCTTGGTCTGGATACGCCCAAGCCCCGTTTCAGCTGGCAGCTAAGCTCGGAGCGAAGAGGAATCTGGCAGGAATCATACCGGATTCAGGTATCACTCGACAGCACCTTTGCATGCGGCGGGGACATCTGGGACAGCGGGCTTGTGGAGTCGGATGCATCCTTGCACGTAGAGTATGAGGGGAGCGGGTTGCTGCCTAGAACCCGCTACTATTACCGGGTTATGGCTGTCATCCGGGGAGGGGAAGCGTCTCAATGGAGCGAAGCCGCGTTCTGGGAAACGGGATTGCTTCGACCTGAAGGCTGGACGGCCCAATGGATGGGAGCGTTGCAAGCAGACGAAGCCTCTCCATACCTGAGGACGGAATTCTCCCTGTCGGCTCCTGTCAAGGAGGCGCGGCTCTATGCCACGTCGCTCGGTTTGTATAAGCTCTACTTGAACGGCCGCGGGATAGCCGATGATGAGTTCACTCCCGGCTGGACCAGCTATGGCCACCGGCTGCAATATCAGGCGTATGATGTCACCGGGCAGCTTGCGGGAGGTGCCAATGCGCTGGGGGTTGTGCTGGGCAACGGCTGGTACAAGGGCAATCTGGGCTGGAAGGATCAGAAGGATATATACGGCAGCCAACTGGCGGCCCTGCTCCAGCTTCATATCCGCTATGAGGATGGACAAGAGGAGCTTATTCAATCCGGTCCCGGCTGGAAGTGGTCCACCGGCCCGATTCTCATGTCCGAGATCTATCACGGCGAAACCTATGACGCACGGCTGGAGCTTGCCGGCTGGTCCGCTTCCGGATATGATGATGCCGGCTGGAACCCGGTCTCCGTCTTCGATTTCGTCAAGGATCATATCATTTCCCAGGAGAATCAGCCTTGCCGGATAGTAGAGGAGCTAACGCCGGTAGCCGTCATCCGTACTCCGAAGGGCGAGACGGTGCTGGACATGGGCCAGAACATGGTGGGATGGATCAAATTCCAGGCAGAGGGTCCCGCCGGTACAGTTATCACTTTGCGGCATGCTGAGGTGCTGGATGCCCAAGGAAACTTTTATACAACCAATCTGCGCTCGGCCAAACAAACCATCACTTATACCTGCCGCGGCGAAGGACCGGAAAGCTTCCGTCCCCACTTCACCTTTCAGGGCTTCCGTTATGTACAGGTAGAGGGATACCCGGGGGAGGTCGCTGCCGACCGGTTCTGCGGCCAAGTCATTCATACGGATATGGAGCAGACGGGCTTCTTCGAATGCTCCAATCCGTCGATCAACCAGCTGCAGCATAATATCCTGTGGGGGCAAAAGGGGAACTTCCTTGATGTGCCCACCGACTGTCCCCAGCGGGATGAGCGGCTGGGATGGACCGGAGACGCCCAGATGTTCATCCGCACCGCCGCCTACAATATGAATGTGGCCTCCTTCTTCACCAAGTGGCTCCGGGATTTGAAGGCTGATCAATTCCCGGACGGAGGGATCCCCCATGTTATACCCAACGCGCTGCCCGGTCCGGCCAAGAACCAGTCCTCTTCCGCTTGGGGAGATGCGGCGGTCATCTGTCCGTGGACACTGTATCTGTGCTATGGAGACATCAGAATTCTGGAGGAGCAATATGACAGCATGAAGGGCTGGGTCGAATACATCCGCGCCCAAGGGGAGCATCCCTATCTGTGGAATACCGGATTTCACTTCGGTGACTGGCTCGCTCTCGACGCCAAGGAGAACAGCTACGTGGGAGCAACTCCCAGGGATATGATCGCAACCGCCTTCTACGCCTATTCGTGCAGCCTGCTGGCTGAAGCATCCGCCGTGCTGAAGCGTGACAGGGAGGCGGAGGAATACCGGCAGCTTGCCAATCTGATCAAGGAAGCCTTCCGGGCGGAATTCGTCACGCCAAGGGGCAGATTGGCCGCTCCTACCCAGACGGCCCATGTACTTGCGCTGATGTTCGGCTTGCTTGAGGAGAAGGATTGCCCGAGAGCGGGCGAGGAGCTGGAGAAGCTGGTTCGCGGGGAAAAGGTTCATCTGACCACCGGCTTCGTAGGCACTCCCTATCTGTGCCATGTGCTGACGGCCGCCGGACGCAACGATCTGGCCTATGAGCTTGTGCTTCAGCGGGATTATCCGTCCTGGCTCTACGCGGTAGACAAAGGCGCCACCACCATCTGGGAGCACTGGGACGGCATCAAGACCGACGGCACATTCTGGAGCGACGACATGAACTCCTACAACCACTACGCCTATGGAGCCATCGGCGACTGGCTGTACCGGGTGGCCGCAGGACTTGACGCCGCTCCCCAATCACCGGGTTACCGGAAGCTGCTGCTTGCTCCCCGGCCGGGTGGAGATTTCACTTGGGCTCGTGCATCCCTCGACACCATGTACGGCAAAGCGGGCAGCTCCTGGGCGCAAGACGCTGCTTCCGGACGCATCCGGATCGTGCTGGATGTTCCGGCCAACTCATCTGCCACCGCTGTTCTGCCCCGGGCTGTTCTTAGCCAGGTGACAGAAAGCGGCAAACCGTTGGCGGAGCTTGTGAGGGAGCCGGCGGATGGAGTGCCTGCTGAAGGCACGGGAATCTACAGCGCGGCTGAACATGAACAAGGGGTAACACTGGAGTTGGGCTCGGGCAGCTATATTTTCGAATACCCGTATGCGTGAGTCCTATCCTGGAATAATATCCTCCTTTGAAGAGGGTCACTTCCCTATTTCATGATCTGCCTGCGGCGCGTAAAGCCACGGCACAGATACCTAACAAAAAGAAGCGTGCCTGTCCAAAGTGGCGGCACGCTTCTTCATGCAGTGGCTTCGGCCACGGGTTAGCCCGAAACGACAATGATATTCGCGTACGCCGTCTCATCACCAGTACGGATCACGGCGCGGGAATCGGGACTGATCTGCTTGAATTCCAGATGGGGCACAGGCTTGAAGTGCACATGGGGAAACTGCTCCTGAAGCAAGCGGAACCGCTCCGGGCTCGCTGCAGCCATTTCCTCCGCGAGAATGATGGTATCGATAATAAATTCCCCGTCCAGCGCCTTCAGCACATCCACTACCGTAGGCAGGCCGGGGACAAGCGCCAATTCAATCCGCTCCACTCCCATAGGTACAGGAAAGCCGCGGTCACAGATGGTAATCAGATCCGTATGTCCCGTCTCCGCCAACAGGCGGTTGAGCTGGGGATGCAGGATGCCTCCCTTCTTCATGATTGTTCCCCCTTCTTCAGCACTCTTGCACGCTGCTCCAACGTGATCGCTTCGCTGACCGATGGAGCCGGTCTTTTATAATAGAAGGCCTCATCTGTGCCCGCTGCAGTAACCGACACCAGCTCCCAGCCTTCCAGCCCCAGTTGGCTCATCTCATCCGGGGTCCGGGAGACAAGGTATTCCCACTTCATTCTTTTGACCATAAACGCATTATCCCTCCCAATGATTCTCTCGGCAGCAAGCTGGGGATACACACCCTTCAATGAACAAAAATGCTGCCATCAACTAGAGTTACCGATAACACAAAACTATCATCAGCCGCTTGCCCTGTCAATGGCAATCTGCTGTGAAGGACATTAAGAACAACCTAAGGCTCCTTTTGCGTTTCCAAAGGAGTATTCCTTTTCCCCATGGCGGTCCCGTCCGCGCCACTGGTATTGGCATCGCTACTGCTACTGCCAATCCACCGCCACTGCTACTGCTACTGCCACTGCCACTGCAACTGCCACTGCCACTGCCACTGCCACTCCACTGCCCCGCTTGCTCACAACGGAAATTTTTTCCGTTATCTCTGCAAATTCTTCATTACTCACTTATTTAGCGGAAATTTTTTCCGTTATCTCCTGCCAAACGCCCCGAAAAGGGCATATTCGCCCGGGTTTGAAGGACTTAACGGAAATTTTTTCCGTTAAGTCCCCACTTTTTCCAAAAAATCTCCTGGTAACGGAAATTTTTTCCGTTAGTTATGTTATCCCGTGCCCTTTATTTCCAACTCCTGCAGCCCATGCTCAATCTACTGGGAAAGGGCTCCTCTCCCCCGGTATCTACCAAAAAAAGCTCTGCAGCGCAGAGCTTGGAAAAAGAGCGGCACAGGGACACCTGTGGATTCCTTAATGAACATCAGTTGACTTATATCCTGCGCATGCATACATAACCGATTTGTCGGGTCAGACCATTACTTGGTCAGACCGACAGCCCGGCCAATCCGTCATATCCGATAAAACTGGATGCATGTAGGTTTGTTCACGGCAACCGGACCGCCAACCGCCGTCAACGTCCCGTTCTCCGCTACGGAGAATACCACGATTCCGTCACTATGCTGGTTGGCCGCAATCAGATACCGGTCCGACGGGTCCAGGTTGAAATGACGCGGGGTCCGGCCAAGTGTGGAATACGTATCAATCAGGACAAGACTGCCGTCCTCCCCGGTACGAAATGCTGCAATGCTGTCATGACCTCGGTTAGACGCATAGACGTAACGCCCGTCCCGGGTAATCCGGATTTCCGCCGCCGTGGACACACCGTTCCAGCCCGAAGGCAGCGTGCTCATCTGCTGCTTCCGCTCCAGACTCAATCCAGCAAGATTCAGATGATAGACTCCCACGGAAGAGCCCAGCTCCTCTGTCACATATACAACAGGCAGATGCGGATGGAACACCGCATGGCGCGGACCCGCTCCCCCTTCCACAACCGTCTCTGAACGGAGCATCAGCTTCCCTGCAGGGCGGTCCAGCTCATACAAGAACAGCCTGTCCATCCCCAGATCCGGGACGAGCCACAGATCAGAGCCGGGCACCGGTATAATGGAATGGGGATGGGCGGATGACTGTCTGTCGGCCCTGACGCTGCTGCCATGATGGAACACTTGATCGGACAAGGGGCCCACCGCCCCATTTTCCAAAATCGGATATAAGCACAGACTGCCTCCGGAGTAATTGACCGTGAGCAGCCATTGTCCGGTGGGGTCCGCATGGAGATGGCAGGGATGATTGCCTCTGGTAGACTGTCTTCCCGTCTGGATCATCACCCCGGCGGCTTCATCGATGGCATATGAAACCACCGCTCCCTCAGGGGACATTTCGCTCACCGCAAACAACTGCCCGTCCCGCAGCTCCTCCGTCACAAAGGAAGGATTCCCGATCCCCCCGGTCCCTCCCGCATACTCCAATGTTCCTGTGGCGCCGTCAAATACAAAAGTATGAATCCCCGTCTCCTCCGGAGAACTGTACGAGCCTACTATCACCTTATATTGCGTTGAATCCGGACTATTCCCAACCTTCATAATCCCACTCTCCTTGGGGGCCATTCGCACCCCGGCGTTTTTTTACCATCCAGACGGTGTACCCTTGTGACTTTTTTCCAAATTGGGTCCGAGGCCGCCAAGGTCATTTTCTCAGAGTCAGCCGGATCAGCTTCAGCAGCTCGCTTGTGTACAATTCCAGCTCCAGCTTTCTGGTGACCGGTGAAGCCGTCATGTACTCCCCGATTGCCCCTTGGATCATGCTGGCCATCACCTCCACATGAAACTCCCCGAACTCCCCACCTTCCTGACCCTCGCGAAGAATCCGGTGCAGTTCCTTAAGCAGATGTTCCTCATCATCGTCGCTTAATTTATAGTAGGGAATGTTCTCAGGCGTTCTCGCATGGAAAATAATCTCCAGCAGCGCCGTGCTCCGTGCCGGATAGGTGCCTTGATAAGCCAGACTGGCTTCCACGAATGCAGCAAGCTTCCCCCAGGCCGTACTCTCCCGGGCAACCCGTTCCAGAATATACTGCTCGGACTTCTCCACCTGCTTCATCAAGAGATAGTTCATCAAGTCATTCTTGTCGGCAAAATGATACGAAATCAGCCCCGTGCTGATTCCGGCCCGCTTGGCAATCTGTGCCAGACTGGCATTGGCGTAACCAATCTCATCCAGGGTCCGGATGGCCGCATCCATAATCTGCTCCCGCCGGGCTTCGGCAATAAATGATTGCTTCTCTTCCTTCGTCTCTTCTTCCCCCATAGCCTCTCCCCGCTTACTCCACAGACTTCCTCTTGTCAAGCGATCCCAGTACTGCCACGGCAATCACCACAATCGGGATAATCAAGTTCCTGGGCTCTGTAAATACCTGCTTCAGCAAAGGCTGCGCCTTCCCCTGAAAAATATTATAAACCACACTGACCAGCAAAATCACCAGATTGATCATAAGCATCACCGGAATCAGATACAAACCGGTCCTGAAGACGGGCCAACCCGAGGAACTGCCCGCAGCATGCAGCACCGCGGCGGTCAAAAGCACCACTCCTATAATCGCAAGCAATCCCAGCTTGAGCCATTCGGAACCGGGAAAGCCCGGGTTCTCCTCCCCCATATCCTGATACCTGTACCAAGAATACCACAATACGGCTCCACCCAGTAAAATACTGATAAAAGGAAAGAAGCGTTGCAGCCATTGAGGCGCCTGTTCCTTGCTATTGTCCGTCGGATTGTTCTTCACAGATAATCCCTCCACAATTTGATTGATCGTTTAATTTTTTATTTGATCAATTAATCAAATTTTAACATCGAGACAGTCACTCGTCAACAGCAGAGGACACTTGCCGGCTGGTTTCAAAAATACACCTGAAGTAATAAGCTCTATACCGCCCTCATAAACTGTTACGAACCTGACTTTTCAGAGTACGGGACATGGCCTGATTGGAACAAAAGGAGGGAACCACCGTGCATCAAGATGAGATAGCTGCGCTGGAGCGGTCCATCGCCGAGATAACCGAAATCGCCACCGGCTTCGGACTGGATTTTTACCCCATGCGCTATGAGATATGTCCGGCCGACATTATCTACACCTTCGGCGCTTACGGCATGCCAACCCGCTTCAGCCACTGGTCGTTCGGCAAGACCTTCCACAAGATGAAGACGCAGTACGATTTCGGATTGAGCAAAATCTACGAGCTGGTCATCAACTCCAATCCCTGCTACGCGTTCCTGCTTGACGGGAACTCCCTGATCCAGAACAAGCTGATCGTAGCCCATGTGCTGGCTCACTGCGATTTCTTCAAGAATAACGCCCGCTTCAGCAAGACTAACCGGGATATGGTGGAGAGCATGTCGGCCACTGCAGAACGGATCAGACAATACGAGATGAAGCATGGCGTGGAGAAGGTGGAGAGCTTCATCGATGCGGTTCTCGCTATCCAGGAGCATGTGGACCCGGATCTGGTCCGTCCCTACCGGCCTAACCGGTATGATATGGATGGAGACGGCACCATCGATTCCGGCAACGAAACGTCCTCCCGGCCCTTGACCGGCTATGAGGACTTGTGGGTGCTGGAGAGTGCGGGTGCAGCCGGGCCTGATGACGGTCAATTGCCCAAGCGCTTCCCACCCAAGCCGGAAAAAGACCTTCTGTGGTTCATCCAGGAATACTCGCCTGTGCTGGAGCCGTGGCAACGGGATATCCTGACCATGCTCCGGGATGAGATGCTGTATTTCTGGCCGCAGATGGAGACGAAGATCATGAACGAAGGCTGGGCCTCCTATTGGCATCAGCGCATCCTGCGGGAGCTGGATCTGACAAGCGAGGAAACCATCGAATATGCCAAGCTGAACTCGGGGGTAGTTCAACCCTCCAGAAACAGCCTGAATCCCTATTACCTGGGCCTGAAAATATTCGAGGATATCGAGAAGCGCTGGGAAGAACCCACTGAAGAGGAGAAGAGCCGCTACGGCCGCCGGGCGGGGCAAGGCAGGGCCAAACTGTTCGAAGTGCGGGAAGTGGACTCGGATACCTCGTTCCTCCGCAACTATCTGACCAAGCAGCTGGTGGAGGATCTGGATCTGTATGTCTTCGAGAAGAAGGGCGCAGAGTGGAAAATAACCGATAAAACCTGGGAGAATATCCGTGACCAACTGGTCTACTCCCGGATCAACGGCGGCTTTCCGTATCTTCTTATTACCGACGGCAATCATACAGGCAACGGCGAGATGTATCTGAAGCATATGTATGAAGGCATTGAACTGGATCTCAAATATATTGAGCGCACCCTGCCCTATGTGCACCGGCTTTGGGGCAAAACCGTCCATCTGGAAACGGTTGTGGAAGACAAGAGCGTCTTGTTTACTTATGACGGGAAGAAGAATCAGAGGAAATTTCTGTAGGCTCTCCCGTACAAAATCCACGCCTAGTCCAGCCTCTATCATGAGGATGGGCTTTTGGCGCGCGGCGGAGCGTGGCTACTCGGCTATCTGCCCCACCCAACGACCGGATGAGCTGGGACACGCCAAGCTGAAAGAGACGGCCCTTCCTTTCCAAGGAAAAGCGAGCACGATTGGTTCGTTCTCCTTCTTCCATCGAGTAGATGACCAAGTGGGGTGCCATGCTTGCGCACGTGAAGATGCCCCAAGCCTTGTTCCTGCAGCGTGTCTTCCAGCTTTTCTCCGATTCCTTCCAGAATGAGGGGGTTCATCCTTACGCCACCTCCTGACCGGAGACAGAGTAACCCTTAAAGCGCCAATGGAAGGGATGCTTGTCTTGCGTGTTCCATCGCGTGATGAAGCTCATCACTTTGCGCTTGAGGTCTGCTTTGGACACAAAACTGCCGTGTCTTAACACCCGCTTGCCCAGGATAGAAAAGAAGATTTCGATCTGGTTGACCCAACTGGCATGAATCGGCGTATAGTGGAACTCAAATTTATTGCCATGCCGGGCGTTGAACCTTAGCGCCACGTCGTCGGGAAGATCGGCGTGATACAGCCCGACAATGTCGTTCACCTTTTCCCGGAAGTGAGGGTCCTTGCTATGCAACCACAGGGTATGCTGATGGGGCTTGAGGGCGTGATCGTTCAAGATGCGCCAGACCGTGGAGCGGCTCATGGTCGCCCCTTCAACCGCC
>JAQSYI010000053.1 GCA_029256185.1 Paenibacillaceae bacterium
ACCCCCGTTTTTCCCCCGATTAGCGTCTCTCAGGTCCGTTGCAAGCCGGGAAGGACCGGCCTCAAGAATGAGGAACGAATTTACGAGACGTTGTACTAGTCGCCCAGTTTTGAGGGAGTTAACGAAAAACCGCCTGGTAACGGAAATTTTTTCCGTTATCGTTATGCCGGTCCGAGCACCTTTATCTTCAACCTGCGGCACTTGACTTCTAATTACGGAGAAAGAGCTTTCTCTTCCTCGCCAGTATATACTTTCTGGCGTGTATGGTAAAAAAGCCCAGTCGCACAACAGACTGGGCTTTCGCTTATATTACTATAGTTGTGCTGAGACACATTCGCCCGGCCGCGGAGCTGGGACGTGGCTGATAGCCCGACCTGCACGAGCATTCGCTTACATGGGCCTGCACCGCGGGGATGGAGCTTACACCGCCGTGATGGGGGTTCACTACAGCGCCGTGAGCATGGCCTCCACCAGTTGATGCGATTTCCGGGACGCCAGCTCCGTGAACTCGGCAAAGCTGACATCAGCCGAGCCGTCAGCCTTGTCCGACATGGCGCGGATTACTACAAAGGGGATCCCGTTCATCACGCACACCTGGGCAACCGCGGCACCCTCCATCTCGGCGCAGGCTCCGGACAGCTCCTGGTGAAGCGATGTTCCGAGAGTCTTGTCGGCTATGAACTGGTCTCCCGACAGCACCCGCCCAAGTCTGACCCGGCCGGGAAAAAGACGCTGTCCCGCCTCATAGGCCACTTGCCTGAGCTTGGGGTCGGCAACGAATACGGAGGTTTCCTGATAAGGGATTATCCCTCTGGGAAACCCCAGCGCGGCAGCATCCACATCATGCTGCATGCAATCCGCGGATACGACCAGGTCGCCCACCTCCAGAGCAGGGTCCAGCGCCCCGGCGACGCCGGTAAATACAACGGCCTCCGCTTGACAAGCCAGAATGAGCAACTGGGTGGTGACTGCTGCATTCACCTTGCCGACTCCCGACTTGCATACGGCGACCCGCTTGCCGCAGAACTCCCCTTCAATAAAGTCGATTCCTGCTTCCGTGCGCCGGGACGTACAACTCATATCCCGGACCAGAAGCTCAATCTCTTCTTGCATGGCCCCGATTATGCCAATTTTACCATAGGACATGAGCGGTTATACTCCTTTAAACCTCTGCCACCGACTGGCGCTGAATCACTTCATGCATCAGGGTAATCTTGCCCTTGTCCACATTTTCCTTATTCATCAGCTTGGTCAACAGACGCATGGATACAGCTCCGATATCATACATCGGCTGTGCTACTGTGGACAGCAGCGGGCGCACCATGGAGGCCATCCGGCTGTTGTCTACGCTGATGATGGAAATATCCTCCGGAACATGCAGCCCCCCGTCCTGGGCGGCATGAATAGCTCCGATGGCCATCTCGTCGGTTGCGGAGAAGATCGCGGTAGGCCGCGCTTCAAGTCCCAGGAAGTACCGCATCGCTTCAATACCGGATTCGTAACGGTAGTTGCCTACGCGCACAAGCTCCTCGTTGAAGGGAATTCCCGCCTCCTCCAGCGCCTTCTTATAGCCGTTATAACGGGCAAAACCGTTGTTCGGGTCCTGAAGCGTTCCGCTGATCATGCCGATGCTCCGGTGTCCCTTGTCAATCAACAGCTTTACAGCGTCCTGAGCGGCCTTCTCATGATCGATATCCACCGCAGGCAATAAATCCCCATCCACCGTAGTCCCGCAAAGCACAATGGGAACAGAAGACGTCTTAAAGGCCTGAATATGTTCATCCGTTACATTGCCCCCCATGAACAGCAGGCCGTCTACCTGCTTCTCCAGGAGGGTATTAATGACCCGGATTTCCTTCTCCTTGCGCTTGTCGGCGTTGCACAGAATAATGTTGTAATGATACATGTTGGCAATATCTTCGACACCTCTGGCAACCTCGGCAAATATAGCATTGGAAATATCAGGGATGACCACGCCAACGGTAGTGGTTTTTTTGCTGGCCAAGCCTCTCGCCACTGCATTGGGACGGTAACCCAAGCGCTCAATGGCTTCAAACACCTTTTTGCGGGTTTGCGGTTTAACATTCGGATTGTTATTCACAACCCGGGACACGGTGGCCATGGATACTCCAGCTTCTCGGGCAACATCATAAATTGTTACGGTCACGTGCGCTCTCTCCATTTGTAGACGTATTTTCGTTCCCAATATAATAACGCTATGATACGATAAAAAATCCCTTCGCGCAACGGAAACCTTCCGGAGGCGCCTGCTGCAGGAACGGCAGGAATCACCTGTATTTGCTCGCTTGTTCCTTTAGCGCATCCGCAGTAATTCTCCAATGGGAGGTATGCCAAACCACTTGTCCATCCTTGATCAGAAGCACTTGAGGGGACTCATGCTTCACACCAAGCTCCTCTGCAACCGCGTTGGAGATTGCCCGTTGCTCCACCACCAGCACAAGGGCGTACTGCATACCCGCAACCGGTTCCTTGTTTACATGCTTCATGAATTGATCATAGGCTTCCGCGCTTATCGGGCAACGCGTGCTGTGCTTCAACAGCAATACCGGCTTCTCGGCCGAAGCTTCTGCGAGAACCTTCCAATCCTTGGGGGCCGCCAACTCATGAACCTGCGTCATATTATTCCCACCTCCTGCAAATGATTTCCTTTCAGATAATACTATCAAAAAAGCAACAAAAAAGCCAACCTATCGGCCGGCTCCATCATTTTTTTCTTCTTAACAACCTAGAGCGTGTTTGCAACACGCCCTAGAGGGAAGTGCTCTGTTTATCGAACAACTGGGCGATGTCAGAAAGTGACTTTCTATGATTTCAATTCATATGCGCTCACCGTATACCGGGTGATCTGGGATAGCCGCACCATGATTTCCTCCATCCAAGGCTGGTCGTCAAGCGACCGGGACAAGAGAAGCATGTCCAGCAATTCGTTAATCCGCTCCTCCAGAATTTTCCCTACCGGCTCATGCCGGTTCTCCTTGTCCGTGACAGCTTTCATCAGGTGGGCCAATTCGCAGCTTTCATCGAAGCGGATCCGCTGTTTCTCGGGCTTGGCCCCGAGCGTTCCGATAAGTTTGGTCAGATCCTGCTTGATCCCCGGGAACACTTCGCTTCTGTTGCAAGAATCGCAAGTAAAAACCGGGACATACTCGATTTCCACTTTGTTTTGATAAATAACGGTTCGAAGGCAGATATCCATCGAACAGCCGCACTTGCACTGCTTTTGCAAACCAAACCAGCTCCTTCTATCCATAACAAGAGGAGGCTCTCGCCCGTTTTCCGCCTCCACTTCTTACGTATTTCGACTTGGGAGCCTGTATTCCTTCCGCAACCGGCATAGTATTTATTGCCATTCCTGCAAAAACTTAAATTCTTCTATGAGTGCTTCACTCTGTGAGGCAGACGCGCATACCGCGAACCGATCCAGGGAAGGCGCAGCGAGAGCATGGCCAGGGAAGCCCCGATTCCGTCATTGCGCAGATCATGCCAGTCGGCTGTCCGGCCGGGGACAAAGGTCTGGTGGTATTCATCCGTGAGCCCGTACAACAGGCTCAGCATAACAGCAAGCACCATATGCCGTGGAGCGGGACGCTCCCCTGCCAGCGCCCAGACGTAAGTGAGCGCCAATAGGAAGTAAGCGGCGAAGTGCCCCCAGTCAAACCCCTCCATCTGCGGGAACAGCTTTTGAAACAGGGGCAGCAAGGAGCCAAGATCGTCGCCTGTCCGGGAAGAGAAATAGAAGATTGCCCCCATCACAGCAACGCAGGGAAACCACCGGTACAGCATGCTCATCCTTGATAGACCCCTGCCAGCACATCCACGAACGCTTTCGTAAACACAGGAAGGTCAGGCGGCCTGCGGCCCGAGACAATATGCCCGTCCACCACTGCTTCCTCATCCACCCATACCGCTCCCGCATTCACCAGGTCATCCTTGATGCCCGGCGTGGAGGTCATGGTCCGGCCCGACACGATTCCGGCCGAGATCAACACCCAGCCCGCGTGGCAAATCTGCGCGATCGGCTTGCGGCCCTCGTGGAACTCCCGGGTCAGACGGAGCACATCACCGAAGCGGCGCAGCTTGTCCGGCGCCCAGCCTCCCGGTACGTACAGCCCGTCATAGTCAGCAGACGATATATCGGAGAAGGCATAATCGGATGTAATGGGAACACCGTATTTACCGTGATACACCTGCCCGGCTTTGGCGGCGGCCAAGTCCACCTGCGCGCCTGCCTCACGAAGCCTCAGTACCGGATACCACATCTCGAGATCCTCAAAATCATCGTCGGTAAACGCCAATATCTTTTTCCCTTGCAATATCATGACACTACCCCTCCTTCGGACTCATCTCCTGCTCATGGCAGCAGTCGTTCAATTCATGCCGGATCTCCTCCGACAGCCTGCAGCGCAATGCATTGCGCAGGAAGACTTCGCCTGCCTTGGCCTCACTGTGCAGCACCTTCTCCTTGACGGTGAGCAGCGACTGCACGGACATGCTGAGCTCTCTGATGCCCAGCCCCAGCCACAGCGGCATGGCCTCGGGATCTCCCGCCATCTCCCCGCACACGCTGACCGGAATCATCTTCGCTTTGGCTGAATCAGCCACCTGCTTCAGCAGCCGGAGCACCGCCGGATGGTACGGGTCATAGAGGCTGGCTACCGTCTCATTCATCCGGTCCACAGCCAGCACATACTGCACAAGATCATTGGTGCCGATGCTGAAGAATTGGACCTCGTCCGCCAGCATATCGGCGATCAGGACGGCAGCGGGAACTTCTATCATGATGCCGACAGGAGTATCCTCCCGGAATTTCTTTCCTTCGCGGACCAGCTCGCTTTTGGCCTGCTCCAGAATTTCATTGGCCTTGCGCACCTCTCCGACTGAGGAGATCATGGGATACATAATCCGGACATTGCCATGGGCCGAAGCCCGGAGAATGGCCTTTAGCTGGGTCTTGAACAAATCCTTGCGGTCCAGGGAAATGCGGATAGCCCGGTAGCCCAGTGCGGGATTATCCTCCTGGGGGAATGACATGAAATCCACACTCTTGTCCCCGCCCACATCAAGGGTACGGATGACCAGCGGCTTGCCGTTCAGCTTCACGGCTGCTTCCCGGTATACCTCATACTGCTCCTCTTCCTTGGGCAGCGTCACCCTGTCCATATACAGAAACTCCGTACGGAACAAGCCGACTCCAGTCGCCCCGTTCTTCAGGGCGATGTCCAGTTCCTTGGCGGAGCTGATATTGGCCTTCAACTCCATCTTCACCCCGTCGCGGGTAACGCAGGGAACGTGTGCAATGCCCTTCAATCTCTCCAGATGGGCTGCCGCGTGATCCCGTTTCTCCTCATATTCCGCAATAACCTCAAGCCCGGGGTTCACAATCACCGTTCCTTCATCTCCGTTGATGATCACGATATCCCCTGTCTGAACAGGGGAAGCCAGCTTGCCCTCCATGCCGATGGCGAAGGGAATGCCCATGGCCCTAAGCATAATGGCCGCGTGGGAAGTCGCCCCTCCCAGCATGGTCACCACACCGAGCACCTGGGAGGAATCCATCCTGGCCAGATGCGACGGGCTCATCTCCTTGACCACGAGAATATAGGGGGCATCAGCCGGCGGATCGGCTTCCTCCAGTTCCCCCAGCAGATGCTTCAGGAGCCGGTTGCCCACATCCTTGATATCCGCGGCTCTTTCCTTCATATAGTCGTCATCCAGCAGATCGAACATGCTGACAAACTTGTCGATGGTTTCCTTGACAGCCACTTCGGCAGCCTTATATTGGCGCTGCATCAGCCCCTGAATCTCATTCATGAAGATGGGATCTTCCAGAATAGCAAGGTGGGCGTTAAAAATATTGGACTCTTCCTCCCCGATCAGATCGGAGATATCCTGTTTGATATTCTCAATCTCGCTTTTTGAACAACGGATTCCCTCGTAGAGCTTTTCAAATTCAATTGCGAGGTCCGCTACATCCACCATTTTGTCGGGGAGCTCCCATTCCCAAGATGGCATGACGAAGGCTCTTCCGACGGCAAAGCCCGATGAACCGCCGAATCCTTTAACCATTAGCCTGACCTCCAATCGCTTGTAGTTCTTCCTTCAAGATGACGGACATTACCGATGCCTGGCCCTGTTTAACAGATTTGAACGGAGCGAAGCTCCATGATTTGATCCGGTCCGAGTTAGTAATCAGCATAGGAGTTGCCAGCGATTTGGCATTCTGCCTGACCTTGTTCAGATTGAACTTCAACAGCTGCTGCCCGGCTTCCACCCGGTCTCCCTGCTTGACCATGCAAGTGAAATATTTGCCGTTCAGATGCGAGGTGTCAATGCCTACATGCAGCAGCACCTCAAGCCCTTCGTCGGTAGTGATGCCCAGTGCATGCAGAGACGGATAAACCAGTGTAATCTCGCCGCTGACGGGAGACACAAGCTCCCCGCGCTCCGGGATAAAGGCCACGCCATTGCCTACAATCTTCTTGGAGAAAATCTGGTCCGGCACATCTTCAAGAGGAACCATCCGTCCCATAACCGGAGAATTGAACAGAACCTGGCGGATGTCCTTCTTCGTAATGCGGACAATCTCCTCGCGGATCAGCTCCGAGAAGGTGCCGAACACCACCTGGACATTCCCTGAGCCAAGTGAGATAACCCCTGCCGCCCCCAAATTCTTAAGCGCATTAATATCCATGTGCTTGTCATTGACGAGCGTCAGCCTGAGCCGGGTAATGCAGGCCTCAATGGTCTTGATATTGTTCTTCCCGCCCAGCGCTTGCAGAATCAGGGTGGAGCGGTAGGGAATATCACCGGCAAATTCATTGATGGTCGAACCCTCCTCCCGCCCGGGAGTCGGCAGCTGATACTTCACAATCGCGTAACGGAACAAGAAATAATACAGCAGGAAATAGAGAATCCCGATGGGCAGAATCAGCCATTCATTCTTAGCCAGATGCATATTGATGACAAAATCGATCGCTCCTGCCGAATACGAAAAGCCGTGATGAATATTCAGTATATCGGCGATCCACATGGCTGCGCCGGACAGAACCGCATGGATGAAGAACAGATAAGGCGCCACGAACAGGAAGGCGAATTCAATGGGCTCTGTGACTCCAGTCAGAAACGATGCCAGCGCCGCCGTAAGAAAGGTGGTGCGGATCTTCGGCTTAAGATCCTCCCGGGCCTCCTGAATAATGGCGAAGGCGACCGCAGGCAGCGCGAACATCATGATCGGATACAGACCTGCCATATACGTTCCGGCTGTGGGATCTCCCGAGAAGAAGCGCGGAATATCACCATACACCATCGTCCCGTCGGGAAGCTGGAAGGAGCCCAGCTGGAACCAGTAGACATTGTTCAAAATGTGATGAAGCCCCGAGGGGACCAGCAGCCGGTAGCCGAAGCCGTACAGGAATGCGCCGAAGCCGCCCAGCGACAGAAGGAATTCTCCAACCTCGCCAAACATCCTCTGGACAGCAGGTCCAAACGCAACTACCAGGCCCGAAAAGAAAATCGTAACCACGCTCATAAACAAGGGCACAAAACGGGGACCGCCAAAAAACTGGATATATTCCGGCAGTTGGATAAACCTGAAGCGGTGATACGAAAACGCGGCGAGAACCCCGATCATAATTCCGCCGAATATCCCCAACTGCATGGCGGTTCCCGTGAACCGCTCCGTAATCTGCGTGAACATGAAGTAGGACAACAGAGCGGACATGGCGGCAGTCCCTCCGTTATCCGTAAGACCCATGGCCACGCCTACTGCAAACAAATAGGGCAGATACAAGATGATCAGTTGCCCCGTAAATTGCAGCAGCTCCCCCACCTCACCCAAAGATACCGCATCCCATGGCAGAACTCCCAGCCAAAGGAGCACGGCGGCTACCGGCAAAGCCATGGTTGGCAGCATCAAAGAGCGGCCAAGCTGCTGAAGATTGCCCATCCAATTCATAAAAATTGTCCCCTAACATCTGGCTTCTACTTTGAATGGTATAGCTTACCCATCTTTTTGTCAAAGATTCCTGTAAAAACGCCGGATGCCGCTGCCGGTATGACTATTGGAAGCCATCCGGACTGCTCTCCCGTCCTTAAGGAAACGAGAAAGCCCGGAAATGATCCGGGCTTTCTCGTATGTTCATTATTGGGACACAGCCGCGTTACTGGACGGGAAACTGGGTCTTGTAGCCGTTGAACTGCTGATAGGCTTGCTGAATCTTCTGCTGGTCGGCCGCCTCAATCTTGTACCAGCCCTTCTGCCACATTTGATCGAACACCTGGAACTGGATGTTATGCTCATCGCTCAGAATGCCCTGAACGGTCTCATGAAGCTTCGGATTCTGCATTTCGTTTAAGCCCGTATTGTAGCTTGCGGTCATGTACTTTTCCATGGTCAGAATATCATTCAGCCGGTCCCGGTCATTGAATTCCGGTCCTTTGACCTCAGGCTCTCCCGCCGGCTTCGGCATTGCGATTTCTACTGTCATTGTGCCGTCACTCCCTTTTATTTCAGTTGATTGAGAATGGTGTTGTAGTGGTTCTGATGTTTTTTGCCGATATCGCGGACCATTTGGGACAATTGCTGGCATTCCATCCGATTGGCCGCATCTTCGCATTTTTTGACCGCGAGCAGCTCCCAAGAGAGATAATCCTTGATATAATGCAATTCCTTATCCCCGATTAGACTCCGGTCCTGGGTCATGGTGCTGTTCATTTGCTGTTGCATCTTCCGTATCGCCTCCGTGAAGAGAATAAGCGAGCCTCAAGGCCCGCTGTTTGAAACCTTGATCATCAGGTCTTAAAATTTGTTGGCGTTGAAATTATTATTGTAGCTGCTGTTGTTCTTCCCCGAACCGTATTGGCTTTGGACGGTTTGTTGGGAATCTGACCGCAGATAGTTGTCATGGCCGGCTTGATCTCCACGGTAGTTGGCCGTGTGGAAGGAGTTAGGCGAGACGAATTGGGTTTGCTGATTGGATTGGGACATGCCTGTGGCATTGTTCATGCCATATCCGGAAGTTCCGAAGTTTTGCGGGCCTGTATTGGTATTCATATTGCTGTAGTTGGATACGCCCATATTGCCGTTGCTTGCACCGGATTGATAGGAGCTTTGTCCGGGTTGCTGGGAATCCGACCGCAAATAGTTGTCGTGGCCGGCTTGATCTCCACGGTAATTGGCCGTGTGGAAGGAGTTAGGGGAAGCGAATTGGGTTTGATTCTGGTTATACCCGTTGCTCCCGTATCCGGAAGTGAAAGAGGTATTAACAGGTGTATAGCGGGCTTGCTGGCTTACGGAGGAGCCATAACCGGATTGGGACGTTTGGGCGGAGTCGGAGCGCAGATAGTTGTCATGACCCGGTTGGTCGCCGCGGTAGTTGGACGTGTGAAAGTTTTGAGAACCGGTGTTGGAGAAATTGTTGGAGGCTTGTCCATATACGGAATTGACCGTACCTGTCGGTTGGAAAGGCTTTTGGAAGCCTTGATATTGGGAGTTCACGGTTTGGGTCCCGGAGAAAGAAGAAGGAAATTGGGAATCCGATCTCAGGTAATTGTCATGACCTTGTTGGTTTCCCCGATAATTGGACGTATGGAATGGTTGGGATTGATGCACTTGAGAAATCCTCCTTTAGTGGATGGAACTTTAGTCTTCGCCGAAGGGCCGGCGGAATCGGCTTCCGTCAGCCTGGGTCCTCTCGAAGCCTCTATTAGTGTCCTCACCAAGTTGGAATTTATGATTGGAAAAAAATATATTTTTTTAACCTCAACGCCCGGCCGTTCTCTCCCGGGATGCCTGATCAACCAGGGTCCGCAAGCCTGCCGCGGCTCCTGCCGGATCAGCGGTGCGGGTAATGGCCGAGACAACTGCTGCGCCATCCGCTCCCGCTGTTACCACACCGGCAACATTCCCGGCATGAATGCCGCCAATGCCCACCATGGGAATGCCTGATGTTTGGGCCAACTCCTCAATCAATGCCAAACCGATAGCCTCCCCGGCATCCAATTTGGTTGCTGTTGAGTAAACCGGTCCGACACCCAGATAATCCGCCCCCTGCTCCAGAGCCCAGCGTGCTTCCTCCGCATCCCCTGCGGATATACCCACAATCCGGTCAGGTCCGATCAGCTTGCGGACTTCCACTCCCGGCAAATCATCCTGCCCCACATGTACACCGTCCGCATCCAGCAGAAGCGCCACATCTACCCGGTCGTTCACGATAAACGGGATGCTCATCCTGCGGCACAGTTCCCTCAACTGTCGTCCTTCCGGGAGCACATCCCTAAGCGGCTTGTCCTTCTCCCGGAGCTGAATCATGGTTGCGCCTCCTTCAATAGCCGCACGGGCAATCTCCACTGCGCTTCTGCCCGCATAACCGTCCAGGCTCATAACCAGATACACTCTCAGCTGCCTCCGCAATTCATCTGCAGCTGCAGCATGTCCTTTTTGCATCTCCGCACACCCTCTCCACACACTTGGATTCCAGCCAAAAGACGGCCTGGCTGAAGCAGGCCGTCTCCCGTGTTGAAGCTTATTCGCGGGACCTTGCTCTGGAAGAACAACGTCCTTATTGCCCGGGCCTGGCCGGACGCAGGATCGCGTCCTCCACTTTGATGCAACGGTCCATAATGACCTTCAAGCCGCCCGCCTCTGCTGTCTCCGCCGCTTCCTCATTAATAATCCCCTGCTGCAGCCACAGCACCTTGGCTCCGACGCTTACCGCTTCCTCGGCAACCGGACCGCAGAACTCGCTGCGCCGGAATACGTTGACAATATCGATGGGTTCCGGAACCTCGCTTAAGCTGGAGTAGCGCTTCTCCCCGAGAATCGTATCTCCTCCCATGGGATTGACGGGAATAATCCGGTAGCCTCTGTCTTTCATGGCTGCAGCCACCATATGGGAGGTCCTGTCCGGACTGTCGGATAAGCCTACTACTGCAATGGTGCGTGTTTGTTCAAGAATCTTCCTGATTTCATCCCTGTCAGGGTTGGCAAATGCCATAACCGGTCGCCTCCTTATGATTGGATAGAACTGTGCAAAAACTAGGGCGTGTTGGATACTCCGAGGGGAGCAGATTGTACAGAATTTTCGTTTCTGGCAAGGCACTTTTGCGCAGGCGTACCGGGGACCCCGGGCCAAGCGAAAGTAACGCAGCCAGGGGCGAAAAGGCAGTGGAAGATGCCCTCAAGCGAGTTTTCAGACACGCCCTAAGAAGCAGGATCATACGAAAGCGCCTGCTGCCCCATAACCTCCCAGGTCTCAATGAACTGGGCTTTGTTGACGGCAAATTTCCCCTTGCCTGTCCACGGGTCATTCACATACACACTTTCTTCGTCGTAGCCCACCAGAAGAACCGCATGCTCCATAAAAGTGGTCTCGATGGGTCCGGTGGGAGTCTCCCAGGTCAGCCACTTGCCGGGAGGAGGCACCTTGAAATCAATGGTCGTCCAGACCACAGAAGGAATGCCCTCCGACAGCCGCTGTTCCAATTCATCGAAGGAGCCGCGCGTAAGATCCACGGCTGTGGGCAGATACTTCTCCAGAAGTTGGAACAAAGCGCCGTGGTAGATGCCGAACCCTCTCCCCTTGCCGGTGATCTCCCCGACGAAGCCCACGTTGGGATTGCCCCAGAAGGCGGGGGTTCCGTCGGCTTTTTTGGTCATGGGGGTGGGATCACGGGGCATATCAGGCAACAGCTCCATCTTGGTTTTCGCCACCCCTGCATAATTGAGAAGCATGGCCAAGCTGGTAATCTCGCAGCCTGAAGGAAGCTCCGGGTGCTGGCGGTAGATGGGAGCCTCAAGCAGCACAGACGCCTTTTTCTCCGGCCGGGCCGAAGGAGCGGGGGAAGGCGACGGCGAAGCGGACGGCGGTTCCGCCAACACGCCGGCATAAGGAGCGGCTTCCACATACTTATAGGAAAAGGCCCATTCTTTTCCCGTTATTCTGCCATACAGAAGCACACTGAATACACCGCTGGAAAACACCAGTCCCACCAGCATGAAGAAGCCGGCCATATATTTAAGCACATTCCAAAGCTTGCCCATTTTAAGATCACTCTTTTCTGTGAAAATGCGTTGACCGCATTCCCATACGGAGGCTCCTCTCCCAAAGGCAGGCGGATATGCCTGGAAGCACCGCGCCGCTTTGGGGGGGATTCTGGTTAGTCGGGTTCCCGTTCATTACATTACTGGGGCTGGAATTCAATGTCCGCCCCCAGAGACAGCAGATGATCGAAATATTGAGGATAGGATTTGGCTACATGATGGGCATCCTTGATCACAATGCCTTGCTCCGAACGGAGGCCTACAATGGTCAGCGCCATAATGACCCGGTGGTCGTAATGGGCGTTAATCTCCACTCCACCCTTCACACCCTCCGGCTTGCCGTGAACGATAATCTCACTTTGGCGTTCTTCCACATGGGCTCCCGCCTTGTTAAGCTCTGTAACAAAATCCGTGATGCGGTCGCATTCCTTAAAGCGCAGATTCTCCACATTATAGAACCGGGTTGTCCCTTCGGCAAAAACACTGGCAGCCACCATCGCGAGCACACCGTCGGTAAAATGGTCCCCGTCAAACTCTCCGCCCTTCAGCTTGCCGTTGCCGGTTACATGAACGGTTCCGTTCTCATGGACCAATGGCACTCCCATGGTGCGGAGCACATCGACAACCGCCCGCTCCCCCTGCCTGCTGCCTTCTGCCAAACGATGGACAAGCACATCCGAACTGGTAACGGCTGCTGCGGCAAGGATGGCGGCAGATCCCGGATAATCACCCTGCACCACGTATTCCTTGGCGGCATAACGCTGGCGGCCCGGAATCCGGTAATACATTAAATCTTCGCTGGCCGCAACCAAAATTCCTGCCTGCTCCATCACTTCCAGCGTCTGTCCCACAATTACCTTGGACTTGAGGTCATGGAGCACCTGAATCTCGCTGTCTTCATCAAGCAGCGGGGTCATGAACAGCAGGGAGCTTAAGAACTGGGAGCTGACGCTGCCGGAGACGGTGATCTTGCCGCCGCGCGGCGCCCCGCCGCGGATGGTGATGGGCAGCTTCCCTTCCCGGTGCCCGACCTGGACACCCATCTGGCCCAGAGCATCAATCAGATCGTTATGGGGACGTTTGCCGAGAGACTCGGGGTATTGGTTGACAAAGGTAACATCGGGGCAAAAGGCGGCCACGGACATCAAAAACCGCAGCACCGCGCCGGCATTGCCCACATCAAGCTCCTTGACCGGGTTGGGATGACGCCCGAAGCCCTTGATGGTCATCTTGGCTTCGTCTTCCTCCACGACCGCTCCCAAATCCCGGATGCAGCGGCGCATGGCATCGCTGTCCTCGCTGTGGGCGGGATAATGGACCGTGCTGGTGCCCTCGGCCAAAGCGCCGATCAGCAGATAGCGGGTGGTGTAATTCTTGGATGATAGAGCCTGTATTTCACCCCGAAGAGACGGGGTAGGCCGGACAATGGCATTGAAACCTTTCATGAGCGGATACCCTCCAACAAACGGCCGGACAAGGCCTGTAATAGTTATTGACAGTTTACCATACCAACTCTGGCTTGGGAACCCATGGCAGCGGCGTCTAAGGCACACAGTTGATTTGACTGCGTGCCGTGAATCGGCTAGGCTAGGAAGCAGAAGGGCCTTGATCTTAAGGTCCGACACAACGTTGCCGGAGGTGCCCAGATGCCAGGTGTGGAATGGATTATGCCAGATGAAATCCGCGGGCGGCTTGAACGCGGTGAAGCATTAAACATTGTGGACGTGAGGGAAGCTGAGGAGGTTGCCGAAGGAATGATTCCGGGAGCACGGCATATTCCATTGGGTGAGCTTCCAGTACGGCTTCACGAAATCGAAAGATCCGGCGAGATCATCCTGGTTTGCCGCAGCGGCAACCGCAGCGGGCGGGCCGGTGAATATCTGGCCGAGCTGGGCGTTGACGGGCTTAAGAACATGTACGGCGGCATGCTGGCTTACGGCGAGCCATAAGAAGGATTCTTCGTTAAGCTGCAGGACTCCGCCCTTTGCTGCACTTTGCGGAGCAGCTCGCAAGCAAGCTTATGGCCTGAGCCTCCGGATGATCAGTTCTGCAATCCGGGCAACGTCCAGCAGGTCCGTATCGATTTGAAGCGGGGCAAATCCGTAGGCGGAACGCCTCGTTTCCATCAAGGTACGGACCCGTTCTTCCACATTTCCTTGCAGGAGAGGCCGGTTCCCGTCCCCCCGAACCCTCTCTACAATCACCGGTTCCGACGCGTTAAGCGCCACGACCAACCCGCCTTGCAGCATCAGGCGGCGGTTTTCTTCCCTAAGGACGGCTCCCCCTCCGGTAGACACTACCTGGCCTTCCTGCCGCAGCAAGTCCTGCAACGCTTGGGTTTCCAATTGGCGAAAAGACGCTTCCCCTTGCTCGGCGAACAATTGCGGAATACTCCTGCCCGCCCTCTCTTCCACATAATGATCCGTATCCGCAAAAGCCCAGCCCAATTGGCCGGCTACTTCCCGTCCCACGGTCGTTTTTCCCGTACCCATGAAGCCTACCAATACAACGTTCTTGTACATGCCTGTTTCCCTTCCTTGTGGCTTTCTCATATTAAAACCGCGGCAATCACGAATAATTTCCAATTTCTCTAGTAAAGATGATAGTAGAAGATTTATAAATCAGAGAGGAGAACCTGATTGCCATGTGCCAAGAAAACAGCCGCGATGCCGCGGGACGCAAGCTGGAGCTGCTGCTTGATCCCTATCATCCTCTGTGCAGGGAAGATGTGGTGTGGCTACTCGAATATATCAAAAAAAAGGTGGCGGAGGAAGACCCCAGCCTTCTGGAGCTTACCCCGCCACGCCTTTTGCGCAACTTCCGCTATTTCGCCGAAATTTCCACGCTGCTGATCAATAACCGTACGGTAGGCGACCAGGACGCGCAGCGGTTAAAGCAGTGGCTCTCGGAGGCAGCCTTCGGCCTCCGGGACAAATAGCCGCCCTGCTCATGCAATTCTTAGTTCTCCAGCCATTGATGATGGAAGAACCCGTCCTTGTCCACACGCTCATAGGTGTGCGCTCCGAAATAATCCCGTTGGGCCTGCAGCAGGTTGGCCGGCAGACGGGCCGTCCGGTAGCTGTCATAATAAGACAGGGCTGAGGAGAAAGCGGGAACGGGGATGCCCAGGGTGACTGCGGCGGCAACCACCTTGCGCCAGGAATCCTGGTACTTCACAATCACGCTGTTGAAATAGTCGTCCAACAGAAGATTGCGCAGCTCCGGATTGCGGTCATAGGCATCCTTGATATTTTGCAGGAAGGCCGCCCGGATAATGCAGCCGCCCCGGAAGATCATGGCGATGCTGCCGTAATCCAGATTCCATCCATACTCCTCAGAAGCTGCTCTCATCTGGGCGAAGCCTTGGGCATAGGAGCAGATCTTGCTGGCATACAGAGCCTGGCGGACCGCTTCTATGAACGCTTCCTTCTCAATAGCCAGAGGCGCCGCCTCAGGCCCCTTCAGCACCTTGCTCGCCGCAACCCGCTCATCCTTCATGGCGGAGATGAAGCGGGCGAATACGGATTCCGTAATCAGGGAGAGATGAACCCCCAAATCCAGGGAGCTTTGGCTGGTCCACTTGCCGGTTCCCTTCTGGCCGGCAGTGTCCTTGATGATATCCACCATAGGCTTGCCTGTCTCCGGGTCAAGCTTGGAGAAGATATCCGCCGTAATCTCAATCAGGTAGCTGTCCAGCTCACCCTTGTTCCACTCCGCAAAAATCTCATGCAGCTGCGCCGCATCAAGACCAAGACCGTCCTTGAGCAGCTGGTACGCCTCGCAGATAAGCTGCATATCCCCGTACTCAATGCCGTTATGCACCATCTTCACATAGTGGCCTGCGCCGTCCGGACCGATATATGTACAGCAAGGATCTCCTTTTACCTTCGCAGAGATGGCTGTCAGAATAGGCTCTACCAGCTCATAGGCATCCCTCTGTCCGCCCGGCATAATCGCCGGCCCCTTCAGGGCACCTTCCTCCCCGCCCGACACGCCTGTGCCGATGAACCGGAAGCCCTTCTCCTGAAGCTCCTTGTTGCGGCGCTGGGTATCCGGGAAGAAGGCGTTGCCGCCGTCAATCAGAATATCGCCCTGATCCAGGTAGGGAATCAGCTGGTTAATGGTATCATCCGTCGGTTTGCCGGCTTTGACCATAATCAGGATTCTTCTGGGGGTTTCCAGGGATTGTACGAATTCCTCCACTGAGTAGGTCCCCGTCAACTGCTTGCCGGGATTCTCCTCCAGAATCTCCCTTGTTTTCTCGGGGGAACGGTTGTACACGGAGACGGTAAAGCCTCTGCTCTCGATATTCAGAGCCAGATTCTTGCCCATTACGGCCAGACCGACCACTCCGATTTGCTGCTTTGACATGGTATCTCATCCTTTCGCTCTCATGATTGTCTGTCAATAAGGTTATATCGTCATGGCTCCGAATCCGCCGTCAACCCGGATCAGGGCGCCAGTCACAAAGCTTGATGCAAGATCCGACGCGAGGAACACCGCTGCGCCCTGCAGCTCGTCCGGGCTGCCGAATCTTCCCAGTGGCGTATGCTGCATAATACTCTCCACCCGTTCCTGCGACAGGATGCGGCGGTTCTGCTCCGCCGGGAAGAACCCGGGGATGATGGCATTCACCCGCACTCTGCTCGGGGCGAACTCCCGGGCGAGGAATTGGGTGATATTGTTAACCGCAGCCTTGGACGCGGAATAAGTAAAGACCTTCGAGAGCGGAGGAGAAGACGATACGGAAGAGATATTGATAATACTGCCTCCCGCTCCCCGCTCCACCATATGCTTGCCGAAAATCTGGCAGGCCAGCACCACACTCTTCAGATTAATATCCATAATGGCATCCCATTCCTCCATCTGAAGCTCGAAGAATGGAGTGGCGCTGTTCATGCCGGGACAATTCATCAGAATATCCACGCAGCCGCTCCAGGCTAACACCTCTGCCAGCACTTGCTTCAAATCTTCTTCCCGTGTGGCATCAGCTGCAAAAAAACGGGCCTCTCCTCCCGCTTCGCCGATCCGGCTGCATACGGCAAGCCCCTTCTCCTTGTTGCGGCCAACCACGGCAACCCGCGCCCCATGAGAGGCAAGCCCGACAGCCATAGCTCCGCCAAGCGTGCTGTTGCCGCCGATAACAACCGCTGTTTTTCCGGTCAAATCGAACATGGTCACGAACACCAATCCCCTCGCAGACTGTGAATTACAGCAGTTCCTGCTGGAATTTCGCAATTTCGTCAAATTCCCGGCTCAACTGATGATACACTTTTTGGTAAATGGGTGTCAAACGTTTGTAGGTCTCGAATGCAGCCTGCTGCTTCACATGATGCTGCCCCGCCTTAACCCAGTCATGCACCAGGGAGAAGTCCTCAATCTCTCCCAGCGCGAACAGGCCCAACTGGGCGGCTCCCAGACCTGAGGCTTCAATTGCATTGGGCACTGTAGCGGGAGTGCCCAGAACATCCACCATAATCTGCCGCCAGAAAGGAGAGCGGGCGAAGCCTCCGGAAGCGCGGATTTCGGACGGTTCTCCCAACAGCCCGGTCAGGGCCTCGGCAACGGAATGAATCCGGTACATGACGCCCTCCAGTACGGCGCGGATCATATGCTTCTTCTGGTGGACCAATGACAGGCCGAAGAACACCCCTCTCGCGTTGGCGTTCCAGTAAGGAGCTCGCTCTCCCGCCAGGAAGGGCAGGAAGATCAGGCCATCCGAACCTGCCGGAACCTCTGCAGCCAGCCCGGCAAGGTAGTCGTAAGGGTCCATGCCCAGCCGTCTGCCCTCTGCCGCCTCCAGAGTGGCAAGCGTATCCCGCACCCAGCGGAACATAATCCCTCCGTTATTGATAGCGCCCCCCACTACCCAGAAGTCCTCCTTCAGCGCGTAGCAGAACAACCGGCCTTCGGGATCGGTCTTGGGCGTTCTGGTAACGGCGCGGACAGCCCCGCTGGTGCCGATGGACACGGCCCAGACGCCAGGCTCGAATGCCCCGGAGCCCAGATTGGCGAGTACGCCGTCCGATGCCCCCGCCACGACGGGAGTGGAGGGCAGCCCCATCTCCGCCGCCAGCGCCGGATGAATGCCCTCCAGCACATGGACGGTGGAGACAGGCTCCGACAAGCGGTCTGCCGTTATTCCGGCCAGACGCAATGCTTCTTCATCCCAGGCAAGCTGCTCCAGATTGAATAATCCCGTAGCGCTGGCGATGGAATAATCCACCACGTAGCGCCCCAGCCAGCGGTACATAATATACTCCTTGATTCCGATGAACTTGTGCGCCGCGGCGTGGATTTCCGGCATGGCGGACTTCATCCATACCAGCTTCAGGAAGGGGGACATGGGATGGATCGGCGTGCCGGTCCGCAGATAAATCCCGTGTCCGTTATGCTCCCGCTTGATCTCATCCAACACGGCCACCGCCCGGTTGTCGGCCCAGGTAATCAGCCGGGTCAGCGGTTTTCCCTGCGCATCCATAGCGATCAGACCGTGCATAGCCGAACTGAAGGAAACACACAGGATCTGCTCCTTCTTGATGGCGGCTTTGCCGATTACGGCATGGATGCCGGCCGTCACTGCCTGGAAGATTTGCTCCGGGTCCTGCTCCGCGATGTCCGCCCTTGGCGTGAACATGGGGTATTCAATGGAACAGCCTGCCACTACGTAGCCGTCTGCCGTCCGGATCACAAGAGTCTTGGTGCTGGTTGTACCGATATCGACGGCAACAATGTATGGACGCGCAACGGACAGACTCATTGGAACAGATCCCCCTTTTCATCAAAAACCAGCTCGTACGGCTCTGTCAGAATCTCAATATCCGGATGAAGACGGGCTTCCTCCAACAGATTCTCCGATATCTCAATCTCGCCCAGATGCAGGGTATCCCTGATCCGGACCAGCCTGCACTTGGTGTAATCCAGAATGTTGCATGTTTTAACAGAAGCCTTGACCGTATAAAGCTGGTTCTCCAGCGTAGTGGCGATCTTGGTGGGAGCACATACCGTAGAGGTCAACCCGTTGGCGTAGGTTGCCGGACGGTCCATCTTATCCACAAGCCGCTGGGTGGTAAAATCGGCCGTGCCTACCCCGTTGGCGTTGCCCTTGGTCTCCGGCGTCAGGTCCAGCACCGCCATCTTGGTCACATCCGGTCCCCCGTGGGCATATGGCGTAGGGTAACGTCCCGTAATGTTCGGGTCCATGCCGTCGCCGCTGATGTTTTTGCCGATATAATCAATGATCAGCACATCGATTTGCGGGAACAGGATCTTGGGCAGACGGGCCTTGGCCTCAATCAGAAGCTCCTCCTCCCGCGCTTCGATCTGCTCGGCCGGAAGCACCTCGACCAGACAGGTTTCATCATAGGCGTTCTCCACCAGCGCCACTCCGAACACGATGGGGAGCTTGTCGAGCATAATGCTGGCCATGGCCGGCACATTCTCCGCCATGTACTTGAAGCCCATCTGATGACAGGCCTCCGCCCCCTTCTGCTTGCCCAGGCCGATGGCGATCATCTTCATGATGCCGCTTTCGATCCGGCCGCGGAAAGCGGTATGCGGCTTCACCCGGTTAATCACCACAATGGCGTCCGCCTCCGATGCATACCAGTCCACGTAGACGGGAAGACCGTTAGGCAGCTCCGCCAGCTTCACAACCTCCATCGAGGAGCGGATGGGAGCGCCCATGGACAGTTCGTCGACTCCCAGGTGATGCAGCACCTCAATCTGTCCCTGTGCGGATGCGCCGCCGTGGCTGCCCATGCACGGAACGATGAACGGGTGGCCCCCGGCATCACGGACTGCGTCTATGGTCGTCTTAGTAACAAGGGCGATATTGGCGATGCCCCGGCTTCCTACCGCTATAGCCACCTGCTGGCCGGGCTTGATCCGGTCCAGCGCTCCCGGCTTGCGCAGCTCCTGCTTGAGAACCTCCGCAGGATGCTCGAGACGGGCCGCATCGAAGCGCTGGCGGATGCGGACCATCCGGGGAATGGGAATTTCCTCTAACAATGTACGCAATATGCTCATATATTTGCCCCCTTTGCATGAATGCACAGCTGCTAAAACTGCAATCTGCTCCCTGTAACTTCTTACTTGCCCAGCAATTCCAGATGTCTGCCGATATGGCCGGCAAGCGCAGCCTCATATTGCTCTTCCTGTTCGGAGAGCGTGTCGAAAAACTCCTGCCTGAACAGGGAGGCCCCCTCTTCATCCTTCGCCTGGAGCAGCAGCCCGTAAGTAATATGCAGCAGCTGGCGGGCATCGTTCTCGTCCATATACCGGTGCAGATCGGCATCCGCCACCTCAGACAGCGGCTTGATTGCAGATATATCGGTGGTCACATGATAATAAGCCTTCGCCTTCCCGAAATGCTCCAATGCATATTGGTGCATCCTGCGGTACAAGTCCGGCCGGGCCTTGGCTACAGTGCGGACCGCTTCCAGCCAGTTGGTCCCTGCCGTCTTCACATGGAAGCGGCCGGAGGTGTAGCGGGCGACCAACGGGAATACGCTGAACTTGTCGCTGCCGGAATGGATGCTGAGCTTGTAGCCGAAGTGGTCGGCAATGGCCGCATGGATTGCAAGCTCCCGCTCAAACTGAGCCAGGTCGCCGATATAGTCGATGCCCTTCTGGAACTCGCCGCAGAAGCGGGGCGCCATGCTGTAGATGGCAACTCCGCGGTCATACAGCTCCTTGGCAACCAGATAATGGGAAGCCGGATCGGTGGGGGTCGCCGTTTCGTCAATGGAAATCTCGAAGTCCACCGCACGGCCCGCAGGTTGAATATAGGTGCGGTACACATGCTCCATGAACAGGACCGCCTCCCCATAGATAAGCACATTCTTCATCAGACTATCCTGGTCAAACACAAGCTCATGCCCGTTCACCGCAAAGGAACGGTCCTGGTATTTCTCTTCATAATACCGGCGCACGGCTTCAGGCAGAGCCTCATACCGGGTTTTTATTTCCTCCTGCGCCGCCTCCGCCACGCTGTTGTCAATCTTCTCCGAGCAGTCCAGCGTCAGCATGGTAAAGCCCAGGTCCAGCGACATCTTGATATCCGCCTCTTGCTTCAGATGGTCCCCGTCGGCGCCGAAGCCATCCTTGTAACCCTCCTGGAACACGGCGTAACAAGCCGCGTCCACCACCTGCTTGTAATCCCTGCCGGTCAATGCCAGCTCCCGGATGCTTTGCTGGGCCAGGATGGGACGGACATCCCGACCTCTTACGGTCTGGATATGTCCGGGAGAGGCCACGCCCAGACGGTCACCCAGGCCGATGGTGGCAATCTGCGTTCCGAAGGCCCGGGGAACGGTGTACTCCAGATAGCGGTTCAATACCAGTCTGTTAGCATGGCTCAGCGGACATATCTTGCCCCCGTCCTCTTCCGTCCCCTCCAGAGCTTCATACAGGCCGCCTTCTCCTGCCGCCAGCAGGACCTTCTTCAAGCCATGCTTCACCATCATAAGCCTCGTGCCTTCCGCTTCGACCAATGAGCGGGGATAAGCCTTCACTTCCCCGTCTCCGCTTGCCTCGGACTGCTTCAAACCTGCGATAGCCTGCGCATAGATTCCCATCGTGCCTGCGACCTCCTCAAGTATTATCCTGCAAAATTTAACCCGCCAAAGTGACGCTTATGCTCCGGGGATTATTCCGGGTACTTTGGCGGGGACCCGCTAATTTTATCCCGCCAAAGTGACGCTTATGCTCCGGCGTATGATTCTTTTGCTACTGCAGGGGCCGGACCGACTCGCGTACCACCAACTCTGTATGGAGATAGATGGTATCGGGTACAAGCCTCTTCAGCTCGATGCATTCCAGGAGCATGGCTGCTCCCATCCGGCTGATCTCCTCGATAGGACGCTTCACCGTGGTGAGCGCGGGAGACAAAAATGCCGAGAACATGCTGTCATCAAAGCCCGCTACCGAGATATCCCGGGGTACCTGGAGATGCGCCTCGGCAACCGCCTTCATCGCGCCCACAGCCATGTCATCATTCTGGCAAAAGACAGCGGTGGGTGCAGGGTCCAGCTTCAGCAGCTTCCGCATGGCGGCATGGCCGCTCCTAAGATCATAATTGCCCCGAAGCTCATACCGGCTGTCACGCGGGATACCGTATTTCTCCAGAGCCTTCAGATATCCGTCCTTGCGCTCAATCGTAGAATGGAAATTTTCCTTGCCTTCAATAATCGCAATCCTGCGGTGCCCTTGTCTGATCATATGCTCCACAGCCATGAACGAGCCGTGGGCATCGTCTGACAGGATATTAACCGCTTTCAATCCTGTCACCTTCCGGTTGAGGACAATATGGGGAATGCCCGCTGCATCCAGATGTACGAGGAAAGGCTCATCCTTCGCGCTTTGGCTCATGACAATGACGCCATCGAAGCTCTTGCGGTGGATCGCGCGATAATGCTCATAATCGTCGATGCCCCGTACAACCAGGCTATAGCCATCCTTCACCACGCTGTTGACTCCCCGCACCGTCTCGTAGAAGAAGCCGGCCGATGTGCCGGTCTGGATAGTTGAAAAAAACAGGCCGATATTGTATGATCGGTCCATTACCAGACTTTTGGCACTGAAATTGGGCGTATACCCCAGTTCCTGCGCCAGCTGCTTGATCTTCTCCTTGGTCTCGGAATTAATAAGCGGGCTGTCGTTCAGCGCACGGGAAACCGTAGTATGGGAAACCTGGGCCATCCGGGCGATATCCTTGATCGTGACGTTCATGCTCTCACCTCTCAAGTCCATGATAGCATACAATGCACACGTTAACAACCGGAGCAAAATGAAAAGGATCCCCATTTTTCGAAGATCCTTCCTCATATGCGGCACCACCGGTTTTTCCTTAACATTCCAGCATAATCATCTCCCGTCTAAGCTCCGCAAGACGTTCTTTGGAACGCTTGACGTGAGACTCATCCCCCCGCTCCATCGCCTCAAACAATACAGCCAGCTCGTAATCCATTTCCAGCCGCAGCACCGGAATCCGCTCTTCCACCCGCTTGGATTTGAATGCATGAATGATGTGATCTGTCGTGATAATAGGCTCCCGTTGGAATAGCACCTTATGCTCCACCCCCGAAATCTCTACTGTACGGATAATTTCTCCGAACATGATATTCTCGATCAGGATCTGGCGGTCACGGAACCGCTTGACAATGGCATGCCCTCTGGTGTCTCCGATCATCTTCTCCAGCAATTCAGCCAGCTTCTCGTCCTTGATGGAATAATTGCCCACAATCTTGTATTTCTCGCCGATCCGGTTAAACTTCAGCTTAACAAGCTTCCGACCGGAGCGGATGGAGATAATGAAGTGCTGCTCGCTTTCATTCCAATAGAGAGAGAAGCCTTCCTGAATCAGGGCTTTGATAAAATATCGGATTTGCCGCCGATCAAATCTTAGCTCCAGGTTGCAATATTCCACCTCATGACTCTTATTCACGGCAATCCCCTCCCATTAAGATGATCATGAAAGTTGTTATTTCATTATAATAATTACTTTTACAGAATGTTCAGATAATTAGTCCCTTTCCTACATCTTATTATGAAATGTATGTTTTAGCAACTTGGTTTATTGACTATTTATTTGAGGAATCTCAAAATTTAAAGCGTTTTCTTTTTTTGGTTCTTCCCGCTGCCGTCCGGAAGCAGGAGGACGGCGGCGTGAACACAGGATTGGACCAGTGAAGCGCAATGAAGTGTTATGGAATATTACTGAAACCCTGATGCCGCTGCACCGTATGAAAATGTAATATAGTCTTCATCTGGGCTTAACGAATTTTTAAGGTTTGACGGATATAATCAGGGGTATAAACAAATAATAAGCCTAAATGCATAGGAAGGTGATGGAATATGAATACGCTTAACGCCAAAAAAACACTTGCTGGTGCAATGGCGCTGTCTTTGGTTGTTTCAGGATGTCTGCTGGTCGGCAACGGGAGGGCGGGAGCTGCCGGTTCCATCAGCCTTACTGCTCAGGCTCAGCAAACCGCGCATAACGCCGGCATCAAGGATCTGCAGAACCGCTGGCGCAAGCAGGCCAAGGAAATCCGCAAATCCGGACCGCCGATCATTGAGGAAGCCGCGCAGATCATCGGCATCGACAAGGAGCAGCTGAAGAAACAATTAAACGAAGGCAAGAGCATAGCCGAGATCGCCTCCGCCAAGGGAATAAACGAGGCGGCATTGACGGAGAAGCTGATGGCGGCCCGCACGGCCAAGCTGGAGGCGGCAGTCAAGGAAGGCAAGCTGACCCAGGAGCGCGCCGATACCATCAAGTCCAAGATGTTGAGCCATATCAGCTACAAGCTGAAGCATAAAGGTCTGGATGCCGACGATGATGCCAAGGGCCATCATGGCAAGAAGCATGGAGGGATTCCCCATCTGGGGCCGGAGAAGCTCTCCGCCATGCTGGGCATCTCCAAGGAACAGCTGATCACCGAGCTGAAGGGCGGCAAATCCATTGCCGATATTGCCAAGGAAAAGGGCATTGCCAAGGATGAGTTGATTGCCAAAATCAAGGATGAATTGACACCGGCTCTGGAAAAGGCAATTGAGCGCAAGGCCCCGGCAGAGAAAGCCAAGTAATACGGTCAGCCGCGGCTGACCGTTATTCCTCAAGAACACCCTGGATCAGGGTGTTCTTTTTTATTATGGGATTAACCGCGGCTGCCGGTGTGCGGCTCCTATTATGCTCCCGGCGGTTTTTCGCAGAAGTATCCTGAGTAGGCACGGTTGCTTCAGGGAAAGCTTATAGCGACACCAATGTTGGGAGTGTGATGCCGTTTGAGAATCCGGGTTATCTTATGTCTGGCGGTATGCGTCTTGGGGACCGGCGGCTGCCTGGCAGAGAAAAGAGCAGATGAAGCGCCGATTGTCCGTCCGGCTCCTGAGAGGTATGCCGTCCTTGATGCTTCACCTGCTCCGGCAGAATACTACGGCCCTCCAGCTCCTCCTGCCTCCGGTTCCCCCACACCGCTGCCTGCCGCAATCCCGGAGCTGACGCCGCCCGCGGCTGAGCCAAGCACGGGGATTGCGGCAGCAGAGGCCACGCCGACACCTGCGCCACCCGTGAAGAAAAAGGATCAGCCGGCCGCTGCCAAACAGGCCGTACAGGAAAAGAACAAGAAGGGCAACGCCAAGCAAGCGCAAAAATCGGATGTTGCAGCCAAGGCCAATAATGCAGGCACGTCATTAAGCGAGCTTCGCAAGAAGTACTCCGACAGCTTCATCTTCCATGGCCCCTCCGCCAGCAAACAGATTGCCTTGACCTTCGATGATGCTCCCGATACCGTGTACACTCCGAAGGTATTGGATATTCTGAAGAAAAATGGTGTGAAAGCGACCTTCTTCATCATTGGCAACCTTGCGGAGAAACATCCGGAAATCGTCAGACGCATTGTGCGGGAAGGCCATGTCATCGGCAACCATTCCTATGGGCATGCCCAATTGAAGAAGCTGAGCCAGGCCAAGTTCATTCAGGAGATTGAAAAGACGGAGCAGGTGCTCCTGCCGCTGGTCGGCTACACGCCCCATCTGATGCGTCCCCCTTACGGTGCAGTCAATGATGAGGAACTGGCTTGGCTGAAGGAGAACGGCTATCTTACTGTAAATTGGAACGTAGACCCTCAGGATTGGAAGGGTCTTCCCGGCAAAGAGGTCTATGACCGTGCAGTGGCAACAGCGGTATCCGGCTCGATTATTCTGATGCACTCTGCTACCGGAGAGGGAGGGAGTCTCCAGGGAACCGTGGAGGCGTTGCCCGATATCATTGAGACACTTCGCGGCAAAGGCTACAAGCTGGTTACTCTGCCGGAGCTGCTTCAGACGAAAAAGGGGAAGTAACCAAAACATCTGTGCGCCGGGTGAAATCCCGGCGCTTTATTTGAAAAATGGGTACAGCTGTTGGCCGGTAAGAGGAGCTCCCATTTACAGAAATGAGTGATTACTCACTTTACAAATTTGCATCGGGCAAGTATACTTAGTTTAGAAAATGAGTGATTACTCACTTCGAAATAACAAAAGGAGTGAAGACCATGTCTGGTGAACAGGCAGTCTGCATCGAAACCCGCAATGTGATCCGCAAATTCGGGGACAAGGAGGTGCTCCACGGAATCAGCCTCGATATTAACAAAAGTGAAATTTTCGGCCTGCTCGGCCCCTCCGGTTCAGGCAAGACCACTCTGGTCAAGATGATTGCCGGTATAGATGAGGCTACCAGCGGGCACATCGAAGTGCTGGGCACTGCCATGCCCCGTCTGGAGATGCTTACACGAATCGGCTATATGGCCCAATCGGACGCCATGTACACGGAGCTGTCAGCGAAGGAAAATATGGAGTTCTTCGGGTCCCTGTTCGGGCTCCGCGGGGAGCGGCTCAGACGGAGAATGAACGAAGTGCTGGAGTTGGTCAATCTTACCGAACATCTGAAGCGTACCGTAGGCTCCTATTCCGGCGGGATGAAGCGGCGGCTGTCCTTGGCCATTGCACTGATGCATGAACCGGAGGTGCTGATTCTCGATGAGCCCACTGTAGGCATCGATCCTGTGCTCCGCAAGTCTGTCTGGGATGAACTGACGGAGCTTAGCCGCAAGGGCACCACCATTGTTGTGACTACCCATGTCATGGACGAAGCGGATAAATGCCACCGGCTGGGCATGGTCAGAGAGGGCAGCCTGATTGCAGTAGGAACCCCCGAAGCGCTGAAGCAAGAGACCGGCAGCAAGACGATTGAGGAAGCATTCTTGTTCTATGGAGGTGTACGCGCATGAGAATCCGCGCCCTGATCATCCGCATTCTTCGTCAATTCCTTCATGACAAGCGGACGGTGGCCTTGATGATTGCCGCCCCCATCCTGATTCTTAGCCTCATGTATCTGGTATTTAACGGAGACCTCTATCACCCCAAGATCGGAACGGTCCAAGTTCCCGAAGCCATTGCCTCCAGCCTGAGCCGCAATCAAGCACAGGTTGCGCAATATGACACTGTGGAGGCAGCCGAGGATGCGCTTGTAAGCCGCAAGATCGATGCATATATCCATCTGAAGGGCACCGTTCCACAGGTAAGAATGGAGGGCAGCGATCCATCCAAGAGCCGCTCGGTGGTGATTTTGCTGCAGAGATCCATGCAGGAACAGAATTCGGGCAACACGCAGGGACCGGCCGGTACAGCCCCCTCCGCTCCTGTCTTCGACTATTTGCACGGTTCGTCCGATATGGCGTCCTTTGACAGCTTCGGTCCTGTCCTCATCGGAGTATTCGCCTTTTTCTTCGTATTTCTGATCTCCGGAATATCCTTTCTGAAGGAACGTACAAGCGGAACTCTGGAGCGGCTGCTGGCCACCCCTCTGCGCCGCTGGGAGATTGTCGCGGGGTATATCGCCGGCTTCGGGTTGTTCACCATGCTGCAGGCCGTAATGATCGCCTGGTACAGCATTCATGTCCTGGGGATGATGATGAACGGCTCCTTCTGGTACGTACTGCTGATTATCCTGCTTTTGTCCATGACGGCGCTCAGCTTCGGCACCTTCCTGTCCGCCTTCGCCAACAGCGAGTTCCAGATGGTGCAGTTCATCCCGCTGGTCATCGTGCCCCAAGTGTTTTTCTCCGGCCTGTTCGATCTGGACAGCATGTCGTCTTGGCTGAGGTGGCTGTCCCATATTATGCCGCTCAAGTACGGTGCGGACGCCCTGCGCAATGTGATGATCCGCGGCCAGGGCTGGAGCTCCATTGCTGCGGATGTGTATGTTTTGTTGGGACTGTCTGTATTCTTCATGGCCGCCAATGTGCTCGCATTGCGCAAGCACCGCAGAATATAGTAATGTAAGGGAATGATCAGTGTTAGCCGTCCAAGGAGGAATACTTCGTGACTCAAGATGTGGATCAATGGCTAAAGGATCTTGTCCGCCTTACGGATGAGGACGATGAGAACCGGACGGAAAAGCAGACGAGAATTCTGGAGGCCGCCATTGAGATTTTTTCGGAAAAGGGCTACGCCGCTACATCCACCAGTGAAATTGCTCAACGGGCCGGTGTAGCTGAGGGCACCATCTTCCGCCATTATAAGACGAAGAAGGATCTGCTGCTGACCATCGTGGGGCCGATTATGGCCAAGCTGGTTGCGCCTTTTTTCATGCGGGATTTTACCAAGCTTCTTGATAAGCCCTATGAGCGGGTAGAGGATTTCTACCGCGCCATTGCCCGGGACCGGTTGGTATTTGCCCGTCAGAATATCAAGCTGCTCAAGATCCTGATTCACGAGGTTCCCTTCAACCCCGAGCTTCAGGGGCATGTGATGAATGTGTTCTCCCAGCATGTGATGAAACGTCTGGAGCGGCTTGTCAAGCACTTTCAAGACGAAGGGCAGCTGATCGAGGGCCCTACCTGGCGGGTCATCCGCTCCACAATCAGCACCATCATCGGTCTTGTGGTTACTCACGTGTTTCTGGTTCCCGCATATCCCATTGATGACGAGGAAGAAATTAATTGGGCAATCGATGTATTAATGCACGGGCTGGCCAAACGGAACTGAACCGGTTGTTTGCAGAGAAGCTGCAGTCTCATTTTCAGACGGGACTGCAGCTTCTCTTTGTCCTCATCTGTCTACTATGATCCATAATCCGGCGTGGAAGAAAAATATTCTGTGGCTGGGAGCCCGTATTTGCCCTGAAGACAGGTTATTTACAAAAATGATGCTTGCATCCTAGTAGCGATTTGATATACTCAATTTTGTTGTTTTTATTTTGCGATCCTCCGATGAAAGGAATGATGTCCTGATGGATCACCATCAAGCCCCCCTGTTCGCCCAGCTTGTTCGGCATGCCGGGCAAAATCCTATTCAATTCCATATCCCCGGCCACAAAAAAGGAGTGGGCATGGACCCGGAATTCCGGAATTTTATCGGTGAAAACGCATTGTCCATTGATCTGATTAATATTGCTCCGCTGGATGATCTTCACCAGCCTACCGGAGTGATTGCGCAAGCGCAGCGTTTGGCCGCGGATGCCTTCAAGGCGGATCATACTTTCTTTTCCGTTCAAGGCACCAGCAGCGCCATTATGACGATGATTATGGCCGTATGCAACGAAGGCGACAAGATCATCATCCCGCGCAATGTTCATAAATCCGTATTGTCAGCCATAATATTTGCCGGAGCGAAGCCCATCTTCCTGAAGCCGGTGCGGGACCCCAATTACGGCATCGACCATGGAGTCACCACCCGCTCGGTCCGCCGGGCCTTGGCGAAGCATCCCGATGCCAAGGCAGTGCTGGTGATCAACCCAACCTACTTCGGAATCAGCGCCAATCTGGCCGAGATTGTGGATATTGTCCACGGGTACAATATTCCCGTGCTTGTCGATGAAGCCCACGGCGCACTGATCGGCTTTCATAAGAAGCTGCCGATGTCCGCTATGGAGGCGGGGGCAGACATGGCCGCAACCAGCGTGCATAAGCTGGGCGGCTCCATGACCCAGAGCTCCATTCTGAATATCCAAGGCAACCGGGTTAACCCGAAGCGTGTTCAGACGATCTTCAGTTTGCTGACGACGACCTCCACTTCTTATATTCTGCTTGCGTCCTTGGATACGGCCCGGCGTAATCTGGCCTTGCACGGGGAAGCCATGGCGGAGGAGACCATCCGGCTAAGCGAGTATGCGCGGGAGAGAGTGAATGAGATTCCGGGAATCCGCTGCTTCGGAAGAGAGATTCTTGCCGGTGAAGCAACCTATGATATGGACCCGACCAAGCTGACCATTCATGTGCGCGAGCTGGGCATTACCGGATATGATGCGGAAAATTGGCTGAGGGAGCATTTCAATCTGGAGGTGGAGCTTTCGGATATGTATAATATCCTGTGCTTCATCACGCCGGGGGACAATGCAGGCACGGTCAAGATCCTGCTGAACGCCCTGCGCCAATTATCGGAGGAGAATTACAATGTCCGCGAAGCCCGTGAGCTGATTGTGGTGGAAACTCCGCCCATTCCCCAACTGGCCTTGTCGCCGCGGGATGCTTTCTATGGGGATACGGAGGTTATTCCATTCAAGGAATCCGCAGACCGGATCATTGCCGAGTTCATCTACGTCTACCCGCCGGGAATTCCGATTCTGCTGCCGGGAGAGCTGATCTCCCAGGCCAACATCGATTATATCGTGGACCATGTAGAGGTCGGTTTGCCGGTCAAGGGTCCCGAGGACCGAAGCATCGAATTCGTCAAGGTCATTGTGGAAACAACAGCTATCTTCTAATATTCATCAGGTTAAGCGCTTCGCAGCGTCGCTTTTCTTGATCTGCAACAGAAGGACCGCCGGCAATCCGGCGGTCCTTCTCTTCATGAAACAAGACCTATGATGGACAATCAATACTGCTCCATAATGGAATTAGCGGGAATGCGATGCCGCAGGAACAAGGAAAACTCCTCGGTCTCCTGAACAGTAGCGATGGTAAATACCCGTTGGAGATACTCCAGATTCTCCAGATCATGCTCGCCGAGGAGCGCTGATTTGCCGGTTTGCATGCAGACGACAAGGGGTTTGCCGAAGAAGCTGTCCGTATAGACGATGGCAAAATCGTAACGGGCTGTCTCCGAGGCATAACCGGTAAAACTGACTTGGGTGTTCTCCGAATTGTCATACAGGCGATCAAACATGCAGTCAACCTCCTAACGGTTAGTTTTCTGAATATTATAATAATTAATATTATATCAAATTCTTTAAAATAAACAATGCTTCTTACTTCATTTATTTCGATCAAATATTTTTATCGAACCATTTCCTCAGCCTATATACTTTTGAAGACCAGGAACTTCAAGCGGTTTCGTTGTCATAAAACGTTCAAAATGTTATGATGAAAACGGAATTCATTAAACCCGTTGCTTACGACAGGAGGATCATATGAGCCAAAACGCCTACATCAAACTTGTGGAAGGCTCCGCGCTATCAACCTTGACGCTGGATGATCTGAAGGACCTGCTGATGAAATATAAAGAGCAGCTGACCTTAACCGGACAGCAGCTGGATTGGGATTATGGAGAAAAGGGATTTCCTTATACCATTGAGGCGAGGCCTGAGGGCGGGAACAACTGGTTCCTGTTGAAGGCGACAAATGATTATTACCGCTACATTGCCACCGGCGTGGGAACCGAGAGCCCGGATGGCCAGAAGCAGCAATACTACATACAGGTGGTGCTGCCCAAGGGGGCTACTCACGGGGACAAATCCAAGGCCAACGAATTCTGCAAGCATCTGGCCAAGAAGCTGAAGGCGGAGCTTCACCTGTTCAACGGCCGGATCATGTACTTCAACCCGCGGAAGTAACTTTTTACGGGCAGATACTGTTCTCCCCTCTTGATGCATACAAAAAATCCCTCCCGCGGCAGCAATCCCGGGAGGGTTCTTTCAATTTAATCCAGCTTATTCTTGTTCGCTGCTTACGATCTCTTCGTAGGCGGCAACCACTTTCTTCCATTCTTCATCATTCTCAATGTTAACCAGATATGCATCTTCGCCTTCTTGTTCGATGCGGAAGATCACGCCGTCAGACTCGGGATTATTCCGGTCAAGCAACACAGCGTATACGTTCTCGTCGCATTCGAAGGAATAAACCATCACCATTTCCCGCTCTACGCCTTCTTCGTCGGTTATCATGAAGACTTCTTCTTCATGCTCGTGGTCATGATCATGCCCGCAACCGCAATCGTGGTTGTGTTCAGTCATTTGGAAACCTCATTTCGTGTGATGTGCTTACTTTTAGTATCGTAACATTTTCCCCGTGGCAGGTCAATGAACGCTTGCGCAGCAATTTTATCTCCCTTCCGTTGTAAGGAGATTGATGATTTTCTGAAGCCGGAGGTATTCGTTTTTCTTCAAGTCCTTGCGGAAATAGGCGTAGAGATAGGCTGCCTCCGCAAAGGACAAGGCCGGATAACAGGCAATGCCATCGTTGGTGAAGGGATTATCCATGACAATCTGCCATTCACCCTCCCGGTCCTCCGGTGCTATTGCCGCAAGCGCTTCTCTCTTGTATTCGATGCACCGCTCATAATCATCCCAGACCCGTTCCCAGGAAGGACTGATCGAGCCGGGATCAGGTATAATTGCTCTGCCTTTGGCAACAGCGTCCTGGACTTGCGCCATGGTTCCCTCTTCCGACGACAGCAGCAGCTGCCGCAGGCCCTCCAGAAGTTCACTGAACATGGAATAACCGCCCTGCTTGTATTCCTGCCGCAAAGCTGCGTACTCCGCAATATCCGCTTGAACAAACCGCTCCAGAATCCGGTTGTTAACCCTTGTGCTCATCTGCTATACACCTTCTTCTCATCAGCATGATCTCTCTAATATTTTACAAAGAAAAGAGCCCCCTCCTCAGGAGACTCTTTACAATGTAACATAATTATCACAATTGGGAAAGGCTACTCGGAGACGATCAGCTTTTCTCCCACTGTCTTGTATTCACCATCCACGAGGAAGGCAAAACGGACGACATAATTGCCCGCGGCGGAAAATTTCACGTCGAATGCCGAGGTGACCCAAAGGTAATCCTGGTTGGCGGGCATGGTTCCGTCCATGCTGTCCACCGTAGTGCCATAAGGATCAATGATAGACAACCGGAAGCCGTCTGCGCTGGTCAGCAGATTATCCACCTGGACAAATATCTTGACCTGAATGTTCTTGCCTAAAGTAGCCTTGAAGAACGGCCTTTCCACATTGTCCACCGTATTCTTCTTTGATCCCAATCCCTCTGCAACAATCATGTTTACATTGGGCTTATAGATATTAGTGGTCTGGTTCTCATTGTCCCACTTGATGATAGCGTGTAGAGCATCCGTTGTTTCACGGAGCGGAAGCACGGTCTTCCCGTTAATGACAAAAGCCGGCACCTCGCCTGCAGGCAAGGCTTCATTATTGACATTCACTTGAACCTTGGAAAATCCTTCATAGGAACCCCAACGCGAGCTGGCAACGGCTGCTCCTCCCGCCACCACAAGGAAAGCCAACGTCAAGATCACGACCCTCTTGATGTTCATCACTTATGTACCCCCATCGCAGTATGTTAAACAATTATACTCCGCTCCGGCCAAAGAGTTGCGCCTGTCTCAAAATTATCCACAAGCCTGCTTGCCCGTAATTCGTCTTTGTGCAAGCGCAGGCTGTCCGGTGCCAAAAGTTGCACACCGGACAGCCGTCCTGCCCCGCTGCAAAGCGGCAGCTTCAGCCTAACAGGCCCTTGCGGTTCATAATGGTCACAAAACGGTAGAAGTCATAGGAACCCCCGGCTGCGGTATCCACTAATCCCAGGGCAACTGCCTTGTTGACTGCTTCCTGCGCCCAGTCAGGAATGGCTGCCATGGAATCCTGAGCTTCCAGAGCGGCCAAGCGGGCTGCCAACTGGTTTTTTTCCGCCTCCAATGCCGCCAGGCGGGCCAACAATTGCTCCATCTCTTCATCCCCCAGCTCCGGTTCCGCCAAGGCCGCGTACAGCCGGGTCCACGGAAAATACGGACCCGGACAGTCCGGCTTTTGCACCGGATTGATTTGGTAATGCCCCAGAACATGATAAGCGTCAAGCGGAAAGTCCCTGTTCCATTTATTCCGGATATATTGGCTGATATAGCGGTGCAGCCAGAGGGAGGACTGAAACTGGGCCTCCGTCAAAGCGCCGTCATGGCCTTCGTGCTCGATAGAAACGGTGTAAAGATTGGGGTTGATCCCCATCTGCTTCACTACAGGGGCAGAAGCTCCGGCGATCTGCTCCCGGGTAATGCCATTGGCCCATGCCATCCTGTCGATGGAAACATACTGGTGGATCCTCCCGTCCTTGGCCACACCGAAATGCGCGGACGATACTTGGTTATTCGGTATAGTGAACCAGTTGTCCAAGCTATTCATGGTTCCGACAGATATATGATTCACGATCACAAAAGGAATATTGCCTGATCTGCTGCTGGAATTGGTATGTTCATTTCCTTTCCAGATGATGTCCAACGAATCAGCCCTCCTTTACCCCAAGGTTGTTCAGCCGGGTGGCCTTGCCTTATCCTATTCACGGAAATCTCAAAAGGATATGGACAAATAGGCCTATCATCCATGCAGAAAAAAACGCGACCCGCTGGGCCGCGCTCTATTTGTATCCCTTGCCCCGTGTCAGCACACAGGGAATTCCCTTGCCGGCCGCCCCGGGCTCCGACATCCGCTGCAGATAACGGATTCCTTCGGCGCATTGGGATTTGCATACGGCGCATACGTCGGATGTCACCACTTTCATATTAAACCGGTTGCGGTCCAAGCTGGAGGGCGGATCATTCTTTTTGGCTGTCTTGTTCTTTGCCATGGGCTTCAACCTCTCTGCCAGATCTTCCGCATACGCGGATGTATGCGGCGTACCATACCATATGCGGGGAGAGGCGGAATAGTCCCTTGTCATGCACTGCTTTATCTGCAAAAAAAAACTGCCCTTCCCCGTTAAGAGAAGAGCAGATCAGCTTGCGGAAATGCCGGGTAGCAGAATCGAACTGCTAATTGTGCATTACGAGTGCACTGTTATACCATTTAACTAACTCGGCAAAATCACGACAAGGTGTATTATAGTACATCACTTCAGATATTTCAATCCCGTTTTAGGCTTTTCACCATGCGCACATGCAGAATGTCGGCATCCAGGAACGGTTCTTCCGATACGGTCCGATACCCGAGCCTCTGATAGAAGCCCTCGGCGTAAAGCTGGCCGTCCAGCACAGCCTCCTCCATCCCCGCTTCCCGGGCGTTATCTTCCAAAGCCTGCATAAGGAGTCTTCCGATTCCTCCGCTGCGGTATTCCTTAAGCACAGCAATACGCTGCAGCTTGGCCGTGCCTTCCTCATAAATCTTCCATCTGCCGGTGGCTACAGGTTTGTCCCCATCCACCAACAGGATATGGTGACTTGCTTCCGGAGAAGCATCGTATTCATCCAGTTCCAATTCGGAAGGCACCTTCTGTTCTTCCACAAACACCTTGATGCGAATAGAAAAGCAGGCTTCCAGCTCTTCTTGGGTACTAACGGAAATGACATTCATGAACATGGGCTCCTATCCTGAGTAATATGTCTCATAATAGTCCCGTTCCGGCATTTCCGTCAACTGCCAATCTGCGCGCCGTCTTTGACATCAGGCTTTATGGGATAACCGCGAGAACCAAGAGCTCTTCTTCAATTCCATACAGTAGCTGGCCGCCCCAATGGCGATCCCCAGCACAGTTCCTGCTCCCACTTCTATAGGAAGGTGGCCAAGCTTCTCCTTCAGCATTCTTTCCCGCCGCTCATGATAAATCCCCGGATGCTCATTGGCCAGCAATTCCATCTTGTGGTCCAATTCATTGACCTCAACGGCAATTTCTCCGGCATGTCTGCGCACACCCATGGCATCGTACATGACAATCAGCCCATACATGGTGCTAATGGCAAACTCGATTGAGCTGAGCCCTTTTTTCATGGCCGTATAGGTTGCCAGAGATGCCGCTCCCGCGGAATGGGAGCTTGGCATGCCTCCTGCCTCTGTCAATAGGGACCAGTCCCATCGTCCTGTGCGCCAGAGCGCAACCGGCAGCTTGGCCAATTGAGCCGCGGCGACACCGACAAGTGCTGTTGACAACGCTTTGTTCATTCTTCTCACCTCTTGTCTTAGGATGGGGAGGCGGAGAATGATCTATGCCAATCGTGCTCAGGAAACTTTTGTTTGCGTATCATCCTTTTCTAACTTCTGTTACAATAATAGCGGGATTGGAAAAACGTTAGGATGAAGGAGTACACCTGCATGAATATAGCCTTTTTTCTTTTGCCCAAGCAAGAAGTCGTATACTTATCCATTCACTCCACTCTGCGCCAAACTCTGGAGCGCATGGAGTATCACCGCTTTACCGCCGTGCCGATTTTACGCGAGGACGGTACATATGCGGCAACTGTCACGGAAGGGGATTTGCTGTGGTTCTTCAAGAGCCGGTCTGATCTCAAGTTCGAAACCGCCCATCAGATTACTCTGGAGGACATCCCTCTCCGCATTCAGCACAAAACAGTACGCATTGACTCCAATATGGAAGATTTGATCCGCTTGGCCAAGGTCCAGAACTTTGTGCCGGTTGTGGATGACAACGACAAGTTTATCGGCATTGTGCGCCGCAGCGAAATTATTGAGTATACCGCCAAACATATGCTGGACAAAGTCCCGGCGAATTCCTCCATCCGGACGGACAAATCCGTTACTTAAATCTCCCCGTCGCGGTATTGAGCCATAATAAATATCCGTTCATCCCACGATACTCCAAAAAAGCCTCCGTCTTAGGGCGTGTATGCAAACGCCGAGGGGAGCAGATTTTAGTGAATTTTCGTCCCAGGCAAGGCACTTTTGTGCAGGCATACCGGAGGGTACGTCAAGCAAAAGTAACGAAGCAAGGGGCGAAAAGGCGCTGAAAGTGCCCTCAACCGGGTTTGCATACACGCCCTGGCCAACGTTTTTACGTCTGGCTCAGGACAGGAGGCTTTTGCCGTATGTACAGGGCAGCGGGGCAGTTAGGAGAAACCCTTCTCCCTTAGCTGAATCAAGGACCCTTTGTCTGCCGCCAATCTCCATATTCCTGTCAACGCTCCCGCTGTTCCCAGCATCAGGAACGGCAGCATGCCGTAGAGATAACGGTCCACCGGGATGAAAATTTGATGGATGCCCCAGAATATACCCAAGGATAGGGTCAGATATCCGTAGGAACGCTTGCCGCGGAGAGCAAGTGCCGGCATAATCACAAGACCGCTGTATACAATGAAGAAATGCAGCTTCTTCAGCAGAGCAAAGTACCATTCCGGGACTGCAAAGGGATAGGGGCCCACCCACAGAGTTTCAAAGAATACCTTGAATTTGCCTATCGTAAACCAGCCGATCCATAACACGGGATCTTCCGCCAAACCGGCCCGCAGCCGTCTCAGCCCCTCGGCAAACTGCCCCTGCTCCGGGATTGAAGACCAGTCAATGGTCCCTCTGAAATAAGGATCTGTCCCGCCGAGAAACGGATTTCCGGCTTCGCCGCGGGCGATGGGAATAAACTGGTGAAAAGTCAGCCAATTGCGCACCCACCACGGGGACATGACTGCCGCAAAAACGGCTAACCCCAGCAGCCCTTGCCTGATTGGCAGCTTCCTGTTGCGGTACCATAAGAACAGATACGGGACCACGGCCAATGGAAGGGCATTGGGGCGGATCAGCACCAGTAAGCCCAACAGTCCTCCTCCGGTCAGATGATGCACAGTGCGGTTTTCTTCCATTATGCATACCTGAACATACAGGAAAACCGAAAGAACGGTCAGGAACAGCACCTCCGTCAGAATCAGGGAAGAGGACCAGACATAGGACGGGTACACTGCTGCCATCAGCGCCGTCAGGACACCCGCTGCCGGATGGAACAGCCGCGCCCCTGTTTTATAGAGAAACCAGACGGCAATTAGGGGCAAGAAGCATTGCACGTAGCGGATCAGCATCAGGGTGGGCTCTACAGGATCATGTCCGAACACTGCGAACATGAAGGTGAGAAACATGGGCAAGCCGGGTGTCACCAAGGTATTGGGCTCTGTATCCCTGTAGGCATATACTCCGGTATCCAGCAGCTGCAGCGCCAGCTTGGTGTAATTCAGCTGATCCCATTCCAGCGGCTCTATGGTGCCGGTAAGCAGATAATGCAGGCGCAGAAACAGGGCAAGCCCCAAGACGCCCACCATAATTATTGTATAGACTCTGTCGGTTCTCAATATCCTTCCTCCAATATCCGGGGCAGGGAGGCGGCGGCAGGCAGAGCTTCATCTATCCGGCCTTCGGATCGCCTTTCTGCCCGCAACAGGGCTAATTCTTGCGCCAGCCTGGTCAAACGCCGGTGCTGTTTGGAAATCACCATCGTCAAGTGCATAATGAATGCCAGACAAACCAATAATCCCATCAGAAACAACAAAGAAGGCGCGTAATAAACATGCAGGGCCCGGGAGAGCCCCTCCAGCAATGCCGGAAAAAAGCTGAACAAGCTCATACACAGACCGAGTGTCAGCCAAAGAATGGCATAGCGCTCTTCTATCCTCCGCCGGCGTATCAATTCTACGGTAAGCAGCACGAAGAACAGGCAAAAACCAGCTGTAATCCGGTAAACGGTCATCTCGCCTTCTCCGCCTCTCTCAAGCGGGCCATCACCACGGCCAAGGATACTTTAATCATATAATACATCGACTTGAGCGGCGTAATGGAGGAACATCCCGCTGCCCGCGTATGCATCAGCACCGGTGTTTCCAGTACGGTGAAGCCTTGCCGGAGCAGGACCACAATGGCCTCCACCTCCGGATAATCGTCGGGATAATAGGCGGCGAAGCTGCTGATTCCCCTCCTGCCCAATGCGCGGAAGCCCGAGGTGGGGTCCGTCAGCCGGTGCCTGGTGGTTGACCGGATCATCCAGGTAAAATAATGGATCCCTGCTCTTCTGGCTGCCGTTGAGCGGTAGCCTTGATTCTCCCCGAAGCGGGTTCCGATGCAGCATTCCGCCCTCCCCTCACGCACGGGAGCGATAATTTTCTCCAGTTCGCCCGGGTCATGCTGCCCGTCCCCATCGATCTGCACAGCAATATCGTAGCCATGTCTGTGGGCATACAGATATCCTGTCTGCACGGCTCCGCCGATACCCAGGTTAACAGGCAGATCGATGACATGAGCGCAGCCTGTTGCCCGTGCAACAGCGCTTGTACTGTCTGTGGAGCCGTCATTGATGACGAGTATATCCATATCGGGCTGATGGCGCCGGATTCCTGCAATCACCCCGCCAATGCTGCCTGCCTCGTTGTACGCGGGAATAATGGCGATCATTCTCACCTGCATTCACTCCTTCCACCTCTTACAATATTCCCCGGGCATGGAATAGATAAACCTACAGAAGAAGATGTGCTGGACTGTTATCCAAAAAAGAAATAGCCCCCCTCCTTGTACTGCCGGCTATAGGCGTACAAGGAAGAAGGCTTCAAATAGTCACTGCAGGACTGGAACTGGTTCAAATCAAAGATCCATTCCGCATGAATCTGCGCTCGTCTTGCAACCGGCGGAGCTTCTCCTGATAAGCCTCCACATCCGGATTACCGGCAGGTCCCGCCTTTTGAGGGACTTTGCCCAAAGCATAGCATGCAGAATCAGACCCTGCTTGTTCAGTTTCTTGCTCGGCTTCTATGTATACCCTGTCCGCCCGTCCTGACTGGGATATAACCTGGATCATCCACGGCTCACCCATAAGCGCCCGCCTGTACCAGTCTTCCCGAACAGCCAGCCTGCAGGAATAATATTCGCCGCCGAACAGGATGCCGTCAGGCGTTACCCACGCCGGTCTAGCAACCGGCTCCTCTGCTCCAACTCCCATGGCAGCAGCCACTTCCTTTTGGTTATTTTTGCGTTCCCTCTTATTCTAGCAGGGGCATGGACTAGGGCGTAGCGGGAAATGCAGGAAAAAGAAAAACAGCCTCGCGGCTGCTTCATCATGAACTGGCAATTTCTGAAAGCCATTGCTCCTTGGATAAAGGCTGCTTGGCTGCCGCCTCGCAATCCTTCACATACATGGCGTACAGGGTGTCCATGTAATCCTCCGGCAGTTCAACAGGAATGTCGCAGGATATGCCGTCTCCACAGCAGTTGTGAGTTTTCACAATCATCATGCCTCCTTGTGAAAGAATTCCTTGCTACCTTCAGAATTATCTTGCTTGCTTCTATCATACCGCAATTCGAGCTTCACCTGCATGCAAACCGGGATTTGTTTCAAAGTTGTCATAACTGCCGCGATGCTGGATCACTGATAACAGGTATATTGCTCTATTGAAGGCAAACGTACAGACAATCCTTTTTCACCACACATAACATATGACTATCCAACCAAGAGAGGAGTTGACTTTCATGTCCAAGTGCCATCAATGCCCTACCCAGACCATTTCCGATCCGCCACGGGTAGTATACCGCGATTATTATCATCCGCAAATTGTTGAGGTCATCCATCCCATCGAAATCGTCAACCGCCACCACTGTGTGCCGGTTCCCGTTCATCTCTACACATGTGTAGAGCGCGATGAATATTGCGACACTCCGAACGTTGCGGTTAGCTCCGCCAGAAGCCGTCAGGCCAAAGGAAAGAAGGGCCAAGCCCGCTCGCGCAAATAAGCGGGTAGGTTTCCTTTGAATATTTGCCAAGTCATGCTTAATAAGCTGCGAATTAGCACAAGCCGCCTTCCAATGAAACTGGAAGGCGGCTTGTTGTGTTATTTGTTATTATTTTACAATTTTATATCGAAAGAGGGTTCATTTCCCTGTACGAGCTTAATGGAGATGAGCGCTCCTATTGGGCCACAAACAGAGGATTTCGAATCCTAACGGATTCGGGGCGCTCCTCTGGGGCTCCCATGCACTCATCCAGAGGTTTTGGCCCATTCTATGCGAAGTTTGATGCAGAATGGCCTTGCCGGTGGCAATACTGGCCCATTCTATGCGATATTTCATACAGAATTGGGCTACGGAGGCTCTTCTCTGGCCTCACGGCTAGCGTTTTCTGAATACAGGAGCTAGTACAACGTCTCGTAAATTCGTTCCTCATTCTTAAGATGAGCCTGCTCAGCTGGCAGCCGATTTGAGACACCTGAGACAGATAAGTCTGCCAATTTACTATAAGTAGCGGCAACCGCTATCAAAATGATAGCGGTTGCTGAGAACGAACTTACAACATGTTGTAGTAGTCAACTGTTCATCGGGTTTGAAGACACACATTGGCCAGACAGAGCGCCTCTGGAGTACCTACCAAATAAAAATTTCTATAAATTGGAAATTAAGTAATGCAAGATTAGCTTTGGCATCCATTAGCCCTATGGCATCCTCGGTACCCTTTTTGTTCACCCGATCCCGGTTCGCTGTTTTGCCTAATCGCAAGTGTTCTCCTTTTGTGGTATGCCGCCGCTTTCTCCTCCCTTTCACGGCATTTTGGTATGTCATTCTTGTCGCCGTAGTTTTTTGCTTCCTCCTTCTGGCCGCGTCCTTTTGGCCTGTATCCTTTTGGCCTGTATCCTTCTTGCAGCATCCTTTTTGCTACAACTCATAACCTCTTCTGCCCATCTCAACTGCAACAAGCTCTCCCCTGACCTTGTGGAAGCCCCCCTGTTCAACTGCCTCGGCGGCTGCAAGCCCAACCGCCTCTCCCATGCCAACAGCATCCGCCGTTATCCGGTAGGAGGCGTGGGCAAAGAAATCCCCGCTGATGCATCTTCCGGCGAAGGCCAGATTGTGCACCTCCGCTGCCACCAGGCTCCGCAACGGCACATGATAAGGCTTCGCCGCAATTCCCTGGTTGCCGTAACCGTGGGATTGACTGGAATCCGTGGCATGAATATCCACCGCAAACTTTACAGTGCATACCCCGTCGGCAAATTTTCGGCCCTGCACAATATCGTCCACCGTTATGGTATACAAACCCTTCAGGCGTCTTCCTTCCCGCAGCGCAATATGCGCCGGGGTGGCCAAGACTTCAAGCTCTTGCCAGTCCGGCTGCTGGCGGAGCCGGTTTACAATCCGGTGAATCTCTGCCCGGCCCTGGATGGTACTTCGGGTGATTGCGGCAATATCATTGCAATGCACATGAAATTCATGGTTTACCGACAGCAGATACAATCCGGCAAGAGGCAAGGCAATAATGGTCGGAGCCTTATTGCTGGTGATGCAGGACAAGCTGTGCAAATATTCTCCAAAGGCCCGTTTGCTCTCATAGGTTTCCATGGAGCGGAAGCCTTCCGGCACCCCTCTGACAATGGCCAGCATGCTGGCGGGCTGAATATGTCCCGTGTCTGGATGGCCCATGGCATAGGAGCACCCACAGGCTGCTCCCAAGTCCCCGTTGCCGGTGCAATCCACGAATGCTTTACCCAGAAACGCCATCCGTCCCTGGCTGTTCTCCACAGAGACAGATGTGATGCTGCCGGCAGCCTGAAGGGCATGCACTACCCGGCTGTGCAGCAGAATATCAACGCCCGCTTCCTGGCACAACTCCTCCAATAGCTGCTTCATCATCTCCACGTCATAGACAAAATTATACGCATTGCCCCGGGACAATACCTGTCCCCGCTTCTCCAATCCGGCCTTGATCTCCTGCATAATGCCGCCTTTGCCCTCCATATCGAGGATCAGGGCCAGCATGCCCGAGGTCCATACACCGCCCAGACAGCCTCCCGCCTCCAGCAGCAGTGTCCGCAATCCCTGCCTGGCCGCCGACAGCGCACAGGCAATGCCTGCCGGGCCGCCTCCGCATACCACAAGATCATAGCTTCCAGCGACGGGAACCTGCAAGTTCTCCTCAAGCATATTCACGGGTTTTCCTCCTAAAAGTTTTGAGTCCTTTGCCGGAGTTTCCGGCATAAGCGAAAAACTGACTTCGTAAGCATTCACTTAAAGTTTTTGCGCCAGCAAAAACTGGCTTCGTAAGCATCTGCTTAGTTTTTCGGTTATGGCAAAAATCAGCCAAGCTCCACCATGTAAACGGCGGGCAGCCCCTCTCTATCCGAGGTAAACACAATCCGCCTCCCGTCAGGAGAGAAGGCGGGATGAGGGTGGGCATCCTGCGTCGTTCCATAGCTTTTCCAACTGGTGCCGTGCTCGCATAATACCTGCTCCGTTCCCCTGGCCGGATCAGCCAAATAAATGAAGCCCTCCCCCTCCAATTGGCCGTCTCCCACGATCAGGGAAAAGTCGTGGTTCGAGATAAAGTGACAATAGGGCGAGCAGTCCATCACATAACGCTCCTGGAGCATAACCGGGTCCAGGGTGCGAACCTGCTGTGTCAGAGGAGCGTTGGCGGTAATGGGCATGAACGTCTCCGGATCAACCACCTCTGCCGAAGATAGTCCGGCATGCTCCTGCCGGCGGTAGACATATGCAATGGCAGAACCGTCATGCAGCCAGTATTCATGGCCGATCATCTCCCCGGGCTGCTGGGGGCGGGCGCAGCGCAGCCCGGTTCCATCCCCGTTAATCAGCCAGATTCGGGCATCCACCTTATGGGCCGGTCCTTCATGGCAGAACATCACCGTACCGGTATCTCCCGGCCGGTATTGAGGATGACCCAGCCAGCATTGCTCTTCATGAATCACCCTGCTCTCACCCGAAGCCAATTGAATCTCAACTATGCGGCACCGGGGGCGGGAGGCCCACTGAGCCTCGAACTGGTTCCAGCCCTCCCTGGTATTCAGTTGGTCGCTCTCTCGCAGTTCTACCGTTATCGCATACTCTCCGTCGGAGCTGAGTCCGGGATTATCATAAGCGACCCAGCCGTCCGGAGTGGTATACACTGTTTTCTCCAGCAAGCTGTCCATATGCAGTTGAACAATACTTTTATGGCGGACATAATACAGCAGCTGCCCGTCAGGCGACAGATTGGCGCTGAAGGCCAGCAAACCCTCTCCTTCCGTCAATTGCACGGCCTCTCCGCTGGTCAGATCCAGCAGATGCAGATGGCTGTGCCCTTGGCGGCGTACGGCGAACACCAGCTTATTGCCGTCTGCCGTAAACATCCGGTTATAAAAATACGGATGATGGCTTAATTCTCCGGGACCCGTCAGCCGCACCAGCTCACGCCCTGTCCTGCTGTCTCTGAATGCATGTTTGCTGTACCGGACTGTAATGCCCTTGCCCCAGCTTCTCATGGCAATAATCCTCCTGAAAGTTTTGAGTGGATTGCCATACTAGTGGCATATCCGAAAAACTGGCTTCGGCTATATTCATCCTTTTACCGAACCGGCGGCAAGGCCCTTGACAATCTGTTCTTGAAACACAATATAAATGATAACAACCGGAATCATGGTAATAATAATCCCTGCACAAATCAGGCCGTATTCGCTGGAATATTCCCCCCGGAAATTGGCCAGACCAAGGGGCAGCGTCCGCCAGGTATCACTGACAATCAGTACCGAAGCATAGATATACTCATTCCAGGCGCCGATGAAATCAAGGATGGCCAGGGTCGCCATGCCCGGAACACTTAAGGGGATAATGATTTTGTAGAAGCTTTTCCAATAGCTGCACCCGTCCATGATCGCCGCTTCTTCCATCTCCTTGGGGATGGAGCGCATGAAACCGACGAGCAGGAAGATCGCCCTGGGAAAGCCGAATACGGTGTACACAATGATCAAAGACAGCAGACTGTCCCGCAAGCCCAGATTGATCATCTTCATAAACGTGGGCATAAGCAGAGACTGCATCGGTACTGCAAGCCCTACGGCAAACAAGGACCACAGCCATACGCTTCCCCGAAAAGGAAGCCTGGCAATAACGTAAGCCGTCATCGCTCCGAATACCAGCGTAAGCGTTACTCCGAAGAAAGCGGCAATCAGACTGTTCCAGAAATACTGGCCGATGCTGGCGCTGTTCCAGGCCCGCACGTAATTGTCCAAACTGAATGCCTCGGGAAGTCCGAAAGGACTGCGGAAAATTTCCCGGTTGGTCTTAAAGGAGCTGATCAATACCCAGGTGAACAAACAAAGGGACAATAAAGCATAACCCCACAAAAAAATGTATTTAACTCCAACAATGGCATACTTTTGTTTCATCCAGCAGCACCTTCCTCAATTATCCTTCACAGAGCGGGAGCGGACCAGGACAGAAATCGTTACCGAGACGGCCATGATCGCAACAGCAATCGTGCTGCCGTAGCCGTAATTCATCCGGCTGAAGCCTTGGTTGTACATATAACTGCCCGTGACCTCCGTACGGTGAATCGGACCTCCCTGCGTCAGGATGAGAATGAAATCAAACTGCTTGAACGAATTGGTAATTGCCATCATCAAGCAGATGCCGATTACTCCCGAAATCATAGGCATAATTACCCGAACCAGCTTCTGAAAAGCATTGGCCCCGTCGATTTCCGCCGCTTCCAGCACCTCCGGAGAAATCCCCTGCAGCGCCGCCAACAGGATGATCATCATCAGCCCCACCTGACTCCATACCAGAGGCATGGATACAGCAGCCATCGCCGTTGAGGAATCGGACAGCCATACCCGGGTATAATCCCCCAGGTCCAGCTTGCGCAGCAGGGCGTTCAGAATACCGAAGTTATTTTCATAGATAAATTGAAACATGAGCGCCGTAGCCACACTGGATATGACTACAGGAATGAAATACACCGTCCGCAAAAACTTGAATGCCCGCACTTCCGTATACAGCAAGTAGGCAAGCAGAAGCGCCAGCGGAATCATCAGCAGAGTCAGAAAGGCCAGCAGGTATACCGTATTCAGCAATGCACGGTAGAATACCGGGTCCTGAAACAACCGGATATAATTGTCCAGAAACAGAAATTCCTTGGGCGAGATGGCATTCCACTCAAAGAAGCTGTAATAAACCACCTCGCCGATGGAGCTGAGAAAGAAATACAGGTACAACAGCAGTGTCGGCATGACAAAAAGTATCGTAATCCGTCTTCGTTCCTTCTTCATAACCAATTGCTCCTCGCAGGTAATTATTCGAACGCCTTGTTAGGATGGGTACTAATGGCCTGCTGGAATCGTTGCGCATATTGGTCAGGCGTAATGTCCTTCAGATACAGCCTTGTTTTCAGATCGTTGTAGGCGGCGCTTGCTTCGCTTGAGAGCAGGTCGTTATGATCCGGGAAAACCTTGACCTTGCCCGAATCCCGGAGCTCCAGCGCCTTGGCCAGCACAGGATGGATGCCCGCTCCCCGTTCAAGCTTCACCGGACTGGGGTTGCCGGCAATCTCCTCCAGATCCTTGCCTACCTCCGGACCGGCCAGATACTTGGCCAGCTTCCAGGCTGCCTCGCGCTTCTGCTCGTCTGCGTACGCCTGCTTGCTAATGTAGACAAAGTAGCCCACTCCCGCCGTCAAATAAGGCTGCTGCGCTTCTTCGATCTTGGGGAAGGGGATGACCCGAACCTGATCGATGATTTCCTTGCCGATGTTCCCCAGGGTCCAGCTATGTTGGAAGTACATGGGCGCCATCTCCGCATTGAACATCTCCAGCGCCTGGAGCGTCCCCATGGTTTCCATTCCCTTGGGGAAGGCACCAAGCTCAATGAGTTCATTGGCCAGCTGGGCCACTCTGGTCAAGCCTTGCCCGTAAGGCTCCTTGCCTGCCAGCTTATCGTTCAGACTGTCTCCGTACACCTGATCGGCCAGGTTGGTCAGCATGGCCCGGGTGGTGCCGTCATTAGCGGCAATGGGGACCAGATTCTTCTTCTTGAAGGCCGTTACCGCTTCCTTCAGCTCGCCGAAGGTTTCCGGTATCTTCACCCCATGCTCCTGGAACATCCGCTCATTGACAAGAAAGGTCATCATATACGCTTCAATCGGCAGCCCATAGATCCGGTTCTGGTAAGTGGAAGACACATAGGCGTTGTCGATGTAGCGCCCCTGCATCTCCGGGTCCTGGGCGATCAGATCGGTCAGATCCGCCAGCCTGTCATTGACAATATAGTTGGCTGTGTCCCGGACGCCCCAGTGCAGGAATACATCAGGCGGAGCATTGGCCGCCATCTCCGTGACAATCTTCTCACGGATGCCGTTGCCCGGCGCCGTCTCCACGGTCAAGGTAATATAATTGTTCTCCGCAATAAAACGCTCCACTGCCGGTTCGAACGCTGCCGCCATCGGCACCTCTCCCGTCCAGCCGTGAGCCAGCTTCAGTTTGACGGGTGCCTTCTGGTCTCCCGCAGGTGTTGCAGAAGCGTTTGCGGCTGATGTGCCCGCTTGGCCAGGTGTTCCCTTGGCGTCAGATGCGCCGTCTGACGAACGGCAGCCTGCAATCAGGAGCATGGCCGACATCACAATAACCAGCACACGCATGGATGTTTTGCCCATCCTCATGTTCTTTTCCCCCTTGATGATTTGGATTGGTATGAAGGGGTTCTCCTCTTCACAAGAACAGTATAAGCAATAGGGTAATCACCCGCCTTGAATTTCTCCAGCAAAAACATGAATTTCTTTGGAAGCGGGAATTCATCTTCCTGTAGCCGTGGAGGTTCCAGACCCGCAGCCGCTCCCGGCCCTCAGTCGTTCTTGCGGTATTTGTTCGGGGTAACGCCGTACATTTTGCGGAAGATGGTGCTGAAATAATTGGGATCATCATAGCCCGCCAGCTGGGCAATTTCGGCAACCTTCTTGTCTGTATTGTTCAGCAATGTCTTGGCCTGCTCCATTCTGACACGTGTGATATAGTTAACAAACCGTTCTCCGGTCTCTTTTCTGAACAAGGTGCTTAAATAAGCGGGATTGAAATGCACGTGTGCTGCTACCTCGGATAAGCTGCAATCATTCATATAATTCTCATGAATATAGTCCAAGGTTTGCCGGATGGCTTGCCGGTTACTGCGTTCCTGCCATTCCCCGAACAAGTCTAGAAGCTGCTCCGCCTGCCTCCTCAGTCCGCAGGCATCCGTTTCCTCCGACAGTATCTCCATGAACGGGAAGGATGGAGGCGCTTGAGGAAGCAGTGAATCCCGACTGGCCTGCTGACCGCTTCCAGCCCCGGAGTCGTCCCCCGCTGCTCCTCCGCTTGTTTGACCTGCTCCTTCTCCGCTTTGCAAACGAATGATTTTGCGGCCCAGCGTCTGCAGGACCGTGCTCACGGCCTGGGCTCTGCTTCTTTGCATGGGCTGGGGCAGCGCTTCAACAGAAGCCACCTCCGCCATGACCTGTTCACGCAAGCGTTCAGGATAGCCGTTGGCGATGAAATACATCCAGTCATCCTGCAAAGCCTGCGCTCCGGTGAATAGTGGATTGTGCCCGCCGGGCCAACCATCTGTTTCCGGCCCTGCGGCAGGAGCGCCGGTGGAAAGCCCTATCTGCTCATACAGACGGGGAACAAGCGCCAGAGACGGTATGACGCCTGCTGCGGTCATTTGGATATCTGCGCCTAACAGCTCCCGGATATGCGTAACCAGACTGTGGCACAGCTCCTGCTCCAGCCGCGCGGGATGCCCGGCACTGTCGGGGTAAGCGATGAACAGGGCGGCCAGATTATACTGAATGGCCACATAGCAGCCGTTGCAAGCGAAGGTATCCAGCAGTTCCTCCATAATGTTGCGCATGGCAAACTGGAGCAAGGGCATATTGCCCGCGAACTTGCCCTTGGTATCGGCGAAGCCGCTCACAAACCAGCATGCCCTTCCCAGCAGCTGCCGCTCCAGAAGCGGAGTCATGCCGTCATGCAGAGGCAGCCGCAGCAGCAAGGCCTTGACTGCTTCTTCCGTCAGCAACCGCTCCTCCCGCTCCCGCTGCCGCCGCTCGGCAAGAATAAGCCCGTACATCCGCTCCAGCATCATCAGCACTTCCTGCTCAGGACAGGGCTTTAACAGAAAGTCGCTCACATTGTACTTCACGGCTGCCTGGGCATGGGTAAAATCCTTATGCCCCGTAAGAATCACCAGCTTCACCGGAATCTCCTGTCTGAACACGCGCTCGGCCAGCTCAATTCCGCTAAGTCCGGGCATACGGATATCCACGATGGCCAGGTCCGGCCGCAGGCTCTCCAGCAGTTGGAAGGCTTCCTCGCCATTCTTGGCTTCACCTGCCACGACCCAGTTATCCGCGTAAACCTCAATCAGTTTGCGCAGACCCTTGCGGATGAACAATTCGTCATCGACTATAATCAATTTCCCTTTCATTCCTGTCCCATCCTCTCCCCGTCGCCTTCCAATAACCGGTATGGCAAATGCAAGGTCATCACCGTCCCTTCTCCCGGTCGGCTCTGAATATCCAGACCATATGGCGCTCCATAATACAGCTCTATTCTGCGTACCACGCTGTGAACGCCGAGATGCCTCTCGCTCTCCATGGAAGATGCTTCCGTCAGAGAGGAAGTCTCCGTATCCAGCAATTCCGTCACCATATCCTGGGCAATTCCTATCCCATTGTCGGCAATTTCCGCGCAAAGCGTCCGTTCCCGGCGGTAAATCCGGATGGATACCCGGTTATCCCGGGCTGATTCCTGGGCGAAGGCATGCACAAAAATATTTTCTACCAGCGGCTGCAGGAGCAAGGGGATGATCCGGCAATCCAGCACATCGGCGGCTGCATCGATCTCCACCTGCAGCGTATCCTCAAACCGGGTACGCTGAATGCTCAAGTAATTGTGAATCTGCTGCAATTCATCCTTGACGGCAGTCTCGCCCCCCGCAGGCTCCAGGGAGTAGCGCAGCATGGAAGACAGGGCAACCACCAATTGGGCATTATCATGATCATCCTGCAGAAATAACCGCCAGTGGAGCATGTCCAGGGTGTTGTACAAGAAATGGGGATTCAGCTGCGCCTGAAGCGCCTTGAGCTCGGCTTCCCGCTCCCGCAGCTGCTTCTCATACACCTCTTTGATCAACTCGTTGATGTTTCCAATCATGGAATTGAAGCTCTCACCGAGAAAGGCCAATTCGTCCCGGGTTTCCACCTGAATCCGGGTATCCATATGCCCCGCGCGGACGCGGCGCATGCCGTAGACCAGCCGGCCCAGCGGACGGAACAGACCCTGCATGACAATCATCAGCAGCATGCCGGACAGCAGAACACTTGCCATGCCGCTGTACAAGGAAATTCGGAGAATAATTCCGCTCTTGTCCTTCAGTTGCTGCAACGATGACCAGCCGGACAGCCTGAAGCCGGTCAGGTCCGACTGGCTTTCGGCATAGACGTAGGATTTGGCATCCTCCCGGCCTTCATCATAATCGGATAAACTGTTGGTATACAGCAGCTCTTCATTCCCGTTGAACAGAGTTAAGCCGCTGTTGTCATTATCCATTGTCCCCTGTAATTCATTCATAAAATACCGTTGGTGAAGCACGAAAATAAGGGTGCCATAGGTTTCCAATTTCCTGGTTTTCATCCATCTGGCGGCGATGATAGCGTCTCCATCGAGAGCAGTGGAGGATAATAATTGTCCAAAGGGCATGCGAAACCAGACCAATTCTCCTTCGGTTTCTTGCAGCCGGTCTGCAATGGTGCCGTAGGCATCTTCATCAAGAGGCTGGTACAGGAAGGAATCCGCCGGACGATACTGCCTCCCCTTCAGATCGAACAGATGAATGGAAAGCAGTTGGGGCTCGGACAGCATCATCTGGTCCAGGATTTCCTGAAGCGCCAGATTATCGTAATAACTCACGATGTCCCGTTGCAGTACTTCTATGATCATAGGGTGAAAGATCATCTGGTTGGACAGCTTATAGCTGCTCTGCACCTTCTGGTCTATGCTGTACATCATTTGATCAATCGTCTGCGCAAACTGCCCGTTGATCTCCTCGCGCGCGATTCGAACATGCCACTTGTATGTCACGAATCCGGAAATGAAAAAGGCCGCGCTGATAATGATGCACAAGCTTAAGAGCACCTTCAATTTCAGGCTTGTATTCTTGCTGAATCGGCTAAAAATCATCCTGGGCATCACCTCCCTATGCCGTTTTATGGACTCACGGCCCTTCGTAAGCCCCAACCCTCATGCTACACCTACAGTAAAGCACAGAACGGGCGGCGATACAATTCCCCTTTTGTCCCCGACCGCTAACCAGTGCCGTCCGGTCTCCAATAGCGGTCTGCCGCGCGGCTCGTTCCCTAATAAAGCGCATTCTCCGGCGTTGACAGCGGCGGCAAAGCTTGATATTATATGTATTGTCGCCGCTTCGCAAGAGGCGTGCCAATGGATGAGATCTGCTAGCTCAGCTGGGAGAGCACTACCTTGACAGGGTAGGGGTCAGAGGTTCGAGCCCTCTGCAGATCATACTGAAACCCTTGCAGAGCAAGGGTTTTTTTGATGAATCAAACCCACCCGCCGCTGTGCGTCACCACTGAAGAATGAAATGACAGGCTCCTGTTGCTTCAGGGCAGAATGTATATCATTTGGTGGTAGGGGGAGCCCAGCCCTGCTCAGTAGATCAACCCCTGAAGGAGTCGGAAATAAGGCCGCTTTAGAGGAGATACCGGAAAAAATTTCCGTTATCGTGGGGTTGTTCGGTAATTGTGGAGAATTAGCGAAAAAAATTTCCGTTAATTCCTTCAAAATAGGATAAATAGGCCTTTTTCGGAGAATTCAGTGGGAATAACGGAAAAAATTTCCGCTAAACGAAGGAAAAATGGAGAATATGTTGTGATAACGGAAAAATTTTCCGTTATGAGTGAGCGGGGACGGTACCGCCATAGGAAAACAGGCGTTACCCTTTGGAAACGCAAAAGGACCTGGCGTTGTTCTTCCGCCAGGTTTTTCTCATTGTTCCCGGGACTGCTTACATCGTAAGCGTCAAATACTCCCCACCTGTGAAGTGGAAACGGACCATGCGAAAATAGAGGCATCCCAGGTATGGAGGAAGCAGACATGGACAAAGTGGAGCA
>JAQSYI010000083.1 GCA_029256185.1 Paenibacillaceae bacterium
ATGTATTAGGCACGCCGCCAGCGTTCGTCCTGAGCCAGGATCAAACTCTCCATAAAAGTGGCTCCGAAGAGCCTCTATTGTAGAGCGATTAGCTCATTTGTTCAAACAAACTTTGGCTGTAAATCAAGTCATTTGTTCAGTTTTCAAAGAACTTTGCCTGACGATGATCAACCGCTATTTCCTAGGCTTTCCACCGTCACAAGAATGTATCATATCAGGTTAGTTTAAGAAAGTCAACTTTTATTTTCTTTGTTGTTTTCTTATATTCCCCTGGTACCCTTTTTCTTCTTGTCCGCTAAGGCGGCGAACACTAATATAGCATATCAGCTTATACCGTTGCAAGCTTTTTATTTACAAAAAAAAGCCCTCTGAAACGTCAGCTTGCCGAACGCATCAGGGGCTGTGGTTTTTGCAACCTTCTATACAAGTACTTCAGACAAGCAAATTGTTTAGCTCCTCAACATTGTCAATAATGCGGATGCCCAGCTCCTGAGCTTTGGCAAGCTTGCTGCCTGCACTCTCTCCGGCGATTACCACATCCGTTTTTTTCGATACACTCCCGGTAACTTTAGCGCCTGCGGCCTCCAGGAGCTTCGCCGCCTCATCCCGTGACAGGCCGGGCAGTGTTCCGGTCAGAACAACCGTTTTGCCAAAGAAGAAGCCTTGTTCGTTAACAGCAGGAGCCTCCTCCTCCAACAGTGGAGGCGGCGTTACCCCGAGACGGGTCAGCTTATCCACACTGGCCCGCATCACCGGGTCAGCAAAGAAGTCCACAATGCTGCTCGCCACAATTCCTCCAATATCGGGAAGCTGCTGCAGTTCTTCTGCTCCGGCGGCCATTACCGCCTCCAGGTTCCGGTAGTGATCCGCAAGCACCTTGGTCGTGGTTTTGCCGGTGTTGGGAATGCCCAAGGCGAACAGGAAGGAGGCCAGGTCCCGGTCCTTGCTCTTCTCTAACGCGTCGAGCAGATTGCGGGCCTTCTTTTCCCCGAACCGTTCCAGGCCAACCAGTTGCTCCATCGTCAGCTCATACAAATCCGCCGGATCGCGGACATCCCGTTCATCATATAGCTGTTCGGCGGTCTTCTCGCTGAAGGTTTCTATATCCATGGCGTCTCTTGAGCCAAAATGCGAGATCCTTCCAATCAATTGAGGACGGCAGCCGTAGCGGTTGGGACAAAACAGATGGGCTCCCCGCCACTCCAGTGAAGTGCCGCAGGCAGGACAGCAATCGGGTGCACTGATCTCGCCCCCCTCCTCATCCTCGGTCACCTTGCCTAGTATCTCCGGAATTACATCATTGGAACGGCGTATGTACACCAGCGTACCCAGCCCCCGCAGCAAGCCTTTGCGCTCAATATCCCCGAGATTGTTCAAGGTACAGTTCTGTACGGTTACCCCGGCAAGCTCCACTGGCTCTACCTTGGACACAGGCGTAAGCTTCCCGGTCCGGCCCACCTCCCAGGAGACGCTGAGCAGCGTGGTGACCGCCTCCTCCGCCTCGAACTTGTAGGCGATAGCCCACCGGGGGAACTTATCGGTGTATCCCAGCACCTCTCTCGTACGCATATCGGCCACCTTGATTACTGTGCCGTCAATGAGGAAATCAAAGCCCCCCCGGCGCTCAGCCATTTGGTCCAGCTCTTCTGCCACCTGTTCCATGTTGTCGTAATAGCGGGTAAAGTCATTCACCTTGAGATGATTGGCTCTCAGAAAATCCAGCATTTCCTGCTGGCTCTCAAAGCGGACACCATCCGAATAGCCTACATTATAGAAGAAAGCATCCAGCCTGCGCTCGGCGGTTGTCTTGGGGTTGAGATTCCGCAGCGCCCCTGCTGCGGCATTGCGGGCGTTCTTGAGAGGCTCCAGGGCGGTTTTGTTGTACTGCTCCAGCACGGAGAGAAACATGACTCCTTCTCCCTGCACCTCAATCGTCCCTTCCGTGTAGGGAATACGGAGGGGGATGGAGCGAATGGTCCGCACCTGGGCAAGGATTCCCTCTCCAACCAGGCCGTTGCCGCGGGTTGCCGCTTGCACCAGATTGCCGTTCTCATAGGTCAGGTTCAGGGTCAATCCGTCAAACTTCAGCTCCATGCCGAAGACAGGCGGCGGAAGGGGATTGTCCGGATTCACCGTGTTGTACTGTTCGATCAGCTTCACAAGCCGGGTATGCCAGGCTTGCAGATCTCCCTTGGATTGGGCCTTGTCCAGACTCCAGAGCCTGGACTTGTGGCGGTGAGGGGTAAAGCCCTTCAGAATCTCCCCGCCCACCCGCCGCGTAGGGGAATGGGGCAGCACTTCCCCTGTCTCCTCCTCCAGTCTGACGAGAAGATCATAGAGAGCATCGTATTCCGCATCGGTCAGAGCAGGCTCATCCAGCGTGTAGTACATATGGGCGTGTTTGTTGATCTCTTCAATGACTTGCTCCATCCGGGCCAATTGTTCTGCTGTCAAACAGGACTCACCCTTTCGCGTTATGGGGATATTCTTATTGTTTGGTAATCGGCGCAAATTTAGCCAGCAGCCGCTTAACACCTACAGGAGCAGGAAAGGCGATTTGCAGTTCCGTCTCATCCCCGCTTCCCTTCAGCGCGATGACAGTGCCGGTCCCCCATTTGTTGTGGGACACCTTGTCCCCCATGCGGAAATCCGCAGGATTGACACCCGCGGCGGCTTGCGCCCCTGCCGGACGTGGGCGCTGCTGCAGGCCTCCGGTCCCGGCTGCCGCAGGGCTTGCACCGCCGCCAAACAAACCAGCGCCTTTGCCGCTTCCAGCCGCTCCTCCCACGCTGCCCGCAGGACCTCTGCCGGAAGCAGAATCTCCTCCGCCATAACGCCGGTCTGCAAAGCTGCCCGCCATCCCCGTCCGGCCAAACCGGTCCCGGCCGGGTGTTGACTCTTCCTTATATTGATCCGGAATTTCCCGGATAAACCGCGACGGCGCATTGGCGCTCATCCTGCCGAACAAGGTGCGCATGCGGGCGCAGGTCAAATACAGCTCAGTTTCCGCTCGGGTTATGCCCACATAGGCAAGCCGCCGTTCTTCCTCCAGCTCCTCGTTGTCATTAAGCGCCCGGCTGTGGGGAAATACGCTTTCCTCCAATCCGACGATGAACACAACAGGGAACTCCAGCCCTTTGGCGCTGTGCATGGTCATAAGTACAACTGCATTGCCTGCCGCAGCATCCTCATCCTTGTCCATGGTATCAATATCGGCAATCAGCGCCAGGTCCGTCAGGAACGAGACCAGGGACTTGTCTTCGTTGCGCTTCTCGAAATCCATGGTCACCGAGAGGAATTCATCAATGTTTTCCAGCCGCGATACCGACTCCAGAGTATTCTCCCGCTGCAATTCCAGACGATACTGGGTGAGCTCCAGCATCTTCTCGGTCAGCTCGGTGACGGACAAATATTCCAGCATCTGATGGAGATTGCCGATCATCTCGTAGAATTCGCGCAACGTACCCTTGGCACGGGCGGTAATATCCATCCCCTCCAGGTCGGACAGCAGCGCAAAGATAGAGACTCCCCGCTGTGCAGCAGCATCGGCCAGCTTGTCCACCGTCGTATCGCCAATCCCCCGCTTGGGCACATTGATAATTCTGCGGAGACTAATATCGTCATCAGGATTGGAGATGAGCCGCAGGTAGGCCAGCAGGTCTTTGATTTCCTTGCGGTCATAGAACTTGATGCCGCCTACAATTTGGTAAGGAACATCAGACTTAATGAGAATTTCTTCGATCACCCGGGACTGGGCGTTGGTCCGGTACAGAATGGCGAAATCCCGGAAGGCTCTGCCCGCAGCCAGCCCTTTGCGGATCTCGGAAATAATGAAGTATCCTTCCTCATGCTCGGATTCGGCCTGATACAGCTGAATCTTCCGCCCTTCACCCTTGTCGGACCACAGGTTCTTGGCCTTGCGGCCGGTATTATTGGCAATGATCTTGTTGGCTGCATTTAGGATGTTGGTAGTAGAGCGGTAATTCTGCTCCAGCAGGATCGTCGTGGCCTCGGGGTAGTCCCGCTCAAAGTTAAGAATATTGGTAATATCCGCCCCGCGCCAACGGTAAATGGACTGGTCACTGTCCCCTACCACGCAGATGCGGTGATGCTTGTCGGCAATCATCCGGCACAACATGTATTGGGCGCGGTTCGTGTCCTGATATTCATCCACATGAATGTATTGAAACTTGTTCTGGTAATGCTCCAGAACCTCGGGAACCTCTGTAAACAATTGAATGGTGGTCATGATCAGATCGTCAAAGTCCAGCGAGTTATTGGCCTTCAGCTTCTTCTGGTACAGCTTGTAGACCTTGGCCACCAGCCCGTCAAAATAGTCTCCGATCTTGGCCTCCAGCCGCTCGGGGGTAACCAGCTCATTTTTGGCGTTGCCCATGGCGGCCTGAATGGATTTGGGCTCGAATTTTTTGGCGTCTATATTAAGCTCCTTCATGCAGGTCTTGATTACCGACAGCTGGTCAGCCGAGTCCAGAATGGTGAAGCTGGAGGAGAAGCCCAAGCGGGAGATGTCCCTGCGGAGAATCTTGACGCACATGGAATGGAAGGTGGATACCCAGATATCCCGGGCGCTGCCCCCCACCAGCCGCTCCACTCTGTCTTGCATCTCGCGTGCCGCTTTATTGGTGAAGGTGATGGCGAGAATACTCCACGGAGCAGCCTTGCCTGCAGCAATTAAATAAGCAATCCGGTGAGTGAGCACCCGGGTTTTGCCCGAGCCCGCCCCAGCCATAATCAGCAGGGGACCGTCAACGGTCTGCACTGCCCGTTTCTGCTCAGGGTTGAGATTATTGACCGATTGTTGAATATCCGTTGAAAAGTTCATGCGCTTCCTTCCTATCTATAGAAAGATTTCATTGCATCCGGATAAGATGTTGAGAAGCACCATCCACCAGACCAGTTACTGTTCATATACTGCCGCCACCGTAGCGATGGCCTGTTCCAGATTGGTATAAACCGCATTGCCGACTACAATAGTATGGGCACAACGGGACGCTTCCCGGGCTTTGGCAGGACTGTCAATTCCCCCTCCATAGAAGAGCCGGGCATGCTCCAGCACATCCCTGGCCTGGCGCACCCAATGCATATTGCCGAAAACTCCGCTGTACTCTACATAAAAAACCGGCAGCCGGAACAACTTATCCGCTATACGGGCATAAGCCAGCAAATCAGCGAGAGAAGAAGGAGCACGGGCTTCCGTTACCCGGGCCACGGTGGAGTCCTCATTCAGAATCACATATCCCTCGCCGGCAATCTGATCCCAGTCCAGCAGAGCCCCTGCATCACGCAAGGCCGCCTGGTGCCGTCCTGTCATCCATTCTCCGCGGGGCGTATTAAGCACAACCGGAATAAAGTAAAAGTCAAAGCCCGAGACCAATGCCTCGTCTGTGGATATCTCCAGAGCAACAGGGACAGAAAAGGACCGGATTCTGGCAAGCAGATCGCAAGTGTTGTCGTAAGTAACGCCAGAGGAACCTCCTACTATAATGGCATCGGTGCCGGACATGCACACCTGCTCCAGAGCCGCATCCGTGATGGGCCGGTCCGGGTCCAGCTTGAAAACATGCCGCCAATGGCCAATTGCCTCTTGCATCTTGAATGTCCGCCTTTCGTATCCTGCGCTAGTCATCTTCTTCAGTCTAAGGGCAGGAATGCAGAGTGTCAAATAGGGCAATAGACTCATACTCTCTTCACATTTCCACCCAAAAATATGGTATAGTTAAAGCGAAAATCAAATCCAGTTCAGGAACTAAGTCTCAGCTGCGTTATTTTTATCAGGCCTATTACCGGAAACAGAAGTTATTTATTGCCGGATCTGTAGTGCAATGTACCTTAAAAGCACCCTGCCGGATAGCTTCATTGACATAGTCGCACGGTCATCCACCTGCATATTCAATCATCTTTTTATGGAAGAAGGAGTTCAATTGGCGACCAAGACTATTATGCTGGAGATTGATGTGGAGGAAGGGGAAGAGACTGCGATTAAAGAACTGCTAGCCTATTTGGCTTATACGAAGCGAATTACAAAATACCTGTGGAGGGAAAAGGATGCCGCCGGCCAGCCGCTCAATAAAAAAGGGCCTGCCTCCGATGCCAAACCTCCCGCTTCCAAGCCTCCTGCTGCCCTAAGGCAACAGGACTCTCCGCAAATTGATACCCTGCTTGATCATCTGGCCGAATGGAAGAAGGATAACCGGCTGGTCCGGCTTAAGGCTCTGAAGGGGATGGGCAAGATTCTGGACATTGCCTGCAAGATTGTAAGCTATGATGGCGATACAGGCATTGTGACGGTCTATGACGTGGACCGCAAGGTCGTGGAGACTGTGCGGCTGATGGAGATAGAAGATATCGAGCAGGCACGGATGTGACATGATAACAAACCAATTGCTCTGCCGGACGGTGACGGGGGTCACTTTGTCTTGCAGGGTGTTTTTTTGCCTATTAACGGACATGTTAACATCTGGAGGGGATGCTGCATGATCGTATGGACAATTCAACAACGGCATAAGCTGCTGGCCAAAATTCTGCTGGCGGTCCTGATTCTATGCGCCGCAATCCCGGTAAACGCTGCAGTTAGCGCGACCATGGCACCGGGAGAAGTAGAGCGGTTCGATGTACATAAAGGCGAGGTGACTGCCCGGGCACCCTGCACCCCGGAGCTGCGCAAGGAAGCAGAGCTGCTTATCCGCTCCTTCCAGGACAAGACGGATATCCTCCGCATTGATCCCGAGAATGGCACCGTCCTCAAAATCCCCTTGGAACCCCTGCTGGAAATACGCAGGCCCGGATTCTATGCCTTCGCTGCAGAGATGTTCCTGTTCCTGCCGGAAGGCAAAGATCCTTACATGCTGGTATTCACGGAAGAGAATCAGCCCCGGCTGTTCGCCATGACCCGTCCGGTAGACAGGCTTCTGCAATTATGCGGATGGGAGGATGTCCGTTAGCCGAGGCACCGCCAAACCGGAGCAGGGCATCCGATTCCATTCGATGGATAAGGGGACGCAGGCACTTCAGTTCTGTATAAACCATCCAATCCCCAATCCCGGACAAAAAAAGAGCAGCCCCAAACACCAATTAAGGATCGGGGCTGCAGCATCTATAACTTTATTCACTTCTTGCTTCCAGAACAGCAGTTGCAGCAGTCTGAAGCTGCCGGAGCTGCTTCTTAAGCTTCTCATTGCCGGATTGGAGCAAATAAGTAAGCATTCCCTGCACAATAACCCGCTTGGGATTAGCCTTCTGCAGTTCCTCCTCCAGCACCTGCAAGGATTCCAACAGATCATCTGCCTTGTTAGAGCTTGGGTGAAGGAGAACAATGGTTGCACGCAGTTTGTTGAACAGTTGCTTCAATTGGTCGGCATGATCCTCCCTGCACATCCTGCGCATAACCTCTTCCAGATCCGCCGGCTTAAGCAGGGGCTTGGGCCGGGATCTCAACAGCCCCGCCATGATATCATCAAGACGGTCCAGCAAGAAATCCACCATTTCCTCCATATTAAATAACTCATTGTGCAATATGAGGATTCCGGTGTAGGAGTTGACCATGGAATCGAACAACTGGGTCCCGTCCAAGGACCATGGCCGCGAATCCTCACCGTACAGATCGATGATCCGCTCCTGCATGAGGGAAAAAGATTGGGAACGGATCTGCAAGGCCAATTGCTTAATGTCCTTGTTGTTATTAATAAACTGTTCTCTCATTTGCATAAGGATAAAATCATGGTACGAGATGATGTTTTCCAATTGAATCCGAAGATGGGCCTTCAGCCTTTCACGGGGAGTGGAAGAGCCTTCGCCCGCTTCGGCGATTTCCGCAAACATCCGGTCCAAAAAAGTTTTATAGATATGAAGCAGCAGGTCATCCTTGGACTTGAAGTACAAGTACATGGAGCCTTTGGCTATTCCCGCACTATCGGCGATTTCTTGGATGGAGGCAGCGTGGAAGCCCTTCTCGGCAAAGAGCTTGATTGCCGCCTCCATCACCTGCATTCTCTTATCCGTCATCCGCCTCCACGCCCCTTCCTAATCTTCGATCGGCTTCTTGCCGGAGAATTTCCGCAGAAATTCATACACTACCGGCACAATCAGTAAAGTTAATACCGTAGAACTGGCCAGCCCGCCGATTACAGTGACCCCCAGGCCCTTGGAGATCATGGCATCGCTGCCCTCAAATCCAAGCGCCAACGGCAGGAGCGCTCCGATTGTCGCCAAAGCAGTCATGAGGATGGGGCGAAGCCGGGTTGCCGCCGCCTCCATCAAGGCTTCCCGGGTAGGCATGCCTTCCTTCTCCTTCTTCAGCACCCGGTCAATCAGCACGATTGCATTGGTGACCACAATCCCGATAAGCATCAGCGCTCCGATCATAGCCGACACGCTCAAGGTTTCGCCTGCAAGGAACAAGGCAACCAATCCGCCGATAATGGTGAAGGGCAGGGAGAACAGGATGGCAAAGGGCGCCAAGGCGCCGCCGAAGGTAACCACCAGGATGAAGTAAACAATGGCAATCGCCGCGGCCATAGCCATCCCCAACTGGGTGAAGGATTCATTGATTTGCTCTGTTACCCCGCCGTACTCTACATGCAATTCCGGAGGAAGGTTCAGCGCCTCAATGGCATCGTCCAGTTCGCCGTTGGCTTTGCTCACATCCTTGCCTGTAATATCGGCCGTTATCTCGGCATAGAGCTCGGTATTGCGGCGCGCCAGTGTATTGGGAGACTTGCCCTCCTCAATGGTCACTACATCCTTCAGCGCAACAGGAATGCCAAGGGGGGAAGTGATCACCTTGTTTTCCAGCTCAGCCTTGGTAGACGGAGATGCCTTGTCCACTTCCACATATACGTTCAAATCCTGTCCGTCTTTCTCGATGGTGGTCAACACAGGGCGTTCCCGGACAGGCATCAGCTCCATGCCGATCTGGCCGGCAGTGAGTCCGAGCCGCGCCAGCTTGGCCTGGTCCGCCACCAGCTTATACTGGTCATAGCTCTTGGACAAGCTGGTATCTACATTGGCGAAGCTGTCGCTTGCCTTCATTTTTTCTGTGATCTGATTAACTGCACCTTCGATTTTCGGCAGTTCGTCGCCGAATACATACAAGGAGAGCTTATTGCCGCCGCCCATCATGCTGCTGATATCCTGCTGCTTGAATAAGCCGGGTGCAGCAAGGCCTTGCAGCTCTTCCATGACCCGCTCCTTCTCATCTTCGAATCCGGAGAAGTCGTCCTCATACTTTAACATGAATAACGCCGATTTGGTAGAGCTGGACATGGCCAACGGATTGCCGCTTGCCCCTACGGAATACTGGACAATCTCCACCCCGTCCTTTTTCAGCAGGAGTCCTTCTGCCTTAAGGGCCATTGCCTCCACATCCTGCTTGCGCTCGGAAGGGTCAGGCGTATAAGTAATGGTCATGGTCTTCTCTTCTTGTGCGGGCAGGAAGCTGACTCCTATCGCCGGAACCAGAATAACGACACTTAGCACCAATACGGCCAGTGCGCCGAAGAAGGTAAGAGCCTTGTGGTTCAATGACCAGCCGAGCACGCGCTTGTAGGCGTTGCTCAGCCTGCCCGGGTTATGCTCGTCGTGGCTTTTGGCGCCCACGCCTTTCTTCAGCAGGGAATGGGCCGTCATGGGTACAATCGTGACCGCAACCAAGAGGGAAGCAAGCAGCGCAAATACCATGGTCAAGGCAAAATCCATGAACAACTCGCCGATCGGTCCTGTGACAAGCGCCAATGGCAGGAAGACGGCGATGGTCACAATGGTGGAGGAGAATATGGGAATGAACATTTCTTTGGTGGCTTCAATGATTAATTCCCTGCCCCGAAGCTTCTCGGTGGAGAGAGTCATCCGCCGGAAAATATTCTCGATGACCACGATGGAATCGTCCACCACCCGCCCGATGGCAACGGTCATAGCTCCCAATGTCATCATGTTCAGGGTAATATCCATCTGTCTCAGCAGCAGAATCGCAATAAGCAGCGACAGCGGAATAGAGATGATGGAGATAATGGTGGAACGGATATTGCGCAGGAACAGCATAATGATCACTACTGCGAACAATGCGCCGAATGCGGCCTTGCTCAGCATGGTGCTGATGGATTGTTCTATCGGCTTGCCCTGATCCAGGGTAACCGCTACGTTCAGGCCGTCATATTGTTCCTGAAGGAGCTTTACTTCATCCTTGATTCCATTGACTACATCTACGGTGTTGGCATCCGGCGACTTCACGATATTGACGCCGATGGCGGGCTTGCCATTGGTGCGGGAGATGGAATCGTTCTGGTCCACGACAGTCACATCCGCCACTTCCCCCAGAGTTACCGTCGGGAGTCCGGGCATCGCCGCTTGTGCGCCTGCCGCCGTCTGCTGGACCGGGTTAGCAGCGGGCTGGCCTTGTGAAGCCGCTCCTGCATCTGCACCCGTGCCAGGACCTGCACCCATATTGGCCCCTGCCCCCATACCTGCTCCTGCTGTGGGGATCAGCGGCAAAGCGGTTTTCTGCAGATCTTCCAGGGTGCTCAGATTCCCATCGAGCAGCAATACCTTTTCCGTATTATCCATTTCGAAGACGCCCAGAGGGAACGTTACCGCAGATCCCTGAATGATGCCTGTTACCGTCTCGACGGAAAGTCCCAGCGCCTTGATTTTATCGGCATTGGGTCTGATTTGAACCTCCTGCACCTGTTGTCCCGACACCTCGACTGTCGCTACTCCACCGACCCGCTTGAATGCAGGCGTAATAGCGGATTGGAGAAGCTCGGTCAGCTCAGCCGGCGATTTACCCTCATCTGTAATGCTGAGAGAGATGACGGGGAAGGCGTTCAGGCTAAGCCTTGATACGGTAGGGTCCTGCACTCCGGAAGAAAGAGTCATGGAGGAGAGTGCTTCCTTCGCCTCCGCCTCCGCCTCATCCATATCCTTGGAGTAGTTATACTCCAGGATAATGGCGGAGTAATTCTCCGCCGAAGTGGAGCTGACTATGTTCACGCCGTCCAAGCTGCGCAGACGTTGTTCCAGGGGCTCGGTGGCTTTCTCCAAAACATCCTGGGGCGCCGCTCCCGGATAGACCGTGACTACGGTCATAATCGGAACCTCGATATTGGGGATTGTCTCAGCCTTCATGTTCATCCCGGAGTACAGCCCCGTAATGACCACAATAACAGTCAAGATCCACAAAGCAAATTTGTTGTTGACAGAAAACCGGATAACACTTCTCAAGCTCTCCTCACTCCTTCTATTATCTTTATCATGCCGGCTTGCAAGGCAATGACCAATCGGTCATTCTTAAATAAGATATTATATGAGCCCCCGCCTATATTCAATAAGATTGCCGTATCATAAGGAATCCTTAAGATTCATTCCGCAAATGACCGTTTGGTCATTATTAGTTGCGAATTCGAGCCCGCCTGATGGCGCCGATAGTCCGCTGTTATTTTCACGATAAGAAAAACCTGGCGGAAGAATACCGCCAAGTCCTTTTTACGTTGCCAAAAGGTGTACCGCCTTTTTCGTATGGCGGTCCCACCCCGCTTACTCCTAACGGAAATTTTTTCCGCTATCTCTGCAAATTCTTCATTTCTCGCCGATTTAGCGGAAATTTTTTCCGCTATCTCCTCC
>JAQSYI010000084.1 GCA_029256185.1 Paenibacillaceae bacterium
GAAATAACGGAAAAAATTTCCGCTAAATCAGCGAGAAATGATGAATTTGCAGGGATAGCGGAAAAAATTTCCGTTAGGAATAAGCGGGGCGGGAGCGGGAGCGCATAGGAAAAGGCGTGGCTCCTCTGGCAACGTAAAAAGGACCTGCCGGTATTCCTCGGCCAGGTCTTTCTCAGATAGTCTGCCAATTGACATAGAAGGGTGATAGGACTGTGCTGGACAGGAGCAACTCGGTGCCGCTGCATTTGCAGATCCGCAACTTGGTGAAGAACGATGTGTTTAAAGGGACCTATACGGAGAAAATTCCGCCGGAGCATGAGCTTATGGACAAGTATGGCGTAAGCAGGGCCACCATCCGCCGCGCCATCCGCACCCTGATCGATGAGGGGGTGCTGGAATCCAGGCAGGGCCTGGGGACCTTCGTGGCCGTCCGGCCCATCGAGGAATGGCTGGGCAACCTGAGCACCTTCTTCGACATTATTGGCGAGCTGGGGCTTCACCCCAATATCAAGGTGCTGAAGCAGGGGGTGACGGAGGCTCCCCAGGATGCCGCGAAAATCTTCGGCGTGTCCCGGCTGTACGAAACGGTCCGGCTGCGTCAGGCCAATGATACCCCGGTGGTGCTGGAAACCCAGTATTATCCGCTGGAGATTGGAGAGAAGCTGGCCCGCCTGGATCTGAATAATGTGTCCACTTACGATGTGCTGGAAACGGAGCTTGGCGTGAGCCTGTGGGAGGCCAAGCAGACCATCGGGGCGATTATCCCCGGAGCAGAGGAGAAGAAGCTGCTTGGCATGACAGCGGAGCCAAGCTGCGCCCTGCTCTCCAAGCGGCTGGTGCTGGGCCACGACGGCCGGCCGCTGGAGTATGAGAAGAGCATCTACCGGGCGGATATCTACGCCTTCCGGATCAATCTGACCCGCCGCCGCAAGCTGTAGGAGTCGGGTCAGGGCACGCTAACGCAGCTTATGTCCAGGCGCAGCGGCACCCGCAGGCGGGGAAACGGCGGATTTCCCTGAGGAAGCCTGCCCGGACGGTCGGCTCCACGGCGACTCCACCCATTGGGGCTCGCTCTCCAGCAGGTCCATGGCACCCTCCCGGTTCCCTGATTTGAAGTCGTCAATCAGGGTAGTCAGGTCCTCGCGGTCCAGCAGCCTCACCCCATTGACGCCCGCCAGAGTCTGGCATGTGGCGGTGTAGCCGGCAGAAGCGAGTACAATGGAGCGGTCGGCCTCGTAGTAACGCATGGATGTATAGATCTCCTGCACCGCGCCGAGACCGATTCTGCTGTCTGCGTGATACCGCTTCGCCTGGAGCACGATGCGGAAGCCGCTCCGGTCCGTGAATACCAGATCCGCGCCGTAATCCTTGCTCTCCTGTGTCTTGTACACCTCAGCATAGCCCAGCTCCAGCAGCAAGTTCTGCAGATAACGCTCGAATTCGGAGCCTTCCATCTGGTCGATATCCCGAAGCGTAATCCGGTAGGGATTGAGCTCCTCCCGGCGGATTCGGGCTTGCCGCCGGAGCAGGCCCCGCACGGCCAGAATCAGGATAGCGGCGGCCAGCAGAGCCAGGGCATAGGGCAGAAGGGAAGGATTCCCGTTCAAATAACGAAGCAGCTCATTCATCTGTATGCACATCCTCCATTGGCCTGACTCTATTCTATCCGATTTGGCCGGTCAATGGAACATGTGTTTGCAAGTCCGCCAGATACAGATGCCCCTTCGCCCGTTCATTATGGGCATCCGAGGTGAACAGCAGGCGGCGGCTGTCATGGCTGAAGACGGGATGGGGATGCACGTCCTGCGTTGCAAAGCTGCTGTTATGGCTGCATGCCTTGGTCCAAAACAACTGGCCCTTCTCCCAATCCGGCTCAATCAGATGGATGCTTCTGCCGTCGATAATGCCGTCTGTGGCAAATCTGTCTCCTGCAGGCGACATCATAAAATGTCCATACGCCTGCATGGAGGCGGGAAAGGCCAACTCCCACTCCCTGCCGCTTGCCGGATCAATCCGGCCGATGAAGCTTACGATCTCCTCCCGCGCGCCATGCAGATCCTTCATGGAAGGGTCGTTGGGGGTTCCCAGAGTGCCGTGGTACAGAACCGCTTCCTCCCGTCCGGCCCATAATTCGTGGCAAATCCATAGTGTGCTCCCTGCGCTGGATTGATCGCGAACCTTGACTGACTGTCCGGTGCGGTGATCATACAGCCACATGCGCTGCTCCACCATGCCGCCTTCATGGTTGTACAGGATCAGGTTCGAGTCCGCCGGATGGAACTGGACATGGGTAATCCATCCCGCTTGCGAGAACCGGACCTCGGCTTCTCCCGTATGGGTATCGATCACCAGCAGTTGGGATTCAATCTGCTCCCGGCTTACCTTCAGACGGATCCGGGTAAAGGGATTGCCGCTTCCCGCCTCAAAGGCGGATGAATCGATCACCGGGATGCAGGCGTAGCGGCCATCGGCGGAAATATGGGTAAAACCGGTGCAGACATGATCGGCAAGCCGGTAAATCATCTCATCCTCCAGCGTGTGAAGATTCAGCAGGTGCACCCGGTTGTCCTGAATGTACAGCAGCCGGTGATGATGGGGGTCGTAGCTGGGGCTGGCCTTTGCCAATCCCCGGTTGATGCCGCCGTCGTAATACACATAGCTTCTCATGTATCCGTCCCGGTTGTCCGTCAGCTGCACGGCCGTTCCGTCCTCCAGAGACAGCTTGAACACATTCGGATGGCCTCCCGACTGATCGCTTATGAACAGCACATCCCGGTTGTCTGTCGTAAAGCTGTTGCTTGTAAAATACAGGTGATGATGGTTCCCGGGCAGCGACGTCAGTTGTCTGACCGTCTGTCCCGTGGCCTCATCCGTCCGCACAATCACGTCATGGCGGTATATGGAGCCCTTCATTGTCCTGTCCCCTCCCCAAAAAACCGGGGAAGCCATTTCCGGTTGGCCAGCAGCAGCTCATCCGCCAGTTGGGGAAGCTCGGCGAAGTCTGCGCATCCGCTGGAAGGGTCCAGGCTCAATGCCTCAATAAGCAGCTCGCGGCTGCCCTGCAGGGCGGCCTTCAATGTGATTTCGTGCACATCCGCATGCAGCCGGCACAGGCTTCCGATGGCGCCGGGCAGCGCCCCGGAAGGCTTGGGTACAATCCCTTCGGCGCTGACGGTTGCCAATGTTTCCACAATAACCTCCTGGGGCAGATTGGCGATTTGCCCCCGGTTGGGCATGTTGACGATGGAGGAGACGGATTGGCCGCTGATCACAGCCTCCATGATGGCCGTCAGCTCTTCCCCCGACTTTTCCCAGATGATGCTGCTCCCTTGTCTGGCCATGCTGCGGATCTTCTCCAATTGCCTGATCTTCGACAGCTGCCTGGCCTCAACGGTTGTCTTGCTGACGTTGTACTTCATCCCGTAGCCGTTGCGGATGTTGCACAGGCTGGGATAGAATTCGATCAGATGCCTGTCGCCGGCCAGGGGCAAACAGCCGAATTGCCGGCAGAGTGCGAACTTGGCGGCCCCATTGTTCCGGAAGGATGCCGTCGCCTGCTCGCCGGACCCTCCCGCAGCCTCGAGATGGGGATGAGTGCGGCAATACTCACGGATCAGCGGCAGCATATCCTCTCCGTTCAGCCTCGCCTCCGTCAGCCAGATAAAGTGGTTGACTCCTGCAACGGTATAGTCCATGCCCTGCTCCGGAAGCCAACGGTAAATATAGTCCAGCTTGCTCATTCCTTCCGGCTTATGCAGCCCCAGCATGGGACCCAGATAATCCGGCAGACAGTGGAATTCGTGGCATAGCCCGACCACCTTGACGGTTCGTGCCGCCGCATTCATGGCCCGCGTAACCACACTCATGGGATTGGTGAGATTGAGCAGCCAGGCGCCGGGGCAGAGCTCCTCCATCTCCTGCACGATCTCATAGGCCGCAGGAGCGGTACGCAGGGAGGCCGAGATGCCGCATGGCCCCACGGTCATGGAAACCGGCAGGCGGACGCCGTATTTCAATGGCAGCTCCAGATCGTTGCGGAAAGCCTCCATAGCTCCAGGGCTGAACGTAGCAATGACAAAATCCGTTCCATGAAGGGCCTCACGCCGGTCCTCCATGATGCGAATGCGATAGTTTTTGTCCCGCAGCTTATTGAATGCGAGCAGCATGTCCGCCACTGCCTCCACATGCTCCCTGTTGGGGTCCACCAGGCGGATTTCACCTCCATGAAGGCTGTCTATCATATAAAAATCCCGCATTAACCCTTGCATCCAGTTCACACTGCCTCCACCGATTACGGTAACGGTAAGCTCCTTCATGCTCGCTCCTCCTCTTTTCGCAGCTGATCGTTCAGCTCTGCGTTCATCTTAAACCCAAGGTTGTTACCGTCTCTACACGTAAATTGCGAATCATGCTACAATGAACGTATCTTGCGGTTTGTTTTTACGAAAATGCCCGATTATGGCATTTTCATTCGGGGGCTCCCCCAAAAGTAACCGGATTTTGCTTCGAAGCATCTCGTCACTTTTGGGGGATTGTTTTTGTGAGGGGGGAACAGGAATTGCTTGTCCACAAGAACGAGTGGAAGAAGAATATTCATATTGAATTTCTCGATACCCGTTTGGAGCAGGCTGCGCCGATTGAGCATTTTCACCAGGTGTACGAAATCGCTTTTTTTATCAAGGCCAATGTGCAGATCTTTGTAAGCAACTTCAAATATGATATCCGGGACGGGGACCTGCTTCTGATAAGTCCTTTTGATATCCACCGGATTTTCTACCACCCCAATTTTCATTATGTGCGCTACGTCATTTATTTTGACAAAGCCTGCATTCAGGAGATCCTCCGGGCGGTTAACCGGCCTGACCTGCTGGAAGAATTGGATAGATGTGCATACAGGAAGGTGGCTCTGGATCTGAAGCAGCAAGCCCAGATGGGGCAGCTGTGCAGAGAGCTGCTGCAGGAGGCCGGGCATCAGCCGCCCGATCCTTCCGTCAACCAGCTTCATCTGAGCTTGCTGCTGGTTCGCCTCCGCGAGATGATGCATGCCCAGAAGCATCAATACCAGGATCATAAGAAGGAACAGAAGGTGCGGCTGCTCATTGATTACATTGATGCTCATTATCCGTCGGCCATTGAGCTTGCCCGGTTGGAGAAAGCCGCAGGAATGAGCAAATATTACATGAGCCATATTTTTAAAGAAACGACCGGCATGACCATCATCGAATATGTTCACAACCGGAGGGTAATTGAGGCGCAGAAGCTGCTGCTCCAAACCGCAAAATCCATAGTGGACATTTGCTTTGAGACCGGGTTTCAGAATCTGCAGCATTTCGGACGTGTGTTCAAAAAAATTACGGATATGTCCCCATCCCAATACCGCAGAACCCGCTAAGCTGCATTTCTAGCAAAGGTTCAGGGCAAGCACTCTATCGACCCGGCAAAGTGATCCGGGAAGTACTCCATCGACCCGGCAAAGTGATTGAGGGAGAAGCGTTCCATCATTTCTGAAATTTCCGCAAACATGGCGTAGTCGGCCCTGCTTCCACTGTCATGATCGCTCATTACCGCTAGAATGTAAGGAGAAGGGGCATATACAATCGCCATGTCGTGAAACGAGCGGTTGGCCCAGCCGTATTTGCGCGCAATGGGGTAGGCGGACCGGATCATGGGGTTGCGGGTGGACATAAGATCTTTTTTTAACTGCAGTCCGCCGGCGGCTTCCTGTTCGATAAAATGATAGATCTGTTCCGCGTACAGACCCGCTTCCCTGGCGGTCATATCCGCCCCCGTAACATTGCCGATAGGTTCGGGGTCGGCGCCCCATTTCGCGGCATACGCGGCGAATCCCTCTACAGGGTAGCGGTCAATCAGCATGCGCAGAGCAATATTGTCGCTGTAACGGATGGCATAGCTGAGCAGTTCCCGGATGGAGAAGGCGGTCCCGGTTAGTTTGTTTTTGATTTCCCCGGTGCCCTTGGCATAATGCGCGCTCCGGTAGATGAGGCGTTCATCCAGATCCGCCTTGCCCTCCCGGGCGAGGGTGTAGACGTACAAAACGTATGGCGCCTTAATCACGCTGGCGGCGAAATAACGCTCATCCCCGTTATAGGCATATTCGAAGCCGGATGCCAAATCCTGATAATATACGCTGACTCCTTCCCCATAGGAGGCCAGCAGTTGGTTAAGCGGCGCAGTATCTATTGAAGCGGCAGATTGCGGTTCCGGTTCGGGTGGGCCGAATTCTTCCTTGCCAAGGACGGTTGACTCAGGCATCGGCGCCGCTTCGGTATCCGGGAATTGTACCGCGCCCCGAAAAGGATTAGGGATCAACAAGGAAAGGCCTGGAAGGACGGGAGTGACAGGAGTCTCCGCCGGCAGGGGATGATCCCCTGACAGAGTCAGGCAGACGGCAGTGGCTACAGCCATGAATACCTTTCTCTTAGCTGGCGGGTAATAAGCCCCTTTATGAGCAGGATGTTCATCGGACAACGGTTTGCGGCCAATCAGGATCAGGCGGCGGACGAATTTCTTCAACACAATTCCCCCTGCTTTAGGCGTGTCTGAAAACCCGCTTGAGGACATCTTTTACCGCCTTTTCGCCCCTTGCTATCGCTACTTTCGCTTGGCCCGGGGTCCCCGGTACGCCTGCACAAAAGCGCTTTGCCAGGAACGAAAATTCGGGGTTTATCTGCTCCTCCCGGAGTTTTCGGACACGCCTTGGTCCGGCAGCACAATTGCCTTGGTAAATTATCCGTATTCTGATCAAATTCAAATTAGACGCTCTTCTGATCGAATGGGTGAAATGAGGAACGAAATGGAGGTGGCGGCATGGCGTTTTCCTGTGAGGAACTGGCGATGGATTTCGCAAAAGCGTCCTTGGAGGTGTATGGGGTTTACCGTACGTCGCTGGAGCACGGAGTGCTCTATACCGGACATGTCCACCAGCCGACGACCAAATGCGCCATCATTATCAGCTTGCGGGGGCAGGCCGAGTTCCGGTTCAACGAAACGGAGCGCTATGTGCTGCAGCCGGGCAAGGTTCTGCTGGGCGGGGTTGGGAAGCGGCTGGAGATTCGGACAGAGGAAGACGGCTTCGAATATGGTCTGGTCCACTATCTGCCCGTTATGACAGACCAGTTCGATGCGCGGCGGTTGACCGGCATATCCTTGCTCCACGTGGAGCTTGACCCTGAGCTGCAGATGCTGCTGGACCAATTGCTGAGGGCTGCCGCCTCCCCCGACAGCATGGGATTGCTGGAGAAGAAATCCCTGTTCTACCGCTTGGTAAGCAAGGTGATGGAATCCGAACGGCATTATCAGAACAAGGACAGCTATTCGCTGGTTGACGACGCAATTTCCTACATTCAGTCCCATTACGCTCAGCCGCTGACACTCAGCCATTTGGCGGAGCGCTATCAGATGAAGGCCAAATACTTTTCTTATCTGTTCCACAAATATACGGGAATCGGCCCCATCGATTATTTGATCCGGTATCGGATGAACCGGGCCCATGAGCTGCTGCTGACCGGGCAATATTCCGTGTCTGCCGTTGCCAGAAGCGTGGGTTATCCGGATTCCTACTATTTCAGCAGGCTGTTTAAGAAGTACGCCGGCTTTCCTCCGGGCCAGGCGGGGCTGAACGCCAGTAGAAATCGTCTATTTTAAAATCGGGAATATCTCTATTTCCATAGGACGGGCAGGGTGGTACAATTTCGATGATAATGATTATCGTTATCGAATTATCCCGGATATGGAAAGGATGCCACAGAGGATGCGGATAAAGTTATTAGCGATGTCAGCTTGTTTAGGTTTGATCTTGTTGCTTGGCGCATGCTCCGGTCAGGACAACTCGAATAGCAGTGCTCCCGCCGGCTCCAATGCCGTACAAGCCAGTCCCGGTGCGGTGCAAAGTAGTCCAGGTGCGGTACAAGCCAGTCCCTCTCCGGCACAGGAACCTGCTTCCGCGGCACCGTCTCCGCAAGCAGGCGCATTCCCCCGCACGATCAAGGACGCCAACGGGGAGCTTACAATTAAGGAAGCCCCGAAGAAGGTTGCCGTTGTGCATTGGGGCTACGGGGACGCCATTCTGTTGTTCGACCTGCCGTCGTTGGCGCTGGCACTGCCCTTCACCGAGAAGCAGTCCGTGCTTCATACGGACAGCTACAAGCCTTATGTGGACAGGCTGCCGGAGCTTCGGATCATCGGAGAGAATACGCTGGTCAATCTGGAGGCGCTGCTAGCTTACGAGCCCGATCTGATCATTGCCGGCAATGCCATTAACAAGGATATCCAGGCGGAACTGAAGAAAATAGCCCAGACTGTGGTGATTGATGAGCAGACAACCGATGTATGGTCCGATTGGGCGTCCGTTGTTACCAAGTTCAGCGAAATTCTGGGACAGGAAGAAACGGCGAAGCGGTTTATTGCCGGTTATCAGGCCCAATTGCAGGCAGCCAAGGAGAAACTGGCCGATCTCGATGAGACGGTAGCGTTCGTGCAGGTACGGGAGAATGCCGTCTGGCTGCAGGGCACCCAATATCTGAAGCATTATTATGAAGGAATGGGACTGAAGCCTCCCGCGTCAGGCGATATGGAGAAGGGCGCACAGATCTCCCTCGAAGGCTTAAGCGTGGTGAATCCGGACCACCTGTTCCTGGGCTACTTCAACTACAGCGACAAGTCCATTCCCGCCTTGACAGACCAATGGGAGGGCACTGCCGTTTGGAACATGCTGAAGGCCGTGCAGAATAAGCATGTGTACGGCATCAACGGGGAGCTGGCCTTGGGATACGGTCCCATCGGCAATTCCTACGGGGTACAGGCCATCCTCGAAGCACTGGATCATTAGCTTGGGCGGCCAACCGGTTATCGGATCATTTTGTTATAAAAAATTCCCGCCTTGCTTTCATCCCATATTCTTCCTATACTTGCTGTAGAAGCAGGCAGGGGGTGAAACCGATGGTTACAGTACTGTTCCTCTCGACCCTATAATGAGGAGAGTGGCAGCATGAAGACTCTATATACGGAGCGTCTTGTAATCAGGAGATGGGAAGCTTGCGATGCCGCTGCTTTGATTCAGATAGCCAATCAGGAGCATGTGCATTCCTGGCTGCCGGATTGGCGCAATGCGGAGAAATGGGTGAGGTTCTGGATTGCCAAGGTGAGGAATCATTATGATATAGATAATCCCATGACACATCCCGTCAGCATGGCGGTTGCTCTGAAGGCGACAGACCAGGTGATCGGCCAGATTAACGCGGCGGGTTTTCAGAACAAGGAGATCGGAACCGGGTATTTCATCGACGAGCATTTCAAGAATTGCGGCTACATCACGGAGGCCATGGCTTGCTTCATCGCCTACCTCTTCGACCAATATCCGTATGATCATATCATCGCTACCATTCAGCCGCTTAATGAATCCTCCAAGTCGGTTGCCGCCAAGCTGGGCTTCCGGTATGTGTCCACGATTAGAATGCTGGATGACGGACAGACCGAGGTTTTGCCGTTTGATTACTATCGGCTGGATCATCCGGCGTACAGGCGGTAGCTTGGAAAAAATGATCAGGGCTGCAAGGGCTGCCGATTGGCAGACGCTGCAGCCCTTTCCCCCGTGCCCGACTCTGCTGCTTAAGCGAAGCATGTTCAGGAATGGCTCTTCTCCCTGAAGATGCTGTATGCGCCGCAGAACGCACCGAACAGGATGCCGGTAACGGGGAAGATGACCCAGTTGATGTGCCACAGGCTGAAGATGAACCCGCTCACGAGGAATGCGCAGGCAGCAAGCGGCCACACAACCGCGGCAACGGCTCCGATCACCCGGTTCTCCTCTTTCTTCTCCTTGGTAAAGTCTCCGGTCTGCAGCAGTTGGTTATGGCTCTCGCGGATACTGCCGTAATAGACAAACAGGAATACGGCGATTCCCACAAGCACAAGCATAACGGAGACTCCGTAGGTGGTCGCCTCATCGCCCAGTAAGGTGGAGATGAAGATGGCAACCGGCGACAGCACAGACAGGCACACTCCGGTGATGAGAGCCAGCGTATAGGTGGAGGAGAAGGCGGATTGCTTATGCAGGACCAGCGCCTTCACGGAAGCAGGCAGAACAAATTCTTTCTGAAGATATTGGAATTTCTCCAGCTTCATGCCGCTGTAGATGAAGATGCCGATGGCGGGTACGACCAGCAGGAACAGGGCCAGCAATCCCAGCATACTGCCGTTGTCCTCGGATACTCCGCTGCCAAGCCGCCCGTATTCGGCCAGCGTGGAGATGAGCACCAGCAGGGCCACCCCGAGCAGGCACAAGAATACTCCCATGCCGATCAACAGTCCCGATCTTTTCTTGGCTGCCATATAATCCTCTGCCGTTTCCCCGGTGAGCACGGGAAGCGGCTCTTGTCCATTGGTTGGCGTTATACCCAACTCGTTCATCAACTCGTCAATGTTGCCGAACTCCGAGATCACAATACCTACTGCCTCGTTCTCCGACTTGCCCTCACTCTTCAGCTCATGATACTTCTCTTCCATTGTGGCCAGCATCTCCTGCTTCAGTTGCAGCATCTGCCCGGTCTGGGGCAGAGAGGCGAACATATTATCCAGATAACTCTGAATGGTCTCCATTCTGATCACAGCTCCTTGATAAATTTATTGACAACCTCTTGCGTAACCTGCCACTCGTTGCATTTCTCACGGTAGTATGCCAGCCCTGCAGCTGTCATGCGGTAATAAGTACGCCGTTTGCCGAAGGTTTCTTCCTTGTAGAAGGACTCGATGAATCCGTTCTTCTCCAGCCTGGTAAAGGCGGAATAAAGCGTAGTTTCCTTCATCACATATTTCTCTTCCGACAACCTTCTGATACTCTTGGAGATTTCATATCCATACGATTCTCCGTCCAGAAGCATATAGAGAATAATGGTATCAATGTATCCGCGGATAACGTCGCTGCTGATCAAGGCCGGTCCCCCCTTCATTACTGTATCTGTCGTACTTCATCTGACGTAGTAAATACATTGTACCATGATTACTACGCCAGATAAAGTACTTTTCTGAAAAATCCGCTGCTCTCTTCCCCCCCCCTTGAAGGGGATTTGCGCGCAATATCAAGGTATTTCCAGTCCACTAGTACATTATGATGTAAAAACGTTCCCTACAGGAGAAGAACCCGGAAGGGCTAAAACACAGGGAGCACAAAAGGGAACTGACTCCTATGGGAGTGGTTTGGCGAAGAAGAGTCACCGCTTTAGGGCGTGTCTGACCCCTGAGGGGAGCAGATAATACCCAAATTATCGGTTCTGGCCAGGCACTTTCGGGCAGGCGACCGGGGTACGTCAAGCGAAAGTAACGATAGCTCGGGGTGAAAAGACGGTGAAAGGATGCGCTCAAGCGGGTGTTCAGACACGCCCCAGGCTGTAACGGAGCTGGGCGCCCTTATTCGGTCAAAAAACGGGGGTTTGGAATTGTAACGGACTTGAACGCTCTTATTGGACTACTTTGCCCCCATCCAGAGGGATATTGGCCCGGATAAGGTCTTTCCAGTCCGTTA
>JAQSYI010000085.1 GCA_029256185.1 Paenibacillaceae bacterium
CCTGAACATCAACGTATTCAAGCGGGAAACACTGATGGATGCCATGGAGCATCCGGAGAAGTATCCGCAGCTGACCATCCGGGTATCCGGCTATGCGGTCAACTTCATCAAGCTGACCCGTGAGCAACAGCTGGACGTGATCCACCGGACGTTCCACAGCGCGCTGTAGAACCCACCAAAGTGAAGCGGAGGCTGACGAAGCCGATGCCGGGTACTTTGGCGGGGACCCGAAGGAATCCCAGAAAAGTGACGTGATGCTCTGAAGCGAATTCCGATTACTTTTCCGGGGACCCAACAGCTACGCCCACCAAAGTGAAGCAAGGCTGACGAAGCTTAGCCTGTTCGTTCAAAAGCAATCGCTACGGCCATTCACCGGCTGCCGGGCGGTTGCTTTTGCTGCAAAAACCACTTATCTAATAGAAGGAAGATGCCAGGTGAAACAGCAAATTTCCATCTGTATCGGCAGCTCCTGCCACTTGAAGGGGGCATACCGTCTCATTGAGGAAGTACGCCAATACGTAGAAGCCCATAAGCTCATTGAGCAAGTAGAGCTAAAAGCCAATTTTTGCGTGGGCCGCTGCCAGCATGCCGTATCCGTTCAAGTGGATGACAAGCCTTGCGTTCAGGTTAGCGAGGACGGAATCCATTCGTTCCTGAACGAGTATTTGAAAGGGGGAGCTTAGGATGGAGCTGCTTCACTTCCAGGCAGCCAATTGCAAAAACTGCTACCGCTGCATCCGCACCTGCCCGGTCAAAGCCATTGAATTCAAGGACAATCAGGCCAAGATTATTAGCGATGCGTGTATTCTGTGCACCAGATGCATGAAGGAATGCCCTCAGAATGCGAAGACGGTGGAGTCTGATCTGACCCGGGTCGTGCGGATGCTGCAGGCGGGAAGCCATATTGTCGTCAGCCTGGCTCCTTCCTTCGCGGGATACGCAGAAGATGCCGATGCCTATATGGATCATTTACTCAAGGTGGGATTTGCGGAGATCAGGGAAACTGCCGAAGCCGCTGTGGAGATCTCGCGGCAATACGAAGAAGAGTTCCATGCCAAGGGCCGGCTGATTACCACCGCCTGTCCTGTGGTCGTGGATTATATTGAGAAATATATGCCTGATTGGCTGGGATTATTGGCTGAGGTGGATTCTCCCATGATGGCCCAGGCCAAATGGATTAAGCGCAGCCAGCCGGAGGCCAAAGTGGTATTCATCGGCCCTTGCTACGCCAAAAAGATGGAGGCTGTCCAACAGCCCGGCTATGTGGACGCGGTACTGACCTTCGAGGAAGCGGAGCATCTCTCTCACGGCTTGTCTCCGCTTACTCTCGCAGCCGCTGCAGGGTTGGAACCTACCGGAGACATTCCCCCGGGCTACACGCTGGAAAAGGCGAGACTATACCCCGTGGAGGGCGGGATTGTGGAAACCACCTTCCTTTCGGGCAATGATCCCGCTTCTTCCCGGCACCGGGCTGTATCCGGGATTGAGAATTGCCACAAGCTGCTGTCATCCCTGAAGGATCTGCCTGATGGTTATTTTCTGGAGCTGAATGCTTGCGAGGGCGGCTGCGTCAACGGACCGGCTTCCGGGGACCATATTCACCCGCTGCTGAAGCAGGACCGTATTCTGGCATTCCGCAAAGGCAGGAAAATGCTTAATACCCCCTTGCTGATGGAAGGCGGGAATATGCTGCGCCGGAGATTTGCTGACAAAAGCAAGCCACGGACAAACTACTCCAATGATCAAATCCGCTCCATCCTGAAGAAGCTGGGCAAGGAGTGCCGGGCCGATGAGCTCAATTGCGGCGCTTGCGGCTACAACACCTGCCGCGACAAGGCAGAGGCGGTGCTTGCGGGCAAGGCGGAGCTGTATATGTGCATGCCGTATGCCCAGACCCGGGCGGAGTCCTTCGCCCATGTCCTGCTGGAGAAAACGCCGAATGCAGTCATTGCCGTAACGGAACAGCTCCTGGTCAAGGAGGTCAATGCCGCGGCAAGCAGCTTCTATCAGATGGAAGGCAGCCAACTGGTGGGGCTTCCCTTGCCCTTTCTGCTGAATCCCGATGAATTCACCTTGTCCCAGGGGGAGCAGGTGAAGAAGAAGATTTATTTTCCCGAGCTGCGCAAGACGGCGATCGTCTCCGCTTCTTATGTGGCGGAGCAACAGCTGTATCTGGTTATTCTTCATGATCTGACTGAGCAGGAGCAGGAGCAGGAAAAGCTCCGTTCGTTGAAGCACGAGACAGTGGAGATGGCACAGCGCGTAATCGAGAACCAAATGCGGGTCGCCCAGGAAATCGCCGGATTGTTGGGAGAGACAACGGCCGAAACGAAAGTGACGCTAACGAGAATGAAACGGCTGTTGTTGGAGGAGTAGATGAATATGATGGAGCACCGACTGTTTGCCGATGTGGGTTTCAGCAGCCTGAATAAAGCGGGTGAAGAGCTTTGCGGTGACAAGGTCCATGTGACCCGGACGCCGGACTCGGCAGTGGTTGTATTGGCGGATGGGCTGGGCAGCGGTGTCAAGGCTAATATCCTGGCCACACTTACTTCCAAAATCGCCGGGGATATGCTGCGGATGGGCATGGATATTGAAGATGTGGTGGATACTCTGACAGAAACCCTGCCTGTCTGCAAGGTAAGAGGGGTGGCGTATTCCACCTTCACCATCTTCCAGGTATTCGCCGACGGCCGGGCCTATCTGGTGGAGTACGACAATCCGGCTACCTTCTTCTTCCGCCAGGGCAAGCTGGAGCCGCTTTACTACCTGGAGCGGATTGTGAACGGCAAGCTCATCAAGGAATCCCGCTTCCGGGTGACGGAGGAGGATACGCTGGTGATGATCAGCGACGGGGCTGTTCACGCCGGGGTGGGACAGATTCTCAATCTGGGCTGGCAATGGAAGCATATTGCCGAGCACCTGGGGAAGATTGTGCCGGAGACAGCTTCCACAAGAGCGGTTGCCCGCCAATTGGCGGAGGCCTGCGAGGCTTTGTACTGCTCGAAGCCGGGGGACGATACCACGGCAGTAGCGGTCCGCTTCCGTATGGCCAGTCCGGTTACGCTGCTGGTAGGCCCTCCCAATGAAAACGAATTGGACGGCAAGGTGGTCAGGGAATGGTTCGATTCACCCGGCAAGAAAGTAGTCTGCGGCGGAACCTCTGCGACAATTGTGGCCCGTGAGCTTGGACTGAGCCTGCAGGTTGACTGGGAGACTGTGGCCGATCCCGAGGTTCCCCCTGTGGGGACCATGGAGGGCGTGGATTTGGTGACCGAAGGGGTGCTTACTCTGCGCAAGGTGCTGGAGTATCTGCAGGCTTACCGGGCTGGAGGCGGGGTGGAGCGGGGCAAGAACGGCGCCGCCCGGCTGGCGCGGCTGCTTCTGAGAGAGGCCACGGAAATTCATTTCATTGTGGGAACCGCCATTAATCCGGCCCACCAGAATCCCAACTTCCCCCAGGATCTCAATATCAAGCTGCGGATCGTCAATGACATCATCCGCTGCCTGAGGGAAATGGACAAACCTACCTCAATTACTCTATACTAAATCGTCGGCGCCAGCTGCGGTGGAGGGGCGTACTCTCCACGGCAGCTGGCGTCAGCTATTATATAACCTTGTAGAGGATGGTCCCCAATGAATGACACAGACCGGGCGCAACGGTATTATTATACATTTGCATGCAGGGAAGAGGAGGAAGCCCTTAGCCGCATGGAGCAGCGGGCTCTATTCGGAGAGACCGCCACGCCGGACGGAGGCCTGCTGTCCTGCCGTCCGTTTCCGCCGGGACGGAGTCCTTTTATCCGTGAACGGCTTGATGTGCGCTATGAGGCGGACACCTTGGAGCAACTGGCCGCCCGGATAGAGGGCTTGCCCACAGAGGGACGCACCTTCAAGATAAGCTGCATCAAGAACCGGGCTGCTCCCGATTATGCACAGCAGCGTCTGATCGAGAGGCGGCTCGGCGCTGTTATCCGCGGCAAGGCCGATATGCGGCAGCCGGAGCTGCTCTTCGGGGTGGTTCAGGCCCAGGCAGGGGGAAGCTGGCTGTTCGGCGTGCTGCAGCAGCATGAATCCGTCTGGCTGAGGCATCAGGCCAAGCCACGTAGCTATTCCACGGCGCTCAGCACCAGAACCGCAAGGGCGGTTGTCAATATAGCGCTGCCATACAGCGGCCAGGAGCTTGCCGGCAAACGACTGTATGATCCATGCTGCGGCATGGGAACCGTGCTGATTGAGGCTCTGTCCATGGGCATCCCTGCAGCAGGCTCGGATCTCAATCCCCTTGCCGTGATGGGCGCGCGAGCGAATCTGGCCCACTTCGGCTATCAAGAGACAATACGGGTACAAGATATTGCCGAGGTGGAAGGAAGCTATGACGCAGTGGTAGTGGACTTGCCCTATAATCTGTGCTCGGTCAGTCCCCTTGAGGAGCAACAGCGGATACTGGAGCAGGCCCGGCGCCTGTCGCGCCGGGCTGTATTGGTGACGACAGAGGAGATAGAGGAGTTGGTGCTTGCGGCCGGCTTCACGGTGCAGGACAGTTGCCAGATCCCCAAGGGAAAGCTTGTGAGAAAGGTATTGCTTTGCCGGTAATCCCCCTGACAAATTATTGTAATGGGCAAATTTCTTAAAATTCGGTAAACTCCTTCCCCCGCTCTGCATACTTATTTAATACGTGCTGTCTTTTTTTCGTCGGGATAAGGTCCAGTCTGTCAGTTAACCTTGCATGTTCATGTCAGTTTGCCTGAAGAGAAACATGAGTTAACGGGAGGAGGGTTACCATGAGTATTTTTAAGAAGATTTCGGATTACCGGGCGGAGAATGAACGCTTGGCGTGGAAGGGGACTTTTGCAGAGTATTACGAACTTGTGAGGAAAAACCCCAAGCTGGCTATGACGGCACATGCCAGAGTGTTTAACATGATCGCTTCCAAGGGGACCGAAGAGTATAACGGTCAGGTGCGATACAAATTTTTTGACAATGAAATCTTCGGTTTGGACCGTGCCCTGGAGAAGCTGGTGGAAGAGTACTTCCATTCGTCCGCCCGCCGGTTGGATGTGAGAAAAAGGATCCTGTTGCTGATGGGACCCGTCAGCGGCGGCAAATCCACTCTTGTCACAATGCTGAAGAAGGGCTTGGAAGAATACTCCCGCACGGATGACGGCGCTGTATACGCCATTCATGGCTGCCCCATGCACGAGGACCCGTTTCATCTCATCCCTGCCGAGCTCAGGAGCGAAGCGGAGAAGGAGCTAGGCATTAAGATCGAAGGGAACTTGTGCCCCTCCTGCCAACTCCGGTTGAAAACGGAATATAACGGGCATCTGGAGGATGTGTTGGTAGAGCGGGTGTTTCTGTCGGAGACAGACCGGGTAGGCATCGGCACCTTCAGCCCGTCTGATCCCAAGTCTCAGGATATAGCCGACTTGACCGGAAGCATTGATTTCTCCACGATAACCGAATTTGGCTCTGAATCGGACCCGAGAGCTTACCGCTTCGACGGGGAATTGAACAAGGCTAACCGCGGTCTGATGGAGTTTCAGGAAATGCTCAAGTGCGACGAAAAGTTTCTGTGGAATCTGCTGTCATTAACCCAGGAGGGGAATTTCAAGGCGGGACGGTTCGCATTGATCAGCGCGGACGAATTGATCGTCGCCCATACCAATGAATCCGAGTATAAGACCTTTATCTCGAACAAGAAGAATGAAGCTCTTCAATCCCGGATGATCGTTATGCAGATTCCCTATAATCTCAAGGTGTCCGATGAGGAGAAGATATACAGCAAGCTGATCAAACAATCCGATATGAGTCATGTGCATATTGCGCCTCATGCGCTGCGCGCTTCCGCCATCTTCTCCATTCTGACCCGGCTGAAGGAAACCAAGAAGCAGGGTATGGATCTGGTCAAAAAAATGCGGATGTACGACGGCGAAGCCATCGAAGGCTACAAGGAAGCGGACCTGAAGGAGATGCAGAACGAATATGCCGAAGAGGGGATGACCGGAATTGATCCCCGCTATGTCATCAACCGGATTTCCAGCGCCCTGATCCGCAAGGATGTGCAGTGCATCAATGCGCTCGATGTGCTCCGCGCCTTGAAGGATGGGCTGGATCAGCATCCCTCCATCACCAAGGAGGAGCGGGAGCGGTATCTCAACTTCATCTCGGTAGCGCGCAAGGAGTATGATGAGCTGGCCAAGAAGGAGATACAGAAGGCGTTCGTCTATTCCTTCGAGGAGTCGGCCAAGACGCTGTTCAATAATTATCTGGATAATATAGAAGCGTTCTGCAATTGGCAGAAGATCAAGGACCCGCTGACCGGGGAGAACGTGGATCCGGACGAACGGCTCATGCGTTCCATTGAGGAGCAGATCGGCATCAGCGAGAATGCCAAGAAGGCGTTCCGTGAGGAAATCCTGATCCGCATGTCCTCTTATCAGCGCAAGGGCAAGAAGTTCGAGTACAATACCCACGAACGTCTGCGGGAGGCCATCGAGAAGAAGCTGTTCACGGATCTGAAGGATATCGTCAAGATCACTACATCGTCCAAAACACCGGATGAACAGCAGCTGAAGCGCATCAACGAAGTAACAGCGCGGCTGATCGAGGATAATCATTATTGCCCGGTCTGCGCCAACGAGCTGCTCCGGTATGTGGGAAGCTTGTTGAACAGGTAATAGGCAGGCAGCAGCCGGCAAGCCGTCTTCGGAAGAAGGCCCGGCTTGCCGGAAAAAAAGGCAGTGCATCCTCTCTGGGTCGGGAGGAGCATTGCCTTTTTTTTGGGACGGTACAATTAACATACACCGTATGGGGGAAGACTCGCCGCGAGAAGCGGCGATCAGGAATGCGTTTAGGAATCCTTCCGATTTTTGCGTGAACGGATAGTTTGAATAAATGCGTCCGCCAGATCCCGCTCTTCTTCTGTCCAATTGTCAACAGCGGAATAATGTGTGCGACCCTCACTGATGTAATGATCTCTGCCCAGAATATAATCAATCGTTACTTCAAAAAAATCCGCGATTCGCCGGACCAACTCAAGGGACGGCTCCCGTTGATCCCGCTCGTACATGCCGATGGCGCTCTCACTTAACTGAAAAAGCTTGCCGCATTCTTTTTGTGTGAGTCCCCGTCCCACGCGCAGGCTGCGAAGTCGTTCTCCGAATGTACTCATGGCATCATCACCTAACGGCATCATAGCATATCGGGTGCCATTCCTTGGAGAGTGATGACAAAATGTGTTGACTCGACACGCTGTGTAGCGTTAAACTGGATGTTGGGCAATATTTGGAATTTCATCAGTTGTATGCGGGGGGCATGGAAGGTGTATAGATTTTATGATAGCTTGAATCAGTGGATGTCTTCCCAGCGGGACAAGCTTATCTCGCAGGGAGATCTCTATCAATCCCCGGAAGGGGAGTTCAGGCTCTCGATTCAGGGTGAGGAGCGGGTGATTGATTTGATGATCCAGCATATGGGGGACCCCTCCCTCCTGCTGCTTCTGGAGCAGTGGTACGCGGAACGCTTCGAGGTGCCGGGTCCCTTCAGCCCTGACAAGCATTCCCAAGCCCGTTAGGCGTGCCGGGCAAGCCCTAGCTTTCCCGGGGGTCGCTGACGCTTCCCATGAACAGGATTAATCCCGTATCCTGATCGCTGATCGTAAAGAAAAAAGGACGATTGGCCTCGAATTGAAAACGGTCGTCAACCACCTGGGCACCGGTGGCGGATATTTCGATTTTGGTGACTGCCGCCGCTTCCGTTCCGCGTTCATTAACCTCCACATACGTTTTTTGCATGGCCTTGGATAAATAGATGTTTCCGTCGACTAATGCGGCAATCCCGCCGAAGTCGGCCTGCTGCGGATTGAAGGCGGAAGCCATGCCCATTCCCTTCAGAATTTCATTAAGTTCCAGCTTATCCTCCAGCTTGAAGCGGGGCAGCGCAATGGAGCCTGTTTTCATCCGGAGCTCTCCGCTTATCTTCTTTAGTCCTCCTTCACCAAGCAGCCACTCGGCTAACTCCGGCAGCGCTTTCGTTTTTTTGCCCGGGATATAAACCGTCATCCCCAACCGGCCGTCTCCATACGGCAGCCGGACTGCCTCCGCCTGCTCTGTTTTGGCATAGGCATATTCTCCCCCGACATGCATCATCTTCACCTGAGCCATGGTACCGTCTTCGCGTTTGAACGGCTGCTCCTTGGTATAGCCGGGATAGAACGGCGTAGACCATTCCCCGTTGAAATAAACGGCATTCAATAAAATGGATATCACGTCTTCTCCGATGGCCGGATCGACGATGCTGTCGATTTTTCCATTGGTTTGTTGCTTGACCCAATCATTGATTTGCCGCGGCGCGGAGGAATCGGCAAAATCCAGCGTGTCCAGCTTGCTGTTGTAGTAGCTTTTGTTGGCTGCAAGAAAGCCGGGCTTAAAGCTGATGCCCTTCCTGAGCCAAATGGAATTGGCGATTTGCAGTTCTGTCTTCTCTGTGCGCTGAATGGACGCTCCCAGTATGGCGTTATTGGACCGGTTCACGTTCTCCTTGACTGAGGAAGGATAGAGCAAAACACGGGCCATTTCCTCCGCCGTTTTCCCTGAAGCTCCATTATATGCCATCGATAATGCCACAGCGGCGCTGTACGGGGAGAGGAAACGGTTAGCAGAGGCTTCACTCTGGCTGATGGCTTCCAGAAAAAGGCGGTTGCCGAACCGGTTATAGCCGTCAATTAATTCAAGATCACCGGCTTGGAGGGTGGAAGCAGCCAGCGCGCTGTGCAAGGAAGAGTCCCGGCTATAATGATATCCCCAATAAACGATACCTGCCAGCAACAAGGCTGAAACTGCTATGCCTAACCGCATTGTCCGTATTTTCACTATATTCTTCCTCCCATGGCCATGGAATATAGAACCGTTATGACTGTGCTCATGAAATCGTTACCATATTGACGCAGATATCCAACAAATTGTTGCATACAGCAATAGAAAAAAATTACAGAAAAAAATAAAATCATACAAGGAAAAGGTCGAATGATGTCGAATACATGTGGATATGGCTGTAAAAATGTACATATTCAAGGGGGTTCATCCGGTGATTGTTCTTATTAGGAATACCAGTCTGAAGGTGAAGCTGCTATGCTCATTTGCCGTTGTGCTCTTGCTCCCGGGCTGCATCATTGGCTACATCTCCTATGATACGGCCAAAACCAAGGTGGAGCAGCAACTGCTGCGGAGCGCAGATGAGAATGTGGGGCTGCTTGATCAGGTAGTAACGGATACCATTACATCTACTATTCGCGAGCTTGCGTACATGTCAGGCCTGATTCGTACAGGAGATTTGCAGGGAGCTTCCCCGGAAGTGAGCCGTTATCTGGGGGATTACCAGAGGCTGCATCCGGAGATCAATACGGTTTTTGTGGGAATGCCGGACAAAAGCTTCTTTAATGCTCCCGTTGTACAGATGGCCAACGACTATGATCCTACGCAGCGGCCGTGGTACCAAGAGGCGGTGGCGGATCAATCGCGGGTTGTTTTGTCTGCCCCTTATGTTTCCAAAACAACGGGCGATTTCGTCATCTCTCTCTCCAAAGTGCTGAAGGACGGTTCAGGCGTTATCGGCGCCGAGATTAAGCTTAAGCAGTTGGAGGAAATCGCAGGCAGCGTCAAAATCGGTGAGCGTGGGTATGCGGTGCTCCTGGACCAGCAACGCAAATCCATTGTGCACGAAGAGTTTGGCCATGGGGAGGAACTATCGGGAAGCTGGGTGGATACCGTATTCGCCCAAGCGGAGGGAGACACTGTATACGGCAGTGACAGCGGAGATAAGCGTCTTCGTTTTGCCACGAATGCATTGACAGGCTGGAAGATCGGCGGTGTTATCGAGCAGCGCGAACTGGAGGAGCAGGCCGCACCTATTTGGCAGAAGACGTTTATGGTGCTGGTTATCGCATTTGTGGTATTCGGCAGCTTAGCCGGGATTATGGTCTGGTTGATTACCCGCCCCCTTCTTGCGCTTGCTGCCGCCGCCGGGAAGATCAGCGAAGGGGATCTGACCAGACGGGCTGTGATCCGGGGGAAGGATGAGATTGCACGTCTGGGCTTGAGCTTCAATACCATGGCTGATTCCTTGCGGCACCTGCTCGTCCAGATCAGCGAGTTGTCTATGCAATTGGCGGCTTCGTCCCAGCAACTCACGGCCAGTTCGGAGCAGACCTCACAGGCTACTGTGCAAATTGCAGAGTCGATTCAGGCGGTGGCCGTGGGCGCGGAAAATCAGGTTCAAGGTGTAGAGCAGGGCTTCACCTCCATCAGAGGGATAGCCGAAGGGATGGAACGGATTGCAGCAGGAGCACAAACCGTCTCCCAGTCGGCTGTCGCCGCGTCCGATCATTCCGAGGAGGGTTCCATTGTCATGGCAGAGGCAGTCGACAGGATGAATACTGTGCGGGAGCAGGTGGATCAACTGGAGAAGGCCATGCATTTGCTGAATGAGCGTTCCTCCGCTATCGGACAGATTGCCGGAATGATGACAGGCATTGCCCAGCAAACCAATATTCTCGCCATCAACGCTTCAATAGAAGCAGCCCGGGCAGGGGAGCACGGCAGAGGCTTTGCAGTGGTGGCCCAGGAGGTCAAGAAACTGGCCGATCAATCACGCAGGTCTGCAGAAAAGATCGGAGAGATGAACAGTTCTGTCCGGGAGGAGACCATATCCGCCGTAAGGATAACGGAGGAAGTTGTCGATGGAGTCGGCACAGGCTCGGTATCAATCCGCCAAGCCGGAGAATTGTTCGACTCTATCCGGGCAAGGCTGCAGCAGGTAGCCGTCCAGTCCGAGGCGATGAGCGGGACGGTCCGGATCATCTCCCGGGATTCTGCACATGCGGCGGCATCTATGAAGCAAGTATCAGCCTCCAGCTCCGAGACGGCAGCCAATACCCACAATGTATCCTCGGCCACTCAGCAGCAATTGGCGGCCATGGAGGAAATCGCAGCTTCCTCGGCTGCACTGTCGAGAATGGCCGAAGACATGCAGCGGCTAATCGGGCGTTTCAGGATATAGTATAGTCCACGCTGAACACAGCCCGGCAGAAAGGCGCACCCGGATGGGGATGCCTTTCTGCCGGGCTGTCCCGGGGGCTTAACAGAATACACTTTTTATCCCCGGGGTTGTGGTGTCGGGGTTTTTATTCTGTTTCACTTTCGTCGGAAAAAATATGATTGACTGGGCAAAAAAGGGGTGGTAATATAGCTTTATAAATCATACTATTCCAATAGGAATAAATCGATTGACCGGACCGCCGGAGACCGATACACGCTAACGAATCCCGTTCGCGTCTGTTTCGGTCTATTTATTTGGGTTCGATGGAACGCAGCTTACGGAAGTGAGTCTATCCATAACCGCTTCGCTTAAGTTATAGAACTCAAAAACTCAAGCCTATGCTTACGAAGCAAGTTTTTTCGTCATAACCGCTTCGCTTAAGTTATAGAACTC
>JAQSYI010000086.1 GCA_029256185.1 Paenibacillaceae bacterium
CAATCGTGCTCGCTTTTCCTTGGAAAGGAAGGGCCGTCTCTTTCAGCTTGGCGTGGCCAACTCATCCGGTCGTTGGGAAGCGACCCCCTATACCGGCACTGCTCGTGAATTGCTCGCTTTACTCGTCGATCAATTCCCGTTTGTGCTCGACGAGTTTTAGGACCTTGTTGGTCCTTCCCATAGGGAACGAATTTACAACATGTTGTACTAGTCAATCGTCCGCAGGAACATAACGCCCACCTTTTCCAGATCCTCATGATATTTGGCATGGGTGATGCGGATCAGGCGGTTGAACATGCCGTCGAGCTCATGCTCCATAAGCTGAAGGCCCTCCGCTGTAATTCCGCCCGGTACGGCAACCCGCTTCTGCAGGGCATCCGGGGTAAACTGGCCTTCCGTCAGCAGCTTGCCCGTACCCAGCAGCATATGGGAGGCCAAGCGGGTGGCTTCCTCATAAGGAATGCCCGTTTCCACCACAGCAGCCTCTACGAATTTCTGGACCAGCAGGGCGAAGAAGGCGGGGCCGCAGCTGGAGATATCCGAGGTGACCCGGGTATGCTTCTCGGAGATGCGGATGGTTTCGCTGATTGCGCCCAACAGCAGCTCCAGCTTCTGCTTATCGGTCTCCTCCATACGTTCCCCATACATGCAGAGTGTGGCTCCGCTCAGCATGTAGTTGGTAATGCTGGGAATGACCTTGGCGATTTTGCAATTGAGCTGCTCTTCCAGATGCTGAATCTGGATAGGGGAAGTGATCGACACGATGATTTGGTCCGGCAGCGTGACCTTGCGAATCTCGTCCAGCACCTTTTTGTACTCCAGGGGCTTCACGCAAATAAACAGCAACTCGGCTTCCAGAACGACTTCTATGTTGGATCTGGCAATCCGCAGACCGGGACAAGTCTCGGCGAGGCGGAGAACTTTGCCGATCGTGCGGTTGGCGGCAATGATTTGCTCGGGTTGCAGCGCACCTGAACGGATAAGGGATTCTATCAGGATGCTTCCCATGCTTCCGGTGCCAATAAATCCTACGTTCAATTTTCTCATCCCCTTTGTACCGACTTAAGGCATGATACAGCCCTGTAGACTATACGTTTTGTGCATGTATATGCAGCATCCTAACAGAATATGTCAACTTCTTTCTGCGGTTGTCAATCTCTCCGGAAATGCAGTATAATATTAGAAAATCAATATTCTCACGCGGAAGCACCGCCATTTAATACCTACGGGTATGGAATGGCGGTTTTTTGCCGTTGCAGGCAGTATCCGCGAGTATTGAGAATCCGCTTCCATATAAAGGAAGGGGAGGGCCGGAAGGCCGGGGAGAGGCGGGGAAAGAGGATGAAGCTGATGCTTCAGGTACATGGATTTAAGATTCTTTTGGCCGTTATTTTACTGGGGGGCGTGGGAGGATATCTGTTTGCCCGCGGGGAATCAGGTGTAGAGAAGCAATGGGCTACCTTTAACGCCGAGATGGACAAGTTGCTGGCCAACGGGAGCGGTCAGGCGGCAGGGAACGAAGCAGTGCCAGGGCCCCAAGCGGGGACGGCAGGGAACACGGCGGCAGGCCCAAGGAATGACGAGGGGAGAGCAACGAGCACGGGCTCCGGGAGTGGTGGTGCGGCAGCAACAGGTGAAGCCCTTGGGAGCAGGCAAGGAGGGGCAACCGGCACGGAGCCGGCTGCAGGTGGATTAGTTGCGGATGCGGCTTCCCCTCCCGCTGGAACGCAACCGGCGGATAAGACCGGGGCTGCGGGTACAAATTTGCCGGCGGCCCCAGCCGCCAAAGCTGCCGCTGCTCCGGGGAAAGTCTCCTCAACGGCCGCTCTTATTAATATAAATTCGGCCAGCTCCACCCGTCTGATGGATCTGCCGGGAGTAGGGCCAAGCAAAGCCAAAGCGATTATCGCGTACAGAGAAGAGCATGGGCCGTTTGCCGCTCCCGAGGATCTGATGAAGGTGAAGGGCATCGGCCAGAAAACATTCGACGGGCTGAAGAGCCGCATCTCCGTATTGCCGTGAGCTTAAGACAGCAGCCAGCTGTTTATTTAGGCCTGGCGGGATGGTACAATAAATGTCATATGAATCCGCATTTATCTGAAATTTATCCAGAGTCTAATGAAGGAAGCCGAGGTACATAATCGATATGACTACTATTCGCAAAGACTGGGACACCTATTTCATGGATATTGCCTATATGGCTTCTACCCGGTCCCGTTGTCCCAGAAGGCATGTGGGAGCGGTGCTGGTCCAAGGAAAGAAGCTGCTGGGAAGCGCCTATAACGGCGCCCCCATGGGCGTGGCGGACTGCACGGAGGCAGGCTGTATGCTGGTGGAGGAGTACGAAGCCCGGCTTGTGGACGGCCGGGAGGAACTGGTGAAGAAGCAACGCTGCATCCGCACCATTCATGCCGAGCAGAATCTGATCTTGTTCACTGACCGCAGGGACCGGGAGGGCTCCACGGTATATGTGACGGACCAGCCCTGCTGGACCTGCGCCAATATGCTCGCCAACAGCGGCATTGCGGAGATCGTATTCCACCGTCCTTATCCCAAGGATAATGAGAAGGTCCAACGCTTGTTGATGGAGCGGGGACTTGTGTTCCGTTGCCTGGAGGGCTACGAGCCGCCCGCCGGCAGTGCGGAGGCGGTCCAGAACTAGAGAAGAAGCATATTTCTGCAAGGAAGCACCCTGCGGCGCATGATCAGCGCGCTGCAGGGTGTTTTATTTTAGTACATCAAGCACATCCCAACGTGAACTGATGTTTCATGGGGAAGGAAGGTGAAGGCATAATGAACAGACTGGCATTAACCGCCCCCGTCTGCTGGATAACCGGAGCGGGGCTTGCGGCGTTTTCCCCGGGTCCGCCAGCAAAATGGTCATTAGTTGTTTTTCTGTTGTTATGGGGGCTGGGTCTGTTCTTCTTCGATAGAAAGCAGATGCTGAAATGGGGCTTGCTGGCCGGATTGCTGCTGGCCGGCAATGGCCATTATCATTATGCGGAGAGTAAGCTGGCTACAGGGATTATTCCCCCGTCCGTCCCGTGGAATATGGACGAGGACGAGGCACAGGTTGAATTGGCGGGTACAGTGGACTCTCCGGTTGAGGTGGATGGGGACCGGGCGGTATTCTATGCCCGCGCCAGCCGTTGGACCTGGGAAGAACAGGAGCAGGCTGATTCCCGGGTGCTGAGGCCAGCCGAACGTGTCTATGTCACGGTGCGCCTCACTGATCCCGAAGAGCAGGCGGTTGCCGCGGACTGGAAGCGGGGCGACCGGATTGTGGTATCCGGCACAGGCAAGGCCGCTGCACCGGCCAGAAATTACGGGGGCTTCGATTTCCGGGAATATCTCCGGAAGAACAATGTGCATTGGATCGTGACTGTAAAAGGCGCTTCAAGCATGGAGGCCGCTCCGCCGGAGGGGTGGTCACTAACCAGGCTGCTTCGCTGGAACGACCAGGTGCGGACTGCGGCTTCCGGGCAATTGGACAAGTTGTTTCCCGGTGAAGAAGCGGGTTATATGAAGGGACTGCTTGTGGGCATCCGCGAGGATCTGGACCCGGAACGGTTCAGGGACTTTTCACGGCTGGGACTTACCCACATTCTTGCAATATCCGGACTTCATGTGGGCGTGTTTGTCTGGGCAGTTGCTGCGGTATGCAGGAGGCTCTCAATGACCAAGGAGCAGACCATGGCAGCCGCTTTCTGGACAATTCCCCTGTATGTGGTGTTCACCGGGTCCTCTCCCTCTGTGATCCGTGCGGGGATTACAGCGATGGCGGGACTGTTCGCCGCACGCCGCGGCTGGCTGAAGGACGGGCTTTCCCTGCTGGGAGGAACCGCTTGGCTCATGGTGATCTGGAAACCCCTTTATGTGGGGGATGTAGGCTTCCAGCTGTCCTTTCTGGTTACGGCGGGTCTGTTAGCCGGTGTGCCCGCTGTTGGCAGACTGATTCCTATCCGCCAGCCTTGGCTGAACGGGAGCATTACTGTTTCTCTAACAGCCCAGATGGTCTCCTTCCCTTTGTCGGTTTATTATTTCAATCAATTTTCATTGCTGTCGCTGCCTGCCAATATCTTGCTCGTCCCTCTCATCAGCTTCGTTGTCACCCCGCTCGGCTATGTGGCCATGCTCTTATCCATTCCTTTTCCCATGGCAGGCAGCTTGGTGGCATCCCTTACCTCCTGGCTTAACAAAGCTACCTTCTGGTGCGTGGAGCAAACGGAGCTGTTTCCTGCGGGGCAGCTTATTTGGCCTAGCCCTTCCTACTGGTGGATAGCGGGATATTATTTCCTGTTGTGCGCCGCAATAGCAGTATGGGGGCGCCGCAAGCAGCTGGAGGCTCTCGAGCGCGCCAAGATTTATCTGTCTGCGGACGGTCCCCGGTTGCTGCGGCATTACGGCGCTGCCGCCGGTCTGGCCTGCCTCTTGCTTACCGCTTGGCTGGCCTACGGCTATTCTCCTTATCTCCTGACGGAGCGGGGCAACGGCACGGTTGCCTTTCTTGACGTAGGGCAGGGAGATGCGGCCTATATCCGCACTCCCGGCGGCAAGCATTTGCTCATCGACGGCGGAGGAACCGTTTCCTTCCGCAAGGAGGGCGAGGAGTGGAAGCAGCGCCGGGACCCCTATGAGGTGGGGCGTAAGACCGTAGTTCCCCTGTTGAAAAAAAGAGGGGTCCACCGGCTGGATTACCTCATGATTTCCCATGAGGATACCGACCATATCGGCGGACTGGCGGCGGTGCTGGAGGAAATACCGGTGGATGCTATTCTCTTCAATGGAACGCTCAAATCCAGCGCGGCCACGGTCAAGCTGTTCCAACTGGCGTTGGAAAAGGAAATTCCTCTTATCCCCGTCTATGAGGGGGACCAAATAACCGTTGACCCGGACACTCTGCTGACTGTGCTTGCGCCGGAGCGGCCGCGGGAGCGGGGGATAATTGAGGCGGAGGAACAGAATAGCCACACGGTGGCGGCGCTCTTGACTATGAATGGATTCCGCTTCTTATTTGCCGGAGACATGGGGTTTGCCGAGGAGACGGCCATACTGGACAGGATCGCCACAGAACCGGCTGCCGCCGCTTCCGTTGCCGAAGCGGCAGCATCCGCAGCAGAGCCGGTCCTCGATGTGCTCAAGGTTGCCCATCATGGCAGCAAGAATTCCACCTCCGGTGATTGGCTGTCTTATTGGAAGCCGAAGCTGGCTGTCATCTCGGCAGGAGTGAACAACATCTACGGTCATCCCCATCCCCTTACTCTGGATAGATTGACAGATGCAGGGACAGCAATCAGGCGTACCGATCTCCAAGGGGAAGTTCAAATATCCGTAAGCCGTACTACCCTCCGGTTCCGGACCAAGCTGCTGCCATCTTCAGGAAACTAATGGAAACCCGATGAAATCAGGTGCCGAAAAGCACAAATTGTTTTACAATGAACCTAAAGCCGGAAAGCGCCGTCAAATGATTGCCGGGCAAAAGCCGCCCTGATATTCTGAAGGGAAGTTTGTCGGCTTACATACAGAGCGCTTGTGGTTGTCTTTAAGCCGCTTGTGGAATGTTTCCAATTTACAGCGGAACTTTCCTTTAAAATTAGCGTATAATCTTTTCTTGAGTGGAGTGCAACATTTGTGGAACATGCACCGTTTATAAGGTTGCAAGGAAGGGGGCTCCCGTGGTAGCAATCGAGATGATTAAAGCTGCACAAGCGGGCGATCGTGAGGCGTTGCTCACCCTTTTGCGTGAAATCGAGTCTCATGTTTACAAGACGGCCTATTATATTCTCGGCAACGAACAGGATGCGATGGACGCCTCGCAAGATGCTCTCATCCGTATTTATACCAAGATTAACTCCTATGAGGAGAAGGCCCTTTTCAAAACTTGGGTTCAAAGGATTGTGACCAATATCTGTATTGACAAATTCAGAAGGAACAAGCCTACTGTTTCCATCGACGAGCACGAGATGGTGTTTTCCTCGGATAATAACGTGGAGACGGCGGTTATGTCCAAGTATGTGGCCAAGGATATTCAGGATGCTATCGAACGGTTGCCTGAGCACCACCGGGCAGTAGTTGTTCTGCGGTATCTCAACGATTTTTCTTACAATGAAATAGCAGATGCGCTGGATCTTCCCATCAATACGGTGAAATCCTATTTATTCCGGGCCAGGCATCAGCTTCAGGGGATGCTCCAAGACTATCAGAAAGGCGGTGTGCGGGGATGACTTGTCAAGAGATGATGGAATTGATGCAGAGAAATCTGGATCACGATCTCACGGCGGCGGAGGAACAGATACTGCTGTCCCACTTAGCCCAATGCCCCGATTGCTCCGACTTGTACGCCCGGCTGAAGCTCTTGTCTGAGGAACTCGCCCAACTGCCAAGAGTTATGCCCGCTTACAGTATCGTGGATGCTATCCTGCCCCAATTGGAAGCTATGGGCGGTGCGGGTTATGCAGGCAGTTCCATCCTGCCCGATGAGACTGGACTGGCTGCCGCTGAAGATGCGGCGGCAATCTCAAACAACAATAATGTTATCCCGCTGCGCGGAAAGCGCGGGTGGTTTTCCTGGAAGATATTCTCCGGCGTTGCTGCCGCGGGGATTGTGCTCGGTATGGTTGTCTTTAACGGCGGAGGAGGAATCGGCGGGCAGAAGAGCGCGTCCGATAAAGTGCTCAAGGAGAGTGTTGCCCTGAGCAACAGCCAGATGGCTGCTACGCCTCTTGCCGGAGCCGGAACCTCAGACAATGCGGCTGAACTGAACAAGAAGAACGTGGCACCGCTGGCGGATGGCCTTCCTGCCGGAACAGCCGCTTCAGGGGATCAAGAATCTGCCCGGCAGGAGAGCGCAACTGCCAAAGATCCGGTGCAGACTCCTGCTGTGAAGGGAGAGACGCCGATCCGGGACAGCCGGGAGGTTGCCGTGGCTTCCGCCCCTAATCTGAAGGCGAAGGATCAGTATGGCTTGCCCGAAGGTGCAAAGGAGCAAGCCGCCGGTGCGGAGTTTAGCCTTTCATTGCCTGACGGAAACGAGGCAGGAGCGATGGATGCGGCAAACCAAGAAGAACGCGGAATTGCCGCTGACAGCACCCTGCCGGTCAATGAGGGTTCCTTCAGTGGCAGCGTTCAAGGGAATGAGAAATCGGCAGAAGCGCCCATAATGGGTCTTAATGCTGCTGCCCTGACAACCAAAAGCACTGCCGGTTCTGAATCAGACTCCGAAAACAAAGCGGAGTTCACTTCATCCGCCCTTGCTCCCGTCGTTTCTCCCGACGGTCAATATACCGCGCGGTACAAGGAGCGTTCTGTGACGGTTATTGCCAAGGACGACAGCACATTCTTCACATCGGCTGTTATTCTTGCTCCAGGCCAGACGCTTGCTTTCATTGGCTGGACGGACAGCATGCTGTTCACTTACACCATCACTTCGCCCGAAGGCAAGGTGACGACTTACCGGATTTCCATACCGGACAAAAAAGAAACTGCCGAATAGAGCTCCTGCTGCTGCACACTTTCAGGAATACGGCATATGATAGCTTTATAAGGTTTGGTGATTGCTGGGTATGCCGACCGGGTGAGGGTTTCTAGAGCCTTCCCTCCGGCGTTCACATATACCGGTAGTGTGCAAGCAAAGGGACGACGCGCGGCGCAAGCCGTACGTCCGTCCCTTTGTCTTTTTTGCGGACAGCCTTGCCGCTGGGGGGCTGTGTTTGTTTGCGGGTCAAGGATACATACGGGCGGGCATGTGCGTTTTGTACACAAAAGCTTCGACAAGCCCCTGCTCTTTTTGGTAAGATGGGAACCGAGGTGTTGACAGTGGATCTACGGACATGGATGAAGGAAATTGACAAGGGCACTCCCAAGCCCGTCTATATTTGCTACGGCTCCGAGAAGTACAGAATGCAGGAATTCATTGCCTACCTGCTTAAGAAATGTGTATCCGAGGAAAGCCGGGAGTTTTCGGTTGCCCGTTACGATCTGAACGAGACGCCGTTGGATGAGGTGCTGGAGGATGCGGGGACGCTGCCGTTTATGGGTGAGCGCAAGATCGTGATTGCAAGCGGAGCGGTCTTCCTGACGGGGGCCAAGGAATCCGGCAAGGTTGAGCATCGTCCTGAGAAGCTCATGGAGTATATGAAGCAACCCCCTGAGTTTTCCGTGCTGGTGCTGACTGTGGATGCCGAGAAGCTAGACGAGCGGAAGAAGCTCGTTAAGGCGCTTAAGGACATCGGCTGCGTTGGAGCATTCGTCCCGCTGACCGCCAATGATCTGGCGGATTGGGTGAAGCGGCGGGCCCAGTCCCTGTCCTTCCGTTTCGAAGGGGATGCTGCGGATATGTTCCTGATGTATGGGGGGACCAATCTCCAGTCTCTGTCCTCCGAACTGGAGAAGCTCTCTTTGTACGCAGGTCCCGGGGGGACGGTCACCGTTGAGATTGTGGACAAGCTGGTGGCCAGAACCACGGAGCAGGATGTATTTATCCTGATCGATGATATTGTGCGGCTCCGCAAGGAAAGAGCCCTTTCCATCCTTCACGAGCTATTGCGCCGCAAAGAGGAGCCCATCAAAATCGCGATTCTAATGACCCGCCAGTTTAGGATCATGCTGCAGGTCAAGGAACTGGAACGGGAAGGTTATTCTCATCAGCAAATTGCCGGGCAAATCGGCGGGCATCCCTACGGAATCAAGATTGCATCCGAACAGGCCAAGCGTTTTCGTGTGGAGCAGCTTGCGGAGATTTTATCCCGTCTGGCTGAACTGGACTACGGGATGAAGAACGGCAGGGTGGACAAGACCTTGGGATTGGAGCTGTTTATCCTGCAGCTGGCAGTATAAGGATGCTTCTGTGGAACACCCGAGCAGATGGGAAGGGTTCGCGCGGGAAAGAAAAGACCCGCTTAAAGCTTCCGTGGAAGCTTAAGCGGGTCTTATTTTCAGCCTGATGGCTGAATATGATTACGCTTTGGACAGCGCGTTCAGCTTCTTGGCCAAACGGGACTTCTTGCGGTTTGCAGCGTTCTTATGGATCAGACCCTTGGTAGCGGCTTTATCCAGTTTTTTGGTTGCTGCAATCAGTAATTCTTTCGCGGACTCAACGTTTTGATTATTCAGAGCACCTTCAGCAGACTTAACTGCTGTGCGAAGTGCGGATTTTTGGGAAGCGTTTTGCAGACGACGCTTTTCGCTGACCTTCACGCGCTTGATTGCGGATTTAATATTCGGCATATCGTTCACCTCCTAAAACTACTATAACATCCTGTCCGTTTCCATGAGGAAACTGCCGGGCAGTGCCAACTATAGACAACTTTAAACATTCTATCACGGCATATGCCAAATTGCAAGAGCGCGAAATTATGCGGTTTGGGCTTTTTTTGAAGTCTCAGACTTATATGCCGCTGTGGGGCCTCACTGAGGAATGAAGTAACGGCATTCGCTATTTCAGGATAGTAAGGTTAAACGCGTCGGCGGCTTGCCTTCTTGATAAATGCGTCAGCATTAAAAGGACGCCGTCACGGTTTATCCCCGCGTCACTTTCAGATTCAGGTTGGAGGATACTGCATAAGGTCTTCCCTTCCTTCGCAAACTATTGTGGAAAATCTGCAGTCAGAAGGGAGCAGACCCATGGAAAGACGAATGGATCAGCGCAGAGGCAAGTATAACGTGGATTGGGATACGGACATTGACAACAGGTTTGACGAAGATTCTCTCTCGGCGACCCATACGGATTTGGCGCTGGAAGCAAGAGATATGGTGTCGCGGCAGTCAGGCGCAGATGTAATTCCCGGGATTGCGTCAAGCGTGGATGAAGATGGGGATATCAAGATCACCCGGATAAGCGTAGAGACGGCGGAGGCCGGGCAGAGAATAGGCAAGCTGCCAGGCAATTACATAACGATTGAAGTTCCCGGGCTGCGGCAAAAGGATTCTGAGCTGCAAGACAGGGTGGCCACAAAATTCGCCCAAGTGTTCGAGGAGTTCATGAGCAATCTCGGAATAACAAAGGATGCCAAGGTATTGGTAATCGGACTGGGCAATTGGAATGTGACTCCCGATGCACTGGGGCCGATTGTGGTGGAGAATGTAATGGTAACGCGGCATTACTTTGAACTGATGCCCGACCAGGTCAGTCCGGGTTACCGGGCAGTAAGCGCCATTGCCCCTGGGGTGCTGGGCACCACCGGCATTGAGAGCAGCGAGATCGTCCAGGGCATTGTGGAGAAATCCAAGCCGGATCTGGTCATTGCGATTGACGCATTGGCATCACGCTCGCTGGATCGGGTAAATTCCACCATTCAGATTGCCGATACAGGCATTCACCCGGGCTCGGGCATCGGCAATAAGCGCAAGGGGCTGACAAGAGAAATTCTGGGGATTCCAGTGATTGCGATAGGCGTTCCCACTGTGGTGTACGCTTCGACTATCGTCAATAACGCCATCGATCTGATGCACAATCATTTTGCCCGGCAAACCTCCAATACCAAGGAAATCCTCGGACTGCTGGATAATTTGCAGGAGCAGGAGCGGCTGTCTCTGGTGAAGGAGGTGCTGAATCCGGTGGGCCATGATCTGCTGGTCACGCCCAAGGAAATCGACCAGTTCATCGAAGATATCGCCAACATCATTGCCAGCGGCTTGAATGCCGCCCTTCATGACGCGGTGGATACGGACAACGTGGCCGCTTTTACTCACTGAAGCTGCGATAGGCCTCCGGTAGGCCGGGCGAGCATGCCCGGCTTGGCCGGGGGCTTGTTTTTGGCAGCCGCCAGATGAATTTGGGGTAAGCGGGTAGCGCGCAAGGGTCGCAGGAACAGCAAACAGAACATTCGAACCAGCGAACAACGTATTAGGGAACCAAACTAACAAGCGAACAAGCGAGCCACGACCAACCGAACAAATGAACTATCGGCCAGTGAACGAGCAAACGAACAACCGAGCCACGACCAACCGAACAAGCGAGCCACGACCAACCGAACAAATGAACTATCGGCCAGTGAACGAACAAACGAACAACCGAGCCATCGATCAGCCCAATAGCCGAACCACGAACAACCAGACCCTGACCAACCCAAAGGCGAACCACGAACAACCGAACTACGAGCAACCGAACTACGAGCAAACGAACCACGAACAACCGAACCACGAACAACCGAACCACGAACAACCGAACCACGAACAACCGAACCACGAACGACCGAACCACGAGCAACCGAACCACGAGCAAACGAGCCACGAACAACTGAACCACGAACAAAAGAACCATGACCAACCGAACCACAAACAACCGAACCACGAGCAAACGAGCCACGAACAACCGAACCACGAGCAAACGAGCCACGAACAACCGAACCACGAGCAAACGAGCCACGAACAACCGA
>JAQSYI010000054.1 GCA_029256185.1 Paenibacillaceae bacterium
TCAACGTAATGGCGAGATGATCGTATTGGTACAAGACGCTTTCAACCAGGGGCACATAAAGGGCCGATTGTGCTCCGTCAGATACTCGTCCTACAAGGAGCGAAAGATCCAATGGAAGGCCAGATTAGGCGAACACGTTGAAAGACGGCGTTTTAACCGGGATCCTCAAGCTTATTTGGAAAAGCTGGAACAAGAATGGGATCGTATTTGTGGTTGTTAGTCGATTGTGCTGTCGTAGTTTTTTTTCGGAAGTCTGCAAGCGTCCATCCGAACCCGCCTGATTCTTAGGAACGGGCCGAGTTCTTGGCGTGAACGAATACAGCCTCCACCGCATTACAGGCCATCTCGTAGCCCGCGGCCAGATCCGACAGGTTCTGCGGCAGATTCTCCACTTTCTGGCGGCCGTCGCGGTGAGTTGCGCTCTTCGCCAGCAGCATGTCATCCACCATCTCCGCGTTCAGCAGGTGAATCTCCATATTGCGCTGGCTTCTCAGGCGGCGCAGCGGCTCTTCATACTTCTTCCTCATCACAAAAAGCTTCTGCTCCAGTTCTGTCTCAATCTTCTTCTCGTGCATCTGTCTTAGCACCGTAAAGTAAGAGAACCGTGGCTTCACTCTGCCTGTGCCAAGGGAATACAGCTCGTCGAGAAAATAACCCAGCTTGTCGAGGACGGAGAAGACGCGGATGAAAGCATTCTTGTAGAAGTACAGATAGCGGCGGTAAGCATCCCGCTCCTCTTCCGCCATATCCTCGACGAAGACGGACTTCACAAGACGCCCGAAGGAGTCGGCGCAATGCTTGCTCTCCTCAAGCTCGTCAAGCGCTACCGTAAAGCCCTGGGCCCACAGCTCCAGCCGGGGAACCGCCTGCACAGTCTGGGACTTGGAGGGATGGCCGCCGGGGCCTATGCGCCCCAGCTTGGCACGGTATTGCTCAATCGCCTGGAAGGCCTTCAGAAGCTCCCCGTTGTCAGTCCGTTTCGGTTCGTTCAGCAATTGTCGAAGCAATGGACGGTCCCTCCGGTTGTCAGTTATGGATGCGGAAAATACTCATTCCAGCGGCGGTCCACCAATGAGACGATATCCTCCCGCGGGAACAGCTCATCCGGATAGCCCGGCTTCATACGGGCATCAATAAAGACAGGCAGCTGGTAAGAAATATGGTTCTGGGCCACCCGGGAGCGGGCATAGATGTCGGCTGCCGGGTTAAACCGGGTAAAGACAGTCCAGAGGAAGGCCGTCTGGGTGTCAGCTGCCGCAGCCGCGTCATCCGCCAGGACAACTAGCGGCCACTCTGCCAGTTGATCCGACGCCGCTTCTGCAAGCCGGGCAGGAAGCTCCGGATCATCCTGGTAGGATGCGCCCGAGATGACCAGACAGCCCCGGCAATAAGGCTTAACCTGGGTTATTCCGGCAATTCCTCCGCCGCGGTAGTCACCCGGCAGCTGACGGACCGGCTCGCCTACCCCCAGCATCAGCGCCTTGCTGCCATGGTTCAGCCGTCCCCCGGTGTAGTCCAGGGTATCGTGGGATGTGTGGTTGAAGATGAACAGATCCGTAGCCGGATCGAACCGCTCCAGCACCGATTCCAGCAGTTCGGGGAAACGTGACAGATCCCGGGGACGGTCCGTTACGATCAGGAACTTGGTCAGCGTCAGCTGTCCCTCTCCGAAGATGCGGAAAGCCGAGGCCAGCGCTTCTCTCCGGTAGCTCTCCCTGACCACTGCCGCTGTCAGGGCATGAAAGCCTGTTTCGGCATATGTCCACAGATCCTTCACTCCGGGCATGGCCATGGGAAAGGCGGGAGACAGCAGCCGTTGCAGGAATTCTCCCAGGTAATAATCCTCTTGGCGGGGCTTGCCCACCACTGTTGCCGGGTAGATGGCATCCTTGCGGTGCCAGATATGGTTTACGTCAAAAACGGGAAAATCATGCGTGAGCGAATAATATCCGTAGTGGTCGCCAAAAGGACCCTCCGGGCGGCGCAGATGAGGCGCGACGGAGCCGGCGATGGCGAATTCCGCTTCCGCCACTACCTTGTGGCCGCCCAGAGGGTTGTCCGCCACCTTCAGTTTGCCACCAAGAATCAGCGAAGCAATCATCAGCTCCGGCAATTGCTCCGGGACAGGAGCGATGGCCGAAGCAATCAACGCCGGAGGGCCTCCGAGGAATACGGTTACAGGCAGCGGCTCGTTGCGCAGCTCCGCTTCGTGATAATGAAAGCCTCCACCCTTATGTATCTGCCAGTGCATGCCTGTCGTCTGGCCATCGAATACCTGCATGCGGTACATGCCCAGGTTATGCTGGCCTGTCAACGGATGCTCGGTATAGACCAGCGGCAGGGTAACGAACGGGCCGCCGTCCTCCTGCCAGCTTGTAATGACGGGCAGCTTGGCCATTCTGTCCTTGCGGTCGCATACCTGCAGCACAGGGGCGCTGGCTTGGCTGACCGTCTTGGAGCCAACCTTGAGCAGGTCGAGCAGCAAGTCCTTCTCCTGCCATACCGCCTTGGGCTTGGGCGGCAGCAAGGTGTGCATCGCATTCACCGCCCGCTTCATAAATTCCTCAGGGCGCGTGCCGAAGGCCAAGTTCACTCTGCGGCTGGTGCCGAATAAGTTGGTTGCCACCGGGAAGGAGCTGCCCAACACACGAGTAAACAACAGGGCCGGCCCTCCCTCCTCGATGACGCGGCGGTGAATCTCGGCCAGTTCCAGGTTGGGATCTACCGGCGCATCGATGATGGCCAGATCCTTCTCCTTCCGCAGAATATCAATGAACTGCCTCAGATTGTCGAAGATCAAATTATGTTCCTCCCTGCTCCCTCTTATGAGATGAACCCGGCGTATTCCTTCAGACTGACTCCGAATTTCACCAATACTTCATTATATCCGTTTTTGCAGGGGGAAGCCAATCCGTACCAGAACCTTGCAAGCTTATTGCTTGAGCGCCCCGGCGACCTGCAGAGAACGGTCCAGGAATTGCTCGATCTCCTCCCGGTTCTTGCGCAGCTTGGACACAAACCGGGTGATTTCCTTGCCGTCGAGAAAAGCAATGAAGCTGGGGATACCGAGAATATTGAGCTCCGAGCACAGCTCCGGCAAGTCGTCCCTGTCCACTTGGATAAAGTCCAGCCTCTCCCCATATTGTTTCTCAATATCAGGCATGAAGGGCTCAATGTAATGGCAATCCTTGCACCAGGTTGTTTTGAAAACAGCCACCACAGGCTTGCTCCCTGCAACGCGGCTGCGGAATTCGGCTTCCTCACGGACAATATGCATACTGGTTCTTCCTCCTTATTTGTACCTTCTTTTTCACGGAAGGCATCCTCTGTAATCCCGCTTCCGCGCGGTTCCGCTTTCCTCCCTTTATAGCACCGGCTCCGGTGAATGTCAAATAAAGCAATTTACATTTTATAGAATAAGTGATATCATATAAGTATCAAACTGATTTTGAAAATGGAATTTTGAAACGGAGGACACAGTATGAATGAAAAATCAACTTGGAAAATGAACGGATTTGTCGGCTTGCTGTTCTTCTTTGCCCTTACCGGATTAACCGTTTATGCATTCGTGGAGGGGCAGATTATTGTGGGCATTGTCCTCAGCATTGTCGATTGCATCCTGCTGACCATGTTCACGGTGGTCCAGCCCAATCAGGCGATGGTGGTCACATTCTTCGGCGATTACAAGGGGACCATCCGCAGAAGCGGAATGTGGCTGACCATCCCCTTCTCCACCCGCAAGAAGATTTCCCTGCGGGTGCGCAACTTCAACAGCATCAAGCTCAAGGTCAATGATGTGGAGGGCAATCCCATCGAGATTGCCGCCGTGGTGGTCTTCCGGGTGGTGGACAGCGCCAAGGCTCTGTTCGAGGTGGACAATTACAAGCAGTTCGTGGAGATCCAGAGTGAAACTGCACTGCGTCACGTAGCCAGCAAATATCCGTATGATAACTTCGAGAGTGTGGGCTACTCCCTCCGCAGCAATGCTGACGAGGTCGCAGGCGAAATCTCCCGCGAGCTCCAGGAGCGGCTCAAGTCCGCCGGAGTGGAGGTCATGGAGGCTCGCCTTACCCACTTGGCTTACTCGACCGAGATCGCCAGCGCCATGCTGCAGCGCCAGCAGGCGGCAGCTATCATATCGGCCCGCCAGAAGATTGTAGAGGGCGCGGTGGGCATGGTGCAGATGGCGATTCTGCAGCTGCAGGAGCAGGGCGTGATTGAACTGGATGATGAGCGCAAGGCGGCAATGATCAACAATCTGATGGTGGCCATTGTCTCGGACAGGGCCGCGTCACCGGTCATTAATACCGGCTCCGTCTATTAGACGGAAGAAGCCCGATACTCATGGCACCGAAGAAGAGCTTTCCATTGCGGATCGATCCGCAGATGTACCAGGCGCTGGAGCGTTGGGCCGCCGACGAGTTCCGCAGCGTGAACGGGCATATCGAATATGTCTTGCGGGAAGCGCTCCGCAAAGCCGGGAGATTGCCGGGTGCTCCCCGCTCAGGCCAGGAGGAGCAAGAATGAGCATGGCCGCAGGCAGCTGCGCCTTTAACTGTATCTGGGGACGCAAGCAACCCGCCGGAATGTCCGGCGGGTTGCTTGCGTCCTGTCCTAATAGCTTCCATTCGCTTGGGCGGACATGGCTCATGAGATAACTGGAGAGGTTACTCCAGCATCCCCGGCGGGGAGCCCCACGAAGGTGGTTGCGTTTGGACTAAAATGTCATGATTTTTTGTCATTCGGATTAAATTCATTGGTATAGACATCGCTTGGTTTGATTTGCCCTTCCTTGATGGTTCCCAGCTTGACCAAATCATCGATCCAAAGCGACACCCGATAATCGGTTTCCAGCCCGTCCTTTGTATAGTAGGCTCTATCGAAATCCTTGGCATCCTTGGGATCAAGCTTTAGCACTCTGGCATACAGCTCATCAGCCTCATCCAGATGATCATCGATCCAATTTTGCGCCTCAAGGTGGGCAGCCACGAACCGGCGAACCTTTTCCGGATCATTCTTAATGATTTTCTGTGTTGTAGCAATATTGTTGCCTGCCCGGTCCTTAAAGGTGTCAAAATCCGAGAACAAGGTGCGGAAGCCCAATTGGTTGCGCAGAATACCGGACAGGGGAGCGTGTACCGTTACCACATCCACCAAACCCTGCTTCAGCGCAGCAGCCTGCATGTTGTCGGCCATCTGCACCAGATTGACCTGCTTCAGATCAACACCGTCCCGCGTCAGATACTCGCGCAGATTGGTGATGGGGCAGCCACCGGTAATGTAGGAGCTGGCAATCTTCTTCCCTACCAGATCCTTGGCTGACTGAATGGGACTGTCGTTGGGAACCATCCAGCGCATGTGAGGATATTCCTTGGTGGTTTGACTTTGATTAAGAACGATTTTGACAGGAACGCCTTGGGCAATAGCCTCAATAATCCGGTCAGCGTGATTGCCTAAGGTAAAATCAATGTCCCCGGCGATGACGGACTGTATTTGGTTGCCCGATTGAACCGATCCAACCTCTTTAATTTTTATTCCGTATTTCTCATACATACCCAATTCTCTCGCTACAAGAGCCGGTCCCCCGCTTTGGATGGTGGGAAGCTTGACCGTGATCGGATCAAGAGCAGGAGCAGCACTGCTGGCGCTGGATGGATTGGCTGAAGGGGCAGCGGCAGGCGATACATCTTTGCCGCAGCCGGATGCCGCAAGGGTAATAGAGAAAATTAGCAGCAGAACGGCAAAGCTGCGTATGCGCAATTTGTGCTTGAAGGTTTTCATGTCGCATCTTGTCCTTTTAGGTGGTTTTGTTTATTCATCCTTCCATCTGGTAAACCGCTGCTCCAGATACACAAGGATGTAATTCAGGATTAAGCCCAGAATCGAAAAACTGATTACAACCGCAAACATTTTGGGAATTTGGTATCGGATCTGCAAATCAAACACCAGAAACCCCAAGCCTGAGCTTGCTCCCACCATCTCGGCGGCAATCAGCAGCAGGATGGCTGAGGTGCCGCCCAAGCGGATTCCCGTGAATATAGAAGGGAGGGTGCCCGGCAGAATAACCTTGCGGAAGATGTCTAATGAGGAGGTTCCCATGGACCTGGCCGCCTTAATCAGCAGCGGATCAATGTTTTTGGTACCGCTGATGGTATTCAGAAGAATGGGCCATTGAACCCCCCAATAAATCATGATGACCTTCGTAGGCTCACCAATCCCGAACAGCAGCAGGAAAACCGGCATTAAGGCAAGGGTGGAGGTTTGTCTGAAGGTTTGTACCACCGGGTCCATAAAGGCTTCCACAATTTTGATTCTGCCTATCAATAGCCCCGAGGGAACGGCCACTACAATACCAAAGAAAAAGCCCAACAATGCCCGCTTCAGACTGATGAACGCATGATAGGGCAGTTCACCGGATACGATAAGGTCATAGAAGCTAACTACAACCTTGGTGAAAGGAGGAATGAATATGGTATCAATAGCCCCTGTCCTTGAGGCGATTTCCCAGGCAGCAAGGAACACCAGAATTCCGAATGTTTTCTTGAAAATCGTAATCACAATTCGAAGGACGGCCAACAGATGCTTTTCGAGCCTGAACTTAAATTGGCGCTGGCTGACGTTTTGAATACTTAATTCAACTTTGCTCATTTTACCGTATCCTTTCCAGTACCAAATCATGAAATCAAGTTGTGATCAACTTCCTGTCATTGGTCAATGAGGGAACCCGTTTCAATCTCCTGCCCATGGTTTCAGCCAATGAGCTCACACCTCCTCTGAATTGGGGGGCCGGGACATGGTTTCTGGTCAGAATTTCCGCTGCCTGGTTGTAGAGGCTCTTCATCTTATCGGCTGTGGGGACCTGAATCCCCTCCTGCTTGCGCAACTCATAACCCCGCCCGAACGGCATAAAGGGGGTAAGAAGCGTAGGCACGCCGATGGTGGCAAAGTGCTCAATCCCCTTCAGAAGATTATGGTCATTCTGGATCCCTGCAACCAGTTGGGTGGCCACCTCTCCCGGGAAGATTTCCTTGGCCTTGCTGAGCACTCTCACGTAATCCTCGATAGCCCGCTTCCCTTTGGCATTGGGCATGATGCTCCTGCGCTCAAGATCATCGTATACGTCAATATCGCATTGAATGCTGGTGAAACCGGCATCTCTTAATCTATACAGCACTTCCTCGTCATGGGGAGGTTCAATAACAGCACGGATATAAAGGTTCTCCGGAAGCTTGCCGATTCTGGCCTTGATGGCCTCCAGCACCTTGATATAGGCCCAGGCTCCCTTGTCACGACCCGGCAGAGTGCCCGAATCCACCGTCAGTGAGGTGTTCTTGATGTCAGGTCCCAGTTCTTCCACAGCCGCTTCGAAAGCAGCCGCCATGTGGTCCAGCCATCCCTCATGATTGATCATGACCTTAGTATCGTCGAAATCACCGGGAATGCAGCAGAACTTGCAGGGAACCTGCTGCTTGGTATAGAGGCAGCCGAAGGACGGCCAAATCACCAGACCGTTATAGCAGGCCAAGGTAATAAAGGGGAATTTGCCGCCGGTAATTCGGAGCGTATCGTCATTCTCGGAAAGCTTGAGATTGGGGGCGCAGGGCGTAATCACGCCGGACATGCCCTCATCAATGAAGATGGTGTCCGTGCTCTCATTCAATGACCATTGATATTCCCAAAACTTAGGTCTCTTATAATAAGTAACCTCGGTAAAGAATTTGCCGTTCTCGAATACGGCATACCCACCATCTACTTCCCGCAGTTCAAATGGCGATTGGTCGCCGAAGCCGGTAAACGTAAACGGACCTGTAATATCGTCACCCAACCAGGTTAAAGCAACCGGATAAAACCCCTCTGTACGCAATTGGGCTCTCAGTTCTTCGGTAATTCTAATGCCGTGGCCTTGAATCTCAATTTTCTTATCCACTAAGCTCGCGTCACTCATTCTCCACGCCTCCCAATCTTTAGAATGCTCAATAGCTCATCGGTTTCAGGAGTATCCGAGCCGTCAAGCCCGTAATGCGCCCATATAATATTGTGTTCCCCGTCAATGATAAAAGTTGCCGGAAGTTGCTGTTCATTCCCTTCATATTTACCATGAATCAATCCGAGACTGCGGGCTTCTTCAGCTTTAAGGATGGCCTTCGGGGAACGCGGCCTGTCGGGATCTCTATCGCCTATATGATATCTGCGGTACTGCACTTGTTCCGGGTCAAGGATGATTTCAAAAGGAATTTGCTCCTCTGTTGCTTCTTCCCGAAGAGTCTCCGGCTCACTTTGCAGCACAACAAATACCTCGGCCTCCGAATCCCTAAATTTAGGATAATCATTTATTAGATGCTTGATTTTGAGCTGGCATGCCGTGCAACCGAAATATCTCAAAAAAAACACAACATTTGTCTTGCCCTCAGTGACCTCGTAGAAATTTCTTGTCCCTTTCCATGGGGTGACGAAGTCGAAATCCAATGCCTTATCTCCCGCCTTAAACGGTATACCCGTCTGCAAGTGCTGACTCATCTGTTATTGACTCCTTTTCTGTTGGATTTGTTATGTGCCGCAAAAAGTTTTGTACGAGCAGGCTGAAGGCTCGGGTGGTGCTGCATACTCAGACTGTTCAGGAGTGTGCGCGAAGGGCCTCGCAATAACAGCAAGAAGCCGCTCCATCACCGTGTAATCCCCCTGCTTCACTGCAGCCTCGAGCGCTTCCTCAACTCGGTGGTTTCTGGGAATGATTGCAGGATTATTGTTCCGCATCAGTTCCTTCGAGGAAGCCTCCGATTCCTGCTGCCTATCCAGTCTTGCCCGCCACCGCTCATGCCACTGCAGGAATTCAGGAATGTGGAACAAGGCCGTTTCCTCCAGCTTCTCAAAAGTTAACGCCAGGAAGGTGTTGGTATAGTCCGCATGATGTTTATACATGAAGGAGAGGAGTTCTTGAATAAGGTCTTCATCCTCAGGCTCCTCGTTAAATATTCCCAGCTTGGCTCTCATTCCCTCCAGCCAATTTCTCTCGTACAACCTGGTAAACTCGGAAACCGCATCCCGGGCCAGTTGGACAGCCTGTACCTTGTCGTCATGCAATATGGGCAATAAAGCATCCGCAAGCTGTGTAAGATTCCAAACGGTAATATCCGGCTGCTCTCCATAGGCATAGCGGCCATTAGGGTCAATGGAGCTGAATACCGTTGTCGGATCATACGCATTCATGAAGGCGCAGGGGCCATAATCAATGGTTTCTCCACTAATGGCTACATTGTCAGTGTTCAACACTCCGTGAACAAAGCCAATCAGCTGCCATTGGGCAATTAGCACAGCCTGACGTCTAACAACTTCCTGAAGCAGTGTAAGAAACCGGTTCTCGCCAACCTGGGCCTCGGGAAAAAGCCTTTGCAATGTGTAATCGGATAAGGCCCGGAGCTCCTCATGCGTCCCCCATTTTGCCGCATATTGAAAGGTTGCAATGCGAATATGACTGGCAGCAATACGGGTCAGAACTGCGCCGTCCTGCTCTACATCGTCCTTCACTCTTGTTTCCCCCGTTGCAACCACTGCCAGACTTCGGGTAGTAGCGATACCTAACGCATGCATGGCCTCGCTCATGATGTATTCGCGCAGCATTGGTCCAATTGACGCTCTGCCGTCGCCCTTGCGGGAATAAGGCGACCTGCCCGGACCCTTGAGCTGAACATCAAGCCTCTTGCCCTGAGGAGTGAGTTGTTCGCTGAGCAGCAGGGCCCGGCCATCACCCAGCATGTTGAATTTCCCATACTGATGTCCGGCGTATGCTTGCGCAAGAGGCAGTGCTCCTTCCGGAATTCGATTGCCGGCAAGTATTTCTACACCGTTGCCGCTTCTCAGAGCCTGAGCGTTCAATCCCAGGGTTGCTGCGAGAGAATCATTAAAAACGGTCAGCCTCGGGGAGGATACGGGGGTTGGATTCTGTTCGGAAAACAACGTTTTCGGAAGACGGGCATAGCTGTTGTCGAAATTCCATCCTGCCTCTGTTGCCGCCGTTTTCTCTGCCCATATCGGGTTCATGAATACCACCTCATTTTTATTTTTTCATGACAACTCAGCTGTCGCATAAGGAGTTTTCCTCTTAAATAATCTTATAATTCTGATTTTTATGTTTCAAGAGACATATTATTTGTTTTATCATGAATTTATTATGTTGTTTACTTGAACCCTTCTTCTCCTGCCTATTCCTGATTATTCCTGTTTATCATTTGCGCATATGTTGACATTCATTAACTAAAACCATATAATACATAGTAATTTAATTGGAATACAAAGAATTGTGTTGATTAGTAAACTGGAGGCTGATGAGGCGAGCAGGAGAGCAGATTTGTTGTAATATCGGCCTTATATTCTATCATCAACTATATTGAGGGAGGAAAATCCATGTTTAAAACTCTTATTGTAGGTGATCAGGATATTTTTCTGGCCGAGCTGAATTGTCTGAACATTTGGGGAGAAACATCCGGCTTCGAGATTGCCAATCAATCAAACAGCAGAAACCATGCTTTGGAACTGCTCAGGGAGCATTCCTTCGATCTCGTATTGACGGAAAGTGGAGTGCCAGTAACTGATGGCTTGCAGTTTCTTGAAGAAATAAAGCATGACAAGCTCTGTCCTTGTGTCGTTATCATCAGTGAATTCAGTGAATTCAGCTACGTTAGACAGGGATTCATTTGGGGCGCCTTTGATTATCTTGTAAAACCGGCAACAGAAAAGAGCATGCTTGAGCTTTTGGGACGAGTAACCAACTATTTGGAGATTAATCAAAGCCTGGAGGCCAGCAGCATGTTATATGACTGGGCTTATCCTTCCTCAGAAGAAAAGACGCTTATTTCCTATATTATCAATAAAGATTTGGACGCCATATCCTTATTTACGATAACCTTGCACAACCTTTATGCCATACTTAAAGATAACATTATAGAAGCCGATATGATTGCCAAAAAATTTTACTTGAATATTATTAAGGCAGTCAGCGAGAAGTACAAATGGCTGGATAATTTTTTAAAACTGCAATGCTTCAAGGGGATTCATTCTGTTGAGGAAGAGAGGAACGATTTATATAAAGAGCTTTATTGCAGAAGGATCAGCTTCTTAGTCCATTTTATTATCACTTACTATCCGGACACCAATGATCAAAATATTAAGGATGTTTGTGAATATATTCTCAATAATCCGGAGGCTGACTTGAAATTAAAAACGGTTTCCAAAATTTTTTATATAAACAACGCCTACCTGAGCAAAACATTCGCCACAAAAACCGGCCTTTATTACAACGATTTCGTCAATATGGTCAAAATGGCCCGAGCAGAGTACTTGTTCAGAACATCCCATCTCAAAACCTATGAGGTGGGAGCTCAGATCGGATACCGCGATAACAATTATTTTTTAAGGCAATTCAAAAAAACCTATGGACAGAATAGTACCAGGTACCGCAGTGCTGCAGGTTGTGACGACTATCAGACATAAGTTGCGGCCTTAGCGTAACTAAAAAGGACCTGGCGGAAGACCGCCAGGTCCTTTTTTTTACGTAAATACCGGTTTGGCATTTTCATTCGGAGGCTCCCCCAAAAGTACCCGGATTTTGCTTCGGAGCATCTCGTCACTTTTGGGGGAATGTTTTTACGTTTCCGCCTTTTCCCGCCGCGGTCCCGCCTCACTCTTACTCATAACGGGAGAGTTACTCCAGCATCCCCCCGGCGGAGATTTCCACAAAGGTCGTTACGCTTTGCGGGGCAAGCGTATAGGTCAGGAAGCCGGATTCCACGTCCGTCTGTCCGATATGAACGATATTCTCCAGTTGGCTGGTGCGGTAGACCTCAGCCGCTTGGGCCGTCACTCCCGTAATGGTGATATTAACCGGCTCGCTCGAACGGTTTACGGCTACCACAGAGGCCTGACCTTCCCCATTGATGGAGGCCGTGGCGATTATGTCGCTGCTGCCGCTCTCCGTGTGCACATAATGATCTCCCGGACGCATGAAACGGCTGAATTGCCCCATGGCATACAAGCGTTTGTTGATGGTATAGGTACCGTCTGTTTTCAGGTCCACCAGCGACTCCCGGGTTGGAGCAACGCTTGGCGAGGTGGGTTTGGACACATACAGCCAATACAGGTAAGAGCTGTAGCCCTGCTGCAAGGCGGTGCCGATCTGCTCGGCGACCTCAATCCCCCCGTCTATGCCCGATTTGTTCGGCGCCGGCACACAGTATTCCATCATGAATAAAGGCTTGTTGAATTTGCGCAGGTCATAGTTATATACATCCAAATCTGACCAGGCATAAAAATGCGTGGCCGCATAATCCAGCTTCTGCAGCACCTCGGGCGCCAGCCCTTCCAAATAACGCATGCTTGCCTGAAGATTCCCGCCTTCCGGAGCGCCTATGCCCACCTCCAATTCCGCCTGGTTGAAGGTATCGGCTACTATGGATGCAACCTGATTCATCTCCTCATTGGTATACATGGCGGATGCATATTTCACCAGGGTGCCGGGTTCGTTCTGAATACTGAGCCACTTCAGATTATAACCGTATTGAACCTTATACCTCTGGGCCCAGGCCAACAGATAATCGGCAAAGGTCTGGTAGTATTCCGGCTTCAGATGCCCTCCGAGCGTGGCAGACTGATTGTCTTTCATCCACGCGGGCGGACTCCAAACGGAAGCGGCGAATTGCATATCCGGATTGCGGAGCAGCGCCTGCTCTGCAAACCAGCGCTGATGCTGGTCCGTATCCCAATCCCATATGCCTTCGGCAGGCTGTATGGAGGCCTGGAGGGCTTGCCGGGGGTCCGGGTCATCCTTGGTGAACGGATTGACCTCCAGCCGCACGATGCTGAGTCCTGCCTGGTCCCCTTCTGTCCCGAAGAATTGATCCAGCAGCATCTCCCGGGTATTGTGGTCGTAGTTCATCAGATCATGTACAGGCTCATTGGCAGCGCCGCCGAACCCCCACAGCTCCTGTTGAACGTCGCCTTTGTCCAACCGGATCTCCTGGATTTTGGGTGATTGGATGACGACCGTTCTGCCCGCCTCATCCCATATCACTTCCGCATTCAAGGCAGCGTGGAAGAAGCTCGCCGGCACCATAAAGACGCCCTCTGCTGTGAGATACCCCGGCGCCTCCAGAGGAACCGCCGCCCCGTTGACGGTAGCTGCAGCATCCCCCGCCGCAATAAGCACAGTGGTATCCCACTTGCTAATCGAAGCTGATGAGTAAACACTGTCCCAAACCACATCGGCATGCATCTGCTTCAGAGTGCGGAGCAGGGGAATATAGGGCAGGTTATCCTTGACAATCGCCTTATTGCCCACATACGACACGCGGTTGCCGTCGGCTGTGACCGCCAGCTCGATTTCATGGGTTCTGGGCGGCGGAATTTCATCGGTAACGCCTGTTTTGGTCACCACAACATCATCGATATACACTTCCCGGATAACATCCCTATATCCTTCAACAGCCATCTGCTCGATGGCGATTCCCAGTACAGGATCCATCCCTACGGTGAAAGGCAACGAAACCTTGGTCCATTCCAGCTCCGTTACCAGCGCATTATACTCCTCCTTTTGATTGTAATAATACTTATCCTGCAAGGATCCGGCAATATCAATCACCGACAGATAAAAATAGCCGCCTGTTTCTCCGCTCTCCGCACCGGCGCGGGCATACAGAGAAAGATCATACATGGTTCCCGGCGTTAAATCCAGGTTCTTGAAGGCATCGTTAAGCTTGATGCGGTTATACATCTGAGAGCGCTCGCCGATACGCAGACTTTGCCCATAGGTTCCGTGAACGACCGTATCGCTTAGCGAGACGGCAAGCATATTCTGGCCTCCCCCTGCTCCAATGCCAAGCCCGCTGATGCCGGCTGCATCGTTAAAGTCAATGACGTTGGTAACAGGAGGGGACGGCGGTTCTACAGGAGCCAGCTTGGAGACTTCAACCTGGTCAATATATACCACCGGCACGACATTCGGCCACTGGGAGGAACTGGCCTGCTCCACCGCAATGCCATAGATGGGATTGCCATCAGCCGGATAGGGCAAGGTCAACTGCGTCCAGCCGTCTTGACCGATGAGGAACTTGTAATTGACCTGATCATAGTAATAAGGCGGATCTGCCTCGGTTTTGCTGCCCGGATAAGTGACAACGGAGAGATAGAAGTAGCCGTTCGTTACCGGACTTTCAGCACCGACCTTCGCCCACATGGAGATCATGAACCGGTCCCCTGCGTTTACCTCCATATCTCCAAATGCCCCGTTAAGCTTCAGACGGTTGTAGACCTTGGTGCGGCCGCTGATTTTGAGGCTTTTGCCGCTGTCACCGTAACGTGTGCTGCTGTCCAGAGATACGTTGGAGGCGGCCAATGCTCCTCCATATCCCAAATCCGCATCCGCGATTGACGCATAATCATCGAACGTGATAGAGACCGTTTGAAGGGGAACGTCTTCGGCAGCTGCAGAAGGAACAGAAAGATACAAGAAGCACAGAACCAGACACATTTGCAGGCATACCGCTTTTCTCCACCATAGTTTATTCATCTTGTTTCCTCCTAAGAGCTTTGCTTCAGCAAAGCTCACTTCGTAAGCATTCACTTAGAGCTTTGCTTCAGCAAAGCTCACTTCGTAAGCATTCACTTAGAGCTTTGCTTCAGCAAAGCTCACTTCGTAAGCATCCACTTAGAGCTTTGCTTCAGCAAAGCTCACTTCGTAAGCATCCGCTAAGAGCCTTGTCGCATCGTCACCGTAAGCTGTAATAGCCCCCCGCAAATTGGAGTCTTGCCTGGACAAGCCTTGTTCCGAATCCTTATTACGGGGGGCTTAAAAACGAATCATTGCAATAAACTCTTCATGAACTGAAACGGAATTTCCACGCCATGCTTATGCCTATAAAAGCACGCCTTGCCGTTCCAGTCTTTCCTTCAACTTCTCTACAGCGATATCCCCTGGTTCACAGCCGCTTTCCACCGCAATGGCTGCGGCTGTCCCGGCTGCTTCACCCATGGCTGTACAATTGCCTGTAACCCGGTAGGAGGCATGGGCTTCATACGTGCCGGAGATGCATCTGCCCGCCACCAGCAACCCGTTCACTCCCAGGGGTACCAGGCTCCGGTAGGGAATATGGTATGCCTTGGGATCATACACCTCCTGTCCCTCACTGTCCGGCTGATGGATATCGATGCCGAAGGCGCAGATGGCAATGCCGTCGGCGTACCGCCGCCCCTCAAGCAAATCCTCTAACGTAAGCGTATACTGCCCGTGGATCCGTCTGGTTTCCCGTACGCCTATTTGCGGTGCAATCTGTTCCAAGGTAACTCCTGCCAATTCAGGGATATAACTCCTGAACAGCTCATACGCCTCCATGATCTGCCGCCTGCCTGCAATCTCCGCCTCAGTCATGTCCTTGTCATTCAGAGCCAGGGCGGAACGGACATGAGTCAGTTGGACAACCGCGGAGCGTTGGCCGGGAAACATCAGGATATACGGACGGGTATAAGGAATCGCATAATCCAGTTGATGCCGCTCCACAGCCTTGACAATCAAATTGTACAAGTCGGTGGAACGCTGCTGCATAAAATCGATATTGCCGATGCGGAACATCAGTGTCATTGGCTGGGTCAAACCGTCCTTTTCCCTGCCTATACTGAAGGAGGCTCCCGACATAGCCGCCACGTCTCCATCACCTGTGCAGTCAATGATCACCTTGGCCAGATAAGCCTGGCGTCCTGACTTGTTCTGAACAATAATTCCCTTCACAGAGCCAGCGTCGGTGATTGCCCCGCAAATCTGCGTATGAAGCAGCAGTTCGACCCCAGCGCCTGTTGTCATCCGGTCCAGGACCAGCTTCATCTCCTCAAAGTTGAAGCAGATGCCGCTCCATCCCCCCCAGGCGTTCCTTGCCTTCAGACCTTCCACCAGTTCTTTAACAATGCCGCCTTTGCGGTTGGTATCGAACATGGGATTCACAAGGCCTGCAGTCCACATGCCGCCCAGAAATCCGTATCTCTCCACCAGCAATGTCCGCATGCCATTCCTTGCTGCCGAGACGGCAGCCCCGATTCCGGCAGGCCCTCCCCCGGCGACGATTACATCGTATTCACCGTTTACAGGAGTTTCCAGTGTTTCTGAGATGACTTTCATCTGCGGAGCACCTCCTGTTATTTCAGTTCCTTCCATCTCTTGTAGCCATCCTCATAAATTTTGGTCATGTCTTCCATTCCCATTTTCTTCATGTTATTCAGGTAAGTATCCCAATTATCAAGCGGCTCCTGACCCAGGATGAACTTGGCTTCCATCTGTGTAATATAGTTTTTCAAGTCGGCAGAGACGGTGTTGATCTTCTTGGTATCCTCCGGAGAGAAGCGGATATTGGGGAAGGACTCCTTCCAGTAAGGCTCATAGGCACTCTTGACTTCCTTGCGGATGAAAGCGTTGAGCGGGTCCTTCTGCTTCTCGGCATAGCTGCCGGGCCAGATTTCCGGTGTTCCCGTACCGGCATTGGGAGTACCGCTGGCTCTGAATTCCTCCGCGTTCTTGCCCTCCGGCGGAGCAACCCGCTCCCACTGGGTTTTGGAGCTGTCGCTCCACTTCCAATGCTTGTTCTCGATCCCGTTATGCATCATGATTGTGCCTTCCTCCGAGTACAGATAATCCACCCAACGGATTGTCGCTTCGGGGAACTTGTTGTTTTTGGAGATGGCAAAGGCTGTGCTGGCCACTTCGCTGGACTTTGGCCATACCTTCTTGCTGTTTACGGAGCTGGTGAGCGGCGGCAAAGCGGCATACTTGTCATTGTCCTCGCTCTTGACCACCAGGAAGGGACCGGCGCTGAAGAACATGCCGACCCGGCCTTCATTGCCCTTGGCCGTCAACTGCTGCGCCGATTGGGAAAAGGACTCCTCGTCCACCAGTTTTTCGCTGAACAGCTTCTTCATAAAGGCCAGATATTCCTTGTATTCCGTCTGGGCCGGCACGTAAACCACCTTGTCGTCCTTGGCCTCGACTTTATAGGTGGTATAACCAAAGGAGGTGAGCAGCGCATTGCGTAAGCCGCCGTCGAGGGAATCCTTGGAGAAGGACAACGGAATTTCATCGGCCTTGCCGTTGCGGTTGGGGTCTTGCTCCTTGAAGGCCTTCAGTACAGCATGCAATTCATCTGTGGTCTGCGGCATCTTCAGCCCCAGGTTGCTCAGCCACTCCTGATTGATCCAAATCTTGGTCGTCAAATTCATGGCCAGATCCGTGCCGCTGGGCAAGGAATAGATGTGATTGTCCAGACTGGTAATCGACTTCTTGATTTCCGGATTATCCTGGAACAGCTTCTTCAGGTTGGGGGCATACTGGTCGATCAGCCCTTCCAGCGGAATCAGCAGCCCCTGGGCCCCGTAGATGGCTTCGTCATCGGCGGTAATGGAGCCTCTGCCGAAGAACACATCCGGAAGCTCATTGCTGGCGAACATGATGCTCTTCTTCTCGGTATAATTGCTGGACAGCGGCGTATCAAACGAAAAGGAAATACCTGTCATTTCCTCCAGCTTCACAAAAACATCCATCTTATCCCATGTAGGCTGGATGGCTGACTTAGGTCCCATCATTTTCAGCGTAATCTTATCGTTTACGATAGGAAACCCGGTCTTGTTGAAGTTGGCTACTTCTTTGGCTGAAGCAGACGGCTGAGCCTCCGCCTGCTGCTCCCCGTCCTTACCGCATGCGGCCAAGGACAATGCCAAGCCGCCTGCCAGAAGGATGCTGATCTGTTTTCTCATCTCTAATGACCTCCCTGAATTGTAAATTTGAATGCGCAACCTTAGCCTTTAATGGCTCCCACCATAATTCCCTGGACAAAATAGCGCTGCAAGAACGGATACACCGCAATGATGGGCAGGGTGGATACAATAATGACCGCATATTTGACCACCTCCGCAATTCTGGCCTGGGCCGCCATGGACTCCATATCAGAGCCGTTGCTCATCATATCGCTGGCAACCTGCTGCTGCACAAGAATTTCACGCAGGATCAGCTGCAGCGGGTATTTGCCGCGGTCCGACAAATAGATCAAGGCGCTAAAGAAAGAGTTCCAATGGGCAACGCCGAAGAACAGGGCCATTACGGCAATAATGGGTGCGGACAGAGGTAGTACAATTGCAAAGAAAAGGCGCCAGTTGCTGCAGCCGTCCATCACAGCGGCCTCTTGCAGCTCGTGGGGAATATTGGATTGAAAGAAGGTTCGGGAGAGCACAATGTTCCACATGGAGGTCGCCCCCGGCAGCAGCATCACCCAGATGGTGTCTACCAAATGAAGATTTTTGACAACCAGATAGGTAGGAATCAGCCCGCCGCTGAAAAACATGGTGAAGGCGAACAGGGCAGTCAGAACATTCCTCCCCAGCATATCCCTCCTGGACAAGGCGTAGGCACAGGGCAACGTGACTGCCAGATTAATAAGGGTTCCCGCCAGGGTGTAAAAAATGGTGTTGCGGTAGCCCACCCACAACTCTCCGTGCTGAAGCACACGCCTGTAACCCTCGAAGGTAATTCCTTTTGGCAGGAGCCACATTTTACCCGAATTCACCAGATTGGGATCACTGATGGAAGCGCTGACCACATAGATCATGGGATACAAAACAACGGCCAGCATCAGACTGAGCAAAGCAATATTGACGATATTAAAGATTCTGTCTTGGTAGGTTTCTTTAATCAAGCTTCTCCCTCCATCCGCCGGAAGATCCTCCAGGATCTTACCAAAGGCTGGTTTCATTGATTTTTTTGGATGTGTAATTGACAATGATCAGCAGAATGAAGTTGATGACGGAGTTGAACAGACCCACTGCAGCGGAGAAGCTGTATTGGGCATTCAACAGGCCGCTCTTATAGACATAGGTGGATATGACCTCGGATGCATCGGCATTCAGCGGATTCTGCATCAGGAACACCTTCTCAAAGCCTACGTTCATCACCTGGCCTACATTCATGATCAGCATGATGATAATGGTGGGTGCAATCCCGGGAATGTTGATATGCACGATTTTGTGGAATCGGGTGGCCCCATCCATTGTGGCCGCTTCATATTGCTGCGGATCAATACCCGCCAGGGCAGCCAGGAAGATAATGGCGCTCCATCCTGCATTCTGCCATACACCGGACAATACGTAGATGGGCTTGAACCATTGGGCGCTTTGCAGGAAATCGATGGTTTGAAAGCCCAAAAACTTCAGCAAGTTATTGATAATTCCCGAGCCCGTGGACAAGAAGGCCATCAGCATGCCCACCAGCACAACCACGGAGATGAAGTGGGGAGCGTAAGTGATAGTCTGTACCAGCCGTTTGAACTTGGTGCTGCGGACCTCATTTAACATAAGCGCCAGAATAATCGGGATAGGAAACCCTACTGCAAGGGACAGGAGACTGATGGTAACGGTGTTGCGGATGACCTGCCCAAAGTAGAAGCTGTCGAAGAAGCGTTCGAAGTGCTCCAAGCCTGCCCAGGGGCTGTTCCAGATTCCCAGTCCCGCATGAAAATCCTTGAAAGCAATAATTACCCCATACATGGGGACATAACAAAAAACAACAAAATAAATCAATGCGGGCAATACAAAAATGTACAATTGATAGTTTTGCAGCAGCTTTCTCCAACGTCCGGATCTTTTCCCGGCAAGTCCGATCACTGTGCTGGTTGGAATCGCTTCCATTAATGCAGCACCTCTCTTTCTAATTTCGTACGCTGTGCCTGCTTGCCTTAAGAGATGCCCATGCAAGCCCTCCCTTCCGTAGTCCGTTCATCAGGGGATCCCGATCCCCTTTTAATGATGACGTTTACATCTGCTCCCCCGGATTTGCTTTCCCAAGGAACAGCTCCAGCTTACATCCCGGGTCCCGGGGTGTAAATCTGTAGCTTTTGCACGGATATGGAAAAGTTGCGCTCTCTTCCTCAAGCAGGCATTCAGCGGGTGCTGCCCCCTGTTGGATTGTCAATTGGGGATTATTGTCCTGTCTGTTTGGTTCTTGCCTGCTCACTCTTCTGCATAAGATTGGCCTTTGGCGTACAGCCTCCGGTATTCCCCGGGAGTTACCCCCTCGGCGGCTTTGAATTTGTTGGTGAAGGTAGACGCATCCTTATAGCCCAACTCCTCGATCAGCTCTTTGATCGGCCTTTGCGTAGTAACCAGCAGCGTCTTCATGGCGCTCATCCGCAGCCTCATAATATAATCCTTGAAGCCCTCGCCGGTCTGCTCCTTGAAGAAGCGGCTGAGATAATACGGGGAAATTCCGAACGCTTCGGCAACGGATTCCAGGGAGATCTCATAGGAGGAGTAGTTGGCATTAATATGGTTGAGCAGCCCGGCCTTCAGCGTGGAGTGCTTATTGTCTTTGTGGCTGTTGATGTATTCGCAGATGCGGTCGATCCAGTTGTCCAATTCCTCCTCCAGCTCCGCAAGGGATTGAAATTCCGCCAGCTTCTGCACATTTTCCTTCAGCAGCTCGGGACAGAGTTCATTCATCAGCTTAATGATGGTATTGACAATATCATAAGCGATGCACTTGACCATGTATTTCGGCGCCGCGCCTGAGCTTATTTCCTTCAGTATACAGGCAAGGGCATCCCGGGCTACTGTTGCGGAGCCCTGCTTCAGGCTCTGCAGGAGACGAAGCTGTTCCTTGGCAGGGTACAGAAGCTCTTGATCCGCAGGAAGCTCCTCATAGAGCATCACCTGCTTCCCGCTATCGCTGCCGCAAGCTATCTCAAACGCGGACAAGGCTTCAATATAAGCGTATTTAATCTGAACGGGCTGATCGTACAGCTTGCCTATTCCTGCGCAGATTTTATTCCCGTCCGAGTTCTCTCCGGAGATGTCGAAGAATGCTGCCAGCTGCTCCAGCCCGTCTCCCGCCTTCTCCCCGTCCAAGCCGATGATATAAGCTATCCCATGCCTGGCCGGATTGCCGGCGGCGAAGCCAGGAGAGCAGACATGCACCTCGGCCACCTTGGGGCATTGCTCCTGCAGCCATGCGGCAAGCTGCCCCGCCTCTCTGGCATGCACAGTTGTATAGCCCGCGACCGCTACAGTATACAGCCTGCTCTTAAGCACCACTTGCGCATTCTCTGCCAAGCGGCGGTATTCTTCGGCATTCTCAATCTGTCCCTTCAGCAGACGGAGGAGAAACTGCTCCCGCGCGAGAGCCTTCTGGATATCCACCTGGTTCTCCAGCTCGATGCCCCTGTCGTACGCCTTCTCCAGGGTATGCCTGATCAGCTCCAGATCATCCCCCTTGCCGCTGCGCTGGTTCTGAGGCCACTTGCCTGCCACCAGCTTGGCCAGATTCTCAATCGGCCGGTAATTGCGGGCAGACAGCACAACCGTGAGCACGATTCCCAGCAGCACAATCAGGCCTGTGAGCACGAGCACAAAATTTCTCATGCTGCGCACCTTCCCCATGAACTGGGAGGAGCTGATCAGGGAAACGGCACGCCATTCGGTTTCCTCCGATTTCACGTTCAGGAGGGAATACTCCGTATCACCGACTCGGATATTATAGATGCCCGTTTCGGTATATTGATGAAGCAAAGCACCCAATTCTTCGCTGTTAACCGGTGTGCCCGTCTGTTTCGTTACGAGAATCTGACCGGTATGGTCCAGAATGTATGCGCTTCCCTTAATATCGCCGAGAACATCCTGGATCAGATCAGCCATCGTCTGCTGCCGGATCAGGAACAGCAGCATTCCGTTGGCATAGGAGTTATTGGGCGGAATGGGGTACATGTACGTCAGGAAATAATCCTCGTCGATGCCATTGATGCTGACCTTCTCAGCAGGCCGGACCACGACAGAGTTGATAGAATTAATATCTTCGATGAAATGCTCACTGGTCCAGGTGTCATATTTGTATACCAGCTTGGTCAGTGTATCGATGGAGTGCATACCGCTTGAAGAATAAATGCGCTGGTCCCCCCGGTAATACAACAGGATCTCATTGATGAACACACTGTTCAGCCGGTACCGTTCCAGCTCTGTAACCACATCGGAGGTCTTGTAGCCGTCCTCCAGCACCCGGTAATAAGCCAACCGGGCATCGAGCGATATTCTTGCCGCCAGCTGCTGCTGCTCCTTCATTCTCATATTCATGGTAGCGTTCACCTGCTTCAGCTTGCTGATTCCCGAGGCCTCCACCTCGTGCTGAAGATTCACCACGCTAAGCTTATACAAGACAACTCCCATAATTGCAGTGGGTATTGCCAGCACAAATATGTACGAAAAGACAAATTTCTTGAACAAGGACGCTTTCCACTTGTGTTTCATGCCATCCCCCATTTCCTTCGCATGATGCCGGCGGGCGGTCTATTGATCGATTATACCATAACGGAAAGGAATATTGGTTTGCGAAAAAGGGATCAAAAACGGATTGCTTCATCCGCCCTTGACCCTTCCTGATAGGTAAATGTGCGCTATTGCTGCCCGCGGCGGGAAAGACGGTGCTCTCCGGGCGCAAGAATGATCCGCTTACCCTCCAACTGGAGGATGGCTTCCCGCGGTGTCATGATTCGGATGCCCTCCTGATCCCAATCCACTTCAAGCTCCCGGTGTCTCGCCTTCACCCAAGCGATTTCATCCACGAAGCAAGGCTTGATGACCAGCCCCTCCTCCGTCAGCCGGATGCCCGCCAGATGCTTGTAGAACCACATATCCACTTCGCTGAACATATGATGGTTCAAGGAGGTGGTCTTCCCGTCATAAGACGCGGTCATGGACCAGTCCTCGCATAGCGTGGTCATGCCGCTGTTGATCCAGTAGGCATAGCTGGGCATGGTGGGATTGGTGACCATCCTGTATGCCGTTTCCGCATAGCCGTTATCCGACAGGGCGCTGAAGATGAACTTGGTTCCCAGAATGCCGCAATCGATATGATTGCCCTTCTCCTCCACCAGTCTCGCCAGCCGCTCTGCGGCCAAAAGGATTTCGGCCGCCTCGTACAGTCCCTGATAAATCCCGCAGGCCAGAGCGGTCTGTCCGCCTCCCTCCACGATGCCGTCCCGGAGGAAGCGGCAGCGGAAGGCCTCGCGGATATGCGCAGCAAGCTCCTCATAACGGGCCGGGTCTTGGCCGATAACCCGGGCGCACCGGGCCATTATCCTGGCATTGGCATAATAGAAGGAGGTGTCGGTTACGGCGGAGGAACACTTCTGCGCCCCCGGCGGAGCACACCAATCACCCAAGCCGAAATCCACGATATAATCCTCGGCCATGGAATCCATGAATGCCATATACTTCTCCATGGACTCCCACAGCAGATAGATGGCTCTGCCGCTGCCTGTCATTGTGTACAGGTAGTAGGGCAGATGGATGAGAGCAGCATCCCAGGCAGGGCCGCTTCCCCAGTTGTAGCCCCAGGAGGAGGCGGGGACGATCCCGGGAATTTGGCCGTTGGGGCGCTGGGCGTCGCGGATATCCAGCAGCCACTTCAGATACGCTTCCTCCATCTCATAATTCATCAGCGACTGCTCTGCCGAGAGCAGGGCGTCCCCTGTCCAGCCATTCTGCTCCCGGTGGGGACAATCCGTCGGAAGGCCATGATAATTGGTCAGGGTGGACCATCTGGTTGCTTGGTGGATTTTATTGAGGAGCTCATCGCTGCATTGAAAATCCCCGATCAACTGGAGATCCGTGTGAACGACCCGGCCCTCCAGTTGAAATTCCTCAGGCGCATTCCCGACTTCCACATAGCGGAAACCATGGTAAACAAAAGCCGGCTCGTATTCCTCATCCTGTTCCCCGCCCTTGCAGATATACAGATCACGGTGCTTGACCGGGCCGGGGTTGAACTTGTTGATATGCTCGTTATCCAACGTTCCGTCCGGGTGCAGCAGCTCTCCGTATGTCAGGGATATTTCTCTGCCCGCTTCCCCCTTTACACGGATTCGGGCCCAGCCGCTGATATTCTGCCCCAAATCGTACAGGCTGCCGCTGATCTTCCGGGCGGTTAATGTCCCGGTCACCCGGATCGGGGGATGAAGGGCGGGCTTCAGGATTCCTCCCGGTCCCCGGCAGATTCTGGCCCGCTCCCAGCCGCTGTCATCATAAGCCGCCGTGGTCCAGCCCTCCCGCTCCAGACGGGCATCATAGATTTCACCGCAGCGGGCATGATTGAACAGCACTGGCCCCTCCGCCGTCACGAAGGAGGAGTCCGAGAGAATGGTCTCCTCCCTCCCGTCCGCGAAGAGAAGGCTCAGCTGCATAATCAGCTTGGGATGATGCCGCCAGGTGGAGCTTGCGCTGTTCCAGGTGGGCGTAATGTCATTATAGAAGCCGTTGCCCAGCATGGCGGCGAAAACATTGTCCCCTTGCCGGATCAGGGAGGTGACGTCGAAGCTGCTGTACAGGACGGTTGCATCATACTTGGTGTACGGAGTGATAAGCACATCCTCCGTTGCCTTCGCTCCGTTGATCCAGTAAACCCCGTACCCCAGGCCGCAGACATGAAGCCAGGCGGACCGGACGGGAGCTGCAACAGAGAACCGTCTCCGCAGCAGCGGGGCGGGAACCTCCTTGTTCCAGCCCTCCATTGCGCTCCGGGAAATCCATTTGGCCCGGTGAAAGAGTGTGCCTTCGGGATGACAGTGTTGGGAATGATGGATCTCAGCAGGAAGGTTCACAGCAGGACAGTTCCCGGAATGACGGTTAGCGGCGGGATGGTTCCCCGAATGACGGTATTGGGCAAAACGGCCTTCGGTCATGCTTTCACCACGGTGAAGACCAGAGCGTCATTGCTCTTCATGGATGCGCTCAGGCCACCTGGTTCCCCGGCTGCCCCCTCCAGCGGGTCATGCAGAATGCGTCCGATTGCCCAGCCTGGCTCCAGCTTGAAGCGGGCCTGCCTGGCGGAGCCGTAATTAACGGCGACGATGATCCTTTCTCCATCGTTCACTGGATGTTCGGTAACTGCGATCTCAGGATCGCTTTTGGCCACGGCTCTGCTGTTGGGAAGAATGTCCTTTAATTGCTTGTAAATATGCCAGTAAGGCTGGATATTGTTACCATGAAAGACTCCGGGGGTACGGGCCAGACAGGTTTCCAACGGAGCATTCAGGAACAGGATGCTGCCCGCCCCGTACGCTGCTCGGGTGAAGACGGCTTCATTGCGGCTGTCCCGGGCCAGAATCTCCGCCCCCTCCACCTCGATTCTTAGCTCATAATCAGCCCGGATGGGCAGGGAGACTCCGTTTATCAGCAGCTCCTTCTTCTCGTTCATCTTCTGCCGGTTCACTACACGGATTCCGGTATACTCGGTGAAGCCGGAGCTGACGTAGCCGTTCTCCATGGAGATATACAAGATGGCTCCCTGCTCCACCTTTTGCAGCAGCTCGGTCATTCGGTGCCTGCTAATACTGTTGGCGCCGTTAATGCAGGGAAGCAGATACAAGGGGGCATCCGGCAGCGGCTGCTCAACGGAGCGGTACTCCAGGTCCAGCCCGGCCTGCTTGGCCAGCACAAACGCGCTGTAAGCCGCTCCCCAATGATCCTGGCTGTGGCTGAGCAAGCAGACACCGTCGGTAATCCGCTCCGGCAGCCGGCCGAAGGGCATCTGCGAAAGCGCCTGCTGAAATTCCCGGACTGCTCCCATTTCGGGCTTCTCCGCACGCTGCTCGGTGAAAAAACCGTACTCGCTGCCCCGGGAATTCAGATCATAGGGAGCCTGCTGCAGCCGGCCCTGATCGAAGGCGCACCACCACAGGAAGCCCCGGCAATCATGGGCCCAGAGCGTCCACAGATTGCTGCGGACATAATCGGCGCTGACCTCTCCGCTGCAATACATAGGTCCGAGAGTTCCCACCTCCTCAACGAAGCAGGGCTTCCCCCCGATTCCTCTGTACAGCAGGGTTTCGGCTGCGGGATGGAGCACGGTGCGCATGGTATTGAGCGGGTCCTGATCGCAATAAGCGGTGAATACGGGATAAGTATGGGTCGTCAGCACATCGGTCAGCTCCGCCTGATCCCGGATCGTCCAGCGTCCGTCCAGCTTGAGACTGTGCATGCCGGATATAACCGGCCTGCTGCCGTCACTGGTGCGGATCGCGGCAGCAATCGCGTTGGACCAGTTCCATGCCTCCTCCGCCGTGGCAACCTCACCCATGCAATTGCATTCATTGCCCAGATCCCAGGCGACAATGGCGGGCTCTTCCCTGAAGCGGGAGACGAATTGCCTGGCGAACCTTACCTGCCATTGAATGGCATACGGGTCAGTGAGCAGGTTGCGGCCCAGCAGCGCTTGCGGAGCGTACAGCTTGCCGCTCATCCAGCCGGTGATCAGGCCCACAATCAGCTTCATGCCGCGGGCCTGCGCCATTCGCACCAATTCACCAAAATGGGCAAAGGCCTCCTCGTTCAACGAGCCGCTGCCGGACCAATCCTCTGTCCACTGCTCCCCTTCTTTATGCTGCCTGATCCGCTCTCCCTTGAAGCCGTGCATAACGGCAACCGGCTGGAAAACCGGCCACAGGGGAAAGATTCTCAGCCAGGTGATGCCCGCTTCCGCCATCACCTGCAGATCCTGCTCCACGGCTTCCCGGTTCCAGTCGGACCACATATCGATCCCCGCATGGGATGCCCAATAATTGCAGCCTACGGCAAATTCGCCCGGCTGTGCAAACGCCTGTCTGTTCAAGTTCATCAGCCTTCCTTTTTCCGGCAGAATGTAGTTGCAGGGCTGATAGAGCCCCTATAAGTGCCAGTTATAATAAGCCGTCTCACTTTCATTTGCCCATGTCCGCTTGGGCACCATCAGGAGCATCGAGTACAAAATGCCGTAAATTCGTTCCCTGCCGGAGAAGAAGCTGGGACGCCTACTTTGATCTCATTCAGAGGGATTTTGGGGCCGACAGGGTTTTCTTCCTGAGGCGTCCTGTCGTTTAACTGGACAGCCCTCTCCGCAAGCAGCTATCATTCTGCCCTGAAATAACAGCATCCCGTCATTTCATTCCTCCATGGTGCCGCCAAGCGGTATGAAAGTCTGATAGCTACTGAGCCCCGCGCTCCCCCCACTATAGCAAATCAATAGGCTCTTCTGGTCCGTTGATATGAATGCCTTCCTCCGCACCCTAAAGCGACTGAAGCGGCCTATTCTGTGCGATTTTTCATACAGAATGGTCTCCACCGGGTAGCATCAATAAGTTTGTGTGAGCAAGTAGGGATATCCATCGGGACGATGTCCTCTTTAAGGCAAACAAATGACAACCCGAAGGGCTTCTCCGTGACATCTCCAGACCAGAGGTCCCGCATCGGCTCCAATAAACAGGGAATCCCCGCGGCGAACCGGGAGGCATTGCCCGCCCATGACCTCCAGCTCACCCTTTACCTCCAGTTCGCCCCTGCCCTCCAGCACGATTGCCACCGCGTACATGCCGCTGTAATCCGTCTGGCAGGTCTGCTCAATACGCAGCTCTTCCATACGGAACTTGTCTGTAACTTCCCTGTCCAGCAGAATGGTGCGTCCAGCAGCAGTGCCTTGCTTGGGGCGGATGCAGTACCGGTCCTGAAGCTCCTGCCGGGTGCAGCCTGTATAGTCAAAGCAATCGAACATGCGCTCAAAACCCAGCCCCCCGTGAAGCCTGCTCTCAGGAAGCACCGTTCCCGACGGGGTAACCCGCTCGGGAACCACCATCAGATCCGTAGGCTCCTGCAGCTCTACCAGAAGACAGCCGCCTCCGATTGCATGGGGCACCCCGCCATCCACGAATATCATGTCCCCCGGACGGACCGGAAGCTTGTGCATCAGCTCGAGCATTCCCGATATATCTTGACTCCAGAAGGATTCCTCCCACTTGCTTCGTGTAATACCGGGGCGGAAGCCAAGATAGACATGGGCACCCTCGTCTGCCTCCACAATGTACCAGCTCTCCGTCTTGCCGAAATCGGAATGAAAATGGGCCTTGGCGAAGGAGACGGTGGGATGGGCTTGAATGACCAGCCGTTCCGCCGCATCCAGCAGCTTCACCAGAATGGACATGCGCCCTCCATACCGTTGGACCTGCTCTTCCCCCAGATAGCGGACGGGGTCTTGATCAATCAGCAGCTTAAGCCATTGTCCGTCTTCGGAGCAGCTCAGGCCCTCACCTTGTTGTTCCCGGCCGGGATTGCAGGCCTCCACCACAGAGGCCACCCACTCCTCCGGGAAATGCCCGTTTCCGCTGCAAGGCAGACCCTGCAGCCGGTCGATTCTTTCTCCGCCATGGTAGGTGCGCCATACCCTGTTGCGCTTGAGCTTGATCACCATTGAATCTGCTCCCCTCTTGCGGTATGCGGGTTGTTCCCGCTCAGGATGGATGTTAACAGCTCTTCGGAAAAAGCGGCGTTGATCCCGTAATCCGCATAATCAAAAATCCGCGCCTTGCGGTCGGGATTGATGGCAATGACGGTCCCCGCCCCCTCGATGGCGCAGGTATGATGCACGGCGCCGGAGATGCCTGCCGCGATATAAATCTTGGGGCTGACATGCAGTCCCGTCAATCCAACCTGGGCGGAATACGGCGCAAGCCCTGCGTCTACCAATCCCCGGGACGCTGCAGGCTGACCGCCGATGCCCTCGGCAAATTGCCGGAGCAGATGATAGCAAGGGGCCACTCCCTTTCCCCCGGCCACCAGAATGTCGGAGGATGGTGAAACAATCCGCACAGTAGCCATCTGCGGCTCTGTCAGGCAGGCGATCTTGGCCATCTTGTGGCCGCCCCAGGCGGGACGGTACATGAATAACCGCTTTCCGTCTGTTTCCAGATGGGTGCAATCTGCGCACAGGCCGGTCTGGAGCAGCGCCGCCGCCTGGGGAGCATGGAGCCTTCCCCATGGATCGGACGGCCACAGAACAGCAGCGGGTCTGCCTTCGCGGATCAGCTCCACAATGGCACGGATATCATCCGTACGGGGAATCCGCGTGACCTTGCGGGCAATGGCCTGCGCTTTTTCCGCCGTCTCTTCTCCCACGGTCCACACCTCTTCCAGCACCATGCCGCCATCAGGCGGGGTTGGCTGAACCTGCTGTCTCTGCCGCAGCTCTTCCACCAGAGGCAACAGCTCATGTGGAGCGAGAAAGCGGCATGTTCGCTTGCCGGACTGATTCTCCCAGGTTTTCAACACCCTGGTCGGCGAACCGGCCAAACCGCAGCGCCGCGAGTCAGCTTCAAGGAACGCCGCATCCCATCGCTCAACCGTCCCCGGCCTGGAACGAAGCCCCGGGAAACGGAGGCTGTAGCTCCGCTCCATCAGCATTAGCGATGGCAGCCGGACCGCTATCATGCCGTCTCTGGTCCTGCAGTTGATCCCTTCCTCTGCGGGGGCAGCCTCCAGTACCCCGGCAACGACGGACAGTCCCAACAAACAAGCCAGACTGGGCCCCACTTGCCCGGTGTCTCCGTCCATGCTCTGCCTTCCGCACAGCACCAGATCAGGCTTCAGCCTTGCAATGGCCAGGGAGAGTACATACGAGGTGGCCAGCGTATCTCCGCCGGCAAACAGCGGGTCCGTGAGCAGTACTCCCCGGGCAACTCCCAAGCGGGTCAATTGCTCCAGTGCCTTCTCCGCCGCGGGCGGAGCCATGGCTAGAGCGATAACCTCCGCCCCTTCCATACGCAGGGCGCATTCCAGGGCGCTGGCATCGAAGGGGTTCCATTCCCCTGCGCTATATTTGAGGCACACTGCTATTCGCATAACCGTCTCCTTGATAAATCGGGGCGAGCGCATCATGAATCGCCTTGTATTGGGTGAATCTCCCGGCATACCATTCGGTCAGAGCGGTCCGGGGCCGGGTTACGGATACTGTATGGGTTGATGCCCTCAAACCCGCCTCCAAATCAGGGAAGAAGCCTGCTGCGACTCCCGCCAGCATGGCTCCTCCGAGAGAGGAATCGCTGCGGCTTTTTTCCTCCAGCGCAATACCCAGCACATCCGCCGTAATCTGTCTCCATAACGGACTGGAGGCGCCGCCTCCGATGATAACCGCCTGCTGCCGATAAGGAATTCCCATTCTCTCCAGTTCATGAAGACAGTCCAGCAGGGAGAAGGCCACTCCCTCCAGCACAGCTCTGCTGAAGTGGCTCCGGGTATGTCCGGCGCGAATTCCCACGAAGCTGCCGCACAGCCCGGGATCGGCATAAGGGGTCAATTCCCCGTTCAGGTAGGGGTGGAAGAACAGGCCGTCACAGCCTGGGGGCGCGGCCGCAGCCTCGTCATTCAGCCGGGCATACTCGCCGCCGAACACATCTCGGTACCAGCGGTAGGAAGCGGCGCAGGACTTGGTTGCCGTGCCCGGATAAGATAATCCGGGAACCACATGGGAATACGTGATCAGATGCCTGCCGGTAACAGGACGGTCAGTGATGACACAGATACGTCCCGCCGTAGCCAGCTTCACCGTCATCTGGCCCGGACGCACCGCACCGGCTGCGAGCACCTCCAGTGCGGTATCCGTTGTGCCGCAGATAACCGGCGTCCCCGGAGCAAGCCCGGTATCCCCCGCCGCCCTTGCGGTTATGGTTCCCGCCTGATCCATGGGACTCATGACCGGAGGCAGCAGATCAACTGCCAGCCCCGGAATGCCGCATAGCTCCGGCGACCAGCACTTATTACGGCAGTCGAACAGCATGCTGCCCTCCGCTTCAATATAATCCGTGGCATATACTCCCGTAAGCAGATACCGCACATAATCCTTGGCGAACAGCAGCCGCTTCACCCTGCTCCATATATCCGGCTCCCGCTCCTTCACCCACATCAGCTGCGGCAGCGTCCAGATGGTATCCGGTTCATGATACGCCTGCTCCAGAATCAGGCCGCGGTGATGCTCTTGAAGCCGCCGGACCTGATCGCCGCTTCTCGTATCCGTCCAGTAAATGGCCGGACGCAGCACACGGCAACCTTCATCCATCAACACAGCCGTATGGGTTGCCGCGTCCAAGCATACCGCGGCAATCGATTCGGGCTTGGCTCCCGATTCGCTTATGACGGCGGCAATGTTGCGGCAGGTGGCCTGATACCAGTCACGGGGGTCCTGTTCCGCATATCCTGTCCTGGGATAATAGGTGGGATATTCCGTCGTGCTGACCGCCGCCACCTTGCCGTCTGCTCCAAGCAGTGTGGCCTTGGAGGCTCCGCCTCCAAAATCAATGCCCAATACATACTCCATGCCCATCCCCCGCCTAGTGGTAGAATGCCGGACAACCGGCTACTTGTTCAGCCATTGATGGTCCGGATCAACGGTAAAGTAGAAGCCCCGGTTCTTCCCGGCCATGATCCACAGATAATAGTTCTGATAGCCGGGAGCGCAGCAGAAGGGGTGGTAGCCTCTGGGAAGCTCCACCAAATCTCCGGTCTTCACCGTGAACGTCTCGTCCAGATCCCCCTGCCGGGAATACAGCCGCTGAATGCCGAAGCCTTCAGGCCTGTCGAATTCATAGTAATAGATTTCCTCCAGAATCCCCTCTGCAGGCATATTGTCCTCGTCATGCTTGTGCGGGGGATAGCTGGCCCAGCTCCCGGAGGGCACGAAGGATTCACCGATATACAGCCGGTTGGCGTCCACCCGCTCATCCAGGATAAAATGAGCCTGGCGCTGCCAGCCCGGCTTGCCCAGTTCCTTCACCAGCACATCCTCCGGCCGGATCAAGACCGGCTCCGTATCCCGCTCAGCAGGAGCCTTGATCAGAGCCAGACGCACATCCGATTCTGCAGTGATGCGAAACTCTCTGTTCCGCGGGATATATACTGCGGCAGCAGCGCCGTCGAATACATGCTTTCTTGCGCCGATTCCGTTGTAGGCGAACTCCTTGCCGGTTACGGACGCTGTTCCGCCCAGCAGCACAAGAGCCGTCTCCTTGTCCCCTTCATATCCTTCGTGAACCTCTCCTGCGGACAGGCTCAGCATGTCTACCTCCAGCATCTCCAGGGAACTGCTGCCGCTTGCAACCAGCGGTGTACAGCCCCGTTTGCCGTCCCAATGCTTCTTATAGCTCACCACTAACCCCACGCTCCTTCAAAAATTCCATAAGTCCGGCATAATCCGGCGCTCCTTCTCTTGCTCCCATTACTCTGCATTTCATGGCGGAAGCGGCGCTGGCCATGATACAGCATCTCTTATGACCCATGCCCTCGGCCAATCCGTAGGCGTACACGCCGTGGAACACGTCCCCGGCTCCGTTGGTATCCACTGCTTCGACGGGGAATGCAGGATATTCCCACAGCACTGTGCCGTCATACAGCAAGCCGCCCTGCTTGCCCCGGGTGATGACAACCGCTTCGGGGTGAAACGACCGGTGCAAGACGAGGGCTGCGGCCTCCGCCGTCTTCTCCCCCGTCCATTGCAGCGCAAACTCCTCCGAGGGAATCAGCACATCCGCAGCTGCCAGCACATCGCCTATGCCCGGATATAAGCCGCCTGCGTCGAGCAGCACCTTGCAGGAGTGGGACCGCGCCAGGGCTGCCGCCTCCAGTGCCGCTTCTCTCTCATTGCCGTCCAACAGCAGGACGGACGACGAAGCGACTGCCGCCTTCTGCCTGTCGTTCAGCCTAAGCGGAGGCACATTTCCCCTGTGGAAGACGCATGTGCGCGTGGCTTGCTCCCTGCTCAGCCAGATAGAGGAGCTGAAGGAGATGCTCTTCTCCGCAATGGAGACCAGTTCCGTCCCTACTCCGTACCGCCGGAAATCCTCCAATAAAAACTTTCCCTCCGCGTCACCGGCCAAACATCCGATATAAGCCGTCCGGCCCCCCAGCTTGGCAGCCGCCGCCAGCCCTGTGGCGCATGGCCCTCCGCCTGCCAGCCGAACTTCCGTCCCTTCCTGCTTGGAATCCTCCCGGGGATACCGCTCCATCGTAATCAGCCTGTCGAAGACTGCCGCTCCAATTCCCGTAATCACGTTATGCCCGCCCTTCTGCTCCCAGCAGCCGGATTTTTCCCATGGCGAAGGTCTTGATGTTGTCCACCACGCCTTTCATAAATAAATCCAAAGCATACACTTCTCTCGAAGTGGCAAATACCTGATCCAAGAACGCATAGCAGATGTCGGTTCCATAATTGATCTTGCGGATTCCCGCCCCAATCGCCGCCTGAATCTGGTCATCCGGAATACCGCTTCCGCCATGCAATACCAGATGAGCGCCCACGGCCTGATGAATGTCGCGGATCCGCTCTATATCCAGCTTGGGCGTTTTTTTGTAATACCCATGGGCCGTTCCCACCATCACAGCCAGAGCGGTTACTCCCGTTGCTTCCGCATAATACACGGCGTCCCCGACAGTGGTGGATTCTTCCATCACCGCGTCATGCACAGAGCCAATATGGCCCACCTCTCCTTCAACGGGAATGCCGGAGTAGCCGCACAGCTCCACTACCGCCCTGGTCTTGGCCGCATTCTCCTCAAGCGGCAGAGTGGAGGCGTCGATCATGACTCCTGTGCATCCGTAGCGAATTGCCCGGGACACCGCCAACTCGCCGCTGCCATGATCCAGATGGAAGCAGACCGGCACCGTGGCCTGTTGGGCCGCCGCCAGAATAACAGGAGACAAGTAATAAGCCGACCCCTGTTCAAAGAGTCTGGAATACACCTGGATAATGACGGGAGACCGGGCTTCCTCGGCTGCCTGAATCACGCCTGTTACCGTTTCCATGTTGTACGTATTAAACGCGGGCACCGCAAATTCCTTTCTTTCCGCCAAACTTAACAGCTCATCAAGATTAACCAGCATGGCGATCCACTTTCTCCTCTCTTTTTATACGTAAATGCAAGGGAATGCCCTTTTATCCGGAGCCCCCCCCCAAAAGTATCCGAATTGGCTTCGAAGCATCTCATCACTTTTGGAGGATTAAACCTCTCATTCCTTTTGGGGAATTGTTTTTACCGGAAGGCCTCAAGCACAACATCCTCCAGCCTCATGAGCCCGATTCCTTCCGGCTTCGCCATGAGCAGAGCCTCGTATTCCCCGGGTGAGGCAGTAACCAGAGTCTCCACCCCTTCAAGGACAGCGTTTCTCCATCTTTCGGCAGCCACTTGGACAATCACATCGGGCATGTATTCATGCATCAGCAGGTTCCCGGCCCACATGACGTCCTTGCCGGACAATTGAAGCTCCTTCACCCGGCCGCAGGCCTCCAGTATTTCTCTAGCCGGATGATGCTCCTCCAGGTCGCGGACCAGCACAGCCGGGTCCTGGAAGGTGAAGCTTCCCTCTCCCCGCTTCGGCTTCAGCTCACCTGTCCGCACCAATTCAGCAATAAGGGAGGTATAGGTCCGGATTTCGGGCCGTAAAGGGAGATTCCACTCCTTACAGGTGCGCAGGAAAACCTTGGCGTCGGCGGGATCATAGACGATAACTCGGCTGAAGCCGGACAGGGCTTCCGCGCAGCGCAGCATAGCCTGGCGGGTTTCCTCTACATCGCCCAACAGAAAATCCAGATCCGTCCCGCTGCCTGGTTCATGCTCCAGAACAGTAAAGTCCAACTTGGCCGACTGGAGCAGACGGATCGCCGAAAGCGCCGATGCAGGACTCTTGTAGAGGGAATCTCTTCCCAGAAACAGCAGCGTATCCGATTGGCGGGGCAAAGCGCCGATGGCAGCCGCCACATCCTCCCGGATGCAGTCAACTCCGTAAGCGTTGCCCGACGCCTCAATATTGTCCATAAGCCGCAAAATATAGTCCGGTGTCTTGCCGGTCAACGCCGCTTCCCTGCGCACCTCGCGCGTAAACTGCAGCGGGTCCCAGCCTGTCACGCACTCCTTGGTGCAAGCTCCGCACATGGCGCATTCGTAGACATTGTCGATAGCGTCCTCCAGGGTGGCCGACTCCCGCAGCACCAGGGAGAGTGACAGTGCCCTGCCTCTGGCATTATTGCGCTCCTGCCCTGTCACATTGCCGATCGGGCATACATGACGGCACATCCAGCAGAACCGGCACGCATCGATGGTTTCCTTGCTTTTGGGTGATATAAGCATATGGATGATTGCCTCCTCTTCAAACTAGACGCCCATTTTGAACGGATTGAGAATACCATTCGGGTCCAGTTGCTTCTTCAGTCCTGTGAAAACCTGCATGGCAGGCCCGTATTGCTCCTTCATCAGCCGGCCCAGCTTCAAGCCCACACCATGGTGGTCGTTGACCACTCCCCCGTGCGCCAAAGCTGTCCTTACTCCTGTGCTCCAGATCTGGTTGTGAAGCCGCATGGCCTCCAGCGGGTCCTCCGGCGGATGATCCACAATGAAACGGTCGTAGATCATACAGCCCCACTCATACCAATGGGAGAAATGGGCAATGTATCTCGCCATGGGAAACTGGGTCTCGATCGCTTCCTTCATCGCCCAATAGATCTTCTCGATGTTGGAGTAAGTGGCAATGGTATCCATGGTCCCGAACATCTGGGGCAAGTCAAACATATGCCCCGGATAGAAGAAGGTGATCCGCTCCTCCCACCACTTCTCCCCATACTCGCTGCCCAGGTCCTCTGCTCCATACTTGGAGAAAGTGGAAAGCAGCAGCTTCTCTTCAATTTTGACGATCTCGGCAACTCCCTCCAAGGCGATATTCATAAAAGCCCCCTTGCGCTCCACCCCTACAATTTTCTTGATCAGAGAGGCGGTTTCCGCTTCGTCGTACAGCCGCATAACAGAAGGCTTGATCTGCTGCAGCAGCTCCTTGGAGGCGCGGAAGGCATCGGTCATATTGCGGAACAGAAATGCGCGGAAGCGCCTTTCCTCCGGCTGGATATACACGCGCATCTGCGCCTTGGTCATAATGCCCAGCGTTCCCTCCGAACCGATAAAGATCTGGTTCAGGTCCGGACCTGCAGCATGCTTGGGCACAGGCGATGTGTGAATAATATCCCCGTTGGGCAGCACCACTTCCATTCCCAGCACCATGTCATCAATTTTGCCGTATTTCGTCGAGACTACGCCGATCCCCCGGTGAGCCAGGAATCCGCCTACCGTAGAGCAATTCAGCGAGCTGGGATAATGCATGGTGGCATAGCCCTTCTCGTTGGCAGCCCATTCAACATGCCGGTAAATGGCCCCTGTCCCGCATTCCACATACATGGAGTCGGTATTGACCGGTTCAATCTGATTCATCCGCTTGGTGTTCAAGACGATGCCTCCGGCTACAGGGAGCGCTCCCCCCTGGGTTCCGCCGCCGCCGCCCCAGGTTGTCACCGGAATCTTGTAATAATTCGCAATCTGCAGAACCTTGGAGGTTTCCGCCGCATTCTTAGGCGATACGATGTAATCTGCCTCGGGCATGCGCATGCCCCGGTCGGACCACATGCGGGAAAGCCAGAAATAATCCACGCTGTGGGCGATCTTGTCAATCTCGCGAATCGAACAATTCTCCTTGCCTGCCGCATCCTCCAGCTCAGTCAAAATCATCTGTTCCATAAATGGACTCCGATGCACCTTTGCCACTCCCTTTTTTGAAGCTTATTTTCACAAAACCACAATCATTACGTGATAATATTATTATATATGAAGCTTATTTTCAATATAAAAGTGAAAAAATATTTCTTTATTGACAAATAAATGGCGGTATAGTTCAATAGTTTGTGAAAGTTATTTTCACATTGGAGGCTTGTTTATACGATGAATCACACCTCTATGCAGATCAAGGTTCTTTATGAGGAAATGGGCAAGGCCGAGAAAAAGATTGCCGACTGGATCCTGCTGCATCCCGGTGAGCTGATCCCCTTGTCCATCAGTGAGTTGGCTGATAAGTGCGGCTGCAGTGAAGCCACCATTGTGAGATTTGCCAGGAGACTGGGCTTCGGGGGCTACCAGGAATTGAAGATTTCCCTGGCCCGCGAAGAAAGCAAGCCCGCCGTCAGCGCCACCATAAGCCGGGAGGACTCCTGCTCAGCCATCTTCGGCAAGGTGTGCAATGAGATCTACTATTCCTTGGAGCTGACCAAGAAGGCCCTTCAGCCCCAGGCGATTGCCAGCGCAGCCCAGGCCCTGCTTGCCGCTGATTCCGTGCTAATTCTGGGCTTAGGCAACTCTGCCCCCATCGCCATGGACGCCGAACATAAGCTGCTGCGCACCGGAATACGCGCCAGAGCTTGCAGCGACAATCATATGCAGGCTATCGCAGTTTCCCATACAACCTCCAGAGACGCCGTGATCGGCATCTCCCATTCCGGCTCTTCCAAGGACATTGTGGAAGCGTTGAAAATCGCGCGGCAGCAAGGCGCCGCTACCATCTGCATAACCAACCACGGGAAGTCGCCCATTGTGAAGCAGAGCGACATTGTCCTTCAGACCGCTTCCAATGAAACCCAATACAGCATTCTGGCCCTGAACTCCAGGATTGCGCAATTGGCGATTATTGACACCTTGTATTTCTACCTGGTGTACCAGAGGGAAGAGGAATCCCTCGCCTCCATCGAAGCAACGGAGAGAGCGCTTCAGAGCAAGAAATTCTAAAGCGTTTACCTTCTGGGAATTCAAAAAAGGCGTCTCCCGACAGTGGATTCACACTGCCGGGAGACGCCTTTTTATGTTGTGGCACATGTAACTATTGCTCAGGACTGCTGTCGAGCTTGCGGATCTCCTCCAGGGGCAAGCCAGTAATTTCGGCGATCAACTCATGCTTCAATCCTTTGTGGAGCATGTTGCGCGCGATCTCCAATTTACCTTCCGCTTTACCCTCCGCTTTGCCTTCTGCCTTGCCCTCTGTTCTTCCTTCCGCTATTCCCCGTTTCCAACTGGCCTCCATGGAGCTGTTGTAATCGATCAGCGCTTCCTCTCTGGCTTCGTATAGCCTCCTGGTCTCATCATCTCCACTCAGCCATTCCAGCCGCTCCTCGGTTCTGCGGATCACCTCATCCATCTCCATCAGCTCCTTCAATTGTTCATCTGTGATCCTCTCATCAAGAAATAGCAGCCATCGGTGCAGCGGAATGCTCAAATCCTTTGGCACCTTCCGAAACTTGGGATACTCCAGAAAATGCACTTCCATTATATCGCTCAACCTTAGCTCTGGCGCTTCATCCTCACACAGATGAAACGTTGTGTGAAATCGGTCGATAGCAAATTGGTTATAGTTCACGATGTTGATGGCAACCGTCTTCGGCATGACCAGATAATTCATTCCCGACTTAACCGATTCTACCACCATCTTGCTGACATAAAACAATGTGCGCTGCGGCATATTGTACTCGTCGCGAAGCTGAATCTCCAGATCATACTGGCAATTTGCCGAAACAGCCCTTGCTCTTACATCCAAACGGCCTGTCTTGTCCTGAAGCTGCTCCTTGGCCAACTGCTTGTTCTCCATAATTGTCAGATCCCGAAGCTGATGTTCCCCCTCCAGCCCCAGAATAGCGTTAAGCAAAAAAATCGTACTCTCCCGGAACTCGTTCTCGCCGAATAGTCTCTGAAAAATAAAGTCATTTTTAGGATTTAATCTGTCTTGTACCAACCGGTTCGCTCCCCTGATTAAGTATAGTATACCATGAAAAATTCACACCTGAACATGCGCCGCGGCGCCTTCTTTTCCCGCACAGCCTCCCGTCCGTTTTCCTGTTGCCTCTGCACGCAAAAACGCCGACTGCTCCCTTAACAGGAACAATCGGCGCATGCTTTGCGTCCGGTCGTACGATTTTTAGTTGCGGATAATGCTCACTGTCCAGGTTTCCGGGTCCCAGCCCACTTCTGCCCCGAAGGACTCGGCAATGAATCTCACCGGAACATAAGTATATTCTCCGGTCAGTGCTGCGGCTGCCTCTAATTCAACCTCTTGTCCGTCGACCAGCACGATCTTGCTGCCAATGGTGAATACCAGCGTTTTGCCGCTGATAATATCGGTTACGATTGCCTGTTGGGTGTCATCCTTCCAGCTCACTTCCGCATCCAGATTCTCGGATACGAAGCGCACCGGCACCAGGGTCACACCGTCTACAATATAGGGGCGGGCAACTGCGCCTGGCAAACCCTCTTCGATAGGAGGGAGGACGATATTCTTCCGTGTGACCTTCAACTCTTCCACCAGCAGCTTGTAAACCTGGGAATCAGGCTCCAGAACCTTAATATAGCGGGCAATCCCGCCCGGTTCCATCGCCTTGACCGCATCGGCCCCGTCAATGGAGTCGGCGGCTACGGTGCCGTTGATATTCCAGCGGTCCTCAGCAAACTTGGCCTTCAGGCCGCTAACAGCCCCATCCATCAGCTTCAGTCCGCTCAGGCTCAATTCCAATTCCGTTCTACGGACCTGAGCCTCCCCGTCCACGTACAAGTCCAGCTTCAAAGTGTTGCTGTCGGTAAAGTATTGGGCAAATTCTCCCAAAGCATTTATATCTGTGGACACAGAGTTTAGCGTTCTTCTGACGACCACCGCAGCCATACTGGTAGCCAGTTCGTTGCCGTTATCCCCCATCACCTGGGTAATCACACTGCGGATCAAGGCATCGCCTGCCTCATCGGCCAGCAGACTTTTGATAGCTGTCTGCAGGATTACGGCAAGCTCACTTCCGGTCACGTCCACATGCAGCTTCTTCAACGCCAATTCTTCACCGTTAATGGCGGTTTTAACATCCTCTGCTGTGAAGGACTCGGGAGCAGGCAGGAACTTAAACAGTGCAGATGCATTCTCCTTCAGCAGCTTTTCCCAATCAAGCGAGGAGATGTCAAAATTCAATAGAGAAGGCGGCTCACCAGTCCCAGCTTTGGCAGGAGCCTGTGTAAGCAAAGGCTGGCCGGCACCTTCCACTTGAAGCAGAATCTGCCCGTCAGCGGTGAAATAAGCAAAAGGAATGACGTTACCGCCATACTGAAGCTCACCCTTGGCTGAACTGGTCGTTGCATCCTGATGCTTCACATCGGTCAGCGTTACAGATACATTCTTAAGCAGGTCCACTTCAGGATGATCTTCCAGCCCCGATGCCGGCGTAAGCTCAAGGGTAAGTGCTTGAGTACCTTGATAAGAGCTGGTGCCAAGGTTGTTCTCGACTGCTTTGCCTAAGTCCACTCCCGCTGCGGCCTGGCAGCCTGCAAGCAGGGAAAACGCCAGACTGACAATACAGCCTAGTGCAAGAAAACGCTGCTTCATGGATTCCTCTCCTTTTCTCCACGCATAATAAGAGTACTACTCTATCTTAACACGCTATTCCCGGCGGCGGAAAGCGCAACGGGACATACCTGAAGTACAGGAGAGACTGCCATGGATCCGCAAGAAATAACCAAACAAAACCATCCCCCCAAACTGTGGAAAAAACTGCTGCAAGAACTGGAGAACCACACAGGAATTCTGGGTCATAAAATCGAGAGTTGGGAAGTAAGCCGCTCCTTATACCGTCAAGCATCACCTATGCTTCTGACAGACTGCGCCATAGCAGACTTGCACCGGGAATGGAGCCGGATGCTTGCCGATTCTCCGGTTACGGCTGACGAAGGGGAGCCGTCAACTGTTGAGCAGGCCGCATATGCCCGGATTATCCGCCGGACAGAAGCTGCCAACCGCAACAATGTGACAAGAGCAGCAGCATACTATGAGGTTTACCGGCAAAATCCCGAGCTGCACTGGGCCATGCTTGCCCATATGGTATCCCGCAACGGAGGCTGGGCAATGACGGATCTGGAGGGAGAGCATATTCCGCATTTGCTCGAGCCCCATTATCGCCGGGACATTTTTCTTTTCTTAGAACGTGCCAACGCGCTGATCTTTCAGGACGCCTATCCCCAGCTGCTGTTGTACGCCGAGAGCAAGCACCTGGGGCAATCTTTGTTCCGGCTGTTGCCCCGCTTTCATGTCTCCGCTTTCATGCAGCCGGTGTGGGACCGGTTCATGCAGGACCGGGACCCTGTGCCGCTTACCGTCTGCCTGATTATCAACGAGCAGAACTATATTGAGGGGAGAGTGGTCAGAAGCCGTCATTACCGCAAGCATGTGCTGGAAACCCCGGCGTTCCGCACCCAGTTTCTCTCCCAAACGAATCAAGTGTTCTTTCCGTACCAAGAACAACGTACTGAATCCCCCCGTTCCACGTACCGCTTGGCCGGACTGGTACTGGAGGATTTCTCCGATCTGGAGGAACGGATCGGCTTCGGCAAAAAGCTGTATGCCATTCTGTTCGGCATCCCCAGGATCAGAAAGGAAGTGGAACAATTCGCCATTAAGCAGCCCCATACAGGCTCGCGGGCTGATTATGACAACAGACTGTTTACTTGCAACAAAAAAGCCTCTTCGCCTGATCCTTACGCGAAGAAGCTGGAAGGTTATGGATTGCAGGACGGTGCCTCCCCCCTGTACAGCCCTGTGCTGCAGGAAGCCTGGGAGGATCATCCTGTGGAAGCCATAGAACGGTATGACTGGTTCACAGAGATCAAGGGAGCGGACGCATTCACCAGTGTAACCGTCCCCCGGTCTCTGGATATGACAGCGGAAGCTTGCTTCGGTCTTCGTAAGCTGGAACTGGCGGTATTGGCTCTCCAACTGGTAAGGTAGCGAAATGATGCGGATTGCTGCTCCCCAGGCAGACATTTATTTTCCCCTGCCGGTCAATCTGCCGAATTTGCCCAGCAGCTTGCGGATCGGTGCAGGCAATTCTGCCGCATCCTGCTTGGTATAGACCCGGGTAGCCATCAGCAGCAGCGGATACAAGACGCAGGCAAGACCGCCCACAACGGCGGCGTTGAGCAGCTGGTTTATTTTATCGGGAAACCAGGTTACCCAATCATGGGTAAACCGCTCCAGCGGCAGGCAAACTGCCACGATGACGGCTGTAGTTACAGCCAGTCCGGCCCATCTGCGCGGCGTAAACATCACATAATCCACCTTGCGCCGGAGCACCCGCAGATTCAGCGCCATCATTACGACAAAACACAGCGCAGTCGCCCCTATAATACCGTAGATGCCGAACCAGCGCGCCAGCACGAAGCCTCCCGCAAGCTTGCAGGCCAATCCGATGAAGACACTGTAGATCAGAGGGCGCATCTCGCCCATCCCCATCAGGATAGATCCGCAAGTTTGCATCACTATCTGGAACAAGGCGGTTACGGTCAGGAACGCGATAATGCCGTTGCCGTTCTCATGGACCAAAAACTTGAACTGATCCATGGGAAACAAGGTAGCGTTAATCGGCCGCGCGGCAATGGCAATAGCCAGCACAATCGGCAGACCGGTAATGACGGAAAGCTGAAGCGCTTTGGAGGCCTGCAAACGCACCTGTTCCATGTCCTTGCGGGCATAGGCGGATGATACGATGGGTACGACGGATTGGCTGAGGGCAATGGCCAGAATAATCGGGATTCCCGCAAGAGACTGGGCCCGGCCCGTCAGAATGCCCAGCAGTTCCTTGGCCGAGCCGTTGCCCACCTGATCTTCCAGCAGGGAAATGACCGTGGAGGAATCTACAAAATAAATAAGCGGAACCGTCATGGAGAACAGCACAATGGGAACAGATACCCTGAAAATCGTAGCGTAGATGCTTCTGAAGCTGGAGGAGGCTCCCGCCTTGCGGTTGAGTCTGGCCGCCCGGACAATGCCCTCCCGCTCATCCGCTTTCCGAAGCCGCAGCATGTACCAGACCAGCACGAGAATCGCGCCCACGCTGCCCATAACTCCGCCGAAGGATGCGCCGGCAATGGCCCAGACATGACCCTTGCCCATCTCAAGCAACAGGAATGCCAGTCCCACACCAGTAACCAGCCTCGCGATCTGTTCCACGATCTGGGACATGCCGTTTGGCATCATCATCTGACGTCCCTGAAAATAGCCCCGCATCATGGCGATCAGGGGAAACAGCAGCAGGGCGGGAGCTAATGCACGGATGGACATGGTGGCATCCGGGTCCTTCGATACATGCTCCGCGTAATAAGGGGCCAGAAAGATCAGCAGCACGGTCATAAATGCCCCGGCGATCACGGCAAACCGGATGGCCGCCTGATAAATCCGGTCCGCTTCCGCATATTGGCCCAATTCCATCTTCTCCGCTACCAGCTTGCTTAAAGCGCTGGGAATTCCCGCGGTGGCAATGGTCAGGAGCGGAGTATAGATATTAAAAGCAATTCCGAAGGTGGCCATCCCGGTATCTCCGATGAGATAAACCAGGGGAATCCGCTGTACAACTCCGAGAACCCTGGCTACAAGAGCAGCCAGGGCAAGGATCAGGGTGCCTTTTACAAGAGAATCTTTAGACATAAGTAGGCTTCCACGCTTCTAATAGTCTCCGGAGCCATTGGTACGACCCGGGCAGTCTGTTACCAGATAAGGGCAATGATGAACGCAATGATCATAATCAATTGCAGGATGATCTTCGCCGCGGTGCTGGAGAAGAGGCCGACAACAGCCCCCAGTCCGGCCCGGACGGCGGTTCTCCAATCGTTGCCTGCAATCAGTTCGCCGATTACGGCCCCCAGGAAGGGTCCGAGCAACAGACCGGCTACCGGAATGACGAAGGGTCCCAGCAAAATCCCGATGGTGCTGCCGATCACTGATGCCCGGGTGCCGCCGAACTTTTTTACCCCCCAGGCGCCGATCGCATAATCCGCGATAAAAACCACAACCACAATCGTAGTTTGGATGAACCAGAACCAGAAGCCGAAATCATCGAAGGAAATCATGAAGCCATAGACGAAGAAAGCTGCATATACAGCCAGTACACCAGGGAGCGCCGGATATACGGCTCCGGCCATTCCAATCAGGAATAGCACGACTACAATAACCCAAGCCAATATGGTCATAATTGACTCACTCCAGACCGAATATGTATTTCCGGATAACCCGGGCTACTCCGTCCTCGTTATTGCTTGTTGTGATGGCATCCGCTTGAGCCTTGATCTCTTCCTGGGCGTTGCCCATGGCCACACCCAGGCCCGCTTCCCGGATCATAGAAAGATCGTTCACACTATCCCCGATAGCAATCACCTGGGACATATCAAGCCCCAGCATATGGCATACCTCGCGGATACCGCTGGCCTTGTTGATTCCCGCCGGATTCAGCTCAAGGTTGTGAGGATGGGAATTGGTAATCTCCAGCGATCCCCAGCTTTCCAGCGTTTGCTTAATGGCGGGCAGCTTCACCGGATTTTCCGAATAGAAGCCGAACTTGAGCCACTCCATCGCTTCCTCCGCTTCAGACGTGGCCGGCCAGCTGTCCCGGTTAATAATCCCTTCCACCGCATACGCCCAGTACCAGACATCGTAGTCCAGCGCCAGCTGCCGCATGGCCCTGATCTGTTCCAGAGGCATAAGGGTCCGTTGGTGCAGCTCTCCGGGAGAGTTCCAGACTTCACTGCCGTTGACCAGCACCATGGGGCGGTTGAGGGCCAATTCCTCAATATAGCGGGTTGAGCTGTGGATGCCGCGGCCGGTTGCAAGAATGAAGGTGACCCCGGCTTGCTCGGCCTCGGCAATCCACTTGCGGTTTTCCGGAGAAACCTCATTCTCCCCGTTCAAAAGAGTACCGTCCATGTCCGAAGCGACCAAGCGGTATTTGCCAGTAAAGCCGCTCATTTCATTCCTCCTTAAGAGTTTTGAGTCCTATTTCCCAGCGAAGCAGGAAATACGAAAAACTCACTTCGAAAGCGTCTGCCTAGTTTTGAGTCCTATTTCCCAGCGAAGCAGGAAATACGAAAAACTCACTTCGAAAGCTATTATACAGCGGCAAAGGCGCTCTTCGGCTGCTCCTGCAGATAAGTGGCATGCCACAATGCGAACATATAGATCACCCAAAGCCTTCTGGAGGAATCCTGTACCCCGTCGCGGTGCAGCTTGATCATCCGTTCTACCTCGCCCATGTGCACGAAGCTGTCGATGCCGCTTGCCCGGATCTCCTCCAGCATCCTGCCTGCATGGGGACCCTTCAGCCATTCCCGCAGCGGAACAGGAAAGCCTAATTTAGGACGGTTCAGGATGGGATCGGGAATGATGCCCTGCATCGCCTTGCGGAACACATACTTGGTTGTGCCGCCTGCAATCCGGTTACCCACATCTATGCGCCTGGCCAGTTCGAAGAGCTCCTTGTCCAGAAAGGGCACGCGCAGCTCCAGGGAATGGGCCATCGTCATCTTGTCCGCCTTCATGAGAATATCTCCCGGCAGCCACAGATTCATATCAATGTATTGCATTCTGGTGACCGGATCCAGATGGGCGGTTTTTTTATAGAACTCCCCGGCAATCTGCACGGGATTCTTGTAATTGCGCAGCAGATCGGCGCTTACCCGCAGCACCTCGCCCTTCATATCCTCCGTAAAAATCTTGGCATTGCCCAGAAAACGCTCCTCCAGGGGAGTCGTCCCCCGCATGAGATAGCTGCGTCCCTTCATCCCCTCCGGGAGTTTGGCAAACAGCTGGTGGAGCGTCCGCTTCAAGCCGGGCGGCAGCCATTCCAACGCCCGCAAAGCCCCGGGTTCCCGGTAAATCCGGTAGCCGCCGAACAGCTCATCCGCTCCTTCCCCCGACAAAACCACCGTCACATGCTCACTGGCCAGCTCTGCCACATGATACAAAGCAATAGCTGACGGATCGGCTACCGGCTCGTCCTGGTGCCAGACAGCGGCCGGAATGGCGTCGAAGAACTCTTTTTCCGTAATGACCTTGGAATAATGCTCCGTTCCCAGAGCCGCAGCTGTCTCACGGGCAATAATGGTCTCATTGTTGGCCCCTTCAAAACCAACGGAGAAGGTGCGGATCGGCTCAATCGCCCGCATATGGGCGGCAATAGCCGTTGAATCGATGCCGCTGGAGAGGAAGCAGCCGCGCTCCACATCACTTACCATATGATGCGTAACCGAATCCCTCAGCCGTTCCCTCAACTCTTCGATATCCTGCTCCAAGCTGCGTTTGACCGGTTCAAACATGGGGTCCCAGTATTTGCGCAGCCGGAAGGTCCCGTCCGGACGGACGGTTATCGTGGTGGCCGGAGGCAGCTTCTGGATTCCCTCGAACATGGTGTCGGGCTCCGGTACATACTGGAAAGTCAGGTAGGAGAGCAGGCTCTCCGGACGGATGCTTCTGCGGATTTCCCCGGAAGCAAGCAGGCTCTTGATCTCCGAGCCATAGACAAAGTAAGAGCCGGTTGCATGATAATACAGAGGCTTGATGCCGAAATGGTCTCTGGCAATGAACAGATGCCGCGTACGCCTGTCCCAGATGGCAAAAGTGAACATGCCCCGCAAATACTTGACGCATTCCTCTCCATGCTCCTCGTACAGATGGACAATGACTTCCGTATCGCAGTGGGTCTTGAATATATGGCCCCGGTCGGTCAATTGGGAACGCAAGGTTTTATAATTATAGATCTCACCGTTAAAGGTGATCCAGACGGACTCGTCCTCATTGCAGAGCGGCTGATGCCCCTCCTTGATATCGATGATGGACAGCCTCCGGAAAGCGAGGCCGATTCCCGGTTCGGTCCAGAAACCGGAATCATCGGGCCCCCGGTGGACGATCACGTCGGTCATCCGCTTTAACACGTGCATATCAGGAATACTTTCATCAAATAACATCACGCCGGTTATGCCGCACATTTACGCCTTCACTCCAAACTTGTTTGCCGTCCTGCCGGATTCGGCTTTCATTTTTCCGATACATAAGTATACCACAGTTCAAGAGGTTCACCAAAGGCTGCCAAGGGGCAAATCAGGGAGCTTCAGCCGGTTTTCCGGCAAAAATGACGGCTGGACAGCGTTTCGTTACATTCCGTATAAAGCCCGGATGTTCCAGGCCGCCTACAGAGGCGTTCTAATAAAATATTCATCAGGCAACATTCACTACCGGGATAGGGGCGTAAATTTATTCCCCATTTCCTTTTGGTCGGTCAGACTCCTGGCAAGGGTGGCTCCGGCAAAAAAAGCCCCGGCCAGCCGGACATGCTCAAAGGGCAGCTGCGGGTTGGCAATTCTGCGCAGCATCAGCTCCGCCGCCCGCTCCCCTACCTCCCTCACCAGAAGCAGAGGCCGCGACAGCTCGGGAAGAGACGGATTTTCCTCATGGTCCGTGCCCACGACGGAAACGGAGCCCGGCACAGCTATTCCGGCGGATTGCAGCACCGCATAGGTCCATGCCGCATCCTCCTTGGTGGCGCAGAGCACAGCCGTATAACCGCCTCTCCTCAATTTATCCGCAAGCTGTCCCATCCAGCCTGCCTGGTTTGTTTTCGTTTCTGTCACATGATCGGCCAAATTGAGCTGCAGCCCCAGCCTTTCACAAGCTCCTATAAATGCCTGCCACCGCAGCTGGAAGCCGCGGTAGCCATGGATGCCGCCGACAAACAGAATAGAACGGTGGCCGTGGGCATGCAGAACGTTCATTGCCAGATGGACAGCATGCTGGACATCCCAGATGACACTATCCACCTCTGCGGCATCGGGAGGGAAATTGATCATGACCTTGGGCAGAGGCAGCTGCAGCAGCACCGCTTCCACCCATTCAGGCAGTGCAGGCGGCAAAAACAGCCCGTCTGTAAACAAAACACCGCTTCGCTCCAGCCACTCCATCAGCTGCTGCTCTCCTCCCGGGGGGTTGGGCAGCACAATGGTCGTGAGCACATGCCCCAGTTCATCAAGCCGCTGGTGAAGGCCTTCCACCTGAACGCTATAAAACGGGTGGGCATTCTGCAGCAGCATAACAAACCTACGGGGCTTGCCTGCTCCCGCCCAGGGAATTTGTTCTGCGGTTAAGCCGGCGGCCTGCCCTTTGGACATATAGCCAAGCTCTCTGGCCGTACGGAAAATATCACGCCGGGTCGCCTCAGACATGCCCGGCAGTCCGCGCAAACCTTTGGATACGGTATGAACAGTGACGCCCAGTTGGTCAGCAATCATTTGCAGCGTAATCTTTTTTTTGCGTGCCATCCGGCTCCCCCCGTATGTTTCATTTTCATAAGAATAATGTAACAAAAATGAAGCTATAATGTAAGTTTTTTATTCCTTATACTTGGGGTATCAGCGATACTTAAGCGGATGCTTCCGAAGCCGGTTTTTCTTCACACTGCTGCGCTTCGCTGTAAGCGAAAAACTCAAGCGGATGCTTCCGATGCCAGTTTTTCTTCACGCTGCTGCGCTTCGCTGTAAGCCGAAAAACTCAAGTGGATGCTTTCGATGCCAGTTTTCGCTGGCGCAAAAACTCAGATGGAT
>JAQSYI010000087.1 GCA_029256185.1 Paenibacillaceae bacterium
CCGCTTCGCTTAAGTTATAGAACTCAAAAACTCAAGCCTATGCTTACGAAGCAAGTTTTTTCGTCATAACCGCTTCGCTTAAGTTATAGAACTCAAAAACTCTTAGGAGGTTCAACAATGGCTAAACCCCTGCAAGTGGACTCTGTATGGCTGGAACGGATTGCCCAATCACTGGAGGGAATTACTTTCGGCTGTGTCCAGATTGTTGTGCATGAGGGCCGAATCGTCCAAGTAGATAAGACGGAGCGCTACCGCTTCGGCAATGAAACGGGTCAGGCATCCGTGTCTTCCTCCTCTAAGCGTCCTAAGATAATCTGACAGCCGTCAGCATGAAGAGCCGCGGGTTCCCTTGGAGAGGGGAGCACCGCGGCATTGTTTTTTTCGCCTTTTTCCTGCCGATTCGGCGTGGCGCAAGGATCGCGCCATTCTGGCGCACTTGCCGCCGGATTTCTTGAGTATGGCTGTATTAGTGGGAGGCGCTCTTGATAAATTGCTTGTAGCGCAGAGTGGCAACCAACAATCCCGCAGCGCCGTATGCCAGCAGTACAGCAAGAGAAACCCATATATCGGCGGTGTTCATTCCTCTGATCATCACGTCCTGGAAGCCGTGCTGTGCCCAATATTGAGGCGTGAACTTGCCGGCCGTCTGGGCAAAGTCGGGCATAATCTCGAAGGGGAACCACAATCCGGCCAGTACCGCTCCTCCCATTGTGAGGATCTGGGTGAAGGAGTTGCCCTGGTTCTCGCTTTTGACAATCATACACAATGCCAGCCCGATGCCGGTGGCGCAGATGGCCAAGCTGAATACGATCAGAGAAATGGCAAGCAGGTCTCCCAGGTTCACATTGTATACCAGCTTGCCGAAGCCGATCAGCACAACGCATTGGATAATGACGGCGATAATATTCGGCACCCACATGCCGATCAAATAATGGTAAGGCTTCATGGGCGTGCTGCGCAGCCGTGCCACCATTCCGGAATCCCGGTCCTTGAAGAAGTTTTTGACCATGGTGATGATGATGAAGAACACGAACATAACTACAAAGCCGGGAACATATTGGGTTACAGCGTCACCCTGCATGGCGTTCTGCTTAATATCCTCCAAAGCAATGGGCGATTTCAGGATCTCCTGAATTTCCGGGTCAGATTTGTCTACACCTTTGAACGCGGTTTGGAGCTTGATGTCGCGGAAGTGGGAGGTTACGTTTTCCAGGACAGCCAACACGGGAGCAACGGCGGTATCTGCGGTGGAATCCCGGTACAGCATCAGCTTGGAGCTCTGCCCGGAGGATACCCCTGCTTCGAAGCCCTGGGGGATTACCAAGAGGGAGCTGGCTTTGCCATCTGTAATCCGGGCGATCTCTTCATCCAGAGTCAAGCCGGTTCTGGGCTCCACGTCGAACCCCTTGATATCGTCGATGCTTTTCATGAGAGACTGGGACATGGCACTCTGGTCTCCGTCATAATAGGAGATGGTGAATGTATCCTTGGCATTGCTGAAGATGGAAGCAAAGATCAGAATGAACAGCATGGGCATTACGAACAGCCAGAAGAAGGTGCCCTTCTCCTTTAATAACACCAGAATTTCCTTGCGCACAATCGTTGTAATCATAATGATTCCCTATCCCCTTTCCCAAAAAAGGAGGGCGCATCGCCCGTTATTCATCGCGTAATGTGGTGCCAGTCAATGTCAGAAATACACTTTCCAGTGAAGGTCTCATAATCTCCAGCGCCTGAACAGCTCCTCCCTTTTGCTGCAAAAAGCTGCTGACTTGCCCTAAAGCGGCCACAGGATCGTTTGCTTCAAGCATCCAGCCTTTGCCATAGGAAGAAACCTTGCCGATTCCCGGCCAACCTGCCGCTTCTGTCATATCTCTATCCACTTCCAGATAGACCGCCTTAATCGCATATTGCGTGAGCAGATGGTCAAGGCTCCCTTGAGCGGCTACCTGGCCGTGATCGATTATGGCAATATCGTCGCAGAGCGATTCCACTTCCTCCATATAATGAGTGGAATAAATGATGGTTACGCCCTCACGCTTCAGTTGGCGGATCATCTCGAAGATATGATGCCGCGACTGGGGGTCAATGCCTACTGTCGGTTCATCCATGATGACCAGACGGGGCTTGTGAAGCAGCGCTGCGGCGATATTGATCCGGCGCTTCATTCCTCCCGAGAAGCTCTTGACCGCATCCTTCGCTCTGTCGGACAAGCCTACAATTTCTAATACCTCAGCGATGCGCTTGCTTAATTCCGCCCCCCGCACTTTATACATCTCGCCAAAAAATTGCAGGTTGCTCTCCGCCGACAATGTCTCATACAAGGTCAGGTCCTGCGGAATGTAGCCTACTTGGCTGCGGATGGAGTCTCCGGCCTTGCGGATATCTTTGCCGAAGACATGGGCTGTTCCCCCATCGACTTCCGTCACTCCGGCAATGATCTTCATTGTCGTGGACTTACCTGCACCGTTAGGCCCCAACAGACCGAAGCAACCGCCTTCCTTAACGGTGAAGCTGACCTTGCCGAGGGCCTGCTTGCTGCCATACTTCTTCATCAGATCACGTACTTCCAACACAACCGACATGTTCTTTCCTCCTAAAAGTTTTGAGTTCACGGGCAAGCGAAGCGGCTATAGCGAAAAACTCGCATCGTAAGCCTCGCTTTACAGCCGTAGATTATATGTATTTATCTTACCTTATAACCGGCTTGGCGTAATGTAGAGAAAGTCATGAAACCAAGGTGACCTAAGTCATGTCCAGAGTCACAACTCCAAAAATCAATCCCCCAAAAGTGACGAGATGCTTCGAAGCAAAATCCGGGTACTTTTGGGGGAGCCCCCGAATGATAATGCGGCATAGCCTGCATTTACGTAAAAAACAACCATGCCACCGCTGCGCTTAAGCATATACGGAAAAAGGAATCTGTGCCTGCGGCCCCCCTACTTAAAGCCTCTCATAAGGGAAGCATTTTTCCCTTATTCTTTGCTTCACCTGCCCATTTCCGCGTATAAGGGAAGGGTTTTTCCGCTATTCCCGTTTTTGTCCTTATCCGGAACCCTTCACCGGGGCGATAAGGGAAAAAGGAGGGTCTTATCTCTCATTTTGCTGCTCCGTCCAGGCAAATAGCGGAATTTGTCTTCCCTTATTTGACCTCAAAGGGGGAGTAAGGCTTCGAAATGATCCCGGTAGCTGTTGGAAGAGCCCCCAAGGTGAAAATGGGGTATCCTCGCACTTCCTAAAAACAAACTACGATGGCAAGACTAGCATACAAAAATGCCAGGAGAGGGAGGGGAGATCGCCGGGATACCGGAAAAGGAGATGCACTAGCGCATAGGAAGACCTGCCAATAGTAAAAGTACGGATAGTTGAAACCCTCCAATAGTAAAAGTAGTTGTAACCTGCGACCATTCTAGGCGAAATTTCATACAGAATGGCTCTGCCAGTGGCCAAACGGGCCTATTCTATGCGAAATTTCATACAGAATGGCTCTTCCAGCCGCTGAACGGGCCCATTGTATGCAAAATTTCATACAGAATTAGGTGATGAAGGCTCACTCTTGTTGTTTGTTCATTTTGCCCGTCGCAGAAAAAAGAACCCATCTGCCAAACTGCCGCAGCTGCTTGGTGAAAGGGTTCTGTGTCTCTTGTATAAGCTGGTCCTGCTGGGGTGCTCCGATTCAGCCTGCTTGGCGTTATCGTCTGGTGATTCTCCGATTCAACCTGCTTGGCGTTATCGTCTGGCGATTCTCCGATTCAACCTGCTTGGCGTCATCGTCTGACGGTGCTCCGAATCCGCCGTCTTAGCCGTTGACCGGCACCGCGTCCTGGAAGTATTCCTCCAGCGTCCATTTGTTGTCATAAATTTCCCGGGCAATCTCCTTGCCGATATAACGGATATGCCAGGGCTCATAGCTGTAGCCGGTAATACTTTCCTTGCCCTTGGGATAGCGGATAATAAAGCCCGCTTCATGGGCATGAGCCGCCAGCCATTGGCCCTCCTTGGTGGAGCCGAAGACCTCCTCAAGGGCGAATTTGGCGCTCTGGCTGGATACATCGATTGCCAACCCGGTCTGATGCTCACTGAAGCCGGGCTTGGCGCTAACCTTGTCGGTCTCGGTCTGGCCCTGGGTTTTTACATTATAGTTATAGATGACCGTCTGGGTGGAACGTGAGCGGTACCCTGACACCCCGTACAGCTTGATGCCGTCCTTGCTTGCAAGGGAGAACAGCTCTTCCAGAGCCTGGGCCGCTTCCTTGCGGAGCAGCCGTTTCTCGCTCTTGCCGCTGAAGGAGAAATCCACCTTGGGCTCAACCAAATCCGCCGGCTCGTAATTGTCGGGCAGGGCGCGCTTCTTATTCACAACCACCGCAACATCCGCCGAATTGGTGACCACATGCTTGCCGGAGACGGCTTCTACCGTATCTTCCAGGGCATATTTAATTTTCACGGTCACAGCCGTTGTACTGCCCTTGTAATCGGCGGTGATGACAGCGCTGGCTCCAGTCACTCCCTTGGGTCCTGCAGCAACGCTCCCTCCGGCATCAACGGAAATAACCTCCGGCTTGTCCGATGTATATTGTACGGCCTGCAGGTCTGCGGGTGTCAGCGCTATGCCTTCTTCCTTGGCATTCACTCCTTTTAGCCCCAGCTTCAGGGTTTCTCCAGGCTTTAGTGTTATCTCCTTGGACTCGAAGGCGACCGCCTGCACGGAGTTGTTGTTCTTGGTTGCCGCAGGCGAGGGGGGTGCAATGGAAGCCGCTGCTGACGGAGTCGGGGTGCCGGCGGGGGTTGGAGCTGCTGCATTCCCTTTTTGGTCACCGCAGCCAGCAACAACAACCGCCGAGCCCATGAGCAGCGCGGCCAACCAACCGGCTGTCTTTCTTTTGACGTTTTTATCGGACATGGTATACCTCCCGGAACTGGCTTGCTTTATGATCAGAAGATGACTTGATGACTTTTTGAACAACCTCTATTATATCATTTTCACAGCTGTTGTCTCCAACGCCTGAATAAGGAAGCAATTAGGAGGTAAAAAGAGAACGCTGTCTGGTGCACGTTCAGCCGTCTGATGGAGGTTTTTGCATTTTTTACCGTACAAGACTTGTTCCGGGCGGCATGGTTTTGGCATAATGGTAAGAGAACTTATAAGAGACGGGTGGAGATCAGGCGGATGAAGGCTCGGATCGGCAGAATCGGATTGTTGGCCCTGCTGGGGCTTTTCTTATGGACAGGCATTTGCAGTGCGGCGGATAATCTTTTGCACAACGGGGATTTTGAGCAGGGAAGCGGCTCTGCAGGCTGGGAACAGGATGTCTGGAATCATGGGGACACCTACAGCAGGCTGATGATTACGGCAGATTATGCCCATGCGGGCAGAAGATCGGTTTTCATCGACAGCATAAGAGAGAACGATGCCAAGTGGATTCAGGCGGTTGCGGTCAAGCCGGAAGCGTTGTACAAGCTGTCTGGCTGGATCAGGGCCGAGGGGATTGGAACGGAAGCCAAAGGCGCCAACCTGTCTGTACTGGGCTCTTCGGATATGTCCGTGGATCTGAAGGATACCGGCGGCGAGTGGCAGTACGTGGAGCTGTACGGCAAAACCGGAGCCAAGCAGAAAGAGATGAAGATCGCCCTCCGCATTGGCGGTTACGGCAGTCTCAATAAGGGGAAGGCTTGGTTCGACGATGTGGCGCTCGAAGAGGTGCAGGCGGTTCCCGTTGAGGCCAAGCTGGCCTCCTTCGCCGAGCAGCAGACGGTTCCCAGCGGGACAGACGGTGAACCCGCCGCCACTACCGGCACGCCGTTCAAGCTGATGGGGTATGCACTGGCCTTCTTCATGCTCTATGGAATCGCTTATGCGATACTATTCCGGCAGGAGAAGCTGAGCCGCTGCTCGCAGCGGAACATGACCTTTACCTTATTTGGGATGCTGGCGGCTGGACTGGTTGTCCGCTTGGTCCTTGCCCCTAATGCAATCGGACATACCGGGGACATGAATACGTTCAAGGCATGGGCTACCCATGCAGCGAGCGGTGGACTGACCCATTTCTATGATACGGATATGTTTGTGGATTATCCCCCGGGTTATATTTACATTCTCTACATACTGGGCAAGCTTCAGGGGCTTTTTCATTTGGGCTTCGATTCCAAGGGCATGCTCCTGCTGATGAAGCTTCCGGCCATGCTGGCGGATCTGGTTACGGCCTGGCTGCTGTTCCGCCTGGCACGCAGCAAGCTTCACCCCGGCGCCGCCTTTGGCCTGGCGCTTCTGTATGTGTTCAATCCCGCGGTGCTGGTTAATTCGGCCGTCTGGGGCCAGGTGGATTCCTTCTTCACGTTGTTCCTGATGATTACTCTGGCTGCGGTAACGGCAGGCAAACTGGAGCGGGCGGGAATTCTGTTTGCCCTCGCTGTGCTGGTCAAGCCCCAGGCGCTGATCTTTACGCCGGCGTTGCTGTTTGGCTTCTGGAAAGCCGGCAGCTGGAAGCGGTTCGGCAAGTCCGTGGCATACGGCATCGGTGTATTTTTAGCGGGAATATTGCCCTTTTCCTTCGCCTTGAAGCCGTGGTGGATCATCGAATTATACAGCGAAACGCTTATGTCCTATCCCTATGCGACTTTGAACGCCTTTAACCTTTACGCATTGACCATCGGCAATTGGAAGCCCCAGACGGACACGCTGCTGCTGTTTTCCTATCAGACCTGGGGCACTGTCTTCATTGGAGTTGCTGTGGGGCTCGCCCTGTTCTACTTCCTTAAGGCGAAGCATCATTTGACAGGCATCTACTATTACACGGCGTTGGTGCTGATTTCCACCATGTTTTTGTTCGGCTCGAAGATGCATGAGCGGTATTGGTTCCCCGCAATAGCTCTTGTGCTGGCCGTATTCATCCATCTGAAGGACCGCAGGCTGCTTGGTTGGTTTCTCGGCATGTCCGTCTGCCATTTCCTGAATGTGGCGTATACCCTCAGCTTCAACATGGCCGGCAGTACAGCAGTTCCCGCCAAGGACGGTCTGATGCTTCTGCTGTCCTTTTGCAGCTTGCTGCTGTTTGGATATTTGCTCAAGATCGGATATGATAATTTTATCAAAGGCAGTGTTCTTCCCGTGCGCGACGAGGAAGGGGAGCAGGCGATTAAGGCAGAGGCTGTGCAGGATGCCGCGGCTGGAGAAAACGGACAGCGTTCGTGGAAACTGGGCTTTGGCCGCAAGGACTGGCTGCTGATGCTTGGATTGACTGCGGTCTATTCCGTGATTGCGTTCTACAACCTTGGCTCCACCAAGGCGCCTGAGACGGTGTGGGAGCCTGCTGTCAGCGGCGAAAGCTTCTATGTGGATTTCGGAGCGGTCAAGTACATTGAACGGATCAACAGCTATGCGGAAATTGGCGAGGGCAAGTTCAAGCTGGAGTTCGCCAAGGATGCTCCGGAGCAATGGGAGAACCCCCAGTCCGTTGAAGTGACCTATACGAAATTCTTTACCTGGAATGTGCTGAAGACCGAGGTGGAGGCCCGTTATGTGAGACTGACTGTGGAAACGGGGGGCTTATCGCTCAATGAGTTGGCCTTCTATGAAAAGGATGCCGAAGCGCCGATCCCCGTCGCCGCCATCTATGCGGATGACATGAAGGCGGCTGTAAGAGGCGCGCCGGAGCAGCTGTTCGATGAGCCGGAGGATTCCCATTATCATCCTACCTATATGCACGGCAGCTACTTCGACGAAATCTATCATCCGCGCACGGCATATGAGCATCTGCATAATATCAAGCCTTACGAGAATACCCATCCTCCACTGGGCAAGCTGATTATTGCCTTGGGGATCAAGCTGTTCGGCATGAACCCCTTCGGCTGGCGGATTATGGGGACGCTGTTCGGCATCGCCATGGTGCCCATTATGTATGTGTTCGGGAAGCGGCTGTTTGGGCGCTCCGAGTATGCGTTTATGACGTCGTTTCTGTTTACGTTCGACTTCATGCATTTTGCCCAGACGCGGATCGGAACCATCGACACTTACGGGGTCTTCTTCATCATCTTGATGTATTATTATATGTACCGTTATATTTCCATGAGCTTTTACAGGGAGCCGCTGCGCAAAACATTGGTGCCTTTGTTCCTCTCGGGTCTGTTCTTCGGGATTGGAGCGGCCAGTAAGTGGATCGTTCTTTATGGTGGAGCGGGACTGGCGGTGCTGTTCTTCGTATCTCTGTACCGGAGGTACCGGGAGTTCGAGGCAGCAGGAAGAGCACTTGCCGCTGAAGCGGATATTGTCACAGAGGAAGCTGCGCATCAGGAGGAACGGCCAGCTTTGGAGAAGATCAGACGGCTGTTTGTGCCTTCCCTTGTCAAAACTGTACTGTGGTGCATCCCGTTTTATCTCATTATCCCCGGGATCATTTACAGTGCTTCGTTCATCCCTTATATGACTGTACCCGGAGCAGGATTTTCGCTGGAAAATCTGATTTCATACCAGCGGGATATGTGGGATTACCACAGCAAGCTGGTAGCCACTCACGGCTTTGCCTCCCCTTGGTGGGAATGGCCCTTTATGATCAAGCCCATCTGGTTCTACTCCGGACAGTCCCTGCTGCCGGAAGGACAGGTATCCAGTATTGTGTCCATGGGCAACCCGGCTGTCTGGTGGCTGGGCACCCTGGCTGTTGTTGTTGTCGCCATCCTTACCTGGAAGCGCCGGGACAAAGGAATGATTGTGGTGCTGACTGCCTTCTTGTCCCAATATCTCCCTTGGATGCTCGTGACACGGCTGACGTTTATCTATCACTTTTTTGCGATGGTGCCGTTTCTTGTGTTCTGTCTGGTCTATATCTTCCGCATTCTGAATGAGGAGCTGCAGATGCGCCGCTGGATCAATTGGGTGTATATGGGGGTTGTACTCCTGCTGTTCATCATGTTCTACCCGGTCCTCTCCGGGATGGTGGTGGATAAAGGGTACATCCGGGACTTCATCCGCTGGTTCGGAACCTGGTATTTCTATAGCTGATCAGGGACGCCGTTCGGTTTCCTGAATTGATAAAGTTAATAAAGGCAATTTCCTTAGGATACGCCCACGGGAGGCTCTTGAATGCTATGCCAAAATATTCAATTATCGTTCCTATGTTTAACGAAGAGGCAGTTATTGAGGAGACCTACAAGCGGCTGAAAGAAGTGATGGACCAGACCGGAGAAGCCTACGAGCTTCTCTTCGTCAATGACGGCAGCCGGGACCGTACCGCGGAAATCGTAAGCCGGTTGTGCTTGCAGGATCCGCAGGTTCGGATGATTGACTTTTCACGGAATTTCGGGCATCAAATTGCGATTACAGCAGGGATGGATTACGCGGCAGGACAAGCTATTGTGGTGATTGACGCCGATCTGCAGGACCCTCCCCTGGTAATTCTGCAGATGATCGCGAAGTGGAAGGAAGGCTATGATGTGGTCTATGGCAAGCGGCTGAAGCGCAAGGGAGAAACGTTCTTCAAGAAGGTGACAGCCAAGTTCTTCTACCGGCTTCTCCGCAGCCTGACCAATGTGGATATTCCTGTGGATACAGGAGATTTCCGCCTTATTGACCGGAAGGTGGCGGACGTGTTCCGCGGCCTGAAGGAGAAGAACCGTTTTGTCAGGGGGCTGGTCAGCTGGGTAGGCTTCCGTCAGGCATCGGTAGAGTACGTCCGTGAGGAACGTTGGGCGGGGGAAACCAAATATCCGCTCAAAAAGATGGTGCGGTTTGCCATGGACGGGATTACCTCCTTCTCATACAAGCCTCTGAGGTTGGCCACCTATCTGGGCTTTGCGCTCTCCGGCCTCAGCTTCATCTATTTGCTGATCGTATTTTATCAGGCGTTGTTTACGGATACGACCCAGATCGGTTGGGCATCAACCGTAGCGATCAATTTGTTCTTTAACGGGGTTATGCTGATTCTGCTGGGAATTATCGGGGAGTATATCGGGAGGATCTATGATGAGTCGAAGGACCGACCTCTCTATATTATCCAGAAGGTTCACGGGCAGGAGGAGTCGGAGCAGAGCAACGCGGAGCGCGCGGCAGCTGACCGGAACCGGCCCCAGCCTGTTGGGAGGCGGTAAACCGCCGGGGGGCGGAGAGTTCCACATTCGTTGGTTGTTGCGGGCGGTGCGGAGAAGGAGACATGGACTATTGCCAGGTTGGCAAGCGGAGAAGGAGACAGGGCAGGCGTTGCCTGTAGGGATGGATGGCGGCCTGCTGCACACGGCTCAGCTGTCTGTAAGGAGACGGAGCGAAATGACCGAGAGAATGAGTTGGCACAACGAAGACGGTACGGAATTGGCAGGGGATTCGCCTAAAGCCGCGGTGCGGGGTACATCCCGGTTGCCCGGTGTCCCGGATGTGCAGGGGGGCCCCGGTGCTTCGGCTATGGCGGAAGCGTCTGGCGAGCTGCAGGAGAGCAGCCTGCGAAACCGTGAGGCTGCCGGTTATTCCAGACGGCAGAGTTTGGTGGAATTCATCAAGTTCGGGCTGGTGGGAGTCATGAATACGGGTGTTGATTTTCTCGTGTATTGGCTTCTTATGTTTACCGGTGTCTATTATCTGGCTGCACAGGTTATTTCTTATGCAGCCGGTACTTTGAACAGCTATGTGGTGAATAAGCTGTGGACGTTCAAGGGGCAAGGTGGCGGCAATTCGTCTTCCACGTTGGCTAACCGCAGCGAATTTATCCGCTTTGTATCATTGAATGCGGGGACGATGCTCTTATCCCTGCTGTTGCTCTACGAGTTCAAAAGCGGCCTGGGCATGCATTCCCTGTTGGCCAAGCTGCTGGTAACCGGCTTTACGGTTATAGCCAATTATATCGGAAGCAAGCTGTGGGTGTTCCGGCAATAAAATATAGGGATTGCAAATTGAAGTGGAATATGGTAGATTAACACTTGTCGCTTTTTGACGAAGAACAATGGCCTCAGTACCAGAAGAAAAAGAAATTAAAATAGGTGTTGACGAAAGTTGTCGAAGCGTGGTATATTAATGTTCCGGCCGAGAGGTTGGGATAAAGTAAGTGAGTAACAAAAGTTTAGCTCCTTGAAAACTGAACAACGAGTAGCAATACAAACACAGCCAAAGTTTCGACCCCCAAAAAGTGAAGCGAAGCCGAGAGGCGGATGCCGAATACTTTTCGGGGACCCCAAGAGATTGGGGAAAATGAGCTAATCGCTCTGAAATAAAACGT
>JAQSYI010000055.1 GCA_029256185.1 Paenibacillaceae bacterium
CGCTACCGGTCCCACTGGCGCTACCGGTCCCACTGGCGCTACCGGTCCCACTGGCGCTACCGGTCCCACTGGCGCTACCGGTCCCACTGGCGCTACCGGGGAAACAGGGATTTTTAATTTGGTGGATGGCAATGCAACCGGAGCCGTGCGCAGTATAGGAGCACCTACAGGTTACACGATGGGAGAATACTCTATAGCCCTGGGATCATCAACTGCCAGCGGAAATTACTCCCACGCCGAAGGGTTCAACTCAAGGGCGATTGGCCTGTACTCTCATGCCGAAGGGACAGGTACGACAGCCAGTGGCCAGGCCGCACATGCAGAGGGATTTCAAGCAAGAGCCATCGGAAATAATTCCCATGCTGAAGGGCAAAATACAATGGCAGTCGGAAATCATTCCCATGCCGAAGGGCTGAATTCAACAACAAACGGAGAAGGAGCCCATGCAGAGGGAGGCGCAACCATTGCCAGTGGAGTTTTTTCCCACTCAGAAGGATTAACCAGCCGTGCCGAAAGTGATGCCGCTCACGCTGAAGGAGCGGGCTGCATTGCCAGTGCTGCTTACTCTCATGCCGAAGGGATAGGTGTGACCGCTAGTGGCACATTCTCCCATGCCGAGGGGAGAAGTACAAATACTGCATTTTTCATGGGCGCTCACATTATGGGACAATATGGTGACGCAGACGCGGCAAATTCCTGGTTCCTCGCCAATGGTACGGCTCCTGCTACAAGAGGACTTGCCGCCAAAATCCTGGGAACAGGCCAGGCATATATCGACGTATCATGGAATGGCGGCGGGGCCGACTATGCGGAGTTGTTTGAAACCTTTGACGGCCAACCCATTGAACCGGGCTACTTTGTCGCTTTGGCCGGAGGGGAAACCATTCGTACGGCGAGGGAATCCGACACCTACATCATCGGTGTTGTCAGCGCCGCTCCCGCCTTCGTAGGAGACAGCGGGGAGCTCCGCTGGAGAAGCAAGTACCTGACCGATGAATGGGGACGAATCCAGTATCATGAAGTGCTGGTGGAGCCTGTCCGCTACTTGTTCGGAACCCTCGCTCCCTCTATGGAAACCCAGCCCATATTAAATCCCCAGTGGGACCCCACCCGTCCATATATTTCCCGGCTCAAACGCCCGGAATGGGTTGCGGTAGGTCTGATGGGAAAGCTGCTGATACGTGATGACGGAAGCTGCATGCCGGGAGGCTATTGCAAGCCGAATGACGCAGGCATCGCCACCGCTTCCGATATCGGGTACCCGGTGCTGTCCAGAACGGGAGAAGAGCAAATCCGAATTCTGTTCCGCTAATGGATCAACGGCTAACTACCTGGCAGGATTCCTGTGCCCGCCTGAATATCTCCGGAATCGCTCCATCATTTTCATCTGTGCCTTTTGGCAATTTAAGAAGACCTGGCGGAAGAACAACCGTCAGGTCCTTTTTGCGTTTCCAAAGGAATACCTCCTTTTTCCTATGGCGGTCCCGCCCCGCCTACTCCTAACGGAAATTTTTGACCTTATGTTGTCCCAAAGCCTTGTTACCGCCGAATCACGAACTCATCTTGCTTCCTCCCGCTCGCATCATAGGCCTGATAGGTCAGCGCATCCCCGGAAACCGTAATCCCAGCGAACATTTGCTCATGATTCTGAAAATGGACTTTATGATAAAACTGGTCATCCTTCTTTTCATTGAACTTGGCGCCGGAGCTGTTGGTTACTACGTAAACCGTCCCCTTGTCCGCCCCTGTGATCGTATCCTCCCGGCCGGTAATCCTCCCGCCAAGCAGCGGATAAGAACGGGAATACTCGTGGTTGTGCCCTTGCAGCACCAGATCCACTCCGTATTCATCGAAAATCTCCGTCCAATCCTCCACCTTCTCATACTGGTTGCCCCCGTAAGCGGGACGGTGCATGGCCACAATCTTCCAGGCTCTATCCGTTGCCGCCAAATCCTCCTTCAGCCACTGCGCCTGCTTCTTCCGGCTGCTCTCCGTATTCAGCACCGTCACGTGAACGGGCCCATAATCGAAGGAATAGGAGGTGCCCGTGGTCGCACCGTCCGCTCCATTATCCGGCAGATTGAAGTGAGAGGCGAATACCGTGGCATCCCCGTCGATCTCTTCGTGATTGCCCGCAACCGGCATCAAGGGAATCCCGCTGACCCAGTTCTGCGCTTTCCCGAAAAAATAAGACCATCCCGCCGAATTGTCAGGATCCTCCGTTAAATCACCGTTATGCACAATAAAGGCTGCCTGTGGAAAGACGGCGAAGGCCTTGTCCAGCGTCCGGGCCCACAGATCAAAGTCCGCCTCCCGCTCTCCCTGGGAATCCGTCACATTAATGAAGGTCACCGCATCCTGCAACTGTTCCGCTGTCGAAAAACGGGCCGGCTCGCTCCACTCCCCGTCAGCGCCGCTGCCCACACGATACATGTATACAGTTCCCGGGGTAAGACCTGCCGCCTCCGCCTTGTATACGCCCCTGCTGCCTCCATCCGTCTGAAGCACGCTCTGCTGCGCTTCTACCCTCATGACATCCTTGCCGGTAAAAGCAGCCCGCTCTCCCGCAACAACCTCCAGCACACCCGGCAAAGCCGGATCGCCCGTCCCCATCAGCCATGTGAAGGCCCGGCTCGTCGCGGCATCTTGCTTTATCGTAATCACCAGATCGTAAGGGGCTGCCGGATTACCCTGCGCTGCGGTCTGCCCCCGGGTTAACCACCTCGCGCCTGCTATTGCCGTTACAATCAAGACTGCAGCTAGACAAATAATCATAACGGCTTTGTTGACACGGTTCATGACAGCTCCTCCTATCCGCAACATTTGTGCACCACCATCCGGAGGGTGGTCCCCTGTACCGAAAAAGCAAACGAACCCCGCCCGTGCCGGTCCGTTTGCTTCCTGCCCATCCCACTATTTTATCGGATTCCATATTTCAAGACAAGCAGAGAGCCGCAGCCGCCGGGACGACTCACATCAGCACCTGCCTGTCGCTGAAGCTTTTTCCCGATAATGCTCTCCAACCCCTTCGTGCTCTTGAAGGTATACTTTAATTCACAGTCCCGCATTCCCAACAGGTGTCGCCGCACAAATTCAGGGGTTATAATAGGAGGGTACAACAAAACGAGGAGGAGAAGCATTATGGCTGTTGAACCCTTTCATATTCACGTCTCCGATGAAATCCTTGACGATCTGCAATACAGACTGCATCATACTCGCTGGCCGGAGCAGTTGGAGGATCAGGGCTGGGAGCGGGGAACGGAATTGAGCTTTCTAAAGTCGCTTGTTGCGTATTGGCGGGACCACTATGATTGGCGGGCACAAGAAGCCTGGTTGAACCTGTTCTCCCAATTTCGCTGCAATATCGAAGGAATCGATGTGCATTTCGTCCATGAACGGGGAAAAGGCCCCAATCCGCTGCCCATTATTCTGACCCACGGGTGGCCCGACAGCTATCTCCGTTACCAGAAAATCATTCCGCTGCTGACTGATCCGGCCAATCATGGCGGTGACCCCGGGGACTCCTTTGACGTGATTGTCCCTTCCTTGCCCGGATTCGGTTTCTCGGGCCGCGCCAACCGCCCCGGCGTGAACAATGAATATGTCTCCGGGATCTGGGCCCAATTAATGACCAAAGAACTGGGCTATCCTAAATTTGCCGCTGCCGGCGGAGATATGGGCTCCGGTGTCACCCGATACCTGGCGGCAAACCATCCTGAGCTTCTAACAGGCATCCATCTGACCGATATCGGAATTCTGCGGGAACTGCTCAATTCACCGGATCAGACAAGTCTGACGGAAGAGGAACTGCGCTACAAGAAGAGCGCCGCAAAATGGATTTCGGATGAAGGGGGCTATATGTCCATTCAATCGACCCGCCCCCAGACTCTTGCCTACGGACTCTCCGACTCCCCGGCAGGCGTGGCAGCATGGTTGGTTGAGAAATTCCGGGCTTGGAGCGGTTGCGGCGGCGATCTCTTCCGTTGCTTCAGCAAGGATGAACTGCTCACCCATATCATGATTTATTGGGTTACGAACACGATCGGATCTTCGGCGCATATGTATTATGATAATTCCCATTCCTTGCCGCCCTTGGGCTATATTCAAGTCCCGACAGGCGTCGCCTTATTCTCGCAGGATGTATTGCTGCCTCCCAGGCAATGGGCCGAACGCAACCTGAATATAACCCGCTGGACTTCACTGCCCCGCGGCGGACATTTTGCCGCCATGGAAGAGCCGGAGCTTCTGGCCGATGAGCTCCGCTCATTCTTCAAGGCTTACAGAACGTAGGCTCACTTACAAGATTCCGGTAATCAAATCGGAAAAAGAGCGGACCGAGAAGTATCAAAGCTCCACGCGAGGAGCATCTACAGAACTGCAGTTCTCCATCACCACCGGGCTGCCGTCCAGTGTGCGGATCACCACGTTCTCCATGCTCCAGTCCCGGGCGTGCAGGATAGATCCGGCTGCATGGGTTTCCATCCGGATATCCTTCAACCGCACATCGTGAATCGGCTTCTCCGGATGAGCCTCCACCTGGAATGCTTCAGAATTCGGCCAACGGGAGTCAGGCAGCAAACTGTTCTTTACTGCAACCTGACTGATCTCCACATTACGGAACTCCGGAATTCCCTGCTCCTCCGGAACGGGCTGGGCAAGGACTCTCCAATATTCGGGCACTGGCCCCTGCCAGGAGTCAGGGATATGCGCGTAGCTGTAGCTGGGGTTCCAGTTGAGCAAGAAGCTGATAGGATTGCGCACATCCTCCATCTCCAAATGATGCACCCGGATATTCTCGATGATCCCGCCGCGGGTCCGGGCCGACTTAAAGCGGAGACCATTGCTGGTGCCCACAGAGCGGATATGATGAATCTCCACATCACGGATTCCCCCGGAGGTTTCGCTTCCCAGAGTAATTCCGGCTCCAGCCCCCGTTACGCAATCGCGGATGATGATATGCTCCGCCGGGCGGTTTACCCTCAAGCCATCCGCGTCCCGGCCCGACTTGACACATAGATTGTCATCATTGCAATCGATGAAGCAATTCTGCACCAGCACATGGGAGGACGAATCAATGTCAATTCCATCCGTGCTGGGCCCTTGGTTCTCACGAATGGTCAGACCATCCACTGTCACATGCTGGGAGTAGCAGATATGAACATTCCAGAAGCCTGAACGCAGGGATGTGAAACCCTGCAGCAGAATACCCTCCGAATCAAGCACCAGCACATTTCTTGGACGCTTGCAGTCGTAGTCCGCGGCCCAGCGCAGCCCCTGTTCCGTATAAACCCGCCTCAGGCTCCAATATTTCTCCCACCAGTAAGCACCCTGTCCGTCGATGACCCCTTTTCCGGTAACAGCCGCGTTCTCCTGCCCGCAAATGTTGATCAGCGCGCTGTACCAGTCCATCTCAATACCGGCCACCCGCGACCATATCTCCGGGTAGCCCTGCTCACTGACAACGCCAAGCAGCGTCACTTTCTCTCCCAGTTGCAGCTCCACATTGGACTTGAGGAACAGCGCGCCGGTGGAATACGTCCCGGGGGCCAGCTCCACCCGGCCGCCTCCCGCGGCCGCAGCAGCGTCGATAGCCGCCTGAATCGGACCGGTCGAGAGAACATCCTTGTCTGCCACGGCGCCGAACTCATTTGCCAGAAAAATATTCATTCCGCCTGGCCCGCCACCTTTCCATAACCCGTATTGCCAAGATGCTTCTCCAATTGCAGCACCTCAATGCCCGCAAGCAGTACAATGCCGATGCCGTGGGTATCGTTAAGGAGCCACGGCAGCTCGTCCTTGTAGTAGTCGGCGTTAAAGGAATAGCCGGAGCCACGGCAGACCCCATAGACATTTCCCAGCCTGTCGATGGAAATTTGCGTCATCCCGTTCCAGGCTTTGCGGACAGCATCCACGTAAGGCAGCGTCTCCTCCAGCCAGCCGAAGCGGATGCCCCGGGCGAAGGCATACAGGAACATGGAGGTGCAGGAGGTTTCCTCATACGATTCATGGTCCGTCAGAACCTGGTGCCACAGGCCGTTGCTGCCTTGCAGCCGGAGATAGCCATGACACAGCTCCCGGAAGAAGCGCAGCAATTCCTCCCGCCGGCTGTGCTTCTCCGGCATAGCCGCCAGCAGCTCGGACAGAGAGAACAGCACCCAGCCGTTGCCCCTCCCCCAAGGCACCCGGGTCGCCTTGCCCAAGGTAACAACATACACATGCGACATAATCTGCTGCTCCGGCATGTACATCAGCTTCCGGAACTGGATAAACTGGTTGGCCGCATCATCCAGATACCGCTGATCCCCTGTCCGCATATAATACCGGCATAGAAACGGTACGCTCATGTACAGGTCATCACACCACACTGTCTCGTGAACCCAGTCAGGATTGCGCGACTTGCGGAACAGAGCCCCTGTGGGCAGCCGATACTGAACACGGCCGATGTAATCGCCGATCAGCTCTGCAAGCTCGTCGGCTCCTGCCAGACTGCAATCCTGAAGCAGCAGCAGCATGGTGGCGCCGAAGGAGCCGCAGTCATCCAAGCTGTCCAGAGTAGCCATCGTATTCAGCACCCCGGCCGCTCCGAAGCGGTCACGGTCCCAGATGGCATACCGGTACAACCGGGTGCAGCTCTCCACATGGCGGCGCACATAATCGAGCAGGTCCTGCCGCTTCAGCAGCGTGCCCGCTTGCAGCAGTCCGTACAGCGTTACTCCCAGGGGATAGTTCCATTTGCCGAACAGCGCATTCTCCCCGAACAGCCGGACCCAGGTATGGGGTTGATCCAACCGCCAGTAGGTGTCCCCCTCCTTAGCGGGAATCAGCTCATACGGCATTCCGCTCACAGAAGGCAGCGGCTCCTCCGCTGCGAAAGGACCTGCGTACAACCAGGCGTCCCTGCTGCCCTGCACCGGGAACGGCATTTCCAGCGCGATTCCGGCCTGCGGCTCCTCCCACGCGAATCCCCAATTCTCCTTGTCCGAAGCACAGCGGACAACCAGATCATGCCTGCCCCAATCAAGGGCAACCGGCACCGCGAATGGCCCCTCCGGAATCTCTGCAGCTTTGGCACCGTCTACATAAAGCTCGGCGGGACTATAAGCGCGTCCCCTCAGCTCGGCCTGCGTCCCTGCCGGCAGCGTGCTAACCAGCCTCGTCCACGCTATCGCCCGGCGGCCAGACAAACCGCCGAAAATCCGCGCCATAGCCGGAGCAGTCCGCTGCGCCCCCCAATCCAGCCGGGGATGCCAGACGATGCCTGCGGATTCATCAAGCCCGGGTCCGGGCGGCTGCGGCAGCTTCCTCATGGGGCCGGTGAAGATCCAGCCCTCATGGCCGCTCCGTTCCGGTGTCGGCGCCAGCACATGGACCGGCCTGCTCTTGTAGGAGCCCGGACCGAAGGAACCGCCGCAGCCCGCCTCTGTTTTGGTGAAATCCAGCACCAGATGGTTCCAGCCCTGCTGCAGCTCCACCGTTACGCCGATTCTCCGCTTATCGTTCTGCTCATCAACAATGCTTGCTTTATAGAACGGGATTCCGTTCACCCAGAACTGAAGCGGACCGTAGCAATGCAGAATAAAGCTCATTGGCGCCGGCTGGTCGCTCCACAGCTTGGACCAGGCATAGATATGCTCGCCGTTATCCATCCCGGGGAAGCGCTCCGCCAGATTGAAATCATAGCTGTAATCATGCTTTTTCAGAATGCCGTCGGCACAAAAAGCCCGGCAGGTCATAGGATGCGGCGGATTGTGGCCCACATAACGGTTGGCCACCGCCGTGAGCACAGCTTCCGGATTGCTGCCGCAAGCCGCAAACATGCTGCTTGGTTCATCCATATATCTTTCTTCCATGCTTCTCTCACGCCTCCCTTGGCAAACTATCTTTTTACTCCCCGCTCTGAAGGCTGTTCAGCTCGCGGTACTGGCTGGGGGTTATTCCCGTATATTTTTTGAAGATGCGGTTGAAATAGCTGTGCTGGTAACCGACGCGCTCCGCTACCTCATTGATTTTCAGATCCGGCTCGAGCAGCAGCGCTTTGGCGTTATCAATGCGGATATTGGTCAGATAGTCAATAAAATTGACTCCCGTAATCTGCTTGAACGCCCGGCTTAACGTATAAGGGCTGGTGCCGTACTGATCGGCGCAGGATTCCAGCGACAGGCCCATCATGTAATGCTCCTGCAGATAGAGAACGACCTTCTCCACAATATGCTTCAGATGGTAATCCTGGCGGCTGATCATCTCCTTCACCATCGCACGGACGATTCTGTGTCTGAACCAGCCCAATATTTCCCCGCGTTCCTTGATTCCCGCCAGCTCCTCGTAGATATTGGTGCTGCCAAAAAGCTGCACCGGATTCATGCTGGATTGGAGCGCGGCATAACGGATGCTGCCCAACAGCTGGAGCATCCCCTGCTGGATATGAAATTCTGTGGAGCTGTTAGCCGACAGCTCATCCATAAACTGGCCGATCAGCCGTCCCGCTTCTTCCTCCAGACCGCTTCGCAGCGAGCTTACGATCTCCTTATCCAACGCGAAGGGATATCCCCCTGCCGGCTCCGCCTTCGCCAATTCCTCCGTCCAGATAACCTGGTTCTCATCATGCAGCTCCCGGTAAGCCATGGCCAGCTTAACCTCTTCAAAGATATGGGGAATTTGCTTGGCATGGGACACCTGCTTGCTGATCGCAACAGTAACCTTCATGCGGATAATATGGTTAATCGTCTGAATCAGCTCTGCACAAAACTGGTCAACGTCATCCCTCAGCCATTTGTCCGGTTCGTCAGCGGGCTGGGCGATCAGCAGCCCGATGGAGAAATTATGGAAATTGACCACTTCAGCCTGTGCATAATGCTTCCCCGCCAGCTCCTGCATAATGTTGGCCGCAGCGAAGGTGACCAGATTCTCATCGCCCAGCGAGAATCTTCCCTTCAAGCCGGAGAAGCCGGTCAGGTGAACGAGCAGCGCCCCGTACTGCTCCTCGCCGTTAGTCCAGCCATAATGCCGCATGCGCTGCCGCAGCTCGCTTTCATCCAGTGCGAACAGGTAACCTTGGACCAATTGCAGGAAGAAGCCGTCCCGCAGCGCCGGCAGCTGCTCCTTCAGCCTGGATTGGAGGGCTACCCGCTCGCTCTCCAGCTGCTTCCATTCCTCCTCCAGCATTTCAAACTCATCAGAATTGGCAGGAACGGAGGAATCATTTCGGGTCAAAAGCCTGGCCAATCGTTCTACCGGCGAATAGATCCGCTTGGATACCAGCCAGGACAGCAGCAGGGCTACCATCAGGCAGACGGAGCTGATATACAGAATCCATTTGGATATGGTCACTACCGGAGCAATAATCGAAGTCAACGGCGCCGCGGAAACGTACACCCATTTAAATCCGAGCCGGTTGAACTGTCCATAAGAAACGGAATAGTTGCTTTTTCCGTGCTGGAACAAAAACGATCCGCCGGCAGGCGCCTCCGCCCGCTCCTTATACGCCTGCCGGAGAGCTTCTGCAAACTCAGGCTGCGGCTGGCTGCTGGTTGACACCTCCCAGTTTCCCTCCGCATCCATCAGCAGCGTTTCCCCTTCGTTGTAAGGAGTCAGGATCTTCAGCGCCTCCACCAGCTTGGCCTTGTTGATTGTGGCCACAATGATGCCGAATGGGGACAAGCTGCCGCCGGGAATCTTGTTGACCAGGGTGAGCGTGCCGGGGCTGCCATAGGGATACAGATTGGTCCACATGGCAGAGTTGCTGTGCTTCAGGAGAGAATTGTATACCTCAAGCTCCTGGGGGGCGGTAATATACGTGTAACGATCCTTCTGGAAACGTACGGGACGTTCATTGTTCAGGAACAGCTCCACATTTTGCAAAAAAGGATGCGTCCCCTCCAGCATAAGCAAGGTGCGGAACAACTCCTGCACCTGCTCGAAGCCATAGGCATAATCAAGGGAACGAAGCTTGTCATCAAACTTCGTGTCAAACGCCCAGTGGGACATGGTCATCTCCAGATAGTTCAATTGTTCGTCAATATTAGTTGCCCGTTGTTCAATCAGGTTCAGGTGCTGCTTTTCCAGCTTTTCCTGCAGGTTATGCGTAGCCAGCCAATAGGTGCTGAATCCGATGATCAGGCCGGGAATGCTGGCAATCAGCAAAGTAAGCCCAAGACTCTTGCGAAAAAAGCGGCTGCGGGACCTGATTCCCTTCAGTTGGCCGAACCTTGGCTTCCAGATTCCTGACAAGATAAGATCACCTTCCGCGACAGTTTACTTGCAAGCTTACTTCGACAGGCTCAGCAAAATTACCTTCACCATTCGCTTCCCGGCCCCGGTCTAGCCCTTAACCGAACCGACCATGGCCCCCTTGGCAAAATGCTTCTGCAGGAAAGGATAGACCAGCAGAATGGGTACAGTCGCCACAATTACCGCCGCCATTTTCAGCGTCTCCATAGGAGGGGGAACGGCTGTGGCATCGTTGCGAAGTTCGGTGCTGTTGGCATTGAGCAGAATATTCTGCAGCATCACCTGCAAGGGCCATTTGGCTGCATTATTAATATAGATCATGGCGTTGAAGAACTGGTTCCAGTAGCCTACCGCATAGAACAAACCGAACGCGGCCAGCGAAGGCAGCGACAGCGGAAGGATAATGCGGAAAAAGGTCATGAGATCGTTGCACCCGTCCATAGCCGCAGATTCCTCCAGCTCTGCCGGAATGCTGTCAAAGAAGTTTTTCATCAGGATCACATTCCAGCCGCTGGCCAAGGCCGGCAGGATCAGCGCCCAGAGACTGTCGATAAGATGAAGCTCCCGCACCAGCAGATAGTTGGGAATGATGCCGGGGTTGAACAGAACCGTCAACAGGATCAGAAGCAGCATTATTCTCCGCCCCCGCAGCCGTTTGCGGGACAGGGTATAAGCGAACGCTGCGGTTACAGCAAGGCTGCATGCCGTTCCCACCAACGTCACATAGATGCTCACGCCGATGGAACGGGAGAACGCCCCTGTCGCAAACAGGAATTTGTATGATTCCAGCGACCATTTGGTCGGAAACAGCACGAAGCTTTTGCGGACATATTCCGCAGGGTCCGTAAACGAAACGACGAGCACATAATATAATGGAAAGAAAGTCACTATTGCAATCAAACCGAGCAAGATGATGTTGATCACACCAAACACGCGGTCGCCCGAACCGGTTCTCATGGTACTCCTCCTTGTCAGGTCTGGAAGGCATTAGGCAATACCATTTAGTATACGCCTTCTTCACCCATTTTCTTTGAAGCCCAATTGGAAATGACAACCAGGGTCAGGCCCACCACCGATTTAAACAAGCCGGCCGCTGTGCTGTAACTGAATTGTCCCTGCTGGATGCCCATCCGGTAGACATACGTATCGAACACCTCCGCTACCTCCGATACGGCGCCGTTGTACATCAGGAATACCTGCTCGAAGCCTACGTCCATCATATGGCCAAGTCTTAGTATCAGCAGGACAACAATGACGCTGCGGATCGCAGGCAGTGTGACATGCCACATCTGGCGCAGCCTGTTGGCTCCGTCCATCCGGGCTGCCTCGTATACACCCGGATCAATGCCGGCCATGGCCGCCAGGAACAGGATGGTGCCCCAGCCGCATTCCTTCCAGATGGACTGAATGGTCAGCATGATCCAGAACAGATTGGAATTGGTCAGGAAGTCAATACGGGATGCGCCGAGCGCCTCCAGCAGCTTGTTAACCAGACCCTCCCCTTTGGCAAACAACAGGAAAGTCAAACCGGAGATAATGACCCAGGACAGGAAATGAGGCATATACACAACGGATTGGACAACCCGCTTATAGACTACACTTCTCACTTCATTCATCATAAGCGACAGTACAATAGGCAACGGGAAGAAGAAAATCAGGCTCATCAGATTGATGGCTATGGTGTTGCGGAAAAGAGTCAAAAATTCGGGATTGGAGAAAAAGCGTTCAAAATGCTCAAATCCCACCCACTCGCTGCCCGTTATCCCTGCAAACGGGGAATAATTCTGGAAGGCGATGACCACTCCCCCCAAGGGAATATACTTGAATACGATAAAAAACAGGATGCCGGGCAGGGCCAGCAGGTACAGAAATCTGTCCCGCCGCAGGTCCCTCCACAGCCGGGACAGCCGGGACTTGGCGATGAAACTGCCGGCTCCGTCCTTCGGAACAACGCTTTGCTGACTTACAGCGCTCATGTAAAGTTCACCTTCCTTGATTGATGGACAGCCATCTCAGCTGACTGCAATCCCAACGTATCGCACAGCCGTTAAAACTGGCAATCATACAATTTTGCAGGCGCCGCTCCCGTGCGGTCCCCAGACAAATGCCCATTTCAACATTTTTGCCCGCTGCGACATTTTTGCAGCAGCTTACCTGACGGGCTCTCCGTCTCCAAACACGGGTCTGGCAGCATGAGCGGCGTAGTCGAAATACCGCCCCTCCAGCAAACCGATCAGGGTTGTGGCCACTCTGACCTCAATCTGATTCTCTCCTTGGCGCAGCCATTCCGCAGGCCCCTGCCACTTGTAGGGCAGCCAGGCGCGAGCCCCCAGGGAATGTCCGTTGACCAGCACCTCGGCGCAATCATGGAATTCGGAGTCGGCCTTGGCAAAGACCAGTTCGAAGCTGTCGGCCTCCGGAATAGCATCCAGCCAGACTGTCCGGGCGAAGGACATATCGCCTGCATAAAACGGATGGCCCGGATAGGGTCCCGCCTTCAGGACTGCCGGCTGGCCGGCTGCTTCAGCTTCCGTCAAGACGGCGCGGCTTCCGTCATGCTCCACCTGGAATGAACCTGTCAGATATAGGGCATCCACTACCCCGTCCCAGTCATGCCCCACCTCTACATCGACGGCAATGGTATTGATTCCCTCCCGCAGATAGGCCGTTATGTCACAGCCGGTATTCATATGATCATACAGAGGCATGGAGTGGAACAGGGACTGATCCAGGACGCGGCCGTTGATGCGGATGGTCCGCGCTCCCGATATGGCGCCCTGATCCATGACCAGCCGCACATCCCCGGCTGCTCCCCGGATGTCCACTTCCGTGCTGTAGACAACAGCCAGGGGATAATCCATGGCCAGCCGCAGCGGCGTGCCGAACATTTGGCTTAGGCTGACAGGCAGCAGAGCGTCGGCAGCCAGGTCGGCGCATTGGTCAATGAAGGTTTTGACCGGCACCTGCCTGCCCTCCAGCAGCGGAGCTCCCTGGCCGCGGCTGACCCTCATCCGGAAGACATCCAGGCGCAGGGCATTGGATTCGAGCGGCCTCATGCGCCAATTCATGGAGGCATCCACCTCCAGGCTCCAGGGCCGGGAGCCCTCATTATCCGGTGGGACCTGTTCTTCTCCGGCTGCCAGACGGAACAGGACCAACTGCGAGGTATATGGGGCCAACTGCAGCGGCAGGGTCCACCAGCCGTCGTTCCATTCTGCCTGGAGCCGTTCCTCCGAGCCGTCGTCCAGGGATAACCGGGTAAATGATACGGGCAGAGGGCATTCCCCTCCGGCTGCCTCCCAGAACTCGGGGCTGACCCGCAGAACCGTTTCCCGCGCTGCCCCTTCCTGATTGCTCACGAAGAACAAGGCGGCATCGGGTCCCAGACGCCTGGTTTGGCGCAGCAGACCCAGGTCGTCTGCAGCAGGCAGCAGCTCCACCTTGGGCGGGTGCAGCCGGTTCAACAGCTCCAGCAGCGCCTTCATAGCATCCTGCATGTCCGCGAACGCAGGGAAAGCAAGATGGTATGCCTCCCCGCTCCCTTTGCTCCAGACCGGTTCGGAGGAAGCTGCTCCCCCGCCGCCAGCGCTGCTCCAAAAGCTTGGCTCGCCTTCCTCCGGCAGCCCGAAGATGCGGCGGACCTCTCCCGGACTGTGCGGCAAGGAACCGATCTGCTCGTAAGGAAGCTGCCCCAGGCTGACTACCGTGCCGCCGGACCGGACAAAACTCGTCAGCTTGGCCCAGGCAGCTTCCTCCAGATTGGCCAGCGGCGGCAAGATAAGGATGGAATAGCGGGCGTCCCCCAGCACAAGCTCCCGCCCTTCAAGCGCCGCCTGTCCCAGCAGCTCTGCGTCCAGATGGTCAAATTCCGTGCCGTTTCTGGACAAGCCATTGCAGATGCCGCCCCACCAGCGCTTCAGCTCCTCCAGCTTGCCCTTCTCCGTCCGGTCTTCGCCGCCATAGCCGAAGCCGTGCAGGGGGTTGCCCAGATGGGTCCACAGGGAGGTTGTCGGCTGCACTACCGCTATGGAGATATCCGCAGCTCCTGTGCTCATGGCATAGCAGATCCGCCCGATGTAATCGCCCAGCTTGCGGAAGTGCTTCCAGTACGGATTCTGCAGAAACTGGGAAGGCGGTGCGTCATGCTTGACCAGACCGTCCAGTGTATAGAAGAAGGCATGGAAATTGAAGAAGTTCGTTCCGAAGGCTGCCATCCGGTCGATCATCCATCTGGCATCCTGAAGCGTCATGGACCAGCCCACACTGTGGAAGCATTCGATCAAATTCCGTTTCCTGCCCAATTGCCGCGCCACAGAGCTGACCATCTTGGGATTGCTGCGGAAGTTGACGGCATTGCGTTCCAGAATCCAGTCCAAGGACCGCCCCAGCTTTTCATGCGCTGTGTCGCCCCCCGGCACATGACTGTAAATCTGGGTGGTGGCCCTCACGGATGGAACCTCGGTTACATACTGCAGGCCCCGGCTTTCGCACCAGTCATGAACCTGCTTGTGATAGCTGGCAAGCAGCAATTCGTGAACCGTCTGGAAGTAATCGTACCGGATCTTGGGCGCCTGCGGAGCTTCCGCGAAGAAGAGCGCCTCCATATGGTCGCGGAGGTCATAACCGTTGCGCTCCTTGAAGCTTTCGGCCAGCCTGGGACTCCAGGGGAGCTTGCCGATCAGGCCGATTTCGTCGGTGAACATCCCTTTAATCGTATTGCCGAAGTATTCGGACAGATGCTCGGCGTACCGCTCATGGGTCAGCCGGATGAAAGTGGCCATCGCCTCCCGGTTGCAGGGATCCACGAAGGTGCCGTAGTACTTGAAGTCCTCCAGCTCCTGCTCCTGGGCGATGATGATCTCCCATTCCCCGGCAGGGGCAGTCCAGTCCAGCTTCTGCACGGTATGGTAGCTAAAAAACCGTTTCTGGTTGTAAGCGGTCAGACCCGCCTTCTGGAAGATGGGCTCCGTCTGGCAGTTGCCGATTCTGCGCCGCACATCCACCGCCTGATGCCAGAGCCGTTCTCCTCCGGCTCCGATAGGAACAGCCTTGGCGTACACAATCCGCGCCCACGGCAGCTCGAGCTCCACCCGCTGCCCTCCCGCGGCGCGCTCTGTACTGCAGACAAGGGAGCAGTGCTTGGCGCCGGGATGCTCCAGTACCACCTCTCCTCCGGCAATGCCGCTGGGATAAGGGTATTCGTCATACAACCAGACGTTCAAGCCATACTCCCTGGCCGCTTCAACAGCGGTTCTGACCTTCCCGAACCAGGCTTCCGACAGATAAGGAACCTTCAGACCTTGTCTGGCGCAGACAAAGAAGCCCCCCACTCCTTTCTCCGCCATCTCGCCAATCTGCAGGCGAATCTGTTCGTCCTGCATCTCCCCGTTCCAGAACCAGAAGGGGTGAACCCGGTATTCGGAGCCCGGCTCCCTGAAAGCTTGGATATCAAACATTGCGTTTTCCTCCTACGGTTTGTTCATCATTGTTGTTAAGCGACTCGTCTGGCTCATTTCCCCATATGGAGAAGGACAGCCGGGTATGAACCGACTGTCCCTCCGTTCATTATTTTCCGGCCCGTTTCTGGTAAGCGTCGCTTAGTTCTTGCGTCATCTTCGCGACATTAGGATCGGCTTTCATTTTTGATACGAAATCATCCCAGGCTGTAATCGGCTCCCGTCCGAGAATAATCTTGGTCTTCAGGTCGATCACCGACTTGTCAAATTCCGGAAGGAACTTCTGGGCAGTCGGGGAATATAGACCAATGGAGATATCCTCCACACTGGATTTGGCGCGCTCGTCTTGAATGGATCTGTAGAGTTTGTCGGCCTCTTGCGAGAAATAATTTTTCGTAGCGCTGTCATAAGGGTCGGCTACATAAACAATTTGGTTGAAGTTGGAGGCAGTGGAGCTCGCTTTCGCTTCCTCGTCAATAATCATCTTGCCGTTTTCCATTTTGTAATGGATCCCTTCAATCCCATTTTTCTGGAACGTGAATACATCATCATTCATCCAAGTATCAATCAGCTTCAAAATCTGCTTCATCTTTTCCTCGGAGACAGACTTCGGAATCGCCAGGATGCCGGAAAAGCCGGGACCCTTGGGATTGTAACCGTTGAGGCTGGTGAGCGGATAGAAGTAAATGTCCTTGAAGTTGGCATCCAGCTTTTTCAGAATGTCATAATAGCCGTTCATGGTGCCCGACTTTTCCATTAACGCGCCTGACTTGCCGGCCTTGAACAGATCATTGGCTTGCGACAGCTTCAGGGAGGCAAAATCCTCCGGAATCAGCTTTTCATCATACAGCTTTTTCTCGAATTCAATAGCCTGGCGCATTTCCGGGAGGAAATTGAAGTTCACCAATCCTCCGTCCTTATACTTCCACTTGCCGTTGACGCCTGTGAAGCTGTTCTCCAGTTGGAGCAGGGCCCCCATATCCACGGGAGCATTCAGGTACGCTGCAAAAGGAACCGTATCGTTCTTGCCGTTCTTGTCCGGATCCTTCTCCGCGAATGCCTTCAATACCTGATACAATTCATCCGTAGTTTTCGGTTCCTTCAGGCCTGCCTGATCCAGCCAGTCCTTGCGGAGAACGAAGAAGGAATCCGCCTCGGACGGGCGCGGACGCGGAACGCCATAGTTTTTGCCGTCCTCCATTTTGGTCAGTTCCCAGGCCGTCTCGGAGACCTTGGTGCTCAGATTGGGATAATCCTTGATATAAGGGGTAAGGTCCCAGAACGCGCCTTGGGCCACTGCATTGCGAAACACCGGAATGAAGGGATCATTAATAAGAATCAGGTTGGAGATATCCCCCGAAGCCAGGGTTACATTTAGCTTGTCTGCGTAATTATTGCCGGATACCCATTGAATGTTCAGCTTGGAGTTTGTCGCCTTCTCAATCGCCTGCTTGATGGGATTGTCATCGGCGGTTGGGGTGGAACTGAGCAGTATGGTCATGATGCTGACCTCCAGCGGCTTGCTTGGCGTGGCCTCACCCTGGCTTGAGCTGTTGCTGCCGGACTTGCCGCAGCCGGCCAATCCCATAGTGGCGGCAAGCGTCAAGACGGGAATGGCCAGTATTGCTTTTCTGACAGTTTGGTTGGTAAACATGTTGATCCTCCCTTTTTAACTTTATGGATACGTGTAAGGCGCCTTGAAGGGCCCGTTGTGCACAGGAACACCATAATACGCTTTATTTTGAACCGGCAATCCTCTTTTTTTGCAGCGGCTGCGGGGATCAATTTGTACTCTTTTGCAGTTTGCACTTTCCTGCATGGAATTTTCCGGCCCCATTTTCCATTCAAAAGCCACTATATATTCTCTCCGAAAAATAAAAACCCCTTCTTTTGACAGATGGGGTCCGATGTTAATCAATGGTTGCAAGTTACAGGCCGTCTTTTATCTAAGCGCGTGGTCCATAGGAAACGCCTGGCCGGCCCATGCTTTCTTGGAGGTCCAATCCGCTTCCCCTTGCCAGAACGGATGCCCAGGGGGCAATCCGAGAGGCAGGAACACGGCTGCGCACAAATATAAGCTGCCTGTAGAAATATATCCTTCACCGATATCCGGCTGGCCTCCGCAGAATCCGATCCGCAGCCAGCCGTCCGGGTCGAAGGTCCCCGGGGCTTCCATCATGCGGCGGATAACAGCGGTCAGCGCGCAGCGGACCTGGTTTGGCGCCAGCCCCGCCGGCAGCCAGCCTTGAAGCGCTGCTTGGGAGAGCAACTGAAAGGCGCCGAAGCGGTAGGCGATGGACCGTCCGACGGGAGGAAATGTGCCCTCCGGCGAGATCAGCCGTTCCTGCTGCTCCGCATGGCGGGCCGCCCGGCGGAGCACATCAGCGGCAAGCTTCTCCCAATCGGGAGAGTGCGGGCCCATGGTCTGCACAATATCCACCAGCATCGGTTGAATGACGAAGCTGTTGTAGTAATCCCAGTGAAAGTCCGGGCCATCCCCGTAGACGCCATCGCCCAGATACCATTCACTGTGCTTTTTCAGGGCAAAATCGATTCTCATGGGGTCCCAGGCCTCGCCGAGCTGCTGCAATGCTGTTTCTGTCATTGCCCCAAAGAGCAGCCAATTGCTGTAGTTCGGCTTTCTCGAACGGGTGGCCTTGAGGCATTGGACCAGATTCTGCCGCACCGGCCCTTCAAGCCTGCCAAGCAGTTCATTGGGTGCACGGACCAGCGCATGGGACAAAAAGGCGGCGTCCACAATCGGCTGGTGCCCCCGGGAGAAATTCATAAAGTCGGGAGAGGCAGGATCGGTAGCGGCGTCAATGGCCTCTCTCGCCAAGTGCGCCATCATGCCGCGGCACTCCTCTTCCTCACCGGTCAGACCCGTAAGCTCCAACCAGGGAGCCATCCCGACCAGCAGCCGGCCAAGCGCCTCCAGATGCGTATACTCGCTGCGGTCATCCAGCTTGCCTTGAACAGGCATCCGTTCCTTCAGCTTCCGCTCCGCCAATGCAACCAGCACCGGTTTGCCAATCTGCAGCATCCACTCCAGCCATTGCTTCCGAATCGCTGTATCATATGCCATACGCTTTCCCTCCACTCGTCGTCAGACCATCCTTATAACGGAAGGCTCCTTTTCCTAACGCTCATACCAGTATCCGGGAATCCCCTTCTCCAGCCTCATCAGTGCTTCCAAGTAGAAGTAATCCCCCCAAATCGTATAATCGTCCGGTGATCGGCCCGCCCGCACCGAATACGACCCCCGGTTCAGGAATCCCTCCGGATTTTCGTCGCCTGCGGTAGAATAACGGCAGACCAGGCTTTCCACGGAACGGTGCGCCGTTCTAAGCAATTTTTCATACAACGGATCATGGGGGGAGAGGAGGCTGCAGAGCTCCAGCATTCCGCAGGCAGCAATAGCCGAAGCGGAGCTGTCCCGCATGCTCTGCGGCTCCTGCGGCACGTCGAAGTCCCAATAGACAACACCATCCTCCGGAAGGCGGTCAGCGAAATAATCGGCCAGCCGTTTGCTTGTCTCCAGATACTCGGGACGCTGCAAGCAGCGGTAGGCAAGGGCGAATCCGTAGATCCCCCATGCTTGTCCGCGGGTCCAGGTGGAGCCGTCCCGGCAGCCCTGATGTGTCCCCCCGCGGAAGGAGTCGCCTGTCTTAGGATCGAACCAGAAGGTATGATAGGAGGAATCATCACCGCGCACGAGAAAACGGCGGCTCAGCTCGGTATGAGAGGCTGCAGCTTCGCGGTACGCATTGTCGCCGGAGATCCGGGAGGCCCAATGCAAGAGCGGCAGGTTCATCAAGCAGTCGATGATGATGCGGCCCCCGTTGTGCGGATCGTCCTTCGCCCCCCATGCCTGGATAACGCCCAGCTTCTCCCTCCAGCGCTTCATCAGCACTTGGGCGGCCTCCAGCGTCAGCTGCCGGGCGGCCGCATCCTTCTCAATGATCCATTGCGCCTTGGAGGATAAAGAATACAAGAAGCCGATATCATGGTTATCCAGATCAACATTGTTCTTCAGCCTCTCGCGGAGACGTTCAACCGCACCGGCTGCTGCATCCCGGAAGATGCGTTCTCCGGAATACTCGTAGCTCAGCCACAGAATGCCCGGCCAAAACCCGTTGGTCCACCCATGGTCGAGGAGCACATACTTGCTGCTGCTGTTTTCACTGACATGCGGGAAATGGCTGCCGAATCGCCCGATATTGGAGCTGGTAATATGCAAAGCTTCCTCAATTGCTTTCTTCCACATGTTGCAATCCTCCTGCAATTGGTTTATGGCTTGATTATACCCCCGTTCCTGTTAAGAAAAGTTGTGCTATAATATAGCCAAATTGCGATTTTACCGTCATTGAGAGGTGTTCTCCGCCATGTTGGTCAAGCCCATGGATCTGGGACCCAACGCTTTTTTCCTGAAGTACAGAAAAGAAATCAGCCGCGAGAACTGGCTGATGCTGCATGCTCACCAAGGCATCGAGCTGCTTTATATCCATGAGGGAACGGGAACGGTGATGCTTGAGCGGCAGCCATATGAGCTGGGCAGGGATACGCTGTTCTGTTTTCAGCCGTTTCAACTGCACAAGGTGGATGTGCCGATGAAGGACGGCTCCACTTATGTAAGAACGAATCTTACCTTCGATCCTTATATTCTGGAGCCCTGCCTGCAGCAATTCCCCAAATTGCAGGCCTTTCTGCGGAGAATGGCCAAGGGGGTCCTCCAGCGTCAGGTATTCACATTCGGCGGAGACCGGAGCTTGGATAACTTGCTGTACAGCTATGACAAGATTCAGACACGCTCGGGAGGGGCGCCCGATCTGGAGGATCAGATGCTGTTCCTGATCACATTGCTGCGCCATCTCCAAATGCATGTCTTCGAGATGGATGCGGGTCAACCCGCCTATGAGAAAACCACCGGTCACGTGGAGAGAATGCTGGAGTGGGTCGAAGCGAACTTCCGTCAGCCCTTCTCACTGGAGACGCTGTCCCGGGAGCTGCATCTGTCCCCCTATCATATTTCTCATTTGTTCAAGAAGCATACCGGCATGACCTTGTCCGATTATGTGGCGAGCCACCGTATCCGGGAAGCTTGCGCATTGCTTGCCAATACCAACAGCTCCATCGCCGAAATCGGCCGAAGCGTGGGCGGCTTCAGCGCGCCGCATTTCTCCCAGCTGTTCAAGAAGCACAAGGGGATAACGCCCAACGCATACCGCGATGCGGTCAAACATGCGTATCAATGAAGCAACGGGTAGAATAGGTAAATCAAGGAGATTGACTCCGCTTGATTTTCTATGAATAATAGAGAGCATAAGAAATGTGGGGAGGTTCCCGAGAAATGTCCATTGTTCCAAGCATCTTGGAATTCAACAAAAGCTTTGTTGCGGATAAGCAATACGAGGCGTATTTAACCGATAAATATCCCGACAAGCAAGTTGCCGTCCTCACCTGCATGGACACCAGACTGGTGGAGCTGCTTCCCAAAGCGCTCGGCTTCAAGAACGGCGACGCCAAGTTTATCAAGAACGCCGGCGCCATCCTCACCCAGCCCTTCGGCAGCGCCATGCGGAGCATCTTGGTCGCCGTCTATGAATTGGACGCGCGTGAAGTCTTCGTCATCGGCCATCACGGCTGCGGCATGAACAAGCTGGATACACAGGGTATGGTCAGCAAGTTTGCGCTCCATGGCATCGATCCGTTGGCGATCGAAACCCTGGAGAATGCGGGCATCCGTATGGACCGCTTCCTGCGCGGCTTCGACAGCGCCGAGGAGGGTGTGATGAACAGCGTGCGGCTGATCCGCCGCCATCCGCTGTTTCCCAAGGCGGTTCCGGTGCACGGCTTCATCATCGATCCGGAGACAGGAGCGCTGGAGGTTCTTGCCCAGGACTACCGCGAGGAGAAATAATGAACAGAACAGCAAAAGGGCTCCGGTGAAAATCACCGATGCCCTTCGCTGTGTAAAGTGCAGCTCTTATTCTGGCGCGATGGCAAAGCAAACAATCGACATTGTCCTACCTCAAGCATCTTGGCGGGATTGGGGAATAAAGTTGATGCTAACATTACTGTCCATAATTGGCGAGGTGTAATAGCAGGGCCCGCAGGGTTTGCTGTCCGAAAACGCACGATTGTCAAAGAAATCAAAGACCACGCTTTCAGTCTATTCCTCCAGGTCCCGGTATGCTCCGAATTCACTGATGCTGAACCACAAATGGCCGGCCGAATTCCCATGGCCCACCACCCGGAGATACCGGGCCGTGATCTTTTGAGGCAAGGCGTAATACTCAGGTTCTCCCGTCAAACCGCTGCTCTCCCCCCGGTATATCTCGTAAAAGGATTCGCCGTCTCCGGAGGCTTCCAGGTGAAAATAGCTGACCCGTTCCGCCCCCCGGAACAGCCCCATATCAAAACCGCTTATTTCCTTGGCCCCGCCAAGATCAAAGTCCACATATACACCCTCCCCATTTTGCGTCCAGTAGGTGCTGTCCAGACCGTCCAATGCGGCGGAGGGCAGATTGCCCGGATTTTCCGGGTTAACGTCTTCCACGGTGAAAAGAGGCAAACGCTCAACATGGTAAGTCGCACCTGTCACGCTCACCGTGTAAGTAGCCTCCTGGGCTCCGGCGGATACGCGGATGGAAATCTGACCGGGGAATTGGGCAGGCACTTGCGTTTCCACCGTCATGCCGTCTCCTGAAGGGATGGCCAGGACGCTTATTTCATCCCGTTTGCGCATATTGAGAGGATAATCGTCCAGGTCAAAATTGTAGCTATACTGTTCTGGCGTCATACCCTCCAATGGAATGCCGTTTATGAGTACCCCTGTCAAGCCGGGCGCAGCGGCTCCCCCGCCGCCGTTGCCGGCTGTTACCTGCATCGTATCCAGGTCAAGGGTATATTCCTTACCGCTGGCAGTAATAATAATCGTTCTGCCGTCCTGCTGAGCGCTGACTTTGGCAGGAACTGCCCCGGAACCGGACCACGAGACCGCTGTTACATTAAGCATGCTCTCGCCTGTCTTTCTGGAGACAACCGCCTTGCGCTGGCCGGAGGCGCCTGCTATATTGGTTTTGACACTTAGGTTCTCTACACTCAGGCTGCTTTCTTCGGGCACAAGATTGTCGATAAACAGATTGGCAGCTCCGGTGCGAACCAGTGCTCCGTTGCCCAGAGGCGTAATGTTCTGAGATTCCGGGAATAGGCGCAGTTCGAAGTTTGCCTCCTGCTTGGCCGTTATATCATCTGCGACGATAAGGATATTGTCCGCCTTGAGATACAGCATATGACGGTTGAACTTGGTCAGACCCGCACTGCCCGGATAGGCCGCAGCGCTGGCGCCCACGAAGTAGTCGTAAGTGCCGGCGGTTACGGTCTTGGAAATCTCAGGAAAGGCATAGGACAGGTTAAGATCCCTGGCGCTGTTGAACCAAGCGGCGTTTTCCCCCATTTGTCCCGTCCCGTTCACCAATAGCGTATTGTGGTTCCCCGTTGTTTTGTAGGCGTAACCATCGTCGCGGATAAGCACCTCGTTGCCGCCAAACAGTACGAAGCCATTGGAGTCCGGATGCATATGTGCGCTGCCAAAGTCGGGTTTAGCCGGATAAGCCTGCGTGTAGGTGGTGGCCTGCTTGCCCAGGAACGGCCCGGACCGGAAGTAAAGAGCGCTTGCGTCGTCTTGCCACCCGCTGCGGGTAAAAATCATGCCAAAATCCTCAAATTCGCGCAAAGCAGGCAAATTGTCCGGCAGTTGGGCCTGCGTCGCGGGATCATAATAGAGCAGGCTCTCCCATACCGAATCCGCCGAGTCCCAGGTCATTCCATCCTCCAGCATCGTATCGGCGAGCCATAATAATACCGGCTGGTCGTAGCGTGCAGCCAAATGATAGAGCACATTGGTAGGGCCGTTGAAGTCATATCCCAAGGCGTCTCCAATATTCACACTGGTCCGGCGGATGTCCCAGCCCCCCCGAGGATAAGACGCATACAACCGGTAGAGTCCCGTATTCTCCAGCCATTCCGAGGAGAACGCATCAATGCCGAAGAAGGTTTCGGCAAGCTCTGCGTAGCGCAGCAGCACGCTTACACCATAGCTCCAATAGCCCACTCCTTCCTGGCTTGCGCCGTCTGGTCCATAAAGTGTAAACGTATGGGCGAAAAATTCCTGGGCGCTTTCAAACCAGGTAAGAATTTCCGCGTCATTGCCGGTGTCCTCGCCGTAAATCGCAAGACCCGCGGTTATCATGCCGGTCAGGTTGATCCAGCCATGATTTTGCAGATATTCCCACGTCCAGGTTTTTTGGTTATGGGTGTAGATATAGTTCATGTAAGACGCACGTTCGAACAGCTTGTCATAGATCGCCGCTTTCAGCGTTGCGTCCAGATCATCATACAGCCAGTCGTACATCAGGCCCATGCCGAAGAGAATATGTCCGGAGGCAAGATCATTATTGGCGGCGCCGAACTTGGAAAGGTTAAGCGCCAGTTGCGTCCACTCTACGGCTGCATCCAGGTAATCCGTATTGCCTGTAACCTTGTACATAAACGAGAATGCTGTGATATTATCACCGATATGCCGCTGGTTTTCATCCGGAGAGGTGTCTCCCGCTTCCACATAGAGAGGGGCGTCCATGGCCTCTTGGACAATTTGCACCGCCTGCGTGTACAGTTCTCCAGCTTGCGGAGACTGTATTTTCGCAGAGAGTGCGCTCCATTGATTTTGCCGGACGAACAATCTGGAGTGGGTGCCTGCATAATCGTTCAATCGCGCCAGGACCGTCTCTTTATCGGCAATATACCGGGAGACATCCGGCGGCTCAGGCGGGTCGGGCCGGTCATTTCCTTCCGGAATATCAATGGGAGCCCCATTTCCCGGCCCGCCGCTGATTTGCTCAATCCGTGTTTTGCCCGCGCCCTTGTATGTGCCATAGGCAACAGTGCCGATGTTCGGAACCTCAAGGGGAATATCGGGAATGACAAGATAATCCCCGCTGATCCGGCTAAGACTGTCCACATAGCCCCGATAGCTTCCAAACACATCGGAGCGGAGAAACAAGTCGGCCTTGTTCGCATTGGTATCATAGCGCAGCCATAGCTCAACCCAGGTGCCCGCTGGTATACGGTATCCCGGAAGGGGCTCTGTATAGCGCCCTCCTGCAGCAGTTTCAATGTAGAAGGAATTTGCGGAGGACACCATGAAACGCAATCCTCCCGTGAAGCCGGAAGCGCCTGACGGCATAAGCTCCAGACTTGAATGCTGTACGACCTGGAATTTGGCGTAAATCGTATTGTCACCTGCCATGGGATCAAAGCGATACACGCCGTAAGGTCCGGAATCGCCGCCGTAATCCTCTACCGCCAGATAGGAAGTACCGCCGCCTTCTTGTTTAATGGTGAAGGAACCTAATTCCCCGCGCTGAATTTCCCAACCCAGGGGCGACTCTCCATCCATCTGCAGGTTAAACGCCGTGTCAAAGGATGCCTTTGGAATTGCAATGGGTGGAGCAATCCCCGCCATGCCCTTCGCAAAGGCAATGAGGGTCGTCCCTGCACCCTTATAGGTTCCGTAGCCCAACGTGCCAATGTTGGCAGCGGACAACGGTATATCCTGCACAATGAGATAATCGTCTACAATCCGGCCTTTCTCTCCGACGGCTCCCGCATACCCCGAAAATACGGAAGATTGGAGAAACAGGTCAGCTGTCCCGGCGTCCGTATCAAAGGTCAGCCACAACTCCATCCATGTTCCCGCCGGCAAGCGGTATCCGGGGAGAGGATCGGCATAGACTACATTTTTGGAGGATTCCACGGAAAGCGTATTGGCAGAGGATACGTTCAGACGTATGCCCGTATTGTATCCGTTTGCACCTCCCGGCATAAACTCGATGCCTGAATGGTGTACGATCTGAAACTTGGTATGGATGGTATTGGCGCCCGTCATCGGCGCAAAACGGTAAAGGCCGTAAGGCCCCGAGTCTCCGCCAAAGTCCTCCACAGCCAGATAATTGGCATCTTCCCTCTGCTCCACGGTAAAGCTTCCCCACTCCGTACGGGAGAAATTCCAACCGCTGGGCGGTGCGCCCGCGGTCTGTGAGTTGAAATCGGTGTCGAATAAAACAGGGGTTCCATGTGCGGTAGTGATGCGCATGCCCAGCATAATTGCCGCTATTAGGATAAATGAGGTCAAACGTCGAAGCATGTTCAATTCCTCCTTCTTTCTCCTGCTTTTGCGGATTTAGCGTAAAGCGGTCATTGAAGCTGAGTCAAAGCGTTTATTTTAACGTCAACCGGGTGAACCGTTCTTCTGTAATTTCATATTGGAGCGGCCTTCCATGAAGAAATCGTTCTATTTCATCTACAATGACAGTCGAAATCTTTCCCATCCAATATTCTGAATAGCCCCCACAATGAGGAGTTGCAATCACATTATCAAACTTTGTCCATTCGCTGTCAGGAGGCAAGGGTTCTTCCTCATAAACATCCAAAGCTGCATATATTCTTCCGTTTATAACATGCTTTTTCAATGCCTCCTGCTGTACAATTGGTCCACGGGCAGTGTTTACGAACAGGGCTCCATCCTTAATTTGGGATAACTCGGCATCACTAATCATCCCTCTGGTCTTCTCTGTAAGAGTATTATGCAGAGAGATGATATCGCTTTGAACCAGCAATTCCTCCAGACTGCATAGCTCAACCTGCAGATCATTGGCCTCTCCGGCCGTGCAATGAGGGGAGTACAGCAGGATTCTGCACTCGAATGGAGCAATCAGGCGGATGACCTCCCGTGAAATCTCGCCCAAACCGACAATGCCCACCGTTTTCCTGTAAAGACCGGAAGGCTTATCACCTTTCAGGTCACTCCAAATGCCCAAACGGGTTTTGTTCATATTTTCTTTAATCTTCCACGTTCCTGCAAGCATAAGCATAAGCGTACACTCTGCCGTAGACCGTGCAAGGGCAACATTCCCATTCACTATCTTGATCCCTTTAGTAAAGATGCCGGAATCAATGTAAGGTACGACGGTTCCCGCAGCATGGCCATAAAACTTCAAGCTGTCCGCCTCTTCAAGAACCTCCTTGGTCAGCTTGGGCGAACCCCAGCTTGTAAGGATAATGTCTTTCCCGCGCACACGGTCTTTAAGATTGTTGGCTTGATTCAGAAATTCCACTTCACACATTCCTTGCAACCGGTTCAATACAGCTTGATTAAAGAAAAAATTAACCGTAGTCTCATCTGTTATCGCAATAAGTGCTTTCATTCTCTACATCCTTTCAACCCTCAGTTTGAACCCTACTGGTATATGGCTACCTGAGTGATGCTATTCCATCCATTCAATGTATTACCATGGCACACAATCTTTACATATCTGGCCGCAACCTCACCAACAGCATAATATTCAGGCAAGGTTGTGGTTCCGCTGCTTTTCATGTCCGGCAATACAGAGTCAAATTCAATCCCATCAAGAGAAATATTAATATCAAAGCATGCTCGCCTGATATCTCCCTTCAGCCAACCAATGTCCACTCCTTTTATTGGCTTTTCAGTCCCCAAATCAAATAACAAAAATTGCCCGTCTCCTTCTGTTGCCCAATAGGTATTGGGATCGTCATCCAGAACAACCTCAGGTACACTTGCCGCCGGGTTTCCGCCTGCTGTTACCTTCTGAATCTCTACCCGGTCTACTGCCAATTCAGAGCCTTCAACCGTTAGCGTATATACCTTGCTTTGGGAGCCGTCAGCAGCAGCAACAATCCATCTGTACTGTCCAAAGCTGCCTTCAGGCCGGACCTCTTCCATCTTTGCAGCAATATTATGCGGAATCCCCCAAATTTTCAACTGATTATCGGGGTTACGCACCACCTTGACACCGTGAGAGGTATCGTAGCTGTATTCCTGTCTGTCTGGCGAAAAACCATCAAGTATTTTATCATTGATGATAATTCCCGCCAAATCTGCATTGCTGTTGATACAAGCTGCTTCCGTTTTTACATCCTCCACAGTCACTTCTCTTGAATCAATATCCACCTCCACTTTTTTACCGCCAGTGTTGAATTCAAACTTGCTGCCGCTTATTTTTGCCTGTACATATACGGGGCAGCATGGCGCCTCATTCCAGGAGATTGCAACTACGCTTTGCCACTTCCCTCCTTTTCGGCAGGTTCTTCTAAAGACAAGCTTTTGCTGAAGATCTCCGTTGATATTAACAGGCACCTCTATGCTTTCAAATCGGTCTTCCGCATTCTCATTTTCCAACGGGTTGATTAACAACAGCGACCTTTTGCCGACCAGCAGTTGGCCCTCCTCCGCACGCAGCATCACTTGTGATTCCGGGAAAAATCTCAGCTCCAATTCACAATCCGGCTTCGCTTCTATATCATCGATCACCAACAAGATATTAGGTTTTACAAACACAAGATGCCTATGGTATTGAAGCAATCCAAGCCCGGGATCATAAGCCGGAGTGCCGTCTCCTACCATATAGTCATAGTCGCAAGTCGATACAACCTTGTCGATTAACGGTTTGGCATTACGTTTGAGTAAGTCATCACCATGAAACCACATCTGGTCCCCGCCTGTTTGTCCCTTGCCGTTCACCAGCAATGTGTTATGAGTTTCTGTGGTTTTGTACACATAACCGTCATCTCTCAGTAAAAATTCCCCTGCGCCATAAAGGGTAAAATGGTTCGTATCCTGATGGACATGACCTCCGCCCCAGTCGCAAAATGGTTCCGTGCTATTCAGATCCACCGCTTTATGCCCAAGAAAAGGACCGCATTTAAATGCCACTATGCTCTCTTTGCCTGACCAGTCCGAACGTGCCGATACGAAGCCCATATCGTCAAAATGCCTCATTGCCGGCAGACTTCCAGGCTGTACCGCCTCTACCTGTGGATCGTACCATAATATGCTTAGCCAGAAATTTCTCGTATTCCCGATTTTTTTCTCCAGCGCTTCCTTTGACAGCCATTGGGCAAACCCCAGCTTGTATTCGGCCGCCAGCTTTCCCATAATATATACAATCCCATCTATATCGCTTCTGGATGAATCGGCAAAATCCAGAATATTCTCCGAAGCAGTACAGCAGTCTATAGGTAATCCCATGTACAACCGGTAACTGGCCGTATTCTTGAACCAAGCCGTTTCATACAGATTGATACCAAGCGATGTTCTGGCCACATCCATAAAACGCATCATCCAACTGATACCATATCCCCAATACATCACACCTTCATGGCTTGCTCCGTCATCGCCCAAGGAAGACATCACGTCTTCGTATTTCTTGATGGATAATTCAATCCATTCCATGGCTTCCGGGACTTGATCATAGAGAGCCAGCCCGGCTGTTCCCAAGCCGCATATGCCAATCCACATATGATTCTGCAGATTCCAATCCACCCAGAAGCTGCCGCCTTTCGCCCCTTCAAACATTTGACGCGAATATTTGATTAATGTTTGTTTGACAACATCCTTGGCTTGCGGGTTCATAGCTGTGTAGCACCAATCATAAAACACCGCTAACCCAAACAATTGGTGTCCCATTGGAAGGTCCGGTTCATATCTTCCCCATGTGGGATAACTGCAGGAGGCCAGCGCCCATTTTTCAGCACCTTCAATATATTTCTTCTCACCGCTGATTGCATAAGCAAACGCCAGACTGGCAACATTATCCCCAACATTGCGCTGCCATAGCTCGTGGATATCCGCATCAAGATAATAGGCGGGCGGTTCCGCTATTGCCAGATAATCAGCCTGTTCCTTAAACCGGTTCCAGCGGTCGGCTAACTCACCATGCAACAGCGGTCTCCTTTGTTCAATCCAGTTCCTGTCCAGCATCAATCTGGGATGAATTCCTTCCAGGGCCTTAAGCTTCTCCAAATGAAAAGCATCCATATCTTAACCTCCCAAATCAGGCTTCCTCCACTCGTAAATGCCGCATTATGAACGATTGAACGAGTGGAGGAGCCTTAAGCCACAGCTCGATTATTTTGAATCCTTCATTCTCTTGTACGCTGTATTGTGTATCTTCAGCAGTTCATCCATTCCCAGGCTTTTGAGTTCCTTCACAAAGTTATCATAAGAGCTTTCTACAGGCTCTGCGCCCAATACCCACTTGTTTATTTTCTCCATAGCATAAGTCTGAATGGCAGCATACAATTGACGGTTCTTGTCTACCTCTTCATTAGTAAACGGAAGCTGCGGATATCCGTCTGCATATTTGACCTCTTTCATAATGCTCTGAAGCTTATCGAATGTTTTGGGCTCCAGCAATCCCTTCCAATAATCCATAGTTACAAATCCACCGATGGGATGTCCTCCCCCAATGGTATCCAGCATCTCATTCAAGGCTTTCTCCGGATTATTGGCGAATGAATCCTTGAATTGGCGTTGTCCGTTCACAACGTCGTATGATATTCCTTCAACACCCATGGAGAGCAATACCTTGCCTTCTTCGCTATACCAGAAGTCAAAATACTTCATCGTTTCCTCGGGACGCTTGTTGTCTGCCGACATTCCCCATACCTCTGTATTTACAAAGGACGACTTTGTTACATCATTTCTGTTCCCGTTTACATCCTTGGGGTGAGTCATCATCTCCAATTTGAAGCCCGGTATTTGACCTGACAAGCGTCTGGTAAAGGTTGAGGTGCTGCCCGGAGCATCCCAGGTAGCGATTCCCTGGTTATTACCCAGCAGCGTTTCTCTGGGCTTCGTTCTGGTGAACAACTCTTGGTCGATAATGCCTTCCTTATACCATTTGGCCAACTCAGTCATACCCTTTTTGAATTCCGGTTCATAGAAGCTGGTTTTAATCTCATTATTATCATCTACGTAGTAATAGAAATTGCTTTGGCCCTTAACACCAAACAAAGTCAAAAGCGCCCTTACGGTATTCAAGCCCGACCGTGCAAAAATTCCTACTTCATCTTTTTGGCCATTACCATTAGGATCCATGTCTTTTATCTTTTTGATGGCCTGATAGAATTCATCGACGTTTTGAGGGATTTCCAATCCTGCCTTTTCCAGCCAATCTGTTCTGATAAACCAGGTATTATTGACATATTGCTCCTGCACGTTAGGAATAAAATAGGTTTTCCCGTCCGATGCTTTCCACTTCTTGTCTTCTCCCGGATGCTCATTCAGGTATTTCTTGATATTGGGCGCATACTTTTCAATTAAATCATCCAAAGGCTGATATGCACCCATTAGAGCGTATTCGTTGACTGCATTCACTTTGTTGGCAATGATATCCGGCAAGGGACGTACAGCCATCGTCGTATTGTAGGAAACGTTGCGGTCGCTTTGAGCCTTGGCTACCACGCCCTTCAGGCTTATATTGGTTAGCTCGGCGGCTTTCTTAAATACGGCCCAATCATCATTAAAGGTCCCGTTGTTAGAATGATAATAGATACTAAGCGTCAGCGGCTCCTTGCTGGCAGGGGCTTTGGTAGCAGCCGCGCTGGCGGCAGAGGCGCTGGCGGCCGCCGTTGCAGTTGGTTTTTCTGCAGCCACCTCTTCTTTTGCACAGCCTGCGAATGCCCCCGCCAGGACACAGGCGCCCGTAAGAACAATAAAACCCTTTTTCGTTTTCAAAAACATAACCTCCCTATGATTTTTATTGCTATATTATACACTTTGCATCACCCTTTTACCGCACCGACCATTATCCCTTGTACAAAATATTTTTGTACAAACGGATAGAGAATCAGCATGGGAATTGTGGCGATTACAATAGTAGCATAAATGAAGGTCTCTGAATTGATTGCTCCAAAATCTCCGACCAAGCCAATCTGGTCACTCAGGTTCATTTGGACAACCAATTTCTTCAATAATACCTGAAGGGTTACTTTGCTATCATCCCTCAGCAAGATCATCGCCCAAAAGTAGGAATTCCACCGTCCTACAGCATAATACAGCGAAATGGCGGCAATGGAGGGAATGGATAAGGGCAGATAGATTCTGGCCATGATTATAAAATCATTTGCCCCGTCAATCTTGGCCGATTCTTCCATGGCATCAGGAATGGATTGAAAATACGTCCTGAGCAAAATAACGTAAAATGCGCTAATGGCGAATCCAACAATCAGCGATGTCAACGAATTATCCAATCCATACTTCTGAATGATCAAGTAAAAGGGGATCATCGGTGTTTTGAACCACATGGTAAAGGCAATCATAAAGGTGAAGATCATTTTTCCTCTGAATCTTTTTCGTGACAATGGATAAGCGGCGCATATGGTCAACAATACGTTCACTGCAGTACCAACTACGAGCAAAATAATGGAGTTTTTATAGGAGATCCAGATATCAGGATCCTGCAGCAAGCGTTGGTATGCACTTAAATTGAAGCCCTGCGGCAGCAGCCATACAGCCCCGCGCTCAACAGCGCTTACATTGCTAACGGAAACAGATGCAAGGTAGATGAACGGATAAACCGTCAAAATTCCAACAAGTGATAATATAAAGGTATTAATTACACCAAATATTTTTTCGCCTAGTGATCTTCTCATCTGCATCTCCTACCATATACCAGTATCTGTTATCTTTTTGCTGATTTTGTTAGCTGCAAATACAAGGATCAACGCCACCATGCTATCGAACAAATCGACTGCGGTTGCAAGACTGTAATCCGCTCCCTGGAAAGCTTGCCTGTAGACATAAGAGCTAATAACATCTCCGGTCTCATACGTTGACGGTTGATACAGCAGAATAATCATTTCGTACCCAACATTCAACAGCTGCCCTATTCTCAGGATCAGCATGATGACAATAGTAGGAAGAATCCCTGGAAGCGTGATATTCCATAGCTGCTTCCATTTGCCGGCGCCATCAATCTTGGCCGCTTCGTACAGCTCCGAGTCAACACCGCTAAGAGCTGCAATATAGATAATGGATGCGAACCCTGCACCAGCCCATATATTAATACTGGTAAAGATTGTTCTAAAAAATTGGGGCTGAATTAAAAAATAGATTCGTTCCCCTCCAAAAAATGTAATGATATTATTCACCAAACCATGGCTGGGAGATAAGAAATTGACTGCTATACCGGCAATAACTACGGATGATACAAAATGGGGCAAATAGGATAACGTCTGAACTGTTTTTTTGTACCATACTGTCTTTACCTCATTTAATAGCAAGGCAAGAATAATCGGGATGGGAAAACCAAATACCAATCCGTAGAAGCTAATCGCAAATGTATTTTTCAGGGTTCGCCAAAAATAAGGTCCTGAAAAAAATTTAACAAATTGATCCAATCCTACCCATGGGCTTTGGGTAATACCGGCAAAGATATTGTACTTTTTAAAAGCAATCTGAATTCCATATAGAGGAACATAATGAAACATAATGTAGAACACCAGAACCGGAGCAAAGATAATATACAAGTACCTATCCTTCCACAAATCATTCCGCAGTCGAGTCCATGTTTGGTATGGAACCGCTTTTAAAGAACTTGTATCCGTTCTCATTCATTACCCTCCCAAAGAATTTTGCAGCAACATCGATGTTGAGCAGCCACTGTTCTGTCACGAATCCATCGTAATACCCTACTGCATGATAGTAAATCAGCATTTCTTTCGGTATCTTCCGATTTTTAGCTCATGGTTAAAAAATCGCTTAATCCCTTGATAATTGAGCTATCCACAAGAACATATGCAATTATTGAGATGTATGCATTTTTTCCTGAAGCTTGCGGGAAACTAAGCTGCTTTGTATAATTGTATCAGCAAACGCTTACATAGCTTGGGGGACTGATTTTGAAAAAAGCAGCTTTTTACAAAAGAATTTTTCTGACCTATTTTATATTGTTTTTTATTTTTACTGCCACAATCTCCTTCACCATCTTTTTCCAGGCAAATCGAATCAATCAAAATACGATAAAGACCACACAAAACCTCGTTCTCGATCAGGTAAGCCGCAATATCGATAACAGCCTTCTCCTCGGTTTTGAGACCATGGCCCAGCTTTCCAATAACCTGGAAATCATGAAATTCATGAAATCCACGCAAACAGACAACTACAATGTTATGAAGGTTCGTGATGAGCTTGCCAGGTCACAGCCTATGTTTGCACGGCTAGGGTTTTCGGTAGCTTTATTGAAGCTTGGCAATGGTACAGTAGTCTCACAAGAGGGGCTCATATCCATTGAAGGCTTCTTCAAAAATCTTGGTGCAGCTACGGTTGACGCCGAATATTTCGCTAACCATTTTGCCAATCTGAGCAGTGCGCTTTCCTATTTGACATTCAATGTAGATAATCCCGGGAACCCTCAAGAAAACAAACTGGTTGTTGCCAAAAAATATGTGAGCTTTACGGATGCAAATGCCATTGAACTATATATCCTGGATAAAAAGCAGCTTTTATCTCAAGATTCATCTTCCAGTGAAGCGATCGCCATCTTGAAGCCAGATCAAATTGTCACGATTGAAGCCTCCAAAAATGCAGCTATTATTGAAAAACTGCTTTCCGCGCAAATGCGTCAGAGGATTATTTCAAATGAAAACAGTGGGTTGACAGACGGGGATTATGAATACGTAATGAAAAAATCCAGTGTCATTGACTGGTACTATGTGTGTTTAACTTCGAAAAGCTTTTTTATTAAATCACTTCAGCAATTGCTGATCCGGGTCGGTTTTTTGTGCATTTCATTATTGCTGCTCGGCTACTGGATTATTCTAAGAATGTCCAAATATTTGTATAAGCCGGTACAGAACATATTGGGACACTTGGGCCAATTCGAACCTTTCAAGGAAAAGGATGAATTTGTTTATATCCAGAATACATTGGTCAACATCCACGAAACTAACCGGGAATTATTGGACACCATCCAAAAAAATAAGCTTCCGCAAAAAGACCGTTTTCTAAAAGGTCTATTGCATGGCCTTCTTTCCGGTGACGAAATCCATGAGCAGATTGAAAATAATGGACTTGAATTGCTTAAGGAAGCTGTACGAATTGTGATTATTCAAATCGATGAGTATGACAAATTCGAGGATGAACTGCAAAACAACGCGCTTGTGATGATTGATTCCATTATTTCAAACCACATTAATGCCCACTTACAGAACAATATTCAATATGTATTCTTGGAAATGTCAAAAAACCAGTTTGTTTTTGTAACCAAGGATGGAGACCGGCAAAAATTAACTGCTCTCATCAACCACATTATTGCCGATATCGAGACTCATATCTCTATTAGTTTGATTGCAGTGATCGGAGAAACCTGCGAAAGCACGGAAGATATACCGGATAATTTTCAAAAAACGCTAAACGTTCTGGATAAGCGTTTTGCTATTGATGAAAAGAAAGTCATCCTTGCCGATTCCATTAAAGCCTATGATCATGACTCCTATTATTATCCTATTAACCTTGAACATGACTTGATCCATAATCTGATTCGCGGCAATGTGTTGGAGGCCGATATCATTACACAACGGATTGTTCAAGGAAATCTTGTAAAAAGAACGCTTAGCCTTGAAACAAATGCCCAGCTAATCTTTGCTTTAAGTGCAACCATTAACCGTGTGATGGAAATTACCAACAAAAGCATAGAATATTTCTTCCATGAAGGAACCCGTATCTATCTCGAACTGAGAATGTGCGAAAATAAAAAGCAATTGGAAGAAAAGATTGTGTATATCTTTCATACAATGGCAACTGCCTTCAAAAAGCAATCTGATAATTTGGAGAATTCTGTAATTAAAAGTATTGACAGCTATATTGTGAACAATTATCATACCGACTTTTCCCTTGTAGATCTTGCTGAGCATCTGGGCTTTTCGGTTGCTTACACCAGCACCTTGTTTAAGAATGTAACCGGCGAAAATTTCAAGGACTACCTCAACATATACCGGATCAAAAAAGCCAAGGAAATATTGCAGAAGGAGAATATAAAAATAAATGAGCTGGCTGCAAGGGTGGGCTATAACAACGCCAATTCCTTTATCCGCATGTTTAAGCGTTATGAAACTATTTCGCCGGGCCAATATATTAAGGATTTGGAAAAAAGGGACAGTCCATGAATGTTGATTCCACCTGATGGGGAGTCATGCGAACAAGGAAGCCTGATACATATATCTCTCCGCTGACCCGGCTCAAGCTATGCGCGGCGCGCGCACTTATTGAAGCTGTATTCTCCCGAAGCAAGCTCTTGGGTTATACCTTCATATACAAGGGTTGCCGCTACTCCCTCGGGAAGAATGAGCCGGATGTGCTCCTTGTCCCATGAAATTTCCAGTCTGCCGTAAGGGGTATGATGCCAGGCGCAAAATTCATGCACATCGCGAGGAATGTGGGGAGTGAGCCGAATGTGCTTAAATCCCGGACTGCAATCGTCAATATTGAATCCCGCAAGCGCCTTATAATACCAGGCTCCAATTTCCGAAAACATATGATGATTCATGGACGAACCGCCGTACCAGTTTTCACCCAAGGTTCCCGCGCATAAGTCCGTCATATAGCCCCATCCCGGAAAATCCCTCTGTGATGCAATTTTATAAGCAACATCAAAATGCCCATTGTCCGTTAGAGCGTCCAAAAGCATCTTTGAGCAAAAGATCCCACCCATGATATGATAGTCCGCTTTCTCCACTGTCCTTATAAGGTGATCCAGTGGTTGGGACACATCCTCTGCAAGGCCAAAATAAAGCATCATGGCATAAAAAAGCTGACTATCCGTCTGAAGCTTGCCATATTCACGCAAGAACGAAGCCTTAATCTCATCTGCAAGCCGGCAAGCCTGCCGCCTGTTCTCCTCCTTATGCAAAACCCCGGATATCCTCCCGAATAAATCGGCAATGTAAAAGGAATACGCGGTAAGCAATGATGCCGTCGGGCATTCAGGGGCATCAACTGGCACAGACCAATCACCGAGACCGATTCTGCAAATACCATGGTCAAGAATGGATTGGAGATACCCGATATACCGCTCCATCGGTTCATAATACATTTGAATATATTCGGTCCTCCCCGTGTACCGGTACAACTGCCAGGGGATTACGAATAGGACGGCATCCCAGGCCGGTCCGCACAGCATATGGTCATATCCCCAGCTGCTGGTGGGCGCGATACAAGGAATACGGCCGTTGGGACGCTGACAGTCTGCAATATCATCCATCCATTTCACATAAGCTTGCTTCATATCAAAATTGAACAGCGCCTGCTCGCAGGACAGATGCGCGTCTCCGGTCCATCCGTTTTTTTCACGATGCGGACAGTCGGTGGGGATATGGTGAAAATTGGTTAAGGTGGAGCGGCGCACGGCTTCGTGAATTTTGGTGATATGAGGATTGTCGCATCTCAAGCCTCCTGCATCGGGCAAATCGGTATGGAAGCAACGGGCAACCACCTCTATGGTTTCATACTCTCCATAAACTCTTGCATAACGAAACCCGTTGTAGCTGAATTCGCTATGCCATATCTCGATTCCCTGGCCTGACAGGATGTACTCGTCACGCTGAAACCGGTCATCATACACATGCTGCTTGTACCTTTCCAGGTCCGGTGTCCTTGTGGTTCTCAGCAGTTCGAAATACTGGATCGTTGCCTTGCTTCCCTTTTTGCCTGTCACCTTGATTTCCACATTCCCGGAAAGATTGACGCCAAAATCATATATGACCGGCAATGGCCCCGGGATAACCGCCACAGGTTCAATGAGGCTTCTCACTCTTACCGGAGGGATCCGCTGCTCCTTCATCACACCGCCGGGGGCAGGGGCAATGGAAGCCTGCCTCCATCCATCGATCTGATATCCTCCGTCGAAGGTTTCGCCGCACCGAAGGGAATTGAATATGATGCCGCTCCGGGCGCATTCCCAGCTTGAATCGGAAACGATGAACAACTCCTCATCGATATACACTTCTGCGGTCATTTTGGGCTGTGCACGCCAAGCCGCATGTTCAAACTGCCATGCGGAGGGCTGCATTTCATTGTACCAGCCGTTTCCCAAGGTAACTTCCATCTCATTTGTGCCTTCATCCAAATATCTGCTTATATTGTAAATATTATATAATACCGTTTTGTCATAGGCTGTAAAAGCAGGCTGCATCATATCATCGCCAACGCGCCTGCCATTTACTTTCAGCACATAGAAGCCCAGTCCGCATATACGGACTTGAGCGTCTCTTATATGGCTTGGTAAATGAAATTTTTTTCTGAATACAGGCGCTGCATGATCGGGACACCCGGCGAATGTGATCCATTGGGCTTTCCATTCTTGTTTAGAATTCATTTCTTCACATTCCCTCATAGATTGGTTTATGGGGAGCAGCCTGCCCCGCGGAGGCGGTCGGGGCAGAGCCCCGATTGCTGACGGCTATTGCTTTTGCCTGTGCTCCCGGAATTCGGAAGGCGTAAGAGCCGTCAGCTTTTTGAAAATGCGGATGAAGGTGTTGACGTTGCTGTATCCCACGGCTTCCGCAATATCTCTTATTTTCGAATCTGTTTCCCACAGCAGCCGTTTGGCCTGATTGATGCGCAGATTCATCAGGTAATCGATAAAATTACTTTCCGTCTGCTCCTTGAACAGCTTGCTCAGATGGGACACACTCACGTGGAATACCTCCGCCAGCAGATTCAGCGACAGATCCGCTCTGCCGAAATTGCCGTGGATATAGTCCAGCACCTTGACGATCAGATCATTTTTCTCCCGGCTGTTGCGCTTGTGCCGGATCTGCTCCATGTACTCCTGAAGCATGGACAGCATAAAGCCCTTCATATCCTCCAGGCTGTCGTACTGGTTTAAGGAATCCTGCATTTCCTGGGGCATGCGGAATTGCTCCGGCTCAATTCCCACCTCTCCTGCCACTACAGCGGCTTTCATGAGACACTGCAGATTCATCTGCCGGATCATCTCGGGAGGCACACCATATTGGGCGAAAGCGTCGAACCAACGGTCCATCTGCGTTTTTAGCTTTTCCCCCTCCAGGAGCTTCAGGGAATCCATCATGCCGTCGGTCATGATCAGCAGCCGGTAGAATTGGGCGGACTCGTCGCTTTGCACATCATCCTGGGTGATAACCGTATTCGTCCCCAGAATCAGCCGGTAGGCCAACACATGGCATGCCTGCTTGAAGGACAGATGAATTTCCCCTGCCGATTCCGCCAGCCCGCCCACGCCGATGGTGACCGTCCGCTTGAAGTTTTCCGCCACATAATTTTTGATTAAATCCGCCACCACACCGGCCCGGAGCTCGGCTTCCCCATCATCCTCCTGAAAGCTCATGAGAATGGCGCAGCAGCCGTTTTCCAACTCGATGGCCACCCCCTTGCCCTCCGCCTGGATCAGTTCCTCGGCCACATTGCACAGCGCATAGTTGAACAGATGCATATCCCGTGGCGGCAAAATCTCCTGGCGCTGGTCAAACTCCGCCACCAGCACCACAAAGCGGTTCATATCCAGCTGCATTCCCAGCATATCCATATACTGTCTGGTATTGGAGATATTAATTTTGTAGTCGGACAGCAGCTCCATGACCAACTGCCATTTCAGAATGGGCTTAGTCTCCCGGACCTGATTCTGCAGCTGCCGGCTGTTCACCAGAATATCCTCGAACCGGGACTCCAGGAGCTTAAGGCCGTCCCCTCCCATACCGCCGCCGGGGTGGGGGGACAGGGCGTTCAGCTTGGAGGTAATCGTCTCCATAAACCGGTCCAGCGGCCTGAACGTCCATCTTCCTACGGCAAAAGCCAGCACCGCCGCCAGAAGCAGGATCAGGGCAGAGAGAACGAACAAGGTATTGCGGATCACCGTCAAGGGCTTGTTCAACTCGATCTCCGAGACGATTCTCACAATTCTCCAGCCTGAATAAGGATTCACCTTGTAGAAAACCGTGGAGGCCTTGTTGTCCACCTTGGCCTTGAAGTGGCCTGAGCTCTTGTTCTCCGCCGCCAGCTGGGCCGCAAAGGGGGCGGAACCCAAGCTTTCCCCCAGCCTGGTTTGGTCGGGATGGATGACTACCAGACCGTCCTTGTCCAGCACCAGGTTCAAGCCCTGGGCATCCTCCTCATGGTGAATCAGAGGCACCAGCAGCTCCTCCTTCAAATTGAAGGCAACGGCCCCCTTGCGGGCGCCGGCGGAGTGAATCAGCGGATACGTCCGGACAAACGTCACCACATTGCGGTAAATGGGAAAGGTGGAATTGCTGAGCAGCAGCTTGCGGCTGCCCAGCCAATCGTAATAGCCGTCCAACTGCCCGAAGCGGCCGATCCACGCATAATCCTTCAGCCTCATCTCCTCCGTCAGAATATCCCCCGACACCAGCCGGTCCTGGGAATAGGAGTACATCTCCACGGAGAATAGATATTCATCGCTGCGGATAAGTCTGTCGATATGGCTGCCAATCCGGTAATCGTTGCCCGTCCGCTCCCCTTGCGGCAGATTGTCGTCAAAAAACTTCTTTACCTCATCGTACTGGACCAGTTGGATGGCTTCGTTGTCCACGCTCTTCAGCACCAACTCCAGCTTCTGCTCCATATGCTCCAGCAGCTCCACATTGGTGCGGATCAGCCGGTCCTTCAAATCATCGGTGAAAATCAGATAGAACAGCACCGCCGACACGGTTATGATCAGGAACAGAAACATGATCAGGCCTGTAATCATTTTTTTCATCCACCGGTTTTGTACACTGTTCATGCTCCTGTTCCTTTCGTGTGCGTGATGCACGGTGCTTACGGATTATTTGAAGCTGGCTTTATTGGCTTCATACCATTCCTGCGCCTTGGCCTCCACCTTCTCCCCGCCGAGGCGCGTCCATTCCTTGCGGATTTCCTCCATGCCCCAGGCTGCTGTGTACTGGCTGCCCTGCATCGCCACCTTGGCACGGATTTCTTCGATGAAAGGCTTAAGCGCCGTCTGAATATCGTTCAGCTCCGTGAAGTTGGGCTGATAGGGAATATCCCGGCGGAAAGCATTCTTGGTAGCCGTCTCCAACCCCTTCTGGCTCAATGCGGCCAACCGCTGGGAGACTTCATCAGGCGCGGCCTTCACCAGAAGATCGGAAGGGGAGAACTTGGCATTCCGCAAGAATGCATACTCGCCGGCATAGCTGACCTCCTTCTTGAACTTATCTGCATCCAGCAGCTGGGCCACTCCGTTCACATTCTTGTAATGGACGCCTTCCGTGCCGTTGACCAAGGCCATCCAGCCCTTGTCCACCAGCCAGTCCAGATACTCTACCGCCGCCTTGGGATTCTTCATCTCCTTATTGAAGGCAACAAAGATGAAGGGCTTGGTCTCCTGGTACAAGCCGTACTTGCCGTTTTTGGTGGAAACCGGCTCCAGCGGCACCGGATTGGCATCAGGCACATTCTTCAGCATCGCCTTCAAATGGTTTTCCATGGCGCTGCCGCCCCAGCTGCCCACAAAGATGCCGGCTTTGCCTGTAGTCCACAGCTGGATTGCCCGCTGGTAGTTCTTGTCGGTGAGATATTCCTTATCGACCAGTCCCTCTTCATACATCTGCTTCTCCAGAGCCAGCGCATCTCCGAAGCGGTCCAGCGTAGCACCGTACTTCATCTTGCCATCCTCCAGATACCACTGGCTGTTGATGGCTGCATTCATGGCGGAGTAAGCATCGAAGGTTGTGCTGCCCACCAGGGGAGTTGTATCGGCCTTCCCGTTGCCGTCCGGGTCCTGGTCCTTGAAGGCCTTGGCAACCTTGATCAAGTCATCCAAGCTGTCAGGCACTTTCAAGCCCAGCTTATCCAGCCAGTCCTGCCTGATCCACATGCCATGATTGGCGATGGAATCCAACGTCCGCTCGGTGGCGACGGCGTACATTTTGCCTTCAAAGGTCAGGTACGACTTCAGATCGGGATGCTCCTGCAAATATTTCTTATAGGAGGTGCTGTATTTCTCAATATATTGGTCCACTGGCTGAATGGCGCCCTGGGAAATCAGCTTGCCGATATAGGTCCGGTCATACTCCCAGATCAGATCAGGCGCCTGGTTGGAGGCAATAAGCACGTTCAGCTTATCCTGAGCCTGGTTTCGGGGGACAGGAATGACCTTTACGTCAATGCCGGACTGCTCCCTGATCCACTTCACCCAACGGTTATTCTCATAAGTGCCCTCGTCGCTGGAAACCGAGCCTCTGTCGAACATGGAGAAGCTGACGGCTCTTGGCAGGCTGGCATACGGGTCGGCTGTTGCCGTTCCCGCAGCTGATGCTCCCGGGGACGGGGAAGCGCCCCCCGCTTCTTTGTCCGAACACCCGGTCATTACTGTTCCGGCGAGTACGCATAAGGCAGCCGCCGAGGCAACCCACTTTTTCTTTTGTCTGGTTTTCATGTGTAAGCCTCCTGAATTCATTATAATATATCAAGGCGGAATGAGCAGCCTGTGATATCAGCCTTTGACGGAGCCCAGCAGGACGCCCTTGACGAAGTGCTTTTGCAATAGCGGATACACACACAGAATCGGCATGATGGAAAATACGATGGACGCCGCCCGTACCCCCTCCGGCGTAATAGTCCGTTCGGTGACTCCCTCACCGCTTGTGAGCATCTCCGGGCTGACCAGATCGATCATCTGGTAGAGCTTGACCATCAAGGACATTTTGTCGGTGCTGCGGATGTAAATCAACACATTCATGTAGGAATTCCACCAGCCCACGGCATAAAACAGGGTCAGGGCGGCAATTACCGGCATGGACAGCGGGAGGATGATCTTAAGCAGCACCACCCATTCGTTGGCTCCGTCCATAGCCGCCGATTCCTCCACCTCCGCAGGCAGCCCCTCGAAGAAGGATTTCATGACGAACATGTTATAGACGCTGATCAGGGCAGGCAGCCAGATGGCCCAATAGGTATTGACCAGTCCCAGGCCGTTGATCAGCAGAAAGTGGGGAATCATTCCGCCGCCGAACAGCATGGTGAACAATACGGCCTGCAGCATGATGCTTCTGCCCCGCAATCCGGGCTTGGATAACGGATAAGCGGCCAGAACGGTGAACACCATGTTCAGCAGAGTGCCCACAACCGTGATCAGAATGGTGTTCTTCATGGCCACAATCAGTTGCCCGTCGTCGATCAGATTCCGGTAAGTCTCCGTGTTGAATTCCACGGGCCACAGGAATACCTCTCCTGCGGAGATGGCTCTGCTGCCGCTAAAGGAGACGGCGATGATGTTCAGAAAAGGAAATACGGTTGCAGCGGCGCATAACGCCAGAAAGATGTTGTTGAGCCAGCGGAACAGGTCCGCTGAGCCTAAGCCTCTTGTCCTCCTCATGGGACGATCCTCTCCTCTCTGTCCGGGCTACCACAGCCCTCGTTCTCCCATGGCCTTGATCAGCCAGTTGACACTGACCACCAGGATCAGCGCCACCACGGACTGGAACAGGCCAAGAGCCGTGGTGTAGCTGTATTGCAGATTTTCGATCCCCCTGGTATACACATAGGTGCTGATCACCTCCGCCACCTGGTTGACGGCGGGATTCTTCATGGTGTATACCTGCTCGAAGCCCACATCCATGATCCTCCCCACCTGCAGGATCAAGAGAATCGCCGCAGTGCTGCGGATGCCGGGCAGGGTTACATGCCAAATTTGCCGGAGCTTGCTCGCCCCATCGATCTTGGCTGCTTCATAGAGTGTGGGATCAATCCCCGCCATGGCGGCCATGTAGAGGATGGTGCCGAAGCCCGCCTCCTTCCAGATGCCCGACACCACAAAGGATATCGGCCACCAGAAGGAGCTGGCCATAAAGTAGACAGGCTCCAGCCCGAAGAGCTTCAGCACCGTGTTGACGATCCCCGTGGAGGGAGACAGCATGGCGATGACAATGGTGCCGAGCACCACCCAGGAAATAAAGTGGGGGATGTAGAGCAGGTTCTGCAGCACCCTCTTGTAGCCATTCCAGTGGACCTCATTCAGGAGCACCGCCAGTATAATGGGTACCGGAAAGGCAAACACCAGATTGTACAGATTGAGCAGCAGGGTATTGCGCAGCACAATGAAAAAATCGCTGCTGGAGAACAGCTTCCGGAAGTGGTCCAGTCCCGCCCAGCCGCTTCCCCAGATGCCCTCAGTCAGGCGGTAGTTCTTGAAGGCGATGATTTCCCCGAAAAGGGGGGCGTACTTGAACAGCAGAAAATATACGGCCACCGGTACAAGCATCAGATACAAATATTTGTCCCGCAGGACATGCTTCCTCCACCCCTGCCTGGGTCGAGCGGAGATCAGCGCAGCTCCGGCTGGCTGCGGGTGCGGACGTATTCCTTCGGATTGCCGCAAGAGAATCTCTCCTTTCGTGTGCTGGCTGACATGATGTTGAATCTGCCCTAACGGTAACACGCGGCATGGAGAAGCGAAATCTCTACCTTTTGCTTCCGTATATTTTTTTGAAGGATTTTCATCCTCATTTTTTGTGCCGGTCCTTACTTTTTGGGGAATTAGGCGGTGTCAGGCGCTTAATGGCCGGACGTATCAACCAGAAGCATATCTCCAAAGGCGTCCGGGTCCTTGGACGAGCCAATTCCGCTCATATACTCCATCCAGCCCCGTCTGCCCGAGCCGTCATCATCATTAATCAGCATGGAAAATCCGAAATCCGCTCCAGGGGCCGCCGTCATTCCGGCCGGCAATAACGCGCTCCAGGGAATCGCCATTTCATAGCTGGTCGTACCGCTGCCGTCATCCCGTTTCACCGCAAACTGCGCCTCGCTCAGACCTGCTGTTCCTGCCGCAGCAGTCCAGCGCCAATGGATTACACTGGAGGTATTCCGGTTCAGCGCCACCCCGATTTCACTATACCCAAGCACGGGCAACTCCGCTTTCCTGCCGGGGTCGATGGCGAATTGGATGCTGTCTCCCTTCCACATATCGCTGCCTGCACCATTTTGAGCATGGGTATTATCATTGACCGCAACGGCGAAATAGAGCTGATCTTCATCCCACTGGATATATGCTGTGCCGCTTAGATCATGGACTCCTCCCCAATCGCTCATCTGTGCCTGTGATGCCTGGTTGATGGAGACGGGCATTGCTGCCGCCCATTCGTCCTGCGACAGAATTCCGTCAATCACCGGCGCCTGACCGGCTTGGACGGCGGCGAGAAAACTGATTCGGCGGTCCACAACAGCGCCGGCTCCATTGTCCAATGTCGTTTTTATCTTCAGATCATACAGCCTTTCTTCCGGTACTCCCGGAAATTGGAACGAAACGGTTGCCGAATCATTTGCCGCTATTGTAAAAGGTTTTTCTTCGCTTCCATGATCCCGGGGTGAGGAATCCAGTATTTGCAGCACGCCGGATAATGCCGTGTCCAAATGGTTGCTGACGGCAATATCCACATTCCATTGCTTTCCTGCCGCTGTTTCCTTCAATTGGGGAAGCACCTGGATGTGATAAGGGTCCTTAATCTCGATATCCTGGCCGAAATTCCCCTCCACATATACGGGCTCCCCGGAAACCGGCAGAGTCATGGTTCCATTCGCCGCTGCGGTCAGACTGCTGCCGTTGCCAAACAAATCAAACGATACCGCGCTGGAGGCTCCGAGGTTTAACAGGAGGCTTTTGGAGTCCTTTTTGCTCCACAGCACAAGTATATCCTTGCCGTCTGCATTGCGGTGAAACCGGTAAGCCTGCACCTGATCACCCGCAGTATAGGCACCCACATAATCCGCCTCCGAAAGCTGGCCGGTAAGGGCGCGGTAAGCCACATAATTGGCTTTGGCCGACCAGGGCACAGATTCATGGTCTCCTCTGACCAGACCGAAATGACCTTCAAGACTCGTCTCCGGCTTATAGTCATTCTTAAAATCGTACCAGAAAACCTTATCCGCAAGCCCGCTGCTCAATGCCAGGGTATACATCCTGACTGCATACGCTCCCGACATCCGCTCGCTTACGCCGCGGCTGATTACCTCACTGGTGGGCCAGCCTATTTCGGTAACCCATATCGGCTTCGCAGGGCCGTAGGGCTGAAACAGCGCATGAATCGAATGCAGACCGGCTATGAAGCCTCCGTCATCGGGGTTAATGGGATAGGTATAGGGATGTATGGAGACAGCATCCATATAATCATAGCCGCCTGCCGCCAGTACCCTCCTGATCCATTCGGCATCCGCGCCAGAGGTCGTACATCCAATGACCACTGCATCAGGATTGGCAGCTTTAATGGCGGTGTAAGCCGCTTGAAGCACTTTTGCATATGCTTCCGGCGGCAGGCGGTCAGGATTGCCTCCTCCGATATTCCATTCATTCCAGATTTCAAAATGGTCCACCCTGTCCTTAAAGTGCCCGGCCAGTTCGCCTGCATAACGGGCATAAGCGGCAATTCCCTCTTCGGTGTACGGTGCATTTCCCCCATCATAAAACGGGTTGCCGTAGTCAACAATCAACAAAGGGCTGATGCCTTTGGACAATGCCGTATCCACAAACATGTCCCAGGAAGCCGGTATGCTGATTTGACCTTTTAGTGTTTCCGCATTTGCCCAACGCGCATCATCCCTTACCCACTTGATTCCTGTCTCTGCGATCAAAGAAAGATAGGTATCAACAAGACTTGCATCCGTTTTGCCCATCAAATGAATAGCCGTGCCAAAAATGCCTCCCTGCGCCTCTCCCGCTGAAGCCGGCACTCTGCTGAAGGGGAATTGCCCCTGCTCGCTGATATTCCCGTTGTCTCCTGTTGCATGGACCTCCAGAGTATATAATCCATATGCTTCTACGGATGAAACATTCAATTCCTTGCTGAAGAGCATTCCCGCCTCTACATTTGCGTCAAAGCTTCCGGTTGTGAGCGGATTGTTGCTCTCATTCCTTACAATGTAGGCCACATGAACAAGTCTATCCTGGACAGTGGAGTTTTTCATGGTGAGATTCAATACAGCAGGTTCATCGGACGAAAATATGTTGCCCGTCGGACCGTTAACCTCAAGGATCAGGTCCTTCAGCTTAAAGGCAATGTCGTCAAACCATGCCGTACCCGTGACATTCCCATCTAATCTGACGTATATCCTGATATACGCGGTGTCAGGCACAAGATGGCCCACCTCTGCCGTATACTCCGTCCACTCCTGGCTGTCTCCGGTTTTGATCAGCTTCATGGCATTGTTGTACCAGCCCAAGGAATTTTTATTGGCATCGGCCATTAAAATGTTGATGCTTGCCGCATCCGGCACGGATACATTGGCTGTTTTGATCCAACCGGACAGCTCATAAACTTCATCCGCCTGAACGGGGATCAATCCGCTGCCCAGATATTGTCCCGTTGCGGTTCCTGTCATGCTGGCGCTCTGATTTCCGCTGTGTTTAACAGCCGTGTCAATCGCGGACCCTGCTTTTGTGCCCCACAGGCCTGACTCGAAGCCGCCGTTGGTCAGCCTATTGCAAGATGATTTCACGGTGATGTCGTCAAACCATACTGTACCTGTGACATTCCCGTCCAACCTCACATATATCCTGATGTAAACGGTTCCAACTGCGAATGTGCTAAATTCCGCCGTATGCTTTGTCCATTCCTGGCTGCCGCCGGTTTTGATCAGCTTCATAGTATTGTTGTACCAGCCCAAAGCGTTGTTGTTGTCATCCACCATCAGGATGTTTACACTCGCTGCCTCCGGGGCGGATATATCGGCTGTTTTGATCCAGGCGGACAACTCATAAACTCCATCCGCCTGAACGGGGATCAGTCCGCTGCCCAGATATTGTCCCGTTGCGATTCCTGTCATACTGGCGCTCTGATTTCCGCTGTGCTTTACAGCCGTATCAATCGCGGACCCTGCTTTTGTGCCCCACAGGCCTGACTCGAAGCCGCCGTTGGCTATGAGATTGGCATCAGGCTCGGCAGATTCCGTTGTATGAGCCGTATCCTCCTGAGCATTCACTATAAAACCACCGGAAAAAATTGTACTGAAGACAAGTACCAGCATGATATAAGCTACCAAACGATTCCGCTTATTCATTAACATCATTTATACCCCTTTCGTGTGACTAATGGATTGCACTTGCAATAAAATGATCAGTTTTGCCATCCTTATACGGATCATCTCCTCTAATGAAAATGAGATCGATACCACAACCGAAGTCCGCCTCCTTCCAGATCAAGTTGAATCTGCCCTAACGGTAACACGCGGTGAAGGTACTCCGAAATCTTTATCTTTTGGTCCAATCTATTTTTTTGGTGTATTTCCATCTCTATTTTTTGTGATCGTTTCTACTTTTTGAGGAAGCAGCGCCTTGTGCTCCTCGCCCCGCTGGCCTTTCCCTGAAGCTGCGGGCTTATCCCGGGCATGCTCCAATTGTTTGATACTGATACTGATACTGATACTGATACTGATACTGATACTGATACTGATACTGATACTGATACTGATACTGATACTGATACTGATACTGATACTGA